>DATCMT010000015.1:0-251126 GCA_036563155.1 Rhodanobacter sp.
GTCGTGGTAGGGCGGGCATTGCCCGCCGGCTCTTGGGCGTTCGGCGCGAAGGTGCGGCGGGCATGGCCCGCCATACGGGTGGAGCGGCGCGGTCGTGGTAGGGCGGGCATTGCCCGCCGGCTCTTGGGCGTTCGGTGCGAAGGCGCGGCGGGCATTGCCCGCCGGCTCTTGGTGTTCGGTGCGAAGGCGCGGCGGGCGTGGCCCGCCCTACGGGTGGATCGGCGCGGTCGGGGTAGGGCGGGCATTGCCCGCCGGCTCTTGGTGTTCGGTGCCGCGGCGCGGCGGGCATGGCCCGCCCTGCGGGGAATTCGCGGTGGGTGTCGTCGCGTTCCTTACAGATTCTGGTAATTCGGTCCGGCCCCGCCTTCGGGCGTGACCCAGGTGATGATCTCGTACGGGTCCTTGATGTCGCAGGTCTTGCAATGCACGCAGTTGGCGGCGTTGACCTGCAGGCGCCGGCCGGCTTCGTCTTCGACGATCTCGTACACATTGGCCGGGCAAAAGCGGGTGCACGGGTTGCCGTATTCGGTGGTGCACTGGTCGATGCAGATGTTGGTGTCAGCCACGTGCAGGTGGATCGGCTGGTCCTCGTCGTGCTCGGTGGCGGCGAAGTAGACGCCAGCCAGGCGGTCGCGCGGGGCCAGGTTGCGCTGCACGTAGTCGCGTTTGGGTTCCTCGAACTCGCCCAGCTTGTGCAGGCTGGACCAGTCGGCCTTGTTCTTCAGCGTCCACGGCGACAGGCCCGCGGTGACAGTTTCCCACGCGGCGTTGAACAGACCGAACCACAGGCCTTTCTTGAAACCGGGCTTCACATTGCGGACTTTCTTCAGCTCGGCCATCACGTCCGAGCCGCGCAGCTTCGCGTCAAAGCCCCGGCTGTCGAGCGTGCCGGCCAGGTGCTCGGCGGCCAGCATGCCGCTCTTGATCGCCTGATGGGTGCCCTTGATCTTGGGCACGTTGAGCAGGCCGGCGGTGTCACCGATCAGCAGCGCGCCGGGCATTTCCACCTTCGGCAGCGACTGGTAACCGCCGGTGGCCATCGCGCGGGCGCCGGCGGAGAGAATGCTGCCGTCTTCCAGCAGCGGCTTGATCAGCGGGTGGTGCTTCCACTGCTGGAACGCCTCCCACGGCTTGTAGTTGGGGTCGCTGTAGTCGAGGCCGCTGACATAGCCCAGTGCGATGCGGTCGCCATCGAGGTGGTACAGGAAGCCGCCGCCGTAGGTGCGGGTGTCCGCGGGCCAGCCGAAGCTGTGCACGATCTTGCCCGGGGTGACGCGCCCAGCCGGGACCTGCCACAGTTCCTTGATGCCGATCGAATAGCCTTGCGGGTCGCTGTGTTCATCCAGCTTGAAGCGCTTGACCAGTTGCTTGGTGAGACTGCCGCGGGCGCCCTCGGCCAGCACGGTGACCTTGGCCTTGATGTCGATGCCTTCGGTGTAGCTTGGCTTGTGCGTGCCGTCTTTCGCCACGCCCATGTCGCCGATGCGCACGCCGGCGACCGAGCCGTCCTCGTTGTGGACCGTGTCGGCAGCGGCAAAGCCGGGGAATACATCCACGCCCAGTGCTTCCGCCTGCGGCGCCATCCACGCGCACATCGCACCCAGCGAGACGATGAAGTTGCCGTGGTTGTGCATGCCCGGCGGCAGCGGCAGCTTGCGCGCGCCGGTCTTGCTCATCAGGTAGAACTCATCCGGGCCCGCCGGCACGCAGATCGGCGGCGGGTTGTCGCGCCAGCCGGGCAGCAACGCGTCCAGCGGCTGCGGCTCGATCACCGCGCCGGAGAGAATGTGCGCGCCGATGGTCGAGGATTTTTCGATCACGCACACGCTGACATCGGGCTTCAACTGCTTCAGGCGGATGGCAAAAGACAGCCCGGCCGGGCCGGCGCCGACCACGACGACGTCATATTCCATGGTTTCGCGTTCGCTCATGGCGGACTCCCGGGTGCGCGTTGCGGGCACGGACGGCGGCCGTGCGTTGGGGTATGGATGAGGCAGCCATTGTGCTTATTCGGGCGCCGCGCGGCAACGCGTGCTGCGATACTGCTTGCAATCACTTCGCCGGACACGGTGATAATCAGCGTCAACGACAGGGAGTATCCATGAATTCGATGCCGCCGATTACCGATCTTGACCTGCGTCGCGCGTCGCTGTGCCAGCTGTTGCACTGGCTGGCGTCTGGCCGGGTGCAGACGCAGGCGCTGGCGGATGCCTACCAGTCGGCGATTGAGCGGATCGATCCCGGTGTTCACGCCTATGTCGATCAGCGCTCCGGCCTGCTGCAGGATCAGGCGCAATTGGCCGACCGGCGCCGCCGAGATGGCGTGATCGGACGCCTGGACGGTATCCCGGTGGCCTTGAAGGACAACTTTGACATCGCCGGCTGGCCCACGCGGGTAGGCCTGCCGGGCCGTGGCAGGCCGGTGCGGGACGATGCGCATGTGGTGACGCGACTGCGGGCCTCCGGCGCCATTTTGCTGGGCAAGACCAATATGGACGAGGGCGCGCTGGGTGCCGCCACCGACAACCCGCACTTTGGAGCCACCCACAATCCGCACCGTCACGGCTACACGGCCGGCGGTTCATCCGGTGGCGCGGCGGCAGCCGTGGCCGCGGGCCTGGCGGTTGCGGCGGTGGGTTCGGACAGCCTCGGTTCGATCCGCATCCCGGCCAGCTATTGCGGCGTGTACGGGCTCAAGCCCACCCACGGCGAAATTTCCGCCCGCGGCATGGTGCCGGCCGCCCGTCGGCTTGACGCGGTCGGTCTGCTGGCGCGTAGCGCGGAAGATCTCACCGTGTTGTTGCAGGTGCTGGCTGGCTACGATGCCGATGACGCGCGCTCGCGTCGGCGTCGCGTGGCCTTTGCGCTGCCGGATTGGGAGCCGGGCAATTTGAGGGCCGGGCTGTTGCCCGATCTCGCTGCCGTCGGCGTGCTGCCGGAGGTCATCGATGTATTCGAGGCGGCGCTGGCAAAATTGCCACATGCCTTGAGCGATCGCCGCACCGTGGATTTCTCCGATTGGGACTTCGGGCGTACCCGTCGCGCCGGCTTGCTGCTGATGGAAGCGGAAATGCTCGGGACCTTTGCCGCGGACCTGGCCGACACCGGGCGTCCGGTGTCGGAGCGGTTCCGCCGCATGCTGGGTTACGCCGCCGAGCGGAGTGCTGCCGATTACGCCGTGGCCGATCGCGTGCTCGATGCGGCCACCTTGAAGATGCGCCGACTGTTTTCCCAGGTCGACGTGCTGGTGTTGCCGACCACGCCGCAGGGGGCGTTTCCGCTGGATGGCCCGGCTCCCGATTCACCAGCTGATCTCACCAGCTTCGCCAGTCTGGCCGGCTGCCCGGCGGTGAGCCTGCCCATGGGCACGCTGCCCGATGGCATGCCGGTGGGCCTGCAACTGGTCGGCGCGCGCGGATCGGACCTGCGCTTGCTGGAGCTGGCCGCGGTGTGCGCGGCAACGCTGGACGCGGACCCGAGCTATCCCGTGCTCGCCTGAGGATCGCGTAAGATGGCGCGTGCCGCGCGGCACCGGTCGGTGCTGTGGCCGTATGATGGGGCCTGTTTTCCTCCGATTTCCTGTTGGCATGACTGAATCCCGACCCGCGTCCCATCTCGACGACCTCGAAGCCGAAAGCATCCAGATTTTTCGCGAGGTGATGGCCGGGTTCCAGCGTCCGGTGATGTTGTATTCGATCGGCAAGGACTCGACCGTCCTGTTGCACCTGCTGAAAAAGGCCTTTTTCCCGGCCCGGCCGCCCATGCCGCTGCTGCATGTGGACACCACCTGGAAGTTCCGCGAGATGATCGCGTTTCGCGACCGCCTGGCCGCATCGGGCGAGGTCGACCTGCTGGTGCATATCAACCAGGACGGCGTGCGCCAGGGCATCTCGCCACTGACCCACGGTGCGACGGTCCATACCGACGTGATGAAGACCCAGGCGCTGAAGCAGGCGCTGGACCAGCACGGCTTTGACGCGGCCATTGGCGGCGCGCGGCGCGACGAGGAGAAGTCGCGCGCGAAGGAGCGCATCTTTTCGTTCCGCAATGCGCAGCACCGCTGGGACCCGCGCAACCAACGGCCGGAATTCTGGCATGCGTTCAACACGCATATCCGCAAGGGCGAGAGCGTGCGGGTTTTCCCTCTGTCGAACTGGACCGAAATGGACGTGTGGCGCTACATCGAGCGCGAGGGCATCGAAGTGGTGCCGCTGTATTTCGCCAAGCCGCGCCCGATCGTGGAGCGCGATGGCGCGCTGATCATGGTTGACGATGACCGCTTTGTGCTGCGTGACGGCGAGACCGTGCAGATGCGCGAGGTTCGCTTCCGTACATTGGGCTGCTACCCGCTGACTGGTGCCGTGGAGTCCAGCGCCGACACCCTGGCCAAGGTGATCGACGAGATGGCCCGCTCGCGCAGCTCGGAACGACAGGGGCGGGTGATCGACCAGGATCCGTCCGCGTCGATGGAGCGCAAGAAACAGGAAGGATATTTCTGATGGGCGCACCCACCATTCCCGGATTGTTGCGCTTCATCACCTGTGGCAGCGTCGACGATGGCAAGAGCAGCCTGCTGGGACGGCTGCTGTACGACGCCGGGATGTTGCCGGACGACCAGATCGCGGCGCTTGCCCGCGACAGCCGCCGCCAGCATGGCGCCGCCGGCGATGTGCTCGACTTCGCCCTGCTCACCGATGGCCTGGACGCGGAGCGCCAGCAAGGCATCACCATCGACGTGGCGTATCGCTACTTCCATACGGCGAGCCGCAGCTTCATCGTGGCCGATTGCCCCGGCCATGAGCAGTACACCCGCAACATGGCCACCGGCGCCTCCAATGCCGAGCTGGCGGTGGTGCTGGTCGATGCCCGCAAGGGGGTTTTGACGCAGACGCGTCGGCACACCTACATATGTGCCTTGCTGGGCATTCGTCAGGTGGTGCTGGCGGTCAACAAGATGGATCTGGTCGACTTCGACCAGGCCAGGTTCGAGGCGATCGCGGCCGAGTACCGCGAGCTGGCCCATGCGCTGGGCATCGTGGAAGTGAGCTGCCTGCCGGTGGTGGCGTTGAGCGGCGACAACGTCGGCTCCCGTTCCGCCCGGATGGATTGGTACCGCGGCAGCAGCCTGCTGGAATTGCTGGAGTCGGCGGATGTCACGCCGTTCCGCGCCAGTGCCTTTCGCCTGCCCGTGCAGTGGGTAAACCGTCCCGATCACGGCTTCCGCGGCTACGCGGGCACAGTTTGCGGCGGCCGCGTGACGCGCGGCGACGAGGTGGTCGTGCAGCCGGGCATGCAGCGGGCGTGCGTTGCGCGGATTGTCACCGCCGACGGCGATCTCGACAGCGCGAACGACGGCCAGGCGGTCACGCTGTGCCTGGATCGGGAAATCGACGTGAGCCGCGGCGATGTGATCGCCGACGCGGCCAACCCGGCGCCGGTGTCGGACCAGTTCGCCTGTCACCTGCTGTGGGTGGGCGACGCCCCGATGCTGCCCAACCGGACCTACTGGCTGAAGCTGGGCACGCGCACGGTCAACGCGCGGGTGATGTCGATCAAGCACAAGGTGGACGTCAACAGCCAGGCCAAGCTCGCCGCGCGGCAACTGGCGCTCAATGAAGTGGGCAGCTGCACGCT
Source organism: Rhodanobacter sp. (assembly GCA_036563155.1). GTDB lineage: Bacteria > Pseudomonadota > Gammaproteobacteria > Xanthomonadales > Rhodanobacteraceae > Rhodanobacter. The sequence goes on from DATCMT010000015.1 coordinate 5,635, forward strand.
GGGGCTGGATGGTGAGGTGGTGTTCGAGGCGTACGCGGACAATCGCACGCTCGGCGGATTCATTCTGATCGACCGGCTGAGCAACGCCACCGTGGCCTGCGGCATGCTGGATTTTGCCCTGGGCCGCTCCGCCAACGTGCATTGGCAGCATGTGGATGTCGACAAGGACGTGCGTGCCGCCAGCAAGGGGCAGCCGCCCCTGTGCCTGTGGTTCACCGGCCTGTCGGGTGCCGGCAAGTCCACCATCGCCAACCTGGTCGAGCGCCGCTTGCATGCGCTGGGCTGCCACACCTACTTGCTCGACGGCGACAACGTGCGCCACGGCATCAACAAGGACCTGGGTTTCACGCCGGAAGATCGCGTGGAGAACATCCGTCGCATCGCCGAAGTGGCGCACCTGATGGTGGATGCCGGACTGATCGTGCTGGTCAGTGCGATTTCACCGTATCGCAGCGAACGGCAGTTTGCGCGCGAGCTGTTCAGCTCGACCGAGTTCCTCGAAGTGTTCGTGGATACGTCGCTGGAGGAGTGCGAGCGGCGCGACGCCAAGGGGCTGTATCGCAAGGCCCGGGCTGGCGAGATCCGCAATTTCACCGGCATCGACGCGCCGTACGAGCGGCCGGTGGCGCCCGACATCCACCTGACGAGCGCGGATCAGTCCGTCGAGGCGCTGGCCGAGCAGGTGGTGGCGCGGGTCCTGACCGAACTGGGCGGGGCCGCCAACGGATAAGCCCGCATCCTTGCCGGCTGCATGGCTTGGATTGCCCGGTGTGCGCGGCGATAATGGCGGACTCCCCTCCGCAAGGCCCCCGCGATGACCGAGAAGACCGTACTCAACGCCACCCACCGTGCACTCGGTGCGCGCATGGTCGATTTCGGCGGCTGGGACATGCCGATCAACTACGGCTCGCAGATTGAGGAGCACCACGCGGTGCGCCGTGATGCCGGCATGTTCGACGTGTCGCACATGACCGTGGTGGATCTGCATGGTGCCCGGTGCCGCGAGTTCCTGCGGCACCTGCTGGCCAACAACATCGACAAGCTCAAGGCCCACGGCAAGGCATTGTATTCGTGCATGCTCAATGAGCAGGGCGGCGTCATCGATGACCTGATCGTGTATTACCTGGGCGAGGAGTTCTTCCGGCTGGTGGTGAACGCCGCAACCCGGGACAAGGATCTGGCCTGGATCGAAGCGCACGCGCAGGCGTTCGACGTACAGGTGAAGGAGCGTACCGACTTCGCCATGATCGCGGTGCAGGGTCCGCAGGCGCGGGCGAAGGTGCTTGGCCTGCTGCATGAGGTCGATCGCCCGCGCATCGACAAACTCGGCAAGTTCTCGGCGGCGGCGGCGCAGGGCCCGCACGGCGCGCCGCTGTTCGTGGCGCGCACGGGCTACACCGGGGAGGACGGTTTCGAGATCATGTTGCCGGCCGACCATGCCGTGGCGCTGTGGGAGACGCTGGCCGGCGCCGGCGTGGTCCCGGCCGGGTTGGGCGCACGCGATACCTTGCGGCTGGAGGCGGGCATGAACCTGTACGGACAGGACATGGACGAAAACGTCACCCCGTGGGAAGCAAACCTGGGCTGGACCGTTGCCCTGGATGAGGGCCGTGCATTCATCGGCCGCGATGCGCTGGAACGGCAAAAGGCCGCCGGCGTGCCGCGGGTCATGATCGGCGTGGTACTGGACGAAAAAGGCGTGTTGCGCCACGGCCAGAAAGTGCGGACCACGCATGGCGACGGTGAGATCCTGTCGGGGAGCTTTGCCCCGACGCTGAACAAGGCGATCGGGTTTGCGCGTATCCCCGCAGGGGAGCCGGGCGACCTGCATGTGGACATCCGCGGGCGTGACGTGACGGTGCGCCGGGTGAAATATCCGTTTGTGCGCGACGGCAAGCCCTGCGAAGGGATCTGACCCCCAGTCCGGCAAGGCCGCTTGCGGCACGTTTTTCCTTTGGCCGGAAGCAGCTAGAATCGCGGTCGTCCGCAACCTGACCCACCTCAACGACTGGACCCTGAACATGAGCGAGATTCCCGGCGATCTTAAATTCCTCAAGTCCCACGAATGGGCCCGCGTCGAGGACGACGGCTCGGTCCGGGTGGGTATCTCCGACCATGCACAGGGTCAGCTCGGCGACCTGGTCTATGTCGAGTTGCCCGAAGTCGGCGCCGCCGTGAAGGCCAATACCGGTACGGCGGTGGTGGAGTCGGTCAAGGCAGCGTCCGACATCTATTCGCCGGTGTCCGGCGAGATCATCGAAGTCAACGAATTGCTCAACGACAAGCCCGAAACGATCAACGAAGACGCGTTCGGCGAAGGCTGGATTTTCCTGGTGCGCCCGACTGATCGCGGCGAGCTTGACGAGCTGCTCGACGCCAACGGCTACGAAGAGCTGATCGAGAACGAAGACCACTGACCTTCGCCAATCACGCTGTGCTCCTACCGGCCGCCATCACGTGCGGCCGGTTTCGTTTCTGCACCACGGACCGCATGTCGCGCGGCATTCGCAAACTGCGTCGCGGCTGTCACGCAGGGAAACTTTCCGGCTGGGGTGGCTGCGCCGGCACGCACAAATTTCCGTGGTGAAGGTGAGGTGATTTGCCCTCGACATCGATGAGGGCATCGCGCGATCCGGCGGCGAATTCCTGTTGGCGGTTCCGCGCACCGGGCAACGGGGGCACACGCAATCCGCGCCGTTGAGGTGTCGACGAGGCCGGACGGCGGTCGATTTTGCGCTCAGGGCTGAACGGGAGGTTTCCCGATTTCAGATGCGTCTTGCCCGGCTGCGCGGAGCCTTTTCCGGGCGCCTTGATGATCGCATTGCGGACCCTTGTTCGTAGCGATTTCTCATGCGCGATTCGCAAGCAGTGTCCTGAATCCGTTGTGGCACAAGGGTTTCGGGACACAAGGCAAATTCACGGGATTTTGCGTATGGACGTAAAGACGTCTATATGAAAATAGAGGTGTCATCGCTGAAACGTTGCAGTGACGGGGAACAGGGGGTCTGGGGTGGCTTGCTCCCGACCGAATTGATGAGTGAAATCAATTGACAGCAGAAATCTTCGGGGATAGCTTTCGCAGCAGGTCACGGGGAACGCGTTTTATGGCGACAACGAAATTCATCAAGCCGTACGTCGAACACGGTGAAAAGGCCAACGCAGTACGCAAGATTACCGTCTCGATTCCGCTGCATGTTTTGCGGCGGCTTTCTGATTTGCGCACGCACCGACAAGTGAACAATCTTCGGCACGCTACCAACAGCGACTTGTTGGTCGAAGCGTTCCTGCACGCTTTTACTGGGCAACCACTGCCAACTGATGAGGAGCTGAGACGAACTATGGCCACTGCCAAGAAATCTGCTGCAAAGAAACCGGCCGCCAAGAAGGCCGCCGCCAAGAAACCAGCCGCCAAGAAGGCTGCAGCCAAGAAACCGGTTGCGAAGAAGCCGGCTGCCAAGCGGGCTGCTGCCAAGAAGTCGGTAGCCAAGAAGCCGGCGGCCAAGAAGGCTGTCAAGAAGCCGGCAGCCAAGAAGGCTGCTGCCAGGAAGAAGCCGGCCGCCAAGAAGGCGACCGTCCGGAAAGTTGCCGCCAAGAAGGCGAGCGTGAAGAAAGTCGCGAAAAAGGCTGCGCCGAGAAAGGCAGCCGCCAAGAAAGCCGCACCGGCCCGGGTGGTGAAAGCCACCAAGACCGCGAAGGCCAAGAGCAAGACCAAAGCCAAGAAGTAAGCTGCACGCTGCACCCCACAATAAGACACGCTACTGACTTCTCTCCCCGCGGTGCCCAGCGCGGGGAGAGCACTTCGAGAAGATTCGTCCCGGCCTTGCCGGGACGCTTCGTTTGGGGCTCCGGAAATTCCCGCCGTGGCAATCGGCACCGGACAATCGCCAGCCCCTGCGCCACCGGGCTCGCGAAGCGCCTCATCGCCTGCGCACGTTCCGTCCCTTGCCAATCCCCGGAATCCGGTACGGCCCCCGGCATTGATTTGCCGAGTCGCACGCAAGGAGTTACCTTTCGCTCATCCGCGCCGCGGCGAATCCGGGGGATTCGTCGCTCCTGGATGTACAGGGGGAAAAAGCGCGGGTATCTGTCGACACTCAGCGAGAGACCATGGATACCCGAGACATTCTTCGTTCGCGTCAGCGCGCGCGGGGGGCCGTGAGCCCCCTGATCATTGCCATCATTGCCATCCTCGCACTGCTGTTGGTGGCTGCGTGGTTCCTCATCATCAAGCCTCATCAGGAACTGGTGATGGCAGATGCCGGTGGCCACCCGTCCACGCCGGTAGCGGCGACGACGCGGGCAGCACCGCCGCCGGCCAACGTGGCAAGCATGGACATGAGCCAGTTGCTGGCTGAAGCCCGAGCTGCCATGAACGAGCAGCGCTACCTTGCGCCTGCGGGCAACAACGCGTTCGAGTTCTACCTTCGCGTGCTGGAAAAGGACCCGGGCAACAAGGTGGCTTCCGACGCGTTGCGCGAGACCTTTCCGTTCGCCGCCAATTCAGCCGAACAAGCCATCAACTCACGCCAGTTTGGAGAGGCGCAGCGACAGATCGAGCTGCTCACAAAGGCCGATCCGGCGAACTACACGCTGACGATCCTGCGGTCCAAGCTGGATGCCCAGCGCAAGATGCTGGATCAGCAGCAATTGGCACTCGAGCAGGAAAAGGCTGCCCAGCTCGCCGCGCAGAAGGCTGCTGCCGACAAGCTGGCGGCGCAGCAGCTCGCCGAACAGGAGCAGGCGAAGCTGGCCGAGCAGCAGAAGGCGCAACAGGCGCGGACGGCGCAACAGCAAGCCGGCGGCACGGCGCCAGCTGCCAACACGGGGGCCACTGCGGCCGGTGCGACGGCTGCCGCTTCGGGCCCGACCACACCCGCGGTGCTGATCAGGGCCGCCCCGGCGCGTTATCCCGCCGCGGCACTGCGTGCGCGCCAGGAAGGCTGGGTGATCGTGTCCTTCACGGTCGACACCGAAGGCAATACCACCAACGTATCGGTGGTGGATTCGCAGCCCCGCCGCGTCTTTGATCGCGCCGCGATGGACGCGGTGGAGCGTTACCGCTTTACCCCGTCGATGCGAAACGGGACGGCCGTGGCCACCACCCAGCAGCAGCGGATCGAATTCAAGCTCTGAGTGCGGCTTGGTCTGCTTCACGAGTGGCGCACGGGATGATGCGCCACTCAGTCCCGCACCCGGGGACGGCCGCCGTGCGGCCCAGTCGGTCAGCGATGGCGTCGCGTGCGGTGGCGCGCGTTGGCCTTCGCTTTCGGTTTCGGCTTGGTCGCGGTTGGAGGCTTGACCGGGCTTTCGATGCCCGCCCAGTCGACGTGGTCCAGCCCCAGCAGATCGTCGAACACCATCGGCATCAGGCCGCTGGGCGTGGGGCCGGATGAGTTCCACATGGTGACGACGCCGGCGCGGTACTTGGGGAAGAAGCCGATCATGGTGCGATAGCCGGCGACGGCGCCGGCGTGATAGATCAGGGTCTCGCCACCGTAGTCGTAAACCCGCCAGCCCAGCGCATAGTGCGCGTTGGACAGACGCCCCCGGCGCCACGGGCTTGCCCGCAATTCGCTCGGCGTGGCAACGCCCGGAGCATGCAGTGTGTCCAGCAATGAAATGGGCAGCACGTCAGGTCGGCCGCCCATTTGCGCAATCAGCCATTTCTCCATGTCACGCAGGCTGGCGTTGACGCCGGCCGCCGGCGCGACGCGGTAATAGACCTCATTCGGGTCGAACGGAACCCATCCACGCTTGGTCGCCCGATGGGGGCGTGCCCAGCTCTTGCTGGATTCCAGGGCGGGACGACCGTAACTGGCCGTCGTCATGCCCAGCGGGTAGAAGATGCGCTTGTCGACCTGGTGGTAGAAGAAGTCGCCGGTGCGCGCGAGGACCACGTCGCCGATCATGCTGAAGGCGACGTTCTGGTAGCCGTAGCATTGGCCCACGCCGCAGACCATGTCGACTTCGTCGAGCTTGCGCACGAGTTCCTCGTACGATGTGTCGTCCTCGAGCATGTTGTCGTAGGTGTTGCGCGGCAGGCCCAGCCGTTGGCCCATGATGTCGCCCACGGTGGCCTGCGCCGCGGCCTGCATGTCCTTGAGCTTGAAGTACGGCAGCACGTCCACCAGCCGGGTATCCCAACCAAGCTGGCCGTCATCGACCAGCATGCCAGTGATGGTGGCGGCGAAAGCCTTGGACAGCGAGGCGAGGCGGAACACGGTTTCGGGCGTGACCGGTTCCTTGGTGGCCGCGTCGGCGTAGCCGACGGTGCCTTCGTAGACCACCTTGCCATCGATCACGACGGCGGTGGCCAGCCCCGCCACCGCATCGCGGCGGGCCACGGTGTTCAGCCAGCGGTGGTAGTCCGCCAGCGCCTGCTTGACGCGCTCCGGCGGCAGCCGGTGCGGCGGGTTGAGCGCGCTGACCGACGTGGCGTGGGCGTCACTGGAACTGGCCTGGATGGATGCCTGGAGCGGCGTGCAAGCCAACCCCAGCACGCCCGCGACCAGCGGCAAAATCTTGGGAAACTGCATGGTATTCTGACGATATTCCGGCGTGGGGATGCGCCTTGAGGGTGGAGAGCCTGGCAATGAGCCTGATCATATTTCTAATTGTTGTCGTTCTGATTGTCTTGTACTTCGTGGCGATCTACAACGGACTTGTCACGTCACGCAACAGTTACAAGAACGCGTTCGCCCAGATCGACGTCCAGCTCACCCGACGCCACGATCTGATTCCCAATCTGGTCGAAACCGCCAAGGGCTACCTGGCGCACGAGCGCGGCACGCTCGAAGCGGTGATACAGGCGCGCAACGCGGCGGTCAGCGGTCTGGAGGGCGCCAAGGCAAACCCGGGCGACCCGGCTGCGATGCAGCAGTTGTCCAGCAGCGAGAACATGCTGACCCAGACGCTGGGCCATCTGTTCGCGTTGCAGGAGGCCTATCCGGACCTGAAGGCGAACCAGACCATGATGCAGCTGTCCGAGGAGCTGACCTCGACGGAGAATCGGGTGGCGTTTGCGCGGCAGGCCTTCAATGACTCCGTCCTGACGTACAACAACAAGCGCGAAGTGTTTCCGGCCTCGATCGTGGCCAACACCTTCAGCTTTACCGCCGCCGAGCCGCTGAAGATCGAGGATCCGGCTGTTCGCGAGGTGCCGAAGGTTTCCTTCAGCTGATCGCCGAGGCGCCGCGGCTCTGACCGCGGCGCAATCCGGGAGCTTTCATGGATTTCTTTGCGCAACAGGCGCGCGTGCGCGGCAGCAGCCGGCGACTGGTGATGTTGTTCGTGTTGGCGGTGGTCGCGATCGTGGCGGCCATCGACGTCGTGGTGTGGTTCACGCTGGGCCATCACCCGGTCGATGGCGAACCGGCTGCCTCGAATGTTCCCTTGCTGTTGGCCAGCAGCGCCGCCGTGATGGCCGGGATCGGCTTGAGTTCGCTGTTCCGTATCATGAGTCTGTCCGCTGGCGGCAAGGCGGTCGCCGAGAGCGTGGGGGCAGTTGTCGTGCCGACTGACACGCGCGATCCACAGTTGCGCCGGTTGCGCAATGTGATCGAGGAGGTCGCCATTGCGGCCGGCGTACCCGTGCCGGACATCTACCTGATGGCCGACGAACCTGGGATCAACGCGTTTGCGGCTGGCTATTCGGCATCGGACGCGGCGGTGTGCGTGACCCAGGGTTGTCTGGATCAGCTCAGTCGCGACGAGCTGCAGGGCGTCATCGCGCACGAGTTCAGTCATGTCCTCAACGGCGACATGCGCCTCAATATCCGCCTGATGGGTCTGCTGTTCGGCATCCTGGTGCTGGCCGTCATCGGGCGCCGGGTGATCTGGTTTGGCGGGGGCCGCGGCAGCCGACGTGGCAGCGGCGGTCAGGTCGTGCTGATTGGGTTGGCCCTGATCGTGGTCGGTTACATCGGCTATTTTTTCGCGCGGCTGATCCAGGCAGCGGTGGCGCGCTCGCGGGAGTCGCTGGCCGACGCGTCGGCGGTGCAGTTCACCCGCCAGACCGATGGCATTGCGGGCGCGCTGAAGAAAATCGCGGTGCTCAGCGAAGGCTCGCAGTTGCAGGCGGCGAACCGGCATGAAGTGGCGCATATGCTGTTTGGCGAAGCGGGCAAGTTCAATGCCTTGTTCGCCACCCATCCGCCGCTGCTGCAGCGCATTCGTGCGCTCGAGCCGGGATTTCGTGAGGCTGAATTGACCCAGCTGGCCGCGTCGATGCAGCGCGCCGCAGCGGCGCCTCCTGGCGCTGCCGAGGCGGCCGACGCACCGCGCCGCGGGCCGCTGGGCGTGCCTGGCATGGGCGTGCCACCGGTACTGCCGGTGATACTGGCTGGCGCGGTGACGGCCGGCAGTGCATCAGCAGCGGCCGGGTTCCAGCATGCCGCTGCCGTTCACCAGGCGATGCCGGCAAGTTTGAACGAGGCGGTGCAGCAACCGGAATCCGCCCTGGCGGTCATGCTGGCGCTGGCTACCTCGCTGGAACCGGATCTGCAGCAGGCACAGCGGCGCATCGTGGCCGACGCCTTCGGCGACGACGTACAGCAGGTGGTGAGACAGGTGTCAGCGGACGTGGCGGCGCTGCCACCGATCGCGCGCCTGCCACTGGTGTCCATGGCCTTCCCCGCCCTGAAGCAGTTACCGGACGGTCGGCAAAAGACCCTGCTGTCCACGCTCGAATCCCTGGTCAATGTCGATGGCCGGGTCGATCTCAACGAGTATTGCCTGGCGCGGCTGGTTCGACTGCATCTGAGTGAGGCACAGCAGCCACGACGCGCGCCGGTCGACGGGTTGAAGAAGCTGCCAGCGTGCCGGGCCAGTGTGATTCTGGTCTGCACGATCGTGGCGGCCGCCGGCTGCTCGGACGAAGCGAGCGCCCGCCGCGCGTGGTTGCTGGCGATGCAGCATGTCTTTCCGGGTGAGGCCATCGAATGGCAGCGTCCGCCGGCGGCGTGGCAGGCGCCGTTTGAGCAGGCCCTGCGCGAGCTGGATGGATTGCTGCCGGTGGCGAAGGAATTGCTGATCCAGGGCCTGGTCAGGGCGATTCACGCCGACGGCCTGGTCAGTGTCGAAGAGGCGGAGTTGTTGCGGGTGATCTGCGCCAGCCTGCATTGCCCGCTGCCGATGCAGCCGTGATCCGCACGCCATCGCTGTTGCCATGACCTCGTAGGGCGGGCATTGCCCGCCGGCTCTTCCACGATGCGTCACGATCAGCTTCGTAGGGCGGGCATTGCCCGCCGGCTCTTCAACGATGCGTCATGGCCAGCCGCAAGGCGGCGGGCAGTGCCCGCCCTACGGGTGTCGCTACCGCCGGTGTGCGCCATGACTTTTGCTTTGGCTTCGTAGGGCGGGCATTGCCCGCCGGCTCTTCATCGGTTCGTCATGGCCAGCCGATGCGCGGCGGGCAGTGCCCGCCCTACGGGGCCGGCGCGGCGCACGGTGGGTGCGCGGCAGGTCGGGTTACGCTTAGCCCGTGATCAACGCGCTGGCGCGTTCGGCAATCATGATCGTGGGCGCATTGGTGTTGCCGGTGGGCAGGTTCGGCATGATCGACGCATCGACCACCCGCAGGCCTTCGACGCCCCGTACACGCAGCTCGCTGTCGACCACGGCATCGTTGTCGTTACCCATGCGGCAGGTGCCGACCGGGTGATAGATGGTTTCCGCCTTGCGCGCGATGAAATCGGTGTACTCCGCGTCGGTGATGATCCGGCGCTCGGGAAACACGGGTGCGCCGCGGTGTGGCGCAAACGCCGGCTGGTCGAGGATTTCCCTGGACAGCCGCGCCGCCTCGATCATCATCCTGAGGTCATGGCCGTCCGGGTCGCTCAGGTAGTTGGCGTGGATGCCGATGGGTTGGGCCGGGTCGGCCGAGTGCAGGCGCAGCGATCCGCGGCTGCGCGGGTGCAGGTGGCACGCATGCAAGGTGTAGCCGTAGCCAGGCAGACGGTGGCGGCCGTGGTCGTCGAGCAGGGCGGGCACGAAGTGGAACTGCAGGTCGCAGCGCTCGTCGCGCGCGAAGCGGCTGCGGACGAAGCCACCGGCTTCGGCCACGTTCGAGCTGCCGGGCCCGTCGCGGTGAAGCAACCATCGCAGTCCGACCGATACTTCGTTGAGGTGGTCGTAACTGACCACCGTCGGGTTGCCGTCGAGCGTGCAGATGTCGAGGTGGTCCTGCAGGTTGCCGCCGACGTCCGGCATGTCCGCGATCACTGCGATGTGGTGCTCACGCAGGTGGTCGGCCGGGCCAAGGCCTGACAGCATCAGCAGGTGTGGCGAGTTGATGGTGCCGGCGGCGAGAATCACCTCGCCCGCTTCGATTCGCTGCGAAGCCTGGCGCCCCAGTTGCACCTGCACGCCGACCGCGCGGCCGTGCTCGATCAGGATGCGCTCGACCAGGGTGCGCGTGCGGACGTGCAGGTTGGCGCGTTGGCGCACCGGCTTGAGATATGCCGTGGCCGTGGAGCAGCGCGCGCCGTTGCGCTGGGTAACCTGGTACAGACCGAAGCCGTCCTGGCGCGCGCCGTTGAAGTCGTCGTTGCGCGGGTATCCCGCCTCGGCGGCCGCGTCGATCAGGGCGGCCGACAGCGTGTTGTGGTGGCGCAGGTCGGAGACGCCCAGTGAACCGCCAGCGCCGTGCAGAGCACTGGCGCCGCGGCTGTTGTCCTCGCTGCCGACGAACCAGGGCAGCACTTCGTGCCAGGACCAACGCGGATCGCCGCTGATCTGGGCCCAACGGTCGTAGTCGCCGGGCACACCGCGGACATAGCACATCGCGTTGATCGCGCTGGAGCCGCCCAATGTTCGCCCGCGCGGCCACCACAGGCGGCGCTGGCGCAGCGCGGCCTGCGGCTCGGTGCGGTAATTCCAGTTGATCCGGCGATTGGTGGCCAATCGCGCGATGCCGGCGGGCATGTGGATCAACGGGTTCCAGTCCGGCGGGCCAGCTTCCAGCAGCAGCACGCGCCGGGCCGGGTCGGCGCTGAGTCGGTTTGCCAGGACGCAACCGGCTGAGCCGGCGCCGACGATGATGCAGTCGTATGAGGTCAATGCACGGTGCCCTTCGCTGAGTGGCTGTGGTCGCATGCTAGGCTTGCCGCGCCCCACGCTGGATGTAGCTGTGAGTCTGCCCCGCAATAACGCCGTGGAACAAGCTTCGGCGCCGATGCTGTCCGCGTTGGCGTTTTTCTTCGTGATGACGTCGTACTACATCATCCGGCCGGTGCGGGATCAACTCAGCGGCGCGGTCGGATCGCAATCGCTGCCGCTTTTCTACGGTGCGGTGTTCCTGGTGATGCTGCTGATGGCGCCTGTGTTCGGCATGTTGGTGGCGCGCTTCAGGCGTCGGCAGCTGCTGGGCTGGAGTTACAGCTTCTTCATCGCCTGTCTGCTTGCCTTCGTGCCTGCCTTTGTGGCGCAGGAGCGCATCGGTGCGCGCGAGTTGGGCGTGGTTTTCTTCGTCTGGGTCAGTGTGTTCAACCTGTTCGTGGTGTCGCTGTTCTGGAGTGTCATGGCCGACATCTTCAGCAGCAGCCAGGCGCGGCGCGTGTTTTCGCTGATTGCCCTGGGCGGCATGGGGGGTGCGATCGTTGGCCCCGGCTTGGCCAGGCTGCTGGTCGAGGTGGTCGGTGTGGCACCGTTGCTGCTGGTCTCCGCGCTGTCGCTGTCGGGATCGCTGATCCTGCTGCTGCGCCTGACCGCCAGCCACGCCCGTCAACCGGGTAGCCACGGCGACGAGATCATCGGCGGCTCGCTGTGGGCGGGAATCAAGGAACTGTGGTCGCGCCCGTTCCTGCGCTACATGGCCTTGCTGATGCTGTTGGGCGACGGTATCGGCACGCTGGCGTATGCGCTGGTGGCCGATTACGCCAAGGCCAACTTCACCGATGCGGTGGCGCGCACCGCGTTCTACAGCAATCTGGATCTGGCGACCAACCTGTTCGGCGCGGCCCTGCAGGTGAGCGTGACCCGCTGGCTGCTGGTTCGCCATGGTGCGGGTTGGGGCCTGTTGCTGCCGGCGCTGGTCAACGTGCTGTTGCTGGCAGCCATTGCCATGCTGGGTGATGGCAGCGTCGGCTTGCTGGGTTACAGCGTGCCCTTGCTGGGGCTGATGATGGTGTTCTCGCGCGGCTTTGCCTATGGCATGACGAAGCCGGCGGTGGATGCGCTGTACACCCGCGTGCCGCGCGAAACACGCTACAAGGGCAAGAACTTCGTCGAGACCGCGGTCTGGCGCTTCGGCGACCTGGTCGTAACCAGTGGCGTCAGCGGCTTGCACCTGTTGGGCTGGGGCATCGGTGGCCTGGCGTTGGCGGGCACCGCGGTGGCCTCGCTGGCGGCGGCGGTGGCGAAGCGCGCGGGCTGGTCGCCCGATCTGACGCCTGACGAACAGCCGCCGGGCCGGTAAGTCGCGGGTAGCCGATGGGCCCGGCGCATGCCGCGACTGCCCGGAGCCTCAGCTGGTGATGTAGCGCTCCAGGTGCTCGATCTGTTCGGCCTGCGCGTCGATCACGGCCTTGACCAGGTCGCCGATCGAGATCACCCCGACCACCTTGCCGTTGTCGACGACCGGCAGGTGGCGGATGCGGCTGTCGGTGCACAGGCGCATGCAGTCGAACACATCGGTGTCGGGCCCTACCGTCAATGGCGTGCTGGTCATGATGTCGGACACCGCTGTCTGCGACGAAGATCGACCCTGCAGGATCACCTTGCGTGCGTAGTCGCGTTCAGAGATGACGCCGACCAACTGGTCGCCACGCATGACCACCAGCGCGCCGATGCGATGTTCGGCCATGTGCTTGATGGCTTCGAGTACGGGCACGTCCGGTGCGATGCTGAAAATCGCGCTGCCTTTGTCTTGCAGCAGATGTTTGACCTGGCTCATGCTTTGGCCTCCCACCGGCCCGGGCGGGCCGTCCATGGCCGAGTCTAGCGCGGCCATGCGGTGCGGGTGTAGGTAACTTGTGAAGTGGCGGCGGGTCGGTCGCAAACCACGCGAGAACGGTCATTCAGCGACTGCGGCGTGGGTCGATTCGCGAATCAGTGTGGCAAGCGCGTCGGGGCGCGGGCGTCGATGTAGGCCGGGCCGCCGAGCTGGTACATCTGGCGTTGGATCCAGCTGGCGCGGCGCAGCACGTAGGCGCTGGGACGATCGGCGTGCAGGCGTCGCGGGCTGGGCAACACCGCAGCCAGGCGGGCGGCCTGCGCCGGACCGAGCCGCGCCGGCGTGGTGTGGAAGTAGGCTTCGCTGGCTGCGCCGACGCCGTAGATGCCGTCGCCCAGCTCCGCGATGTTCATGTACACCTCGAGAATCCGCTGTTTCGGCCAGGTCAGTTCGATCAGCACGGTGAAGTACGCCTCCAGTCCCTTGCGCACGAAACTCCGCCCGTTCCACAGAAACAGGTTTTTCGCGGTCTGCTGGCTGATCGTGCTGGCACCGCGCAGGCGTCTGCCCTCGTCCGCCGCGTCGAGCGCGTCCTGGATGGAGTCGAGGTCGAAGCCGTGGTGGTAGGGAAATTTCTGGTCTTCGGCCGCGACCATGGCCAGCGGCACCCAGGTCGACACCTGCTCCCACGGCACCCAGTGCTGGCGCAGGCGAAAATCCCCGTGGCCGTGGGCCCACGCGCTGAGCTGGCGCTCCAGCATCACCGCCGATGTCCACGGTGGCACGAAGCGAAAAATCAGCACCGCGAGCCAGCTCAGCGCCACCCATGCCAGCAGCAGGATTGCCAGCGCGCGCAGCAGGCGCGGCAGCAGGGGGCGGCGGGAGCGAAGGAGCATGGCATCACCCGTGGGAAGATGTGGCCAGTATAGGTGGCGTTGTTCCGGCACAAGCGTGCCCCCATCTGTAGCGCTTCCTCCAACTGGAACCCCTGTCGTGGAAATTGTGCCTGTCGAAGACGTGCTGCATCGCTTTGTGCTGGAGCGCGCCGGGGTGCGCGGCAGCTTCGTGCGGCTGGGAGCGGCCTGGCGCGAGGTGGCCGGTCGCGCCGACTACCCGGCATCGCTGCATGCGTTGCTGGGCGAGGCCCTGGCGGCCAGCGCGCTGCTCACGGCCAACATCAAGCTTGATGGCACCTTGTCGATTGAGCTCAAAAGCAGTGACGCGCTGCGCCTGTTGTTTGCCGAATCCAGCGACGATGGGCGTCTGCGCGGGCTGGCGCGTTGGAACGACCCGCTGCCCGAGCCGCTGGCCCTGGATGCACTGCACGACGCGGTACTCGCCATCACCATTGGCAATGTGGATCGCGGCCAGCGTTACCAGGGCCTGGTCAATCTGCAGCACCCTTCGCTGGCCGGATCGCTGGAAGACTACTTCGCGCAGTCCGAGCAGCTGCCAGCGCGCATTTTGCTCGCCGCCGACTCCAGCCATGCCGTTGGCCTGATGCTGCAGGCGCTACCCGGAGAGGGCGGCCACCAAGCGGTCAACGACGACGACGCGTGGAACCGGGTGCTGCACCTGGCCGCGACGCTGGGGCGCGAGGAACTGCTTGCCAGCGCGCCGGAGCAACTGCTGTATCGGCTGTTCCACGAGGAGTCGGTGCGTCTGTTCGAGCCGCGTCCGCTGGCGTTCGGCTGCAGTTGCAGCCGCGAGCGGGTGACCGCGATGCTGCGCGCGCTTGGCCGCGACGAGGTTGAGGCGGCGCTGGCCGCGCGTGATGACGAGATCGAGGTGATCTGCGAATTCTGCGCACAGCGGTATCACTTCGACCGGGTCGACGCCGAGCACCTGCTCAGCGCCAGTGCCGCTCCCGGGGCGTCCGGCACGACGCACTAGCGACGAGGGTACGCGACCTCAGGCCAACCGATTCGGTGCGCCGGCCTTGAGCCAGGTGCCGGCCGGTTGTGGCGTGGAAAACAGGAACCCCTGGCCGTAGCGGCAGCCCACCCGCAGCAACGCCCGGCGCTGCGACTCTTCCTCGATCCCTTCGGCGATCACCTTCATCTGCAGCGAATCGGCCAGCACCTGGATTGCGCGTACCAGTGCCAAGCCTTGGGTTTCGCTGTCATCGGGCGGCAGTTCGGTGATGAACGAGCGGTCGACCTTCAGTGTTTCGAATGGGTACTGGTGCAGGTAGCTGAGCGAGGAATAGCCGGTGCCGAAGTCGTCCAGCGCGATGCCGACACCGTGCTTGCGCAGATTCTGCAGCATCTGCTTGACCTGGGTGGGGTTCTCCAGCAGCGCGTGTTCGGTGACTTCGATGCGGATGCAGCGCGTCGGCACCTCGTAGCGTTCGAACAGCGCGAGCAGTCGCTGGTCGAGATCGACGGAGCGGAAGTGGCGGCCCGACACGTTGATGGTGACAAAGCCATCGCTGCCGCTCAGTTTTGCGGCCTGGGCGCACACCTGTTCAAAGATCTGCCAGTCGATCGCCTCGGCACATCCGCACTCTTCGGCGATCAGCAGGAAATCGCCCGGAATCAGCAGGCCACGTTCCGGATGGTGCCAACGCAACAGCGCCTCGAAACCGGTGATGCGACCGTCGGCCAGCGTGACGATGGGTTGGTAGAACGGTTCGAATTCGTTGCGACTGAGCGCGTGGCGCAGGTCGCTCTCCATGTCCAGCAGTGACAACGCTTCGCGGCGAAGCCGGTCGTCGAACAGGGCGGCGCGGTGGCGACCACCGTCCTTGGCGTTGTACATCGCGGCGTCGGCGTCGCGCAGCAGTTCTTCCGGTTGCCGGTAGTGCGGGCTGGCCAGGGCGATGCCGATCGACGCAGAGGTGAATATCTCCTTGGTGCCAAGCCGGAACGGGGTCTGCAGTTCACCAATGATCCGTTCGGCAATGGCCGTGGCCTTGTCGGCATCGACCACGCCCTCGAGCAGCACGGCGAACTCGTCGCCGCCCAGGCGCGCCACCACGTCACGGGTTTTCAGGCAGGCGCGAATCCGGCCACCGACCTGGAACAGCAAGTCGTCACCGACCAGATGGCCGACCGAATCGTTGATCACCTTGAAGCGATCCAGATCGATGAACAGCACGGCGAACTGCTCATGCGGATTGGCGACATAGCGCTGCATCGCCTGTTCCAGGCGTTGCAGCAACAGCGTGCGGTTGGGCAGGCCGGTCAATGAGTCATGCAGGGTTTCGTACTTGAGCCGGCGCTCGACCCGCTCGCGCTCGGCGATCTGCTCGCGCAGGTCGCGGTTGGCCAGTGCCAGGGCACGGGTGCGCTCGGTAACCCGGCGCTCCAGCCCCGCGTAGGCGTGCTTGAGCGCAGTTGCGGCCTGTTTGCGCTGCAGCGCGTTGGCCACGTGGTAACTGACGAAGGTCAGCAGTTCCTGGTCACGTTCGGTGTAGGTGTGTTCGGGCGAGTAGCTCTGCAGCGCCAATACCCCCATTGCCTTGCCGCCCCAGATCAGCGGCACGCCGAGCCAGCACTCGGAGCGCGCACCGAAGTGGTTGATCTCGCCCAGATCGACCAGCCGTTGGATACCGGCCGGAGTGGCCAGCAGCGGCTTGGCGTGCCGCAGCACGTATTCGGTGGCACCTCGGCCATTTGCACGCGTGGGGCGGACGCTGTCCACGTCGTCCACCGAGTACGGAAAGCTGATCTGGCCGTTCTCGTCATCCAGCAGGGCGATGTAGAAGTTGCGGGCATACAGCAGGCCGCTGATGACCTGGTGGATCGCCGCATAGAATTTTTCGAGGCTCTCCGAGGCATTGGCCAGTTCGGCGATGCGGAACAGGGCCGCCTGCAGCCGTTCGCCGCGCTGGCGCTGCAGGACCTGCTGGCGCAGCACCCGGTTCGCCTCACGCAGCGCCGCGGTGCGGTCGGTGACGCGGCGGCCCAGTTCGATATGCGCTTCCCGCCGCTCCAGCGCAGTCTGCACATGCTGCGCGACGTAATTCAGCAGCTCCAAGTCGTGTCGCGAGTACAGCGTGTCGGAGCGATAGCTCTGGATCACGATGCCACCCACGACCCGGCCACCACGCAACAGCGGCGCGCCGAGCCAGTGCTCGCAGCTGGGACCGATCAGCACGAAATGGTCGCCGAATTGCTGTTTCAGCTCCTCGATCGAGCCCATCAGCGGCCGACCTTCCTGCAGCAGGTTCCACGTCAGCCCATGCAGCATGTCCTGCAGCGGCATGGTCTGGTCCGGCAAGGGTGGGTCGCGGTCCAGCACGTCGACGTAGTACGGGAATCGCACCGTGTCCGTGGCGGCGTCGTACAGCACGATATAGAAGTTCTCCGCATACATCAGACTGCTGACGATGGCGTGCAGCGAGCGCATCATCTCGGGCATGTCGTGTTCGGCGCCAGCTTGCTCGGCGATCGCATACAGCGCGCGCTGCAGACGTTCGGCCAGTGCAAGCCGCGAGATTGCCTCGTACAGACGGCTGGTTTCGGCAAGCTGGCGCAGACGGATGTCGGCCAGACGGCCAAGCCATTCGATGCGCGCCCTGGTCGGTTCGGACGGGGCGGAACCGCCGAGATCAAGGACCAGCGTACGCGAGCCGTGCGGATCTTCGGCGAACCGCCAAGGGTCGGCCACCGTGCCGGTTTGATCGTCGGCGCCCTGCCAGTGCAGTTTGCCCTGGACGCCAAAGCTGCCCAGCATGAACTCGCAGACCTCGACCACGCTGGCCGTGTCCGGCGCCTGAAACAGCCTTTCGACGGTCGCGTGCAGCGCGGCAGGGCCTCCTGTCAGCACGGGCTGCTGGGACGCACGAATGATCGTTGGTGCACTCATTTGCGAAGGGTCGACTTCCAAGACTACCTGACTGGCTCAAGGCCTGAAGCCTTTATATCGTGTAAGCCGGCTCTCTAGCCAGCGGCGCCGCGGTGGAACCCGGCGTCCGAAATGGGGTCAAAGCTGTTCCGACACCTCGATTTTGTGAGGTTGAACCCGGTTTTCAGGGTGTTATCAAAACGTAAAATGAATTACACTGCGATCAAACAATCTCCCTGAAAGAGTGACTGGTACGAAGCTCATGCGCCGCCTTTCTTCCCTGTTGCTGGTTCTGTCGCTGCCGTTTGCTGCAGCGGGCCAGTCCGTGGGGCGCGACGGTGATGTGGCGCAGCGCTTGCTGGCACGGCCGTCGGGGCAGGTTGCCGAGACCGGTCCCGGTCTCAGCGTGCCTTTGTGGCGCGACAGCGCAGGTCGCTTGCTTACGCTCAGGGCCGATCGCAGCACCGAATCGGAGGCTTTGCGCAAGAATGCCCCACTGTCGCTGCGGGTGGTCGATCCGTCCAGCGTGGTGACGGCCGGATTGGAATACGGGCTGGGCCCGCGCTTGCAGGCGCATGCCGATGTCAGTGAGCGTTCGTGGGCCAACCCGGGTCAGCGGATCCTGGGCAGCGAAGTCGGTGCTACCTACGACGCGGGCGGCTACAGCGTGGGCGTCAGTGTCGGTTCCACCACGACCCCGAACCGGAACCACGCCCTGCCGCGTGTGTTGCCGGGTGCTGCGCCTGGCGTCGATGGACTGGCCAGCTTTGACCGAAGTGCCCAGTTCAATGCGCATGGCCGGATTGCCCTGGGTCACCAGAGTGGCATCGATCTCGGGGCCAGCGTAGGCCGTATCCACTTGCTTCCGGGCAACGTGCTGGGCGTCGATACGCTGGATCAGAAAGCCTTGAGTTTTGGTGTGGACCACGGCCCGTTGAGCGGTGTGCTTACCGGCCGCACGATGGTGCCGCAGGCAGGCATCCCGGGAGGCCTGTACGAGGATCGGCGCTGGAACAGCATCGATCTGGGCGTCACCTGGCGCTTGCCGTGGCGCGGATCGTTGAGCGTCGGCGCGCAGAATCTGTGGTCGTCGGGTACCCCGGCCAATACGCCGGTGGGGCCAGAGCCGGACCAGTCGCGTACGCCGTACGTGCAGTATCACCAGGATCTCTGAGCGCCGCATCGCCATGTGCGGGACAGGAAAACGCCGTCGCCCTCGCGACGGCGTTTTGCGTTGCACCGGATTTCAGGCGACTCAATCCTGCCGGCGTACGCGCAGGTCGCCGCTGAAAGTTTCGATCTTGATCTTGCCGCGACCACTGCCGTTGCCCAGGCTCACATCCAGCGAACTGCCGGGCCCATGCTCGGCTTCCGTGGGCTTGCCGAAGTCGCTGCGCAGGTCGCCGCTGAAACTGGAAGCATGCAGCCTGGCGACGGTGTCGGCGGGCAGCTGCAACTGCACGTCACCACTCATGCTGTCGATGTCGATGCTGCCGCCTGGCGCCAAGGCTCCGCCGAGCTGCACGTCGCCGGAGACAGTACTGAGGCTGAGTTCCTGCCAGGGGCCACCGTTGGCCTGGATGCGGCCGGAAATGGTCTGCAGGTCGACCGCGCCACCCAGTACAGGTGCCAGGATGTCGCCACTCACCGTGCGCAGTTCCGCACGGGTCGCGTGGCCTGCCTGTTCGATGCCGCCACTGACGCTGTTCACCTTCAGCGAGGGTGTGCGCGCGTTGATACGCGCCCGCCCACTCACCGATTGGACGTCGATGCTGCCGCCGTCCATGCCGTCGATCACCAACGGCGCACTGACCACGTTGATATCGAGCGAGGCCGCCCGCGGCACGTGCAGTTCCAGCGTGGTTGGCTCCATGCGGCTGTTGGACCCCCAGTTGAACCAACCCGAGCCGCCCTGCGGTTCGACTTTGATCGACAGGTTGCCATCGCTGCCGGTGATGGCCAGCGGTTTGGCGCCATCGCCGAGCTCACCGCTGACTTGCACTTCGTTGCGGTCCCATGCGGTCACATTCACCGTACCGGCGATGTTGCCGATGCTGACGCGAGCGGTGGGGGTCGCGTCATGACGCAGTTGGATCGGTGTGCCGGCCAGCGCTTGTCCGACGCACAGGCACAGCAGCAAGGGCATATAGCGGGCGGTTTTCATGGTTGTTCCTGTATGTTTCATCCGGCCTGGTTGACCCGATGGCGAAGTTGCGTCTGCTGCAGTTCGGTGCGGCCGAGCAGGCGCCGCAGTGACGGCGAGTCCGGTGCCTGCTGGATCGCCAGCTGCAATTCCATACGTGCCGCGCCCAACTCGATCGCCGCGCCGGCAAGCCGTGGGTCCGCCGGCTTCCAATCGTGAGCGGTCGTGCTGGTTGCGATGGTCGCGGGGCCGGACAACTGCAACGCCTGCCAACCGATCCCAGCGGCGAGCAGCAGCGAGGCGGCCACGCCGGTGGCAGCCAGCCAGTGGCGGCGCCGCCCCGACATCGGTGGGGAAGTGTTTCGCCGTGCCTCCGCGACCGTCTGGCGTGCGCTACCTTCCAGTGCGTCATCGATCGTGGCCCACAGGTTGCGCTGGGGCACGAGCGGCTGGCGCAGGTTGCGCATTTGTCGGCGCCACTCGAACTCGTTCATGATCGCTCTCCCAATGACTTACGCAGCAGATGGCGTGCGCGGTGCAGCTGTGCTTTCGATGTGCCCACCGCCATCTCCAGTTCGTTGCTGATGTCTTCATGGCGCCAGCCTTCGATGTCGTGCAGCACCAGCACGGCACGGGCCCGCGGTGGCAGCTGGCTGATTGCCCGTTCCAGTTCGTCGCGTTCAGCGGCGCAGAACGGCGTGGCGCCAGGGTCCGGCAGATGCTCGTCGTCGAGCATGCTCACCGGGTCGGCGCCGCGGGCGCGGATGTCCATCAGCGCCACGTTGACCGCAAGGCGATACAGCCAGGTGCCAAACGCACTTTCGTGACGGAAGCCCGGAAGCTTTTGCCAGGCCCTGATAAACGCGTCCTGGGTCAGGTCCTCGGCCCGCGCGTGGTCGTAGCCGGCGAGCCGGAACAGGGCACCGTGCACGCGGCCCACGTGCAGCTGGTACAGGCGCTGGAACGCCTGACGATCGCCGGCGGCCGCCGCGCGCACGTCGTCGCTGTCGTTCGCTCCGGTTGAGGCAGGCGACATGGAGCTTCCAGGTGCAGTGCAGGCAGCGATCATCTTGCCAGCTTGGATGCGCTACTGGGCGGAAGGGTTTGAACCGCAGCGCCGGATGACGCGGGACGATCACGCTGGGCGATCACGGACTGTGCGTGATCGCCCCCGGTGTACCTGTACCGCTTCGCCGCCAGATTTCGCGGCGCGACCAGGCGGCGGTCTGGCGAGGGGCGCGGGCCGGCCGCCCTGGGGGCAAGCCGGACTGACGCCTCGTCAGCATGCCTACGCGTGACCACCAGCGGCCGCGGCACGCGGCGGCTGGCCGGCACTTTCTTCGCGCAATGCCCGGGCTACACGCTGCTGTTCCTGACGCAACCGCTCCGGCAGCCGTGGCGCGAAGGATTCGAGGTAGTCGCCGATGGCTGCCAGTTCGGCCTGCCAACCGGCGTTGTCGACCTGGAGCAATTCGTCGAGTGCGGCCCGTTCGAGATGGAGACCGTCGAGGTTCAGCCCGCCGGGGGCGGGCAGGATGCCGATCGGCGTCTCCACGCCGCTGGCGCGACCCTCGGCGCGGTTGATCATCCATTCCAGCACGCGCAGGTTTTCGCCGAAGCCGGGCCACAGGAATTTGCCGTCGGCGCCCCTGCGGAACCAGTTGACGTGGAAGATCTTCGGCAGCTTCGCGCCGGGCCGGTCGAACGACAACCAGTGCGCGAAATAGTCGCCGTAGTGATAGCCGCAGAACGGCTTCATCGCCATCGAGTCGCGGCGCAACACGCCAACGGCACCGGTGGCGGCGGCGGTGGTTTCCGAACCCATCGCAGCGCCCATCAGTACACCGTGGCTCCAGTCGCGCGCTTCCATCACCAGCGGCAGCAGCGACGGGCGGCGGCCGCCGAACACGATCGCGCTGATCGGCACGCCCTGGGGGGCCTCGGCCATTTCCGACCAGGTCGGACATTGCCGCGCGCTGACGGTGAAGCGCGAATTCGGATGCGCGGCCGGGCCATTGGCCGGATCGTATGGACGGCCCTGCCAGTCGGTAACCGGGGTGCCGGGCAGTCCTTCCCACCAGGGTTGGTTGTCGGCGGTGACCGCCACGTTGGTGAAGATGGTGTCGTGCGAAATGCTCTTCAGCGCGTTCGGGTTGGTGTTGTTGCTGGTCCCCGGCGCCACGCCGAAGAAGCCGGCCTCCGGGTTGATCGCATACAGCCGTCCATCCGCGCCGGGGCGCATCCAGCAAATGTCGTCGCCCACCGTCCACACCTTCCAGCCGTCGCGGCGATACCCCTCCGGCGGGATCAGCATGGCCAGGTTGGTCTTGCCGCAGGCCGACGGGAAGGCGGCGGCGATGTAGTGTGTTTCGCCGTGGGGATTTTCGATGCCGACGATCAGCATGTGCTCGGCCAGCCAGCCCTCGCTGCGCGCCTGGTTGCAGGCGATGCGCAGCGCGTGGCATTTCTTGCCCAGCAGCGCGTTGCCGCCGTAGCCGGAGCCGTAGGACTTGATCGACAGTTCGGCCGGGAAGTGCATGATCCACCGCCGCTCGGGGTCGAGCTCGCCCTTGGAATGCAGGCCCTTGACGAACGATCCTTCGCGCTCGATGCGGGCCAGTGCGGCCGCGCCCATGCGGGTCATGATCTTCATGTTGGCGACCACGTACGGGCTGTCGGTAATCTCCACGCCGCAGCGCGACAGCGGCGAGTCGATCGGGCCCATGCAGTACGGGATCACGTAGAGAGTGCGGCCTTCCATGCAGCCGTCGAACAGCGCGTCGATCTTCGCGTGCGCCGCG
Organism: Rhodanobacter sp.; assembly: GCA_036563155.1. Lineage (GTDB taxonomy): Bacteria > Pseudomonadota > Gammaproteobacteria > Xanthomonadales > Rhodanobacteraceae > Rhodanobacter. Next base: position 28,262 of record DATCMT010000015.1, read on the forward strand.
GCCGGGTCCATCCAGTGGTTGTTGGGACCGGCGTCGTCCTCGTTCGGGTGACAGACCAGGGTCAGTTGCTCGACCCGCGCCACGTCCTTCGGATCGGAGCGGTGCAGGTAGCAGCCCGGATGGGTTTGCTGGTTGAGTTCGATCAGGGTTCCGTCGGCCAGCATCTGCTGGACCAGTGCCTGGTATTCGGTGTCCGTGCCGTCGCACCAGTGAATTTTCGCAGGGCGGGTGAGCGCCGCCACGTCATTGACCCATTGATCGAGCGCTTCCAGCTTGCTGGCCATCATGTCCTCGGGAGGTTTTGAGAAAAAGTGATCGGAAACGGTAATTTGCGGTCACTGGTATTGCAAGGTTCCGTGCAACAGAAAACGGCGCCATGCGGCGCCGTTTCAGGGATTCAGGTGGCACGTCAGGCCGGTGTCAGGGTCGCGATCATGTGCTCGACGTAAGCATCGAACTCTTCATGGTTGATCCGCGGCAGTCCCAGCGTGAAGTTCAACTGCAGGAAGCCCACGTAGGCGGCATAAGTCAGCCGTGCGCGATTCAATGCCTGTTGCGGATCCAGGCCCGCTTCGCGATAGGCGGTGGTGAGGAACTCCATCCGCCGGCGCGATACGCGCGCCATCACCGGCACCACCTGGGGATGATCGAGCGCCTTCAACAAGGCGGCGTACACCCGATGGGGCTGCAGCTCGTGGGCAACCCGCCGGAACAGCTCGGGCAGGCGCTGGCGAGGGTCGGGAATCTGCTCGATCTGGCCGATGATCTCGCGCTCGCCGTATTGCTCCCAGCGTTCCAGCGCGGCATTCAGCAGCGCCTCGCGGGTGCGGAAGTGCCAGTAGAAACTGCCCTTGGTCACGCCCAGCTCGCGTGCCAGCGCTTCGACCGCCAATGCGCCGACGCCGTGCTCGGCAATCATCTGCAGGGCCGCAAGTTCCCAATCTTCCGCCGACAGGCGGGTGCGTTCCGGCTTGCTACTGACATTCATGTGCGTATGGTAGCTACACACCGCGCATTTGTAATGGGGTGGCACGGATGTGGCTGATTGACATGACTTTTCGTCAACCGCGTCGGACGTGCTGCGAGTCCGGTTGACGGCGATCCGTCCGGCAATCCATACTCACCCGTATGGTCAACGTCACCGCCCCGGGTGTCCCCAGTCGTTTCCCCACCGCAGATCTGAATCTCGCGGTGGAGACGTGGAATGCGCACGGCGCTCCGTCGTTGTTGTTTGCGCATGGATTCGGCCAGACGCGCGGCGCGTGGAATGGCACGGCAGCGGCGCTGGCGCGGAGTGGCTGCCGTTGCGTCACGTTCGATGCGCGCGGTCATGGCGAAAGCGATCGATTGCTCAGTGCAAGCGCGGCCGGCGGCTACCACATGGACCAGTTCGCGGACGACCTGCATCGTCTGGCCGGTGCCCAGCCGCAGCCACCGATCCTGGTCGGTGCCTCGATGGGCGGACTGCTGGGCATCGTGCTGGCCGGCGAGCAAAGGCCCGCGCCGTTTCGCGCATTGGTCCTGGTCGATATCACGCCACGCTGGGAAACGGCTGGGGTGGAGCGCATTCTCGCGTTCATGCAGGCCCATCCGGACGGTTTCGAAAGCTATGCCGAGGCGGCGGAGCAGATTGCCACTTACCTGCCGCAGCGGAGGGAGCGCAAGAGCGTGGACCAACTTCGGCCCTTGTTGCGCCAAGGACCTGATGGTCGACTGCATTGGCACTGGGACCCGGCCTTGCTGGCGGGCGACCTGGTGCGGGAAAGCGCGCGCTACCAGCCGCGCCTGCTTGCTGCGGCGGCGCGCATCGAAGTTCCGGTACTGCTGCTGTCAGGCGGGCGTAGCGACGTGGTGTCACGCGGCACCGTCGAAGAATTCATGCGACTGGTGCCACATGCGCGGCACGTCGAGCTTCCGCAGGCCACCCACATGGTGGCGGGTGATGCCAATGAGGCTTTCACCCGCGAAGTGGGCCATTACGTGCAAGATCTTGATTCCACCACGATGCCGCGAGCCGTCGGCGCCGTTCCACTCCAATGAGGTGTTGAGATGTCCGTGTTCCTGACCCTGCTGGCGGCGCTGATTGCTTTTGGCGCGAGTGCCTATCACCGCACGACGTTGCGCACCGGTGCCATCGTCACGATTGCCATCACCGTGGCCGTGGGACTGCTGCTGCAGGCACCGTGGACCATGATGGTTCTGCTGGTTCTTGAAGTTGCCATTGCCTTGCCACTGCTGTTGGTTGACTTTCGTCGCAGCCAGATCAGCGCGCCGCTGCTGAAAATCTTCGCCAAGGTCACCCCGACATTGTCCGAGACCGAACAGACCGCGCTGGAGGCGGGCACGGTCGGCTTCGAGGGCGAACTGTTTTCCGGCAAACCCGATTGGCACGAGCTGCTCAAGCAGCCCAAGCCGGAGTTGAGCGTGGAGGAACAGGCCTTCCTCGACGGCCCGGTGGAAGAACTGTGCGCCATGCTGGACGACTGGCAGATCACCCACGAGCTCGCCGACCTGCCGCCAAACGTGTGGGAGTTCATCAAGAAGAACAAGTTCTTCGGCATGATCATCCCCAAGCAATATGGTGGCCTGCAGTTCTCGGCGCTGGCGCATTCGGCGGTGCTGCAGAAGTTGTCCACCATGTCCGCCACGGCCTCCTCGACGGTGGCCGTGCCCAACTCGCTCGGCCCGGCCGAGTTGCTGCTGCATTACGGCACCGATGAGCAGAAAAACCACTATCTGCCGCGCCTGGCGGTTGGCGAGGAAATCCCCTGTTTCGCGCTGACTGGCCCGTATGCCGGTTCCGACGCCACCTCGATCCCTGACATCGGCATCGTCTGCAAACAGATGGTCGATGGCGTGGAGACGCTGGGCCTCAAGCTGACGTTCGACAAGCGCTACATCACGCTGGCGCCGGTCGCGACGGTGGTCGGCCTGGCCTTCCGCATGTACGACCCCGAGCACCTGCTTGGCGACAAGGAAGACCTTGGCATCTCGCTCGCCCTGCTGCCGCGCAATACGCCCGGAATGCAGATCGGCCGGCGCCACTTCCCGTTGAACATCCCGTTCCAGAATGGACCGGTGCATGGCAAGGACGTGTTTGCACCGCTGTCGGTGCTGATCGGTGGGCCGAAGATGGCCGGTCACGGCTGGCGCATGCTGGTCGAGGTGTTGTCGGTGGGACGGGCGATTTCGCTGCCATCCAACGCCACGGGCGCCATGCGCGCATCGGCGCTGGCCACCGGCACCTATGCGCGCATGCGCAAGCAGTTCGGCCTTGCCGTCGCCCGTTTTGAAGGCGTCGAGGAAGTGCTGGCGCGCATCGGTGGTCTCACCTACGCCACGGTCGCGCTGTCACGTGCCACCGCAGCCGCGGTGGATCGCGGCGAGAAGCCCGCGGTGACCTCGGCGATCGCGAAGTACCACGCCACGGAATGGGCGCGGCAGATTGCCTGCGACACCATGGACGTACACGGCGGCAAGGCGGTGCAGCTGGGCCCGAAGAACTACGCCGGTCGTGGCTGGTCCAGCGTGCCCATCGCGATTACCGTGGAAGGCGCCAACATCATGACGCGCAGCCTGATGATCTTTGGTCAGGGTGCGATCCGCTGCCATCCGTACGTGCTGAAGGAAATGCAGTCGCTGTTGATCGCGGATCGCGGCGAGCAATTGAAGACGTTTGACCGCCTGCTGTTCGGCCACATCGGTTTTGGCCTCTCCAACGCCGTGCGCTCCTTCGCCATGGGCCTCAGTGGGGCAAGTCTTGGCGAAACGGCGGGCGATGCCTATACGCGTCGTTACTACCGCAAGCTGGGGCGGTATTCGGCTGCGCTGGCACTGTGCGCCGATGTGTTCATGGGCGTGCTCGGCGGCAAGCTGAAGTTCAAGGAAAAACTGTCGGGTCGCCTCGGCGACGTGCTGAGCTATTTGTACATCGCCAGCAGCATGCTGAAGAAGTACGAGGACAACGGCCGGCCGGAAGCGGATCGCCCGTTCCTGGCATGGGGTTTCCACCAGTGCATGTGGCTGACCCAGAATGCGCTGGATGGCGCGATCCGCAACTTCCCGGCTCGCCCGGTGGCCTGGCTGCTGCGCGCCCTGGTATTCCCGTTGGGTCGGCGCGAGGTGCCGCCGTCTGATCGGCTCGGTCGCCGGGTCGCCGCCCTGCTCACCGCGCCGAACGACGCGCTCGATCGCCTCACCGAATGGGTCTACACCACGCCGACGCCGAACAACACGATTGGTCGCATGAAGGCGCTGTTGCCGGAGGTGATTGCCGCCGAGCCGGTTGACCGCAAATTCGGCAAGGCGCTGAAGGCTGGCCAGTTCAAGTCGCATGACTATTTCGACCAGCTGGTCGAGGCTGAGCAAGCCGGTGTGCTCGACGCCAGCGAGGCAGCCTTGCTCAAACGCGTGCGGGAAGGCGTGTTCGAGTTCATTTCGGTGGACGACTTCGACACTGACGAGATGCGTGCCTACAAGACACGGGCGGATCTTGCGTAGGTCCAGCTGACAAACCGGGCCGCGACGCCGCCCGGTTTCCTTGAGGAGAATGATCGATGAGTGCGTCGGTGCTGTCGCTGTACAAGCGTGTCACCCGGTGGCCGGCGGGCCACTGGATATTTTCGCGTCTGGTTTGCCTCAAGGCGCCTTACTTTGCCACCATCGCGCCGCGCTTTGTCGCGCTCGAACCGGGGCGGTGCGTGGTGCGCATTCGCGATCGGCGGCGCGTGCACAACCACATCGGCACCGTGCATGCGATTGCGTTGTGCAATATGGCCGAGTTGAGCGCGGGTGTGATGACCGACGTGACCATACCGGCACAATTGCGCTGGATTCCCAGGGGCATGACGGTCGAGTATCTGAAGAAGGCCGTCGGCACGATGCATGCTGTTGCCACCCCGGAGACGGGCCTGCCGGCGCCCGGCGAGGCGGCTGAATGGCCGGTTGTCGTCGAGGTGAATGATGGCTCCGGTGAGACCGTGTTCCGCGCGCGCGTACAGATGTGGGTTTCGCCGCGCCGGCGTTGAGCGGACCTGCGTCGAGCTGTCAGTCTGCCAGCACGCAGCGATTCTTGCCGGCGCGCTTGGCCTGGTACATCGCGTTGTCCGCCGCGCGCATCAGGTGCTCGGCGGCTTCCTCCCGCGCGTTCGGCCTGAAGCGTGCGATGCCGATACTGGCGCTGACCTTGACGACAACCGAGCGGCCGTCCACCTGAAGCGTGCAGGGCTCGCTCAGCACCGCGCACAATTTCTCGCCCAGCGGCAAAGCCATGGTCGGATCGTCCAGTTCTTCGAGGATCAGCACGAACTCGTCGCCCCCGAGCCGTGCCACTGTGTCGTTGCCACGCAGATGGGCAGACAGCCGGGTGGCGACCTCCTGCAGCAGCGCGTCACCGGCAGCGTGGCCGTGGTCATCGTTGACCTGCTTGAAGCCATCGAGATCGACGTTTGCCAGCGCGAACTCGCCGTCATGCCGGTTGGCGCGCTGAATCGCCCCGTGCAGGCGATCCTGAAACAGGATGCGATTGGGCAGGCCTGTAAGAGGGTCGTGGCTGGCCTGGTGGCGTGCGATCGCCTCGACCACTTTGCGTTCGGCAATCTCGCGGGTGAGTTGGTCATTGCGTTCGGCCAACTCGGCCAACGTGTCCTGCAGGCGGGCTCGCGCCGCGTAAAGTTCGAGGAACACGCGCACCTTGGACTGCAGGACCACGTCGTTGACCGGTTTGGCCATGAAATCCACCGCACCCGAGCGGTAGCCCTTGAGCAAATTCAAGTCGTCGGCGTAAGCGGCGGTGACGAAAATGATCGGCGTCTCGCTCAAATCGTCGGATTCAGCCAGCAGTCTGGCTACTTCAAAGCCGTCCATCCCAGGCATATTGACGTCCAGCAGGATCAGCGCGAATTCGTGGTCCAGGCACTGCGCCAATGCCTCATTGCCGCTGCTGGCCTCGAACAACTGCGCGCCGCTGCGGGCGAGCAGCCGGCGCATGGCGACCAGGTTGGCGGCGTTGTCGTCGACGACCAGTATCTTGGGCAGCATGATGTTCTTCGGGTGGGCGGACTCGCGTCTAGCCTAACCGGGCAGCTGACTGCAGGTGTGAATCGAAGGTTGTTCAGCGCGCCAGCCATGCCAGCATGGTGGTCGCCAGGTGATCGAGATCGATCGGTTTGGACAAATAGTCGTTGGCGCCCATCGCCAGACACTTTTCGCGGTCGCCGGCCATGGCCTTGGCGGTCAGCGCAATGATCGGCAAGGCGCTGTAGCGCGCCTGCTCGCGGATCGTGCGGATCATCGCGTAGCCGTCCATGCCCGGCATCATGATGTCGATCAGCAGCAGGTCAGGCATCGCGTCGCCGGCCAGCATGCGCAACGCTCTGGCGCCATCCTGGGCCGGAGTCACCTGCATTTGCCAGCCGCGCAGCACCTTGGACAGCGCGAACAGGTTGCGCATGTCGTCGTCTACCAGCAGCACGTGACGGCCGGCCAGCTCGCCGCCGTGCGTCCTCCGGTGGTCGGCGGTGACCGGGAGCAGGGGGCCCGGCGGATCGGCCGCCGTTACCCGCTCCGTGGAATCGGCCGGCGCGATTGCCTGAGGCTTTTCTGGCAGGAGCAGGGTGAAACGGCTGCCCTTGAGCGGTTCGCTGCGAACTACCAGGTCGCCGCCCAACAGTTTGGCCGTCCGCTGCGAGATCGCCAAACCCAGACCGGTACCGCCGAACTTCCGGCTGGTGCCGGCATCCACCTGCTCAAAGGTATTGAAGATGCGATCAAGCTTGTCGGCCGGGATGCCGATGCCGCTGTCTTCGACAGTCACGGCGATCAGGGACTGGCCGCGCAGGGCTTCGGGCACCCAGACCTCCTGATCGGGGCGGCCCATGAGCACCGTCACGGCGCCTTTGGTCGTGAACTTGAGGGCATTGCCGAGCAGGTTGTTGGCAATCTGTTCCACCCGGGCGGCGTCGGTGCGAAAGGTCTCCGGCAAGTCGGGTGCGATCTCCAGCGCGAACGCCAACGCCTTGTGCGCCGCGACGTGGGCAAAAGTTCGATGCAGCCGCTGGGCCAGTTCGGCCAGGCGCAGCTCGTCGATCACCAGCTCCATCTTCCCGGCCTCGATCTTGGACAGGTCGAGGATGTCATTGATCAGGTGCAGCAGGCTGTTGCCTGATTCGTGGATCACTCGTGCCGACTCGACCTGCTGCACATCCAGGTTGCCGTCGGTGTTGTCGGCCAGATCCTGCGACAGGATCAACAAGCTGTTCAGCGGTGTGCGCAGCTCGTGCGACATGTTGGCAAGAAACTCGGACTTGTAGCGGCTTGCGCGCGCCAGTTCGGCGGTGGATTCGCGCAACTCCGTGTTGGATGCCTGCAGCTCCCCGGCCTGCAGCCGCAGTTCCTCCTCCGAGGCGATCAGACGCCGGGACTGTTCCTCCAGTTCCTCCGTCTTGGTCTGCAGCGCCTGGTTGTTGTCGCGCAGGACTTCTTTCTGTTGGCGCATCACCAGCTCGGACACGCGCAAGTCGTCGGCCTGCTCTTGCGTACGCAGCAGGAGATCCTGCACGCTGACCGTGCGGTTGAGGTTTTCCAGGCTGAGCGCCACCAACGGCAGCAATTCGTCCAGTAGTTGCTTCTTCAGCGGCGTCTGTGGCGTGAAGCTGGCCAGTTCGAGGACGCCAATCAGTGTGTCGCGATACAGCACCGGCATGATGGCGAGATGGCTGGGCAGTGCCTCGCCACTGCCGGAGTCGATGTGCAGGTAGTCGGTCGGTACATCGTCCAGGATGATCGCCTTCCGCTCCTTGGCACATTGCCCCACCAGCCCTTCGCCAGGCAGGTATTGATCAACCGAACGATTGCTCAGACGCAAGCCATAGCTGCCGATCAGGTCGAGCCGCTGGCGCGCGTCGTCGTAGGAGTAGAACAGGCCCACGCCGGCCTTGCACAGCGGCGCCAACTCCCGGGTGAGCCACTGGGCGAACTCCTTGTGCGTCGTGGCTTGCATCAGCAGGTGAGAGATGGTCGAAACCTGTTCCTTGATCCAGGCTTGCGCGTGAGAGTCGATCGACATTTCCCGCAGTACCTGCACGGCGCGGGCAATTTCGCCGATCTCGTCGCCGCGTTCGATTCGCGCGACCTCGAAGTCGTGATCGTGGTTCGCCAGGCGGGATAGCTGGTTGGTCAGGCCGCGCAGCGGGCGCGTGACCAGCCGCAAGGTCAGCCTGATCACCGCCAGGCCGAGCAGTATGGCAAGCACCGCCGCCATCACGTTGACCAGGCGGGTGATGGCGATGGTCTTGTTCAGCCGCTGGTCGCGGGCTTTCAGCAGCCGGTTCTCGTCGAGCGCCATCCGCTGGATGACATCGCTGATCTCCTGCACACCGAGGCTGCGTTGCTTGAGGTATTCGGATTGAACGCGCAGCCGCTCAAGCGCGGCCTGGGCCGCATCGGTCGTACTCATGCCGGCGAGCGGGTCAATCACTTCGCTGCGAAATTCGCGCTGCCACCGCGTCGTCATCTCCTCGACCTGGTCGACACGCGACAACTGCAGGGGATTGTCAGCGACCAGCGCGCGCAGACCAATGAGATGGTTGTGCAGGTCCCGGTTGGCGCTCTCAAAGACATCCTGTTGCGCCGTGCTCTGGGTCAGCAGGTAGCCGCGGGCGCCGATCTGGCTGGCTTGCGTGGCCTCCAAGACCTGGTCCAGTTGCAGCAGTACCTGATTGGTATTCGTCAACAGGCCGCGGTCTATCCCTTGCTGTCGCAGTGAGTGCAGGGAGATCGTGCTGGCCAGGATAAACAGTCCCAGCAGCAGGCCGATGGCCAGGACGACCTTGTGTTGCAGCGGTCGGTTGGCCAGCCAGCTGTTGGACTTTGGCGTCATGAGTACGGACGAATCATTGCAGTTCCCCGGGGCGGGTCGAGCGGAATGTTGCTTGGCAGACGGCGGTCACCGGATCAGCGGCGCCGCCAGGCCGGGCGCACGATCGAGCCTCGTCGCCTCGCCACAACCAGCAGGCCGATTGTGCAGATCGTACACAGGGACAGCGCGATCACGGATGCTTCGGCGCCGAACACGCCGCCGCTGAGCCAGTCCGGGCCGCTACGAGTGGATACCAGCCAGCCGTCGGCCGTGGTGCCCGATACCGGGATGCCGTAGATCGTGCCCTGGGCAAAGTTCCACGAGGCGTGCAAGCCCATGCAGATCGGCAACGAGCGCGTCACGTGGTAGAGCAGGCCGAACAGCAAGCCGGCTTCGATGGCGATCGCGGCGGAACTCCACAGCGTGGCGCCGGGGTTGCCCAGGTGCACCGCGCCGAAGAACAACGCCGAAATTGCCAGCGCCCACCAGGTGCCAAGGCCTTCCTCCACGATGCGAAACAGCACGCCGCGGAACAGGATCTCTTCGCCGATGCCGGCGCCCAGCCCAACCACAAGCAGTGCGGGTAGCCAGGCCGCGTCCGGATTGAAGCCGGTCACGCGGTAACTGCCCAGTACATGCAGCACGCCCACCACGGCACTGAACAGCAACAACCCGCCCAGTACGCCGATGACGCCTTGGGGCAGCAGCGTGCGCGGTGCCAGCTCGCTGACAGGGCGGCGCTCGACGATTCGTACCAGCAGCAGATAGGCCAGCAGAATCGGTATCACGGTGGCCAGCAGTCGCACCAAGGCACGCAGATCGGCCGGTGCGGTCTTGCCATCCCAGCCCAGTCCATGAAGCAACGCACTGGTGCCAAAGCCCAGTGCGGCGAAGAGCAGCACGAAAATCACGATGCGTGCGGCTGGCGAGAACAGCAGCCAGCGCTGCCAGCGCGCGGCGTCCGGTGGCGTGGCGAAAGCGACGGCCTGATCGTGCATGTGCGGTCCCCCTGCAAATAACCGCACGTTAGCAGCGTGGCCGGGCCGTCGCTACAGGTCTACAGCGGCAGCGTGCTCGCGCGTGTTGTCGAAGCGGATCTTCGGCCAGCGCTCCTGGGTCAGCTGCAGGTTGACCCGGGTCGGTGCGATGTAGACCAGTTCGCCGGCGCCATCGATCGCCAGGTTCATCGCGTTCTTCTCGCGGAACTCCTCCAGCATCCTCTCGTCATCACAGTGCACCCAGCGCGCGGTGCTCACGGTGACCGGTTCGAACGTGGCGTCGACGTTGTATTCGTCCTTCAGGCGGTAGGCCACCACCTCGAACTGCAGTACGCCGACCGCGCCCAAGATCAGGTCGTTGGACATCAGCGGGCGGAAGAACTGGGTGGCGCCTTCCTCGGACAGCTGCGCCAGGCCCTTGTGCAGCGCTTTCATCTTCAGCGGGTCACGCAGGCGGGCCCGACGGAACAGCTCGGGGGCGAAGTTGGGGATGCCGGTGAACTTGACCAGTTCGCCCTCGGAGAAGGTGTCGCCAATGGTGATGGTGCCGTGGTTGTGCAGGCCGATCACGTCGCCCGGATAGGCCGTCTCCACGATCTCGCGGTCGCTGGCCATGAAGGTCAGCGCATTGGCGATGCGCACTTCCTTGCCGGTGCGGGTCTGGACCATCTTCATGCCGGCGTTGTAGGTACCCGAGCACACCCGCATGAACGCCACGCGGTCGCGGTGCGCCGGGTCCATGTTGGCCTGGATCTTGAAGACGAAGCCGGAAAGCTTTTCTTCTTCCGGCTGGATTTCGCGCGTGGTGGTGTCGCGCGGCTGCGGCGAGGGCGCGTACTTGACGAAGAAATCCAGCAACAACTGCACGCCGAAGCTGTTCACCGCCGAACCGAAGAACACCGGCGTCTGCTTGCCGGCCAGATACTCGTCGAGGTCGAACGACGGGGCGGCACCTTGCACCAGTTCCAGTTCTTCGCGCAGTTCGCGCATCGCCTCGTCGCCGATTCGTTCCAGCAGACCTGGCGCGTCCAGACCCTTGAAGATGGTCGAATCCTGCCGGGTGAAATTCTTGCCCGGCTCGAAAATGTGCACCTCGTCCAGCGCCAGGTGATACACGCCCTTGAGCCGTTTGCCCATGCCGATCGGCCAGGTCAACGGGGCGCAGGCAATGCCCAGCACCGACTCCACCTCGTCCAGCAGCTCGATCGGCGAGCGGCCCTCGCGGTCGAGCTTGTTGATGAAGGTCATGATCGGGGTGTCGCGCAGCCGGCACACCTCCATCAGCTTGATCGTGCGTTCCTCCACGCCCTTGGCGCAGTCGATCACCATCAGCGCCGAGTCGACCGCGGTCAGTACGCGGTAGGTGTCTTCGGAGAAGTCCGCGTGTCCCGGCGTGTCGAGCAGGTTGACGATCTTGCCCTCGTACGGGAATTGCATCACCGACGAGGTCACCGAGATGCCGCGCTCCTTCTCCAGCGTCATCCAGTCCGAGGTGGCACTGCGCGACGTCTTGCGACTTTTCACCGAGCCAGCCAGCTGGATCGCACCGCCGAACAGCAACAGCTTTTCGGTCAACGTGGTTTTGCCCGCGTCAGGGTGGCTGACGATGGCGAAGGTGCGACGGCGGCGGGTTTCTTGAAGGTGCGAAGGCATGGGGTGGGTCGGCTGGAACGCAAGCCGACAATTGTAGCGTGGATCGGGACCGGGCTTGGGTTGGTGGGGCTGGGGCCGGAGGGCAAGCGCTTTCGTGCGCCTCCGGCGCCCGAGCCACTGTCTGATTGGCCGGAGAAACGTGGCCCACTGCGCCGCAGGAGTGGTGCGAACGGCGCAACCGGCCCGAACGGCGTAGGGCAGGATGCCGGGAGTATAGGGAGGTCACCGCCGCTTGGCGCTTGCCGGGCATCGGGCAACGGCTCCTGCGTTGCCTCAACTCGGGCATCCATGCCCTCGCCTGGCGCGCACTCGGCTCTCGCCTTGAGCGCCATGTGCCATGGATTGGGCGTCTCCGCAGAGCGAGAAGCCGACGGTCAATCCGTACACAGCCGAGCTGTGTTCTACGGCCGCGGAAATTGTCCCTGACACAGATGTCTCAGTTTGGGTCGTGAGCATCGAGCCGCGACACGATTTCCTGGAACCTTGGCAGCTGGCGCAGGCTGGTGAAATCGCTGTCGTTGTCGAGCCAGCTGCGGAACCCGCGGCCGGTTGCGACCGCGCGGTCCAGCAGATCCAGTGCACGCTCGGGTTCGTTTGCCTTGGCGTAGAAGCAGGCCGCGTTGTACAGCGTGCCGTAATCGTCCGGTCGCAGGCGCAGCGCCGCTTCCACGTTGCGCCGTCCGCCCTCCTTGTCACCCAGGTGCAATTGCATGAGGCCGGCAAAATAGCGGGCCCGTTCGTTTTCAGGGTCGCACTCGGCTTCGGCCAGCGCGTTGGCCAGCGCGCGCCGGGCCAACTCACGGGACAGCGCGACATCGCCCAAGGCGACGGCCGCGTCAGCGGCCAGGGTCAGGGCCTGGAACTCTTCCGTGCGGACGCGGTGCGCGGCCTCGAACTCCTCGATTGCGCGCGCGAATTGCGCATGCGCGTAGCAGGTTCGGGCAAGGTAGTAGTGCGCCTCGTACAGCGAATCGTTCAGCGCGATCGCGCGTTCGAATTCCTCGATCGCCGCGACGTAGTCGCCGGCCAGCGACAAGGTGTTGGCGCGCGCGACGTGGGCCTCGCCCAGCCCCGGCGCGAGTTCAAGCGCGCGGGTGCTCGCCTGCATGGCTTCTTCCAGCACGCCATCGGGAGCGACCTGACGCCACAGCAGCAGGTGTACCAGCGCATCGGCCAGGCCGGCATGCGCCTGCGCGTACTCGGGGTCTATCTCGATGGCGCGCCGGAACATCTCCGGCGCCATGGCCCAGGTGCCCGTGCTCTTCATCACCTGCATTTGCCGTCCGCGCAGATAGAAATCGTAGGCGCGCAGATCGCGGGGCGCGTAGCGGCCCAGGTCGAGCACCTCGGGTGTCTTCAGCGTGACCCGCAGCGCGCGCACGATGCTGCGCGCGATCTCTTCCTGGATGGCGAAGATGTCCGTCTGCGCACGGTCGAAGTTTTCCGACCACAGGTGATAGCCGTTGCCGGCGTGGATCAGCTGCGCCGTGACGCGCACGCGCTGGCCAACCTTGCGCACGCTGCCTTCCATGATCGCTGCCACGTTCAGCGCGCTGCCAATTTCGCGGGCATCGACAGCATTGTTGCGGAACCGGAACGACGAGGTGCGCGAGGCCACCCGCAGACCGCTGACAGCCGTCAGCGCATTGATGATTTCCTCGGCCAGTCCATCGCAGAAGTAATCCTGGTCCCTGGCCTCGCTGAGGTCGGTGAACGGCAGGATCGCAACCGAGGCATCGGGCGGCGTGGGTGCGGCAGGCGGAAGCGGAGCCGGTTCGGTGCGCTCGATGCCGTGTGTGCCCAGGTCGTACATCCATGCCAGCGCCAATACCAGCATGAACCCCAGCCCCAGAAGCACGATCAGCAACCTCATGGCCCACGGCGGAAACCCCAGTGATTCGAACGTGGCGTCGCCAATCTGGATCAGCAGCCAGCCCACCACCGCGTACACGGCCAGGGCACGGAACACACGGCGGCGTCGGAATTCACCGAACGTCCGCCCGATCGCGGCACCCCAGTCGCGCATGTCACCGCTCCCTTGTCACGTCATCGATGGCGAGGGTCAAAGGGTACGCTGTCCCCATGTGACCGGCCGGTAACGACCGCGGCAGCGCTTCCTTGCCCTGACAGCCCAGGCCCCGCCGCCAGGGCCCCTACATGATCGTGTCAACCCGTGTCGTGTCGCTGGGCTCGCACCCGATCAGCCACTTGGCCATCGCGTGCCGCTAGTCGAGGCCCGCGGTCAGCCGCTTGCCCGGCTTCTGCATCGACACCAGCAGGTTGCCCATCGAGCAGGCCGAGTGCTGGACTGGCTTGCGAAACGCCGAGTCCAGGCGCCCACACTGACGCAGCGTGGGTCGCGCCAGCGCTCGACAATTGGCGCAGGAACGGTAGCCCGCGCGGGTCTCGTCTGATGTTGTCTGACAGATTCTCGCTCACCAGCTCGGACAGGCTGGTGTCGCGGTACGCGACTGCCTTGTCTAGCCATTCGAATGCCTGATCCGACTCGCCGCGACAAGCATCGAAATTGTCCCTGACACCTTTTCCGACACCTTTTCCCTTTCCTCGCAGGAAAAGGAAGGGCCGCCCGAAGGCGGCCCGAGTGCAAGTGCGATGTCTTGCGATTACGCGGCATTGCTGACCGGAATCCGGTGCGTCTGCGATTCGTTCTGTGCCACCTTGGGCAGTGTCACGGTCAGCACGCCGTGACGAAGTACCGCCTTGGCTTTGTCGTGGCTGATGTCCACGCCGAGCGGTATGCGCCGCTCAAAGCGGCCGTAGAAGCGCTCGCTGTAGCGAAGATCGTTTTTGACGTCGTCACGATCTTCCTTGCGTTCGCCGCGCAGAATCAGGGTGCCGTCGACGAATTGAACGTCCACGTCTTTTTCATTCATGCCGGGCATTTCGACGGTGAGAACGAAATCCTCGTCGTGTTCGACCAACTCCACAGTCGGCCAGCCATTGGCGATCAGGCCATCGCGCAGCGACGGCATCTCAAAGCCGTTCCACAGGTCGTCGAACAGACGGTTGACGCCGCGCTGCAGCGCAAAGATCGGATCCCGATTTTCCGCGCGCACCAGGCTGCTTTGGTCGCGGCTGCGGCTGCGGCTTCCAAGGTTCCAGGGAATGAGTTGTGTCACGCTCATAACTTCAACCTCCTCAACAGAATGTCATACGGACTGCCATGGCAGTACCGTTGTGCATGACAAGGGGCACAGAAAAGAAGTTCCACGGCGAGGCCGGCCCGCTGCCGCGATTCAGCTTTCGTTCTGGATGCCGAAGCGCTCGGCTCAGCGGAGCAGGCCTGCCGTCAGCCAAGCTGGCCGGATGTATCCGCAAAGCTCCCCGACAGTCCGGGCGGCAGCACATCCGAATCGAGCACGCCGTTGACCCATTCGGGGGTGTCTTTGCAAGGGGTGTACGCATGACTCCCACGGGTTGGGCAATACCCGGTCGATTCCCTGCGCCGAGAAGACTTCGGGACAAGAGTTGCCCTGCACGGTGGATCGCGTGTCACAGCGAGCAAATCGCCGCAGGCTTTGCGCCGATGCCGGTCCCGCATCGTGCTAACCTTGCCGCCGCGCTGTCGGTCATGCCGGCAGCACGACACCCTTTGGGGAGTAGCCTGCCTCGTTGCGACGGGGCGTCTTCGTCAACATGCTCGGCCTGTCCTGCCGTGGCGAAGACACCGATCACGGTTGGCGAGACCAACGGCTGACGACGCCACAGCGGCGGGGCGCGTCGTCGTGCCGTTGCGCCTGGCCCCGTCGTTCGAGATCGTGCATGAATCCCATCTCCATCCTGCTGCTCGGCTTTGCCATGTCCACCGACGCGTTCGCGGCGGCGATCGGCAAGGGTGCGGCGATGACCAAGCCACGGCTGACCCAGGCGCTGCGCGTGGGGTTGATCTTCGGCGTGATCGAGGCGATCACGCCGGTGATCGGCTGGCTGCTGGGCAAGGGCGCCGCGCGCTACATCGAGGCGTGGGATCACTGGATCGCGTTCGGCCTGCTGCTTGGACTGGGCTTGTACATGATCTGGAACAGCTTGCAGCCCGAGTCGGACGAGCCGGCCGACGCAGCGAAGAAGCATGGTTTCATCACGCTGGCGCTGACCGGTCTGTCCACCAGCATCGATGCGCTGGCGGTCGGCGTGGGGCTGGCCTTTGTCGATGTGCCGATTGCCGTGGTGGCGTTGGTGATCGGCCTGTGCACCTTCGGCATGGTCACGCTGGGCATCATGCTCGGCCGCGTGCTGGGCGCCATCGTCGGCCGCCGCGCGGAGCTGGTTGGCGGACTGATTCTGATCGGGGTGGGCACGGTGATCCTGTACGAGCATTTGTCCGCCTGACCCGCCGCGTTCGAACGCTCGCTGGTGACCGGTGCGCTAGGTGGATTCCTTGGCCATCAGCTGGTCGACCATGCTGGCGGGCACTTCCTGATAGTGGTTGAACTCCATCGTGAAGGTGCCGCGGCCGCGGGTGGCCGAGCGCAGGAAGTTGATGTAGCCGAACATTTCGGCCAGCGGCACGAAGCCCTGGATGAAGGCGGAGCTGCCTTTCTGGCCCTGTTCGCTGACAGTGCCGCGGCGGCGATTGATGTCGCCGATGACATCGCCCAGGTAGTCGGCATCGATCACCACCTCCAGCTTCATGATCGGCTCCAGCAGCTTCGGCTTGCTCAGCTTCTGCGCCTCGCGGAAGCACTGGCGGGCGGCGATCTCGAAGGCCAGCGCGGACGAATCCACGTCGTGGTATTTGCCGTCGACCAGGCGTGCCTTGAAGTCGACCACCTCGTAGCCGGCGATCTGGCCTTCCTGCGCCTCGGCCTTGATCGAGTGTTCGACCGCGGGGATGTACTCGCGCGGCACGCGGCCACCGACCACCTCGTCGGAAAACACCAGCCCCGAACCGGGCTCGCCCGGCTCGAAGATCATCGACACTTCGGCGAACTGGCCGGAACCGCCGGTCTGTTTCTTGTGCGTGTAGGTGTGCTCGACGGCGCGGCCAAACGCCTCGCGGAAGCTGACCTTGGGCTTGCCCATGTTCGCTTCCACGCCCAGTTCCGTGCGCATGCGGTCGATGGTGACTTCCAGGTGCAGCTCGCCCATGCCCTTGAGCACGGTCTGGCCGGTTTCCTGGTCCACCTCGAGCTTGAGCGATGGGTCGGCCTTGACCATCTTGTAGAGCGCAGTGGACAGCTTGTCGACGTCGTCGCGGCTTTTCGGCTCGACCGACACGCTGATCACCGGGTCAGGGAAGCGCATGCGTTCGAGCAGCGCCGGGTGCGCCGGGTCAGCCAGTGAATCGCCGGTCTCGGTGTCCTTCATCGACACGAATGCGCAGATGTCGCCCGCCCGCACTTCATCGATTTCCCTGGTGTGATCGGCCTGCACCTCAACGATGCGTCCGATCCGCTCCTTGCGACCCCGGGTGACGTTGAGCAAGGTGTCGCCCTTGCGGATCACACCCGAGTAGATGCGACAGAACGTGAGTGTGCCGAACTGGTCGTTGATCACCTTGAACGCCAGCGCGCGGGCCGGTGCCTCATCGGTGACAGGTTGTTCGCCGGTGATCCTGCCGTCTTCGTCCACCGTCGCGATGCCGCCGTTCTCACCGGGCCAGGGCAGATAGTCGACCACGGCGTCCAGCAGTTGCTGCACGCCTTTGTTCTTGTACGAAGAGCCGCACAGTACCGGTACCAGCTTGCCGCTGACGGTACCTTGGCGAATGCACTGCTTCAGCATGGCCGGGTCGTGCTCGCCGGTTTCGAGCAGGCGTACGAACGCGTCGTCGTCCAGCGCCAGTGCGGTTTCCAGCAGATCGCGGCGCAGTTTCGGCAACTGGTCGATCCAGTCGTTGTCGGCCGTAGAGCCGAATTGCAGCCGTGCGCGCAACTGATCCAGCGGCACGCTCTCCCACGGGCTGTCCTTGTCGTCCGATTGCCAGATGTAGCCCATGCCGGCGACCAGGTCGGCCATGCCGACAAATTCGTCGCTGCTGCCCAGCGGTACCTGGCATACCAGCGCATGCGCGCCCAGCCGCTCGCGGATGCCGTCGACGCAGTGGGCAAAGTTGGCACCGATGCGATCCATCTTGTTGACGTAGCAGATCCGCGGTACGTGGTACTGGTCGGCCAGGCGCCAGTTGGTCTCGGTCTGGGGTTCCACACCGGCGACGCCGTCAAACACCACCACGGCACCGTCGAGCACGCGTAGCGAGCGGTTCACTTCGATGGTGAAATCGACGTGTCCGGGCGTGTCGACCACGTTGATCTGGTGGCCCTTCCACTCGGCCGTCACCGCCGCCGACTGGATCGTGATGCCGCGCTTGCGCTCCTGCTCCATGTAGTCGGTAGTGGTCGAGCCCCTGCCGTCCTTGGTCTCGTGCACGTCGACGATCTGGTGCTTGCGCCCGGTGTAGTAAAGGATGCGCTCGGTGGTCGTGGTCTTGCCCGCGTCGATGTGCGCGATGATGCCGATGTTGCGATACAAACCGAGGGGTTTCTTGTGGGCCACGGGCGGGACTCCGATAAGGCGCTGCCAAAACGCGGGGAAGCGCTTCCCTACATGCTTGCGCGGGGCGGCTTTTTCAATGCGTGGCGGGTGCCTGTCGGCGCCGGCTAGGCACGATCGGGATCGGCGGAAGCGGCTGGTTCCGTACCATTCAACGCCAGACGGGGTGGATCAGAAGGCCGTGTCGTTCTGCGCAGGCTGGCCGAGGCGGCTCAGCAGGATCGCGGTCCGTACCGTGAAGTCGTTCCAGCTGGGCAGGGCGGCGATTTCCAGCCACTCGGTCCATTCCGGTGACGACGCAGCCTGGTTTCGGTGCGAGGCGGCCCGGCGCCCCGCCGTCAGCGCCGTCCTGATTTCAGGCAGGGTCTTGAGGAAATGCCGCATGGTGTCCTTTTCGGCGTCGGTCAGTTGGCTGTCTGGCGATTCGACCAGCCAGGTGCAGGCCATTTCCATTTCCCACTGGTACTCGGTGGCGAGAAACCAGGTGAAGGCGTCGCCCTCGGCTTGTCCGCTGGCAATGGCCTGGGCGTGCTCGTGGAAGCGGCTCAGGGTTTCGCCGAAGCGGTCCGCCGCGCAGAAGGAATCTCCGGTTCTGGCCAACATGGGTGCAACCTCACGCGGTGGAGTCGATGGGGCGGTACGGCTGTCATGTCACTGGACGTCCGCGTTCGCTTCACCAGATGCCATGCACGAGCGGTGCCAATGGCGTTCCGGGTGGCCGATTCGCGCTGGTGAGGGCCCAGCGGGCCTGTACACGTCAGGCGGGCGTGGGTGCGTGTGGGGCAGAAGTCAGGCGCAGCGGGGCCCGCAACCTGCTTGCCGGGATCGCGATGGGTTTGCGCCGATCTCGCTGGCGGTGCGACTGAACGCGTGCGTCAGCCGATTGACGCCGGTGCGCGACGCCGCGCGGGCTCAACAGGGACGCAGCGCGTCAGGCTGTGCCCGGATAACGGGTTATCTGGCGTGGGGGCCAGCGAGCAAATCCTCATGGAACGCGCCGAACGGCTCGGTCGGATGGGCGAGCTGGATCTCCAGAATCCACAATCCGGTCGACGGCGCTTGCTGCAGGTCGCCCAGGTCGCCGGCGTGGTGGATTGCATGCGGGTAGTCGCTGACCCGGTGGCCTTTGATGGCATGGTTGAAGCGCCAGCCCATGGCATCCGCCCGCTCTGTTGCGAACGCATACAGCGCCTGGCCGCTCAGGCCTTGCGAACGCCATGCCGAGGCAACGTCGGCGAACAAGTCGCGGGCGGCATCCGCACAGGCTTGCCGTTGGGGCGCGTGTCCGACCACGAAGGTGTCACCCACATCGCCTTCGTGGCCGTCGAAGACCAGGCCGAGGTCGATGAAATAGCTGTCGTTCTCACCCAGGCGCACGTCCGGGTCGGAGACCTGGCGCCAGGTTTTGGTGGTGTTTGCGCCGATACGTATGAGGACCGGGTGCCACAGCCGTTCGAAACCCAGCGCGCGGCATACGTCCATCGCCTCGGCCTTGGCCTCCTGCTCGCTGATGCCCGGGTGCATGCGCGCGCGAATGCCGTGCAAGGTGGCCCAGCTTTTCTCGCGCGCCTGTTGCATCAGCGCGGGGTCGAAGCGCGGTCCGACCGCTTCGCGGGGAAGAGACGGCATGGGCAGTCCCGCGGTCAACCCAGATGCAGCAGCAGCAAGGCGATCACGGCGGGCAGCGCCTGGATCCACAGGATTTTCCGGGTCGCGGTCAGGCCGCCGTAGATGCCCGCAACCAGGATGCAGGTGAGGAAGAACACTTTGACGCTGAAGCCGGCGGCGCCGGCTCCGAGGTACAGGCCCCAGACCAGTCCGGCCGCCAGAAAGCCGTTGTACAAGCCCTGGTTGGCGGCCAGCGCCTTCGACTGTTCGGCGAACTCCACGGTGGTACCAAACGCGCGGCGCCCCGACGGGCGAGTCCACAGGAACATTTCCAGGATCAGAAACCACAGGTGCAGCAGCGCGATCACGACGATGACGGAATTGGCGGCGACAGACATGGGATCTCCCCGGCAGATGACATGAGTGGCAGATGCGCCGCAGTGTCGCAGTCCGGCCGGTCGGTCGCAAACGGTGCTGCGTGTCGAAGGCTCAGCCCGGCGAGGCGTCGCGGCGGAATGTCACCACCAGCACGTCGCGGTGGGCAGGACGCGAAGGGTCCAAAGGGTTGACCGCGGTCACGCCGTGAAACACCCGGTTGTCGTCCACCAGTGCGGCATCCAGCGCATGGGTCAGTGTGAAGCTGCCCAGCTCGCTGCGGTCGGCCGCGTGAATGGTGGTGGTGCCGCGCTCGATGTTCTCGCGGTCGACCAGCAGTACCAGCACGTAATCGACGCCATCCCGGTGCACGCCCTCGGGCGTGGGTTCACCTTGCTCGTCGGCGCGTGCCTCGATGCGGAACTGGTGCACTTCGACATGCCAGCGGCGGATCGCCGGGGCCAGCGCGCCGAAGCGGGCGTGGCAGAAATCGAGGATGCGGCGCAGGCTGGCGCCCTCGGCGATCGCCGGCACAATCGGCTCGAACCAACGCAGGATATTGCCCTGCAGCGGGTTGTATTTGAGGCTTTGATAGTGCGGCTGGTGTGGCTCGCGCTGGATGCCGGTCGTTGCGTCGGCCGAAAACGTGGCATGGCGCCGACGCCGATGCCGGCCACTGGC
This sequence comes from Rhodanobacter sp., assembly GCA_036563155.1. Lineage (GTDB taxonomy): Bacteria > Pseudomonadota > Gammaproteobacteria > Xanthomonadales > Rhodanobacteraceae > Rhodanobacter. The sequence goes on from DATCMT010000015.1 coordinate 48,947, forward strand.
GGCAAGGTAGGTGTCCGGCGCCAGGTCATTCCAGCTGGCGACGAAAGCCGGCCAGTCAGTCAGTGCGCGAATCGGCAGCAGCCGGCCCATGGTGTCGGCGGTGACGAAGGCAAAGCCGTCACGTTGCAGCTGGTCGTGCAACGCGGACGTGTCGGGGTCGAGGGTCATTCGGATACGTTAGCAGGACCGGTGGGGCGCAGCGATGGCCAGGGTTCCCCGTGGCAGGTATCGCCGCCCGCGCGGTGGGATCAATCGGGAAACGCCCGCGCCAGCCAGTCCGGCACGGGGATATTTTTTTCGCGCAGGAACTTTGGATTGAACAGCTTCGCCTGATAGCGGGTGCCGGCATCGGCCAGCACGGTGACAATGGTGTGGCCCGGACCAAGCTCGCGCGCCAGCCGGATGGCACCGGCCAGATTGACGCCGCTGGAGCCGCCGATGCACCAGCCTTCCTCGGCCAGCAGGCGATGCAGCAGGGGCACCGATTCGTCGTCCGGAATCGACCAGGCCAGATCGATCGGCGCATCCTGGAAATTCGCGGTGATCCGGCTGGAACCGATACCTTCGCTGATCGAGTTGCCGGTGGCCACCAGCTCGCCGGTATTGACGTAACTGGCCAACGCCGAACCGGTCGGGTCGGACAGGGCGATCCGCACGGCCGGCTTGTGCGCCTTGAGTGCGCGACCCACGCCGGCAAGCGTGCCGCCGGTCCCGGCGGAGCAAACGAAACCGTCGACGTTGCCGTCGGTGTCGCTCCAGATCTCCTGGCCCGTGGTGGTTTCGTGCCAGTCACGATTGGCGGTGTTGTCGAACTGGTTGGCGAACCACGCGCCACCGGGTTCGGCGGCGTTGATGCCTTCGGCCCAGGCACGGGCCTGGTGGGCGTAGTGGTTCGGGTCCTTGTACGGCACGGCGGGTACCAGCCGCACTTCGGCGCCGGCGATGCGCAGGGCGTCGATCTTCTCGCGACTCTGCGTTTCCGGCATGAAGATCACGCTGCGATAGCCGCGACTGGCACCCAGCAACGCCAGGCCAATCCCGGTGTTGCCCGCGGTGCCCTCCACGATGCGGCCGCCCGGCCGAATCTGGCCGCGCTGCTCGGCGTCCAGCAGCAGCCCGAGCGCCGTGCGATCCTTGATCGAGCCACCGGGGTTGAGGAATTCGGCCTTGCCCAGGATTTCGCAGCCGGTCAGCGCCGAAGCGTGGCGCAGCCGGATCAGGGGCGTATGGCCGATGGTTGCAGAAAGATCTTGCTGAATACTCATGATCGGTTGGTCGGGAAAACCGTTCCAGTTTACCCGCTTGCTGTTCGTGCCGAGGCGGCGGCAACCCAGCCCGGGCTCAGGCTTGCGGCGACGACACCAGGCGCAGGTAGGGCTTCAGCGTCTTCCAGCCGCCCGGATGCAACTTTCTGGCGTCTTCATCGGAGACGGACGGCGCAATGATCACGTCGTCTCCGGGCCGCCAGTCCACCGGCGTGGTCAGCTGCCGGCCATCGGTCAGTTGCAGCGAGTCCAGCACGCGCAGCACCTCGTCGACGTTGCGGCCGGCGCTGGGCGGGTAGGCGAGGATCAAGCGAACCTTGCGTTGCGGGTCGACGATGAACACGGAGCGCACGGTGACCTTGGGGTCGGCGCCGGGATGGTGCATGCCATACAACTTCGCCACCTCCAGTTGCGGGTCGGCCAGCAGCGGGTAGTTCAGCGCGGCGCCGCCGACATCCTCGATGTCGCCGGCCCAGCGCTGGTGGTCGGCCACCGAATCCACTGACAGGCCGAGCAGTTGCGCGTGGCGCGCATCGAATTCCCGCTTGCGCCGTGCAAAGGCGCCCAGCTCGGTGGTGCAAACCGGAGTGAAATTCTTCGGGTGCGAAAAGAACACCAGCCAGCGATCGCCGACGTAGTCTTACAGCCGGATTGGACCGATGGTGGATTCGAGAGTGAAATCAGGCGCGGTGTCGCCCAGTTGCAGGCTCATGCTGGTGTCCTGGTGGTGTGATGTTGGTCCTCAGCCTGTTGCCTGTGCGGTCGTCTGACAAATGACAATTCGGCATGACCATATATACGTCCAGACGTTTAGACGTCTATTGACACGTCGTGCATCAGCATCCATCATCCGCTCACTCATCGAGACCGGCTGAGGGACAGGCCCAGTGAAGCCGGGGCAACCTGCGGAGCAGTTCCGCAATGGTGCCAACTCCTGCGGGGATGTCCTGACATCCACCGGTAGATGGGCGTCCTCCGGCTTGCGGCGATCTGCTGCTGCATTCCGGTCTGGCGGCCTTTCCGGTACTTCGCGGGACGATGTCGACCGGAGACCGTTTCATGACTCTTGTGCCCGAAATTCGTTTCACGGAATCCGCCCAGGTCCAGCCAGTCGGGTTTGCCGAGCCGCGCGCGCAGCTGACCACTCAGCGGAGCACGCGCCGGCTGTTGCTCGACCCGAAATATGGACGTGGTCCACGCCAGGTCGACGTGGGCTATGCCTGGTGTGGCGCGGCGGACGCGCCCACCGTGATCATCCAGGGCGGTATCTCGGCAAATCGCGACGTTACCTCGCTCGACGGCGACAGCGCACCGGGTTGGTGGCAGTCGCTGGTGGGTCACGGTGCCGCCATCGATCTTGCGCGCTTTCGCGTGCTGGCGATCGACTGGCTCAGCCCCAACCAGCTTGGCGCCGGCTCCGTGTCCAGTGAGGACCAGGCCGACGCGCTGGCTGCCCTGTTGCGCGAGCTGGGCGTCGCCCAGGCACACGCTTTCGTCGGCTCGTCCTACGGCGCGATGGTGGCGCTGGCATTTGCCGCGCGTCATCCACGCAGCGTGGAGCGGCTGGTGCTGCTGGCTGGTGCGCATCGGGCCCACCCACTCAGCACCGCCCAGCGCAGCGTGCAGCGCGGCATCGTGCGCCTGGGCCAGGCCAGCGGGCGGGTCGACGAAGCCTTGGCGTTGTCGCGGCAATTGGCGATCACGACCTATCGGGGCAGCGCGGAATTCGGTCGCCGCTTTGCCGGCGAGCCGGAGTGGCGCGGCGAGCGTTTTCATTTCCCGGTCGAGGATTATCTCGCGCACCAGGGGCGTCGGTTCGTCGAGCGCTTCGACGCGGATCGATTCCTGGCGCTGTCCGAATCGATTGATCTGCACGATGTCGAACCCGAGCAGGTACGTACACCGTCCACCCTGATCGGCTTTCCCTCAGATCGCCTGGTCCCGCTGGCCGACTTGTGTGAGTTGCAGCGTCGCCTGCGCGGACCGGCCACGCTGGAGGTGATCGAGTCGCCATACGGACACGATGCGTTCCTGAAGGAGCCCGAACAGCTTGCGCCGCTGCTGCGCGACGCACTGGCGTAGGGGCGCATCGAAATGCACCACGCCATTCGTACCACCTCTGTAGGGCGGGCACCGCCCGCCGCCTTCGGCCAGGGCCCATCGCTGAAGATCCGACCGGGAGTGTCGGTGCGACTGGCCTCGGCGCATCGGCGAAGAGCTGGCGGGCAGTGCCCGCCCTACGCGGCGAGCGCCACCGCGCGTTTTCGCAGAAGACATCGCGACCAACAATCGGGAGACAACCATGAGCGACACGCCAGCCCCCTGTACCCGCGCCGTGCGCGCCGGGATCGAGAGCGACACCCAGCACGGCGCGGTGGTACCGGCGCTGCATCTGTCGAGCAACTACAGCTTCGCGGGTTTCGGGCGCAAGCGGGTGTATGACTATTCGCGCAGCGGCAATCCCACGCGTGATCTGCTAGCCGATGCGTTGGCGGAGTTGGAGCAGGGCGCTGGCGCGGTGGTGACGGCCAGCGGAATGGCCGCGGCGGCGCTGGCGCTGGAACTGGTGCCGGCCGGCGCGATCGTGCTGGCCGCGCACGATTGCTACGGCGGTAGCTGGCGCCTGCTCGATGCGTGGGCGAAGAAGGGCCGCTTCCGGGTCGAGTTCGCCGACCTCACCGACAGCGTGGCGCTGGCGGCCGGGCTGGCGCAACGACCGGCGCTGGTGTGGGTGGAGACGCCGTCCAACCCGTTGCTGCGGATCACCGACATCCGGCACGTGGCGCAGGCGGCGCATGCAGTCGGCGCGCTGCTGGTGGTCGACAACACGTTTCTGTCGCCCGCCCTGCAGCAGCCGCTGTCGCTGGGCGCCGACGTGGTGGTGCACTCCACCACCAAGTACATCAATGGCCACAGCGACGTGGTCGGCGGCGCCGTGGTGGCGCGTGATGCGGCCGTTGTCGAACAGTTGAAGTGGTGGGCCAATTGCACGGGCGTGGCCGGCGCGCCGTTCGACAGTTATCTCACCTTGCGCGGTCTGCGCACGCTTGGCGTGCGCCTGCGCCAGCATCAGGACAACGCGGCGCGCATCGCCGAGCGACTCGAAGCCCATGCCGCCGTGCGCAAGGTCCATTATCCGGGCTTGGCCAGTCATCCGGGCCATTTGCTGGCGGCGCGCCAACAGCAGGGTTTCGGCGGCATGCTCAGCCTCGAACTGCACGGCGACTTGGCCCAGGTCGAAGCGTTCATCGAGGGCCTGCAGTACTTCTCGCTGGCTGAATCGCTGGGCGGCGTGGAAAGCCTGGTCGCCCATCCCGCCAGCATGACCCATGTGTCGATGGCGCCGGAGGCCCGCCGCACCGCAGGTATTTCCGACAGCTTGTTGCGCCTGTCGGTGGGCATTGAGGACGGCGACGACCTGCTGCGCGATCTCGAGGCGGCGCTGGGCCGTGCCGCCGCGCTGGAAGCACCTGATCACCGGGTGGTTGCATGAACGCGATCCTGGCCGAACGCGCCGCGCTGCCAGAGGGTGGCACCGCGTCCGTCATGGCCATCGTGCTGCTGGGAACGGGCGTGGTGGGCGGTGCCTTGCTGCAGCTGCTCAACACCTCCGCGGGCGGTTCGTTGCGATTGGTAGGCGCGGCCAACTCGCGCTGGCAGCAGACCGATCCGGTCCGGCTCGCCCGGCGCAATCTGCGCGAGCAATTGGACCAGCAAGGCGACCCCCGCGACGATGCCGGGCTGCTGGCGGCACTGGATGCCAGTGGCGCGGCGGTCAAGGTGATCGTCGACGCCACGGCCAGTAGGGCGCTGGCCTCGCAACACGCCGCGTGGCTGGCGCATGGTCATCACGTGGTGACCGCCAACAAGGCGCTGGCCGGCGGCGAGCTGGCCGGTTGGCATGCGTTGCAGGCGGCGCTGACGGGCGGCGCGCGTTATGGCGATTCGGCCACCGTGGGCGCCGGCCTGCCGGTGTTGTCCACCTTGCGTCGGTTGCGCACGTGCGGCGACCAGCTGATGTTGCTGGAGGGTGTGTTTTCCGGATCGCTGTCGTGGCTGTTCAACCACTACGACGGCAGCCGTCCGTTTTCCGACTTGCTGCGCGAGGCGCGCCAGTTGGGCTATACCGAACCCGACCCGCGCTCGGATTTGTCCGGTGAGGATGTGGTGCGCAAGCTGCTGATTCTGGCCCGCACGGCGGGCTTTGCCCTGGGAACCGACGAGGTGCAGGTGGAGGGCCTGGTGCCGGCGTCGCTGCAGGCGCTGAACACGGAGACGTTCCTGGCCCGGCTCGACGAGCTGGACGCGCCGCTGGCCGAGCGCCACGCCGCGGCCGCGTCACGCGGCTGCGTGCTGCGCTTTCTGGCGAGGCTGGACCGGTTTGGTCACGCCCGTGTGGGCCTGACCGAAGTGCCGCTGGGCCATCCGGCCGCGCGGCTGCATGGCACCGACAACCAGTTCGCGCTCACCACCACCCGCTACGACAGCCGACCTTTGGTGATCCAGGGCCCCGGTGCGGGACCGCAGGTGACCGCCCAGGCCCTGCTGGGGGACGTACTGGCCTTGGGCGGGTCACGCTTCGGCGGCAGCTGAGCGGCTCAGGCCGTCGTCATCCGCTCGGCGTCTTCCTCGTCGGGTGGAATCTGCAATTCGCCGGGATGCGCTTGCGCTTCCATCCGGGCCGCTTCCACCGAAGGCGTGCGCCAGCCCGACTTCACGCCCCACAGGAAGAACGCCAGGCCGATCAGGGCCACCGCCAGCAGATCCCACCCGTAAGGCAGGTAGCCCTGGCCACCGAAACGGGTGCTGCCGGCCCACGAAACAAAGGCCAGCGCGGGCAGATAGCCCATCAACCACCAGGCGCCGTGCAGATGGTGCTTGAAGGCGTCCATCGCCGCCGCATCGCTGCGCATCCGGAATACCGGAATGACGAGGGTGAACATCACCCACGCGTAGGCCAGGCCGGCGAGGCAGAGCGGAATGGCCAGGGCCATCGCGCCAGGTCCGGACAGATAGAACGCTGCCGCCAGCACGATCAACAACAGCGCGGGCGCGATGCTGCTGGTGAGCAGGATCAGTCGCTCGGACGGTTTGAAAAAGTCGTCGGCCAGCGTCTGGAAGTAGAAGTACACCGGCAGCGCGACCACCATCAGCAGGATGATCTGCCCGGTCAGTGGCCACTTGGCCCAATACAGCAGCTCGGTGGACATGATGAAGGCGATGCCGGCCAGAATTGGCAGGCCGGTTAGCCGAAATGGGCGGTTGAGTTCCGGCGCCGTGCGCCGCAAGGTCATCACGCTGATCGGGCCGGTCAGGTAGGAGATGATCGTGGCCACCGAGATCACCGCCGCCAGCGCGCCCCAACCACGGAAGAAGAACAGGAACAGGAACGACACACCCAGGTTCACCCACATCGCGGGACGTGGCACGCCCCACTTCGGATGCACGCGGCCCAGGATTTTCGGCAGCGTGCCGTTGCGCTCCATGCCGTACAGCATGCGGGCGGTGGTTGCGGTGTAGGTCATGCCGGTGCCGCTGGGGCTGATCACCGCGTCGATGAACAGCAAGGTGGCCAGCCACTGCAGCCCCAGGATGATTGCCAGATCGGCGAACGGCGAACTGAAATCGATGCCGTGCCAGCCCACGTTGGCCAGCATTTCCCGCGGCACGGCGCCAATGAAGGCCACTTGCAGCAGCACATAGATCACGGTGGCCAAGGCGATCGAGCAGACGATCGCGAACGGGATGCTGCGGCCCGGATTGCGCGCTTCACCGGCCAGGTTCACCGGACTTTGAAAGCCGTTGAAGCTGAACACGATGCCGGCGATCGCCACCGCGGTAAGAATCGAGGGGAAATCGCTCTTGTGCAATTCGCCATGGATGCCGACGGCGAAGTTTTCCGGGTGGAAGCCGCTCATGATCAGCAGCAGCGCGGTGAGCGCGGGAATCACCAGCTTGAACAGCGTGATCGCGGTGTTGGAACGCGCGAACAGTTTCACGCTCCAGAAGTTGAACAGGAAATACATCACCACCAGCGCCGCGGCGATCAACAGGCCGTTGGTGCTCAGCTCGCCCTGGCCGCCCGGAACCTGGTGATACAAATCCTTCGCCCACTGCCACTTCCACGAGGACATGTACTGCGCCGAGGCTTCCGCCTCGACCGAGATCACCGAGACGATGGCAATCCAATTCGCCCATGCCGCGATAAAGCCGACCAGCGAGCCGTGCGAGTAATGCCCGTAACGCACCATGCCGCCGGACTCGGGAAACATCGCGCCCAGCTCCGCGTAGGTGAGGGCCACCGTCATGATGATGGCTGCGCCAATCACCCAGGCCCAGATTGCACCCGGCCCGGCGATCTCCGCCGCGCGCCATGCTCCGAACAACCAACCTGATCCGATAATCGAGCCCAGACCGGTAAGCATCAGGGCGAATGGGCCGACATCGCGGCGGATCTGGCTGGCTTGGGACATCGACGTTCCTGTGGGGCGCCCGGCAGGCGCGCAAGCGCGGGATAATCGCAGAATCGGGCGTCGGGTGTCATCTACCAGTGGTCACGGGCACTGCTTTTCTTGCTCTCCCCGACGACGCCGTGAAGCGGATTGGAATGAGGGGCTTTTGATCTGCCCGGGAGCCAGAGGATTGGCAGTCTGCCCTGTGATTTGCTGGAAACGATTGAGGAGGGCACTGACTCACATTGTTCCCGCCGCCGAGTTGTCCTTGATTACTTGATCGATGGCTTGCCGGTGAATAGCGTCAGTTGGGCGTCGAAAGCACGCTGGTAGGCGGGCCGCGCTGCGCCACGGACGCCATGGGCGGAGAGCATTGGGTATTGGAAGGCGCCCGCAGGTCGGATGACGTGAGTCCCAAAGGAACGGGTAATGATGTCCGCTGTTCGGGTTAGACCGGTTGTACGGAAGCCGAGCCGGAGTGCGCATTGGAAGTGACCCGGGCCGATAACCGGGCCAGCCAGGTTATCGGCGGCACAGGTGGGAAGGCCGGGACCAGGCCATTTGCGCACAATATGCGCACATTCAATATTTGGTGTTAGGATTTCCGCCCGATCGGCTAGAGCCCTTGGTATCCCGGACCCTGAGCCTGAAGGGGCCTTCCCGGGCTCTGTATTCGGCAAGGGGAGTCATGTGTCCGAGTCGTCCGGCTTCCGCTATCGCGCTTTCATCAGCTACAGCCACGGGGACAAGGCCTGGGCTGACTGGTTACACAAGGCGTTGGAGACCTACGCGGTCCCCAAACGGTTGGTCGGCCAGACCAACGCCGCGGGCGTGATCCCCAGGCGATTGACCCCTATTTTCCGTGACCGCGACGAGTTGGCCAGTGCGCATGACCTGGGTGGCAAGGTCAACGCTGCGCTGGCTGAGTCAGCCAACCTGATCGTGATCTGCTCGCCACGTTCCGCAGCATCGCACTGGGTACAGGAGGAAATCCTCGCCTACAAGCGACTCGGCCGCAGGGAGCGGATTTTTTGCCTGATCGTCGATGGCCAACCCCATGCCAGCGATCTGCCCGGCCACGAGGCCGACGAGTGTTTTGCTCCCCCGCTTCGCTTCCAGCTCGACGCCGATGGTCAGCTATCCAGTGAACACGCCGAACCGATCGCGGCGGATGCACGCGCCGACAAGGACGGCAAGAACAACGCCAAGCTCAAGCTTATTGCCGGCATGCTCGATGTCGGTTTCGACGCGCTGAAGCAGCGCGAGATGCAACGCCGCAACCGGCGCATGGCCGCCATCACCGCACTGGCGCTGGTGGTGATGACGGTGACCACCGTCCTCGCGGTGGTCGCGCTGATCTCGCGTCACGACGCCGTGATCGCCCAGCACAAGGCCGTGGTGGCGCAGCAGGCCGCCGAGCGCCGGCAGAAGCAGGCCGAGGGTCTGGTGGGGTTCATGCTTGGGGACCTCAACGACAAGCTGGGGGAGGTGCAGCGACTCGACATCATGCAGGCGGTCGACGACAAGGCGATGGCTTTCTTCGAATCGCTGCCGAGCATCGATGTCACACCCGAGGCGTTGGTACAGCGCGCCAAGGCCCTGGAAAAGATCGGCAGTGTGCGCATGAGCCTGGGGGATTTGAACGGCACGCTGGAAGCGTTCCGCGCCTCCGCGGCAATTTCCTCCCAATTGGCCGCCGCCGCGCCGGACGATGCCGCTCGGCAAGTCGCGTACTCGCGCATCATCACTTTTATCGGCATGGTCCATTGGAACCAGGGCGACCTGGAGGCAGCTCAGGAAGATTTCGAATCCGCGCGGAGGGTGTTGCAGCCATTTCTGGTGCACGCGCGGGATGAGCCTTCGGTACTGCTCCAACTGGGGTTTCTCAGCAATGACATCGGACACGTGCTGGAAGCACGGGGCAAGCCGGATGGCGCTGAGAACGAGTATCGCAACATGCTGGACTTGACGCGCCAACTGGTTGCCCTCGATCCCGAGAACGATCAATACGCAGAGGAACTGGGCAGCGCGCACAACAATCTCGGCAAGATGGCCTTGCTGCGCGGTGACCTGGCGGCTGCCGTGGCCGAGTACCGGGCCGACGACGCCATTGAAACCAGACTGTCGACGAACGACCCGAGGAACAACCAGCAACGCCAGAACATGTTGCGGGTTCGCGCGATTCTCGGCCGCACGCTGGCGCTTGCCGGCGACACTGCAAGCGGCATCCGGGACCTGCAACAAGCGGTCGATCTCGCCGGGCAGTTGCATCGAATCAGTCCGAGGGACACCACTATCCAGGATCATCTCGCCATGTACTCAACGCAACTGGCGCGGTTGCAGCGATTTTCGGGGCATCGGTCAACGGCAGCATCGTCGAATGCAAAAGCCATCGAAATACTTGCGGCTTTGACCCGGAAGGACCCCGGCAATCAGGGCTGGCAAAGCGATTATGCCCAAGCGCTGACCGAACAGGCCGCCGGCGCGCTGGCCGCGAACCAGACGACCACCGCACGCGCGCTGGGGCAACAAGCGATTGATATTCTGGATCCGATGCTGGCCAAGCAACCTGACAATCGCGGCACCTTGCTGGCCACCGTGACGGCGAGATTGCTGCTGGCCGATGCGAGCACCGATCAACAGGCCGCGCAGCGCCTGCGCCAGAATGCGCTGAACGATTTGCAGCGGCCCAACACGGATCGACGCGATCCTCGGGTAGCGGCGCTGCAGGTGGAGGCACTCGTGGCGCTGGGCAGGAAGGCGGAGGCGGTGCCGTTGCTCGGGCCGCTGTGGAGCAGCGGTTATCGCGATCCCGCGCTGGTCGCGTTTCTGGCGCGCGTGGGTATCGACTATCCCGTCAACGCCGATTTCGCGCAGCGGCTGGCGAAGTCTGTGCATGCCGATGTCGGCCGTCACGGCGACAGGCCTCGTGCGGTGCGCGCGGACGGCAAGCACCCATGACGTGAGGCGACGCGGCCCGCCAGTTGCGCCGCCTATCCCGGAGGATCAGACATGCCCAACCTGGAGCTGAAGGTAACCCTGGTGGACGGTTCGCTAAACGTTGACCAGTCCGGCAACGCCAATCAAATGGGGCGCGGCAAATCCGGAATCATTATCTGGAAACTGACCGGCAACGCTTCTTCTGGAACGTTCAACGCCATGGATGCCAGCAACCCCGGATTTGCCTGGAAACAAGGCACGCCATCCGGGGTGTTTGGTCAGCCCATTCTTGCCAGCCAAGGCAAACACATCGAATTATCCGATACCAACACTGATCCGAATGGCGTCACCTCGAGCGGCGAATGGGTATACCAGCTGTTCGCCACGGTCGGTGGAGTGACCTACTCGACGATGGCGACTTCGGGCAGGGTCACCATCGAGACGATCACGGACCCGACCATCAAGAACAATTGATCCGGCCGGGTGCTGGCGCGTCACAAAAGTCAGCCGGCGATGGGCCATCGGAGCACGGCGGCGTTCGAACGGTCACTGGTGAGCCGGTGCCATCCTGTGGCTAGGCATCCCAGACTCGTATTCCGGTTCCGCCCGTGCATTTTGCGGGCGGAACCCGGTATCTGCGACATTCGTGTCGGGCTTCACTTTCCGCGTATCAGCATATGGCGGCCACGACATTGTCCGGTCGTCAGCCGGGATATCCATCAGCCGCCATGCGGACGCCCTCGAAAGAACCCCGCGTTGCGGGCGCAGGTTTTCAACTGCACGCCGTAACGAGGTCCGCCAGTGCTTCAGCCGGCCTTTTTGGCCGTCCGCTTCCTGGCAGCCTTCCTGGCAACCTTTCCGCCAACCCTCTTCTTGACGGTCTTCGCCGGAGCCGCCTTGGGTGCGCCATCAATCAGCAGGCTCTCGAGGGTAGTGCCACGCTTCTTCAGGGCCTGCACCATCCACAGTGGGCGCTTGCCACGACCCGACCAGGTCTGGGTTGCGTCCGCAGGGTTGCGATACTTGGGGGCCACGGTTGACTTCGGCTTTTTGGCGCCCTTGCCGCCACGGGTCGGATACACGTCTGCCAGAGTCAGCTGATTGCTTTTCAGCAAGCGCTCGATCTTTTCCCGAACCGATTTGACGTGATTGGCGTGGGCAGCCTGCATTTGCGATTGAGCATTTGCGATGAGTGCCTTGAGTTCCGTGGGGGACAGCGCGTCAAGATTAATGGCCATGATGATTCTCTTTTGGCAGTGGGTGGGAAGTGGCAGTTTATCTGAGCGGACAATATTTCGCGTGTTTGTGGCGTCAAACAACTATTCCATGAGTATCGGAGCGCGCTCGAACATTCTCGCTTCCCGGCAACTCGCACACGTTTTGCGCGTGGCGTTGCGGGTTACGGAACTCGAGTCAGACTGAGTTGATCCAGGTTCGACAGACACCATCGAACGGGGACAATCCCATTCATTCGAATTCCGTTTCAATACAGATAGTGCCCTGCTTTTGGCAACTGTGCAGCGACGGCGGATCGAGTGCGGGTCACAGTGGCGCGCTGCTTTGCCCGTGACCGCAACGGCAGCCCGGGTCTGGGTGCATTTTTGGAGTTGCCGATGCTGGCTGGCTGCAGGCGTCGGAAGTCATTGTGGCAGTGCGCGGTGATAAAGGGTGCAGTCCAGCCCTTTGGCTCTGCCCGCAGTCGTGTAGCGCCACGCGCTCAGCACTCAATGACGTTGACCGCCAGCCCGCCGCGCGAGGTTTCCTTGTACTTGTCCTTCATGTCGCGGCCGGTGTCGCGCATGGTCTTGATCACCTTGTCCAGCGAGACGCGGTGCTTGCCGTCGCTCTTCAGGGCCATGCGGCTGGCGTTGATTGCCTTGACCGAGCCCATCGCGTTGCGTTCGATGCAGGGGATCTGGACCAGGCCACCGATCGGGTCGCAGGTGAGTCCGAGGTTGTGTTCCATGCCGATCTCGGCGGCGTTCTCCACCTGCATCACGTTGCCGCCCAGCGCAGCGGTGAGGCCGCCGGCGGCCATCGAACAGGCCACACCCACTTCGCCCTGACAGCCCACTTCGGCGCCGGAGATCGAGGCGTTTTCCTTGTACAGGATGCCGATGGCGGCGGCGGTGAGCAGGTAGTTGATGATGCCTTCGTCGTCCGCCTTGGGGCAGAAGCGCAGGTAGTAGTGGCCGACGGCGGGCACGATGCCGGCGGCACCGTTGGTCGGCGCGGTGACCACGCGGCCGCCAGCGGCGTTCTCTTCGTTGACGGCCAGCGCGTAGAGGTTGACCCAATCGAGGATGGTCAGCGGATCCTTCAGCGCAGCCTCGGGCTGGTCGCGCAGGTCGGCCAGCATGGCCGGGGCGCGGCGGGTGACTTTCAGGCCGCCAGGCAGTACGCCGGGCGAGCGAAGACCACGTGCGACGCAGTCCTGCATCGCCTTCCAGATGGTCAGCAAGCCTGCGCGCGTTTCTGCTTCCGGACGCCAAACGCTTTCGTTCGCCAGCATCAGCTGGGCAATCGTGAGGTTGTGCTGTTTGCACAACGCCAGCATCTGGTCACCGCTGCTGAATGGGTAAGGCTGCGCCGTGGTGTCGGCCACGATGCGATCCTCGGCCGCCTCGTCGGTGTTGACCACGAAGCCGCCGCCAACCGAATAGTAGTCGCGGCTGGCCAGTTCGTTGCCCTGCGCATCGTAGGCGGAAAAGCGCATGCCGTTGGGATGGAACGGCAATTTCTGGCGCTTGTTGAAAACCAGGTCGCGCTTCTCCTCGAAGACGACTTCGTGCTTGCCCAGCACACGCAGCCGCTCGCTGCCGCGGATCCGTTCGAGCGTGGCCGGAATGTCGTCGGGATCGACCGTGTCCGGGTGCTGGCCTTCAAGGCCCAACATCACTGCCTTGTCGGTGCCGTGACCGCGGCCGGTGAGGGCCAATGAGCCATACAGTTCGGCGCGCAGGCGCGTCACGCGGTCAAGCACGCCCTTTTCTTCCAGCCAATGTTCGGCGAACCGTGCGGCGGCGCGCATCGGCCCGACCGTGTGCGAGGACGACGGCCCGATGCCGATCTTGAACAGGTCGAAAACGCTGACGGCCATGGTTGCACTGCTGGGGTGGGGACTGACCAGCTATTCTACTCGGCGCCCCCGCCCATTCGCAGCCGCATGCCCCATCTGATCCTGTACCAGCGCGATTACTGCCATTTGTGTGACCTCGCCCTGGCCGTGCTGGCCGAGGCGCGGGCGCCGGATTTTGACTCGTCCTGGGTTGACGACTCGGTCGAGCTGGAACGGCGCTATGGCACCCGCGTGCCGGTGCTGCGCGACGAACGCGACGGCCGCGAGCTGGACTGGCCATTCGATGCCGCGGCGGTGCGGGCGTTCCTGGCGAAGTGAGTTCTCCCCGCTACGGGCAGCGCGCGTAGGGCGGGCATTGCCCGCCATCGGTTTTGCGGAATGGGAGCGGCGGACGGTGCCCGCCCTACGAAGGTGTCCGGCGTGTAGGGCGGGCATTGCCCGCCAGACGCAGGCGTGCTCAGCGCGGATGTGACTTCAGGCGTTTGAGAATTTCCTCGCGCGCCTCGCGCAGGATCGAATCGCGGTCCAGGCTGGCCACGATATCGGCGACCGCGCGCTTGGCCCCGGCGTCGCCCCATGATTTGCCGGCAATCAAATAGCCTTCCGCGGCGCGGCCGATCAGCACGGTGGCGTACCAGGCCAGCGCGCCTTGCGCCGCTGCGGTAACCACCACGGAGAGTCCCGCGCTGACGCCCTTGAGCGCCGATGCCACCAGGTGCATGCCCCAGATCGCTCCCATCAGCGCCGCCAGTTGCGCCGAGATCACGGCGACCAGTCGGCCCGACTCCGCGTGCGTCAGTGGCAGCCCGTAGACCCGCGACAGCTGCAGCACCATGGCCGCGTCCAGTCCCGCTGCCGCCAGCAAGTCGGCTACCGGGATCGGGTTCAAGGCCACCGCCACGCCTTTGGCCATGCAGTAGTTGTGAATCAGTTTCGCGGCCAGTGCCTGCCGCGTTTCGGCGATGCGCGCGCTGACCTGGTCGGTGAGCCTGCCGGCGTACAGCCCCGCATTGATCGCCGACAGCGTCTTGCCTTCACGGGCGGCGATCGCCAGCAGCCGTTCGCGCAGGGCGGCGACGTCGGGCGTGCGGGACTGCTCACGAACCTGCTCGCGATGGCGTCCATCCCATTCCACGACGCGCTGCGGAGTCGGCGCGGCGGACACCGCGATCACGTCCTCGGCGCGCACCAGTCCGGCCACGCGCAGGCGCAGGTGCTGCAGCAGGCTGTCCAGTTCCTCGCGGCCGTAGCGGTCGGCCTTGTTCAGCGCCAGCAGCAGTGGCCGCTGCGTTGCGGCCAGCGTGTTCAGCGCATCGAGTTCTTCGCGGGTGAGGTCACCATCGCAGACGAACACCACCAGGTCGCTGACCTCGGCGACTTCGAACGCCAGCCGTTCGCGCGCTTCGCCCTCGAGTTCGTTGATGCCGGGAGTGTCGATCAGCACCAACCCATCGTGCCGGGCTTCGTCGAGCGTGGCGTGTTCGGCGCCGGTGGTCGTGCCGTGCAGAACACCCACCGTGAAGACCTCGCGGCCAAGCAGTGCGTTGCCCAGCGCCGACTTGCCCGCGGAGACGCGGCCGAACACGGCCACGTGCAGTTCGCCGCGACGCAGCTTGTCCAGCATCTCCTCGATGCGGGCGAAGTCGGCGGCCAATTCGCCGCGCACGGAATCCGGGATGGTCGGGTCGTCCAGCAGCGCGCGCAGGCTGTCGGCCACCCGTGTTGGGCCGATGTTGTCATGCGGCAGCGGGGCGGCCACGCGGACTTCCGGATCCGGTTTGATCCAGCGGCGCAGGCGCTGCCACAGCTTGTCGGTCGCCACGGCGGCGACTTACTTCGGAGCCAGTTGCAGGTGGGCGCTGACCTTCACTTCGTCGCCGATCACCGAGGTGTCGGCGAAGTCGCCCGTGCCCACGCCGAAGTCCAGCCGCTTGAGTGTGCCGATGACATCCAGCGTGGTGCCGTTGGCCTGCGGCTTGAAGGTGACAGCCAGGCTCATCGGTCGGGTCGCGCCGCGCAAGGTGAGCTGGCCGTCCGCTATCACGCGGCCGTCGACCCGGCGAAACCCGGTAGTGACGAAATGTGCCGTGGGAAACTTCGCGACCGCGAAGAAGTCCGAGCCAGGCAACGCGTCGTCGCGATCGCTGTCGCCCGTCTTCACGCTGGCGAGAGTCACGGTTACGTCGAATTTCGACGCGTCGAGGTGAGCTTCGTCGTAGCTGATGGCGGCAGTCCATTGACCAAACCGGCCATCGAACGACTCGCCCTGAAACACCGCCGTGAACCCGAGTTCACTGTTCGCCGGCAGCACGCGGTAGTCAGCGGCCAAGGCACTCATGGGAACCACCAACGCCAGCAGCAGGGTGGCAATGCGGTTCATGGTTGACGCTCCTGATCGGTTGGGCGATCGCGCAGACGGCCGAACGGCAGCATCCGGCGCAGCACGTTGTCATTGTCGAATACGTGGTGCTTCAGCGCGGCACCCACGTGCGCCACCAGCAACAGGATCAGAAACCAGAACAGGTATTCGTGTACGCCATGAGCGAAGTCGCGCAGCGCGTCATCTTTCGCCACCAGCGGCGGCAGATTGAACAACTTGAACCATTGCAGGGGCTTTCCGCTGATCGAGTTGAACCACCAGCCACTGAGCGGAATGACCAGGATCACCACATACAGCGCGGCATGTACGGCGCGCGCGGCAAGCATCTGCCAACGCGGCGCTGGCGCCTCAGCCGGGCGGCCGTCGCCCCAGCGCCACAGCATGCGCAGCAGCACCAGCGCCAGCACGGTCAGCCCGATCGACTTGTGCACCGCCAGCCAATTGATCTTCTGCATGGGCGAGCCGGCCAGATCCATCATCAGCCCGAATGTGCCGTTGCCGAGGATCGCCAGCGCAATCACCCAGTGAAAAAATTTGCTGACCGCGCCCCACTGCTGGTCATTGCTGCGCAAGCTCATGGTTGCTCCTTCGTCGATGGCACGGCACTACGGTCGCTGATGGCTTCCAGTTCCAGCCACAGCGTGACGTTCGCGCCGATGGAACCTGGGTTGGCGGTGATGCCGTAGTCATTGCGATCCAGACTCGCCGTGGCCGAGAAGCCGGCAATCCGGTGTGCCGCGTAAATGGTTCTTGCAGCACGGTTGAAAGTGAATGGCAGGTCCAGCGGCACAGTGACGCCGCGCAAGGTCAATTGGCCGTGCAGCACCCCGTGTTGTTCGTCCGTACGCTCCACGCTGGTGCTGCGAAAGTGTGCATGGGGATGGCGTGCGCAGTCGAGCAAAGCGGGTGCGCATACAGCACGGTTCCATTCGGCGTCGCCCATGTCCACGCCGGCCAGGTCGATGTCCAGCTCGGTCGCCGCGGTGCTCCAGTCGTCGGGGTCGAAGCGCAGCCAGCCGCGCGCGATGTGCAGGCGCCCGAATGGCCGCGAGTAACCGTTGTGGCTGATGCTGAAAAGTATCTGGCTGTGGACGGTGTCGTAGCGCCAACTGTCGCTGGCGGCATGCGCCGCAGCCAGCGGCAGCAACATCGCCGCCACAAGCCACAGCCAGCGGGTTGGGTGCATGCGGAACATGGGACGAAGCATGGCCGATTGGCGTCGCCGCTGCCAGCGACCGCGGCTGAACGGCGTGTTTCCGTCATCGGTGCCAAGTGCCGCCGCGGGGAGCTTGACCGGCGACGCGGTGAGGGTGGGCGGCCCGTCCATCGACGCCTATTCCTGCCTGTCCACCCGCAACACCAGCTTGCCCCGGTGACTGCCATCGAACAGCCTGTTGAGCACCAGCGGCGCGTTCTCCAGTCCGTCCGCCACGGTCTCCTCGGTCTTGATCCTGCCCGCGCGGATCCACCCGGTGATGGCGCCGACGGCTTCCTGCGTCCTGGTGTAGTCGAGTACCAGGAACCCGCGCATGCTCAGCCGTTTCATCACGAACGGACTGAAGTCGTCGCCGGGTCGCCCGACCCCGTTGTAGCCGGAAATCAGGCCGCACAGCGCCACCCGGCCGCCGATGACCATGCGCGAGAGCACCGCCCGCATCACCTCGCCGCCGACGTTTTCGAAGTTGACATGCACGCCATCGGGCGTGGCGGCCTTGAGTTGCTGCTTGAAGTCGCCGGCCTTGTAGTCGACGGCGGCGTCGAAGCCCAGTGTGTCGATGAGGTAACGGCACTTGTCGCTGCCGCCGGTGATGCCGACCACGTGGGCGCCATGGATCTTGCCGATCTGACCAGCCACGGAACCGACCGAGCCAGCGGCAGCCGAGACGACCAGGGTTTCGCCAGCCTGTACCGGAGCGATCTCGGTCAATCCGTAGTAGGCCGTGATGCCGCTCATGCCGGCGGCGCCCAGCAGGGTTGGCAGTGGAATGCCGGGATCAGCCGGCAGGCGTGTGTACCCTCGGGCGTCTTCGTGCAATACCAGATAGTCCTGCCAGCCGGTGACGCCCTGCACCAGGTCGCCTTCGGCGTAGCGCGACGAGCGCGAGGCAACCACCCGCCCCAGTCCGAGTGCCCGCATCACCTCGCCAATCGCCACGGGTGGCAGATATTGCGGAATATCGCGCATCCACACGCGGTTGGTCGGATCCATCGAGATATACAGCACGCGCACCAGGACTTCGCCGTTTTCCAGTGTCGGAACGGCCTGTTTGACGAGGTCGAAGTCCTCTCGTCGGACCAGACCTTCAGGCCGAATCTTGAGGCGCAGTTGGCGGTTGAGCTGGGGCATGCGATTCACCGTGGCAAAAGGTCAACCTCCACTATAGGGGCGCCGATGTCACCGGTGCGTAACCCCTTTGTGGCGTCGGCTGCGTTGTATTGATCGTGGGCACCGGCTTGCGCCGCGACTGATATCGGCGGCGCCTGGGACTGTGTCCCCACTGTGTTCCACTTACACTGTGCCGGCCACGCGGCGCACAGGGAGAACTGCATGTTGGCTCGAACACTCGGTTTGCTGGGTCTGTGGATGCTGCTTGCCGCGCCGCTGGCGGCGCAGGAAGTGCCACCGCCGCTGCGCGATTGGCAGGCCTGGGCGCTGCACGACGTGCCACAACATGGCTGTCCGTTCCTCGCGAACCAGACCCCGAACGCCGGCAGTTACCAGTGCGCGTGGCCGGGCCGATTGAGCCTGGAGGCCGACCGGGACGGCGGGCGCTTCCGTCTGGATGTGCACGTGGACGCGCCCAGTTGGGTGGTGTTGCCGGGCGACCGCCGGAGCTGGCCGCAGCAGGTCAGCGTGAACCGGCAGCCGGCCACGGTGTTGCAGCGGGCCGCCCAGCCGATGGTGTGGCTGACGCCGGGCGACTATCAACTGGACGGCATGTTGCCGTGGACGGCGCGCCCGGCGCGCCTGCGGGTGCCGGCGGCGATCGGGCTGGTCACGCTGCGTGTGGATGGCCAATCCGTCGATCGCGTCGAACGCAATGGCGAGCAGCTCACCCTGGGCGAAGCGGCGGCCACGCAACGCGCGGCTGACGCGCTGTCGCTGCGGGTTTATCGCCGGCTCGATGACGGCTTGCCTGCCACGCTGCAGACGCAAGTTCAATTCAACGTCGCCGGCAGTGCACGCGAACTGATCTTGGGACCGGTGTTGCCGCAAGGGTTCGTGGCGACGGCGGTGGAAGGCGAGCTGCCCACGCGGCTGGAAAAAAATGGTGAGTTGCGCGTGCAACTGCGGCCGGGGGAGTGGACCGTCACGTTGTCCGCGCGCAGCGTGGCGCCGCTGGGCCAGGTGAACGTGAAACTGCCCGCGGCGCCGTGGCCGCGCCAGGAAGTGTGGAGTTACAACGACGATCCGGCGCTGCGCAACACCCGCGTCCAAGGCAATGCAACCGACGCTGCGCAAGCTGGCGTGCCACCGGCGTGGCGTCACCTGCCCGCGTTCGTGATGGACGATGCCACGGCGCTGGCCGTCGAGCAGGGCACCCGGGGCGATGAAGGGGGTGCCGGTGACCAGTTGAACCTGCAGCGTGAGCTGTGGCTCGATTTCGACGGCGGGGGCCTCAGCGTGGCCGACTCGCTCAGCGGTGAATTGCGTCATCGCCAGCGCCTCGACGTGGCGCCGCCGTGGCAACTGCAACGGGCCAGCCAGGCTGGCGAGCCGTTGTTGATCAGCCAGGGTGCGTCTGGCCGCAGCGGGGTGGAATTGCGCGATCGCCAGCTCAGCCTGACGGCCGGGCTGCGTTTGCCTGCGCATGGAGGGGCGATCCCCAGCGCCGCCTGGCAGGTACCGCTCGAGCGCATCGATGCCACCTTGCACCTGCCGTATGGCTATCGCCTGTTGGGCGCCCCCGGCGTGGATCGTTCGCCGGACTCGTGGGTCGCGCAGTGGACCTTGCTCGACCTGTTCGTGGTGGCCTTGATCGCGCTGCTGGCCGGGCGCCTGCTGGGTTGGCCGTGGGCGTTGCTGGCCGCGGGCTATCTGGCGCTGGCGCAGCACGAGAGCGCAGCACCGCTGTGGACGCTGGCCGGAACGCTGGCCCTGGCGCTGCTGTTGCGCGCGTTGCCGGAAGGACGCTTGCGCTTTGCCGTACGGGCCGGCGCGGCGACCCTCTTCGTGCTGGCCGTGCTGTGGACGCTGCCGTTCGTGGCGACGCAACTGCAGTACGCGCTGCACCCGCAACTGGAGGAGTCGAGTTCGGCCCGCATCGCCTCGGCGGATTATGCCCAGCGGGCGGCGCAGGAAGAGACTTACGCCGGTGCGAAGATGAAGCAGGTGGCGCCACCCCCGCCACCCGGTGCGCCGGCGGTGTCGGAAATGTCGGCCATGTCGGCCAACGAGGTCGCCGATTCGGTTTCCGTGATCGACAACGCTCCGGTTCCGGGCCGTCAAGGCGACATCGTGGCGCGCGCCGGGCAATCCGGCTCGGCGCAGGTGAATCACCAGATCGACAGCCACAGCGTGATCCAGGCCGGTGCCGGCACGCCGCGCTGGGACCAGGGCAACAACTATCGGCTCAGCTGGTCGGGCCCGGTGACGGTGGATCAGAGTGCGCGGCTGGTGATTGCGCCGGCCTGGCTGGTGCGCCTGCTGCGTGTGCTGATGGTGGGCTTGCTGGCCGTGCTGCTGGGCAAGCTGGTGCCGCTGTTATGGCCACCGCTGCGCGATCGCTGGCATGACTGGCGCCTGGGTGGCGCGGTCGGCTCGGTGTTGCTGGCGGTCGCGCTGCTGCCCGCCGGCGTGCATGCGCAGAGCCTCCCCGGTCAGGACCTGCTGAACCAGTTGCGTGACCGGCTGACCGAGGCACCGAAGTGTGCGCCGGCCTGTGCCGAGTTGGCGCAGGCGCAGCTGCAGGCGAGCGGTGACATGCTGACCGTGAATCTGGAAGCCCATGTCGGTGCTGCGGTGGCGCTGCCGTTGCCCAACGCCGACGAAGCACTGCAGTTGCTCGACGTGGCCGTCGATGGCCACGCGGATGTGCCGCTCAGTCGCCGCAGCGGTCAATTGCTGTTGCGGCTGGATCGTGGCGTGCATCGGGTCCGGCTGCGCTACCGCATCGGCGCGGTCGACAGCGCCAGCCTGCGCTTTGTCATGCGCCCGCAGCGTGTTGCGTTCGGGGGCCAGGGCTGGACGCTCGACGGTGTCGACCAGGACCGACTGCTGGGCGACAGCGTGGCGCTGCAGCGGGTGCGCATCGCCGCGGGCGACGGCAGCAAGCTGCCGGCCGCGCAGGACTTCCCGCCGTATGTCCGGTTGCAGCGCAGCCTGCTCATCGGGCTTGACTGGACCGTCGAGAACACGGTGGTGCGGATCGCGCCGGAACAGGGCGGTTTCAGCATCAGCTTGCCGCTGTTGCCGGGCGAGCATCCGCTGGGCGACGACGTGGTGGTGAAGGATGGCCGGATCAGTGTCACCTTCAACGCAACCAGCAACATGGTGCGCTGGACCAGTCGGCTCGACCAGGCGACCGCGCTGGCGCTCAAGGCGCCGGCGCTGGGCGAGCGCGCCGAAGTGTGGGAAGTCCACACCGCGCCGATGTGGCACGTCGATGCGACGGGCGTGCCGACCAGTGCCAGCGATGACGGTCTGCTGTACCAGCCGCTGCCCGGCGAGAGCCTGCAACTGGCATTCAGCAAACCGGTGGCGATCGCCGGCAACAGCCTGGCGTTCGATGGCTTGCAGGTGGTCGGCCGCGTCGGCGATCGGGCAACCGAGACCGCAGTGAGCCTGCGTGCCCGCAGCACCCGCGGCGGCGAACACGTGATCGATCTGCCCGCCGGTGCGCAGTTGCTGCAGGCAACTCGCGACGGCGAGTCGATCAATCTGGCCGTACGCGACGACAAGCTCAGCCTGCCGCTGTTGCCGGGCGCGCATGACTACATGTTGCGCCTGCGTGAGCCGAACGGAGTCGCGTTGCGCACGCACACGCCGGTGTTTGCGCTGCACGCGCCGGTGGCCAATATCGACCTTGCGCTGCACCTGCCGCAGGATCGCTGGGTGCTGTGGACCTGGGGCCCCACCGCCGGGCCGGCGGTGCTGTACTGGTCCCAGCTGATCGTGCTGCTGTTTGCCGCCTGGCTGCTGGCGCGCTATGCCCCCACCCCGCCGCGCTTCCGTCACTGGCTGCTGCTCGGGCTGGGCTTTTCCGCGTTCGCCTGGAGTGCCTACGCGCTGGTCGTGCTGTGGCTGATCGTGCTGGGCTTGCGCGCGCGCCATGCGCCGTCGGAGCAACTGGGCAACATCAAGTTCAACCTGATGCAACTGGGGCTGGCGCTGTTCACCGTGCTGGCGCTGGTGGTGCTGATCAGCGCGGTGCCCAAGGGGTTGCTTGGTTTGCCGGACATGCACGTGGTTGGCAACGGCTCGGATGCCTGGAACCTGCGCTGGTTCGCCGACCAGAGTGCCAACGCGCTGCCCGGTGCTGGCGTGCTCAGCGTCTCGCTGTGGTTCTACAAACTGGCCATGCTGGCGTGGGCGTTGTGGCTGGCGAATGCGCTGATCGGCTGGCTGCAATGGGTGTTCCGGGCCTGGTCGCAAGGCGGCTACTGGCGCAAGCGGGCGCTGAAAACCACTACGCCGGCGCAGTTGCCGTCGTCCACGCCGGAGCCGCCGCATGCTTGATGTGGGCGGCATGCTGGATGCGGCGACCGAACAGCTGGGTGAGCGCATCGACGCCGAGCTGTTGTTGCTGCATGTGCTGCAACAGTCCCGCAGCTGGCTGTTCCTGCACGCGGGAGAGGTTCCTTCTGCCGATGTGCAGCAGGCCTATGCGGCGCTGGTCGAGCGCCGCGCGGCAGGGGAGCCGGTGGCCTACATCATCGGCCGGCGGGGCTTCTGGTCGCTGGAGCTGGAGGTGACCCCGGCCACGCTGATTCCCCGCCCGGAGACCGAGCTGCTGGTCGAATTGGCGCTGCAGCGGCTGGCTTCAGTCGGCGCCTGCAGCGTGGCCGATCTCGGCACCGGCAGCGGTGCGGTGGCGTTGGCGATCGCGCGTGAACGCCCGCGCGCCCGGGTGGTCGCTACCGACGCCAGCGCGGATGCGCTCGCCGTCGCGCACCGCAATGCGCGGCGCCACGCCATCGACAACGTCGCGTTCGTGCATGGCGACTGGTTGGCGCCGTTGGCTGGCCAGCACTTCGACCTGATTGTTTCGAACCCGCCGTATATCGAAGCGGCCGACCCGCATCTGGCACAAGGTGACCTGCGCTTCGAACCAACCGGTGCGCTGGCCTCGGGTGCCGACGGCCTCGACGACATCCGCCGCATAGTCCGTGACGCACGCAGCCATCTGCACCCCGATGCCTGGCTGCTGGTCGAACACGGCTGGGACCAGGGCGCGGCGGTGCGCGCACTGTTGGCGGACGCCGGTTACAGCGAGGTGTTCACCGCGCAGGACCTCGAAGCGCGCGATCGCGTGAGCGGCGGGCGCAACTGACCGAGGTCGCGGCCGGCTGCCTGGTGCGCGGCGGTCGCCAGACGCGGTTGTCAGCCCACGTTCGCCGCGTGCATGGCACACAGCTGTGGGAAGCGTGCGTGGATGGCGCTGCGAATGCCAGGCAGGTCGAGTCCGCCCATCGTCAGCACCTCTTCGCGGCTGCCGTGTTCCAGATAACTGTCGGGCAGACCCAGATGCAGGATCGGCAGCTCGATACCTTGGGCGGCCAGGCACTCGGCCACGGCAGAACCCGCGCCGCCGGCAATTGCGTTGTCTTCCAGCGTCACGAAGGCGTCGTGGGTGCGGGCCAGTTCCACGATCATGGCCTCGTCCAGCGGTTTGACGAAGCGCATGTTGACCAACGTCGCGTCGAGCTCGGCGGCGATCGTCGCGGCTGGTGCCAGCATCGCGCCGAAGCTGAGCAGGGCCAGCCCGTGGCCGCGCCGGCGACGCTGGGCCCTGCCGATCGGCAACGTCTCCAGTTCGTGATGAATGGCGACCCCGGGGCCGGTGCCGCGGGGATAGCGGATGGCGGCTGGGCCGTGGTGGTGAAAACCGGTGCTCAGCATCATGCGGCACTCGCGCTCGTCGGCGGGCGCCATGATCACCATGTTCGGCAGGCAGCGCAGGAAGCTCAAGTCGAAGCTGCCGCTGTGGGTGGCGCCGTCCGGACCGACCACGCCGGCGCGATCGATCGCGAAGGTCACATCGAGGTTCTGCAGCGCCACGTCGTGGATGGTCTGGTCATAGGCGCGTTGCAGGAAGCTGGAGTAGATCGCCACCACCGGCTTGGCACCCTCGCAGGCCATGCCGGCCGCCAGCGTCACCGCGTGCTGCTCGGCGATCGCCACGTCGAAGTAGCGCTGCGGGTATTCCCTGGAGAAGCGCACCAGACCCGAACCTTCGCGCATCGCCGGGGTGATTGCCAACAGCCGCTCGTCGGCCGCCGCCTGGTCGCACAGCCAGTCGCCGAAAACCTCGGTGTAGGTCGCCTTGGCTACAGAAGCCTTCTTCACCACGCCGGCTTGCGGGTCGAATGGGCCCACCGCGTGGTATTCGATCTGGGCCCGTTCGGCCGGGGCGTAGCCCTTGCCCTTGGTGGTGATCACATGCAGCAGTTGCGGGCCGGGCAGGCTTTTCACGGTGCGCAGCGCCTGCAGCAGTTGCGGCAGATTGTGGCCGTCGATCGGGCCGGTGTAGTGGAAGCCCAGCTCCTCGAACAGGGTCGAGGGCACGAACATGCCCTTGGCGTGTTCTTCCCAGCGCTTGAACCAGCGGCCCATGAAGGATTGCTTGGGGATCGCGCGCTTGGCCCGCTCGCGCCATTCGTTGAGGCGGCGGCTGGCCATCGCACGGGCCATCATCTTGGTCAGTGCGCCCACGTTCTCGCTGATCGACATGCCGTTGTCGTTGAACACCACCAGCATGTCCGGTTCCACGTCACCGGCGTGGTTGAGCGCCTCGAAAGCCATCCCGGCGGTCATCGCGCCGTCACCGATCACGGCGACAACCTTGCGATGGTCGCCCGCGTGCTGTGCGGCGATTGCCATGCCCAGTGCGGCCGAAATCGAGGTGGACGAATGGCCCACGCCGAAGGTGTCGTATTCGCTTTCCTGGCGGCGCGGGAACGGTGCCAGGCCGTCTTTCTTCTTGATCGTGGTGATGCGGTCGCGGCGGCCGGTGAGAATCTTGTGTGGATAGCACTGATGGCCCACGTCCCAGACCAGGCGATCGTGCGGCGTGTCGAACTCGTGATGTAGCGCCACGGTCAGTTCCACCACGCCCAGACCCGCGCCAAAGTGGCCGCCGGAACTGGCGACCGCCTCGATCAGGTATTGGCGCAATTCGTCGGCGACGGCGGGAAGTTCGTCGTCAGGCACGCGGCGCAGGTCAGCCGGCGCCTCAATTGCCGCCAGATAGGGAAAGTGGGAAAGGTCATTCATACGCGTATTGTTGGCCCAGCGGCGGGGCGGGGCAAGGGCGGGCACATGAACGGACGGTGGCAAGGGCGTGGCCGATCGCTCTCCACGCAGCGCACACGCTGGCCCGGCAACGCTGAGTCGGTCTTTCAGTCCGAGGAATCGCCCGATGTCCCCGCACAAGCTGTTTCGCCGTTTTGCCGAGGGTACCTCCCGCCAGGCGGGCAAGCCGATGGCCTTCATTCTGGCCGCAGCGCTGGTGGTGCTGTGGGCTGCGACGGGGCCCCTGTTCGGTTACGCCGACACCTGGCAGCTGGTGATCAACACCTCCACCACGATCATCACTTTCCTGATGGTGTTTCTGATCCAGAGCAGCCAGAACCGCGATACCGCGGCGCTGCAGATCAAGCTGGACGAGCTGATCCGCACCAGCCAGGCGCACAACGCGCTGCTGAATCTGGAGGAGCTGGACGAGGACGATCTCGACCGGATCCGCCAGCACTATTGCAAGCTGGCGCATCAGGCCCGCGGTGACCTGTCCGCGATCGAGCGGGACATCAGGGACATGCACAACGACGAAGGCGGGGGCGGCTCCGCAGATTGAGCTCAGGCCGCGACGGGTGTGGGCATTTGCATCGCGCGCCGGTCGCGGGGCAGCCGGCTGACCAGGAACTCCATCTGGTCGGCGAGGATGTTGCGGTTGGACAGGATCAGGTGTTCAACCCAGCTCGGGCGATACGGTACGGCCAGCAGTGGCATGTTGGCCTGCTGCGGGGTGCGGTTGCTCTTTCTGAGGTTGCAGGCGAGACATGCGCTGACCACGTTTTCCCATTCGTCCAGGCCCTGCCTGGAAATGGGCATGACATGGTCTCGGGTCAGTTCGGCGCGGGTGAAGTGCTCGCCGCAGTACAGGCAGATGTGGCGGTCGCGCGCGAACAGTGCGGTGTTGGTCAGGGCCGGTGCCGGATCGATGGCGTGCTCGCGACATTGGCCGGTGCTGGCGATGATCGGGTGCAGATGCAGCAGGCTCTGGGCGCCCAGCAATCGATTGTGGCCACCGTGTACGGTCAGGCAGGGATCGCCCAGGGTCCAGGCCACCGCATCCCGGACATACAGGCAAACCGCCTCCTGCCAGCTGATCCAGTCAAGGATGCGGCCGGCGGCGTCCAGGGACAGCACCCGGGTCGAGTTGAGGTCGGCCCGGCTTGGCACTTCCATCAGCATGCGAATCGTCCTTCAGCCAAGGGGCAACGAAAGAGCGTTCAGACCCCACAAACAGCGTGTCCGGGCCCAGCATAGAACAATTCCGTTGGATTTCGCATGCTTGCCCGTTGCAGCGGGCAAGCCGCCGGCAGTCGCCAGCCGCGGCCGGCCACTGATATGATCGCCAGTCAACACAGACCTGACGCCGGGTTTGGTAGGGGCGCTTGGTGGTGACCCGGCACGGCGGTGGGCAGAGGTGAACAACGTGGCTGAAGTTCTTTTCTACGAGCATCCGGTACCGCTTAATCGCGTCGCCCACAAAGACCTGCACATGAAGACCGTGCCGAACGTGAAGTTCGCGATGAACGTGCATTCAGTGCCATTGACGGGTGTGGAGTTCGGCATTGCCGCGCGCGACCTGCCGATCCTGTTCGCCGGCACCAGCACGACTAATGCTGGTCCGGTGGCCCTGCTGGGTCTGCGCCAGAACGAAAACCTGTTTGTGGACGCCAGTGGGCAATGGTCGCGCGAAACCTACATACCTGCCTTTGTGCGGCGCTATCCGTTCGTGCTGGCCGAGAAGCCGGCCGATCAGGAGGGCGACGACTTCACCGTCTACCTCGACGAGAAGTATGAGGGGTTCAATCCTACCGAGGGCGCCCGTCTGTTCAAGGAAGACGGTTCCGATAGCGAGATGCTCACCAACGCGGTGAACTTCCTGGGCGAATTCCAGCAGAACGTGGCGCGTACCAAGTGGTTCATGGAACAGCTGAACAAGTACGATCTGCTTGAGACCCGCACCGTGACGCTGCAAAAGCCGGACACCGATGGTGTGAAGGGCAAGTCGATCAACCTCAATGGCCTGTTCGTGGTCAGCGAGGAAAAACTGCAGGCGCTGGATGAGAAGACGACGCACAAGTTTCTGCATGAGGGCATGTTTGGCTGGATCTACGCCCACCTGATGTCGCTGACCAATATCGACCGCTTGGCCCAGCGCCTGGACATGCGCGAGCAGGCCGAGGCGGCCGCCGGCAAGGCCACCAACTGATCGTTGCATCGCTTGGATCGTCACGAAGAAGCCGCCCGAGGGCGGCTTCTTCGTGACGGGGTCACGGCCCGGGGTCGTTTATTAGCGGACCGGCTTCGCCAGTCGCAGCAGGTCCAGAGCATAGCCCGCGCCTTCGTAGAGACTGCGAGCGCGCTCGTTGCCGGGGAAGACGGCCAGCGTCACCATGTGGCATTGGTGTGCGCGTGCCCATTGTTCGGCGTGGTCCAGCAATGCCTTGCCGATGCCGCGCCCTTCGTGGCTCGCGATGACGGCCAGGTCGGAAATATGGCAGTTACTGCGCCCGGTGAAGAAGTCCGCCGTGCGTTGCAGATGGATGAACCCGAGGCGCATCCCGTCGTCGTCCTCGGCGACGAACAGGTAGCTGTTCGCGGGCTGGTCTTCCAGGTGACGCAGCAGATCCTTGCGGACCCCCTCGACGCACTCATGGCGTCGCCGCCAGGGCGGCAGCTTGAAGTCGAGGAAGCGTGGCACCAGGGCCAGGATGAAATCGGTGTCCTGTTCGTCGGCAAGGCGAATCAGCGAGGGCAGGGGCAACATGGGGCGATTATTGGCAGGGGATCCGTTGCTGTTTCTACACCCTTGTGCCCCGTGGCGGTAGTGGTATCAGTCCGGGCCGCAAGCGGGATGAGGGCGCATCAAGCCTGCCTGCACCGTGCCCATCCCGTGGATGCCACAGCGCCGTCGTCCGGGCCGTCCGTCGGACCCGTCACCAACGACGCTCCGGCGGACAGCCCGCAGCCACTCAGTGCACATGGAAGTACGCAACCGTCGAAGCGGGTACGTAGCTGCGCTCGCTCACGTGATGGCAATGGCTGATGAGGTTGGCCTCGGCCACTCGCTCCTGTTGCCAGTCGTCGCGCGTGAATGTGAACGCGGTGACTTCGCAGCCTCGCATCTCGGCCTCGATTTCGCGCAGGCGGCAGTAATCCAGGTAGCTGTCGACCTCGTCGGCCAGTTGCGGCCACGCAGCGTCGACCAGGATCGCGTCGTCGAGACGACCGACCAAGGGCAGACTCTCGGGGATCAATTCATGGTCGCTGTGCACGTAATCGACCACCACTCGTGCCGGCTCGACTGCCTCACGCGCCAGCGACCAGTTCCGGTCAGCGATCATCTGATTCACCGCATTGACCACCTGCAGACGTTGCTCAATGCGAGCGGCACGCTGACCGGCTGTCGGGCTGACCGCCAGATCGCGCGATGCCGTGGCCAACTGGTCGGGGTCCAGCGGGAAGTGGTGAAGCCGCATCAGCAGCTCGTTGAAATGGGCCAAAGCCTCGGTGCGCAACAGGAATTGCCCGACGGAGTGGCGGCGGGCAGGGTGACCCTGGGTCGTCGGGCCAGGCGCCAGCAGAGTCGCGGATAACGGTTCCATGACGGCAATTTGAACGTTCATGACAGATCCTCAGCATGGTGGCGCGCCACGGAATGCGGCGCACTCAAAGGTTCCATCACCGCCCGGTTTTGAGTCATGATGGAAGTCCACTCCTTTCATGAGCGAACGCTGAGGTTTTCGTGATCGTCTGAGGGCTTCCCGATGAACCTGCCGGAATCGGGCGCACGCAGCGGGGGAGCTACGCCGTATCGTTTTGATGACATCGTGGTCGACCCGACCGCGCACGCCCTGCTGCGGGCGGGTGTGGCCCAGCCAGTCGAGCCCAAGGCCTTTGCCGTTCTGCTTGCGCTGCTACAGCGGCCTGGCGAACTGGTGAAGCACGACGACTTGCTTGATCTGATCTGGGGTCATCGTCACGTCACCCCGGGCGTGTTGACCCGCGCTATTGCCCAGTTGCGTCATGCGCTGGGCGACGATCCGCACGAGCCGCGCTACATCCAGACCCTGCACGCATTGGGATACAGCTTCGTGGGTCAGTTGCAGCCCGACGTCGGCGCCCGCGGACCGCCACACCCGACGACAGGTGAAGTTGGTGTGGATGACCCGTTACCGCAAGCGGTGGGCGCGCCGAATGCACGGCCCGCTGATCCCGAGGGTCACGCCGAAGTCGCCACCTCGCCGCCCAGCGAGCCCGCGTCGACTTGGAGCGATGCGGAGACCGTGTCGGCACTCGGGCCGCCGATCGACCGACGTCATCGGCATCGCGCCTGGCAGGTGGCGGCCGTGGTGGCGTTTTGCGCCTGGTTGGTGTGGGCGGTTATTCAGCGGGTCGAAGCGCCGTCGCCCCGTGTCGCCGCGTCGATCGCGGTGATGCCCTTTACCAACCTCAGCGGCCAGTCTGGCGACGACTATTTTGCTGATGGGCTGACCGAAGAGATGCGGGATGCGTTGGCCAGCGTGAAAGGATTGAAGGTCGCAGCGCCCGTCGCGCCGATGGCCTCTGGCGACGCAGCTGATGCCAAAGCGATCGGGGCCCGGTTGGGCGTTGCCACCATCCTGGATGCCAGTGTCCGTCGCGAGGGCGAGCGGGTCCGCATCACGGCGCGCCTGACCGATACGGCCAGCGGCTTCACGTTGTGGAGCCACACTTATGACCAGCAGCTCGCGGGCGTGTTCGCCACCCAGAGCGAAATCGCCGCCGAGGTGGTGCGTGCGCTGCTGGGCGTGATTCCCGGTGAAAGCGATGCCTTGAAAAAGCGCCTGACACCCACCCGTGATGAGGCCGCGTTTGATGTCTACCTTCAGGGTCTGCAATTGCTGCGCCAGACCACCCCTTCTGCCAGTGCCGATCAAGCGATCGAACGCTTTGGCGAGGCGTTGCGGCGGGATAGCGGGTTTGCCAAGGCACAGGCGGGAATTTGTCGTGCGGAAATCTGGCGCTTCGAAAGCAAACACAGCGCGGACGCATTCCGGAACGCACAGCTCGCCTGCCAACGCGCAGCGGAAATGGATCCGACCCTGGCGGAGGTGGATCTCGCACTGGGTGACCTGTTTCGCGCCAGCGGAAATTCGGAGAGGGCGTTGCAGCATTACCACGAGAGCGCGCGCTCACCGGCGTTGCAGGTACGTGCGCATATTGGTGCAGCCCAGGTGTATGCGGGCAATGGTCAGCGCGACCTGGCCCTGAAGGAATTCCGGCAGGCGCAGCGCTTGAGTCCCGGAGATCCTGCCGTGCTCGCCCAGATTGGTTATCAGCAGTTCCTCGATGGCGACTTCGGTCAGGCCGTGGCCTCCTACCGGGAGGCGGTGGACTTGCGACCGGGCGACGCCGAGTTGTGGGGGACTCTGGGTGCGCTGTACATGATGGTGGGGGACAACGCAGCGGCGGCCAAGGCACTGGAGCATTCAATTGCGATCACGCCGACCGCCGCCACCTTGACCGATCTTGGCTACCTCAAATACCAGGGCGGCGACTTCGCGGCTGCAGTTGACCTGCAGCGTCAGGCGACCTCGCTTGACCCCACGGATTTCCAGATTTGGGGCAATCTGGGCGACGCGCTGCGGGCCGACCCGACAGCCAGCGCCCAGGACGTCCAGAAGGCCTTTGAGGAAGCTGCCGTCCGCGCCGAAGCGTACTTGAAAATCAAGCCGGATGATGCCCGCGCCGTGGCCGCATTGGGTCTTTACCGAGTTCGGCTGGGCGATCAGGCCAGCGCCCTGGCGTTGGTGAAGCGGGCCGAATCGCTACACACGCAGCCCGCTGAAGTGGCGCTGCTGAATGCCGAGACGCTGGCGCTGCTGGGTGACATCCGGCAAGCGCGTGTGCGGCTGGCGGCGGCGCGCGCAGCTGGCGTGGCCGAGACCCTGATCAACGGCAATTTCACTTTCCGCCGCCTGCAGCTGCTTCCCGCCGCCGGGTCTGCCGGTGCAGGCGCGGGCTCACCGGCTCCGAGCACGACCTCGGGGCGCCCACCTGGAGGATGACATGGACAACAAGCCAAACCGTCGCGCGACTGGCGCCACGAAAAAGCCGCGCTCCGGCAAGCAGTCGGCTGTCGCGTCGGCGCCGGAGACCGTCACCTACGAGTTTGACGTCGACCAGATCCAGAGCATCAACATTTCCCAGATCGCCATGGGCGTGGTGGTACCCAAGCCGCCCCCGCGTTTCGCGGTGCAGATCGTGGTGGTGCCGAAACCGCCACCGCGCTGACCTGCCGTCAGGTCTCTATCGGGTGACGCGGACATGTGCACGGGCACATGCCTGCGTGCGCCAGCGATCACCCGCGATCGGGCTGGGACGGCGCGGTGACTGTCGCCACCCAGAGCTTCCGCGCGAAGCTCCGGGCGGGGGTGTTGCGCCGCCATGCAGCGCGCAAGGGTTCAGCCGGGGCGGTACAGCTTCATCAAGCCAACGACTCCCAGGCCCCACACGCCGTTCAGCAGCAGTGCGCCGAGGATGAGCTTTGGATCGAAGCCGCCAGCGACCGGCATGCCCTTCAGCGGAAATACCACGAACAGTGCCACGATGCTTGGCAGGAGCGCGCCCCACACAGCGCCCCACAACCAGCGCCTGCTCCCGTGCAGATTGCGCACGAGTGCCCACAAGGCGATGCCCCACAGTCCGCCCCAGAAAGCCAGCGAGATCACCGAGGGAACATGCAGCGGTGGTACCGCCGTCATGTTCCATGCTGCGCGCGGGAATGCGCCCAGCCGGTGCAGCAATTCAAGCAGGCCCTGATGAAAGACCAGGGTGGACGCGAAGCCGGCCACGAATGCCAGAATCCATTTCATGCTGTGTTCCTCCGGGTTCAATGAGTCGAATGCTGGCGGAGCGAAAATGCGCCGGCCAGGATGTGGCCGCAGCAGTTCGGAGCGTCACCGCCGGCAGCCCAATGTAGCTGGCTTGGCCCGCGATGCGGTATCCGCCGCGTGGCGCTCGAACGCTCCGCCGGTCCAATGGATCTTGCCGGAACAGCTCCGTATTGGGCCCGGTACGCGGGCGTCAGCTGCAAGCGTGGACGAATGCATACGCAGCAGAAACCACGGCTTCCGCCGCGGCGCCGTCTCGTTGGCAAGACTGTTGCATGACCTGACGCATGAACGACGCAGCCTACGACATCAGTCATTTGCTTGAGAGCGAGTCCTTCGACACCCCGGTGCCGCAGGAACGCGTGGCAAGACCAGCCCCCAAGGCAGTTCCGTCGCTATCGGGCATCGCCACCGCCGAGGCCATGATCACGCGGGAGTTGCGTGAGGTCGCCGAGGTCCATGATGAGTGGGTCAGGCAATTCCTGGACACGCGTGGCACGGCGTCGGCGAGCGTGTGAGGTTGTCCTTGCGCAGCAGAAATTGACGCGATTTGACACATTGGGTTGCCCCGCAGTGCCACAAGGCAACGGGCGATACGCAAGGAAAGCCCGGGATGAGCCCGGGCTTTTCGCTTGTCGCTCCCCGTGGGCGGCCAAGTGCCCGGCTCGCACGCTGTGACAGCCGTGCGCGCGGGCTCAACCGGGTTCCCGCTCAGGATGCGGTCTGGACAGTTGCTCCGGCTCCGAGGGAATCCACGGTCAGCGAGACGCGGCGATTATCAGCGCCAAGCTCGTGAGTCGCGTTCTTGACCACCTGGCGGTTGCTGTCCTCGCCATAGCTGACCGCACGAACTCGATCTGCGCTCAGGCCGTTGCTGACCAGGAAGTCGCGCACGGATTCTGCGCGCTGCATACCCAGTTTCTTGTTGTAGGCACGTGAGCCGGCGGGATCGGCAAAGCCTTCCACCGTGATCAGTACGCCGGGGTGGTACTTGCTGATCGTGGCGGCGAAGTCCTGCAGCGCCGGCTTGTCCTGCTCGCTCAGGACTGCACTGTTGAAGGCGAAATGCGCCACCGTGTCGATGCTGACACGGCCTTGCATGCTGGTGATCTGCGCGTCGTATTTGGAAAACTGCGACTGCATCTGTTGCTTGATGGCATCGATTTGCTGCTGCTGACCCTGCTGCGTTTGCTGCAACTGCTCGATGGCGTGGTTGAAATCGGTTTGTTTCACGTATTGCGAGCAGCCGGCAAGACTCACGGCCAGCAATCCTGCTGCCAAGACGGCCATATGATGGGTCTGGTTTTTCATCGTGGTCTCCTGTGGTTTGTGTTCGTGCAGAACGGCTGCTCGACGCGACCGGTGAAGTCGGAACGCTCCGGTGCAGCCATCAGGAAACCTACCGCATGTCGAGAGCCATCACACGTCGCATGCTCCCCTTGTCACGGAAACGTTCAGCTTGGCCACGAATCGGAATCGTTGCGCGGCGAGGAGACTTCACGCGTGCGCGGCGCCCCTGATCGCGCGGCTGTCCGCGCTATCAGGGGCGATCACGGGCCCGCAAGCGGCCGCGTTCGTGCTCAGTCGATCGCAGGCAACGTGGCGACACCCGCCTCGATCGCGGCCTTGTGCATCAGTGTGCGGGGCAGGATGCGGGCGAAATAGAAGGCCGCGGTGTCGCGTTTGGCCTGCTTGAACGTGGCCGATTGGGTGCCGGCTTCGGCCGCGACTACGCTGCGCGCCCACAGGTAGGCCAGCGTGACGTAACCGGAGTAGTACAGGTAGTCGGTTGCCGCGGCGCCGAGCTCCTCCGGATTGGCCTGGGCGCGCTGGGCCAGGCTCACGGTGAGATCGCTCCACTCCTTGGTCGCGATGGCCAGTGGCCCGATCAAATTGCGCAGTGCGGCATCGCTGCTGTGCTGCTGGCAGAACGCGCTGATCTCCTGCAGGAAGTGCTTGGCGCCGACGCCCTGCAACTGGAGGATCTTGCGGCCCAGCAGATCGGCCGCCTGGATCCCGGTGGTGCCTTCGTACAAGGTGATGATGCGAGCGTCACGGACGAACTGCTCCATGCCGTTTTCGGCGATGTAGCCGTGGCCGCCGTAGACCTGCAGCGCTTCCTTGGTGCATTCCTGGGCCAGCTCGGTGACCATGCCCTTGGCAATCGGAATCAGGAAAGCGACCAGTTCGCCCGCCTTGCGCCGGGCAGCCTCGTCGCTGGCGCGGTGCTCGATGTCGGTTTGCAGCGCGGTGTACAACACCAGCGCGCGCGAACCTTCGACGAACGCGCGCTGGGTCAGCAGCATGCGCCGCACATCGGGTTGCACCAGCAGGTTGTCGGCCGGCTTGTCCGGGAACTTCGGGCCGGACAGCGAGCGCGATTGCAACCGCTCGCGCGCGTAGTTCAGGCTGTTCTGCAAGGCGCGCTCAGCCAGTGCCAGGCCTTGTACGCCCACCGACAGACGTGCGGCATTCATCATGGTGAACATGGCGGCCAGACCCTTGTGCGGCTTGCCGATCAGGTAGCCCTCGGCGCCGTCGAAGTTCATCACGCAGGTGGAGCAGGCGTGGATGCCCATCTTGTGCTCGATCGCGCCGGCGGCCACGCTGTTGCGCTCGCCCGGTGTGCCGTCGGCATTGAGCTTGAACTTTGGCACGATGAACATCGAGATGCCGCGGCTGCCTTCGGGTGCGTCGGGCAGTCGTGCCAACACCAGGTGCACGATGTTTTCGGTGAGGTCATGTTCGCCCGCGCTGATGAAGATCTTGGTGCCGCTCAACTTGTATGTAGGATGGCCGTCCGCGTCCGCCGCGCCCGGCTCGGCACGCGTCTTGAGCAGGCCCAGATCGGAGCCAGCCTGCGGTTCGGTGAGGCACATCGTGCCGGTCCAACGGCCGGCGACGATCGGCTTCATGAAGCGTTCGCGCTGCCATTCCTCGCCGTGCATCTCCATCGCGTGGGTGGCGCCTTCGGACAACAGCGGATACAGGCTCCAGGCCAGGTTGCCGGACTGGAAAATTTCGGTGGTGGCGGTCCCCAGCACGCCGGGCAGGGCCTGGCCGCCGTAGGCCTCCGGGTTGGTCAGGCCCGTCCAGCCGCCTTCGGCGAACGCCTTGAACGCGGCCTTGAACGACTTTGGCGTGGTCACCGTCTGGGCGGCCTTGTCGTAGTGGCAGCCCTCCGCGTCGGCCGGGCCAT
Source organism: Rhodanobacter sp. (assembly GCA_036563155.1). Taxonomy (GTDB): domain Bacteria; phylum Pseudomonadota; class Gammaproteobacteria; order Xanthomonadales; family Rhodanobacteraceae; genus Rhodanobacter. Next base: position 84,591 of record DATCMT010000015.1, read on the forward strand.
TGGTGGGCGCCAGCAATTGTTCGCTGAGGCGGCCGGCCTCTTCGAGGACCGCGTCCAGCAGGTCGCGGCTGTGGGCTTCGCCGCCCTGCAGCGAGGTGAGGGTCGATTCGGCGTCGAGCACGTCAAACAGGGCGAAACGTACGTCGTCGAGAGGAGCCTTGTAAGCGGTCATGATGATTACCTTCGGTAGAAGTGGATATCAGCGATAGGTGTCGGGGATGCCCGGCACGGCCGAGATCCAGTCGTTGCCGTTGAACTCGAACGAGCGCGGCTTGCTTTCCTGTTCGGGGCGCGCGCTGGTGTTGCCGCTGATGCGGTAGGCCAGTGAGCCGGCGCTGCCCTTGCCGGCGATGGCCTGCAGTGCCTGGGTCATTGCCGTGGTGGGCAGCACCTTGAGCTGAATCACGTCGCCGGCCAGGCCGGGAATGTCGAGATCGAACGTGTCGTGCAGGCGTACCGGCACCAGCTCCGCAACCTGCAACTGGCCGTCGAGAGACTGGAAATCCATGCTGGCGTAACTGTTGTTCTGGATGCGCACGGTCAGCTGCCACTGGCCGTCGGGCAGTACCAGCAATTGCTGGATGCTCACGGTCGGTGGAAACACGCTCTTCTTCGCCGGACCGCACGCCGCCAGGCCCAGTAACAGGAAGGGGATGATCCAGCGCAGCAGATGCATCGCAGTTCTCCAAACGATCGTTTGAATACCGATTCTAACAACGAAAGGGGGTGCGAGCGCCAGTCGAACGGGAATGCGGCCGGAAATACCACGATTGCGCTGCCACCGAAGTGGAATCCGGTGGCAGCGGTGGCGAACCCGGATGTCCTTTGTATCGGCACCGTGGGAAAGCTTTCACCAGTCCGCGCAAACGGGCATCATGGGCGGCTATCCATTACTGCACAGGGTTTCACCGCATGTCACGACGCTTCGTCGCGCGCCGCTCGCCAATCCACGGCAACGGCGTGTTTGCCACCGCGCCGATCGCGCGGGGTGAGCAGATCATCCAGTACAAAGGCACGTTGCTGACGCATGAGCAGGCCGATGATCGGTATGGCGACGGCGGTGAGACCGGTCACACGTTTCTGTTCACGCTCAACGACGACTACGTCATCGACGCCAACCAGCGCGGCAATAGCGCACGCTGGATCAATCACAGCTGCGCCCCCAATTGCCGCGCCGTGGTCGAAGAAAGCGCCAGCGGCGATCCGCGCCGCGACCGGGTACTGATCGAAGCGATCCGCACCATCAAGCCTGGCGAAGAACTCACCTACGATTACGGCATCGTGCTTGAGGTGCCGCACACGGCGCGGCTGAAGAAGCTCTGGGCATGCCTGTGCGGGTCACCCCGCTGCACCGGGACACTGCTCAAGCCCAAGCGCTAACGCAACTTCAGACGCAGGCGCAATTGCCCGGAGCATGCTGCGGGCGTTCCCGGGTGTCGTATCCGGTGATCGAACGTCACGAGCCTGGGTGTTTCTGGCCGGCTTGCACTGCCCGTGGTGGCGACGCGATCGGTGTGAAAACCGGGCCTGCGGGTATACGCATGCCGATGGTCATGGCAACCTTTGTGATCGAAGCGGCATCCATGACCGCATGTGCAGAAGAAAGATGCGAACGGTTCTGATCATCGACGACAACCCGGCGGTGGGTGAGGCGCTGTCGCTGGCGTTGTCGTTGCACGACATCCGACCACTGACCGCGCTGACGCCGGAGGACGGCCTGGCGATGCTGACGCGCGAGGCGGTGGACCTGGTGATCCAGGACATGAATTTCACCGCCGATACCACCTCGGGCGAAGAGGGTGTGGCACTGTTCCGGGCAATTCGCGAGCAGCATCCAGACTTGCCGTTGATCCTGCTTACCGCGTGGACGCATCTGGAAACCGCCGTGGAACTGGTCAAGGCCGGCGCTGCCGATTACCTGGCCAAACCGTGGGACGACAACAAGCTGATGACCACGGTGGAGAACCTGCTGGAGCTGTCCGAGTCGACCCGTGAGGTGACCCGCGGTCGCCGCGAACGTCGCCAGCGCCGCGAACGGCTGCAGCGCAAGTACGACCTGGACGGTTTGGTGTTCGCTTCCGAAGCGATGGCGCGCACGCTGGATCTGGCCTGCCAGGTCGCCCGTTCCGATGTGCCCGTGCTGATCTCCGGGCCAAACGGCACCGGCAAGGAGCGCATTGCGGCGATTGTGCACGCGAACTCGGCGGTGAAGCGCGGCCCGTTCGTCGCGGTGAACTGCGGTGCGCTACCGGGCGAGTTGATCGAGGCCGAACTGTTTGGCGCCGAGGCCGGCGCGTACACCGGTGCCAACAAGGCACGCGAGGGCCGCTTCGAACTGGCCGATGGCGGCACCCTGTTCCTGGACGAGATCGGCAACCTGCCGCTGTCCGGTCAGGTCAAACTGCTGCGGGTGCTGGAGACCGGCCAGTTCGAGCGGTTGGGTTCGGGTCGCACCCATCAGGCCAGGGTGCGCGTGCTGTCGGCCACCAATGCGGACCTGAAGGCGATGATCCAGGCGGGTACGTTTCGCGAGGATCTGTACTACCGCCTCAATGTGATCGAGGTGAACCTGCCACCATTGGCCGAGCGCGTCGATGACATCCTGCCGCTGGCCGAGTTCTTCCTGGCCGGCCGGGCTGAACTGGGCGACTCGGCGCGTGATGCGCTGTTGGGCTACTCGTGGCCGGGCAACGTTCGCGAGCTGAAGAATGCGATCGAGCGCGCCGCGCTGTTGGCTGGCGGCGGCCCGGTCACGCCGGAGCTGCTGAATCTGCCCGTCCAGGCGGCCGGCGCGGCGCGCAACCTCGACGAGCCCAGCCGTGAGGCGGTGGAGGCGGCGCTGCACGAAGCCGGTGGCGTCGTGAGCCGGGCGGCGCAGGGGCTGGGATTGTCGCGCCAGGCGTTGTACCGGCGGATGGAGCGCTACGGCCTGGCGACCGCGACATGACCAATCTGTGACGGCGATACTTGCCCCTGATGGGAAGGCGTAGAAAGATGAGTACGAATATCCAGCGGGGGATGGGTCGTGCGATATCGCCTGATCGTGGTCGTCTGCGCTTTGCTGACGGGGGGAGCTGCCATGGCGCAAAGCGCGCAGAGTGGCGAGCGGGGTTGGGTGGTGCCGCCGACCGCAGCCAGTTCCGTCGAGTATCGGTCTGGCTTGCCGGTGGCCACGCTGGATGGGAAGGCGAGCCCATTCCGATTTCGCGACGGCAATCAGGGTGGTGTGCTGAACCGGCCACCGCCGCGCCCGATGGATCGCGATGTGGTGCTCGGTGCCGAGCGCGCCTGGGTAGGCGGGCGACCGCCGCTGGATTGCGCGATGACGCCCATGAATGCCAGGTGCCACTGAGCCGACGTTTGCTTGCCACGGAGAAGCGTCCGTGTGGCATCGCCTGAACTCGCTGCAGGCGCGGCTGACCGGGCTGCTGGCGGTGGCCGGATTGGCAGGTGCGCTGATATATGCCGGTGTCACCCAGTGGCCGTTGCCACAAGTGCTGCAGTGGCTGCGCGAGGATCTGGCGCTGTCGATACGCGCGCCGATGCAATTGGGCATCTATGGCGGACTGCTCGCCAGCGTGATCGTGCTGCTGCCGTTGTCATTCTGGCTGGCCGGCATGGTGATGGCCCCGGTGAGCCGCCTGTTGCGGGCGCTCGAGGGCGTCGTGACCAGTTATCGCGACGGCGATTTCAGTTTCTCCATCGCGGTGGACCGGCGTGATGAACTGGGTGAACTGATCCGCATGCACAACGCGCTGGGGCACACCCTGCGCGAGCAGCGTCAGCACCTGGTGCAACGCGAGCTGCTGCTCGACACGGTGGTGCAGAACACCCCGGTGGCGCTGGTCCTGACCGATGCGGTCGGCCGGGTCGCCTACGCGAACATCGCCGCACGGCACCTGTTGAACGAGGGTCGCACACTCACTGGGCTGGATTTCGCCGAGCTGCTGATGCAGGCGCCCGAGGCCCTGCGCAAGGCAGTGGAAGGCGGTGGGGATGCCCTGCTCAGCGTGGAGCTGGAGGGCAGCGAGGAAACGTTCCACGTGTCGCAACGTGCGTTCCGGCTGCAGGGCCGACCGCACCGGCTGCACTTGTTCCGGCGTATGACCCGTGAACTGTCGCGACAGGAGGTGGCGACCTGGAAGCGGGTGATTCGGGTGATCAGCCACGAGCTGAACAATTCACTGGCGCCGATCACCTCGCTGGCGCATTCCGGTGCCGAGCTTGCCCGGCGCGGCCAGCTCGACCGACTGCCCGGCGTGTTTGCCACGATTGGCGAGCGTGCGCTGCATTTGCACCGCTTCATTGCTGGCTACGCCAGCTTCGCAAAACTGCCCGCGCCGCAGCTGGCGGAGGTGGCGTGGAAGCCGTTTCTCGATGGGCTGGCGCTGCATTGCCAGTACCGGCTCGCCACGCCGGTACCGGAGCGGCCGGGGTACTTCGACGCGGTGCAAGTGGAGCAGGTGCTGATCAATCTGATCAAGAACGCGCATGAGGCGGGCGGCCCCGAGGACGAAGTCACCTTGTCGCTGCATGAAGTGGGCGACGAATTGCGCATCGATGTGGCCGATCGTGGCCCCGGCATGAGTGAAACGGTGTTGGCGCAGGCACTGCTGCCGTTTTATTCGACCAAGCGTTCGGGCACCGGTCTGGGCCTGGCGCTGGCGCGCGAGATCACCGAGGCGCATGGCGGCCGCGTGTTGTTGGCCAACCGCGAGGATGGCGGCTTGCGGGTCAGTTTGCGGTTGCCTCAGGTGGCGCCCAGATAGAACGGGTTGGTGCTTACCCAGGACGGATGTCCTGCCCGACGCCGAACCACTACGGGTTGGCTTGCCGGGTCGTGAGCGAATCCGTCCGCTCGAACCATGGCTTGGTTCGTTGCACGATGCGCACCACCGACAACATCACCGGCACTTCGACCAGGACGCCCACGACGGTTGCCAGGGCGGCGCCCGAGCGAAGGCCGAAAATGCCGATGGCCGCGGCCACCGCCAGTTCAAAGAAATTGCTGGCGCCGATCAGCGCGGCGGGGCCGGCCACGCAATGCGGCACCTTCAGCCAGCGGCTCAGTCCGTAGGCGATGCCGGCGTTGAGATAGACCTGGATGATGATCGGGATGGCCAACAAGACGATGATCAGCGGCTGCGCCAGGATCGCCTCGCCCTGAAACCCGAACAGCAGGGTCAGCGTAGCCAGCAGGGCAGCCGTCGACCACGGGTCGATGCGGCGCAGGGTCGCGTCCAGCGCAGCCTGCCCGCCGGTGCGCAGCCGCCAGCCGCGCCAGAGTTGCGCGGCGACCACGGGCACCACGATGTACAGCAGCACGGACAGCATCAGCGTGCCCCATGGCACATGGATCGATGCCACACCAAGCAGCAGCGCCACGATCGGAGCGAATGCAACGACCATGATGGTGTCGTTCAGGGCCACCTGAGCCAGCGTGAAATTCGGCTCGCCGCCGCACAGCCGTGACCACACGAACACCATCGCCGTGCATGGCGCGGCGGCCAGCAGAATCAGCCCGGCGATGTAGGCATCGTGCTGGTCGGCCGGCAGCCACGCGGCGAACACGTGGCGAATGAACAGCCAGCCCAGCACGGCCATCGAAAACGGCTTGATCGCCCAGTTCACCAGCAGGGTGATGCCGATGCCCCGTGCTTGCCGCCGCACGCCGGCCAGCTGCCCGAAATCGACCTTGAGCAGCATCGGCACGATCATCATCCACACCAGCGCGGCGACCGGCAGGTTGACGTGCTGCACTTCGAGCGCGGCGAGCGTGGCAAAAACAGCCGGGGCCGCATGACCAAGCAGCATCCCGGCGACGATGCAAAGCGCCACCCACAGGCTCAGGTAGCGGGCGAAGAAATCCATCGGCACCGGTGTGGCGGTGAGCTCACGACTCATCGACCGCGCCCGTCTGGCCGATTACACGCAGCGCCTCGCTGACCCGTGCATCGTCGAGTGTTTCCAGCGGCAGCGCGATCAGTGCCTCGATGCGCCGGCGCAGCAGGTGCCAGGCCGACTCGAATGCTCGTCGCCGCTGCACGTTGTCACCGCCGGCGGACACCGGGTCGGGCACGCCCCAGTGGGCGCTGAGCGGTTCGCCGAGCCAGATCGGGCAGGTTTCGCTGGCGGCGTTGTCGCAGACGGTGATCACGATGTCGATGGCCGGTGAATCGGCCTGTGCGAACTCGTCCCAGCTCTTGCTGCGCAGTGGTTCGGCATAACCGAATGCCTGCGCCAGCTCGGCGGCGACGGGTTGCACCTTGCCGCTGGGGTGACTGCCCGCGCTGTACGCGCGGAAGCGGCCTTCGCCGAGCCGGTTGAGCAGGGCCTCGGCCATCACGCTGCGGGCGGAATTGCCGGTGCACAGGAACAGCACATCATACGGTGGGTTCTTCATGGCGATCTCAGCAGCGGCGACCGCTGGCGCCCGGACCGCAGGTGGCTGCGGCGACCGCCGTGCCCTCGGTCGACGCCGGTCCGCAGCAGGCATTGCCCGCCGCATCGGGGGCGCTGGTATAGGTGGTGGCTTCGCCATGGCTGTGGAAGCTTTCCCAGCGCACGCCTTGCGGATCCTCAGCCCAGAACTTGTCGGAGCGGGCGTAGCAGCAGGTCGTGGCTTTCTCAGCCAGGACAACGGCATCGGCGGCCTGCAGTCGCGCGCCGATGGCCGCGAGTTCGCCTGCATCCTCGGCCTGCAGGCCAAGGTGGTCGAGGCCGGCCTGGCGACCGCGTTGCGAGATGGCAAAATTGATGCGCGGATCGTCCAGCATCCACTTCGCGTAATCCGCCTTGAGCACGCTGGGCGCGGCACCGAACAACGTGGTGTAGAAACGCACGCTGCTGTCGAGCTGGTCGACGTTTACGTGGACGTGAAAGCGCTTCATGATTTCTTCCTTGCCGGTCGGCAGGTGGTGGCGGGGGCGCAGTCGGCGGCGGCCGAACCAGCGCAGCATTTTTCGGTGAGAAACTCGAGCAGATTGTTCATTTGCAGATAATTGGCGCGACACTGGATTACCCGCCCGCGCCGTTCGTCGTCGACCAGGCCGGCCCGTCGCAGGATGTGCAGATGGTTGGTCAGCGTCGCACCGGCCAGCCCGGTTGCCGCTGCCAATTCACCCACCGCCATGCCTTCCTCGCCGGCCTGCACCAGCCGACGGTACAGATTCAGGCGGTGCTCCTGGGCGAGCGCGTTGAGGCAGGCGACGGCGTCAATTGGTTTCATGTTTCTAGAATTATCGAAATATATCCGGCCGTCAAGAGTGATGTTTGCATCGGCGCGCGGGCCTCGTCGTCGCGTCGCACGGCTGGAACCGGCCCGACCGGCAGGGAATCGGCCCGGAACCGCTTGCGGTGGGGCGCGAAAAAGGGGAGTGACGGGATCGTGCTCCCCTATACTGAATCCTTCTTTGGGGTACAGGGAGCGGGCAATGGGACAGTTACTTGCGTTGGTGATCGTGGCCGTCGTCGTGATCGGCGTGGCCAAGCTGGTGCGCATCGTGCCGCAGGGATTCGAATGGACGGTGGAAACCTTCGGCAAATACACGCGCACGCTGAGCCCGGGCCTGCACTTCCTGATTCCGATCTATCAGGCGGTGGGACGCAAGATCAACATGATGGAACAGGTCCTGGATGTGCCCAGCCAGGACGTGATTACCAAGGACAACGCGGTGGTGCGGGTCGACGGCGTGGTGTTCTACCAGGTACTCGATGCGTCCAAGGCGGCCTATGAGGTGGCCAACCTCGAGGGTGCCGCGCTGGCGTTGATCATGACCAACATCCGTACCGTGCTGGGCTCGATGGATCTGGACGAAAGCCTGAGCCAGCGCGATGCGATCAACGCCAAGTTGCTGGGCGTGGTGGACGAGGCGACCCACCCGTGGGGCGTCAAGGTCAACCGCATCGAGATCAAGGACATCAGCCCGCCGAAGGATCTGGTTGACGCCATGGCCCGCCAGATGAAGGCCGAGCGCGAGAAGCGCGCCAACATCCTCGATGCCGAAGGGTTTCGCCAGGCCGCAATTCTCAAGGCCGAGGGCGAGAAGCAGTCGGTGATCCTGGCGGCCGAAGGTGAGAAGGAGGCTGCGTTCCGCGCCGCGGAAGCACGCGAGCGGTCGGCCGAGGCGGAAGCCAAGGCCACCTCGATGGTGTCCGACTCGATCGCCAACGGCAACGTCAACGCGCTGAATTACTTCGTGGCCAACAACTATGTCGACGCGCTGAAGGAGATGGCCAAGTCGCCCAACCAGAAGATGCTGCTGCTGCCGATCGAGGCCACCGGCATTCTCGGTTCGCTGGCCGGCATCGCGGAGCTCGCCAAGGAATCGCTCGGCCAGCAGCAGAAGCCGCCGGCCATCCAGTCACCGCTGCGCTGAGGGCCTGATCATGTGGGAGCTTTCGACGCATTACCTGTGGTGGATTCTGGCCCTGTTGCTCATTGCCGGCGAGCTGCTGCTGCCGGGTTACTTCCTGCTGTGGATCGGCCTGGCCGCCGCCGCGATGGGCGTAGTGCTGTGGGTCGATCCCACGATTGGTCTGCTGGCGCAGGCGATCCTGTTCGGCCTGCTCGCATTCGCCGCGTGCATTGGTTATGCACGCTGGCTGCGTCCACGGCTGGAGCGGCGTGCGCCCGGTGAGGATCACCTCAACCGGCGCGGCGAGCAGTTGATCGGCCAGCGTTACGTGCTGATCGAGCCGATCATCAACGGTCGCGGCAAAGCCCGTGTGGGCGATGGTCAGTGGATGGTCAGTGGGCCGGATCTGCCGTTGGGCTCCACAGTCGAGGTGATCGCCGTGGAAGGTGCCACCCTGAAGGTGCGCGCGGCGGCATGAGTCCGGTCGACACCCTTGGCCAGCCTCCGGTTGCCGCCACGGCGTTGACCACGCGCATTGCTTTCCTGCTCGAACTGGCGCGCCGGCTGCACCAGTACGGCACCACGGCGCCGCGGCTGGAAATGGCGGTGGCCGGGTCGGCACAACGGTTGGGGCTGTGTGCCGACGTCTGGTCCAGCCCCACCGCCATCATCATTTCGTTTTCCGACCGGGAACAGGGTGACGACGGCGTGGCGCAGACCACCCAGGTGATGCGCTTGTCGCCTGGCGAGGTGAATCTGGAGCGCCTGTGCCAGGCCGACGAGATCGCTGATCGCGTCATCGCCGGGGAGCTGGAATTGCGCGAGGGTTTTCGCTTGCTGCGCGAACTGGGGCGGCCCGACACGCGGCGCGAGAAGATCGCGGCAATCGCCAGCTACGGCCTGTCCGCCGCCGCCGTGGCGGCGTTGTTTCTGCACAGTTCCTGGGCGGACCTGGTGGTGGCTGCGGTGATCGGCGTCATCATCGGCGGGATTACCCTGCTGGCAGCCAGCCGGCCACGGCTGGCGGTCGCCAGCGAGGCGATCAGTGCCTTGGTGGCAACCATGGTGGCAATCCTGGTGAGCGCGTTCGTGGTGCCACTGGCGATCAAGTCGGTGGTGCTGGCCAGCCTGATCATCCTGATTCCCGGCATGTCGCTGACCACGGCGGTGCGCGAGATATCCAGCCAGCACCTGGTGTCGGGCGTGGCGCGCATGGGTGGCGCCCTGTCGACCTTGCTCAAGCTGACGTTCGGCACCATCGCGGCGACCCAGCTGTGCGCGGCAATGGGCATCAACGCGCGGGATTTCACCTTGCAGGCATTGCCGCCGTGGGCGGATTTTCCTGCCCTGCTCGTCGCGGCGGTGGCGTTTGCCATCCTGTTCCGCGCGGCCCGGCGCGACTGGCCGGTGGTGATCCTGGCCGTGGTGGTGGGCTATCTGGCCACGCGTTGGGGCGGGGAAATTTCCACTTTCCTGCCGGGCGCTCCGGTGGGCGTGTTTCTGGGCGGCCTGGTCCTCGCTGCCATGGCCAATGTTTACGCCCGTTTCGCCCACCGCCCCGGCGCCGTCGTGCGCGAGCCTGGCATTCTGCTGCTGGTGCCCGGCAGTGTGGGGTTTCGCAGCGTGTCGTTCCTGCTTGAGCGTGACACCACATTGAGCATGGACACGGGCGTGCTGCTGGTGACCCTGCTGGTTTCGCTGGTGGCCGGGCTGATGTTCGGCGACCTGCTGGTTTCGCCGCGCCGATCGCTGTAGCGCGAAAGTCTGCGCGGTCACCGGCCCGGCGGGCCAAAACCGGGCAAGCCTCGCCGGGCTGTCCCGCCGCAGCCAGCTGGCCGGGCGCGGGCAAGTGCCGCACCGACGCAAACCAAAACGCCGGCCCAAAGCCGGCGTTTTCATCGCGTCACCGTGATGGTCAGATCAGCAAATCCTTTTCCTTCTTGCCGGCCTTCAGTGCAGCGTTGAACCAGAGCGGGCGCTTGCCGCGACCGGACCAGGTCTGCGCCGGATCAGCGGGGTTGCGGTATTTCGGCGGGACCTTTCCGGTGCTGCGCTTGGCCTTGGCGCGCGTGCTGCCGAAAATGTCCTCGAATGAATAACCTTCTGCCTTGATCAGCGCATGAACCTTGGCGCGCAGTTTGACAACCTTTTCCTTGCGCAGCTCATTCTGGCGATCCTGTGCTTTGCTGATCAGCTCGTTGAGCTGATTGTGATTGAGATTCTTGATATCGACGGCCATGATTTGACTCCGGATGGATGTCGGAAATGAATGGTCCGCATGAAGCGGACCATTAACGAAGACTACGCTCGGCGCAGCTGAACGCTGCTGCAGCCGTGATTCTCGCTTATTGGCGGAATATTTGTAAAGTGGGATTCATTGAACGGCGTGCCGTTTTGCATTAACTGAGGTTAATAGAACCACTTATCCTGATAAACAGGCCGCGACAGGTTTCACGTCGCAAATACAAGGGCGGCCGCACTGGGCGGCCGCTCCGGTTGAGCATGGTCGGGCGGATTCAGGTGAGCATGGCGATCAGTTCGTCTTCACTCAATGGGCGGCTTTCATTGTCCTCCCGCGCGCGATATTCCAGCGTACGGGAAGCCAGGCCGCGTTCACTGACCACGACGCGGTGTGGAATGCCGATCAGCTCCATGTCGGCGAACATGCTGCCGGCGCGTACGCCCCGGTCGTCGAGCAGGGTTTCGATGCCGTGCTCCTGCAGCGTCTGGTACAGCGCCTCGGCCGCGGCACTGACGGCTGGCGAATGCTTCGGGTTGATCACGCACACCGCCACCCGCCATGGTGCCATCGCCTCGGGCCACATGATGCCGGCATCATCGTGACGCTGTTCAATCGCGGCGGCGACAATGCGGCTGACCCCAATGCCGTAGCAGCCCATGGTCATGACCTGCGGCTTGCCCGCTTCGTCGACCACGGTGGCGTGCAACGCCTCGGCGTATTTGGTGCCCAGCTGGAACACGTGACCCACTTCGATGCCGCGGGCGATGTGCAAGACCCCCTCGCCATCGGGTGAAAGATCGCCCTCAACCACGTTGCGCAGATCCACAATGCGGGTGATGCGCGCATCGCGCTCCCAGTTCGCGCCGGTGTAGTGCGTGCGGTCCGCGTTGCCGCCGCAAACGAAATCGCCCAGCACGGCCGCATCGCGATCGACCAGGACCGGAATCGACACGGGCAGCCCGACCGGGCCGATGAATCCGGGCCGGGCGCCCGTAGCGGCAAGAATTTCCTCTTCGCTGGCGAGCACCGATTCACCGGGGAGTTCCTCCAGCTTGCCGGCTTTCACTTCGTTGATACCGTGGTCGCCCCGCAGGCACAGCGCGACCAGTCCATCGCGGCCACGTACCAGCAAGGTTTTCACGCATTGACGTGGGCTGACTTTGAGGAAGTCGGCAATATCGTCGATGGTTTTCTGGGTCGGTGTATCGATGCGTTGCAGCTCGGCACCGGGAGCCGGGCGTGCAGCGGTGGGCGCCAAGGCTTCGGCTTTCTCGATATTGGCGGCGTACTCGGAGCCATCCGAAAAGGCGATCGCGTCTTCGCCGGAATCGGCCAGTACCTGGAATTCATGGCTGGCGTTGCCGCCGATGGCGCCGGTATCCGCCTGCACAGCACGGAAGGTCAGGCCAAGCCGGGTGAAAATACGGACATATGCCTGATACATCACTTCATAGGTTTCGGCCAGCGACTCCTGCGACAAGTGAAATGAATAGGCATCTTTCATCAGAAACTCGCGCGCGCGCATCACCCCGAAGCGCGGACGAATCTCGTCGCGGAACTTGGTCTGGATCTGATACACGCTGAGCGGCAATTGCTTGTAGCTTTTCAGCTCGTTGCGGGCAAAATCGGTAACGACCTCTTCATGGGTCGGGCCGTAGCAAAACTCCTGGCCCTTGCGATCCTTGATTTTCAGCAATTGACCGCCGAATTTCTCCCAGCGGCCGGTTTCCTCCCACAGTTCCCTGGGTTGTACCGCCGGCATCAGCATTTCGATGGCACCGGCCCGATCCATTTCCTCGCGCACGATGTTTTCCACTTTGCGCAGCACGCGCAGGCCGAGCGGACTCCACGTGTACAGGCCGGAGGCGAGCTTGCGGATCATGCCGGCGCGCAGCATCAGTCGATGGCTGGCGATTTCGGCGTCGGCGGGGACTTCCTTGACGGTGGCCAGATGGAATTGGCTGAGGCGCATGCGCGTGGTTTCCGGCGTGATAAAGACGCCTAGTGTAGCGTCCGCGCGCTGCTGTGGCAGGCCGCGGCGCCGTGAATTACCGGTTGCCGCGGCCTCCTGCGCAGGGCCGCATGGCGGCGCCTACTGGCAGAACTGATCGAATTGGGCTTGGGCAGAGGCGGACTGCTGCTTGCGCTGGGCGTCGTCGAGGGCGACGGTCTTGCCGTCCTGCTGCATCACTACCGGACCACTACCTTGCAGGGCGGCGAGATTGGTCTTGAGTGAGTCGCACAGTCGGGTGCGGTTCTCCGGCGTGTCGGGCACGGGCGGTGTGGGCTCGGCCGCCGTTTCAGGCTCCTCCGTGTCTTCGCGGGCCACGGGTGCAGCCAGCGGCTCCACGCTGCCGGTCGTGGTGACCCTTTCGTACTTTGTGCCCTGTGCCGGCGCCGCATCGGAGTAGTGCACGGTGCCGCTGGTGTCGGTCCACTTGTAGGCCTGGGCCGCAGCCAGCGGGGCCAGCAGCAGCAAGGCCACGCCAATCAGCAAACGGTGCATGGTGTTCTCCACATCCACGGGGAAATTCTGGTTTACCTTGTTAGCACTCCATCCGCCCGGACTCAAGCAGCCGATGGTTTACACTGCGCGCATCCCGTCACGGATTGATTCATGAGCGAGCAAATGCCTGTACGGCCACCCCGTCACCGGGGCATCTACCTGCTGCCCAACCTGTTTACCACAGGGGCGATGTTTGCGGGCTTTTACGCGATCATCGCCAGTATCGGTGGCCGCTATACCGAGGCGGCGGTGGCGGTGTTCATCGCTGCTGTGCTGGATGGCCTGGATGGCCGCGTGGCACGGATGACCGGCACCCAGACCGAGTTTGGGGTGCAGTACGATTCATTGTCGGATCTGGTCAGCTTCGGGCTGGCGCCAGCATTGGTGATGTACACGTGGTCGCTGTCGGCACTGCGCGATTTCGGGCCGCTGTGGGGCAAACTCGGCTGGGCGGCAGCGTTCATCTACGCCGCGTGCGGCGCGTTGCGTCTGGCCCGTTTCAATACCCAGGTGGGCGTGGCCGACAAGCGCTATTTCCAGGGCCTGGCCAGTCCGGCTGCCGCCGCGGTCTGCATGTCGTTTGTGTGGAGCGTGGACAAGTTCGGCCTGCCTGGCAGTGATTTTTCCTTCATCACGGCGGTGCTGGCCATTGTGGTTGGCTTGCTGATGGTCAGCCGTTTCCGCTATTTCAGCTTCAAGGCGTTGCCGGCGGGCGAGCGCCAGCGCGTGCCGTTTGTGTGGATGGTCGCCGCCGTGTTGCTGCTGGCCCTGTTGATCGTGGACACGCCACGCGTGTTGTTTGCAGGGTTCACGATCTACCTCCTGTCCGGGCCGGTGTGGACCGTCTGGAGCCTGGCCACCCATCGGCGCCGGGCGAGGCGTGGCACGACATGAGTGCGCCGGCCCGCCAGCCCGTTGATGCCGCCCATCGCGATCGCGTATTGCGCGCGCTCGGGGTGACGCCGTGGGTGCAGCGAGCGGTGTCGGTTGGCACCGGAGTGTCCTTCCATGCGGATCTGTCGGCGCATGGGGCTGTAACCGGTCACCGCTGCGTGGTGGTGCTGCCGTCAGGTTGCAGCACGCGCGAGTTGGACCTGGTCGGGCGCGCTCTGGTTGCTGGCGGGGCTGCGTTTGCGCGGGCCGCACGCATCACGGTGAGCGATGGTGAGCTGAAGGACGTACCCGCCGCACGCGCCTATCTGGTCTTTGGTGAGGCGCAAGCACATGCGCTGGGCCGTGCGTTGCCGGTTGCCACCATGCAGCAGGCGCAGATTGTGCTGGCCGACGAACCGGGGATGGTTCTGACCCGGGCAGAGTCCAAGCGGCGCCTGTGGAGCGCGTTGCGCACGGTGCGGCGCGCACTGGCGGCAGCGGAGGGCTAGCGGCCGTGGTCGCCGTGATCAAACCGTCGATCCAGGTCAGGGGCATGCGGACCGATGACCTGCCCACGGTCAGCGAACTGGAAAACGCCTCGTATGAATTTCCCTGGTCGGCCGGCATCTTCAGCGACTGCCTCAAGACCGGCCATCCGTGTTGGGTGCTGTGGGTGGACGAGGTGATTGCCGGTTACGGGATTCTGTCGGTGGGTGCCGGCGAGGCGCATGTGCTGAACATCTGCATCGGACCGGACTGGCGCCGCCGCGGCCTGGGCCGGCACCTGTTGGGGCGGCTGCTCGATATCGCGCGCTGGCATGGTGCCGAGCGGGTATTCCTCGAAGTACGCCCGTCCAATCCGGTAGCCAAGGCGCTGTACGAGTCGGTGGGCTTTCATGAGATCGGCCGTCGGCCACGTTACTACCCGGCCAGACACGGGCGCGAGGACGCGATCGTGATGGCGCTTGAGGCAGGAGCGGGTGCCAAGCCGGAGTGAGGAACGCATCGCGGCGATGCGTCATCGCCTGACGGCCCCCTATGCGGTCACTTCTGCAATTTTGCCGCCTGCTCGCGCAGGGCACCCAGGGTCGTGTTCCAGTCGGCGATGCGCTGGCGCTCCTGGGCGACGACTTCCGCCGGGGCATTGGCGACGAATTTGGCGTTGCCCAGTTTGCCTTCGCATTTTTTGATCTCCCCTTCGATGCGGGCCATTTCCTTGGCCAGCCGCGCTTTCTCTGCGCCAAGATCGATCAGCCCCACAAGCGGAATCAGCACCCGCAGCGTACCGACCACGGCGGCTGCGGCGGCAGGTTCGTCGGCATCGCCGCCGATCCACTGTGGCGCTTCGGTGCGGGCCAGGAACGCAATCTGTGCAGCGAACTTCGCCACCCGCGCACGATCAACGGGATTGCCGTCGGCGAACAGCAGCGGAATCGTCTTGCCGGGCGAGATGTTCATTTCCGAACGGATTCGGCGGATACCGGACAGCACGTTCTTGAACCATTCGATCTCGGCGGTCGCGGCGTCGTCGGCCACGATTTCGCCGGCGCGCGGCCACGGCCGCTGCATCAGGTTGCCTTCGTCGAGGCCGAGCTTTGGCCCCACCGATTCCCAGATTTCTTCGGTGATGAACGGAATGACCGGGTGCAGCGCCCGCAACACGCTTTCGAGCACCACCAGCAGGGTGTAGCGGGTGGACGCCGCGGCCGCTGCATCGTCGCCATGCAGGGCCGGCTTGGACAATTCCAGGAACCAGTCGCAGTACTCGTTCCAGACAAATTCGTACAACGCCTGCGCGAGATGGTCGAAGCGGTAGCTGACGAAGTGCTGCTCGACCTCGGCCAGGGTTTGCTTGAGCCGGGTGAGAATCCAGCGTTCGGCTTCGGTCGCCGGTGCGCCGGCGGGCGCGGCGATCTCGCCCTCAGGCAAGTTCATCAGGACGAACCGCGCCGCGTTCCACAGTTTGTTGCAGAACGCCTTGTAACCTTCAGCGCGCTTGATGTCGAAGTTGATCGTGCGGCTGTAGCTGGCCAGCGCGGCAAAGGTAAATCGCAATGCGTCGGTGCCGATCGCCGGAATGCCGTCGGGATAGTCCTTGCGGATGCGCTTCTCGACTTTCGCACGCACCTGTGGAATCAGCAGCGAGCGGGTGGATTTTGCCACCAGCGGCTCCAGTTCGATGCCGTCGATCAGGTCCAGCGGATCGAGCGTATTGCCCTTGGACTTGGACATTTTCTGGCCTTCCGCATCACGCACGATGGCGTTGATGTAGACCTCGCGGAACGGAATCCTGCCCGTAAAGTACCGGGTGGTCATCACCATCCGGGCGACCCAGAAGAAAATGATGTCGAAGCCCGTCACCAGTACGGCGCTGGGCAGAAACAGCTTGTCGTTCTCCCAGTTGGCGACAACTTCGCCGCGCTCGTTCTTCACCGGCCCGTCCGCGGGCCAGCCCAGCGTGGAAAACGGCCACAGGGCGGAGCTGAACCAGGTGTCCAGCACATCCTCATCCTGACGCAAGGCACCGACCGGTTCGGAGACGGCATGCAGGCGTGCGTCCGCTTCGTTCTCGCCCACGAAGATGTTGCCCGCTTCGTCATACCACGCGGGGATGCGATGGCCCCACCACAGCTGGCGGCTGATGCACCAGTCCTGGATGTGCTCCAGCCATTGCGTGTAGGTCGTCGTCCAGTTTTCCGGAACGAACTTGATCTCACCCGAACGCACCGCGTCGAGCGCCGGCTCGGTGATGGCCTTGCGGCCGCCGGGGCGGCCGTCGGCCTGCGTCTCGGTGGTGAGGTCGACGAACCACTGGTCGGTCAGCATCGGTTCGATCACGGCGTCCGAGCGCTGGCTGACCGGAACCTGGAGCTTGTGCGGTTTCGTTTCCACCAGCAGGCCGAGTGCTTCGAGGTCGGCCAGCACGGCCTTGCGTGCGTCGTAGCGGTCAAGGCCGCGGTACTTCGCGGGCGCGTTCTCGTTGACCTTCGCGTCCAGCGTGAAAATGGTGATCAGCGGCAACTTGTGGCGCTGGCCGATCGCGTAGTCGTTGAAGTCGTGCGCGGGCGTGATTTTCACGCAGCCGGTGCCGAAGGCGCGGTCGACATAGTCATCCGCGATCACCGGGATCTCGCGATCGGCCAGTGGCAGCATGAGTGTCTTGCCGACCAGATGTGCGTAGCGTTCGTCTTCCGGATGCACCGCCACGGCCACGTCACCCAGCATGGTCTCGGGTCGGGTGGTGGCCACCACCAGGCTCTCGTCGCTGCCCACGACGGAGTAGCGGATCGACCACATGTGGCCGTCGCGCTCGACGTTGTTCACTTCCAGGTCCGACACGGCCGTGCCCAGTGACGGATCCCAGTTCACCAAGCGGTTGCCGCGATAGATCAGGCCCGCGCGATACCAGTCGATGAAGACTTTGCGCACCGCCGCCGACAGCCCGTCATCCATGGTGAAGCGCTCACGCGACCAGTCCGCGGCGGCACCGATGCGGCGCATCTGGTTGGTGATCGTGGAGCCGGACTCCTCTTTCCACTTCCACACCCGTTCGACGAAGGCATCGCGGCCGAGGTCATGCCGGGTCTTTTCTTCGATCGCCAGTTGGTTCTCGACAATTTTCTGGGTGGCGATACCCGCATGGTCGGTGCCGACCTGCCACAGCGTGTTCATGCCGCGCATGCGCTGGTAGCGGATCAGCATGTCCATCACCGTCTGCTGGAACGCATGTCCCATGTGCAGGGTGCCGGTGACATTCGGCGGTGGCAGCAGGATGCAATAGGGTTCGCCCTTGCCCGACGGCTGGAACGCGCCGCTGGATTCCCAGCGTTCGTACCACTTCGACTCGATCTGGGCAGGTTCGAAACTCTTTTCCATCGGATGTGCGCTCGGTGGCGCGCGCCAGGCGCACGCTTTGTCGTGGGGAAAGGGGCAATTGTACGGGGCGGGGACGGGCCTGCCAAAAGGCATCTCGGCCAATGGGCTGTAAGCGCCCGAAGGGCAGGCCCCGCCGTGAGGCCTTGTGCCCGTCATCCTGGAACCAGCGGGCGGGCAAAGTGCCGTCCGTCGGCGGCGACGGGGTTTCACGCCGCGAGCATTGGCTCAGCGGCTGCGAAGGACCCGACCGTAGGCGTGCACCTCGTCCACCAGCACTTTCATGTGCTCGGGGTCGACTTCCGGCGTGATGCCGTGGCCAAGGTTGAAGACGTGGCCGGGATGGTTGCCGTAGCTGTCGAGCACGGCGCGGGCCTCACGACGGATCACCGCAGGGCTGGCGCGCATCACGCTCGGGTCGAGGTTGCCCTGCAAGGCAACTTTGCCGGCGACGGCGCGACGCGCATCGGCCAGCTCGATGGTCCAGTCGACGCCCAGGGCCGTGCAGCCGCTGTCCGCCATCTCCGCCAGGTGCGGGCCGGCGCCCTTGGAAAACAGGATTACCGGCAGCTCGCGTGCATGGGGGTCTGCTTTCAGCGCGGCGACAATCTGGCTCATGTATCGCAGTGAAAACTCGCGGAATGACGCGGGGCCAAGCAGGCCGCCCCAGGTGTCGAAGATCATCAGGGCCTGGGCGCCGGCGGCAGCCTGGGCAGTCAAGTAGTGCGCCACGGACCGGGCCAGCGTGTCGAGCAACTGGTGGCCGAGCCTCGGCTCGTTCCAGCACAGGGCTTTCAGCGTGGCGAAATCCCGCGAGCCGCGGCCTTCAACCATGTAGCAGGCCAGTGTCCACGGGCTGCCGGCGAAGCCGATCAGCGGTGCGCGGCCGTGCAGTTCGCGCCGAATCAGGCGTACGGCGTCCGTCACGTAACGCAATTCGCCGTCCATGTCCGGCACGGCGAGTTTGTCGATGTCGGCCTTGCTGCGAACCGGATGAGCGAACTGTGGCCCTTCGCCATGGGCAAACGTGAGGCCCAGGCCCATCGCATCGGGGATGGTGAGGATGTCGGAAAACAGGATCGCCGCGTCGAGGTCGAAGCGCTCCAGCGGCTGCAGGGTGACCTCGCAGGCAAACTCGGGATTCTGTGCCAGGCCCATGAAGCTGCCGGCGCGTTCGCGGGTGGCCCGGTATTCGGGCAGGTAGCGGCCGGCCTGGCGCATCACCCAGATGGGCGTGGTGTCGGTGGGTTCGCGGCGCAGGGCGCGCAGGAATCGGTCGTTCTTCAACACATCAGTCATGACAATCAGCGTCCATAGGGGCCTTCCTGGCCCTGGGCAAACATCAGGCGGAAACCGCGCTTGAGTTGGGCGTCGCGAGCCTTCTCGAACGCGGCGAGGGCCTCATCCCGCTCGAGGAACTGCTCGCGCTTGAGGGTGGCGCGGCCGCCCTGCGTGCCCGATTCGCGGTACAGCGTCCAGCCGCCAAGCAGGTCCTGCTCCAGCGTGATCTGGACGTAGCGGGGCGCATCGGCAGTGCCGGGCACGGTTTGCAGGTAGAGGCGCATGGACAGGTCGGCGACGGTGGGCTTGGTTCGGCATGAGGCCGGACCTGACAGTTTATAGGAGCAGGGCCGGCTTTGTAGGCGCGCAAGGCGGGCCGGGTCGCGCCACAACGTCGCAACCGGGTGATCAGCGGGTCGCGGCTTGCAGCACGGCGAGCACATCCGTCTCGTTCACGCCGGCGATGATCTCGGCCTGGCCGACGCCGCGCCACAGGATCAGGCGCAAATGCTCGGCGGTGTTCTTCTTGTCCAGCCGCATCAGCGCCAGCAGTTCTTGCGGATCCATGCCGGGCGGGGCGGCGGTCGGCAAGCCGAGGATCTCCAGCAGACCTTGCAGCCGGGTGGTGGCCGCGGCTGCACTCATGCCGATGCGCTCGGACAGCCGCGCGGCCAGCAGCATGCCGATGGCCACGCCTTCGCCGTGCAGCAAGGCGGTGTAGTGGCCGGCGGTTTCCAGCGCATGGCCGAACGTGTGGCCGAAATTGAGCAGCGCGCGCTCCCCCTGTTCGGTTTCGTCGCGGGCGACCACGCCGGCCTTGTAACGCACCTTGCGCGCAATCGCCTCCTGCACGATGGACGGCTCGCGCGCAGCCAGAGCCGGGGCCTGCTGTTCCAGCCAGGCGAAGAACGCTTCGTCGCCGATCGCGGCGCCTTTGATCACCTCGGCCAGGCCAGCGCGGAATTCGCGCTCGGGCAGGCTGGTGAGGGTGTCGGTGTCGGCGATCACGGCGAGCGGCTGATGGAACGCACCGGCAAGGTTCTTGCCGACCGGCAGGTTCACACCGGTCTTGCCGCCGACGGAGGAGTCGACCATGGCCAGCAACGTGGTCGGCATCTGGATGAAGTCGATGCCGCGCATCCAGCAGGCCGCGCTGAACCCCGCCAGGTCGCCGACCACGCCGCCACCGAGGGCGATGACGCAGGCATCCCGGGTGGCACCCAGTTGGCCCAGGGCTTCCAGCGCCCGGCCAACATTGACAAACGTCTTGTGCGCCTCGCCGTCGTCAAGCAGAAAGGACGACCAGTGCAGGCCGGCCAGTCCCGCTTCAAGGCGCGGCAGATACAGCGGCGCCACCGTGGTATTGCTGATCACCAGCGCATGGCGTCCGCGCAACGTGGCGCGCCAGCGCGGGTAGTCGCCGAGCAGGCCGCCGCCGATCCAGATCGGATAACTGCGATTGCCGAGCGCGACGGTGACGGAATCAATGCGCGGATTGTTCATGCGATTTGCCTGGGGTGCGCACCGGGGCGCTGCCAGTGACGGTCGATCATCTCGATGCAGCGTTCGCTTGCCGCGGCCACGCTGCCATATTCGCCGGGAATGGCCAGGTCGGCGAGTTCGCGGTAGATCGGCTCGCGGGCCTGCGCCATTGCCTGAAGCCGCCCGCGCCGATCGGGCCCTGCCAGCAGTGGGCGGCGATTGTCGCGCTCCAACCGCTCGGCTTGCTGGTCGACACTGGCCTGCAGCCACACTACGTAGCCACGCGCGCTCAGGTGCTGCCGGTTGGGTGGCTCCAGCACCGCGCCCGCGCCAGTGGCCAGGAGCACCCCGCTGCCCTGGGTCAGCTCGTCGAGCAGCGCGCTTTCGCGCTGGCGGAAGCCGGCCTCACCTTCGATCTCGAAGACGGTCGTCACATCCACACCACAATGAAGCTCGACTTGCTGGTCGAGATCGACGAAGGTCAGGCCATAATGCGAGGCGAGTCGTCGCCCGATCGACGTCTTGCCGGCGCCGGTAGGACCAATGATGAAAAGGTTGGACGACGGATTCATGATCAGATGCTAACAGGGCGTGTCGAACGGGGCAGATCAATCGGAGCGTGGCAGTGGGTGAACGTATCTTGCTGGCGGGGTGTGGGGATCTTGGCGTGCGGGTGGCGCAGCAACTGCTCGCGCAGGGCGATGAAGTGTGGGCGTTGCGGCGGACTCCCCCGCGGCAACGCGGCAAGGGCATCAACTGGTTGAGTGCCGACCTGACCGTCCCGGAAAGTTTGGGTGGGCTGCCCAGGGGAATCACCCGTCTGGTCTACCTGCCCGCGCCGGCCGCCCGGGACAAGGCGAGCTACCGGGCGATCTTTGTGGACGGCTTGCAGAACCTGCTCGGTGCACTCGATGCGCGCAAGCTGAAGCAAGTGCTGCTGGTGTCGTCCAGCGCCGTGTACGGCGAGCACGATGGCGACTGGGTGGACGAGTCGACCCCGACTGTGCCGCTCGGCTTCAATGGTGCGGTGTTGCTTGAAGCGGAGCGGATTCTGGCAGAGTACCCGACCGCATCAACCGCGCTGCGGCTGGCCGGGTTGTATGGACCGGGACGGCTGCAGTTGCTCGAACGCCTGCGTAGCGGACAGTTGCGAGTGCCGCGTGAAGAGCCGCACTGGGCCAACCGCATTCATGTCGATGACGCCGCGTCCGCGATCGTCCACCTGCTGGGCCGGGCGGATGCGCAGCCGATCTACGTGGGAGTCGACGATACGCCCATGCCGCTGGACGAACTTTATGATTTCCTCGCCGCGTTGATCGACGCGCCGCCACCAGCCGACGGCCTGGCGCCGGCGGGCGTTGGCAGCAAGCGATTGAGCAATGCCTGCCTTCGCGCCAGTGGCTGGTCGCCGCAGTGGCCGGATGCACGCGAAGGTTACGCTGCACTGCTCGACAGCTGAATTCACCCGCCGGAGACATGTCATGGGAAAAGCCGTTCCGCACGACCGGGTCAGCACGACCAACGAGATTGCCGGATGCCGCATCGTGCGGTCATTCGGTATCGTGCGCGGGATCACCGTGCGTTCGCGCAGCGTGGTCGGCAACATCGGTGCCACGCTGCAAACTCTGGTCGGAGGCAACATCTCCCTCTACACCGAGCTGTGTGAACAGGCGCGCGAAGAGGCCTTCGAGCTGATGCTGCGACATGCCGCCGAGATGGGAGCGAACGCCGTGGTGGCCATGCGTTACGACGCCAACGACGTGGCGCAGGGTGCCACCGAGGTGCTGGCCTACGGCACGGCGGTGCAGGTGGAAGCGTCAACGTGAGGTGATTTTGCAGTGCGGCTTGTGGCCGGCCACTTCGAGGGGCCAGACTGGGCCTCGGGGGAATCGCAGCGTATGACCCGCTCGATTCAACGGGAGCAATACGCCATGTCCGTAGCCAAGGTCATCGAACTGAATGCCGCGTCCGGCAAGAGTATGGAAGACGCGGTGCAGCGCGGCCTGCAAAAGGCCGCCGAATCGGTAAAGAATATCCGGGGCGCCTGGATCAACGAGATCAAGGTGGTCACGAAAGAAGACGGCACCGTGACCGAGTGGCGGGTCAACATGAAGGTCAACTTCATCGTGGCGTGACCAGGCGGGCCCGAAGCGGCCGTGAAACGTGGGCAGGCGAGCACCGACGAGGGCGCGATGGTCGCCCGCTGGCGCGGTCCTGCTTGCCGCGCTCAGCCGTGACTGAGCCCCGTGACGTGGCGGTCCTCGTCGTACTCCACGCAGGTATCTGACAGCGGCGGCAGGGTTGCCAGCGCATGTCGGCTGAGTCGTTCGAAGTGGGCAAGAAACCGCTCCATGGTAGCGGCATCCATCGCCAGGGGCGCGTGGCGGGCAAGCAATTGCTGTTCCTGTTCGCCGCGCCAGCGACGCACGATTTCCCAGCGCGGTGCCTGCAGCACGATCAGCGCATCGAATTTTCGCCAGAGCGGCTGGTAGCCGCGCAGCTGCTTGTTGACCCACGCGCGCCAGACGCCATCGGCGTCCTCGGTCCGTTCCAGCTGATTGATCGGCTTGAGCAGGGCGGCCTGCGGCTGCGGTCGGATCCCGAGCGCCCAGCCTTCCACGATCACCAGCCGCGGTGGCCGGGTCACCCGTGGCCAGCGCGACGGCGGAAAGCGCGTGTCACGCCCCTTGTCGAAGCGCGGATGCGGCACCGGCAGCCGTTCCGAGGCAAGCGGCAGCGCGGCCAGCACGGACATCATCAGTTCGATTTCGTGGGTGCCGGGCACGCCACGGGTGCGCAGTAGTGGGTGAACGTCACGCGCCAGGGTCTCGCGGCCGCTGCGGGCGTAGTAGAAGTCGTCCAGCGACAGCACTTCGGTGGGCCAGCCGCGGGCTTGTGCCTGGGCTTTCATCACGCGTGCCAGCGTGCTCTTGCCGCTGCCCTGGAGGCCGGACAGGCCGATGATGTAGGGCCGTCGGGATCGGGCGATGCGCCCGGCGTACTGATCGAGCAGGTGGCCGGCGAGGGCCTCGTTCTGCATGTCGGCGTGGGACATCATCCGCAGGACACCATCATTCCGGGAGGTAGTTTGTCGACTGGCAAGCAGCGCCGAAGCAGTATCCCGCAGGCGGGAGCGTCGCGGCGGCCTTCACACATCATGTCGGATGATGCCACGGCCAGCGCGGCAGGAAAGGTGCTGGATGAATGGTGCATTGCATTATTATCGGTCGGGTCAATCCGCCCATGATGGCGCGTGATGGCCACGATGCAAAAGGAAAGTTTCGAATACCATGCTCAAACCGGAAATCCTGGGTACTTTTCTGCGCCTTCTCGATGAAGCCAAGGCCAGCGGCGACCGTGAGCCCACGGCGATGAATCTGGCCACGGTTGATGCGTCGGGCCGGGTTGCCTCGCGCATCGTGCTGCTCAAGGGCGCCGACGAGCGCGGCTTCCGCTTCTTCACCAACTATGAGAGTGACAAAGGCAGCCAGCTCGACGCCCATCCACAGGTCGCCTTGTGTTTTCACTGGAAGCGGTTGCGCAACGGTGTGCAGGTTCGCGTGGAAGGCGCTGCACGCAAATTGCAGGACGCGGAATCCGATGCGTACTTTGCCAGTCGCCCCCGCGGCAGCCAGATTGGTGCATGGGCGTCGCTGCAATCCCACACGCTGCCCGATCGCGAAACCTTCGAAAAGCGCGTGGCTCAGTTTGAGCAGCAATTCGAAGGCCGTGACGTGACCCGGCCACCGCACTGGGGCGGTTTCGTGGTGGAGCCGGACATGCTGGAGTTCTGGTATGGCGCCGAGTTCCGCCTGCACGAGCGGGTGCGCTGGGATCGCCACGGTCAGACCTGGACCAGTCGGCTGCTGTACCCCTAGATGCGGGGATGTCCGGCGGGCGCCGAGTGGTAGCCGTGCATCGCGAACCGGCGGGTGTGGCCCACCGGTTTACGCCACGACCGATCGCTCGCTGCGGCTGGGCCAGGTCGCGGAATCGCCGATGCCTGGCCTGTGAGGTCTCTGTCTGTGGGAACATCGCATCTGTCCGCGTTGGCGCACCATGATGGTCAGCGCGCTGACCCTTGTATGCGTCCCCGTAGGCCTGCAGAGGCGTCGCGCCCGATTTTCGCCATTCGACCTGGAATCATGTCCGACCACTATCCGCAACGCATCGTCTGCCTGACCGAAGAGCCCACCGAGGTGCTGTACGCACTGGGCGAAGACCAACGGATTGTCGGCATCTCCGGGTTTACCGTGCGTCCGGCCGTGGCGCGCAAGGAAAAGCCCAAGGTCTCGGCGTTCACCAGCGCCAAGATTGGCGACATACTCAAACTGGAACCGGATCTGGCGATCGGTTTTTCCGACATCCAGGCGGACATCGCCCGCGAGCTGATCAAGTGTGGCGTCGAAGTCTGGATCAGCAATCATCGCAGTGTTGCGGGGATCATTGCCTACATTCGCCGGCTCGGCGCGATGGTCGGCGCACACGAAAAGGCCGAGGCCTTTGCACAGCGCGCCGAGCGGCACATCGCTGAAATCCGCGCTGCCGCCGAAGCGCTGCCGCGGCGGCCGAAGGTGTATTTCGAGGAATGGGACGAGCCGATCATCACCGGCATCCGCTGGGTGGCCGAGCTCATCGAAATTGCCGGCGGCGACGACTGCTTCCCCGAGCTCGCCCGTGAACCGCTGGCGAAGCAGCGCATCCTGGCCGATGGTGACGAGGTGGTGCGCCGCGCGCCGGACATCATCCTGGGTTCGTGGTGCGGCAAGCGCTTCCGGCCTGAACGGGTGGCGGCGCGCCCGGGCTGGGACACGATTCCCGCCGTGCGACATGGCGATCTGCACGAGATCAAGTCGCCGATCATCCTGCAGCCGGGCCCGGCGGCCCTGTTCGACGGGTTGGACGAGATCCACCGGATCATTGCGGCTTGGGCGAGGCGCTGAAGCCCCGGAAGCCGCCACAAGCGGCCTCGGATCAGAACGTGCGTTGCACCGAGTAGTCGGCCAATGCGGCCAGGGCGTCGCGGTGCGCCGAGGGTGGCAGCGTCGTCAGCGCGTCGCGGGCGGCTTCGGCGTGGTGCAGGGCTCGTTCGCGGGTGCGCTCGAGGGCGCCTGACTCGGCGATCGAGGCGATGATGCGATCGAGCGAATCGAGCCCGCCGTGTTCGATCGCGTGGCGCAAGGTGCGGGCCTGCTCCGGGTCGGCTTTCTCCAGCGCGTAAATCAGCGGCAGGGTCGGCTTGCCCTCGGCGAGATCGTCGCCAATGTTCTTGCCCAGCGTGCCGGCATCGCTGGTGTAGTCGAGCAGATCGTCGGCGATCTGGAAGGCGTAGCCAAGCTCCATGCCGTAGCGGCGCAGCGCGCTGACCTGCGTCTCGGGCAGGCCCCCCAGAATGCCGCCCAACTCCGTGGCCGCGGCAAACAGCACCGCGGTCTTGCGCTCGATCACGGCCAGGTAGGCGGCCTCGCTGACGCTGGCGTTGCCGATGTTGAGCAGCTGCAGCACCTCGCCCTCGGCGATGGTGTTGGTGGTATCAGCCAGGATGCGCATGATGCGCATGTCGTCCAGTTCGACCATCAGCTGGAACGAGCGCGAGTACAGGAAGTCACCGACCAGCACGCTGGCGGCGTTGCCCCACAGCGCATTGGCGGTCTTGCGCCCGCGCCGCAGGTCGGATTCGTCGACCACGTCGTCGTGCAGCAGGGTGGAGGTGTGGATGAACTCGATGATGGCGGCGAGCTTGGTGTGGTGATCGCCGCGATAACCGGCGGCGCGGGCAGCCAGCACGTGCAACATCGGGCGCAGCCGCTTGCCGCCCCCGGCGATGATGTGGTCGGCAATCTGGTTGATCAACACCACCTCGGATGACAGCCGGTGGCGGATCAGGGCGTCGACCTGCTGCATGTCGGCGGCGGCGAGGTCGCGTACCTGGGCGAAGTCGGCGGGGCGGGAGGCGTCGGCGGGCATCGGAATCATGGAGGCTTCACAACAGCGTGGAACGTGATTATAGAGGTTGCAGGAACTTGCGCCGCGACATGTCGCCACAAAGCGCTGCCAAGGTTAGCCCTTATAATGCGGCCCATGCCTTGGTCGACGTCGCCACCCTCTTGAGCAAACTCACGCGCCTGGAATTGCGCAGCGCGGTGACGCTGGCGTGCGTCATCAGTCTGCGCCTGTTCGGACTGTTCCTGATCATGCCGGTCTTTTCGCTTTACGCGAAGGGGATGCCTGGCGCCACGGGTTTCATGATCGGGTTGGCACTGGGCATTTACGGAATCGGCCAGGTGCTGCTGCAGATTCCGCTGGGCGTGTTGTCCGACCGGATCGGGCGCAAGCCGGCGATCACGCTGGGATTGCTGCTGTTTGCCGCCGGTGGCTTGATTGCTGCGATGTCGGACACGCTCACCGGCATCGTGATCGGGCGCGCGGTGCAGGGCATGGGTGCGGTGGCCGGCGCCGGGATTGCCCTTGCCGCCGACCTCACGTCGGCGGAGAACCGCAGCAAGGCCATGGGCATCATTGGTGTGTCGATTGGCCTCGCTTTCCTGCTGGCACTGATTCTCGGCCCGCCGCTGGAGACCATTGCCGGATTGTCTGGCCTGTTTGCCGCCACCTCGATCCTTGCCCTGATCTCGCTGGTGCTGCTCTGGTTGATCGTGCCCACCCCGGTACGCACGCGTGCGCCAGCGGCGGCGGGGCTCGCCCAGGTGCTGGCCATGTTGCGTGACGGCCGCATGCTGGTGCTGAACGGATCGGTGTTTTTCCTGCATGCGCTGCTCACCGCCAGCTTCGTGGGACTGCCGCTGTTGCTGGCCGATACGATGCACCTGCCGGTCGGCCGGCACTGGGAGCTGTATTTGCCGGTGATGACGGTGGCCGCGCTGGTGATGGGCGCCAGCATGCACCAGATGCGCGAGGTGGTGCAGAGCCTGCGGATCGTGACCGTGTGCGTGGTGGCGATTGGCCTGGCGTTGCTCGGCTTTGCCATGTCGGGTGACCACTTGATCGCCTTCGGGCTGGCGGCAACCGTGTTCTTCTCCGCGTTCAACCTGCTGGAGGCGGCGCTGCCCAGCCTGGTGTCCCGCTTGGCGCCAGAGCATCTTCGTGGCGCTGCCATGGGCGCGTATTCGACCAGCCAGTTCATCGGCGCGTTCGTGGGCGGAGCGTTGGGCGGCATCGCGCTGGGTCGGCTTGGCCCCGACGGCGTGTTTGCCTGCGCGGCGGTGCTGACCTTGCTGTGGCTGCCGCTGGTGATCGTTGGTTCGCGCCGGATCGGCCGCACGGCGGCTGCGCAGGCGCAGTTCGCCCAGGGTTTGCAATAGCCGATTGGAGGCCCAATCATGGTTGCGTGCGGCGTGGCCGCATCGTGATCGAGTATCGCCCCGATGGCCCATGAAATCATTGCGCTGATCACGCAGTACGGTGTGCTGCTGGTCTTCCTCAATGTGCTGGTGACTCAGCTTGGCGTGCCGGTACCCGCGGTGCCGACCTTGGTGGTGGCCGGCGCGTTGGCCGCTGGCGGGCAGGTTCCCGTCTGGGCCGTACTGCTGGCCTGCGTGGTTGCGTGCGTGCTCAGTGACTCGCTGTGGTATGCCGCTGGCAGGCGTTACGGCGGCGGCGTGATGCGCCTGCTGTGCCGCATCTCGTTGTCGCCGGATTCGTGCGTCCGGCGTTCCGAACTTCATTTTCAGCGCTGGCGTGGACAGGTGTTGCTGGTGGCCAAGTTCGTCCCGGGGCTCGCCACGGTGGCACCGCCACTGGCCGGCGCCATGAGGTTGCCGGCCGGGACGTTCGTGTTGTTTGATGCGCTCGGTTCGCTGTTGTGGGCGGTTGTAGCGGTTGGCTTGGGCTTTGTTTTTGCGGCCGAAGTTGAGGACCTGCTGGCCGCCATTTCCAGCGCGGGCATGGTTGCCCTCGAAGGGCTGATGGTCTTGCTTGTCTTGTACGTCTTGGCCCGTTGGTGGCAGCGCTGGAGCCTGCTGCGCACCTTGCGCATGGCGCGCATCACGGTCGACGAGCTGCATCGGGAGCTGCAAGTGAAGCCAGCGCCGCTGGTGCTCGATGTACGAGCGCCCGCATCCCGCTTGCTCGATTCCCGCATCCTGCCCGGCGCGCTGCTGCTTGGCGACCATGGCATCGATCGCAGCACGCACGACATTCCGTTCGACCGCGAACTGGTGGTCTATTGCAATTGTCCGAATGAGGTCTCCGCGGCCAGGGCCGCCAAGGTGTTGATCGCGCAGGGGTACCGACGCGTGCGTCCGCTGCAGGGCGGTCTGGAGGCTTGGGATGCGGCCGGTTACGGCGTGGAGATCCTGCCGGCCGCTGGCGACGTGGCGACGCCGGCTTCGGCCGGCTCGCCTGCCTGAGGCGGAGTCGGGCACGTTCGGGCGCGTTCGGCCGCGGCCTACGCCGAGGCCGGGCTTCCCTGCTGGACTGGGGCTGCACCGCGGTTATGATAGCCCACCGATTCCACCACTCCGGTTGCAACCCATCGTTTACTTGCAGCCGGCTCAACGAGGACACACCCATGGCACGTGGCGTCAACAAAGTCATCCTGGTCGGCAATCTCGGCGCAGATCCTGAAATGCGCCACACCGGCGGCGGTACCGCAATCTGCACATTCAACCTGGCCACCTCCGAGTCGTGGACCGACAAGCAAAGCGGCGAGAAGCAGGAACGCACCGAGTGGCATCGGGTGAAAATCTTCGGACGGCTGGCCGAGATCGCCGGCGAGTACCTGAAGAAGGGCCGCCAGGTCTACATCGAAGGTTCGTTGCGCACGGACAAGTACACCGACAAGCAGGGCATCGAGCGTTACTCCACCGACATCATTGCCAATGAGATGCAGATGCTCGGTGGCGGTGGGGAAGGCGGTGCCGGCGGCGGCTACCAGCGCGAGCGGCCTCAGAGCGGCGGTCAGCGCCAGGGCGGCCAGTCCCGCGGCAATGACAACACGGGCAGTGACCGCCAGTCCCCGGCTCCGGCAGACAGCGGCTTCGCGGACGATGAAATTCCCTTCTGAGATATACCGCGGAAAGGAGTGTTGTGATCAAGAAAGGAGCCAGCTGCCGAGCTGGCTCCTTTTTTTTGCGGGCGCGTTGGGCTCGTGCGTGACCCACCGACGTGCAGGGGGAAGGCCGTCTTGCGCAGACTTTCGCGGTGGCTGGCGGCTGCGGCTACCGCACCTGCAATGTGTTGTTCTCGCGCCGTGCGTCCGGTAGCGCGTGGGCCGGGTCGATGGTGGCCGAAACCACCTTGCGCGTCCCGGCGACGCGGATCGCGTAGCTGGTGTGTTGCTGCCAGGTCTCCACCGGCACGCGCAGCTCCCGTTTGCTGCCGTCGTCATAGACCACTTGCAGCGTGGCCGGCAGTACCAGCTGGTCGAGGTTGGCTACCGTGACTTCGGCGCCATGGCTCCAGTTGCCGCCGACCGGCGCTACCTTCTGCACGGCCATGTCGAATTGCCAGTTGTGTTCGTACCAGCCCCGCCAGAACCAGCCCAGGTCTTCGCCGGTTTCGCTTTCCATGAAGCGGAAGAAATCGGACGGGCTGGGGTGCTTGTAGGCCCAGGTGGCGATGTAGCGGCGGAATGCGGGGTCGAAGCGTTGCGGGCCGATGATTTGTTCGCGCAGCAGCACCATGCCGAACGCGCCCTTGAAATAGGTGATCGGGTGGCGGTACTTCTCCGGAATCATGTCGGCGCCGTTGAGCAGGGACGGCGCGTTACGGTCGGCCAGCACCACGGCAATCTCGTCAGCGGGATTGCCGCCGCCGGGAGCGTACTCGCCATCACGTTTTGGCGCGTACTCGCCGTGGTTGAACGCATCGTCCTCACCAATATCGATGAACGTGTTGAACCCCTCGTCCATCCACGCATGACGTCGCTCGTTGCTGCCCACGATCATCGGGAACCAGATATGCCCGATCTCATGTGCGATCACCATGTGCAGGCTTTTACCCTTGGCGCGTTTGGAGTCGAAGGTGATGCCCGGGTACTCCATGCCGCCCGCGCTGCCCGCTTCGTTGATGGCGACCGGCCAGGGGTAGGGGTACCACCGCCGGGAAAAGTATTCGGTGGACGCCTTGAGGTATTCGGTGGCGCGGCCCCAGGCCTGCGGGCCGCCGCTCTCGGCCGGGTACACCGACATGGCCAGCGCGTGCCGACCGTCCGGCAGGTTGATTCGTGCCGCATCCCACACGAACGCGGCGGACGCGCCGAACGCCACGTCGCGGGTATTCTGCATCCGGAAATGCCAGGTCAACGTGCCGTCTTGCCGGGGCCGACTGGACGCCTGGTTGACTTCCTCCGGCGAGCGGATCATCACCGTTGTGTCGCTGCGGCGGGCTTGCGCCAGGCGGTGTTGCTGGGTCGCTGTCAGCACCTGGTCGGGATTGAGCAACTCACCCGAACCGGCCACGATCATGTCCCACGGCACCGTGATCGCGTAGTCGAAATCGCCGTATTCCAGGTAGAACTCGCTGTTGAGGTAGGGCGCGGTATCCCAGCCGCGCAGATCGTCGTACACGGCCATGCGCGGGTACCACTGGGCGACTTCGAAAATGTCACCGTGCTGGCTGGGATTGACGTCGGTGCGACCGCCGAACTCGCCGGGTACCGTGTAGCTCCAGGCGACGTGCAGGCGCAGACTGCTGCCATGGCCCATCAGCGGCTGCGGCAACTGCACCTGCATGCGCGTGTCGGAAACCAGCCATTTCAAAGGTCGCCGGCGCTCACGCGGGTCTTCCAGCTCCACCGAGGCGATCGTGTAGCCATCGGTGAACTGGGTGGGAAATTCGCTGGTGAACGCACCGCGGGCATCATGCCGGTAGCGGTTCTGGTCAAGCTGCAGCCACAGGACGTCCAGCGCATCAGGGCTGTGGTTGGTGTAGGTGATGATCTCGCTGCCGCGAAGCTGGCGCGTGGCGGGGTCGAGCGTGGCGTTGATCCGATAGTCGGCGCGGTTCTGCCAGTACAGCGGGCCGGGTTGGCCGCTGGCTGAACGAAAGGCGGTGGCGGGCTGCGGGTAGCCGTAGGGGGCAAATGTCTGCAACGGGTCGAACTGGGGTGATCCGGTGTTGGCGGCGAGCGTCGGCGAGGCGGTCAGCACGGCGATGGTGACGAACAGCAAAAGCGGATTCTTCATGGGCGATGTCGGTATGGGCGGGAGGAGGTGGCACGGGCGCTTGCTGTGGGTCCCTGCCGGGATGTTGCGGCGCGGCCCGGGTTCAGGCGACTGGTCGTGCCGAACCGGGCGCCCCGTGGCCTTGATCCTCGCGGTCGCTGCCGGGATTCCGGTAGCGACTGGGGGGTATTGGCCGCGCCGATTCTCCCACGCGGCTCCGGGTCGGGGCCTGTGCCGTTCGCCGGGCTGGAACTTGCGTGGCGGAGTTCGCGGACCCGGCACGACCCATCGGCGGATTGCCAGGCCGCCTCGGGGGCGCATGATCGAAGCGGCATTTGAATCCTGTCCGCGCACCGGGCGGCCTCGTGGGCGTCCAGCTTGTGCCGGAGTCGGAACCGCTTGAATATCGTGCAAGAATGCAACGGTGACATCCCTTGATGAATCGGTGGGTGCTGCGCGTGGCATGAATACCAGGAAGCTCATTCGCTGGCGCACAATTGGCCTTCTGCTGGCAGTGATCATCATTGTCGGCTTGCCTTATGCCGTGACTGTGCAGGGCGCGCGCGACTCCAAGCTGGCCAGCGAATGGGTGACGCATTCCACCGAGGTGAAATCACTGGCGTATCGGATCGCCTATGTGATCCGCGATACCGAGGCCGCCACCTATCGCCTGCTGGCCGGTGATGTGAGTCCGGCGACCCACGATCGTTCCGATCGTGCGAGCAAGGAGACCCCGGCCTTGGTCAAGCGGCTGCGGGCCATGACCCGTGACGCTCCTGATCAGCAGGTGCTGATCGGTTCGCTGGCAAGCAGCGTCGACGGGCGGCGCGTCATGATGAGCCAGGCGCGGGACCGTCTTGAGCGCGGGGACCTGGTGGGGGCGAGGCAGTCGCTGCGGGACGCAGATGACCTGTTCGACATGGGTTCGCAGATTGCCGGCATCGTGCAAAACGAAGAGGCTTTGCTGCAACTGCGCCTGACCGAGGCCGCGCGGCAATCGCGGCATGGACGTGTGGTCCTCGCGATCACCGCGCTTGCCCAAGCTCTGTTGCTGATCATCATCGTGATTGCATCCGAGGCGCAGATCGGCCGTCGTCTGCTGGCCGAAACACGCGAGGGACGCGCGGTGACGCGGTCTCAATTGATTCTCCAGACCGTGCGCGAGCCGATCGCGCTGTTCGACGAAAACTTGAACACCCTGCTGGTGAACAATGCCTTCGGCGCCCTGTACGGCATGGATCCTGCGCAGCAGTCGATGCCGCTCGCCGAGGTCGGGCAGGGTGCCTGGAGCGATGACGTCCTGCTCCAGCGCCTCAATGACGTTCTGTTGCGCGATCGCGAGCTGTGGGACTTCGAGATGATCCAGCACACCGCCGATGGCGTCGACCGGCATGTGGTGATCAACGCGCGCCGCTTGCAGCAGCATGGAACCGATGTGCCGGCCCTGCTGTTGACGGTGAGCGACATCACCACCCGTGCCCTGGCGGAGCAGCAGGTCAAACAGTTGAACCGCCAGCTGGAAGGCAAGGTGGCCCAGGTCTCCGACGTCAATCGCGAGCTGGAAGCGTTCAGTTATTCGGTATCCCATGACTTGCGTGCGCCCTTGCGCCATATCGCCGGGTTCGCCCGCAAGCTTGAACAGCATCTGGGCGGCCAGGTCGATGAGAAGATCAGCCACTACATCGAGGTGATCGCCAGTTCGGCCCAGCACATGGCGCAACAGATCGATGACCTGTTGGTGTTCTCACGGCTCGGCCGTGGCGCGCTGCGGCTGCAGGCGGTGGACATGCAGTCACTGGTCGATGAGGCGCGGGCATTGGCCGAGTCAGGAGCGCCGGAGCGGCGTATTGTGTGGACAGTGGGCGCCTTGCCGATGGTGATCGGGGACGAGAACATGTTGCGCACGGTCTGGCAGAACCTGCTGGGCAACGCAGTGAAGTACACCGGACGTTGCGACGTGGCGCGCATCACGGTGAGCGCCCAGCAAGGGCGGCGCGGTGATTTCGAATTTACGGTGAGCGACAACGGCGCCGGGTTTGACATGCAATACGCCGACAAGCTGTTCGGCGTGTTTCAGCGCCTGCACCGCGCTTCCGAATTTCCAGGCAACGGGATCGGGCTGGCCAATGTGCGGCGCATCGTGGCGCGACACGGCGGCCGCGTTTGGGCCGAAGCTGAGGTGAATCGGGGCGCCCACTTCCATTTTTCGTTGCCCGCCACGGACGCTGCCGGCACATATGTTCCTCGGGAGGACGCATGAACGGCAAAGATTTGCGCACGATTCTGCTGGTCGAGGACAGCATGGCCGACGCCGAAATGGCGATGGATGCGCTGGGCGAGGCGCATCTGGCCAATCCCGTGGTCCACGTCGAGGACGGCGTGGAATGCATGAATTACCTGCATTCCCGGGGTGCCTGGGCGGCGCGGGAACCTGGCGATCCCGCGGTGGTACTGCTGGATATCAAGATGCCCCGCATGAGCGGACTTGACGTGCTCATGGCGATGCGCGCGGATGCGCGGTTGCGGCGGATTCCCGTGGTTATCCTGTCGTCGTCGCGTGAGGAAAGCGATCTGGCACGCAGTTGGGACCTTGGTGCCAATGCGTACGTCATCAAGCCAGTCGATGTGGATCAGTTCTTCGAGGCAGTGCGTACGCTGGGGCAGTTCTGGGCCGTACTCAACCAGGCGCCGGAGGACGATTGAAGGAGCGTCGAACAAGCTGAAAAACGTTCGATCGGGGGCTGCACCGCGATTGGGCAGCAAAAGCAGTGCAGCGGTCGCAACGGAGGAACCCATGCCAAACCGCCAATCACGCGAGATGCCGACCATTCGGATATTGCAGGTCGAAGACAGTCAGCTTGATGCCGAGCTGGTACTGACCGGGCTGGATGCCGATCACATCGCGTATGAGGTGTGCCTGGTTGATGACGAGCCGAACTATGTAGCTGCGCTGGATGAGTTCAAGCCGCATATCGTGCTTTCGGATCTCAGCATGCCCGGCTTTTCCGGCCAGCATGCGTTGGACCTGCTGCGCCAGCGTGACGAGGACATGCCCTTCATTTTCGTGTCCGGCACACTGGGCGAGGATGCAGCGATCGAGGCGCTGCGCAATGGTGCGACCGACTACATCCTGAAGCAAAACCCGGCCCGCCTGGCCAGTGCGGTCCGTCGAGCGCTGGAGGAGGCCGACGCTCGTCGGGCCAGACGTCGCGCCGAGGCGGAATTGCTCCGGGCGCAGCGCTTCGAGAGTCTGGCCATGCTCGCCGGTGGTCTCAGTCACGATCTGCGCAACCTGTTGCAACCCCTGTTGCTGGCCGGCGACAGCCTGCAGGATTACCAGTCCGACCCCCACCTCGCGCGACTGGGCAAGTTGGTGCGCGATTGCGGCAAGCGTGGGCTGGACATGGTTCACTCCATGCTTTCCTTCGCGCGCGGCGCACGGCGGGCAGAGCAGGTGAAGCTTGGTGCCCTGTTCAGTGCCTTTGACCTGCTCATGCAGGGCAGCGTGCCGCGCAACGTGACCATGGAACTGGCGGTTGACGATCCGGACCTGTCGTTCGAGGGCAATCACACCGAACTCCAGCAGTGCCTGCTCAATCTGTGCCTGAACGCGATCCAGGCGATGCCCGATGGCGGGCGCTTGCGCGTCGAGACCTCGCAGGCGTCACTGTCGGAGGATTTCTTCCTGCCGCAAGAGCAGCCGCGACCCGGGCGGTATTTGCGCATCAGCGTGATTGACGACGGCTCAGGCATGGATCAGGCCACGATTGATCGTCTGTTTGAGCCGTTCTTCACCACCAAGGAGGGGGGCACGGGCCTTGGTCTGTTGTCATGCGAACGGATTGTTGGCAGCCACGGTGGCGTGATCCGGGTGGAGAGTGAGCCGGGCCACGGTGCGCGCTTCGATCTGTACATTCCGCTGGAGGGGCTGGTCAGCGATGAGTTCGGGCAGGATGGCGAGGCCGATCTCGAGGGCTCGGCCGAGCGGGTGCTGGTGGTCGTCGAGGAAGCGGGCCAGTTGACGCTGCTGGTCGACACACTCGGCGCCTATGGTTACCTCGCTCACGCCAGTCAGAGCGGCACGGCAGCGCTGCAGTGGATCGAAGCCGGTGGGCTGCCGGACCTGGTGGTGCTGGACGCCGACATGAACCTGTTCACCGGCGTGCGTACGCTGGCAGCCCTGATCGAGCGTGGTTACGGCGGTGCGGTGATCCTGCTGGCCCGTCCCGGGGCCGCCCCGGATCTGCACGACTTGCCGCCGCTGGATTATCTGTACGTGATCGAGAAACCGGTAACTACCCAGGTCTTGTTGCGCACGTTGCGCAAGGCGCTGGGGGCCGCCATGGGTGCCAGTTAGCGCTCACCCGGTGGCGTGGGTGAGGGGTCAACCGGCGAACCGGCCACGGCCGGTTCGCCAACTCAGTCGATACCGAGCTTCTTCAGCTTGTAGCGCAGCGCGCGGAAGGTGATGCCCAGTTTGCGGGCTGCGGCGGTCTTGTTGTAGCGCGACTCCTCCAGCGCCTTGACGATCGCGGTGCGCTCGATGTTGCTTATGTAGTCATCCAGGCCGCCGGCTGCCGTGGCAACCGCTGGCGTCGGCGCCGCGGTGGCTGCCGGCATGCTGCCGTCGGACGCCGGCGACTCGCCGCTGCGTGCGCCCCGTTGCGGCAGCATCAGGTCGGCCGGCTCGATGGTGTTGCCGTCGCACATCGCCATCGCCCGTTCGAGGATGTTTTCCAGCTCACGCACGTTGCCGGGGAAGTCGTAGGCTTCCAGCGCGTCCTTTGCCGCAGCGGACAGTTGGCCGATGCTCTCGCCGCTCTTGCCGGACAGGGCCTTGAGGATGAATGCGGAAAGTTGCGGTACGTCGCCACGCCGCTCGCGCAGCGGTGGTACGCGCAGTTCGATCACGTTGATGCGGTAGAACAGATCCTGGCGGAACTGGCCTTGCTCGACGAGTTGGCCCAGATTCTTGTGGGTGGCGGACAGGATGCGCACATCCACCGGAATCTCGTCGCGGCCTCCGATTGGGCGTACGGCCTTTTCCTGGATGGCGCGCAGCAGTTTCACCTGCATGTGCAGCGGCAATTCGGCCACTTCATCGAGAAACAACGTGCCACCTTGCGCTGCCTGGAATAGCCCCTCCTTGTCCGCCGCGGCACCGGTGAAGCTGCCCTTGCGGTGGCCGAAGAATTCGCTCTCCATCAGCTCGGATGGGATGGCGCCACAGTTGACCGGTACGAACGGCCCCTTCGCGCGGGGGCCCTGCTCGTGGATCAGGCGGGCCACCAATTCCTTGCCGACGCCCGACTCCCCCGCAATGTAGACCGGCGCCTGGTTGCGTGCCAGCTTGCCGATGGTGACGCGCACCTGCTCCATGGCCTCGGAGTCGCCGATCAAGCGGTTGTCGGAATCATCGGCGCCTGTCGCCGCCCCACCCATGCGCCTTTCCTCGGCGAGCGTCAGTGCGGTGCGTACCAGCCCGCGCAGCATCTGGATGTCCACCGGTTTGGAGACGAAGTCGAAGGCGCCAGCCTTCAGTGCGTTGACCGCGGCGTCGACGTTGCCATAGGCGGTGATCATGGCCACTGGCGTATCCGGATACTCCGCGGCAATCAGGTCGATGATTTCGTGGCCGGTGCCATCGGGCAGGCGCATGTCGGTGAAGCACAGGTCGTAGTTGTGTTCGGCCAGCGCACGACGCGCTTCGGCGATGGTGCCCACGGCGTCGACCTGCAGATCCATCCGCCCCAGCGTGATGGTCAGCAGTTCGCGGATGTCGCGTTCGTCGTCGATGACCAGAACGGTCTGTGCTGTCATGAGAAGTCCAGGTTTTCCCGAGGTAGTCAGTTGAAGGTTACTAGGGCACGCCGAAAGGTCAACGCGTGTCGGCTTGTTCGGGCTCGGCGGGTTCAGCCGGGTTGCGGGCCGGTGGCGTCAGCACCAACCGGAAGCAGCTGCCGCCACCGGCCACGCGCACGTATTCCAGTGCCGCCTGGTTCGCGTCACTCATTTGCCGCGCCAGGTACAGGCCCAGACCGGTGCCGTATTCGTGGGTGGTGTAGAACGGTTCGAATATCTGTGCCGCCACCTTGGGTGCGATGCCAGGGCCGCGGTCGATCACTTCCAGGATCGGCACGCCGTGCTCGCCTTGGCGGGTGACCACCATGACCCGCGCTGGCTCACCGGGCAGACGGCCATAGCGCAGGGCGTTCTGCACCAGGTTCCACACGACCTGTTGCAATTGTTGCGGGTCGGCGACGGCCGCTACGGGGGCGCCACTGCTGGTGATGACCCGCAGCGAGTCGGCCCCCAGATCGTTGCCCTGGCGATATTCGTCGACGAAGCTCTGCACCCATTGGCCGAGGTCCAGCGTTTCCGGGCGCGATCGCTCCCGCCGCGACAGCTGAAGAATGTTCTCGATGATCTCGTTGAGCCGGATGCAGTGGTTGTTGATGATCTCGACCATGCGCTGGTCGGTGCCATTCATGCTGTTGGATTCGGCCAACAGTTGCGCCGAATAGCGGATTGCCGCCAGCGGGTTGCGGATTTCGTGTGCAATCGAGGCCGACAGCCGCCCCAGCGAGCTGAGTGTGAGTTCTTCGGCGCGGCGCGACAGCAGCGAGGTGTCGTCCAGGAAAATCAGCACGTGCGAATCGTCGTTCGGCGCCAGCCGGGTGAACCGCGGCACGACCTCGGGCACGCCATCGGCCAGCTGGGTCGCGGTTTCGTCCAGCTTGCCCGAGGTCATCCAGTGGTACAGCCGCCGCGACAACTCCGGCGCCAGTTGGCCAAGGTCACGCTGGTCGGCACCCGGGTTGCCCATCAGCATCCACGCCGACTCGTTGATCTGGTGGATGCGGTTGGCGTCGTCCACCAGCAGGACGCCGGTCTTCATGCGGCGAATGATCAGCTCATTGACCTGGGCCAGGTTCGCCAGGTCGGTGCTGCGCTGTTCGGCCAGGGCCTCGGTGGCGCGCAACTGGCGTCCCAGTACGTGGCAAAGCGTGGTGGTGGCGAAGTAGGCCAGGCCGAACAGCGCCGCCTCCAGCAGGTCGCGATCGCCGGGGCCGGTGCTGGATGCGCCGAACAGCGTGTGGCCCAGGATGCCCAGCGTGGCCAGTGCCGCGAAGAAGCTCGACAGGCGCAGGGGAAGAATCAGCGCTCCGGCGCTGAGGTTGACTGCCAGCATCATGGCGATGCCGATCCGCGCATCGTGCATCGCGGCGATGGCAAGCACGGCTGCCGCGATGTCCAGGACCAGCGACGCTGCCACCACGCTGCGGGCGCGCGCCATGCTGCGTCGGTTGAACAGCAACATGAGCAGCGCGAACACTACATACAGTGTGGCGATACTGCGCGCCAATCCCGGCGTGGCCAACTGCGGCCAGCCCAGTCCGGGTGGGCTGAATGCCAGGCTGACGTACACCAGCGCCTGCACCAGCCGGAACGCGTTGAGGAAAGAGAGCTCATGGCGGATCGTCGCCGTGGCGGCCGGGGCGACGACAAACGTAGGTGTACTGGGCACGTTGCTAGGCGCTCCTTGGCAATTCGACGCGAGTATAGACGGGCCGGCCGACGCTGTAAGGTCCGAGGAAAGTACAGAAAACAGTCATTTGCGGCGCATTCGGGTGCTCCGCCCTTTCCATCGGCGCCCGCTTCCGCGAAAATGGGCGGCCGTGTTGCGCAGATTCTTGCCATCTCGTGGCAGGCGCATTGCATCCGGGTGGCGCGTCAAAAGCGCTGTCCGACCTCCCTGACCCACGCCGATCTGCACGCGTGCGGCCGCCACAAGTTTCTCCGTTCGCTCGAGGTATCGAATGAATTTCCACGAATACCAGGCCAAAGAACTGTTCGCGCAGTACGGCATCGCCGTGCCGCCGGGCAAGGTCGCCAACTCGCCCGACGCCGCTGTCGACGCCGCCAAGGCGCTCGGTGGCACGCAATGGATGGTCAAGGCACAGATCCATGCCGGCGGCCGCGGCAAGTCCGGCGGCGTCAAGTTCTGCCGCAGCTTTGACGAAGTGCGTGCCGCAGCCAAAGGCATGCTCGGCACCAACATGGAAACCTACCAGTCGGCGGGCCGCGCGCTGCCGGTGCACCTGGTACTGGTGACCGACGCCACCGACATTGCCCGTGAGCTGTACCTGTCGATCCTGGTGGACCGCGACAGCAAGGCCATCTCGTTCATCGCCTCCAAGCATGGCGGCGTGGACATCGAACAGGTGGCCCGGGATACGCCCGAGGACATCCACACCATCGTGGTCGACTTCGTCGAAGGCCTGCAGCCGTACCAG
The DNA here is from genome assembly GCA_036563155.1 of Rhodanobacter sp. Lineage (GTDB taxonomy): Bacteria > Pseudomonadota > Gammaproteobacteria > Xanthomonadales > Rhodanobacteraceae > Rhodanobacter. The sequence goes on from DATCMT010000015.1 coordinate 124,628, forward strand.
TGCCGCCAGCTTGGTTTCGCCATGGACCTCAACGGCAAGCAGGTCAACCAGCTGACCAAGATCATGCTGGGCCTGTACAAGCTGTTCAACGAGAAAGACCTGTCGCTGGTGGAACTGAACCCGTTGGCGGTGCTGGAAGACGGCAACCTGGCCGCGCTCGATGGCAAGGTCAACTCCGACGACAACGCCGAATACCGCCACCCCGATCTGGCCGCGATGCGCGACCTGACCCAGGAAGATGCGGCCGAAGCGGCCGCGGTGAAGTACAACCTCAACTACGTGACGATGGACGGTTCGATCGGCTGCATGGTCAATGGCGCCGGCCTGGCCATGGCCACCATGGACGTGATCAAGCTGGCCGGCGGCGAGCCGGCCAACTTCCTCGACGTCGGCGGCGGTGCCACCAAGGAGCGCGTGACCGAGGCGTTCAAGCTGATCACCTCGTCGGACAAGGTGCGCTGCATCCTGGTCAACATTTTCGGCGGCATCGTGCGCTGCGACATGATCGCCGAGGGCGTCATCGCCGCGGTCAAGGAAGTGGGCCTGAAGATTCCCGTGGTGGTGCGCCTGCGGGGCACCAATGTCGATCAGGGCCGCGAACTGCTGGCCAACTCCGGTCTGGCGATCACGCCGGCGGATGATCTCAACGACGCGGCGCAGAAAGCCGTGGCTGCGGCCAAGGCCTGAGGAGCAATCGAAACATGAGCGTTCTCGTAAACAAAGATACCAAGGTGATCGTGCAGGGCTTTACCGGCCAGCAGGGCACCTTTCACGCGCAGCAGTGCCTCGACTACGGCACCCAGATCGTCGGTGGCGTCACCCCGGGCAAGGGCGGCGCCCAGCACATCGGCCTGCCGGTGTTCAATTCGGTCGATGAGGCCGTGCAGGAGACTGGCGCCGACGCCTCGGTGATCTTCGTGCCGCCGCCGTTTGCGGCCGACTCCATCCTCGAGGCAATCGATGCGGGCATCAGGGTGATCGTGGCGATCACCGAGGGCATCCCGGTGCTGGACATGCTGCGCGTCAAGAACGTGCTGGCGCAGCATCCGGAAACCGTGCTGATCGGGCCAAATTGCCCCGGCATCATCACCCCCGGGGAATGCAAGATCGGCATCATGCCGGGCCACATCCACCAGAAGGGCAAGGTGGGCGTGGTCTCGCGCTCCGGCACGCTGACTTATGAAGCCGTGTTCCAGACCACCAACGAAGGCCTCGGCCAGAGCACGGTGATCGGTATCGGCGGCGACCCGATCAATGGCCTGAGCTTCATCGACTGCCTGAAGTTGTTCCAGGACGACGCCCAGACCGAAGGCATCATCATGGTCGGCGAGATCGGCGGTAGCGCCGAGGAAGACGCCGCCGAGTTCATCGGCGAGTACGTGACCAAGCCGGTGGTGTCGTTCATTGCCGGCGCCTCGGCTCCTCCCGGCAAGCGCATGGGTCACGCCGGCGCGATCATTTCCGGTGGCAAGGGAACCGCCGCCGCCAAGTTTGCGGCGCTGGAAAAGGCCGGTGTCACCACGGTGAAGTCGCCCGCTGACCTCGGCAAGGCGCTTGCCAAGCTGATGAAGTAGGCCGTTCGACGCCAGTCGGCACCGCCGTGCCCTAAAATACGAAGGCCGCGACCGGTGTCGCGGCCTTCGTCTTTTTTAGGAGCACGCGACATGGCAAGGCTGCGCCTGGCACTGGCCCAACACGATTTTCCGGTGGGTGCCGTGGCCGCCAATGCGGCGAAGGTCGGCGATCTGGTCGCGCAGGCGCGCACCGGCGGCGCGGCGCTGGTGGCGTTTCCCGAGATGACCTTGAGTGGCTACCCGCCCGAGGACTTGCTGCTGCGGCCAAGCTTCCTCGCCGCCTGCGATGCCGAGCTGGCGGCGCTGGCGGCCGCCACCAACGGTGTCGCGGCCCTGGTCGGACATCCGCACAGCGAGGGCGAGGTCTTCAACGCGGCGAGCCTGCTGCGCGGTGGCAGGGTCGAGTGCACCGCACACAAGCAGGCGCTGCCGAACTACGGCGTATTCGACGACAAGCGCTATTTCCGTCCGGGCCACGCCTCCGTTGTCAGCGTGATTGACGGCGTCAGCGTCGGCTTCCTGATTTGCGAGGATGTATGGCAAGCCGAGCCGGTGGCGCAGGCCGCTGCGGCTGGCGCGGAGCTGATCGTCGTGATCAATGCCTCGCCGTGGGACGGACACAAACAGGCTGAACGCGAAGCCGTCCTGCAGGCGCGGTCGCGCGAGTCCGGCTGCGCGATCGCGTATCTCAACCTGGTCGGTGGCCAGGACGAGGTGGTGTACGACGGGGCCTCCATGCTGGTGAGCGGCGACGGTTCGATTGTGGCCAGGGCCCCGGCTTTCGTCGATGCACTGCTGTGGGCCGAGTTCGATCCGGCCACGCGCACGCTGGTCGCGGAAGGCTGGCCGGTCGCCGCCGACACGTCGCGCGAGGCGACGCTTTACGCAGCGCTGGTGCGCGGCACCCGTGACTACGTCAACAAGAACCATTTCGGCGGCGTACTGCTGGGCCTTTCCGGCGGCATCGACTCGGCGTTGACGCTGGCGCTGGCGGTCGATGCGTTGGGCGCCGACCGGGTCACCGCAGTGATGATGCCAACCCGCTACACCTCGCAACTGTCGCTCGATGGTGCGTGGGTGCAGGCCGAGCGGCTGGGCGTGGCTTACCACGTGATCGACATCGAGCCGACCTGCCAGGCGTTCATCCAGGCGCTGACGCCTGCGTTCGCCGGCAAGGCTGCCGACACCACCGAGGAAAACCTGCAGTCGCGCGCGCGCGGAACCATGCTGATGGCGCTATCGAACAAGCACGGGCACTTGCTGCTGGCGACCGGCAACAAGAGCGAGATGGCGGTGGGCTATTCGACCTTGTATGGCGACATGTGTGGTGGCTATGCGCCGCTCAAGGATGTGTACAAAACGGTGGTTTACCAGCTCGCGCGCTGGCGCAATGACGTGCCCGATCCCGCTGGAGAAGCGGCCGGCGCCCGCAGGGAAACGGCGAGCGGCGATGGATCCATTGCAGGCGGTGCGGGGCAGGCCGCCAATCCCGGCTCGCGGACGCGCGGTTCCGGGGCCCCGGCCGTGCATGCCTGGATCATCCCGCCCGAGGTGATCGAACGACCACCATCGGCCGAGCTGCGTGACAACCAGACCGATCAGGACTCCCTGCCGCCGTATGACGAGCTGGATGCGATTCTGGCCCGCTTCATCGAGGCGGAGCAGTCACAGGCGGATATCGTATCCGCGGGTTTTCACGCCGATGTGGTTCGCCGGGTCGTGCGGTTGGTGTTGTTGAATGAATTCAAACGTCGGCAATCGGCACCGGGCCCACGCGTGACCACCCGAGCGTTCGGCCGCGAACGGCGCTATCCCATCACGTCCGATTGGCATTGAGCGGCGCCGCAAGCGAGCGCATCAAGGCGGGTGCGGCGCGGGTTTCTGGTGTGAATCGGCGGTTGGTGCGACTCAGTGATGCCCTGAAAATGGCACCATCTTGCGCAACGTGGATGGCGGATGCGGCCATTTCGCGTCGTTCAGGTAGGGATGCTGGGGATAGTTCAGTGCGAGCACCTCGCGGGTCTGGGCGGCCAGGTCCTTTTGATCCAGCGCCAGATAGCTGCGGGTGAGGATGGCCAGCGCATCGCCGGTCTGCGGCGCCTGTTGATAGTGTTCGATCACATATTGCGAACGATCCGCAGCGCCAATATAGGCCTTGTTACGCAGGTAGAACTTGGCCACGTTGATCTCGTACTGGGCCAGCACGTTGCGCAGGTAAATCATGCGCTGGCGTGCGTCGGCCGTGTACGCGCTGTCGGGAAAGCGGCGCGACAGCTCGGCGAAGTCGTCGAATGCCTGCAGGTTGTAGCCCTGGTCGCGGCGCGCGTCGATGCCGAAGCGCGGAATCACGCGCTCCAGGAAGGTGCTGGTGCGATCGAAGTTGATCAGTCCGCGCAGGTAATAGGCATAATCGACGTGTTTATGGATCGGGTAGGTCTTGATGAACCGGTTGACCGTCGACAAGGCATCATCGGGCTGATTGTCCCTGTATTGTGAGTAGGCCAGTTCCAGCTGCGCCTGCTCGTTGTACTCGCCGGACGGAAAGCGGGCGATCAGGCGTTGGAAGGCTTTGGTGGAAGCCGCGTAGTCGGCGTTCATCAGCGATGAATGGCCGTTTTCGTACAACGCGTCCACCGGCATCGTGTCGATGTTCTGTCGCGACTTGAACATCGAGCACGCGCTCATCGACACGGCCAGAACAAGCACCACAAGCACTTTCAGAACGGGCAATTTTGACATCGGCAGCTTGAGCGGGTCGATAGTTGGGCGCATAGGGAAGGAATTCAGATGTTTGAGCGAAAAGCCATCATAGCGGAAACCGGCCAGCGCTCGCGGGAGCGGGCATGACCACGATCCGGCTTGAGGCCGAAGTGCCGCTGACGGCGGCTGGACGCAGGTTCGACCAGGCGCTGGCCGAGATGTTCCCCGATTATTCCCGTTCGCGGCTCAGCGGCTGGATCAAGTCCGGCGCGGTGACGCTGGATGGGGCGCAGGCGCCACCCCGCCAGCTGTTGCGCGGCGGCGAACACGTGCACCTGGAGGTTGAGCTCGAAAACGAGGTGTCCAGCGTTCCCCAGGCCATCGCGCTGGACGTGGTCCACCAGGATGAGCACTTGCTGGTGCTGAACAAGCCGGCCGGCCTGGTGGTTCATCCGGGCGCTGGCAATCCGGACGGCACGTTGATGAACGCGCTGTTGCATTACGACGCGAAACTGGCGGAGCTGCCGCGGGCGGGCATCGTGCACCGGCTGGACAAGGATACGTCGGGCCTGATGGTGGTGGCCCGCACGCTGCCCACCTACACCGCGCTGGTCGACCTGTTGTCGCGCCACGAGGTGGAACGGCAGTACGAGGCCGTGGTGCTGGGTACGATGGTGGCTGGTGGCACGGTCGATCAGCCGATCGGGCGCAGCATGGGCGACCGGTTGCGCCAGTCCATTCGCGATGAGGAAGACGGCAAACGTGCGGTCACCCATTATCGCTTGCGCGAACGGTTCCGGGCGCACAGCCTGCTGCAATGCCAACTGGAGACCGGTCGCACGCATCAAATCCGCGTGCACCTGGCCTATGTTGGGCATCCGCTGGTCGGTGACCCGCTGTATGGCGGTGGCCTGAAGCTGCCCAAGCGGGCATCGCCTGAGCTGGCCGCCACTTTGCGCAGCTTTCGACGGCAGGCGCTGCATGCGGAGAAGCTGTCCTTCATCCACCCGGCGTCGGGTGAGGAGATGTCGTTCAGTGCCGAGCGCCCCGCCGATCAGCGCGAATTGATTGAGGCGCTGCGCGCCGATCTTGTCGAGCACGGTTCGGAGCACTACTGAGCGGGTACATGAGCCGGGACACCTGATCATGCGATGCTCTCACTTTCTGATCCATCGACCACGTTTTCCGCCTCATGACCGACTCCTGGATATTTCCCGATTGGCCGGCACCGCCGCGCGTGCATGCGGTGGTCAGTACTCGCCTGGGGCCTGGCATCTCGGCGCCACCGTTTGATCGTTTCAACCTGGGCTTGCGCAGTGGCGACACGATCGAGGCGGTCGGCGCCAATCGCAGCGCGCTGCAGCAGGCGCTGCGTTTGCCATCCGCGCCGCGCTGGCTGCGTCAAGTCCATGGCACCGACGTGGCGAGTCTCGGCCCACTGCCGAGTGAGGACGAGCCGCAGGCGGACGCCGCGGTGTCCCACATCCCCGGCACCGTGCTGTCGATTCTCACTGCGGATTGTTTGCCCGTGTTGTTCTGCGCCGATGATGGCAGCGAGATCGGTGCTGCCCACGCAGGCTGGCGTGGCCTCGCAGCTGGCGTGCTGGAGGCGACGCTGGCCCAGATGGAGACACCGGCCGCGCGCGTGCTGGCCTGGCTGGGCCCGTGCATCGGCGCGGCCTCGTACGAGGTGGGCCAGGAGGTGCGTCAGGCATTCCTCACGGATGACGCCGGGGCCGCCGACACCTTCACGCCGACCCGACCGGGTCATTGGAACTGCGATCTGGCGGCGCTGGCCCGTCGTCGGCTGCAGTCGGCCGGGGTCCAGCGCGTCCATGGTGGTGGCTTCGATACCCGGGCCGATGCGCGTTTTTATTCGTATCGTCGCGACGGCGCGGCGAGCGGCCGGTTTGCCAGTCTGGTCTGGCTCGGCGCCAGCTGAGCCGGCCGCCACCTCCACGCCGCATTACCCCCGTGTTTGCTTGAATAGCCTCTCGTCGTCCGCATCTAGCCGGACAGTGGCGGCATTTTCCGCCTGATGATTTCGACGTTTGCGGGGTTCTACGATGAGGACGGATAAACTCACGTCGCGCTTTCAACAAGCGCTGGCCGACGCTCAATCGCTGGCCTTGGGCCACGACCACAACATGCTGGAGCCGGCACATGTCATGGCCGCGCTACTGGCCCAGCAGGGCGGCTCAACGGCGCCACTGCTGACCCAGGCACAGGTCAATGTCCCGTTGCTGCAGCAGCGCGTCAACGACATGCTGGCGCGACTGCCCAAGGTCAGTGGCCAGGAAGGCAATATCAATCTCGGCAACGACCTCAACCGGCTCCTGAACCTTACCGACAAGCTGGCGCAGCAGCGTGGCGACCAATTCATCGCCAGCGAGCTGTTCGTGCTGGCGGGGCTGGACGACAAGGGCGAGCTGGGTGCTGCGCTGAAAGCGGCTGGTGCGACCAAGCCGGGTATCGAAGCGGCGATCGAGAAGTTGCGTGGCGGCGAGAGCGTGCAAAGCGAGAACGCCGAGGAGCAGCGCCAGGCGCTGGAGAAGTACTGCATCGACCTTACCGAGCGGGCCGAGAAGGGCAAGCTCGATCCGGTGATCGGTCGCGACGAGGAAATCCGGCGCACCATCCAGGTGTTGCAGCGGCGCACCAAGAACAACCCCGTGCTGATTGGCGAACCCGGTGTGGGCAAGACGGCGATCGTCGAGGGGCTGGCCCAGCGCATCATCAAGGACGAGGTACCTGAGGGCCTGCGTGGTCGCCGCGTGTTGTCACTGGACATGGGCTCGCTGATTGCCGGCGCGAAATTCCGCGGCGAATTCGAGGAACGATTGAAGGCCGTGCTGAGTGATCTTGGCAAGCAGGAAGGCCGTGTGATCCTGTTCATCGACGAGTTGCACACCATGGTCGGCGCCGGCAAGGCCGAGGGTTCGATGGACGCCGGCAACATGCTCAAGCCCGCGCTGGCGCGGGGTGAACTGCATTGCATCGGCGCCACCACGCTGGACGAGTACCGCAAGTACATCGAGAAGGATGCCGCGCTGGAGCGCCGCTTCCAGAAGGTGTTCGTGGGCGAGCCCACGGTGGAAGACACCATCGCGATCCTGCGCGGGCTGAAAGAGCGCTACGCGGTGCATCACGGCGTGGAAATCACCGACCCGGCGATCGTGGCCGCCGCCACGCTGTCCAACCGCTACATCGCCGACCGCCAGTTGCCGGACAAGGCCATCGACCTGATGGACGAGGCCGCCAGCCGCATCCGCATGGAGATCGATTCCAAGCCGGAGGAGCTCGACCGCCTGGAGCGTCGCCTGATCCAGCTGAAGATCCAGCGCGAGATGCTGAAGAAGGAGAAGGACAGCGAGTCGAAGCAGCGCCTGGCTGACCTGGAAGCGGATATCGGCAAGCTCGAGCGTGAGTTTTCCGACCTCAACGAGATCTGGAAATCGGAAAAGGCGGCGCTGCAGGGCACCACCAAGGTAAAGGAGCAGATCGAGCAGGCCCGGGTCGAACTGGAAGCCGCCCAACGCCAGCAGGATTACGCGAAGATGAGCGAAATCCAGTACGGCAGGCTGCCCGCACTCGAGAAGCAACTGGCGGCGGCACACGATGCCGAGACGCAGGACTTCAAGCTGGTGCAGACCCGTGTCACTGCCGACGAAATCGCCGAAGTGGTGGCGCGCTGGACCGGCATTCCGGTCAGCAAGATGCTCGAGGGCGAGCGCGAGAAGCTGCTGCACATGGAGGACGACCTGCACAAGCGTGTCGTCGGCCAGGACGAGGCGGTACACGCGGTCTCCGATGCGATCCGGCGCGCGCGGGCAGGCTTGTCCGATCCGAATCGGCCCAGCGGTTCCTTCCTGTTCCTGGGTCCCACCGGCGTGGGCAAGACCGAGCTTTGCAAGGCGCTGGCCGAGTTCATGTTCGACACCACCGACGCAATGGTGCGCATCGACATGAGCGAATTCATGGAAAAGCACTCGGTGAGCAGGCTGGTGGGTGCGCCGCCGGGCTATGTCGGCTACGAGGAAGGCGGCTACCTGACCGAAGCGGTGCGGCGCCGGCCCTACAGCGTGATCTTGCTGGACGAGGTGGAGAAGGCGCATTCGGATGTGTTCAACATCCTGCTGCAGGTACTCGACGATGGTCGCCTGACCGACGGCCAGGGTCGCACCGTGGACTTTCGCAACACGGTGATCGTGATGACCTCGAACCTGGGCTCGCAGATGATCCAGGATGCCGCGGAGAACAGCGCAGGCGATGACGCGGAAGAGCAGTACACGCAGATGAAGGCGTCCGTGATCGGCGTGGTGCAGGCGCACTTCCGGCCCGAGTTCATCAACCGGCTGGATGAGCTGGTGGTATTCCGTCCGCTGGACAAGAACCAGATCCATGCGATCGCCCGCATCCAGTTGGGCTATCTGGAGAAACGCCTGGCCGAGCGTCAGCTCAAGCTGGCGGTCAGCGATGAGGCGCTGGTCTTGCTCGGCAACGTCGGTTTTGACCCGGTGTACGGGGCGCGTCCGTTGAAGCGGGCGATCCAGCAGCAAGTGGAAAACCCGCTGGCCCGGCAGATTCTGGAGGGCCGGTTCCAGTCCGGCGATACCATCGGCGTGACCGTTGAAGCGGGCCAACTGGTGTTCCGCAACGCCTGAGGCGGGTGGCTGCAACTACCTCACGGCATGGTCCCTTCGCGACCAGGGCCCCGGCATGTCGCCGGAGCCCTGGTCGCGTACTGCCGCGACGGCTTACCAGCGATAGGCCACCTTGCCGTAGACATAGGCGCCGTTGAAACCGAACGGCGACGTCGAGCTGTACGGCAGGATCCCCGAAATGCTGTTCGCGGCGATGACCCGATCCGGATACTGGTCGAACACGTTGTCCGCACCAAGGGTGAAGGTCCAGTTGTTGAGTGCGTAGTCCGTCGCCAGGTCAAGCACCCATTTGGCGGCAAATGTCTGGTCGTTGGCCGGGTTGCTGCTGTTCAACACGGTGAACTCTCCGTACCGCGACAGCGTGGAGCGCAGGCTCCAGGAACCGAGCGTCCAGTTGCCGCCCAGGGTCAGCTTGTCGCGCGGCGAGCCCATCGTGATGCGGCCGGTTTCGGAGCGGCCGATGCGCTGCAGGTTGAGCCCGTTCTGGGCCAGGATGGCCGGGTTCGGACGGGTATTGATGATGTCGCTCTTGTTGTAGTTGTAGCCCGCGGTCAGATCCAGATTGCCGCCGGCCAGGGTGGTTCGCCAACTGCCCACGATGTCCACGCCACGCGTGCGCGTGTCCACGGCGTTGGTGAAGTAGCGCCCGCCGGTCACACCCGGAAAGCCCTGTGCGGTAAGAAAGTCCCGTACCGCCGTGCTGCTGCCGTTGGTGGGATCGGTCAGGTTTTCCGACAGCACGATGCGGTCACCGATGCGGATCTGGTAGGCGTCGATCGTCAGCGCCGTGGTGTCGGTGGGCTGCAGCACCAGGCCGAAGCTGAAGTTGGTCGATTTCTCCGCCTTCAGTGGTTCGGCGCCCAGGGCCCGGCCCACCGGGCTGTTCACCGGGAACGTGCGGACCTCGAACGGTACGCTGCCGATGAACACCGTCGAGGTCGTCGAGTAGTTCTGCTGGGCCAGCGAAGGCGCTCGGAAGCCGTTGGAGGCCGTGGCGCGCAGCGCGACCCGGTCGTTGAACGCGTAGCGGGCCGACAGCTTGCCTGAGCTGGTGTTGCCGAAGTCACTGTAGTTTTCATGGCGCACGGCCACCGAACCACTCAACTGCTGGGTAATGTCGGCGTCCAGCTCGGCATACACGGCATGACTGTGACGGCTGTTCGAGCCGGCGTCGGACGGGCGAAAACCAGGAAACACCTGCGAGCCGCCGCCGAAATAGGAAGTGGGATCGCCCGCGTCGATGGTGTAGTTCTCGCGCCGGTACTCGGCGCCAAATGCCAGGGTCAGCGGGCTGGACAGCCAGTTGACGTCGAAGTCGCGCGAGAAATCCGCATTCAGCAGCTTCTCGGTGTTGTTCAACGTGCCGGCGTAGAAATGCGTGGGGCTGGTCGGGCCAAGCTGGGTGTTGAGACTGTGCTCGACATCGAACTGCAGGCTGTTCTTGCCGTAATTGCCGCTGATGTCCCAGTGCCAGTAGCCCGCCGTGGTGCCGCGAATGCCCGCGACCATGGCGCGGTCCTTGGACGTGGTGGCGATCAAGGGCAGGAACCCCTCCGGGTAGATAGCCGGGATATTGCGGCTGTCCAGTCCGGGGCGGTAGAAGCCGGCCGCTTCCGCGTCGCGGTTGTTGGCGTTCGCAAACGCATACAGGCTCACGCTCGGCGACAGGTCGTACTGGCTGTTGAGGAACACCGACTGGTGCTCGACCTTCGGGTCGCCAAAGCGCTGGTTGATCCGGCCGTAACTGGGGTCGGCCGGATTGCGCAGGTCCCGGCCCGCGCGGTTGGTGTTGTCGTCCTTGCCGACCGCTGCAGCCACGCGCAGCCAGCCTTCCTGGCCGAGCCGGAATCCGATGTCGCCGCTGCCTTCGCGTTGCAGGCCATCGCCAGCAGTGAATTGGCCCACGCTGGCGGACGCGCTGCCACCCTCGGCGCCGCCCTTGAGCACGATGTTGATCACGCCGGCGATCGCGTCCGAGCCGTATTGGGCCGCGGCGCCGTCGCGCAGCACTTCGATGCGTTGGACCGCCGAGATCGGGATCGCATTGAGATCAACCGGCGAGGAGCCGCGACCCTGGGAACCATTGAGGTTGACGATCGCGCCGGTGTGGCGCCGCTTGCCGTTGACCAGCACCAGCACCTGGTCGGGTGACAGGCCGCGCAACTGCGCGGGGCGGGCCCCGTCGGTGCCATCGGTCAGCGAGGGCCGTGGAAAGTTCAGCGAAGGCAGCAGTCGCGACAATGCCGTGGCCAGTTCGGTCGTGCCCGTGCCCTCCAGGTCGGCGGGGTTCAGCACGTCGATCGGCGCGAGCGATTCGCCCGCTGTGCGGTTGGATACACGCGTGCCGGTGACCACGACGGAATCGAGATTCTTGACATTGGCTGGAATCGGTGGGGTGGTGTCCTGCGCGGTTACATGGCCGGCCAGGGCCAGCAGCACGGCAGCAGGAAGCCAGGCACGGGCGATCACCTTGGAACGATTGGTCATGGGAACTCTCCAGGTTCGTGGATTGCTGCGTTGCAACAATTGCAGACTAGTGACTCATCCATCCATCGTCAACAACCGTATAGACGTCTATCTGTCCAACAGCAGAAGCGTGCCCGACAGGCCGTCTGCCTTCGGAGCGTCGTGGTCGAGCGCATGAACCCCTTTGTGGCGTTTCAGCCTACTCGGGCGGCCAGTGCAGCGCCATGCGACGGTTGGTACGTTGAAATTCGGCCGCGCGCACCGATAATGGGCTGTTGTCGAGCCATGATGGCCGGCACATCTGGAGTTTTCATGCCAATTTACGAATTTGAATGTGGCAGTTGCGGCCATCATTTTGACCACCTGCAGAAGCTGTCCGACCCCGATCCCACGGTTTGCCCCACTTGCGGCGAGTTGCAGTTGCGACGGATGGTGAGCGCACCGTTTTTCCGGCTGGCGGGCAACGGCTGGTACGAAACCGACTTCAAGAAGGACGGCGAGAAAAAGCAGCATCTTGCCGGCACGGCCGGCGATCACCACGCCAGCCATGGCAGTGTCAGCACTGCCTCCACCGCTGCCGCCAGTCCTTCCCCGGCGCCATCGCCGGCGCCTGCTCCGGCAGCGACCAGCGGAGCTTCTGCGGCAGCTAAATGATCGGCATGCCCGGCTGGCGGTACTGGCATGACGGCGCCCGGCCGGTGCGACCGATCCTCCAGGCTGATGCCGATGGGGTCCGCTAGCTCTCGGGCGAGTTGGTGTCTTGCGCTTCAGCGTGCATACCAAGCGCTGTGGGAGTAGTACGCAGCATCGGGCTGAAGTGTGACTCCGTGGCCTGGGTGCGTCGGAATGCGCGGTAACGGTAGGCGGCGTATGTCGCGATGGCCGCATGGGTCAGCGCGAACCACGCAAAAAGTGACCATGGGCCGGTGACCGACATCAATCCACCGGCGATCAGTGGCCCCAGTGCAGAGCCGACTCCATACACCAACAGCACGCTGCTGCTGGCCGCCAGCAGGTCTTCTGGTGCCACATGGTCGACGAGGTGGGCGACCACGATGGGGTACACCGCGAAGGCTGCGCCGCCGTACAGAAAAACCAGGGCCAACGCGGTCAGCCGCTGGGCGCCAGCGAATGGCGCCAACACAGCCAGCACACAAGCCCCCGAGCAGACCAGTGCGAGCGCGATGCGCCGATCGTGCCGGTCCGACAGGCGGCCCAGCGGCCACTGCAGCAGTGCACCGCCCAGGATGGCGATGCTCATGTAGGTTGCCACCCCGCCTACGTCGAAGCCGCTGTCGTGGGCGTACACCGGCAGCAAGCCCCAGAAGGCCCCCATCGCCAGTCCCGACAGTACGGCGCCGACCGCGGCACTGGGCGCCAGCGCGAACAACTGTGGCAGGCGCAAGTGCGGGCTTGGCTGCAGCGCTGGCTGCGCCAGGCGCGTAGCTACCACCGGCAGCGTGGCCGCGCACATCAGCAGGGCCACCACGGTGAACAGTACGAACGGCTGGCCGGCGATGCGCAGCAACTGCTGGGCCAGGGCCAGCGAACACAGGGTCACCACCATGTAGGCGGCGAACACGCCACCGCGCCGCGCCGACGGCGTGCTGGCGTTGAGCCAGCTTTCGATCAGCGTGTACAGGCCCACCAGTGCCACGCCGACCAGCAGGCGCAACACCAGCCACAGCAGCGGGTTGGCGCTCAACGCATGCAGCAGGACGGCGCAGGTGGCGCAAGCCGTGCAGAACGCAAAGGCGCGGATGTAGCCGATGCGCCGCAGCAGCGGTGGGATCGCGAAGGTGCCGATGAAGTAGCCTGCGTAATAGGCGGAGGTCAGGCCGCCCAGCAGCATGTCCGAATAGCCGAAGGCACCGCCACGCAGTGGAATCAGGGTGTTCAACAGACCCACGCCGAGCAGCAGGGCGGTGCCACCGAGCAGCGAGGCAATCGGGCGCAACGTGAGCAACATGGCAGGACGTTTCAGTCGGAGATGCAGAACGACCCCACTGTAGCAACTGGCGTGGGCAGGGACGGGCAGTGACGCGCCGACGTTGTGCCGGGCTGCCCTGGCCAGGGACAGCCCGGCCGCGTCCGGGTTCGAGTCTGTCCCCGTCGCAGTGGTAAGATCGGGGGTCTTTTCCCACTGTTCCGGCCGCTCGACGGTCTGCCCGGAGTTTCAAGCCCATGCGTACGCACTATTGCGGTCTCATCGATGAGTCGCTGGTCGACCAGACCGTTTCCCTGTGTGGCTGGGTCAACAAGGTCCGCCTGCAGGCACATGTCGCGTTCATCGACCTGCGTGACCACGAAGGTCTGGCCCAGGTGGTGGTCGAACGCGAGAACGCCGCCGCATTCGCCGTCGCCAGCGACGTCGGCAATGAATACTGCCTGCGCGTCACCGGCACCATTCGTCGCCGCTTGTCGATCAACGACAAGTTGAAGACCGGCACGATCGAGCTGGTGGCCGACACGGTCGAGGTCCTCAACGCCGCGAAGGATTTGCCGTTTGCGCTGCACGAGAACCCGAACGAGGACATGCGGATGACTTACCGCTACCTCGACCTGCGTCGGCCCGAGATGCAGGCGATGATGCGCAAGCGCATCCGGCTGGTGCAGACGCTGCGGCGCTACCTCGACGAGCGCGGTTTCCAGGACGTGGAGACGCCGATCCTGACCAAGGCCACGCCTGAGGGCGCGCGTGACTACCTGGTGCCCAGCCGCGTGCACCCGGGCCAGTTCTATGCGTTGCCGCAGTCGCCCCAGCTGTTCAAGCAAATCCTGATGGTGGCCGGCTTCGACCGTTACTACCAGATCGCCCGCTGTTTCCGCGACGAGGACCTGCGCGCCGACCGCCAGCCCGAATTCACCCAGCTCGATCTGGAATTTGCCTTCGTCGAGGAGCACGACGTGCAGGACTTCGTGGAGGAGTTGATCCGCCATGTGTTCCGTGAAGTGCAGGGCGTTGAGCTCGATGCCAGTTTCCCGCGCATGACGTGGGCCGATGCGATGCGGCGTTTTGGTTCGGACAAACCGGATCTGCGTATCGCGCTCGAGCTGGTCGACGTGGCGGAGTCACTCAAGCACCTCGACTTCAAGGTGTTCGCGGAGCCCGCCAATGCCCCCGACGGCCGGGTTGCGGCCTTGTGCGTGCCCGGCGGCAGCGCGCTGTCGCGCAAGGATATCGACGGATTGACCGAGTACGTCTCGCGTTATGGCGCCAAGGGTCTGGCCTGGCTGAAAGTCGCCGATCCGCTCAAGGGCCGCGAGGGAATCACTTCACCGGTGGCAAAGTTTCTCGACGATGCCGCGCTGGCTGCGGTACTCGAGGCGACTGCGGCGCAGGCGGGTGACATCGTGTTCTTTGGCGCCGGCAACTGGAAGACGGTCAGCGACTTCATGGGCGCGCTCCGATTGAAGGTGGGCAAGGATCTGGGGCTGGTCGTGGAGGGCTGGAAGCCGCTGTGGGTCACCGACTTCCCCATGTTCGAATACGACGCCGCGGAGCAGCGTTACGTTGCCTTGCATCATCCGTTCACGGCACCGAAGATCGACGACATCGCCGATCTTCGCAGCCACGCCGCCACGGCGGTGAGCCGCGGTTACGACATGGTGTTGAACGGCAATGAGATTGGCGGTGGTTCGATCCGTATCCACCGACCGGACATGCAGAGTGCGGTGTTCGAGCTGCTCGGCATCGGTGCCGACGAGGCCGAGGCAAAGTTCGGCTTCCTGCTCAAGGCGCTGAAGTTTGGGGCGCCGCCGCATGGCGGCCTGGCGTTCGGCATCGACCGCATCGCCGCGCTGATGGCGGGTACCGAGTCGATCCGCGACGTGATTGCCTTCCCCAAGACCACCAGTGCGCAGGACCTGATGACCGATGCGCCGTCGCCCATCGCAGCGGCGCAGCTGAAAGAGCTGCACGTGGCGGTTGCCGTCGATGAGGCGGGCAGCGGGAACCGGAAACCGTAGGGCGCCCGGTCTTTCCTTTCCCCGCCTGTTTGCGGGACGATTGGATCGAGAATCATGGCGACGTCGTGGGCTTCACGCTGGTTGGAAAATCATGGGTGTTCCCGTTCCCGCTTCCCGAGTTGGCCCGATGCCCGAACATGTAATCCTGCTGCATGGCCTGTGGATGCGCGGTTTTGCGCTGTCCATGCTGCACCATCGGTTGATGGAGGCGGGCTTTCGCGTGCATCGGTTCGATTACCTGAGCGTGGCAGCGACCCAGCAACGCATCATGGATCGCCTGCACGCCCGCATGGCGGACCTCGCGGACCAGTCTTCAGCCGTGCACCTGGTGGGCCACAGTCTTGGCGGGCTGCTGGCCATGCGGGCGTGTGGCGCGACGGACACGTTGCCGCAGGGTCGCATCGTCTGCCTCGGGTCGCCGCTGCGTGGCAGCGCTGCCGCGCGGCGATTTGCCCAGTGGGGCCGTGGCGGCGAGATCCTGCTGGGGCACAACCGGGAACTGCTGGAGGGCGGTTTCGAACGCTGGGAGGGCCTGCGCGAAGTGGGCATGATCGCCGGCCGCATACCGTTGGGCCTGGGCGCCATGCTTGGCCATTTCGCGGGCGAGCATGATGGCACGGTGGCGGTGGACGAGACGCGCCTGCCGGGCCTGCGCGACCACTGCGTGGTCGAATCCAACCACACCAGCCTGTTGTTTTCGCCTGAAGTGGCCCGGCTGATCGCCGGCTTTCTGCGTGCTGGGCATTTTCCGCCGATGGCCCACTGAGTCGCTGCCGCGCCGCGGCCGGCACGCCGGCGGAATTCAGGTAAAATTGGTCGCTTGTCCAATTGCGCTGCGCAGGAATCGTCATGGGTAGGGGTCCATCCATCGAAGGTCGCAAGAACGCCGAGGACGCCAAGCGCGCCAAGGTATTCACCAAGCTGATTCGCGAGATCACCGTGGCAACCCGCGCCGGTGTCGCGGACCCTGGCGGCAACCCGCGCCTGCGCGGTGCGGTGGACAAGGCGCTGGCCGCGAACATGACCAGGGACACGATCGAGCGGGCCATCAAGCGCGGCTCCGGGGTCGACGGTGGCGCCGACATGCAGGAAATGCGCTACGAGGGCTACGGTCCGGCCGGCGTCGCGCTGATCATCGACTGCTTCACCGACAACCCGACCCGTACCGTGGCCGACGTGCGCTATGCCTTGGCCAAGCACGGCGGCAATCTCGGCACCTCCGGTTCGGTGGCGTTTCAGTTCACCCGCTGCGGCGAGCTGGTGTTCGTCACCGGCGATGATTCCGCAGCTGAGGAAAAGGTGCTTGAGGCCGCGCTGGAAGCCGGTGCCGACGACGTGATCAACGAGCATGGCGAGAGCGTCGTGCTCTGCTCGCCGGAGAGTTTCGAGGCGGTCGAACAGGCACTCATCGAGGCGGGTCTGACGTCGCAGCACGCTGGCGTGGTGATGCGTCCGAACAACCGCATCGAGGTGCCGGAGGATGCCGTTGAAGCGTTGCTCGACCTGATCGAGAAGCTTGACGCCCTGGATGACGTGAGCGAGGTCTCGCACAACGCTCTGTTGCCGTCCTGAAGCGGATCATGGGGAGCGGACGATGGAAGCTTGGACAGGCGGCCGCTTCGCTGAAGGTGTTTGGTCTACCCTGTGCCGAGTTCCAGCCATGAAGGGATCACCGCCCACCGTGCCGATTGCCTCCGATTCCCGATTGTCGATTCCCGAATCCCGCCAGGTGCGGATCATCGGCATCGATCCGGGCAGCCAGCGCACCGGTATCGGCATTATCGACGTGGACGATGGCGGCAGGCTGCATCACGTCTTTCACGGGGCACTGGCCGTGGCAAGCGAGGCCACCTTCCCGCTGCGCCTGAAACGCATCTTTGACGAGCTGTGTGACATCATCGCCGCCCATCAGCCAGCCGAGTGCGGGATCGAACGCGTCTTCATGGCGCGCAATCCCGATTCGGCGCTCAAGCTGGGACAGGCGCGGGGCGCCGCGATTTGCGCGGTGGTCAGCCAGGGGATCACCGTGCACGAATATGCGGCAACCGAAGTGAAGCAGTCCGTGGTCGGCAGTGGCCGCGGCGACAAGACCCAAGTGCAGCACATGATCGGCGTATTGCTGGGCCTGAAGGGACCGTTGCAGGCCGATGCCGCGGATGCGCTGGCGGTGGCGGTGACCCATGCGCATACCCGGGCCAGCCTGGCGCACGTCGGTATCCCTCGTTCGGCCTGGCGGAGGCGGCGATGATCGGGCGCCTGCGCGGAATCCTGATTGCCAAGCAACCGCCTTCGCTGCTGGTGGAGGTCGGTGGCGTCGGCTACGAGGTGGACGCACCGATGTCCACCATCTACGACTTGCCGGGGCTGGGCAAGGAGGTGGTGCTGCTGATTCACCATGCGGTCAAGGAAGACAGCATCACCTTGTACGGATTTCTCCACGAAGCCGAGCGCGCGCTGTTCCGCAGTCTGCTCAAGGTCAGCGGGATCGGCGCGAAGATCGCGCTGGCCGTATTGTCCGGGGTATCCACCGATCACTTTGCCCGGCTGGTGCAGACGGGCGACGTCGTGGCGTTGACCAAGATTCCCGGCATCGGCAAGAAGACCGCCGAGCGGATCGTGGTGGAATTGCGCGACCGCCTGGATGGCCTGCCCGGTGGATCGGGTGTGGCACCGCGTGCACCGGGTGTTCCGCTGGATGCGCCCGGCGAAGCCACGGTGGCGTTGCAGCAGCTCGGGTACAAGCCCGTCGAGGTCAGTCGCCTGGTGCAGAAGGTGGCGGCCGAGGGCGACGATGCTGAAACGATCATCCGCAAGGCGCTGCGCGCCGCACTCGGCGGCTAGGCTCCCAGGACGCCCATGAACGAACAGTCAGGCAACCAGGTCGCGCCAGCTGGCGACAGCAATTCGGCGCAAAGCCGCGGGGCCCGCTCGGCGTTGATCCTTGGTGCGGTGGGCGTGGTGTTCGGCGACATCGGCACCAGTCCGCTGTACACCATGCACGAGACGTTTCTGCCCGACCACGGGCTGCGTCCCCTGCCAAGCACGGTGTTGGGCATCCTGTCACTGATCACCTGGTCGCTGATCATGGTGGTGGCGGTGAAGTACGTCAGCCTGGTCATGCGCGCCGACAACAAGGGCGAAGGCGGCATCATGGCCCTGATGGCGCTGGCCCAACGCGCCAGCGGCAAGTCGATCGGCATGCGCCGGGCCGTGATGCTGATGGCGTTGCTGGGCGCGGCGCTGTTCTTTGGCGACGGCGTCATCACGCCGTCGATTTCGGTGCTGTCCGCGGTCGAGGGCCTGAAGGTGGCTGCGCCCGGGCTCGATCATTGGGTGGTGCCGATCACCGTGTGCGTGCTGTTGGGTCTGTTCTGGTTGCAGCGGCACGGCACCGCCAAGGTCGGTGCCATATTCGGGCCGGTCATGGCGTTGTGGTTCCTGACCCTGGGCGTGCTCGGCGTGTGGAACATCATCCAGGCTCCCGAGGTGCTGTACGCACTCAATCCGTGGCATGCGGTGCAGTTCTTCATGAGTCACGGCACCACCTCGATCCTGGCGCTGGGTTCGGTGGTGTTGTGCGTGACCGGTGCCGAGGCGCTGTACACCGACATGGGGCATTTCGGACGCGTTCCGATTCGCGCCGCATGGTTCTACTTCGTGATGCCAGCCCTGCTGCTGAACTACTACGGGCAGGGTGGCTTGCTGCTGGTCAGGCCCGACGCGATCGACAATCCGTTCTTCCATTCGGTGCCGAGCTGGGGCTTGTACCCGATGATCGGCCTGGCCACCGTGGCGACCGTGATTGCGTCACAGGCGGTCATTTCCGGCGCGTTCACGGTGACACGCCAGGCCATCCAGCTCGGCTTCCTGCCGCGCATGGAGGTCGTGCAGACTTCGCGCGAGGCGATCGGGCAGACCTATCTGCCGTGGGTCAACCGGGCCCTGATGGTGGCGGTGATCGCCACCGTGATCGGCTTCGGCTCGTCGAACGCACTGGCCGGCGCCTACGGCATCGCGGTGACCGGCACCATGGCGATTGATACCGTGCTGGTGATGATCGTGGCACGGCGTATGTGGCGCTGGAGCCGCGCTCTGGTCATCGGTTTGGGCCTGATCCTGCTGTGCATCGATCTGAGCTATTTCGGCGCCAATACGCTGAAGATCATGCAGGGCGGCTGGTTCCCGCTGGTGCTTGGCTTGCTGATGTTCGTGGTGATGACCACCTGGCGCCGGGGTCGCGAGATCGTGGTGCGCGAGATCAAGCAGGGCGGCCTGGCGCTGGCGCCGTTCATCGAGAACATGATCGAGCACCCGCCACTGCGGGTGCCCGGCACGGCGGTGTTCCTGACCGCCAACGTC
Organism: Rhodanobacter sp.; assembly: GCA_036563155.1. GTDB lineage: Bacteria > Pseudomonadota > Gammaproteobacteria > Xanthomonadales > Rhodanobacteraceae > Rhodanobacter. The sequence continues at coordinate 144,360 of DATCMT010000015.1, forward strand.
AATGCCGTGCCGCATGCGCTGCTGCACAACCTGAAACACAACAAGGTGCTGCACGAGCGCAATGTGCTGCTGACGGTCGCCATTCTGGAGACGCCGGTAGCCGAGGCGGACGAGCGCATCCAGCTCACCGAGCTGTCGCCATCGACCGGCGACTTCTACGCGCTCGAGCTGCGCTTCGGGTTCGCGGAGGATCCCAACATTCCACTGGCCCTGGCGCACTGCCCAAGCGAAGGCATTTTGTTCGACATGATGGACACGACGTTCTTCCTTTCCCGGGAAAGCATCGTGGCGGACGCGCGCCGGCCAGGCATGGCCTTGTGGCGCGACAAGCTGTTCGCCTTCATGTCGCGCAATGCGCTGCCTGCCACCGCGTTTTTCCAGATCCCGGGCAACCGATTGATCGAGCTGGGCGCGCAGGTGGAGATCTAGCAGTGAGCGGGCAGCAGCGGGAAACAAGGAGCTTCCGCTGCGTTAGCGCGCGACCTGCTCCTCCCCGCGCGCTTCTGCCCGCATAATGTGCCCATGACCGAGTCCCGCATCATCACGGCCGCCGCACAGCTTGACGACGAGGCGCTGGAGGCCACCATCCGGCCCCGGCGGCTGGCCGAGTATCTGGGCCAGCAGGCGGTGCGTGAGCAACTGTCGATTTATATCGAAGCGGCGCGCAAGCGCGGCGGTGCGCTCGATCACGTGCTGATCTTCGGTCCGCCGGGTCTGGGCAAGACCACGCTGAGCCACGTCATCGCCAACGAGTTGGGGGTCAATCTGCGCTCGACGTCCGGTCCGGTACTGGAGCGCGCCGGCGATCTGGCCGCGCTGCTGACCAACCTGGAAGAGAACGACGTGCTGTTCGTCGACGAGATCCATCGCCTCTCGCCGGTGGTCGAGGAGGTGCTGTATCCGGCGATGGAGGATTTCCAGATCGACATCATGATCGGTGAAGGCCCGGCTGCCCGTTCGATCAAGCTGGATCTGCCGCCGTTCACGCTGATCGGTGCGACTACCCGCGCCGGCATGCTCACCGCACCGTTGCGCGACCGCTTCGGCATCGTGCAGCGATTGGAGTTCTATTCCGCCGACGAATTGACCGCGATCGTGCGCCGGGCCGCGAAGATCCTGGGCATCGTCTGTGCGCCCGAGGGCGCCCAGGAAATCGCCCGGCGTTCGCGTGGCACGCCGCGCATCGCCAACCGCCTGCTGCGGCGGGTCCGCGATTACGCCGAGGTGCGTGCGGCGGGCGAGATCACGTTGGCGGCAGCCCGCGACGCGCTGGACATGCTGAAAATCGACCCGGAAGGCTTCGATGAGCTCGACCGCCGCCTGCTCAGCCTGATCATCGAGAATTTCGATGGCGGTCCGGTCGGCGTGGAATCGCTGGCCGCTGCGCTGAGCGAGGATCGCGGCACGCTGGAAGACGTGGTCGAACCGTATTTGATCCAGCAGGGTTACCTGGTGCGGACCGCCCGTGGGCGGATGGTCAGTGCCCGCGGTTGGCGCCATCTGGGGCTGGAGCCGCCGCCGCGGCAGGCGCAGGCGGCCGACCTGTTTGCCGACGGGCAGGGGCCGGGGTCGAAAGGCGATTAGCCGGGGCGCGCCGTGACGCTTTATGCTCCCGGTACCCGGCGTATGCGTGCTTGCCGCCCACTTCCCAGCCATCGTTCCCAGCGCAATGACCCTGTCCCCAGCTTCCCCCGAGTCTCCCTTTTGCTGGCCCGTGCGGGTCTATTGGGAAGACACCGATGCCGGTGGCGTGGTCTATCACGCCGGCTACCTGCGCTTCATGGAGCGCGCCCGCAGCGAATGGATGCGCGCCCTCGGTGTCGACCAGATGGCGTACAAGCAGGCCACCGGGCTGGCCTTCATGGTGCGCGACATGCAGATCGACTTCCTCAAGCCAGCCCTGCTGGATGATGAACTGACGATAACGGTTGCGGTCCAACAGCGGCGCACTGCCAGTATCCTGTTCGCCCAGACGGTGATGAACGCGGACGGCACTTGCCTCGTCCGTGCCACGGTGCGGGTCGCGTGTGTGGATCTTTCCCGCATGCAACCGGCGGCGATACCGGCTGGACTGATTCCACGACCGGCAATCTAGACAAGCAACCCGACTGGCGGAGTACCTGCAATCAATGAACGGTGGACTGAACATTTTCACGCTGATCGCGGATTCGAGCCTGCCGGTGCAGCTGGTGCTGCTGATTCTGCTGGTTTTTTCGTTCCTGTCCTGGGTCATCATCATCCGCAAGTACAGCCAGACCCGGGCGGCAATGGAAGACGCCGAGGTGTTCGAAGAGCGATTCTGGTCGGGCGGCGACCTGGCCCAGTTGTTCCGTGAGGTCAGCGGTCGTGACGGCAGTGTGGGCGGGATCGAGAATATCTTCGAGTCCGGCTTCCGCGAATTCGCGCGGCAGCGCCAGCGCAAGACCCACGACGCCCGCAGCGTGATTGAGGGCTCCGAACGGGCGATGCAGGTCGCCGGCACGCGCGAGATCGGCCTGCTCGAGCGCAACCTGGAGTTTCTGGCCAACGTGGGTTCGATCAGTCCGTACGTGGGCCTGTTCGGTACGGTGTGGGGCATCATGGGCGCGTTCCAGGGCCTGGGTGACATGAAGGACGTGACCATCGCAGTCGTCGCGCCGCATATCTCCGAGGCGTTGATCGCCACCGCCATGGGCCTGTTCGCGGCGATTCCCGCGCAGTGGGCGTACAACCGCTACGCGACCAAGGTCGAGCGGATTGCCTCACGCTACGACGTGTTCCAGGAGGAGTTCTCCTCCGTGCTGCAGCGGCAGATCCAGACCGACGACGTTGCCTGAGCGGAGAGCAGCCATGCGAACCTCCGGGCGCCAGCGGCGCTACAAGCTCAAATCCGAAATCAACGTGGTGCCCTACATCGACGTGATGCTGGTGCTGTTGATCATCTTCATGGTCACCACGCCGATGATGAATTCCGGTGTCGACGTGCAGTTGCCGCAGGCCGACGCCAAGTCGCTGCAGCAGAAGAAAGACCCGGTTGTGGTGTCGGTCATGCAGGATGGCCAGCTCTTCCTCACGCTGAGCGGGGCCGAGAAGGAACCGGTCGACAGCGCCACCTTGATGCTGAAGGTGGGCGCGTTCGTGCGCGAGAACCCTGACGTCAGCGTGCTGGTCGGCGGTGACGCGCGGGGCAGCTACGGCGGCGTCTTCAAGGTGTTGGCCGAGCTCCAGCAGGCGGGTGTGGCCAAGGTTGGCCTGATGGGCCAGCCCGAGCAGGGCAAGAGCGCATCCAGTGGACGAAAGTAAGGCAACGCCGAAGGCGGTGGTGCTTTCCGCCGTCCTGCACGTCGGCATCGTGGGGTTCCTGTTTCTCGCGGTGCTGCCGTGCGCGGCCTACGAAAACGTGTTCAGTGCGCTGCACTTGCCGGCATGGATGAACCCGATCACCTGCGCCAAGCCGCTGGAGCTGCAGGGACAGGTGATCGAGGCGACCCTGATCGGCCCCACCGGCAGTCCGCCGCCGAAGGCCGCCAAGGTCAAACCGGTACCCGACTCCACCCCGCCACCACCCACGGTGCCGCCGCCGACTCCGCCCAAGGTCGAGGCGCCGCCGGTGAACGCCTTGCCGCCACCGCCCAAGCACGTCGACGTGAAGGATCAGGAACGCGTCGTCGAGGATGCTGCGCTGAAGGCCGAACAGGCCAAACAGCTGCAGGAGGAGAAGGAGCGTCAGCGCCAGTCCGAACTGGATGCCCAGGCGGCCAAGAAGAAGCTGGAGGAGAAAAAGAAGCTCGACGCGCTGTTTGCCAAGATGGACGCGGCGTCGGCCCGGACCCAGCAACTGGAAAACCGGGCGAAGCAGGCCCGGCAGCAACTGGAGGACCTGAAAAGTGCCCAGGACGACGGACAGGCCGACTTGCCTGACGCCGCACAACGGCAGACCGGCAACAACAGCCAGAACAGCAATCTTGCCGACGAATACACGGCGGCCATTCAGAATGCGGTCACGCCCAACTGGCTCAGGCCGGATAACATACCGGCAGTTCCGTGTCAGGTTCATATCGTGCAGTCGCCCGGCGGTGACGTGTTGAGTGCCACCGTCGCTTCCAGTTGTCCGTATGACGAGGCTGGCCGGCGGTCGGTCGAAAATGCGGTCTTGCGCACCAAGACCTTGCCGTACAAGGGTTTTGAAAGCGTGTTCCAGCGCAACCTCACCTTCACATTCAGGCCGCAATGATCAACTTCATGTGCAAATTCAGTTCCGGTCTCGCCTTCCTCCTGTTGCTCGCGCTGGCCCTGGTCGCCGGTCCTGCAGCGGCCCAATCGCTCAATGTGGACATCGTGGGCGGGGTCAAGACGGCCACCCCGATCGTGGTGGTGCCGTTTGCGCAAGCCGGCGGTGCGCCGCTGTCGACCGACATCGCGGACGTCATGCGCAACGATTTCAACCGGTCCGGCAAGTTCCGCTCGCTGGCCAAGAGCGACATCGTCGAATTTCCCGCCAAGGGGTCGGACATCAAGTTCGCCACCTGGCGCCTGCTCAAGCAGGACTACATCGTGGTCGGCAACGTGACCGATGCCGGCAACGGCATGGTGCAGGTCGAGTACGAGCTGTGGGACGTCAACAAGCAGCAGAGCCTGCTGCACCAGCAGATGCCGCCTGCGCCAGTGGGTGACCTGCGCAGCGTGGCGCACCAGATCGCCGACATCGTCTACGAGAAGATTACCGGGGTGCGGGGTGCCTTCTGGACCCGCATTGCCTACATCACCGCCGTGGGTCTGGGCAACAACACCACCTATTCGCTGATCGTGGCCGATTCGGACGGCTACAACCCGCAAGTCGTGGCCCGCTCGCGCGAGTCACTGCTGTCGCCGGCATGGTCGCCGGACGGCAGGAAACTGGCCTACGTGTCGTTCGAGAGCGGTAATTCGAATATCTACGTGCAGGACATCACCACCGGTTCCCGCCAGCTGGTGTCGTCGCATTCGCGGGGCATCAACGGCGCGCCGGCGTGGTCGCCGGACGGCAGCCGACTGGCGCTGGCGCTGTCCTATGTGGGCAACCTCGAGCTGTTCGTGCTCGATCTCGCCTCGCGCAAGGAAACCCGGCTCACCAACAGCTTGTCGATTGACACCGAACCGGTCTGGGCGCCGGACGGGCAGAGCATCTATTTCACTTCCGACCGTTCCGGTCGTCCCCAGATCTACCAGATACCGGCCAGCGGTGGCACACCCCAGCGGATCACCTTCCAGGGGCAGAACAACATGGATGCTTCGGTGAGCTACGACGGCAAGCAGATCGCGATGGTGCAGGGCAACGGGAACGTGTATCGTATCGTGGTGATGGACCGTAGCCTGGGTGAACAGGTGCGAGTACTCTCGCCGGGCCCGATTGACGAGTCGCCGAGCTTTGCTCCAAATGCCAGTATGTTGTTGTATGCCGCTACCGAAGGACGTCGCGGCGTGTTGTATGCGGTTTCGGCCGATGGTCTGGTTCGCCAGCGCCTCGTACTTTCCGATGGCGACGTGCGCGAACCCTCCTGGGGGCCGTTCCGACAACGTTGAGTTTCAACGCTGCTGCACGCGAGTGCGGCAGCGTTATGCCCAGGGATCGGGCCCGAACAGCGCCATTGGTGCGCGTTTCGGTTTCCGGTTGCGACGCTTTTCGCGTCGTGGCCAGTCAGAGCGACCGTGCAGCGTCACGTACGGTCGATCTTTCAGGTGTCAAAATAACAGCCGGATTACCGGCGTCAAGAATATCGTTATCCCCGATCATCAATGTTTGTCGGAACTCAACTCATAAGGAACGTCACCATGAATAAGACCGTTCGCATCGCCCTGGTTGCCCTGCTCTGCGTAGGCGCCGCGGCTTGCTCCAAGAAGCAGGAAGTCAAACCCCAGCCCGCCCCGGAGCAGGTCGCTCCGCCGGCAGCCCCCGTGTCCGATGGCAAGTACACCCCGGCCGACCTCGATACCGATGCCTGCCTGCGTCAGCGCGTCGTGTACTTCGACTTCGACAAGAGCGAGATCAAGCCGGAGTTCCAGCAGATCATGGCGTGCCATGCCAAGTACCTGCAGGATCGCCCGACCTCGCACATCCGCCTGGAAGGCAACACCGACGAGCGCGGCAGCCGCGAGTACAACCTGGGCCTCGGCGAGCGTCGTGGCAATGCGGTCTCCGACGCGCTGCAGGCCAACGGTGGTTCGGCCGGCCAGCTGGAAGTGATCAGCTATGGCAAGGAAAAGCCCGTGTGCCGCGAGCACAATGAGGATTGCTGGAGCAAGAACCGTCGCGTCGAGATTGTCTACACGGCGCAGTAATGATGAAGCGACTGGCTAAAAGCATTGCAGCCAGGTTCGGCATGGCGGGCGCGATCGCGTCCGCCATGCTGTTCGCGTTCCCGGCATTCGCGCAGACTTCCCGGCTGAGCTTGGCCGATCGTGTCACGCGACTGGAACAGCAGGCACAGAACAATAACCAGCCCGGTACCGGACTGGTCAATCAGGTGTTGCAGCTGCAAGCGCAGGTGCAACAGTTGCAAGGTCAAATCGAGGAGTTGCAGCATCAGCTGCGGACGCTCGAGGACAAGAACAAGGCGCAGTACGTCGATCTCGACGCGCGCCTCGCGCGGATGGAAGGCGGCGCGGCAGGGGCCGGTGCAAGCAGTGGGCAGTCGGGCGGCAACCCGGCGGCTTCGGCCACCGCTGCTGCGACGGCCAGCACGGGAGCCACTTCGGGCACGGCTCAGCCCGCCTCGGCGTCCAGCGCAGCCGTGGGCAGCGCCGACCCGGCGGGGGCGCAAGCCGCCTACGATGTGGCGTTCAAAGCCATTCGCTCGGGCAACTACGTCGAGGCGGCGCGCGAGTTCCGCAGTTTCATCCAGCAGTATCCAGACCATCCGCTGGCGCCGAACGCTTTGTACTGGCTCGGTGAGTCGTACTACGCCACCACCAACTATCCGGTTGCGCTGCAGTCCTTCCAGCAGTTGCTGAGCCAGTTCCCGCAAAGTGACAAGGCCCCCGATGCGCTGCTCAAGGTCGGCTACAGCCAGCTCGAACTCAAGCAGACGGCCGCGGCCAAGGCCACGCTGACCCAGGTCACCGCCAAGTATCCCGGTTCGAAGGCGGCCAGCCTGGCGGGGGAGCGCCTGCGGCGCCTGCAGCTGCAGTCGGGCATCTGAGCGGCGGGTAGCGATATGGGCGACAACGACACGCACGAGGCGTCTGGCACGCCTGCGGTGGCTGTCGCCGAGCGGCTGCGCATCACCGAGATTTTCCACTCGATCCAGGGCGAGGCCGACGCGATCGGCTGGCCGACCGTGTTCGTGCGGCTGACCGGTTGCCCGCTCCGCTGCGTCTGGTGCGACACCGAGTACTCCTTCCACGGCGGCAACTGGCACGCGATCGACGACATCCTGGCCGAAGTCGCTTCGTACGGCGCGAAGCATGTCTGCGTGACCGGCGGTGAACCGTTGGCGCAGAAGCGCTGCCTGACCTTGCTGCGTCGCTTGTGTGACGCCGGTTACGACGTTTCCCTCGAAACCTCCGGCGCGCTGGACGTTTCCACGGTCGACCCCCGCGTTCGCAAGGTCATGGACTTGAAGGCGCCGGATTCGGGCGAATGCAAGCGCAACCTGTGGTCGAATCTCGACCATCTGTTGCCGCACGACCAGATCAAGATTGTCATTGCCAGTCGCGCCGACTACGAGTGGGCGTGCGCGAGGCTGGCCGAACACGCGTTGCACGAGCGCTGCATGGTGCTGTTTTCGCCGGTGCACGGGGCCGTGCAGCCACGCGACCTGGCGGAGTGGATTCTTGCCGACAAACTGCCGGTGCGTTTCCAGATGCAGTTGCACAAATTGCTGTGGAATGATGCGGCCGGCCACTGAGCGTGCGAGGTGGGTGTCTGAGGCCGGCAAATGGGCGAAGTCTGCATCGATCCGTTTCCCGCGTGCCGCCACTTGTTCCGACTATTACCCGCTGCGGCCTGTGTCGCCGCACGCGTTTTCCGGCCGGTGACTGGCCGAACCCGTATGGATTCAAAACATGAGTGACCCATCTCCCCGCATAGCTGTCGTGCTGGTATCAGGCGGCATGGATTCGGCCGTAACCCTGGCGTTGGCGCGTGAGCAGGGTTATCAGGTGCACGCGCTCAGCGTGGCCTATGGGCAACGCCACAATTCGGAACTCGCCGCCTCCGAGCGAGTCGCCACGATGCTTGGTGCGGTCGAGCACAAGACCGTCAGCGTCGACCTGCGCAGCATCGGTGGCTCGGCGTTGACGGCCGATATCGACGTGCCACTGGACACCGTCAGCGACGGCGCCATTCCGCTAACCTACGTGCCGGCGCGCAACACGATCATGTTGTCGATCGCGCTGGGTTGGGCCGAGGTGCTGGGTTCCAGTGATATCTGGTGTGGGGTCAACGCCGTGGACTATTCGGGCTATCCGGACTGCCGCCCGCCATTCATTGCTGCGTTCGAAGCTTTGGCCAATCTCGCCACCAAGGCGGGAGTGGAGGGCGCCGGCATTCGCATCCACGCGCCGCTGATGGCAATGAGCAAGGCCGATATCGCGCGGGAAGGCCGGCGGCTTGGTGTCGATTTTTCGGCGACGGTCAGCTGTTATCAAGCCGACAGCGGCGGCCGGGCGTGCGGTCATTGCGACGCCTGTCGGCTGCGCGCGCAGGGCTTCCGCGATGCCGGGCTTGCCGACCCGACCCATTACGTCTGATCCCGGTGCCGCGGGCTTGCTTGTGCGGTTGCCGCACAGCCCGTAAAATTGTCCGCTTGAGTTTTGCGAAGATGGGTCGTTAGCTCAGTTGGTAGAGCAGTAGACTTTTAATCTATTGGTCCCGGGTTCGAGTCCCGGACGACCCACCAGTTTCCAAAGCGCCCTGACGGGCGCTTTTTTTTGCGTGCGCGGCAGCAAATCAATCGACGCCGGGGGCGCGATTTCATTCCAATGGCATCGCGATGCTGCGTCTCATCTCGCGCAGGTTCAGCAGCTGGCGCTGGGTCGGCAGTGTGGCTCCAGTCGGGAGCTTAGCGCAGATGTTCCACATTACCGCGGTGCCGCCGCATGAGCCGTTCGATCAGCAAGGGCAGCAGCGCGAGCAGGGCGATTGCGCCCAGCGGCAGAAGCACTTCGCGGTGCAAGAGCAGGCCAATGCCGACTTGCCCGCCGTGACTGATGGCGTCACCCAGACCGGCGCCGATCGAAGTTTCGAAGATCAATGACACGGTGCCGCCCAGCCAGCTGGCGCCCAGGAACAGCCACAGCGGGCAGCGCAGCCACGCCAGCGCAATGGTCACGGCGCCGAAAGGTACGACGGGCACGAAGCGGAGAAACAACGTGTAGCTCACCGGATGTCGTTCGAACCCTTCATGCAGCCGGGCCACCAGCAGCGGGGGGCGGCGGCTACCTGGGCCGAAGGCGTAGCGGCTGGCCAGGAACAGGATCAGTGAACCAAGCGTCAGCCCGATCGACGAGTACATCGTGGCGTCGACCACGCCGAAGGCGAAGCCGCCGGCCAGGATCACCACGATGCTGCCGGGGATGCCGGTTGCCACGACCAGCGTCAGCAGGCCGATGAAGACCAAGCGGCTCAACCACGGTTGACTGGCGATCAATGCATGCAGTTCGGTCTGGTGCAGGACCAACTGGTGCGGGCTCAACGGTTCAAGCGAGCCAGAGGAAAACAACACGATGCCGGCCAGCACCAGCAGGATCAGTGGCAGCGCGGCGCGCCAGCGATTCAATAGGGCGTGCCGCTGGCGCCGTACGCGGCGAGGACTTCCCGGGCCTGCTCACGCATGATGTCGCGCCGCACGGCGATCTTCCGGCGAGTGAGCTCGCCAATCCAGTCGGCGGGCAGCGGGCCCTCATCAAACTCGGTCAGGGCCTCGACATCCTCGGAGCGGGCGCCAATCAACAACTCGTCGATCCCGGCCCACACGCTGGCGCCGTAACACTGACAGCAGGGTTGCGAGCTGGTGGCCAGTACATAGTGGCCACCGTCTTCGTTCAGGCGGTGCCGGCTGAGCCGCAGTTGCGCGATCATGATCGCCATCATTTCCGCGTGCGCGACCGAGCAGGATTGCGGTACCACGCGGTTCACGCCGACCGCCACCAGCCGGCCGCTGTGGCTGTTGAATACTGCCGCACCAAACGGCCCGCCGCCACCGCGATCCACGTTCTGACGCGACAGTTGAATGGCCAGACCCACCCGCTCCTCGTCGCTGTGGTAACGACGGTTGGTGTCGGCCACATCGCCAATCCATGGCGGCAGGGTCAGGTGGATCTGCAGGGGCAGCATGCTCATCTCCGTGTCAATGGCCGGCCGTCCTGGCCCATACATCGCGCAAGGTCACCGTGCGATTGAACACCGGCCGGTCGGCGCGGTGGTCAACGCGGTCGGCCACGAAATAGCCGAGGCGCTCGAACTGGAATTGCTGTTCCGGCTCGACCTTGGCGGCGGCCGGCTCCAGCCACGCCTGCACCACGCGCTTGGCCTGCGGATTGATGTGATCGAGCCAGCTCTTGCCGTCTTCCTCGCTGTCCGGTGCGGCTGCGTTGAACAGTCGATCGTAAAGGCGCACTTCAGTGGCCACCGCGTGCCGGGCGCTGACCCAGTGGATGGTGCCCTTGACCTTGCGGTCGGCGCCCGGGAGGCCATGACGGGATTCCGGGTCGAGTGAGCAGTGCAACTCGACGACGTTGCCATCGGCGTCCTTGACGATTTGCCCGCACTTCACGATGCCAACACCGCGCAGGCGCACTTCGCCGTCGGGCTTGAGGCGATGAAACCCCTTGGGCGGCACTTCGGCGAAGTCGTCCCGCTCGATCCAGACTTCGCGCGAGAACGGCACATCGCGCGTGCCGAAACTGTCGTCCTTCGGGTGATTCGGGAAGGCCAGTGTTTCCTGGTGGCCTTCGGGCAGATTGGTGATCACCAGCTTGAGTGGGTCGAGCACCGCCATCCGGCGGGCGGCGGTGGCATCCAGATCCTCGCGGATGCAGCCCTCCAGCACGGCGTAGTCGATTACGCTGCTCTGTTTGCTCACGCCCACGCGGTCGATCAGCAGGCGCAGGCCGGCCGGGGTGAAGCCGCGCCGGCGCAGGCCGCGCAAGGTGTTCATGCGCGGATCGTCCCAGCCGTCCACGATCTTTTCGCTCACCAGCTGCGCCAGCTTGCGCTTGCTGGTGACGCAATGGCTCAAGTTGAGCCGCGAGAATTCGATCTGGCGCGGCTTGCGCGGCGCGACCTGCAGTCCCGCGTCGACCACCGACTGCCACAGCTCGGGGTGGCTGGGCAGGTCGACGTTGTCCACGCACCAGTCGTAGAGCGGGCGATGATCCTCGAATTCCAGCGTGCACAGCGAGTGGGTGATCCCCTCCATGGCATCGGACAGGGCGTGCGCGATGTCGTACATCGGATAGATCGGCCAGGCGTCGCCGGTGTTCTGGTGGGTGATCTTGCGGATGCGGTAGAGCGCCGGGTCGCGCATGTTCATGTTGCCCGAAGCCATGTCGATTTTCGCCCGCAGCGTCTTGCTGCCGTCGGGGAATTCGCCCGCGCGCATGCGCTTGAACAGGTCGAGGTTCTCGGCGATCGGGCGTTCGCGATACGGCGAATTGCGCCCCGCTTCGGTGAGTGTGCCGCGATACGCACGCATTTCGTCGGCGTCGAGGTCGTCGACGTAGGCCTTGCCGTCCTCGATCAGCTTGAGCGCCGCACGGTAGAACACCTCGAAGTAGTCCGAGGCATGGCGCAGTTCGTGCCACTCGAAGCCAAGCCAGTGGACGTCGTCCTTGATGCCTTGCACGAATTCCGGGTCTTCCCGGCCCGGGTTGGTGTCGTCCAGGCGGAGGTTGCACAAACCGCCGAATTCGCGTGCGATGCCGAAGCTCAGGCAAATCGCCTTGGCGTGACCGATGTGCAGGTAACCGTTCGGTTCCGGTGGAAAACGGGTCTGGATGGAGGTGTGCTTGCCCGAGGCAAGGTCGTCGCGCACGATCTGCCGGATGAAATCCTGTTGCACGGGGGGCGTCGCGCTAGCCGGTGCAGGGGCGGGATTGTCGGTCGGCATCAGGCTTGACTCGCAGGCGGTGGGAACACCCAAGTTTACCCTGTCGCCAGCGCCCGGCGCAGGGCGGTGCGGCTTGCTCCCCGTCGCCGGGCGGGTTAGCTTGTGCCCATGTACACCGTCTATCGCGCGCAAAACCTGTTCGATGCCCATCTGGTCAAGGATGCGCTCGAGTCCGACGGCATCCCCGCGTTCATCGCGGGCGAGTACCTGACGGGCGCCGTGGGGCAGTTGCCGGCGATGGATTACATCGAAGTGCGCGTGCCCGATTCCAGCTGCGAGCTGGCCGACAGCATTGTCGCGGAAGTCCAGGGGCGACTGAGTGAGGCGCGCCAGGCGATCCAGGACGACGTGCTGCTGGATGGTCCATCGTTCGTGCCCTGCTGAAGCGCGGGGTCCATACGTCTTGCCGGGAATCGCATGAACCAGCTGGCTGGATTGATTCGCGCCGTGGCGGACTTTCCGCGCCCGGGCGTCATGTTCCGCGATGTCACCCCGCTGCTGGCCGATGCCCTGGGCTTCGCTCGCTGTATCGACGCACTGGCGCAACCCTGGCTGGATAGTGGTGTGCAAGCGGTGTGCGGGATCGAGGCGCGTGGCTTTATCTTTGGCGCCGCCGTGGCGCAGAAGCTGCACGCCGGATTCGTGCCGGTGCGCAAGCCGGGCAAGTTGCCGCCGCCCGTCGTTGCGGTCGACTATCAGCTGGAATATGGCAGCGACCAGCTGCAAGTGCGGCACGATGCCCTCCAGCCGGGCGAGCGCGTGTTGCTGGTTGACGACGTGCTGGCGACCGGCGGCACGCTGGCCGCAGCGACCACCCTGGTGGGCAAGCTGGGGGCTGAGTTGCTGGGTGCCAGCGTGGTGATTGAACTGCCGGCGCTGCAGGGACGAAGCCGCTGGTCTGCGGGCAAGCCGCTGTACAGCCTGTTGCGCTACTGAACCGGCCGGCGCTGTCTGCGACGGCGCGCGGCCGCAACCGGTCAGGGTGCCGCCAGATCAATCCGCTCCACGTAGATCAGCTCGCACGCGCCGGCGCCGGTATCCTCGCGGGTCATGGAGGTGTTCCAGCGCCAGCCGTCGGTACGGCGGGCATCGACCAGGAAACCTTCGATGCGGACCACCTGCCCGGTGCGCACCTGTTCCAGTTGGCGCTTGACGTCCTCGTCGGCGGGAATCATGTGCATGTTGGCGCTGGAGGTTTCGATCTCGCGGCGCGGGATCGGGAATTCCTTGACGTGCCAGCGGTAAAAACGGCCGGACTGGGTGATGTCGACCTTCGCCAGCACCTCGCTGTCGGACATGCGGCCCCAGCCCAGCGCGAGGTCCACCGGCACAAGGTCGGCGTCGGCGCCCCGTGAATAGTCCTTGCGGGACAGCACGCGGGCGGTGATGTCGAACTGGGCGCGAGTGGTCAGCGTGATATCGCCGCGCTGCAGCTGGGCGCCGCGATCCAGGTCAATCTGTTGCGGAACATCGGGGGCGAGCACGCCCGGTTCCGGCTGCACGGGTGCACCGTGGCGACGTGACATCACCACCAGCAGCGCCAGCAACAGGCCGGCGGCGATCAGGAGCTTGCGCATGCTCAGGTGAAGTCCGCCGCCAGTACGCAGCGCTGCTCGGGAGTCAACGTCACCTCGATCGGCATCGTCGGAAGGGTTGATGCCAGGGTGACCGCTGCACCGGCATGCCAGCCCTCAAGCATGGTCGCGCTGAGCTCGAAGCGCAGGAAGTGCACGGCGGCCGTCTTTTCGGCGTTGCTGCGCTCCATGTCCTCGTCGGCGATGGCGGTAACCGGTTCCTGTTCACCCACAGTGAGCGTCATGGCGTGCTCGATGTGGCGCAGCTGCAGCAGCGCCCGCTTGCGCTGCTCCACATCGGTGTATTCGATGAGCATGGTGGTCTTGAGGTTGCTGCCGTCGGGAATCAACGGATTGTAGGCGTCCAGCTCGGCCTGGATGCCGTCGGGTTCGAAGATGCGCTCGATCCGCAGCATCTCCTGGATCTGGTACTGGACGCTCAGTCGGTCCTCGAAAATCAGCGTCAGGTGCTCGCCCAGATGCACCGTGCGTTGCTTCTTGTGCGCCATGACGCGGGCACGGAAGTCACTGCGCTCCTGCGCGTAGGTTTCCAGGCTCAACAGGTCGGTGCGGGTCAGTTTGTCCATGATTTCAGATCAGGTAGCGTGGGGGCACAAGGCGCCCGGTAGGGCGGGCATTGCCCGCCGGCTGTGTGGTGCGTTGCCGATGAAGTGGGGTGGGCGCGGCGGGCAGTGCCCGCCCTACGTGGGCTGCTCATTTCCTGGACGTCCATTCAAATCCCGTACGCCTTGCGCAACAGGCTCAATGGGTGTTGCGCCGCCGGTTTGTCGTCCAGACCATGGGCGATGTGGCCGCCCGCCATCGGGCAGTCGCTGGTGAAGTGGTCCGGCGCAGCCAGACTGACTTGCCGTTCCACTGGTTTGGCGATCTTGCGCGAATTGGCATAGGTCTTGTGTTTTACGCCGTAGGTGCCGTCGTGGCCGGAGCAGCGCTCGATCGTGGTGACTTCGGTGCCGGGCACCAGCTCCAGGATTTCGCGGGTCTTCGGGCCGATCTTCTGCACGCGCTGGTGGCAGGGTACCTGCCAGGCCACCTTGCCCAGCGTCGCCCTGAAGTCCGTGTTGAGCAGGCCGGCCTTGCGTCGTTCGGACAGATATTCGAACGGGTCAAAGAAATGGTCGCGCACCGATGCGACGTCGGCGTCATCGGGGAACATCAATGGCAGTTCCTGCTTGAACATCAGCACGCACGAGGGAATCGCCGCGGTGAAATCCCAGCCTTGGCGCGCCATTCGGGCCAGCACCGGAATGTTTTGCTCCTTGTAGCGGGTCACCGTTTTCAGGTCACCGAGTTCAAGCTTGGGCATGCCGCAACAGCTTTCCTGCTCAACCAGTCGCGTCGGAATCGCGTTGTGGGCCAGCACGGCGGCGAGATCCTCGACCACGCCAGGTGCGGAATGGTCGCAGTAACAGGTGGCAAAAATCGCGATCCGGCCGCGGGTACGTCCAGCCGATACTGCTTCGCCCGTGCCGTCCAGATCACGCAGGCGCTGGCGCGCCGTAGGCGAGTGGTACTCGGGGACGCGCGCCTGCGCGTCGACGCCCATGGTTTTTTCCAGCAGCTTGCGCGCGACCGGGTTGTGGTTGGCCGCGTTGATGACCTGCACCACCACCGGAATCGAGGCCAGCTTGCCCACGGTGCGCGTGCTGGACAGGATCCTCGACGACAACGGCGCGCCGTCCCGTTCGAACGCCACCGCCTTGGCGCGCAGCATCAGGTGGGGGAAATCCACGTTCCACGGATGCGGCGGCGTATACGGGCATTTGACCTGGTAGCACAGGTCGCACAGGTAACACTGCTCAGTGACCCTGGCGTAATCGGCCTTGTCGACGCCGTCGATCTCCATCGTCTTCGACTCGTCGATGAGATCGAACAGGGTAGGGAAGGCATGGCACAGGCTGACGCAGCGGCGGCACCCGTGACAGATGTTGAACACGCGCTCCATTTCCGCTTCCAGCGCGGCCTGATCCCGGAATGACGGATCGTCCTGACCCAGTGGATGCCGGGTGGGTGCTTCCAGATTGCCTTCGCGCTTTTCGTCGACGGGACTCATCAGCGGCGTCTCCCTGGGAGGGTGCGGTCGACCGGCCAGAGTGCCCGCCCGCTTGCGCGGACAGGCACGTCCAGCCCGGTGCCGATGCGAGCTGGCTAGCCCAACTCGGTCAAGGCTTTCGTGAAGCGGTTTGCGTGCGAGCGCTCGGCCTTGGCCAGGGTTTCAAACCAGTCGGCGATTTCGTCGAAGCCCTCTTCCCGGGCGGCCTTGCTCATGCCTGGATACATGTCGGTGTACTCGTGCGTTTCGCCGGCGATGGCGCTCTTCAGGTTCAGCTGCGTGCCGCCGAACGGCAAACCCGTGGCCGGGTCGCCAACCGCTTCGAGGTACTCCAGGTGGCCATGTGCGTGGCCGGTTTCGCCTTCCGCCGTGGAGCGGAATACGGCGGAGACGTCGTTGTAGCCTTCGACATCGGCCTTGGCGGCAAAGTACAGGTAGCGGCGGTTGGCCATCGATTCGCCGGCAAAGGCATCTTTCAGGTTCTGCTCGGTCTTGGATCCCTTCAGGTTGCTCATGACATCACCTCGTGGCGTGGGCTGGGAGGGGTTGCGGGTGCTTCCTTCATGGCGGTGTGACCGGCCAAGCCTAGCGCGGTGCGGAGCACGGATGAAATTGATTGTCTGGATCGGGCGGATAGCCGGCAGCTATCGGCGGGTGGCCTTGCGCGACGTGCGGGCGGGGCTCGCGGTTGCCACGGTGGTGGCCGCCGTGTGCGCATCCAGCAGGTCGTCGGGCAGCTGACGGAACACGCCCGCCAGCCGTTTCAGGAATCCGGCCATGGCCGAACTCTTGCGCCACACCATCGCGATCCGCCGGCTCGGTGGATGACCCTTGAATTCGATCAGGTGCAGGTTCTCCACCGCAGCGACCGGCGGTTTGACCGCAGTCACCGGCAGCAGCGTGATGCCGACGTTGGCGGCCACCATGTGGCGGAGAGTCTCCAGGCTGGTGGCGCGGAATCCGCTGTGCTCCGCCGCGCCAGCCATGTGGCAGACCTCCAGCGCCTGGTCGCGCAGGCAGTGACCGTCCTCGAGCAGCAGCAGGTTCTGGTTGGACAGGTCGGCCAGCTTCAGCTGGCTTTGCCGGTGCGCCAACGGGTGGGCTTCGGACACCGCCAGCAGGAATGGTTCCTCGAACAGGAACTCGCTGTGCAGGCTGTCCTCATGCAGGGGCAGGGCCAGGATACCGGCGTCCAGCTTCCCTTCGCGCAGGAGGCGCAAGACCGCCTCGGTCTTCTCCTCCACCAGCAGCAGTTCCAGTTGCGGAAAGGCCTGGCGTACCAGAGGCAGCGCGTGTGGAAGCAGGTACGGTCCGAGGGTGGGAAAGATGCCCAGTCGCACCGTGCCCGATTCCGGGTCCAAGGTGCGGCGAGCGACGCCACGGATCTGCTCGACCCCGTTGAGTACGTCACGTGCCCGGATCGCGATATCGCGACCGACTTCGGTCAGCAGGACCTTGCGTGGGGTGCGCTCGACCAGCGGCACGCCCAGTTCCTCTTCCAGCTTCTTGATCTGGGTCGACAGCGTGGGCTGGCTGACGAAGCAGGCATCCGCCGCGCGGCCGAAGTGCCGATGTTCGGCCAGCGCCACCAGGTACTGGAGATCGCGCAGGTTCATGGCTGGTTCCGGCCTGACAATAGGCGTGGGCTATTGCGGGCATGGTAACAATCAATTGGAACGATGCAAGCAGGGACGCTACGGTCGACCCATACGCTGATTGCTATACCCCGTGCATCTGGAGCTTCCTCCCTCCCCCCCGCAGATGCGCGGGCATTTTCGAACGGTCACCAGGCTTGCTTGAGGACCGTTTTTTTTGCGCCCTGACGGCATCGGCGCGAGCAAGCGGCCGCGGGTGCCGCCATGGCCATGCCTTCTGGCACTGGGGCACCGGCCGTGCCGGATCTAGCGTGGCCGCTTCCGCAACGCCAGAGGCCGTCCCCATGCGTCGATTCGTCCGCCCGCTCCTGCTCACCGCGTTGACCACGTGCTGCGCCGCAGCCTTCGCCGCTACCGCCGATCAGGCCCCGCAGGGTCGCTTGCCGGGGTGGGCCTCGCCGCAGTCGTACCAACTGTCGTTCAAGGTGGATCCGGCGCAGGAGGACTTTTCCGGTACCACCACGATCAAGGTCAAGCTGGACCAGGCGTCCGATCATTTGTGGCTGGATGGCGCCGATCTGAAGGTGTCGAAGGTGACGATTACCGACGCAGCTGGCAAAACGCATGTCGGCAAATACGTCAATGCGAATCCGAAGGCTGGCGTGGTGCGCGTGGATTTCGGCACCACGCTGAAAGCGCAGCAGCTGACCGTGAAGTTCGAATACACCGCGCCGCTCAATGCGCAGCTGCAGGGTCTGTACAAGGTCACCGCGAAGGGCCAGCCGTACGCGATGACACAGATGGAACCGATCAGCGCACGCTTCGCCTTCCCCAGTTTTGACGAGCCCGGCTTCAAGACGCCGTTCGACATCAGCATCACCGTGCCGGACAGCGAGAACGTCGTGGCCAATACGCAGCAGGTGAAGCAGGTCCCGGCCGGCAAGGGCTGGAAGACCGTGACGTTCGCGCAAACGCTGCCGCTGCCAACCTATCTGGTCGCGTTCGCGGTGGGTCCATGGGACATCGTTGCGGGGCCGGACATCTCGCCTGACGCGTATCGCGCCACGCCGCTGCAGCTGCGCGGCATCGCCGCCAAGGGCGAGGGGCACCGCATGGAGCATGTGCTGGGTGAAACGCCGAGCATCATCCACGCGCTGGAGGACTATTACGGATTCGGCTACCCGTTCGACAAGCTCGACTTGCTGGCGGCGCCGGACTTTTCCGCCGGCGCGATGGAGAACGCCGGTCTGGTCACGTTCCGCGACTGGCTGTTGCTGATCGACAAGGACTCGCCGGCGCGCAACGTGCGCGCTTCGTTCAACGTCAACGCGCATGAGTTGGCGCACCAGTGGACGGGTGACACGGTAACCACCGAGTGGTGGAACGACATCTGGCTCAACGAAGCGTTTGCTACCTGGATGCAGCAGAAGGTCACCATGCAGGTGCACCCGGAATACCGGGCCGACCTTGATCGCGTTCGTGGCGGTCAGGGCGCGATGAACAATGACAGCCTGGTCAGCGCGCGCAAGGTCCGCCAGCCGATCACTGGCAACGGCGACATCATGACTGCGTTCGATGGCATCACCTACCAGAAGGGTGCCAGCGTGCTGGGCATGTTTGAAAATTACGTGGGTGAGAAAACCTTCCAGAAGGGCATGCGCGCGTACATTCAGAAACACAAGTTCGGTACGGCTACTGCCGACGATCTGGTTGATGCCATTGCCGTTGCCGCGGACAAGGGTGAAGCGTTCAAGCGTGCGTTCAACAGTTTTCTGGATCAGTCCGGGGTGCCGTACGTGGCCACCAGGCTGGAGCAGAAGAATGGCCAGAGCGTGTTGCAGCTGCGCCAGGATCGCTACCTGCCGGTTGGCAGCCGTGGCGACGCGCAGCGCATCTGGGGTGTCCCCGTGTGCGTGCGCTACGGCACGGTCGGGGGCAGCAAGGTCGCGTGCCAGATGCTCGACAAGGCCAGCGGATCGATCGTGCTGGCCGACGCCAGTACACCGACCTGGGTCATGCCGAACGCCGGCGCAAACGGGTACTACCGTTTCAGCCTCGACAAGGGTGCGCTGGCCAGCCTGGCCAGGCAGGTTGGCCAGCTCAGTGATGCGGAGCAGCTGGCGTATGCCGACGCGGTCGGCGCCAGCTTTCGGCATGGCGACCTGGATGCCGGCGATGTGTTGATGGCGCTGAAGCCGCTGACCGCTTCGAAGGTCCGCGAGGTTGCCACGGCGCCGCTGGGGCAACTGGACTGGATGTACCGACACCTGGCCCGCACCGACGCGCAGCGCGCACGATTGACGGCGTGGGTGACGACTGCCTACCTGCCGCAGCTGCAGCAGCTTGGCTATCAGCGCAAGGCCGGTGAGCCCGAGGACGCATCTCTCCTGCGCAGTACCCTGGCCGGCGCGCTGGCTTTCAACTTCAAGGTTCCTGAAGTGCGTGCCGCGCTGCTGGAACAGGGTCAGGCAGCACTCAAACCCCAGGCCGATGGGCGTCTCAACCTGGCGGCCGCCGATCCGGATCTGCTCGACGATGCGCTGGGTGTGGCGGTGCAGGAGCTGGGCAAGAGTGCGGTCGATGCACTGATCGCCGAGTTGCCGAAGACCAG
Source organism: Rhodanobacter sp. (assembly GCA_036563155.1). Classification (GTDB taxonomy): domain Bacteria; phylum Pseudomonadota; class Gammaproteobacteria; order Xanthomonadales; family Rhodanobacteraceae; genus Rhodanobacter. The sequence continues at coordinate 164,282 of DATCMT010000015.1, forward strand.
CGATCCAGCCTTGCGCAATGGCATCCTCGGTGGCCTGTCGAGCGCAGAGGAGCCCAAGCTGGCCGAGCAGGTGCGCGACTTTGCCCTGACCAAGCCAGTGAAGGTGGGCGAAATGGGGATGCTGTTGATGGGTGGGCGCGACACGGTGGCCCAGCGCGACGCCATGTGGACCTGGTTTACGGCGCACTATCAGCAAATTCTCGGTCGCACCGGCAGCTTCTCCGGTGGCCGTCTGCCGTCGCTGGCCGCCGCCGGCAGCTGCACGCCGGCCGAGGGCGAGCGTCTGCAGGCTTTCTTCAAGTCGCGCGCGGATGATGCGGCCGGCGTGGCCCGTGGCCTGGCGCAGACCAGTGAATCCATCAGCTTGTGCAGCGCGCTCAAGGCCGCACAGGATCCCAAAGCCATTCTCCGCTGAGTGTCCTGCGGGTTTGATTGATCCCGGTACATGGACGTGCCGCGGATTGGCTGCGGATCGATCGAGTCCGGGTGCGCTGTGTCGCAGGCGCTGGACTGCGGCGCCCAGCGCAGGCTGTCTTCGCCTACCCGTTGACATAGAATCGACGCCATGCCGACGCTTCCGATCGCCGTCATCCAGGGCCTTCGGTAACCGGCCGGATCGAGCAGCGTGCGTGGGTCCGGTGTTACCTGGGGGAGGGGCAATGATCGAACTGGAAATCCAGGGTCTCTCGGCTGGCCGTGAAGGCCTGTTGCTTGAAGTGGGCCGGTTCGTGGTTGCCAACCGGTTCACGTTGCAGCGGCAGCGCCTGGTGCAGGATCCGCACGGCACGTTGATGACCCTGGTCGTACGCGGGCCGGCGCGCAAGCGGCGTGCGCTCGAGGCGGATCTGGACGCGTATGAGCGCCTGATCAGCTTCCAGGTGTATCCATTCGTCGAGGGCGAGCCGCGAGCGCATTTTGCAGCATCGCGGAAGCTGGATCCGGCGTTGGTCGCGCCGCCGCCGGCACCCGCTCGCGAAGTCACTGCCACGCCTGCGGCCCAACCGGAAGCCCCGCGTGCGGGCGGGCGGCAATCATGGCTGTCAGGCGACTTGCCCGCGGCCGTCGCTGGCGCGGCGGTTGAGGCGACTGCGGCGGACGAGTCCGTGATGCCCGGGATGGTTGAACCAGAGCCCGAATTCCTGTTGCCCAGTGCGCCGCCGTCAGTCCCGGTTGTGCCCGTGGCAGTCGAGCAGTTTGTCGATGTCGTTCCGTTGGGGCCGGATGAGGCAGCCGTTGACGCGGCCCTGCGCGGACTGGAACAAGACTACCCGGGGATCATCCCGAAGCTGCTGGCGTTGCGGAATGCAGTGGCCGAGGCCGCGCGCGAATCGTCGCTCGCGCTGGCCGGGCGACGCTCGGGAGCGTGGCTGTTCAATCGCGACTTCTCAGCCGATGTTGGTCTGGACGCCCTGGCGGCCATGGAACGGGTGGGCGTGCCCGCGCTGGCAGCCCTGGTGGCGGTCGAACAGCAAGGCACTCAGTTGCACATCGACCATAGCCCGCTATGCGAGGCGGACGGTCATTCCGGGTGCAGCTTTTTCAGTGGCTTCCTGGAGGCCTTGCTGGGACCGGTGGTGGCCCCAGGCGACCTGACGATCACATCCCTGTGCTGCCGCAGCTTCGGCGCGGATGAGTGCGTGCTGGCCATCTCCGGCTAGCCGTATCGCCCGGCGCAGGTTTCCGATGGGCGAATGGCGCGTGGTATCCGCCCGCCGATGTCGGAAAGCTCAGCCGCCGACGGCCAGTCGCGCGCCCAGATCGATCAGCGGAGCGGCCACCAGCAGGCGTGCGAGCAGCAGGGCGAGCATCACCACCATCGGCGCAAAGTCGATCTGGCCGGCGATCAAGCGGCCGCGCAAAGGGCGCAACAGCGGCGCGACCAGGGTGCCGGCCAGTTGCAGCAGGGGGTGGCGACGATCCGCGGCGAACATGCTCAGCAATGACCAGCCGAAGATCAGCACCAGGTAGAACAGCAGCGCGAAATCGATCAGTTCGGCCAAGGCCAGCACGGCCAGACCGAACGCGTGCGGCACGATGCCGAGCAAGCCGAACAGCAGCACGCGCTTGATGGCCATTGCCAGCCACGCCAGCAACAGCCCGGCCACGTTGATCCGGCGCCAGTTCGGGATCACCCGGCGAATCGGCGCCAACACCGGATTGGTGTATCGATAAACGAACTGGCTGAGCGGATTGTGGAAGTCGGCCCGACATGCCTCGGCAGCCACGCGCAACAGCAACAGGATGATAACTGCCCCGAAGGCCATCCCGATCAGCAGGCCGAGCGCGCCGATCACGTAGCTCATGGCAATTGGTCCAGCTCGGCAGCCAGTTCCACACCGCGCCGGGTGGCGGCGGTGACGGCGTTGGCCACGATACGGGGCAGCTCATCGGCGCTGAAGCTCTCCAGTGCGGCCTGAGTGGTGCCGTTCGGGGAAGTGACGCGCTGGCGCAGCAGCGCCGGATCGTCGCCGCTCTCGACCAGCATGCGCCCGGCGCCCAGGCAGGTCTGGGCCGCCAGTGCCCGCGCGCTGGCCAGGGGCAGGCCTTGCGCCACGGCCGCGGCTTCCAGTGCCTCGACCATGGCGAAAAAGTAGGCGGGACCGGAACCGGATATCGCGGTGACCGTGTCCATCAGTGCCTCGTCGTCGATCCAGCGGGTGATGCCGACCGCGGCGAGGATGTGCTGTGCCTGTGCCTTCTGGGCCGGGCTGACGCGGGCGTTCGGGCACAATCCGGTAGCACCTGCGCCGATCAGGGCGGGCGTGTTGGGCATGCAGCGCACGATGGGCAGGCTGCTGCCGAACCAGCGTTCCAGCTGACCCAGGCGCACGCCGGCTGCAATCGAGATCAGCAACGGCCGGTTGCGTTGCAGCGTGTCGTGCACGTTGGCACGAATCGCCGGCATGATCTGTGGCTTGACGGCCAGCACCACGACTTCCGCCTCGGCAATCGCCAGGCCGTTGTCGGCATAGCAGGCGACGCCGAAATCGCGCCCAAGCATCTGGCGTGCTTCGGCCTGGGGTTCGGCGACGCTGATGGTGGCAGGGGCGACACCGGTTTTCAGCAAGCCGCCAATCAGGCTGCGCGCCATGTTGCCGCCGCCGATGAAGGCAAGTCGTGTCATGGAGGTCTCCGTGGTTCATTCAGACCGCATACCTTACCGGAGCCGGCCGGTCGGCGGCTGGTTCGATCGTGGGTGACACGGGTGCGTCTGCCCAACGAATCCTCCGGGTCGAGCAGATGTCGGTTTTTCGACCGGATGCACAGACAGGGCAGACACTGTTGCGCAAGGCTCCCGAAAAGACTGGCCGCACAGTCGCTTGCGCGAGTAGTATCGACTACGCTGCAGGGGAGGATTCGGAGGGTTCGACCGACTGGTGTAGTGGCGGCCGGTGTCGCGTGTTGCAGCGCAGCGCACCGGAGGATGCCATCGGACCTCCGCTGTCGCGTTGCCATTCATGCCATCCAGACGACCGGTTGAGGGGAAACGACTTCATGGACATTGCCGAACTGCTTGCCTTCTCGGTGAAGAACAAGGCCTCGGACCTGCACTTGTCAGCAGGGCTGCCGCCGATGATCCGCGTCGATGGTGACGTCCGCCGGATCAACATTCCCGCGCTTGAGCACAAGCAGGTGCACTCGCTGATCTACGACATCATGTCGGACAAGCAGCGGCGCGACTACGAGGAGTTCTACGAGACCGACTTTTCGTTCGAGATTCCCGGCCTGGCCCGCTTCCGCGTCAATGCGTTCAACCAGAACCGCGGCGCGGGCGCGGTGTTCCGCACCATTCCGTCGGAAGTCCTGACGCTCGAGGATCTGGGCTGCCCCCGCATCTTCAAGGAACTGATCGAGCAGCCGCAGGGCCTGATCCTGGTCACGGGTCCAACCGGTTCGGGCAAGTCGACCACGCTGGCGGCCATGGTCGATCACATCAACAAGAACGAATACGGGCACATGCTCACGATCGAGGACCCGATCGAGTTCGTGCACACATCGCAGAAGTGCCTGGTCAATCAGCGCGAGGTCCACCGCGACACTCTGGGCTTCAACGAGGCACTGCGCTCGGCGTTGCGCGAGGATCCGGACTACATCCTGGTCGGCGAGTTGCGCGATCTGGAGACGATCCGGCTGGCGCTGACCGCGGCGGAGACCGGCCACCTGGTGTTCGCCACCGTGCACACCAGTTCGGCGGCCAAGACCATCGATCGCATCATCGATGTGTTCCCTGCCGGCGAGAAACCGATGGTCCGTTCGATGCTGTCGGAAAGCCTGCGCGCGGTGGTTTCGCAGTCGCTGCTGAAGAAAGTTGGCGGCGGGCGGATCGCGGCGCACGAAATCATGGTCGGCATCCCCGCGATCCGCAATCTGATCCGGGAGGACAAGGTGGCGCAGATGTACTCATCGATCCAGACCGGCCAACAGTTCGGCATGCAGACGCTGGATCAGTGTCTGCAGGATCTGGTCAAGCGCGGTGTCGTGACCCGCCAGCAGGCAGCTACGTACGCCAAGCACAAGGAAAGTTTCAAGTGAGTTGGGGAACGGCGCGCGCGGGACGTGGAACGGACAGCATGCCATCAACTGACGTTCACGGCTACGGTAGGATGCTGCATCAGGGCGTGCGTCCGGACTTTTGCGCGAGTCTGCCGTTCCCCGTTCCGTGTTTCCCGTCCCCCGTATCGGGAGGAGCCACCCCATGAGCGACTTTGATTTCACCTCGTTTTTGAAACTGATGGTGCACAAGAAGGCATCGGACCTGTTCATTACCGCGGGCGTGGCGCCTTCGATGAAGGTGCAGGGCCGTATCGTGCCGATCACGCAAAGCCCGCTGAGCGTCCAGCAGTCGCGCGACATGGTGCTCAATGTCATGACGCCGGGACAGCGAGAAGAGTTCGAAAAGACGCACGAATGTCAGTTCGCGATCTCCGCCCAGGGCGTGGGCCGTTTCCGCGTGTCGTGTTTCTACCAGCGCAATTGTGTTGGCATGGTGTTGCGCCGGATCGAATCGAAAATTCCCACCACCGAGGAGTTGAACCTGCCGCCGGTGATCAAGCAACTGGCGATGACCAAGCGCGGCATCATCATCTTCGTGGGTGCCACCGGCTCGGGCAAATCGACCTCGCTGGCCGCCATGGTTGGCTATCGCAACCAGAACTCGACTGGACACATCATCACGATCGAGGACCCGATCGAGTATGTACACAAGCACGAGGGGTGCATCATCACCCAGCGTGAAGTGGGCATCGACACCGACAGCTGGGACAACGCGCTGAAGAACACCCTGCGCCAGGCGCCCGATGTGATCATGATCGGCGAGGTGCGTACGCGCGAGGGCATGGATCACGCGATCGCGTTTGCCGAGACCGGCCACCTGGTCCTGTGCACGCTGCACGCGAACAACGCCAACCAGGCGATGGATCGCATCCTGCACTTCTTCCCGGAAGACCGACGGGAACAGCTGCTGATGGATCTGTCGCTCAACATCAAGGGAATCGTGGCGCAGATGCTGATTCCCACGCCCGACGGCAAGGCGCGCCGCGTCGCGGTGGAGGTGCTGCTGGGTACGCCGCTGGTGCAGGATTACATCCGTCAGGGCGAGATCCACAAGCTGAAGGAAGTGATGAAGGAGTCGACCCTGCTGGGCATGAAGACCTTCGACCAGAGCCTGGTCGAGCTCTACCACGCCGGCGAGATCAGCTACGAGGATGCACTGCGCTACGCCGACAGCTCCAACGAGGTGCGCCTGCGCATCAAGCTGGCGCAGGGTGGCGACGCCCACACCTTGTCGCAGGGTCTGGACGGTGTCGAACTGGAGGAGACTCGCGACGGGCAGAACTTCGGCGGCACGAACATGCTCAATCGCTGACCAGACCGCCAGCAAGGGGAGAAAAAGGCGCCCAAGGGCGCCTTTTTCATTGCGACGGAGTTAACTGGTGCGGATTACTCCGACGCGGCGCGTACGACCAGACGGCTGCTGTCGACACTCTTGACGCCCTTGATGCCGCGCGCAGCGCGTTCGGCGTTGGCCTTTTCAGCCGAGGTGGCGACAGTGCCGCTCAGCGTGACGACGCCGTCGTGCGTCGTCACGGAAATGTCGGTCGCCGGGATGCCCGCTGTGGTACCGAAATCGGATTTCACCTTGGTGGTGATCCAGGCGTCGGCCGCCTTGTCCGGCACAGTCTGATTGTCCGTCGATTGTTCCATTTCGGCACTGGCCTGCTGGGCCGCGACCTGGCCGAACGGTGCCGCTGCGAATGAGAGCGTCAAGGCGGCAGCGTACAGGCCGTTGCGAATGAGGGATTGGTACATGGCGGTCTCCTCCGGTTGGTGGTCGTGCCTGCCGGGTGGCAGGCGGGATTTCGCGTGGACGACTTCCGTGGATACCATCGCAGCAGGGCAGTCGTGAACGCCGTGTGGGTACGACCGCCTGTGGTTCAGGCTGAAATCAGCGATGCGAAATAGTCGTCATGACAGGGTTCGAATCGTGTTGAGATGCCGCTGTGGCCCACAAAAAAAGCCGGAGCGTTGCCACGCCCCGGCTTCCTGGTGCCTGGTGGAAATTACTTGAGCAGGGTCTGACTGGTGATCACCAGCCCGTGGCTGTCGACGTGCATTTCCCCGTCGATGCGATCAACGCGCTCGGCCTGCGCTTTCATCGCGGCGAACTGGGCCTTCGAACGAGCCAGTTCTGCGGCCGCATCGGCTGCTTCGTCACGCCCACTATCGTCCATGGAAGGCTGGTCGCTCGCGCTGAGCGCCGAAGCTGCCGCGGCAAAGCTGTCGATCTTGTCTTCCATCAGATCGAGCCACGTCAGGTACATCGTTCCGCTGATGTGCATGCGGCTCATCCGCCCCGCGTCGCCCGGCGGATCCTTCAAGGTCTGTGCCAGATGCGCATCCTGACCTGCACCTACACCCAGCGCCAGTGCCTGCTCGCTCATCGCGATCCACGCCGGCTGTCCCATCATGCCGACCAGGTCGGCGGGCAGTGGCTGTGGTGTGCCATCGTGGGCAAGCTTGAGTTGGGCCAAGGTCGGAACCATCATCTGGCCCATCGCGAGCAGGCCTTCGGGATTGCTGGTGCCCAGCACCAGGCGTCCAGTGAATGTCGGCATCTTGGAGCCGTTGCCGGGCACCAGCGAGTCGAGTGCCACGCGCAAGCCGAGCATGTCGCCGAACGGCGGAATCGCGGCTTTCTGCATCATCGGGCCGAGCTTGGCGAAGCCGTCATTCAAATCGGTCAGCGACGGGCAGCTGAATGGTTTGGCAGCCACCGCGTCGACCTGGGCCAGCCAGAACGTGCGCAAGTTGGCGATCGGAAGCGCGATGCTGAAGTCGAACGGTGCGGTGCCGGTACTGCCGAGCCCAGGCAGGGCCACCTTCAGACCGGAAAAGGCCTTGGTGATGTCGTCGGCCAGGGCCACGTCAAGCCGCACGTCCTGGTGCCTGACGTCGAGCTTGGTGTAACCGACACTGAGCGAGGGCATGCGCGCGGCAATACGAGCGGCATCGGCGTCACACTGTGGCGAGGTCTGCAGTTGGGTGGCGACCGGTTCGCCAGTCTGGGCCGAGACGGCCTCGGCCCGGGCCTTCTGGATGGCTCCGACCAACGGGTCCTTGCCGCTGATTGCCAGGGGCAGGGCGCGCGTCAGGTCCAGCTCGCCGACCAGCCACTTCTGATAGCCCTTGGCCTTGGCCAGTGCGCGCAGGCGACCATCGTCCTGCAGGCTCTTTTGCGGCCGGTCCAGGCCCAGCGCCTGACGCAACAGGGGCGTCGACGCATTGGCGGGCAGCAAGGCGACCACCGCCTGCTTGTCGACCGCCGCCAGGATCATTTCGGTGCCCGAGGCGGGGAAGGCGTACTTGCGGTAGGCCTGCTTGTCCACCTTGGCCACGTCGAGTTTCTTGCCGTACGCGGTTTCCATGCGGCCGACGAAGCCCTCGAACGCGGTGGGATCACTCAGTTGGAAGCGCATGACGGGCGCCAGACCCAGGCCGTAGAAGGCCGAGTAGCCCTTGAGGTTCAGTCCGGCCGCTTGTGCGAACGATTCGATGGTCTTGCCGTTGAACTCGGCCCGCAATGCGCGCAGCAGCCGCGCTCCATCAGGGTCTTTTGCCGCCATCCGCTCGGCAGCGGCATCGAGCTGGGCCAGCTGGGATGGCAACTGTGCATCGGCCTGGGCTAGCAGGGCGCCGCGGGTGTCGTCGTTCATGATGGCAAGATTGGCCACCACGTACGGCGTGTCCGCCGGCACGAAGGCCAGTGGCGCATCCTTGTCCTTTTGGCCGCAGGCCGCCAGCATGGTCCCGGCAAGGGCCAGCGCGAGGTATCGCGTCGTCGATCGCATGTTGAATTCCGGTTTGAGAGGTGCGGCGCCCATTATGCCCACTCGCACCGGGCGGCGCTGTGGCAGTCCCCGGGCAGTAACGAGCGGTGGCGCGGCGATCCTGATGGGTTCAGCGGGCCAATACCTCGTGGAGCACGGCCATGCGCACGAAAACGCCGTTGCCAACCTGTTCGAGGATGCGTGACTGGGCGCCATCGGCCACGTCTGACGCGATTTCAATGCCGCGATTGATCGGCCCCGGGTGCATCACCAGGCAGCCACGGGCCGCCAGCGCCAGCCGGCGCCGGTCCAGCCCGTAATGGGCGAAATACGCGGCTTCATCGGGCAGCTCGATGGTGGCCATGCGCTCTTTCTGCAGGCGCAGCATGATGACCGCATCCACGCCCGCAATGGCCTCGTCGAAGTCATCGTAGCGGCGTCCCTGGGGGACTTCTTCTGCGGTGGGCATGAGCTCGGCTGGTCCGCACAGGCGGATCTCCTTCACGCCCAGTGCCGTGAAGGCGTTGATATCGGACCGCGCCACGCGTGAATGCTTGATGTCGCCGCAGATCAGCACAACGAGGTTCTCAAAATCGGGTCGGTGCTGGCGGATCGTCAGCGCGTCGAGCAGGCCCTGGGTGGGATGGGCATGGTTGCCGTCGCCGGCGTTGATGACCGACACGCCGCTCATGGCGTGACGCACCAATGCGTCCGGCGTGCCCGTTTGCTTGTGGCGCACGATGATCGCATCCAGATGCATCGCTTCCAGCGTGTGCAAGGTATCGAACAATTCCTCACCCTTGCTGGTGGAGGATCGTCCCAGGTCGAAATTGATGACGTCGGCACCCAGTCGCCGCGCGGCCAGTTCGAATGAGGTGCGCGTGCGTGTGGAAGGCTCGAAGAACAGGTTGAGTACGGTGCGTCCGGCCAGAATATCGAGCTTGCGCGTGCCGTGGGCGCACGCGTCGCGCAACGACTCGGCGCGGTCGAGCAGGCGCTCGATCGTCTCGCGTGGCAGGTTTTCCAGGGAAGTCAGGTGGCGCAGGCGAGGGCTCATGGCGTGGGTCTGGAGGCGAAGAAAGGAAAGGTTGTTCAGTGCGCGGCGCCAACACTGGGCGGTGCGTCGGTGCCACCCAGCCAGCGTTCGAGGATGACCGCGGCCGCCTCGGCATCGATGTTGACGGCGTCACGGCGGCGTTTGAGCCCCATCGAGCGGGCGGCGGCGAAACGTTGCGCCGCTTCCTGCGAGCTGTGCCGTTCGTCGACCAACACCACTGGCACGCCGTAGCGCTCTTGCAGCTGGGTTGCGAACCGACGGGCGCGGCGACTCGCGGGCTGCTCGGCACCGTCCAGCGTCAGCGGCAGGCCGATCACCAGGGTGTCGGGCTGCCATTCGCGGCACAGTACGTCCAGCCGTTCCCAGTCGGGGATGTCGTCGCGGACCGGAATCGTCGCCAGCGCGCGGGCGCTGGCGGTCAAGGTATTGCCGATTGCCACACCGGTGAGCTTGCTGCCGACATCGAAGCCGAACACACAGCTCATGCGTGACCTGCATAGCCGGACAGCTGCCGCGGGTCGATGCCCACCAGGCCGGCAGCGGCGCTCCAGCGCTCCTCCAGCGGCGTATCGAAGACCACCCGTTCGCACGCTTCGGCAGTGAGCCACGCGTTCGCCATCAGTTCCTGTTCCAACTGCCCTGCATCCCAGCCGGCGTAGCCGAGCACCATGATCGCCTGCCGCGGGCCTTCGCCCGCCGCCATGGCGACCAGGATGTCGCGCGAGGTGGTGACCGACCATTGATCATTGATTTGATAGCTGGAATCCCAGTTGCCCGGTTCGCGGTGCAGCACGAATCCGCGTTCCTGTTGCACGGGCCCGCCAATCAGCACTGGCGCGTCCGCCAGTTCCCCGTCCAGGCACTGCAGCTTCATCTGCGCCAGCACGTCACCGAAGCGGTATTCGGACAACTGATTGACCAGCAGGCCGACGGCACCGCCTTCGTCATGCTGGCACAACAACGCCACACCGCGCGAGAACGGCGGATCGGCGAGGTTGGGCATGGCGATCAGGAAATGCCCGGCGAAGGTATCTGGCTGTACGGCGGTCATGGGGCCATTGTAAGCGCAGTGCGGGTCGACCGCCGAGGCCGCGTCAGGATCAGCGGGTCTGCAACACGTTGTTCGGCTGAAACCGCCAGGTTCGCGTGATGTTGATCTCGTCAACGCGATCGCCGCTGCGGGGGGCTGGCGGAAACGGCGCAGCCAGCCGCACGATGCGCTCGGCCGCCACGTCGAGCACCTGCTGGCCCGAGCTCTGGATCACATCGATACTCTTGATGCTGCCATCCAGGCCGAGTACCACGGTAAGCAGTACGTCCCCATGAAGGCCCCGGCGGCGCGCTTCTTCGGGGTAGTTGAGGTTGCCAACCCGCTCCACCCGGTCGGACCAGCCGCGCATATAGGCCGCGTATGCGTATTCGCGGGTGCTGGCGGTGAGGTATTTGACCTTCGGGCGCTTGGCGTAATCGACCTTCTTCTTGCGCAATTCCGCTGCCAGTTGGGCCATGGCCTGCTGGCGCTGCAGTTCCTCGGCCGTGGGCGCAGGTTCCTGTGGGTCGATTTCGGTATGTGCCGTGTCGCTGGTAACCCGAAAATCGGTGCTGCCGGTGGTCGTCACCATGCGGGTCGGAGTGGCCTCGCGCGGCCGCGGATTGGTGGCTGCAACCGGTTGCGGGGCAGTGCCTGGGTCGGGTTTCGGGATGGCGCCCGAGAACAGTTCGGATGGCCGCGCCGCGTGGTCGCTGCGGCCGCCGCCGGTGTTGTTGGCCTGGGCCAGGAAATCGGCTTTGTCCGGCGCTTCGCGGTTGGCCACGTTTACCAGTGTCACATCCAGCGTGGGCAGGCTCGGCGCGTGTTTAACGAACTGGAAGGTGACGCCCAGGATCAGCACGCCGTGCAGCAGCAATGAAAACAGCAAAGTGGCGCCGATCGGATCGGGCGGCGAGCTGGCGGTGGCGGTGGTGCTCACGCTTGGCGATTTCCGCTGAGGTGTTGCTCGATGGCGTCGAACAGCTGGCCGGCAATATTAAGCCCGAACTGGGCATCCAGCTCACGGACGCAGGTCGGAGATGTGATGTTGATCTCAGTCAGGTAGTCGCCGATGACGTCCAGGCCGACGAACAGCAGGCCGCGTCGACGCAGCTCCGGCGCCACCTGACCTACGATCCAGCGATCGCGCTCACTCAAGGGGATGCCTTCGCCGCGGCCTCCGGCTGCCAGGTTGCCGCGGAACTCATCGCCTTGCGGGATGCGGGCCAGCGCGTAGGGCACCGGTTCGCCGTCAATCACCAGGATGCGTTTGTCGCCAGCGCTGATCTGTGGAATGAATTTTTGGGCAATCGTGAACTGGTGCCCGGCGCCGTGGCCGTCGCCGCCCAGCAAAGTCTCCAGCATGGAGTTGAGGTTGCTGTCACCGCTGCGGACCCGGAAAATGCCGCGCCCACCCATGCCATCCAACGGCTTGAGCACGACCTCGCCATGCTGGGTCGTGAACCGGCGCAGTTCGCCCGCATCGCGTGCAACCAGGGTTGGCGCGACGCATTGCGGAAAGCTCAGGGCAAACAGTTTCTCGTTGCAGTCGCGCAACGAACGGGGATCATTGATCACGGCGACACCACCGCGCTGGGCCGCTTCCAGAACCATCGTGTCGTAGACGAACTGGGCGTCGACCGGCGGGTCCTTGCGCATCAGCACGACATCAAGCTCGCGCAGGTCGCGCCATTGCGCGGCGCCAAGTGCGTACCAGCGTTGCGGATCCTCGTACACACTGAGCGGCGCGCAGCGGCCCCACGGCATCCCGTCGCGCAGGGCCAGGTCGCCCTGTTCGAGGTAATGCAGTTCGTGTCCTCGACGCTGGGCCTCCAGCAGCATCGCAAAGCTGGTGTCCTTGCTCATCTTGATCGCGCCGATGGGGTCCATCAGCACGCCGACCGAAAGGCTCATCGTGTTTCTCCGAGTTGACTGGCCCGAACCCCGGGCGCGCAAGTAGTGGCCGCTATAGTAAGGTGGTTCACCGCGCGGGCCATCGGCCAGTCAGCATGGTGGTTGCCGCCGGAGCTGTCTTCATCGGCCCGATGGTGCCAATATGCGTCACGTTGTGCGACCGTCAGGCATTACAGGTGATTACTGCTTGACAGTTTCGGCGGGCAGGCAGTAAACAACAAAGCCATTGGGTAGGCGGCGACAGGCCGGAAGTTGCGGCTCGTTTCAGATACATAAGTGCGAATGCAATGGTCGGCATGGCTGATGCATGTCTTGGTGGTTTTCCTGAGCTCGGTCGGGCCGCAGGGGGAGTATGTGAATTTGAACGCAAGTACTAATGACCTGGCCGGCCTCAAGGTCATGGTGATCGATGACTCCAAGACCATCCGCCGCACCGCGGAGACCCTGCTCAAGAAAGAGGGCTGCGAGGTTTTGACAGCGGTCGATGGCTTCGAGGCATTGGCAAAGATTTCCGATCAGAAGCCGGCGATCATTTTCGTTGACATCATGATGCCGCGGCTGGATGGCTACCAGACCTGCGCACTGATCAAGAACAATCCGCAATTTCGTGCCACACCCGTGATCATGCTCTCTTCGAAAGACGGCCTGTTCGACAAGGCACGCGGTCGTATCGTGGGAGCCGAGCAGTATCTGACCAAACCGTTTACGCGGGACGAATTGCTTGGCGCCATCCATCGCCATGTCAGTACGGCGGCCAGCCACTGACTGCAGATTCCGAGGGGGACAAGTGGCAACTATTCTAATCATCGACGATTCGCCGACCGACGTGCGCGTGTTCACCACGCTGCTGGAGCGAGCCGGACATCAGGTTGTAGCAGTCAGCTCTGCCGAGGAAGGCATCGAGCGGGCGCGCGCCCAGCCACCCGATCTGGTCATCATGGATGTGATCATGCCCGGCATGAATGGGTTTCAGGCCACGCGCACACTGACGCGCGATCCGCAGACCCAACACGTCCCGATCGTGATGATCACCACCAAGTCGATGGAGACCGATCGCGTCTGGGGCTTGCGCCAAGGGGCCCGGGCATTCATCACCAAGCCGGTGAATGAAAAGGAGCTGCTGGCCTGCATCAATGAATTGTTGCCGAGCCAGACATGAACGAGACGGTCAACCGCACCCCATTCGAAATACTGGCCCGGTACGAGCGCCTGTCGCTGGCACACGCCTCAGCCGCGCAGGACAAGGTGGAAGCACCCGGGTTGTGGCGCGGGATTGGATTTCGGGTCGGTTCGCGGTTGCTGGTCAGCGGGATCGATGAAATCAACGAACTGCTGGCCGTCCCGGTGCTGACGCCGGTGCCCGGTACGCAGCCATGGTTGCTCGGCGTGGCCAACGTGCGCGGCAACCTGGTTCCGGTAGTCGATTTCGGTCGCTTCCTGTTCGGCGAACGCACCCAGATGAATGATCGCAGCCGTCTGTTGATCGTGCGTCAGGGTGGCGGGCATGTGGCGCTGCTGGTGGATGAAGTGTTCGGCCAGCGCACCGTCGACGAGGAGCAGCGACGCACAGCCGTGCCCGAAGATGATCCACGTCTGGCGCGCTTCGTCGACAATCGGGTGGGAGAACAGAATCTGGCGGTTTTCAGCATGAACCGGCTGGTGCGCGCACCGGATTTCCGGCAGGCCGCGGCCTGAGGTCGGGCACACGAAAGCAACATGAAGAGCCGGCGCCGGCGCGGGTCGGCAACCCGGGACGAGCGTTCCCCCGGCCAGTTCGCTCCGCGGGGCTGGTGACGTAATCAGTTAGACGGATGAGGTGAACATGAGCACAACAGGGGGCGTCAGCAGGGAACGTGGTTACACCGCGCTCATTGTCCTGCTGCTGATCGCGATCGGCTTCGCAGCGCTGGATTTCTTTCTGCTCAACCAGAAGAACAGCGAAGATCGCCAGGCGATCGCGTTGACCACGCAGATCCAGGTGTTGTCACAGCAGACGGCAAAATTCGCGTTGGAGTCGGCCGATGGCAATGCCGATTCCTTCAAGGAGCTCGAATCGACCCGCAACGCGATCGACTCGGCTGTTCAGGGCCTGAACAAGGGCGATCCCAAGGGTGGCATGCAGCCCTACGCGGACAACAACGCCACGCCAGCCGGTCGTGCGGTCAGCGCGCTTGATGCCTCATGGAGGCAACTGGACGCGGACATCAGCAAGATCCTGTCCAACAAGGCGGTGGTGCTCGACTCCGGCCAGCGCGCCAGCGCACTGGCCCAGCAGATGCCCTTGCTCAACTCGAGCATGGAACAGGTGGTCAATATCCTGCAGCAGCGCAACGGAAGCGCCGAGCAGATGCTCGGCACGTCCCGCCAGATGCTGTCGGCTGACCGCATCATTCGTCGCGTGCAGGAAGTGTTGCAAGGTGGGGACAATGCCCAGTCGGCAGCCGACGGCCTGTCGCGCGACGCCCAGTTGTACGGCAGCGTGCTGAAAGGCCTGATCGAAGGCGGCTCGGACAGCGGTGTGCGGCCGATCAACGACGCCAACGCACGCAAGATTCTCACCGAAATGGATGCCAGTTGGACCCAGTTGGCCGATCCAGTCGCCAAGTTGGCGGCCGCTGCGGGGAACATTGCCGATGTGAAGCGCGCCGGTAATCAGGCATCGCTGGATTCGCAGACTGTGCTGTTGCGCGCCAATGACTTGTCTGAACAGATTGGCCGGTTGCCCTATCGCAGATTGTTCCCGAACGTCTGGTGGGGTGTCCTCGGTGCCGGCGCAGCCGTGCTGTTCGCTCTGCTGCTGGTGTTCACCCTGGTCGGCGACCAGCGCCGCCGGTTTGCCAGCAGTACCGAGCTGAACCAGCGCAACCAGGAGGCGATCATGCGCCTGCTGGATGAAATGGGCTCGCTCGCCGAAGGTGACCTGACCGTGAAGACCACGGTGTCCGAGGACATCACCGGCGCAATCGCCGACTCGGTGAACTACGCCATCGACGAGTTGCGATCACTGGTGACGACCATCAACGAGACCTCCGAGCAGGTGTCGTCGTCTGCGCAGGAAACGCAGACCACCGCGCGCAATCTGGCCGACGCTGCCGAGCAGCAGGCGCAGCAGATCAGTTCGGCCACATCGGCGATCAACCAGATCGTGAGTTCAATGGACATCGTGTCGAAGGACTCCGCCGAATCGGCCGACGTGGCCGAGCGTTCGGTGAAGATTGCTTCGCACGGTGCCGAGGTGGTGCGCGAAACGATCTCAGGCATGGATTCGATTCGCGACCAGATCCAGGAGACATCCAAGCGCATCAAGCGGCTGGGCGAGTCGTCGCAGGAGATCGGCTCGATCGTGGAGCTGATCAACGACATTGCCGAGCAGACCAATATCCTGGCCTTGAACGCAGCAATCCAGGCGGCATCGGCCGGCGAGGCGGGTCGTGGTTTCGCGGTCGTGGCGGACGAAGTGCAGCGCTTGGCAGAACGCTCGACCAGTGCAACGAAGCGAATCGAGACGCTGGTGCAGACGATTCAGTCCGATACCAACGAGGCGGTCAATTCGATGGAGCAAACCACCGCCGAGGTGGTCGCCGGTGCGCGTCTGGCCGAGGATGCCGGCAGCGCGCTGGGTGACATCGAGCGCGTTTCGCATGACCTATCCGCACTGATTCAGAACATCTCCGCCGCGGCGCGTGAGCAGTCTGCGGCGGCAACTGATATTTCCGTGTCCATGAACGCAATTCAGGAGATCACTTCGCAGACATCGCAGGGTGCCAGTCAGACTGCCGACTCGATTGGTACGCTGGCGCAACTGGCAAGTGATTTGCGGCGATCGGTGGCTCACTTCAAGCTGCCGGGTTGACATCGGCCGGGCCGATGCCGGCCCGATTGAGACTTAGGACAAGACAGGGGGCAGTCTCGCCGGTTGCAGGATCCTCGCATTGTGCAATCGTTGAGAGAGGCGCATGAGACTTCAAGACCACATCGATTTCACCACACTGCAGTGGGTCAAGCCGGAGCTCGACGACACCTTGTCGATCGCCCGCGAGGCGCTGGAGTCCTATGTCGACAACCCGGGCAGGCGCGACTTCATGCGCACCTGCTCCGACCACCTGCATCAGGTGCAAGGCACCCTGCGGATGGTCGAGTTGTATGGCGCATCGATGGTGGCAGCAGAGATGGAGACGCTGACCATCGCCCTGCTTGAGGACCATGTCGACCATCGAGACGACGCGTATGCCGCGCTGATGCGCGGCCTGATGCAGCTCCCCGACTACCTGGAGCGGCTGTCCAGCGGGCATCGGGACGTGCCGGTGGTGTTGTTGCCGCTGCTCAATGATTTGCGCGCGAGCCGCGGGCAGGAAGCCCTGCCCGAATCGGCCATGTTCCATCCCAATCTTGATGCGTTCCTGCCCGAACAGGCGCCCGCGGCGATCAGCGAGACGCACGCCGAGGCCCGTCGTGGCGAGTTGGTGGATCTGCGACTGCGCTTCCAGCAGCAACTGCTTGGCTGGTTCCGTGGGCAGAATGCTGCGCAACAGCTGGTCAACATGCGCGACACGCTGCTGGCGATCGCAGCGCGCTGCCATCATGTGCATGGCCGCCGGCTGTGGTGGATCGCAGCGGGTGTACTGGAAGGATTGGAGCAAGGGGCGCTCAAGGGCTACTCCGGCGAAGTGCGCCAGTTGATCGGCAAGGTCGATCGGAACATTCGCCGGTTGATCGAGCAGGGCGAAGACAGCTTGCGCGGTGGCGAAGCGGACGAGGTGGCCAGCAGGTTGCTTTACATCGTGGCCCAGGCCAGGCAACGCAGCCCGCACATGGAGCTGTTGCGGACCACCTATGCCCTGGACAGCCTGGTGCCGGGTGCGGGCGAGCTTGAGCATGCCCGCGGCTCCATGGCCGGACACAATCGGGCCTTGCTGGACTCGGTATCCCGCGCGCTCAAGGACGATCTGTTGCGCGTCAAGGAGGCGTTGGACCTTTTCCTGCGCCAGCCCGATGGTGACCCGACAAAACTGGCGCCGCAGAGCGAGGTCCTCGAGCGCGTCGGCGACACGCTCGGCATGCTGGCGCTGGCGGTTCCGCGCCGGGTCGTGGCCGAACAACGGCGCGTCCTCGATGAAATCGCCAACCGCATGCGCGCCGCCGACGAAGACACCTTGCTCGATGTCGCTGGGGCCTTGTTGTACGTAGAGGCGTCGCTGGACGACCACATTGAGAGCCTGGGCTCGGAAGACGAGCATGCCGCCGGCACGATGCCTGCACTCCCGCGCAGCGAAGCACTGGGCGTCGTCACGACCCTGATGCAGGAAGCCATCGCCAATACTGTCCGCGTCAAGGACGCGATTGTTGCTTTTGTGGAGTCAGGCTGGGAGCACGCGCGGCTGGCCGGTGCACCGCAGCTGATGGACGAGGTTGCCGGTGCGATGCGCATGCTGTCGTCGCCGCGTTCGGCCGAGCTGGCCCAGGGTGTGGGGCGCTTCGTGGGCTACGAGTTGCTGGAAGACCAGCGCGTACCCAGCGGCGCGCAGATGGACCACCTTGCCGACGCGCTGGCTGCGCTGGAGTATTACCTTGAGGCCGCACGCGAACACCGCGGTGGGCTCGATCACATTCTCGACGTAGCCGAGCATAGCTTGGGTCTACTCGGTTACTGGCCGGTACCGCCGGCTCGTGCCGTATCGCCGGTCACCGCGCCCGAAGAGCTCGCGCCCGAAGAACCGTTGATGGATGACAGCGATCATCCGACATTGACGGAGTCGGTCAGTCTGGCTCCAGGCGACGATCTGGGCAGTCTGATTGTGGGCGACAGCACCGCGTCCGCCGGGCCGGCTCACGATCTGGCTGGCCTGCGTCTGACCCCAACCGAGACACCCGCGCCGACTGCATTGGGCGGCGACATCGTCGATGGCGACGATGGCGACTGGGTGGAGATTGAGGAGGAGATCGTCGAGCAGGTGCCGGTGCCTGATGCACTGGCGGCCAATACCCATTTCAATGTCGATGCCGAAGGCATCGACGACGACATTCGCGAGATCTTCCTGGAGGAAATGCAGGAAGAAATTGACAATCTGGTCAGCGCCGAGCAGCTCTGGTTGGCCGATCCGGCGCAGACCCAGTCGCTGGTCGGCATCCGCCGTTCGTTCCACACGCTCAAGGGCTCGGGTCGGTTGGTCGGCGCCGGCGTGCTTGGCGAGTTCGCGTGGAAAGTCGAGGACATGTTGAACCGCGTGCTGGACAACACCATCGAACCCGATGCCAATGTCCAGGCGCTGGTGCAGCACGCCATCAAGGCGCTGCCAGGGCTTTTGGCTGCGCTCAAGGGCGAAGGCAAGCCCGACGCGCCGTTGAGCGCCATCATGCACACCGCCGAACAACTCGCCGGAGGTCATCCCGCGCGTCTGGAGGATCACGCGCCACAAGCCATGGAGTCGGTGCGTCGTGTCGTCCGCCGGCGTGTGCCGCGCCTTGATGCAGCGGCGGAAGCCGTGCCGACGGCCGGTGTGACCGATGCCGGAAGTGCTCGTGTCGAGCAGCCGGTCCAGGCGCACGAACAGATCATCGAGATGCCGGTGATGCCACCGGTGGATCCGGTGTTGCTGGAAATTCTCCGCAGCGAAGTGGCCCAGTACCTGCAGACCATCCGTGCGGCGATCCAGCGCTGCGATGGCGAGTTGCCGGTCGGCGAGGAAATGCTGCGGGCGGTGCACACCTTGCACGGTGCCGTCGCCATGGTCGACATCCCGTTGTTGACCCAGCTGTTGTCTCCGCTGGAAAGCCTGTTCAAGCGATTGCGCGCAGCCGGGTTGCCGCTGTCGCCAGCTGGGGTCGATTTGCTGGGCCAGGCGGTCGACATCGTCGATCATGTGATGGGGCAATTCGACGCTGCCGAGCCAAGCATCCCCAGCGTCGAAGTGCTCACCGCGCAGATCAGCGACATGCGCGATGCCTATCCCGAATCCAAGGTCCCGCACGTTGCCTTCGAGGGCTCCGATGATTACGCGGAGACGACTCAACCTGTCGTTGCGACGGACGGAGCTGGCTTCGATCAAGGCGATGTGCTCGCGGGGCTGGATGCCCGCATGAACGACGCTGCGGGCGACGTGGAATCGGCCGGAAGCGAGATGCTGACCGGCGACAGCCAAGACGACGGGAACGGGCTTCGGGATGCCGACGCGGACGAAGCACATCATGCCGAGGTGACTGCTGAAATGGCTGCCGCGCTGGGTGCGTTTGAGCCCCCGCTGGCTGACGCCGAAGCGGCTGCCGCCGAGAGTCTGGCTGCGGAGCAGGCTGCGGCCGAGAAGCTCGCTGCCGAGCAAGCCGCTGCCGAAGAACGTGCTGCGGCCGAGCGGGCCGCTGCAGAAGAGCAGGCGGCACTTGAGCAAGCGGCCGCTCGTCTGGCTGAGAAGGCTGCCGAAGAGCAGCAGGCGGCCGAGAAGGCCGCCGCCGCACAGGCCGAGGCGGAGCGTGCGGCGGCCGAGCAGGCTGCCGCAGAGCAGGCTGCGCTGGAAGAGGCGGCCGCTGCGGCTGAGTCGGACATGCAGACCGACCAGTTCGCTGACGCGACGGCCTCGAACGGCGTGGCGGGATCGGGCCAGATCGATGCCGATCTGCTTGAAGTGTTTATCGACGAGGCGCGCGAGATCCTCGATCACAGCAGCGAAGTGCTGGCACAGTGGCATGCCGAACCGACCAACCTGGCGAGCGTGCCTGAGCTGCAGCGTGATCTGCACACGCTCAAGGGTGGTGCCCGCATCGCTGGTCTGGTGCCAGTGGGCGATCTCAGTCACGCGATCGAGACGCTGCTGGAGAAGCCCGTCGGCGACGCGGCGAACACTGGATCGTTGATCGAAGTGTTGGAGACCGCGTTCGACCAGTTGCATGGATTGGTGCAGCAGATTGCCAAGGGCAGCGCGCTGGAATATCCGCAGTCGATGATCGACCAGTTGCTGGCACTGGCTGGTGAGACGGCGCTCGCCAACGATCAGGACGAGCGGCAAGAGTCACCAGCGCCAGCGGCCAGGTCGCCGCGGGCAGCGGTTCCCGCTGACGGGGCCGACTTGCCCGAACTGATGCCCGAGCAGGAAGAGACCGTCCGACCGGCGCAAGAGCAGATTCGCGTTCGCGCCGACCTCCTCGACAACCTGGTCGCTCACGCTGGCGAGGTTGCGATCTATCGATCGCGCCTGGAACAGCAGGTCGCGGGCTACCGCTTCAACCTGGTCGAGCTTGAGCAAACCGTCGCACGCCTGCGCAGTCAGCTGCGCATGCTCGAAATCGAGACTGAGGCGCAGATCATTGCCCGTTTCCAGCGCGAGCATCGCGAAGCCGGGCTGACGGTCTTCGATCCACTCGAGCTCGACCGTTACTCGCAGTTGCAGCAGTACTCACGCGCACTGGCCGAGTCGGTATCCGATCTGGTGTCCATCCAGAACATGTTGGATGAATTGACCAGGCAGGCCGAGACTTTGCTGATCCAGCAGTCGCGGGTCAGCACCGAGTTGCAGGACGGCTTGCTGCGCACGCGCATGCTGCCATTCGACACCATGGTGCCGAATCTGCGCCGGACACTGCGCCAGGCCGCGCAGGAACAAGGCAAGCACGCCCAGTTGTATGTGGACGGTGCCCACGGTGAAATGGATCGCAACCTGCTCGACCGCATCAAGGCGCCGTTCGAACATATGCTGCGCAACGCCATTGCGCACGGTATCGAGCCACCGGCTGCGCGCCGGAAGGCCGGCAAGCCCGCGGAAGGCGCGGTCAATATCACGGTTGCGCGTGAGGCCACCGAAGTGGTTGTACGGGTCAGCGACGATGGTCGTGGCTTGAACCGCGAGGCGATTCGCAAGCGCGGCATCGAGCGCGGCCTGTTGCGTCCCGAGACACGACCGACCGACAACCAGTTGCTCTCGTTGATCACCCAGACGGGCTTCTCCACTGCCGGCAAGGTGACCCAGCTGGCCGGGCGCGGCGTCGGCATGGACGTGGTGGCCAACGAGATCAAGCAATTGGGCGGCTCATTGTCGATCGAGTCGGAGGAAGGCAAGGGCACCACCTTTATCTTGCGCCTGCCGTTTACCCTGGCCGTCACCCAGGCGATTCTCGTGCGTATCGGGGAGGCCACGTTTGCGATTCCGATGACATCCGTGCAAGGCGTGGCACGGGTCGATCCCGATGATCTGGCCGCGCTGTTGGCGCAGGATGAGCCCACGTTCCAGTATGGCAACGAGGCCTACGGCATTCATGACCTGGCGGAATTGCTGGGGCTCCCGCCGGGTCTGGCAACCGAGGACGAACAGACGCCGTTGCTGCTGACGCGCGCCGGCGACCTGCGTGCGGCGATTCGGATCGACGCGGTGCTTGGTTCGCGCGAGATCGTGGTCAAATCGGTCGGTCCGCAGATCAGTTCCGTGCCGGGCCTGCTTGGCGCGACGATCATGGGTGACGGTTCGGTGCTGATGATTCTGGATCTCGCGCCGCTGGTTCGCCACGGCATGATCCGTCGCGAACAGCGACTCGCCGAGGGTCTCAGCGCGGTGCAGACGCCCATCGTCGAGGAATTGCAGACTCACCCGCTGGTGATGGTCGTCGACGACTCGATCACCATGCGCAAAGTCACCAGTCGCGTCCTGGAGCGCCACGAATACGAGGTGAGCACGGCGAAGGACGGTGTCGACGCATTGGAAAAACTGCACGAACGCGTGCCGGACCTGATGCTGCTTGACATCGAGATGCCGCGCATGGACGGCTACGAATTGGCGACCTTGATGAAGGCTGACCCGCGTCTGCGCGATGTGCCGATCATCATGATCACCTCGCGTAGTGGCGACAAGCACCGCCAGCGGGCGTTCGATATTGGCGTCGATCGCTATCTTGGCAAGCCGTACCAGGAGGCGGAGCTGCTGGTACAGATCAGCGAGGTGCTCGAGCAGCGGGCGATGGAGCCGATTCATGACTGATCCGGTTCCCGCCGTTGCCCTGCTGTTTGACGACTCCGAGCTCGGCGGCCATCTGCGCGACGCGCTGCACGAGCGCGGCGCGCAAATCGTTCACGAGGGCGGCGTGTCCAGTCTCAGTCGTGAGTTGCTGGACCGGGTAGGCGCTGACGTGCTGGTCATCAATCTGGACGACAGCGCCGACGACGCGCTCGATCACCTTTACGAAGTCATTGATGGTGATCACCCGAGGGTCGTATTCAATGACGCCCAGGCCAGCCGTTCACTCGAAGGTTGGGACCGGGCGCGCTGGGCGCGGCACCTGGCGGTCAAGGTGCTCGCTGCCGGTGACATTGACCCGCCGCGCCCCAGCGGCGCCCTGGCGGTTGAGCCACCAGTCGTCGTCGTGCCGGAAGAGACCGTATCCGAAGTGCCCGAAGCCGACGATGCCGCACCGGCTGAGCCCCTCGAGGAAGCGGTAGCGGGCGCGCAGGGCGATGCGGAGGTCGAAGCGGATCAGCCCATTGTGGCGGACGCTCCCATTGACCTGCACGGCCAGGATGCGGAGGCCGAGTCGGAAAGCCTGGCTGCCGAGCTGGAAGCCCTGTTGGCGTCCGGTGACTTGCCGGAGGATGAGGAGTCGGTACCGGGATTGCGCTTCACGGACGGGGAAGATCCGCCGCCCCTTCACGACGGAAATTTCGGCGCCGTGGAAGACGAGGCTCACGCACCTCCATTGAGTGAACCAACTGCTGCCGTGCCCGAGCTCGACCGACCGGAGACGTCGTCGCCCGAGGCTACCGAAGATGGACTGCAACTGTCGCCAGTGGACGAAACGGCGGTAGCGGCGATACCCGCGTCAACGCTGCCAACTGGCGTAACCGACCCACCGGCGGTGCACGCGCCGCAAGGCTGGGCCCTGGTGGACGACGATGCGTCGGAGGTGACACGCGACCCGGAGGAAGTCGTTGACCCGGCTACCTTCGGGATCGAGAAGATGAGTGCTGCCGATTTCCTCGCTCCCGATGTCGAGGCCGTTGCCGACGACGTCCAGCCGAAGATGAGCCTTGAACTCATGTCCATGGAAGAGGCGGTCGCGCCACAACCGTATGTACATGATCACGAGATGGTGCTGGACGAGTTGGGCAGCGCCTTGAGCCGGCTGGTGCTGCTTGGGGCGGCCACCGATGGCATCGACTCGGTGTGTGCGTTCCTGTCCGCGCTGCCGCCCACGACACGATTGACCTTCCTGCTGACTCAGCACCTGGGCAAGCAATCCGACGCCTCGTTGGTGGCCGAGTACGCGGCCAACTGCTCGCTGCCGGTGCGGTTGGCCCAGGGCCAGCGGGCGGAGGTGGGCGAGGTCCTGCTGGTGCCTGCCGGTCATCAGGTTCGTCTGCGCCGGGACGGCAGTATCGAATTGCTGGTGAACGATGCCGATGCCGGTCCCGAGCCATCGATTGATGCCAGTTTGACAATGGCTGCCACCGCGTTCGGCCGCGACGCTGTCGCTATCGTGTTTGCCGGGCGCGGCAACGACGCTGTTGCCGGCGCCCAGGCGATCCATGATCGTGGTGGCCAGGTGTGGGTGGAGGCGTCGTCGGGCGACCACTTTGCCGATATGGTCAGTGGAATATTCGCCGAACGACTGGTCAGTTTTTCCGGCACGCCGACCGAACTGGCCGCGCGCCTGCTTGAGGTATTTCCATGAGTGATCCGCTGCCGCGTGAAATTCGCTGCGTCCTGGTACCAGTCGGCGATCTGCGCCTGTTGCTGCCCAATGCCACCATTGCCGAAGTCATCACCGACAGTCAGCCGGAACCGCTTGCCGGGGCGCCGGGCTGGATGTTGGGTCGCATCAGTTGGCGCGGCTGGCGTGTGCCGCTGGTATCGTTTGCCGCACTGGCGGGCCGTGAAGACGCTGGCGACGCCGAGCTCAGTGTCCGCGTGGCCGTACTGAAGGCGCTCGGTGGCGACTCCCGGTTGCCCTTCATTGCCGTGCTCACCCAGGGCTTTCCGCGCCTGACCACGCTGAATTCGGAGTTGGTGATCCCGACCCATGACGGCAAGCCGCTACCACCCGGTGTGCGGGCCAATGTGCTGGTGCGCGATGACGTGGCGATGATTCCCGATCTGGAGTGGATCGAAGCCAGCTTGTTGGATCTTTACGACGAGTCCGATTCGGGTTCGTCCGAGGGGGCAGCGAGCGCGGCGGACTGAGCTGGGTCGGCGGTGCTATGACAAGTCGCCGTGCAGCGCCTGCAACGCGGCCAGCGCGGCCAAGCCGGCGGTTTCGGTGCGCAGGATACGCGGCCCAAGCCGCAAGCCCGCGAAGCCAGCAGCGGTGAGCGCAGCCACGTCACGTTCACCCAGTCCGCCCTCGGGGCCGACCACCAGGATGCCGCCGTCGGCGGCGAATTGCAGGTCGCGCGTTGAGCGGCCGGCTTCCGGCAGCAACGCCAGCCGCTGGCCGTCGTGGTCGCCGAGCTCGCTCAGCCATGCCGCCAGCGGCAGCATCGGAGCTATTTGCGGCAGGCGCGCACGGCCACTCTGCTCGCAGGCACTGGCAACCACCGCGCGCCAATGAGCCAATCGCTTTTCGGCGCGGGCGGCGTCAAGTTTCACCTCCGAGCGTTCGGTCAGCAGTGGAACGATGCGCGCCACGCCCAGCTCGGTGGCCTTCTGCACGATCAAGTCCATTTTCTCGCCGCGTGCCACGCCCTGGGCCAGGGTCAGGCGCAGTGGCGACTCGCTGGCGAGCGGGTGGCTGGCGTCGATCCGTGCAGTCACCGTACGTTTGCCCGCCGCAACGATTACGGCCGGGTAGTCGTGACCGTCGCCATTGAACAGAGTGACCGGGTCTCCCGGATTCATGCGCAGGACGCGTAACACGTGATCGGCCGCTGGCACCGGCAGGCTCACTTCGTCAGCGACGGCAAGGGGCAGATCGACGTAGATACGGATTGTGCGCATCAGGGTGGCTGGGCAGAAACGGCCGCCCAGCATAGCGCGACGACCGGACGGCCGCGCCCCGCACCTGAACACGTGCCCGCCAAGTCATCCTGGAACGTTGCGCTCCATCCCGGGTCATACCAACATAGGTGGCAGATTCGTTGCGTGCTCGCCGCACGCACTACCCGCGAACAGGAGGCACCATGCTCAAACTGGTTTCGATCATCGCGATGGCGCTGTGTGCTTGCGGCGCGAGCGGCGTGCTGCTGGCCCAGGACGCCCCGACGCCGACAGCTCCAGCTGCGGCTACATCCGTTCCGTCCGCGGCCTCGCGTAGCGCTTCGGCTGTCGACCCCCATTGTGTTCGCTACACGGGCAGCCGGATCCGGTCAGCTACCCGTTGCTTGCCCGGGGCTGGCCGTAGCTACGGCCAGCAAGACTTGCAGAGCACGGGCGAGGTCGGCGTGGGTTCGGCATTGAACCGGCTTGATCCGGCCATCACCATTCACCGCGATTGAACCATCTCGGGTTGATCAGGCGACGGCGAGTTCGATGCCGGTGATGGCTGTGTCGACCATCCGGTCGATGTCGGCCTCGTCGACAATATAAGGCGGCATGAAGTACACCACGTTGCCCAGCGGCCGCAGCAGCACGCCCTGCTGCAGCGCGTGCAGATATACGCGCAAGCCGCGCCGTTCGCTGGCCGGGTAGGGTTGCCGGCTGGCTTTGTCGGCAACCAGTTCGACGGCGGCGATCATGCCGGTCTGGCGCACGTCAGCCACGTGCGGATGTTCGCGCAGGGGTTCCAGCCGGCGGGCCAGGTGCGCCGCCAGCGCGCGGTTGCGTTCGAGCACCGGTTCGTCGCGGAAGATGGCCAGCGTTTCCAGTGCAACCCGGCACGCCAGCGGATTGCCGGTGTAGCTGTGTGAGTGCAGAAAGGCCTTGCCGGCGTTGTATTCCGCGTAGAACGCCTGGTAGATCCGCTCGTTGGTGAGTACCGCCGACAGCGGCAGGAAGCCGCCGGTGAGCCCCTTGGACAGGCACATGAAGTCGGGCGTGACGCCACCTTGCTCGCAGGCGAACAAGGTGCCGGTGCGGCCAAAACCCACGGCGATCTCATCGGCGATGAAGTGCACGGCGAACTCATCACACAGCGCGCGCAGTCCGGTCAGGTAAGCGGGGTGATACATGCGCATGCCACCGGCGCACTGCACCAGCGGCTCGACGATCACCGCACAGGTTTCATGGGCGTGGCGTTCGAGCAGTGTGCGCAATTCAGCAAGGCGGCGAATGGCGGTCTGTTGCGGCGACTCGCCCGGTTCGCCTTCGTAGGCGTCCGGCGAAGGGGTCAGGAAGGGCGTCAGCAGGAGCGGCGCGTAAGTCCTTCGGTACAGCGCCACATCGCTGACCGACAGCGCCCCCAGCGTCTCGCCGTGATAACTGCCGGTCAGCGCGATGAAACGGGTTTTTTCGCCGTGGCCCTGGTTGAGCCAGTAGTGGAAACTCATCTTCAGTGCCACTTCGACGGCCGCCGAGCCGTTGTCGGCGAAGAACACGCGATCCAGGCCCGGTGGAGCGATCCGTACCAGCGTCTCGGCCAGCTCGATCGCAGGCTCATGCGTGAAGCCCGCGAAAATCACGTGTTCGAGGGTGCGCGCCTGATCGGCCAACGCGGCCGCGATACGCGGATTGGCGTGACCGAACAGGTTGGTCCACCACGAGCTGATGCCGTCCAGGTAGCGTCGGCCATCGGCGTCAATCAACCAGGCGCCCTCGCCACGCACGATCGGCACCATCGGGACGCTGTTCCTGCCACTGCTGTCGTGATCGTGCATCTGGGTGCACGGGTGCCACACGCGGCGCAGGTCGCGCTCGGCCAGTGCGGTGTTGCCGCGAGTTGGGTTGTCCATCCGGCTATGATCGGCGCTGCGCGGCGTACGCTCAAGCCTGCGCGACATCCCCTTGCCGGAGTCGATGCTTGAAGTTGCTGCGAACATGTCTGACAGGCCTCGGTTTCTGCCTCGTGGCGGGAGCATTGCTGACCTGGTTCCTGCCGGCCCGCTGGGCGATGCCGTGGATTGCATCGCACCTCCACGGACTGCAACTGCAGCATGTGCGCGGCACGATCTGGGACGGTCGGGCTGAACAGATTGTCGCGAACGGGGAACCGCTGGCGGGGCGTCTGCACTGGCAGCTTTCGCGGCGACTTCTGCTCGGCCAGCTACACATGGATGTGCAGTTTGAGGGGCCGGCAATCGTGATGTCCGGGCGCGCGCGGCAGTTGCCCGATGGTCAGCTGGAAGCGCACCGCGTAAGCGTTCGGGCGGACCTGGACAAGCTTGGCGAGGCACTGGTAGCGCCCTGGGGGCATCCGCGCGGCGAGCTGCAGGTGACGATTGACCACATGCGCTTGCAGGCTGGCTGGCCGATGCAGCTGGATGCCAGCGCCCGCTGGCCAGACGCCCGCATCGATACCCAGTTCGGCGCCGTTGCACTGGGCTCGCTGCGGGCGCAGGCGCGCGGCAGAAATGGACTGATCCAGGCGCAATTGCACGATGACGGCAGCGGTCCACTTTCCGCGGTGGCCCAATTGCAACTCAGTCCACTTGGCTGGCAACTGGACGCCACGTTGCGCGCAAGACAAACTGACCCGGTGCTGCGCCACTGGCTTGCAAGTCTGGGCCGGCCAGCCGCCGACGGTGCAGTCCACCTCCGGCATCGTGGCGGACTGGCTGCCAGCCGGTCAGTGCCGTCCAACCCATGAAGCACAGGACCAGCATGAATCCGGAAATCGTCACCACCAGCCTGTCCGCCGCACGCGAGGCCGCTGCCGCCGCCGCCGAAGTCATCCGGCATTACTGGCACCGCGGCGTGGAGATCGAGCTGAAAGCGGATGCCACCCCGGTGACGATTGCCGATCGTGAAGCCGAGCAGGCAATCCGCAAAATCCTGCACGCCGCGCTGCCGCAGGCGGCGATTTATGGCGAGGAATTCGGGCTGGACGGCGAGCGCGGCGGCTTGATGTGGCTGGTTGATCCGCTGGACGGTACCAAGAGCTTCGTGCGCCGAACCCCGTTTTTTTCAACGCAGATCGCATTGATGGATGGCGCCGATCTGGTGTTGGGCGTGTCCAGCGCGCCGGTCTACGGTGAGACGATGTGGGCCAGTACCGGCGGCGGTGCCTGGCTCGATGGAGCGCGCGTGCGCGTGTCCGACGTGGACACCATCGGCTCGGCGTCGATCTCCATCGGCAACGTCAAGACGCTCACCGCCGACGCTCGCTGGGACGCGTTGGGGGCGCTGATCCGCGACACCAATCGAATCCGCGGGTACGGTGATTTCTGCCACTACCACCTGCTGGCGCGCGGCAGCCTGGATCTGGTAATCGAGTCGGACGTGAATATCCTCGACATCGCCGCACTGGCGGTGATTGTTCGTGAGGCCGGCGGGGTCTTCACCGATCTGGACGGCGCACCGTTGTCGCCCGACACACGCAGCGTGCTGGCGGGTACGCCAGCGATCCACGCGGAGGCGTTGCAGCGCCTGCGGCTCTGAGCGGCGCGCGTTAGAATGCCCGGATGCGAAAACTTCCCGTCATCCACGCCACGCGCGACGCCGGCAACAGCCGATTTCTGCAGGTCGAGCAGCTCGATCTGGAGTTCTCCAACGGAGTCCGGCGCACCTACGAGCGGCTGAAGGGCAGTGGCCTTGGCGCGGTGATCATCGTGCCGATGCTCGACGATGACACGGTGCTGCTGGTGCGCGAATACGGTGGCGGCGTCGGCCGCTACGAACTGGGCTTGCCCAAGGGCCGGCTGGATCAGGATGAAACGGCCGAGCAGGGCGCCAATCGCGAGCTGAAGGAAGAGGTCGGCTACGGGGCGCGCAAGCTGAAGATCCTGCACAACCTGTCGCTGTCGCCCTCGTACATGACCCACATGGCACACGTGGTACTGGCGCAGGACCTGTATCCCGAAAAGCTGGTTGGTGATGAACCGGAGGAGCTGGAGGTGGTGCCGTGGAAAATGGCCGAACTGCACACCCTGCTCGGCCGCGATGACGTCACCGAAGGGCGTTCGATCGCGGCCCTGTTCATGGCCCGCGAATATCTCGCCGGGCGCTTCCAGCGGACATGAATACGCCATCTGAGCTGGGACAACAGGTGGGTACCATCGCGCGGGCGGCTGGCGCCGCGATTCTGGCGGTTTATCACAGCGACTTCGCCGTGCAGACCAAGGCCGACGCCTCCCCGCTGACGGCCGCCGACCTGGCAGCCCAGCGCGTGATCATGCAAGGCCTGACCGCGCTGGACGAGCCCTTGCCGGTGCTGTCGGAGGAAGTCAGTGCCAGGCCTTGGTCCGAGCGCCAGCACTGGTCGCGCTACTGGCTGGTCGATCCGCTCGACGGCACGCGCGAGTTCGTCAAACGCAACGGCGAGTTCACCGTCAACATCGCGCTGATCGACAACCATCGCAGCGTGTTGGGCGTGGTGTTTGCGCCGGTGACCGGTGAGTTGTACGTGGCCGCGCGGGGAGAGGGAGCCTGGTTGCAGGATCGCGCGGACGCCGGCTGGCGGCAGATCCATTCGCGCGCGCTGGCGCAACCGCCCCGGGTCGCCGGCAGCCGCTCGCATGGTGGTGCGCAGGGCGAGGTGCTGCAGCGGCTGATCGGCGGTGATTACGAACTGGTGCCGTTGGGATCATCACTCAAATTCTGCCTGATCGCGCGCGGCGAAGCGGACGTCTATTTGCGTCTGGGCCTCACCAGCGAATGGGACACCGCTGCCGCCCAATGCGTGCTGGATGAGGCCGGTGGCGCGGTGCTGGATCTGGCCGGCCAGCCGTTCCGCTACAACCGGGGCGAATCCCTGCTCAATCCGGAGTTCATCGCGGTGGGCGACTGCGCGATCGACTGGGCTGCACGGTTGCAGGTGCGATGAGCGAACCAACTCGCCATAGCCTGGAGGATCTGCTCGCGATCATGGCCCGCCTGCGCGATCCGCAGGAAGGTTGCCCGTGGGACGTCCGGCAGGATTTCGCCTCCATCGCGGCGTACACGATCGAGGAGGCCTACGAGGTTGCCGATGCGATTGATCGCGCTGACTGGGATGATTTGCGCGACGAATTGGGTGACCTGCTGCTGCAGGTGGTTTTCCACGCGCAGATGGCGGCCGAGCGGGGTTTGTTTGAATTCGCCGATGTTGCCCACGCGATCAGCGCCAAGATGCTGCGGCGCCATCCCCACGTGTTCGGCGACGTGCGTTACGCCGACCTGGCTGAGCAGATGCGGGCCTGGGAGGAAATCAAAACGGCTGAGCGGGCGGCGAAGGGCGAGCTGGTCGATCACAGTGCGCTGGCGGGCATTTCAAGCGGGATGCCCGAGTGGAAACGGGCGCAGAAACTGCAGCAACGCGCGGCCGCCACGGGTTTCGAATGGCCCGATGCGGAGCCGGTACTGGCGAAGCTGGTCGAGGAAGTCGAGGAAGTGCGCGCCGAGTTTGCGCACGGCAAGGACCCGGCGCGGCTCGAGGACGAGATTGGCGATGTGCTGTTCGTGATGGTCAATCTGGCGCGCCATGCCGGCGTCGATTTCTCGCAGGCGCTGCGTCACGCCAATGCGAAGTTTGAACGACGTTTTCGGCAGATGGAGCAGCTTGCCGCCGCGGACGGCCAGGCCTTCGACGAGTGCACGCTGGAAGCGCAGGAGCAATTGTGGCAGCGCGCCAAGCGGACTGACGAGCAAACCTGAAACGACGCGATGGATAAATCCATCGCGCCGTCGGTGTGGCGATTGGGCTGGATTAGTCGGCTGCGGGTTCGGCCTGCCCAGCATGCTTTTGACGCCAGGTGGCACGCATGGATTCACGCTCGGCGCGCACCTTGGCTTCGTTGGCCAGGCTTTCGTCCAACGCCTTGCGCAGGGTGGCGATGGCCTGGTTCACATTGGTTGGCTGGGCCTGCAGGCGGGCCAGTCGGTGGTAGACGTAGCCGCGCACGCGGGGGTCCTGCGACTTGGACAAGACGTCGTTGTAGACCGCAGTCATCTCCTTGCTACGACCAGCTTGCGCGTACAGCCGCTCGAGGCTGCGCAGGTCGCCGATCACTCCACCGCGTGCCCCGCCGCGTTGGTGCTCGCCATGGGCTCGCCGCATGCGGACATCATGCTGGCCATCGTCGCTGCGGATCACGCGAATTTCCTTGGTCATCACCTTGTCCGGCGTCGCCGGCGGCGCAGGTGGCGCTTTCTGGGCCAACACAAATGAGGTCGATCCGGCCATCAGTACGACCAGTGCGGAGGCGAGCAGGGGTTTGCGGTTCATGGTGCGTCTCCTTGGGTGGTAGCCAGACACAACGCGTCGGCCGCCGTTGCGTTGACCACTGAGGCGGCGAAGTGCTCACGCATGCAACCTTTTCCCTGTCGGGAGCATCTGAGGCGGGTGACCCACCCACGGAGACTTCCATGCGACGCATTCTCACCGCGGTCTTGTTGATTACCCCCCTCGCCGCCTTTGCCGCCGGCTCCTGCAAGTACGAGGCTCCGCGCAATCTGCAGTTGGATCTGGCCGGGGTGCGCAGCGTACAAATTGACGTGCACAGCCAGGAGCTGCAGCTGAGCGGCAGCAGCAGTGCCACGACGTTGGTGCTGACGGGTCGGGCCTGTGCGTCGAACCAATCGGCACTCGAGAAACTGCAGATCACCCAGCGCCGTGACGGCGACCGGCTGCTGCTCGACATTGGCGGTGGCTCTTCCGGCTGGAAGCTGTTTGGCGGCAACGGCCAGGCCAGTCTCGAAGTCAACGTGCAGATGCCGCAGGGTTTGCCGCTTACTGTCCGGGTCGGCTCGGGCGATGCCAATGTGACAGGCGTTCAACAGTTGCACAGCAGCGTGGGGTCGGGTGACCTGCACGTGCGCAATCTGTCGGGCAAGCTGTTTGCCAGCGTGGGTTCGGGCGATATCGATGCGGCCGACATTGGCAGCCTGGAATTGGGATCGGTCGGCTCTGGCGACTTCAAGGCCGACGGCATCAAGGGTGACGCGCACGTGGGCAGCGTGGGTTCCGGCGATGTCGTTCTGCGCCGTGTAGGTGGCAACGTTCATGCCGATACGCTCGGTTCGGGTGATCTCAACGTGCGTGATGTCGCGGGCGACTTCAGCCTGGGCGCCAAGGGCAGCGGTGACGTGAGCCACAGCGGCGTGAAGGGCAAGGTCAGCGTGCCGCGCGACGACTACTGACCGCCACAGCGGCAAGCAGTGGCGCTATGGATGGAACCAGCGCCACAGCAGGTACACCAGCGGGGCGCATACCAGCAGGAACGGGATCGAGACCCGGTGCAGCTGCCGCAAGCCGTGCGGCAGTTTCGCCAGGCGCAAGGCGATCAGGTTTGCCAGCGAACCGATGGCCAGGCCAAAGCCGCCCACATTGACGGCCACGGCCAGCGCGATCACGTCCGGCGTGCGCTCAAGCAGCAGCACCGTCGCTGGCACATTGCTGATCAG
Organism: Rhodanobacter sp.; assembly: GCA_036563155.1. Lineage (GTDB taxonomy): Bacteria > Pseudomonadota > Gammaproteobacteria > Xanthomonadales > Rhodanobacteraceae > Rhodanobacter. Next base: position 196,991 of record DATCMT010000015.1, read on the forward strand.
TTGCGCAGCGGCGATGGCCGTGATGTACAGGACCAGCGGTTGGTCGAAAGCCAACCGATCCAATGCCTGATTCACCATTGGCAGGTTCGCGGCGTGGCCCAGGGCCAGGAAAATCGCCGCGAAGGTCACCAGCAGCAGCCAGTCGATCCGCGCCAGGCTCGATGGCGCGCGCCACGCGAACAGCGCCAACAGCAGCAGCGCACCCAGCGGCGCGTGACCGTATTCCATCAGCACGACCATGCCGACCAGCGCAAGCGTCGACCACGCCCCGAAGCGGAGCGAGACCGGGGCGCCGTGGATCACTTCCGTCGACAGTGACACGCGGCTGCGCGGCAGCCACAGCGCGGCCAGCGTAAACACCAGCGCGAGCATCACCGCGGCCGCCGGCAACATGGCGAGGGCAAATTGCGGCAGTGAAAGCTGCGAGTGTTGCCAGAGCAGCAGGTTCTGCGGGTTGCCGATCGGGCTGAGCGTCGAGCCCGCGTTCACCGCCAGCGCTTCGAGCACCACCATGCGCGCTACCGGCAGGTTTGACACGGTTCCAATCACCAGCGTCAGCGGCACCATCAGGAACAGGCTCACGTCGTTGGTCAGCACCATCGATGACAGCGCCGTGGCAGCCACCAGCAGCAGGCCCAGACTGCGCAGCGTATGCGCCCGCGCCACCATGGCAACGGCCGCGTGTTGCACCAGCCCGCTGTCGCGAATGCCCTGGATTGCAATCAGCAGGCCGGTCAGGCCGGCCAGCGTAGGCAGTTGCACCCAGCGCCCGTAATTCCCCAGCGGTTGCGGGTCCAGCAGTGCCAGCACCACGGCCGCGATGGTGAACAACCACAGCAGCCACTCCTGCCGCAGAAATCGCAGCCAACCGTGTGCGGTCATCGGGAGGTCCAGTGCCTGTGGCGTCGGCGCACTTTAGCAGCGGCTGGCCACGACTCAGCCTTCCCGCAACAGCCGCATGGGCGGTGTGCGGGACACCTTGCGCGTGCCGGCCAGGCCCAGCAGCATCACCCCCAGCGTGGCAGCCGCCGCCCCACCCAGCAGCGGCCCGATCGGCGGCACGAAGTGCTCGATGTGGAACACCGCGTGGCCCAGCCATACCCCGGTCCCCGCAGCGCCCAGCGCGGCGGTGAGACCCGCGATCAGGCCCAGCAGGGCGAATTCGCAGGCAGCCGCCACGCACAGTTGCGCCCGGCGCGCGCCGAGCGTGCGCAGCAGGGCGGCTTCGTGCCGACGTTCGGCGGCGCTGGCGGCGAGGGCAGCGGCCAGCACCAGGGCGCCGGCGAGCAGGCTGAAGCCCAGGATCCAGCGCACCGCGCAGCCAACCCGGTTGACGATCTCGCGCACGCGGTCGAGCAGCGAATCGACGTCGACCAGGCTCAGGTTGCTGTACTTGCGTGACAGTTGCGCCAGCTGTGCGGTTTGTCCGCGCGGCAGGTGGAAGCTGGCCAGCCACGTGTGCGGCAATCCGCTGGCGTGCGCCGGATCGAGCAGCAGGAAAAAATTGACCCGGAACGAACTCCAGTCGACTTCGCGCACACTGCTCACCGTTGCGTCGATGCGGCCTTCGCCCACGCTGAAGCTCAGCGTGTCACCCAGTTTCAGTCCGAACATGTCGCGCCAGCTGGTGTCGACCGAGACTTCTGCCTGGGCCGGGCGCGCACCAGGCCAACGCCCGGCGACTACTTCGTTGGCCGGCGGCAGCTCGGCGGACCACGACAGGCGCAACTGACGGTTGGCCCAGTCACCGGCTCGCTCGTCCGCCAGGCCGCCCTGGTCCAGTGGCCGGCCGTTGATCGCCACCAGCTTGCCTACGGCCAGCGGCAAGGTATTGAGCTGGTTGCCGCCGATGGTGGCCAGGTCCTTGGCGAAGGCGGTCGTCTGGTCGTCCTGCAGATTCAGGGCGAACCAGTTCGGCGTATCGTCCGGCAGCTCCTGTCGCCAGCCCTGCAGCAATGCCGGCGCCACCACCGCCAACAACAGCAGCGCGCACAAGCCCATGCTGAGCGAGGTCGCCTGGACCACACTCAGTGCCGGTCGGCGCGCCAGGGCCGCCAGGCCCAGCCGCAGTGCCGGGTGTGCCCCCGGTGCGATGCGGCGGGCCAACCACAGCAGCAGGGCGGCCAGCAGAGCCGCAATCAGCGCGACTCCCGCCAATCCGGCAGCGAGGATGCCGGCCATCCGCAGCGAGCCGCTCTGGCTCCAGATCAGACCCAGCGCCACCAGCACCGGAATCAGGTACAAGCCGTCGAAGCGACGGGCGCGTCGGCGCAGGCTCTGCCGGAATACGGCCACGGGCGGTACGTCGGCGAGGCGTGCCAGCGGCGGCAGGGCAAAGCCGACCAGCACGGCGATGCCCATCGCCGCCGCGGCGAGCGAGGGGGCGAACGGCAGCGTGGTGGGCGCGCTGCCGAACAACTGGCTGGCCAGCAGCCAGGCCAGTTGCGCCAGTCCCAACGCCAGCAGTACGCCCAGCGCCGTGGCGGGCACGGCCAGCGCGCCCAGAGTGCCCAGCAGGAGGCCCAGTACGCGGCGGCGCGACGCGCCCAGCGCACGCAGCAGGGCCACTTCGGCCGTCTTGCGCCGGGCGTAGCGCTGGGCGGACAGCGCGATGGCGATGCCCGCCAGCAGAGCCGACAACATGGCGGTCAGCCGCAGGAACGCACTGGCGCGGTCAAAGGATGCGCGCATGCGCTGCTGGGTCTGCCCCGGGGTGATCAACCGGGCGCCCTGTGGCAGCGCGGTGGATTCGGCCCACGCTTGCCAGCGCTGCACGGCGCCCGGGGCTCCCGCCAGCAGCAGGTGGTGGCGCGCACGGCTGCCGACGCCGAGCAGGCCGGCCTGCTCGGCGTCGGTCAGGCTGATCAGCGCGCGCGGCGCCAGCGCGAGCAGTTCACCGCCGTCAGGCTGGCGCAGCAGTTCGGCGCCAATGACGAGGTCGCGGCCACCGAGCTGCAGGGGCTGGCCGACCTTGAGACCCAGTGCCACGAGGGCGCGATTGTCCAGGTAGATTTCGCCCGCAGCTGGACCGTGTCCGTCGCGGACGAGCCCGTTGCCGTCACGCAGTTCCAGCTTGCCGCGCAGCGGGTAGCGTGGATCGACGGCCTGCACGTCGAGCAATTGGGACAGCTCACCGGCGAACGCCACGCTGGGGAAGCTGGCCGCGTGGGTGATCTGCAAGCCATCCTCGCGCGCCTTGTCGGCGAAGGTAGACGGCAGCGCCTGCGGTGACGAGATGCCGATGTCGCCGCCAATCAACTCGGCAGCGCTGGCCAGCATGCCGCGCTCGATCCGGGCAGCCAGGGTGGCAACCACGCCCAGCGCGACCACGGCCAGCACCAGCGAGGCGGCCAGCGTGCGCAATTCGGGCAGATGCCATTCGCGGCGGGCGCTGCGCAGCGACAGACGCAACAGATTCATGCGGCGAGCCCCGCGGTGGCGAAACCAGGGCCGGGCGCGCAAGCCGTCATCGCCGCGCCCCATGCGTTGTGGCTGCGGGAAACACTCATGCCGGGTCTCCCGTGGCGGCCAGCACGCGACCTTCCTCCAGCTCGATCCGGAGGTCGCAGCGATCCGCCAGTGCGCCGTCGTGAGTGACCAGGACCAGCGTGGTCTGGTGGTCGCGGTTCAGCGCGAACAGCAGGTCGCAGACGTGATGGCCGGTTCGCTGGTCGAGATTGCCAGTTGGCTCGTCGGCGAACAGCACACGGGGTTCGTGCACGAAGGCGCGGGCAATCGCCACCCGCTGCTGCTCGCCGCCCGACAGCTGGGCCGGGTAGTGCCGGCGCCGCGCCCCCAGGCCAACCGCGTCCAGCGCGTCGCGAGCCCGTTGTCGCGCTGCGCTGCTGCCTTCCAGCTCAAGCGGCAACATCACGTTCTCTTCGGCAGTCAGCGCGGGCAGCAGGTGGAAGGACTGGAACACGAAGCCGACCAGCCGTCGGCGCAAATCGGCACGGGCTTCCTCATCGAGCGTGGCCAGCGAGTGCCCGTTCAGCACGATGCTGCCACTGTCAGGCGTGTCGAGGCCGGCGAGCAGGCCCAGCAGCGTGGTCTTGCCCGATCCGGACGCGCCGACGATCGCAAAGCTGCCACCAGCCGGCACCCGCAGGCTGACGCCGCTCAGGATTTCCAGCCTGCCCTCGGGGCCGATGACCGACTTGCTAACATCACGGGCTTCGAGAAGAAGCGGGAAAAAATCACTCATGCGTCGATGCCTGTTGTTGGTCTTGCTGTGTGGCGTGGGTAGTGTCCAGGCTGCGCCGGGAACCGTGCTGGTGTTGGGCGACTCGCTCTCGGCGGCGCACAACATGCCAACCAAGTCCGGTTGGGTGCACCTGCTCGACGCGCGTCTCAACCAGATGGTACCGAAGTGGCGCGCGATCAACGCCAGCATCAGCGGCGAAACCTCGTTGAGTGGCCGGCACCGGCTTCCGGCCTTGCTCAAGGAGTACCGCCCGACCGTACTGGTGATCGAGCTTGGCGCCAATGACGGCCTGCGCGGACTGCCGCTGCCCGATTTGCGTGCAAACCTGGACGCCATGATCACGCAAGCCGCGAAGGCCAATGTGCGCGTCTTGCTGGTGGGTATCGAATTGCCGGTGAATTACGGCCCCCGCTACCGCGATGGCCTGCGCGCGGTTTATGCCGAACTCGCGCAGAAGCGCCACGCCGCGTTGGTGCCGTTTCTGCTGGAGGGCGTGGCGCTCGACCCGACCTTGATGCAAGCGGACGGCCTGCATCCCGTTGCAAGTGCCCAGCCCTTGCTGCTGGAGACCGTCTGGAAGCCGCTGCACCCCCTGCTGCAGTGATCGCTGGCCGAACGCATTCTGAATTGACCATGCCAATTTCACGCCACCCTCACTGCGCTGCCGTTTAGATCTTCACGTATGTGAAAATCACGGATGGAGGGGCTTATGACCGTACATGACGATCAAGCGGGCTTGATCCTCCTGGTGGAGGACAATCGCCAGATTGCGGAAATGGTCGGTGAATTTCTGGAGCGGCGCGGCTATTCGGTGGACTATGCCGCAGACGGCGTCAGTGGTCTGCATCTGGCGGTGTCCAACAGTTATGACGTGGTGGTGCTGGACTTGATGCTGCCTGGGCTGGATGGACTGGAGGTCTGTCGCAAGCTGCGCAAGGAAGCCAAGAAATCGACCCCGGTGCTGATGCTTACCGCCCGTGACACGCTGGAGGACAAGCTGGTCGGTCTCGAAGCCGGCGCAGACGACTATCTGGTCAAGCCGTTCGAGGTGCGCGAGCTGGAGGCGCGGCTGCGGGCGCTGATCCGTCGCGACCGCCGTCAGGTATCGACCGAGGTGCTTACGGTGGGCGACATGACGCTGGATACCGCCACCTTGCGCCTGACCCGCGAGGGGCAGGAACTTACGGTGTCGCCGATCGGGCTGAAACTGCTGGCGATCCTTATGCGCGAGTCGCCCCGGGTGGTCAGCCGGCGTGATATCGAACGTGAGATCTGGGGCGATACGCTGCCCGATTCCGATACCTTGCGATCGCATTTGTATAACTTGCGCCGGGTCATCGACAAACCCTTCGCACGACCTCTGTTACACACGATTCACTCGGCTGGATACCGTTTGGCGGATCTTGAATCGGAAGTGGCCGCATCACCTCAGACGGCCTGATCCCGAACACGCGCATACAGGTGGCGCACACAGGTAATGGATAGCAGGGTCACAGTGGGCACGTTCCGTGCGGGTGCCTTTCGTCGCCGCATCGCGGGCGTGTTTGCGCTGCAGTTCGTCGTGGTCGTCGGCATATCCATCCTTGGCATGTACGACAAGGTTACCGGCGCTGTCGTTGTGGCGGTGGTTGTGGTTACCACCGCGCTCGCATGGCTGGCCGCGCGCCGCGAATGGCGACCGATTCGTACCCTGGCCCGGCTGGTCAGCCGCTGGGATGGCAGCCCGATGGAGCCCGAACTGAAGAAGCTGGAGCGCATGTCCGCGCATACCGATGTCGACGTGGCGTTGCTGGCGCGCGGACTGCAGAGTTTCGCCGCGCGACTGGCCAGTTACAACCAGCGTGAGCGAAACTTCACCCGCGATGCCAGCCATGAGCTGCGAAGTCCGCTCACGGTCATCAAGATGTCGGTGGACATGCTGGGTGAGGAAGACGGCTTGAGCGAGTTTGGCATGCGTTCGGTGCGCCGGATCAAGCGGGCCGGGCGCGAGATGGAAGTGCTGGTCGAGGCGTTGTTGGTGCTGGCGCGCGAAACCGGGACGTCGGCCGACGATCAGCGCTTCGTGGTGAACGACGTGCTGCGCGAAGAGCTGGAATCCGTCCGCGAACTGCTGTCCGGTCGATCGGTCGAGTTGGTGCTGGAAGAGCCCGCACGCTTTGCGCTGCAGGGTTCTCCGCAGGCCTTTTCAGTTCTGTGCTGGCAACTGATTCGCAATGCCTGCCAGCAGACCGAACAGGGCACGGTGGTGATCGCCGTATTGCCTGGCGTGATCAGTGTGCGCAACCGGATCGCACCACCCGATAGCGGCGAAAGCCGACCACGGCGCGTGCGTGGCGCCGACCGGCATGGATTCGAATTGGCCATCGCCAAGCGGATCAGCGAACGCTTTGCCTGGCCGCTGGAATTGCAAGCCGGCCAGGGTCCGGAGAATATTGCCCGGATCCGTTTTCCGCACCCGCTGCCGGTCGATGTGTCAGCGGAGTTGATCTCGTAGGCCGGATCCGGGACCTCCTGCGGAGGCGCCCTGGAGCCGGCGAGTCCCATGCTGGCGACGAGTTGGCGGGCGTCAGCCAGCCTGCAACGCGGGGGCCACTGAGAATGGGCAGCCGGTTTTCGCCTTGACGTCGTCCAGCGAGACGCCGTCGTTGAGTTCGATCAGGGTCAGGCCCTTGCCTTTCTCCACTTCGAACACGCACAGGTCGGTGATGATCAGGTCCACCACCTGCTTGCCGGTCAGCGGCAGGTCGCATTCTGTCTTGATCTTGGGTGATCCGTCCTTCGCGGTGTGTTCCATCAGCACTACCACGCGCTTGACGCCGCTGACCAGATCCATCGCGCCACCCGGTCCCTTGACCATCTTGCCTGGCACCATCCAGTTCGCCAGGTCGCCTTGCGCGGAAACTTCCAGACCGCCCAGGATCGACAGGTCGATATGGCCACCGCGGATCATCGCGAACGAATCGGCGCTGGAGAAGAAACTGGAGCCGGGCAGGGTGGTGATGGTCTGCTTGCCGGCGTTGATCAGGTCGGGGTCGAGCTGGTCTTCGGTCGGGAACGGGCCGATGCCGAGCAGGCCGTTTTCCGACTGCAGGGTGACGTTGACGCCCGCGGGGATGTGATTCGCCACCATCGTCGGAATGCCGATGCCCAGGTTCACGTAGAAGCCGTCCTTGAGCTCCTTGGCCGCGCGCTTGGCCATCGCCGTGCGGGTCGGATTTTCCTTGCCGGCCACGACGCCGGCGATGGTGCGGAATTCGATCCGCTTCTCGTACTTGGCGCCCTGCACAATGCGGTCGACATAGATGCCCGGGACGTGGATGTTGTTCGGATCCAGCTCGCCCACCGGGACCAGATGCTCCACCTCGGCCACGCAAACCTTGCCGCAGGTGGCGATCATCGGATTGAAATTGCGCGCGGTCTCGCGGAACACCAGGTTGCCGTGGGCGTCGCCCTTCCACGCTTTCACGATTGACAAGTCGGCGTGGATCGCCTCCTCCAGGACGTACTCCTTGTCGCCGAAGCGCTTGGTCTCCTTGCCTTCGGCCAGTTTGGTGCCGAAGCCGGTGCGCGTGTAGAAACCGGGGATCCCGGCGCCGCCCGCCCGCAGCTTCTCGGCCAGCGTGCCCTGCGGGGTCAGGTGCAGCTCCAGCTCGCCGGCCAGGGTCTGCCGTTCGAATTCCTTGTTCTCGCCCACGTAGGAGGCATACACGCGCTTGACCTGGTGCGTCTTCAGCAGCGGACCCATACCGAAATCGTCCACGCCGGCGTTGTTGCCCACGATGGTCAGGTTCCTGGTGCCGGCCTCCAGCAACGCGTCGATCAGGTTCTCTGGAATGCCGCACAGACCGAAACCACCGGCGGCAATTGTCATGCCGTCGAACAACAGGCCGTCGAGGGACTTGCTCGCGCTCGGGTAAACCTTGTTCATTGCTGTGCCTTCCTCAGGAGAGTCAGCTGACAAGGATACGACGGTTTGGGCCCAACTGACCTTGTACGAAGGTCCGAGGCGAGCAGATTCATTGCGAAAAGCATCATTTGCGGAGCCTTTTTACCGGTACGGCAGCCAGACAGCGCCGGCCGGTTTCTCCACTGAAGGCTATCGATCATTTGGCGAATGCCCGATCGCGCTGGTTGGCTATACTTTGCGCGACCGTCAGGAGAATCGAGTGAATCCGCGCCATTTACTTGTTGCCCTTGCCACCGTGGGGATTGCCGCCATGAGCCATGCCTCCGTCAGCCATGCCGCCGTTTCGCCAGTGCTGGTGATTCACGGCGGGGCCGGGGTGATCGTGCGCGACATGACGCCGGCGAAGGAGAAAGCCGTCCGTGCGGTGATGACGCAGGCGCTGCAAGCCGGTCATGCGCAGCTGAAGGCCGGCCGTTCGGCGGTCGATGCCGTGGCCGCCGCGATCACCGTGCTGGAGGATGATCCGCACTTCAATGCGGGCAAGGGCGCGGTGTTCACCCACGACGGCACCAACGAGCTCGATGCGGCGATCATGGATGGGTACACGCTCAGGGCTGGTGCCGTGGCTGGAGTGCAGCGGGTCAAGAATCCGATCCTGCTGGCGCGGGCGGTGATGGAGCAGTCCCCATTCGTGATGTTGTCCGGTGACGGCGCCGAGGCGTTCGCCCAGGCGCAAGGCATCACGCTGGTGGACCCGGCCTATTTTCGCACCGATGCGCGCTGGCAGCAGTTGCAGCGGGCGCTGAAGGAAGACGCGGCCAAACAACCCCATGCCGACGAAGACACCGCCAAGCACTTTGGTACGGTGGGCGCGGTGGCGCTGGATGCGCAAGGCCATCTGGCCGCCGGCACCTCGACCGGTGGCATGACCGACAAACGCTGGGGCCGCATCGGCGACTCACCCATCATCGGCGCGGGTACCTATGCCAACAGTGGTTGTGCGGTGTCCGGCACCGGCTGGGGCGAGTACTACATCCGCAGCGTGGCCGCCCATGCGATCTGCATGAAGGTGACCCAGATGCGTGTGCCGCTGAAACGTGCGGCAGCCGAAGTGATCAACCAGGAAATTCCGTCGATGGGCGGCAACGGCGGTGCGATTGCGCTCGACGCCGACGGCCATATCGCGATCCCGTTCAACACCGACGGCATGTACCGCGGCTGGATCGGCGCCGACGGGGTGGCGCACGTGGCGATCTACGGCGACGAGGAAGATGGCACGTCCGAACTCCCCGAGCCCGCGCCGGCCGAGAGCAGCGCGCAACCCTGAGGGCATTTCCACCCGTAGGGCGGGCATTGCCCGCCGTCTTGCGCTACGTGTCAGCCTGAAGCGGCGGGCAGTGCCCGCCCTACAAGGGTTGGCGCGTTACCGGGATTGGTGCGTTAGCGACCGTAGGGCGGGCATCGCCCGCCAGCTTTTGCGCTCCGTACGAGTTCGAACCGGCGGGCAGTGCCCGCCCTACGGGGGTCTGTGCGTTACCTGAGCTTGAGCAGCTGGGTCGCGGTCAGTGCGCCGCTGATGCCCAGCCGGCTGCCGTCGGCGCGAATGACCAGCACGCGCGGCGTCTCGCCGCCCCAGTTTGGATCGAGCAGGAAGTTGATGCGCTCGGGCGAGGCTTCGGCGTACGCGCGGTTTGGATAGACGTCCATCTTCATGCTGCGCAGGCGTGACTCGATTGCCGCGCGTTGCTCGATGCTGTCCGTCGTCACGATCACCAGTTCGATGTCGTCCGGTTGCGTGCGCTGCAGCTTGGCCAATGCCTCCAGGTTCTGTTCGCAATACGCGCAGTCGAGTGCCCACAGCGCGATGATCCGCTCGCCGTGCGCCGGTGGTTGCAGCAACTCAGGGATATCGGCGGCTGACACGGCCTGGAGCGAGCCCGCGTTGGCGAGCGTCGGCAGCAGCAAGGCGAGGGCGAACAGGAAGCGCTTCATTGCCCCGCCTCGATCAGCCGGAAGCCGGCAGCGGTATTCCACGCCACGAATGCGCGGCCCTGTTTCTGCAGCAATTGCGGTGAGCCCACCGCACCGTCCTGCTGGGCGATCTTGCGGGCCGCGTCGAAGTGCGCTCCATTGTCGATGGAACGGCGCAGCATCAACGCGTAGCCCGTGGCATCAACCTGATTCCATGTCACCCACACGGTGCGCCCGTGCACGGCCACGTCGGCATGGCTGGCACCGGCGCCGGCGATGACCAAGGGCGCTTGCGGAGGGTTGCCGGGATCGAGCTGGCCGTAGTGGATTGTGGGTGCGGCCTTTGCCTCGTACCACACGGCATGGCGCACACCGTCGTCACCGATCGCCAGGCCGGGGCCGTGGTGCGGGCAGCCGGCGATATGCCAATCGCTGAAGGTGGCGCGCTGAACCTGGCTGGCTTTGCCGTCGGTACGCAGCACGGCAAACGCGTGTTCGCGGATGTTGTCGCCGTAGATGGTGCGGAAGAACGCCGCGACCTGGCCGTCCGGCATGCGGGCCAGCGCGATTCGGCAGCACTCGCAGCTCTGGTCGACCAACTTGCGCTCGGGTACGAAGGTCGCGCCGCCGTCGTCAGACCAGCTGTAATAGACCGCAGCACCAAGGTAAGGCTTGCCCACCGCCGTGGCAGCATCAAGGTCGCGCTTGTCGATCCACGCAATCACGATACGGCCGTGGCCGTCCACCGCCAGCGCGTCGAAGCGATGGGTGATTTCCGCGCGATCGTGGTGGACGGTGAGCGGCTTGCTGAAGTGCTTGCCGTGGTCCAGCGAACGGGCCATGCGGACAAAACCCGTCCACGGCGCGGCGCGTGGTTGCGACCAGCTGACATACAGTTCGTCGTGCGGTCCAAACGCGATCTTTGGCCGGTTTTCGCCCTCGGCGTAGATGCGCTCGGCTTTTGCATTCACCGCCATGGGTGCGCTGAACGTGTGGCCGTCATCGTCGGAATGGCGCAATCGCACGTGGCCATCCATGGCGTCGACCACATACAACTCGCCCTGACTGTCGAAGGCTGCACTGGCACCCAGCTCCGGACCCTTGGGCATGTCCATGCGCATGCCGTCGTGGGCCAGGGTCATCAGTGGCAGCAGGAAAAGCGCGGTGATCAACAGGCGACGCATGGCGGTTCCTTGAAGTTTCCAACTTGGCTTCCCCCCCCTGCAGGCAGGGGCGGGCTGCGCGGCTCACAACGCCCAGCGCAGCTCGCCGAACCAGGTGCGCCCGGCGTAGGGATGGTAGACCCAGTAGCGTTGGTTGGTGAGGTTGTCCACGCCGACGGCGGCGCTCCGGCCCGGGGCGAACTGCCAACGCAGTTTCGCGTCGGTGACGGTGAAACTGCTGACCGCACCGTAGCTGTCCACGTAGTCGCTGTTGTCCAGTGAGCCGTACTGGCGGCCGGAGTGGCGAATGCCGAGTGACGCGTCCCACTGTGGGGTGAAGCGGTAGTTGGCGAAGACGCTGGTGCGAACTTTCGGAATGCGCGGGAAGTATTTGCCATTGGCCAACGGGTACTGGCTGTCGTGCATAGTTTTCGCGTCATTGAACGCAACGCTGGCCGAGACGTCGAGGCCATCGAGCCACAGGTCGGTCAGGTTGATTTCGCCCTCGATGCCCCGACTGCGTACCTTGTCGATGTTCTGCACGCTGGTGACGGTAGGGCTGACCGTGATGTCGGTTTGCGAATACAGCGAGTCGGCGATGCGGTCCTGATACAGCGAGAGGCGCCAGTGGCCGTTGCGCATGTGGCGGGTCAGCGTGAGATCGCCGGATTGGTCGACTTCGGGTTTGAGATCGGGGTTGTTGTTGATGATGGCGTTGGCCGACAGGCTGCCCTGGAACAGCTCGGTCACGGTCGGGTAGCGCACGGCCTTGCCCAAGGCCAGGCGAATTTCCCAGCCGTCCGCCACGTCCCAGTTCAGCGCGGCCTTGGGTGAGAAATCGGTGCGCTGGCGCGCCGCGTAGTGCAGCGTGTTGCTGGCATTGCCACGCAGGCCGCCGTAGGCGCGCCACTGTTCCAGCCGGCCACCCAGGGTCAGTGCCCAGGCATCGGCGAAGCTCCACACGTCCTGCAGATACAGCGCGCGGGTCTGGCTGCGCCCGGCGAATTCGCTGAGTCGTGCGCCATCGGCATGGCCACGCCAGTTGCAGGCATCGCGGACGCTGCTGTCCAGCACGTAGCGGTCGCCGTGCATGCCGGCATACAGCAGGTGTTGGTCGCCGAGCGGACCGGAGCTGCGCAGATCGAAGGTGTCCCAACCCGAACCGGCCTTGCTGGCAACCGAGCCAGGGCCACTGGCGAGTCTGCCAGGCTCGGCCAGACTGGCGGCGTGGGCGCGTGCGCGCAGGAAATCGTAGCGGCTGGCCACGGCGGTCCAGCGCCAGCCGCCATCGAGTTGTCCGTTCAACTCCACGCCATACATCATGTGCGTATCGTTGCTGGAAGATGGCGCCAGGCCGCTGGCCGGCAAGGTCCAGGCCTGCCCGTCCACATTCACCACGCCGCTGCTTACCGGCAGGCCCGCATCATCGTGGATCAAGCTGCGGGTGAAATCCTCGGCGTGGTTGTGCCACCTGCCGAGGGTGATCAAGGCCGCGATTTGATCGCTCACGTCGATGCCGACTTTCAGCTTGGCCTGGTCCTGTACCGTGTGTTCGATGCTGTTGCCGCCATAAACCAGCCGCGGCGAACCGTTCGGATTGCGATCGAGCGTTGCCCCGGTCACTGGCACGGCGAGCGCCGGGTCCCCGCCGGCCCGGGCCGTGGCGTATTGCATCGGCTGACCGTGATTGTCGAGGCGGCTGAACGCGAGCAGCCAGCTCCAGCGACCCCGCTTGTCGCCCAGCGTGGCGGCGGCCTGATGACCGTTGTAGTGGCCGCTGGCGCCGTAGGCGTCGCGGTAGTCCTGGCTGAAGAACTGCGTGCTGGCGCTGGCCGTGAACCGCTGTGGCAGCACGGTATGGATCAGCACCGTGCTGCCCAGTGAGTTGCCCGGATACAACGCGGAATAGGGGCCATACAGGATGTCGACGGCGCCGACTTCCTGCGGTGCCACCATGCCCCAGCGCGGTGCGCCGTCCCAGCCGTTGGTCATCAGGTTGGAAAGCAGCAGTCCGTCGGCATAAACCAGGCTGCGCGCGCTCTGCAGGGTACCGGCGTTGCGGCCGCTGATCACTGCATTCGGATCGCCGATGTAGCGCTTGCGCACCATCATGTTTGGCGCGTACTTCAACGCATCAGCACTTTCGGTGACGTTCTGCCGCTGAAGCTGCTCGCGGGTGACCCGGATTTCCACGCTGGGTGTTTGCGTCACCATGGTGTCGCTGGCGTGCACGGATACCGGCGTGAGCGTGGTGGTTTGCAGCGGAATGTCGGCAGCCCGCGTGGGGTTGGCGGCGACCGCGGCGGCGAGTGCGCAAAGGCCGAGCGGGAGGGCGTTCAAACGATACTCTGGATGTTGGTCTAGGGTTGCAAGGATAGACTTCTGTTCTGCGCGCGACAGATGGCGCGTTGTCGCAGCAGGTCGGTCATGGGATGCGGATGCACCGCGAAAAGTGCCGCCGCGGCCAGCATTTTGCGTGCCGTTCCGGCACGGCGTAGGGCGGGCACTGCCCGCCAGCTCTGGTCTGGCGTGTCTGGCAAGCTTGAGAAGAACGGCGGCGGGCAGTGCCCGCCGTACGTCGGTGTGCGTGGTGCGTGACAAGAACAGCGGCGGGCAGTGCCCGCCCTACAGGGGTTGGCGCACTACCGGGGATTGCGCGTTAGCGGAGCTTGTGCAGTTGGGTGGCAAGCCGCCTCGCCGACCCAGCTCGGTTTGAGCCGCTCCCGTAGGGCGGGCATTGCCCGCCAGCTTTTACGCTGCGTATCGGTACGACGCGGCGGGCAGTGCCCGCCCTACGTTGCGTGGGTTTCTGGCAGCTCAGTCTTCGCGATCGGGGCGTTCGCGCACCGGGTGCTTGCTCAGTTTGCGTTGCAGCGTGCGGCGATGCATGCCGAGACGCCGGGCAGTTTCGGAGATGTTGCCGTCGCACTCGGTCAGCACGCGCTGGATGTGTTCCCACTCCAATCGGCGCAAGGCCAGCGGTTGTTCGGGTGTATCGGGCAGGTCGGTCTCGTCGCTGTCACTGTCACTGCCGTCGAGCAAGGCGCGTACCACGGTATCGGCGTCTACCGGTTTGGCCAGATAGTCGTGGGCGCCACGTTTGATCGCCTCCACTGCGGTAGCGATCGAGGCATAACCGGTCAGCAACAGAATCCGCAAGTCGGGTACCAGGGTGTGCAGCTCGGGGAGCAGGCGCAGACCGTTCTCTTCTCCCAGCTTCAGATCAAGCACGCAATAGCGCGGATGGTGTCGCCGGGTCAGCGCGCGGGCCTCGTCGAAGTTGCTGGCCGTGATGACCTCGAAGCCCCGTGAGCTCAGCGCGCGCGCCAGCACGCGCAAGAAGGTGGCATCGTCGTCCACCAGCAGCAGGGGGCGTGCCGTGGTGGCTTGAGGCAACTCGGTCATCTGCAGTGGTTCCTTGGGGGTCGTTCGGTATTTTGCCGGAAACGGGCTGATGCTGTTGCGGCGGACCTAGCGCTCGGCGATGACGGCCAGCGGCAGCCGCAGGCACACTTCGGCGCCGTGTTCGGCATTGGTCGCAATCAATTCGCCATCCAGGCGCTCGGCAGTCGCCTCGGCCAGGGCCAGCCCGATGCCCAGCCCCGATTGCTTGCGGGAATAACCCAGTGTGGTGAGGCCGTCGGCAACATCGAAGCCCGGGCCGCGATCGCCGACCCGCAGTTGCAACCAATCGCCGTCCCGCGATATGTCCAGGGTCACCGCGTGCGACGCTTGGCTGGCGGACGCGTCAGCGGCGTTGTTGAGCAGGTTGAGCAGGGCATGACGCAGACCCGGCGGCGTACGCAACACGGTCCGCGCGCTGGCCTCGTCCTGGGTCAGCGTGAGTTCGGCTTCGGGACGCAGCAGCTGAAAGCGCTCGCGGCAGCCCTGCACGAACTGTTCCACGCTCAGTCGCTCCGGTTCCTGCGACAATTGCGCTTTGCCGAAGGCCACCATCTCGCGCAGGATGGCGCGGCAGCGGTCGACTTCGCCTTCCAGCAGGGCCAGGTCCTCCGTTAGCGACGGGTTGCCGACGTGCTCGTGGCGCAGCTCCGGCAGCAGCGTGCGCATGGTCGACAGCGGCGTGTTGAGTTCGTGCGCGGCACCCGCGGCCTGGGTGGCGATCGCCAGAATCCCTTCGTCGCGCAATGCGCGTTCGCGCACGCGTTGAACCTCCATCTGCTGCATGCGCAACACCCGGGCCAGCCGGTAGATGAAGAAGCTCAGCAGCAGCGCCATGATCACGAAGTTCACCCCCATCCCGGCCACATGCAGGGAAAAGCGATTGGGTGTGTCGTGCAGTAGTGGCGTGGGCAGTGGCACGTGCGAGTACAGCAAGGTCACGTATGCCACTCCGGCCAGCGCCGCCACCATCAGTACCGAGCGGGCTGACAGGGCTGCCGCGCTGAGCGCGATCGGAACCAGCAGCAAGGTGATGAACGGGTTGCTGGCACCGCCGGTGAAGTAGAGCAAATAGCCCAGCACCAGGGTGTCGAAGGCGATGTGGCAAACCGTCTCCCATTCGCGAAAAGGCCACGGCTGGGCCAGCCGCCATGCTGCAAATACCGAGAACACCGCGAGGAAGCCGATGCCCAACAGCAGTGGCAGCAGCGGGATGTTCAATCGCATCCACCACGCACACACCAGCACCGCGGTGCTCTGGCCGGCGATGGCGCAGATCCGCAGCCAGGCCAGGGTACGGGTCAGTGCGTAAGGTCCAACGCGACGTTTGATGATGTGCTGGGGCATGGCGGGGTTTTGCGTCGGCCGGGTGCTGCGGCCCGGGCTTGTGCCGCGGGCCGCAGGATCACCACCTGGCTTACTGTTCCGAGCCGATGGTTGGCAGCGGCGCCTTGGCGATGCCGTTCGCATGGTGTTGTGCGGTCAGCTTGCGCATCAACGGCAGCGCGGCCAGCGCGATCACGGTGCAGGCCAAGCCGGCGTAGCCCAGTTTGCTGAACAGGCTGGTGTAGATCGGCATGGTCTCCAGCGGGTCGGTAATGTGCTCCGGGATGCTGGCGAAGTTGGCGACGATGCCGCCAAGGTACTGCGAGATGCCCGAGGCAACAAAATACGCGCCCATCATGAAGCCGCCCATGCGTTCGGGCACGTAGCGGGCAATCATCGCCAGGCCCAGGCCGCTGACCAGCAGTTCACCCAGGGACGATGCACCGTAACCCCACACCATCACCCACGACGTGGTCTTGCCATCCACGGCGAAGTGCCCGGCCCAGCTGTAGATGAAGAAGCCCAGAGCCACCGCCGCAAAGCCCAGCGCGAACTTGGTGGCGATCGAGATGTCCTTGCCGCTGCTGCCGGCCGCGTTGTAGATCAGCGCCAGGATCGGGCTGAGGATGAAAATCCAGATCGGGTTGAACGACTGGAACTGGGCCGGCGCCCAGTTCCACAGATGGACGCCGAACACGTCGAAGCTGGGATTGACGTTGCGCAGCGCGAACAGGTTCAGCGAGGTCGACATCTGCTGGTAGAAGATGAAGAAGAACACCGTCTGCACGGTGAGCACCAGCGCGGCGATCAGTCCGGCACGCTCGCTGCGTTCACTGGTGCGGATCAGGTAGGCGAAGATTCCCAGTACCACGACGCCGGCGGCGTACACGAACACCCGCGCCACCGCCTCGTGCCCCAGGATGTAGGCGGAGGCGAACACGGTCAGCACGCCAACGCCCAACACGCCCATCAGCTTGCCGATGTGCATCGGCTTGTTGTCCGGTGCCGAGCCAACATGGCCCAGGGTCTGTCGCATGACGCTGTAGTTGGCCAGGCCGACCACCAGACCGAAGGCACACACGGCAAAGGCGGCGTGCCAACCCAGCTCGTTGCCGTAGTGCAGGTTCACGTAGTCCTTGATCCACGGCGTCAGCAGCATCGAGAACGTCGAGCCGATGTTGACCGCCATGTAATAGATGGTGAATGCGCTGTCGATCTTGGAGTCGTCGCCTTCGTAGATCTTGCGCACCAGGTTGCCGGCGTTGGGTTTGAACAGGCCGTTGCCGACCACGATCACGCCCAGCGCGAGATACAGGAACGAGACGCTTTCGGTGGGTACTGCCATCAGCGCGTAGCCGACCGACAGGATGGTGGCGCCCAGCAGCATGGTGCGCCGCGTGCCCAGTACCTTGTCGCCCACCCAGCCACCAATGGCGGGAGCCACGTAGATCAGGGCGGCCGCTGCACTCCAGACCAGGTTGGCCTTCTCGTCAGGGAAACCCAGACGCTGGACCATGTAGTACACGATGAGCGCCTGCATACCGTAGTAGCCGAAGCGCTCCCACATTTCGATCAGGAAGACAGTGCTGAATGACCGTGTCTGCGAGACGGGCGGGTTCTGGGTTGCCATATGTTTTCCGTTCGTGGTTCAAACCGTGGCGACGTGCTGGCACGCGCCAGTGCCGTGTGGTTCCTGAACGAACCACAACCGTCGAAGCCTACCGCATTCGACGGACTGATGTAGCTGCACTGCGACATGACAAAGGCTTGGGCGCGGCTTTCGGACCTTGCTTGAAACCGTGGGAGAGCCTCGCTTGTGGCATCATCACGGCCTGCATCCGTTGCGTCAGGGGAGTGTCACCGGCCATGTCCCGAATCAAGTCATTGCGGCCAGGTGGCCCAACGGCGCACTTCAATCCACTCCGTTGCAGGGCGCCGTCAATGGCGGCCTGCTGAGCGGGGCGTCGATATGGCAGCCGAAGGTTTTCGCGGGCCCAGACAGCTCTGGAACGCGCTCAAGTGGTCGATGCAGGGGCTCCGGGCTGGCTGGCGCCACGAAGCATCGTTCCGGCTGGAAGTCAGCCTCGCCTGCGTGATCATTCCGCTGGGTTTGTGGCTGGGCGACGGCGGATTGGAGAAGTTTGCCCTGATCCTTGCGCCGATGCTGGTGTTGTCGGCCGAATTGTTGAATTCGGCGCTCGAGGCGGTGGTCGACAAGGTTAGCCCCGAGTTCAACGAACTCGCCGGGCGCGCCAAGGACATGGGTTCCGCTGCCGTGTTCGTGCTGATGGTGCTGGTCGCGCTGAGTTGGGGGCTGATCCTGGGGCCGCGCTTGTTCAGCTGACCGGCCCATGAGACGGAAGGCACCGCCCTTGATTGTCCGGCCGGCGTCTGTCAGAAAAACTTCCACTCCAGCTCGGCGAAGATCGAGCGGCCATAGCCGTTGTAGTTGAAGCCGTCGTAATAGGGATAGCTGGTGTAACCGGCGTCGCGCGGTGGCCGCTTGTTGAACACGTTGTTTGAAATCAGCGAAACCTGCACCTCGTCGTTGACCTGCAAGCGCACGCTGGCATTCCAGGTGATCCACGGCCCGACCGTACCGGTCTGCTTGAAGTTCATCGTCGGCCCGTTGCGCAGCCCATGCAGCGTCGCGCTCAGCCGGCCCCTGGTCCAGTTGATGGTGGCGTTTTCACGGTGCTTGAACCCGCGCGGAAAGGCGCGATAGGTCAGCAAATCGAGGAACGGATCGCCGCGGTATGGCCGGTAGTCGTGCTTGAGGGTGACGTTGTAGTCCGCCTTGAGCATGAAGTCACCCGCCCGGCCCGCGTCCCAGCGGTATTGCGCTCCTGCGGTGATGCCGGAAACCCGTTCACTGGAGATATTGATGGGGTAGGTGCTGACGCGGTCCACGCCCGCCTGCAGCGGATCGGCCGGGTTGATGTTGCGATCAACCAGCGAGAGCACCTCGGCGCAGGACGGCGAGTCGATCTCGACCGGGGATCCACCGACGGTGTGCCCGATACGGCAGTCGGCCTCCAGCGACATGATGTCGTCGACGCTGCGCTGCGACACTTCATTGTTGATGAGAATTCGGTAGTAATCGGCGTGGATCGTGAATTTGTCGCTGGGGGACCAGACGATGCCACCCGTCAGCGACCGCGCCGTGATGTTCTTCAGATCCCTGTTGCCGGCCTGCGTGCCGGAAACCTGTTCATTGTTGTACGGGCACGTGTCGACATCGAAGTTGTCGCCACCCTGCTGGCGGCAGCGGTAGTAGTCCACCGTCGTCGTGTAGAAGCCGCTTTCGCCCTGGAACAGACCGGCCATGTCCGGCGCGCGGAACGCGGTGGCGTAGGTGCCGCGCAGCAACACGGTGTCGAGCGGGCGCCACTCCAGACCCAGCTTGTAGGTGGCCTTGGAGTCCGTGCGGCCCGCTACAGTGTACGTGTCGTATCGGGTCGAACCGCTGGCGGTGAGCCGGCTGGCAAGGGGCAGGCTCAGC
Organism: Rhodanobacter sp.; assembly: GCA_036563155.1. Taxonomy (GTDB): domain Bacteria; phylum Pseudomonadota; class Gammaproteobacteria; order Xanthomonadales; family Rhodanobacteraceae; genus Rhodanobacter. Next base: position 216,466 of record DATCMT010000015.1, read on the forward strand.
TCCGCCGCTGCGGCGTAGCGATCACGGCTGCCTGCGCCCCGGGTGCCCGTGATACCCCAGAAATAACCGTTGACCAGGCGTGGATCCGTGGGGTTTTCCCAGCGCTGGTCACCGTACTGCACCAGCAGGGCCAAGCCCGCCGGCCCGCCTGGCAGATCAACCAGGTTGGTGTTGGTGACGGTGCCGGTCAGCTCCTGCGTGTAGGCGTGCGAGCGCGTACGAGTCGATTCGCTGATCGAACGGTAGGCCCCCGGCGACATCACCGAGTAGAACCGATCAAGGTTGAGGGTGTAGGCGGGGTAGGTCCCGAAGACCGGATCCAGGCCACTGGGGTCGCCCAGGAAGTAGCGGTTGGCCTTGTCCGCCACCAGGTGAAGCTGGCGGGTGGTGATGACGTTGTCCGAGCGGTGGTAATAGGCGTCATAGGCCCAGTCGGGATTTGCGAACGTTCCGCGGATGCCCAGATTGGCATCGTAGGTGCGATTGAGATCTTTCTCATTGGCCAGATTGCCGATGCCCGCCGTTGAGCTGTCGACCGTGTATTGGGTCTGCACGAACGAGCCCGGGCCGTCGGCCAACGTCCCGTTGTCCACGTTGCTGGCGTAGATCGGGCCCAGGTCAGTTCGTGATCCCCACCACGTGTAGTTGGAGCCGGCGTAGTAGTCGATCTTGCGTACGCTGAGCAGGGCGTTGGCATAGAGCTGGGTGTTCGGCGCCAGGTCGTGGGAAATATTCAGATAGCCGGTACCCGCCTTGGTGCCGTTCATGATCGTCGAATAGGCCGGTGATTTCGGGCTGCCGCAATAATGGCCACGGCCAGCTGCATCGGTGGCGTATACCGTGCTGTTGCCGAAGCCGGCAGACACCCGGGCGCAGCTTGCCTGGCCGCCGGGCACGAAGAACCGGCCTGCCGCACCCGATCCGACCAGCAAATCCTCCACCAGGTAATCAAGGGCGGGGCGCGACTGACCCGCCGGCAGGCCGGGACGGTCGTTGGTCGAGTCGAACCAGCGGCGCTGGTAGCGGTAGATCGGGCGCTGGTTGCCCAGCTCCACGCTATACACCATCCGCGTGCTGTCCCAGTCGTGTCCGCCGGTGAGCTGGAGGCGCTGACTGCCGCCGCCACCTTCACTGAAGCCGCCGCCGCGGAAGTTGAGCGTGGCGCCCTGAACGTGCTGTTTGAGGATGATGTTGACCACCCCCGCGATGGCGCTGGAGCCGTAGATCGCCGATTGATTGCCAGGCACGATGTCGATGTGGTCGACCATGGCCAGCGGAATCGAGGAGATGTCCACGAAGTTGCCCGAGCCGTTGTACAGCAGCGGGTAGTCGGCCATCGGTTTGCCGTCGATCAGGAACAGGGTGAAGCCAGGAGCCAGGCCGAGCAGGCTGATCGTTCGCGCGGCCTGGGTGAAGCCGCCGGAAAACTGTGCCCCTTGTACCGAGCCGGTTGCCTGGGGCAGCGCCTGCAGTGCGTCCGCCACGGTGGCGTATCCTTGCCGGGTGATCTGTTCGGCGGTGATCTGGATGGTCGGTGTCGCCGTTTCAACCTGCGCCCGCGGCAGCAGCGAGCCGGTCACCTGGATTCCCTGCAGATCCGCAGTCTCTTTCTTGTCCGTCTCGGGTGTCTGTCGTGGACTCGTGCCGTCGTCAGTCTGGGTGGGTGTCACGGCATTCTGCGGAAGCGCCCCGGCAGCACCGGCCCAGACTGGCAGAGCCAGCACCGTGCCGACCATCGTCGCCAGAAGCACGCGATGACCGCGCGCAGCAGCCGGCTGGTTGACGCGTGGCCGCATCAACGGCCCGTCCATCGGTGTGTATGGGTGGTCATTCATGATGTTCCGGGGGCTGGCTCATGGCACGTTGGTTCCAATGTGTTTGTCCAGGAATGCCTGCAACGCCGCGTAGAAGTCCAGATTGTTCTGTTCGCTGTAGAAGCCGTGCTGTTCCTTGTCGCGTACAAGCCATTCGTAGGGTTTTCCCGCCTTGTCCAGGGCGGAGCGCAGTTCGGTCGCGTTCTGGTACGGCACCCGGGGATCGTCCTTGCCGTGGATGATCAGTACCGGGACGTTGAACTTGTCCAGGTGGTAGATGGGCGAGATCGAGCGAATGGTGGCGTCATCCGTACCGATCGCCTGGGCGAAAAAGTTGCGGCCGCCGGCCGAGCGGCGGGTGTCGCTGCGATTGAGTTCGATGGCGTAATTGGAGACGCCGGCATAATCCACCGCGCATTTGAACAATCCGGGGGCGCGAATGGGCGCCATCAGCGCCGAGTAACCGCCAAAGCTGGCGCCGAAAATGCACACGCGATCAGCATCCGCGTAGCCTTGTGCAATCGCCCACTTCACCCCATCGATCAGATCCTGCTGGATGCCGGTGCCGAACTGCCCGTAGCCGGCGTGCTCGAAATTGATGCCGCGTCCGCCGGAGCCGCGGTAGTTGACTTGCAGCACCGCATAGCCGCGATTGGCGAGGAACTGCGCCCACGGGTCGTAAGTCCAGAAGTCGGCGATGCCGATCGGGCCGCTGTGCGGCAGCAGGACCAACGGCCGCGGCTTGCCGTCGGAATTGGCCGGCAGCGTCAGAAATCCCGTCAGCTGGGTACCGTTGCTCGCAGTAAAACGAATTGGCTGGCGCGCCACCATTTGCTGCGGATCAATCCACGGCCGGGTGCGGAACAACGGACGCAAATTCATGGTGCGGCGGTCGAACAGGCCAAACGTGCCGGGATCGCGGTCGCTGCGGGCGGCCACGATGATTTGTTCGCCATCCTCGCTGGTGCCGGCGAGGGTGAGAAATTCGTCAGGAAGTTTGGCCGAAAGTGCCTGGGTGATCCGTGCATAAACCCCGTCGTTGAGGTATTGGATTCGCGGTTTTTCCGTGTTGAACACCACGGCGTACGGGACACGGGGAGCGGGCGACCACAACACCTGCGCCACGGCAGCGAAGTCGTCGCTGGCCAGCACCTTGCGATGGCTGCCGTCCAGCGCGCTCACAGTCAGCGTGTCGGGGCCGCCGTCGGCGCTATGCAGCGCATACAGAAGCGCGCCATCGGCGCTCATCTGCAGGGGAACCAGCCGCTTGCCGGTCACTTCGGGTGGGAGTTTCCGCCAAGTGTCCGTGGCACCGTCGCGCGTGTAGACGTCAATCCGGTTGGGATCATCCTGATTGTTGCCATAGGCAAATCGCGCCACGTTGTCGTGGACCACAAAGTTCATCTCAGCTTCGTCGATCTGGCCGATCAGCCGCGGGTGTCCGCTGTCGCTGTCGACGTCGTAGATCAGTGTCCTGCCGCTGTCGCGATTGCCACTGCTGGCATAGGTGCGGATCGGGTTGACGTTGATATAAACGTGGCCGTTGAGCGGGTGGGGCGTGCCGGCGATGAAGCCCAGGCCGCGAACCATCCCCAGGATGTTCATGTTGGCGCCCTTGGTATCGCGCACGCGCCAGCTGTACAGCACGCGTTTGTGCGAACCATCCAGGTTGACCGCCACCACTTCCCCGGTGGCCTGAGGTGCCTCGAGGGTACCCGTTTGCTCACCCAGACCCATGACCAGGCGCGTGTTGCTGACCCAGGTGATCCTGGTGGGCAGGTTGCGGGGAGCCATGTTGAGTCGGCTGACCGGTTTCAGATCCGGCAACGACAGCACGCCGAGTTGATAGCTGCCGTCGTCGTTGTACACCGAGACGGCAAGGTGCTTGCCGTCCGGTGAGATGACCGGGTTGCTCAGCGGAGCGTGCCGTGCGAAGTCCTTGTACGGCAGTTCCGCTGCCCATGCATGCGCCTGGATGAACAGGCCAAAACCCGCACACATGATCGACCGGAGAAGATGCTTGAAGGTCATGCTTTCCCTTGCAGGCTGGAGGCGCACACTGACTAGTGCACCGTGGCTGCGCCGGGGCCGATGTTCTTCTCCAGAAATGCCTGCAGGCGGTTGTAGAACTCGATCGTGTTGTCCATGTCGTAAAAACCATGGCCCTCGTCGGGCTTGCTCAGCCACTCATAGGGCTTGCCGGCTGCGTCAAGCGCGGCCCGCATGGCCTTGGCTTGTGCGAACGGCGCACGTTTGTCGTCTTCGCCGTGCACCAGCAGCACCGGCACGTCGATCTTGTCGGCAAGCTTGCTGGGCGAGTTGGCGTCCAGCTCGGCGTCATCCTTGCCGATGACGGTCGTGAGGTAGCTGCGGCCCGACTTGCTTTCGCGCACGTCACCCTTCTTGTACATCATCTTCAGATCGTAGATGCCGGCGTAGCCCACCGCGCACTTGAACATGCCGGGCGCACGGATGGAGGTCATCATCGCCGAGTAGCCGCCGAAGCTGCCGCCGTAAACGCAGATGCGCTTTGGGTCGGCATAGTTCTCGGCGATGGCCCACTTCACGCCATCGATCAGATCCTGTTGCACGCGCGTGCCCCATTTGAGATAGGCCGCTTCCTGGAAGTCGGCGCCGCGGCCGCTGGAGCCGCGGTAATTCACCTGCAACACCAGGTAACCGCGACTGGCCAGGAACTGGGCGTCGTTGTCGTAGAACCAGTCGTCCTGCACGCCGATCGGGCCGCCGTGTGGCAGCAACACCATCGGCAGATTGGCTTCGGATGCACCCTTGGGCAGGGTCAGTATGGCCTCCAGTTCGGTCCCGTCGCTGGCCTTGAAACGCAACGGACGGCGCTCGGCCATCTGTGCCGGGTTGATCCACGGCTCGACGGCAAACAGCTTGATGACCTTGTAGTCGTGGGTATCGATCAAGTAGTAGGTGCCCGGGTCACGGTCGCTGCTGACCGAGAACAACAGCTTGCCGCCATCCTCGCTGAATTCGACGAAATGGACGTAGCCGGGAAACTTCTGGCTCAATGCCCGGTGCAGCTTGGCCGCTGGCAGGTCGGCGTTGATGTAGCCGACGCGGGGCACGCCCGTGGCGGGCACGGTGGCAAAAGGCTGGTGCGGCATGGCGGTCCATTCAACGTTGCCGATGCTGCTGAAACTGTCGTTGGCCAGTACCCAGCGGTTGCCGCCGGTTTCGTCCTGCTCGACCAGTGCGGTCGGGCCGCCGCCAGCGTTGTAGCGCGCGTAGACACCTTTTTGGTCGGGCGTGAAAAAGATGGGTGCAAAGCTGGCACCGACCTGTGCTGCCGACAGGGTATTCCACCGGCCATCCTGCTGGTGATACACGACGTATTCGAAATCATTGTTGCGACCGTAGGCGTAGTGCGCATTGCCGTCGGCGCCGACCATGAAGCTCAATCCACCAACGTCGATCTTGCCGATCATGCGGCGCGAATTCTTGCTTGCGTCCACGTCGTAAAGGGTACTGTGGTCGGTGTCGTCCCAAGCTTGTGTGCGCAGGTAGAAGTGACCGTTGGTCGGCGTCGGAAGCCCGTCGACGACGCCCCATCCGCGGTCGATACTGCGAACGGTTGCGCGGCTTCCGACATTGGCCTTGTAGCCGTACAGGTAATCCTGGTGCTTGCCATCCAGGTCGGTGGCAATCACCTCGCCAGTCATCTCGGGCTTGTCGATTGAGCCGAATTGTTGGCCCTTGTCGATCACCAGTCGGGTGTCGCTTACCCAGGTGATGCCGGCGGCAACTTCGTACTTCGGCAGCCGCAACAGGCTGACCGGGTGAGTCATGTCGTCGACTTTGTAGACAGCCAACGCGTGAGAGGTGCCGTCCGCGCCATTCAGATTCACCGCAAGATACTGGCCGTTCGGCGAAAGTGTCGGCATGGTCAGCTGGGTATGCCGCGCAAAGTCAGCCACGGGAATCCGGTCGGATGCCATGGCGGCAACGGGCAACAACAGGCAAACGGCGGACAGCAGCTTCCGCGCAATGCAATGTGACATTGGTTTTCCCCCTGGCGCTCCGTCCTGAAAACCAGGTCGCCTGGAGCGCGACGGCCGGGTCAAGAGAATTTCCATGGACAGTCGGCGCTTCCGGTATTCCCCACCCAACGCGCCGTCTGGCCGGTATTCTAGCGCCTCCGCGGCGAGGCCCGGAAGGGGTTGGCGCGGGACAGGTTGTGCCTGTGGTGGCTCGTCCGGCCCGCTACACTTGGGCTCTTTTCCCGGTCCCGACAGCCATGACCCAGCCTTTCGTCGTCGATTTCAATCCGGTCGCATTCGCGCTCGGTCCGATCCAGGTCCACTGGTACGGGCTGATGTATCTGCTCGGCTTTTTCTTCGTTGCCGTACTGGGCGAGTATCGGCGGCGGCGCGGGCGCCTGCCGGTCACCCGCGATGCGCTGGGCGATTTGCTGTTTTACGGCATGATCGGCGTGATCGTGGGCGGGCGCGTCTGGTACATGCTGTTCTATACCGGGATCGACTGGATCTGGACCGCACCGTTGACGCTGTTCAAGGTCTGGGATGGCGGCATGAGCTTCCACGGTGGTCTGCTGGGCGTGCTGGCCGCAGGCTGGTGGTGGTCGCGTCGGCAGGGCCTGCATTTCTTTGACACCATCGACTTCGTGGCACCTTTGGTGCCGCTGGGCCTGGGCTTGGGGCGGCTCGGCAACTTCATCAATGGCGAACTTTGGGGCAAGCCGACCGACCTGTCGTGGGCGATGGTGTTTCCGACTGCGCCGGACCTGCTGCCGCGGCACCCCTCGCAACTGTACGAGATGCTGCTCGAGGGGGTGGTGATGTTCGTGGTGTTGTGGCTGGTGTCGTTGAAGCCGCGGCCGCGCTACCTGGTATCGGGCCTGTTCGCCTTGATGTATGGCTGCTTCCGTTTCCTGGTGGAATTCGTCCGCGTGCCCGACGCACAGCTCGGCTACCTGTTTGGTACCTCGTGGGTGACGATGGGGCAGGTGCAGTCGCTGCCCTTGATCGCGATCGGCTTGGTGCTGATCGCGATGTCGCGGCGCGCGCCGACCTTGTCGTTGGCCGCAAGGTGACCGCTGACGATCCACACCACTAGAATCAGGCCATGCGCGCTTATCTCGAACTGCTTCGTCATGTCCTCGAACATGGCACCGAAAAGAACGACCGCACCGGCACCGGCACGCGCAGCGTGTTCGGCTGGCAGATGCGGTTCGATCTCAATGACGGCTTTCCGCTGGTTACCACCAAGAAGCTGCACCTGAAGTCGATCGTGCATGAGCTGATCTGGTTTCTCCAGGGCGACACCAACATTGGATATCTGAAAGAACATGGCGTGCGGATCTGGGACGAATGGGCCGACGCCAACGGCGACCTGGGACCGGTTTACGGCGAGCAGTGGCGCGCTTGGCGTACCGCCGACGGCGGCGTGGTCGACCAGATCGCGTGGGTCGTCGACGAAATCCGGCGCAACCCGGATTCGCGGCGGCTCATCGTCAGCGCGTGGAACGTGGGCGAGTTGTCCAGGATGGCGCTGATGCCATGCCACACGATGTTCCAGTTCTATGTGGCCGACGGCAAACTGAGTTGCCAGCTGTACCAGCGCTCCGCCGATATCTTCCTCGGTGTGCCGTTCAACATTGCCAGCTACGCCCTGCTGACCCACATGGTGGCGCAAGTCTGCGGCCTTGGTGTGGGCGACTTTGTGCACACGCTGGGCGATGCGCACCTGTACAACAATCACCACGATCAGGCACGGTTGCAGCTGAGTCGCGAACCATTGCCGCTACCCCAGCTCAAGCTCAATCCCGAGGTGCGCTCGATCTTCGATTTCCGCTACGAAGACATCGCGATTGACGGCTATCAGTCGCATCCGCCGATCAAGGCCACCGTCGCCGTCTAGGTGCGTCGCAAGATGATGCGAAGCGCGTGCGAGGTGGTTGCAGCCTGCTAAGATTCAGAGCAAGCGGCGGCGTCTACCGCAGGCGCAGGCCATACCATTGACACAGCCTTTCAGGGACACGCCATGGCTATTTCGCTGATTGCCGCACTCGACGAAAACTTTGCGATCGGCCGCGACGGCCACCTGCCCTGGCACCTGCCCGATGACCTGCGCTGGTTCAAGCAGCTGACCACCGGCAAGAACGTGGTGATGGGGTACAAGACCGCGATCTCGATCGGCCGCGCGTTGCCGGACCGGGTCAATATGGTGCTGAGCCGGCGCCATGAAGCACCGTACCCGGGCCAGATCACGGTGCGCTCGATCGAGGAAGCACAGGCGCGCTGTGGCGATACCGGCCTGATCGTGATTGGCGGCAGCTCGGTGTTCGCCGAAGCGCTGCCGAAAGCCCGTCGCATGTATCTCACCTGGGTCAGCGCCTCGATCAAGGGGGCCGATGCGTTCTTCCCCGGCGTGCACCTGCGCGAGTGGACTGAGGTTTCCAGGGTGCACCACCAGGCCGATGACCAGCACGAATACGCCTTTGACATGGTCGAATACCTGCGCAACGCCTGATCGTCGTGCCGGACGGGCAAAAAGCGGTGATGCATGTGGTGGCCGCCGTCATGCTCGACGCGCACGGGCGAGTTCTGCTGGCGCAGCGGCCCGCCGGCAAGCATCTGGCGGGCATGTGGGAGTTTCCCGGCGGCAAGCTCGAGCCCGACGAGACGCCAATGGCGGCACTGGTGCGGGAGTTGCACGAAGAAATCGGTGTCAACGTCGTGCGCGCGGTACCGCTGATTCGCGTGCCACAACGTCACGCGGACCGCGAACTGCTGCTGGATGCCTGGCAGGTTGAACAGTGGGAGGGACAGCCGCAATCGCTGGAGCAGCAAGCGCTGCAGTGGTTGGCGCCCGGGCTGGTCGACCCCACCATCCTGACTGCGGCGGATCGCTGCATCCTGCAGGCTTTGCGGCTGCCAACCCGCTACGCGATCACACCGGCCGATGTACCGCCGCAAGACCGCGGTCACTGGTTCGAGCGTATCGGCCAGGCGATGCAACGCAGCTCGCAACTGGTGCAGTTGCGCTTCCCCCTGTGGCCGCGCAGCGCGGTGCGCGAATTGGCAACGGCGCTGCTGCCGCTGGCGCGGCGGCACGGTTCCCAACTGCTGCTCAGCGGTGACATCGAAGGGGCGCGCACGCTGGGCGTTGGCGTGACGTTGATGGCCCGCCAGCTGGGCCGTCTGTCGGAGCGCCCCCTGCCGTTGCCGCAGTTGGTCGGGGCGCATTGCCGCCATGTCGCTGACCTGGCCCGGGCCGAGCAGCTCGCGCTGGATTTCGCCACGCTGTCGCCGGTGACGGCCAGCCGGGAGCACCTGCAAACCGTACCGTTGGGCTGGGCGCGTTTCCAATCCCTGGCCGAAGCGGCGGCGCTGCCGGTCTATGCTCGCGGCGGCATGTCGCCGTCGCACGTCGACCAGGCGCGCACCCACAGCGGACAAGGCGTCGCCGGCGTCCGCGAATTCTGGCTGTGAACCGACCCCGAGCCGGCGGGCAATGCCCGCCCTACAACAGCTTCGTAGGGCGGGCACCGCCCGCCGGCTCTTCCCCCAATCGACAGCGCCGTACCGCAGGGCGGGCACTGCCCGCCGGCTTTGGTCTTTATCGCGATGCCTGCGACCAAAGCGGCGGGCAATGCCCGCCCTACAACAGCTTCGTAGGGCGGGCACTGCCCGCCGGCTCTTCCGCTCACTCGCCAAACGCCCTGTCCGTCGGAGAACGGAGCCCGTCGCCGCCCCAATCGGCATCATAAATGCCCCGCTGCACGCAGCGATGAAAGCTCGAATACGGCCAATCGATCACGCGTCCCACATATCCGTGCTTCACCGGGTTGTAATGCGTGTAATCCATGTGCGCGGCGAAGTCAGCCTCTCCCCGAATCAGATGCTCCCAGAAACGCGGCTGCCACAGGCCGGCACTGTGTCCGGGGGTGGATCTGTGTGCCTTGCCGCAGCGCCGCGTAAATCCGGCCTTGATGCTTCCCCAGCGCGTAGAGAAATCGGAGTCGCCCACCGGCAGCGTCCAGATCGCATGCATGTGGTCGGGCAGCACCACCCAGGCGTCGATTGAGAATGGCAGCTGCCGACGTACCTCAACGACACTCTGGCGCAGATTTGCCACGGCCTCCGCGGTAGCTAGCAGCGGACGCCGTTGCGCCGTCACCACAGTGAAGAAATAAGTCGCTCCCGGAGTTCTTGCGCGGCGATAGTTGGGCATGCGTCGATGCTTGCAATCCATTCCGCGGGTTGTCTGTCAGGCCGGTCCACCCCGGCGCTTGGGCGCGAGATGACCTTGCCGCGGGCGCCGGCGCACATTGCCCACGCCCGAAGCCAATGTAGGGCGGGCATTGCCCGCCGGCTTTGGCATTTTGTGGCGAGGGTGCGACGAGCGCGGCGGGCTGTGCCCGCCCTACGAGGCGGAGCGCGACAGCGTCAGGTAGCGCTGGTGCAGGTCGGCCACGGCGGCGTCGAGGGCGGACTCGTCGCCATGGTTCTCGATGATGTCATCGGCTATCGCCAGACGCTCGGCGCGACTGGCCTGTTGCGCCATCATGCGGTGGGCAAGGGCGTCGTCGATGTGGTCGCGGGCGACCAGCCGGGTGTGTTGCGCCGCTTCGGTGGCATCGACCAGCAGCACGCGGTCGACCCAGCGGTAGTGATCGATATTGCTCGCCAGCAGCGGAATCACCAGCAGGCAATACGGTCCGCTGTCGGCCATGGCGCGGTCATGCAGCCACTGGCGCACCCGTGGGTGGATGATGGCCTCCAGCGTCTTGCGCGCCGCGGGGTCGGCAAACACGCGCTGGCGCATCGCCGCGCGATCGAGCCGGCCCGACGCATCGAGTGCCCCGGCGCCGAACGCCTCCACCACCTCGGCCAGCCCGGCCGTTCCCGGCTCGATGACCTCCCGCGCGGCGACGTCGGCATCATGCACGTGGACGCCCAGCGATTCGAAGCGGCGGGTTACGGCCGTCTTGCCGGCGGCGATGCCACCGGTCAGCGCGATCACCAGGGAGCCGGGCCGCGCGTTCACCGCAGACCAGTGAAATGCAGGTAGCCCTGCAACAGTTCCGGCCCCGCCACGAACCAGACCCAGCCCGCGGCGGCGATGAACGGGCCGAATGGCATCGGAATTTCGCGGGCGTGCCGGCGTAGCGCAATCAAGGTGCCACCCACCAGGGCGCCGATCAGCGACGACAACAGGATGATCGGCAGCAGCGAGACCGGCCCCATCCACGCGCCCAACGCCGCGAGCAACTTGAAGTCGCCGTGACCCATGCCTTCCTTGCCGGTGAGCAGCTTGAATACCCAGTACACGCTCCACAGGCTCAGGTAGCCGATGGCCGCGGCCAGGATCGCGGCCGGCGCGGCGACGAACATCGGCAGCAGTGAAAGCAACAGGCCCAGCCACAGCAGCGGAAAAGTCAGCTGGTCGGGCAGCAGTTGGGTGCGAAAGTCGATGCCGGACAGCGCGATCAGGGTCCAGGTCAGCAACAAACCCGCCAGCGCAGCCCACGATGGCCCGAACTTCCACACGATGACCGCGCTGAGCACGCCACTGAGCAACTCCACCAACGGGTATTGGATCGAGATCTTTGCCTGGCAATAGCGACAGCGCCCGCGCAGCAGCAGCCAGCTGAACAGCGGGATGTTGTCCAGCGCCGACAGCGGATGCTTGCAGTGGGGGCAATGCGATGGTTCGCGCACGATGCCCGGCGGCAGCGGCGTGGCATCGGCTTCCAGTTCCAGCACATCGCGTGCCTCGCGCCGCCATTCCGCCGCCATGCGCGCGGGCAGTCGCAGGATCACCACATTGAGAAAACTGCCCACCAGCAGGCCGAGTACGCCGGCCAAGGCTATCCAGAGGGCGAGGGAGAGTTCGGGCATGCGTCAGCCTGGTGTTGCGACGCCCCGCAGTGGGGCAGGGCATAAGCATACGGTGCGCACGGACAAATCAAAACGGCGGGCAGTGCCCGCGGTGCGAATCGCGAAGCCGTGATGAATCGAAACGGCGGGCAGTGCCCGCCCTACAGATCGCCATGCCGTTGTAGGGCGGGCACTGCCCGCCGCACGCGCCGCAACGCCATGTTCGTGTGCGCGAAGCCGACGCCGCGAATCGCGGTGCCGTTGTAGGGCGGGCACTGCCCGCCGGCTCTTGATCCGGCCCCTGAATCGCCCTGTGAACTTGCCTCAGAACGTGCCGGCGAGCTTGAAGATCGGCAGATACAACGCCACCACCATGCCGCCGACCAGGGTGCCCAGCACGACCATGATGATTGGCTCGAGCAGGGTCGACAGCGTATCGACCGCGTTGCTGACCTCTTCCTCGTAGAACTCGGCGACCTTGAACAGCATGTTGTCCAGCGCGCCGGATTCCTCACCGATGGCGGTCATCTGCACCACCATGTTGGGGAACAGTCCGGTTTGCTTCATCGCCAGTTGCAGTTGGTGGCCGACCGAGATGTCCTCGCGCATCTGCCTGACGGCGTCACCGTAGACCACGCTGCCGGTCGCGCCCGCTACTGCGTCCAGCGCCTCGACCAGCGGCACGCCGGCGCGGAACGTCACGCCCAATGTGCGCGAGAAGCGGGCAATCGCCGAGTTGCGCACGATCGAACCCATCACCGGCATCTTCAGCGCCATGCGGTCCAGGAAGTGGGCAAATTTCACCGAACGCTTCTTGGCTACGACGATCGCCACGATACTGCCCACGATGGTGCCAACCACGATGTACCAGTAGCTCTGCATGAACTCCGACATGGTGACCAGCAGCTGGGTCGGTGCGGGCAGGTCGGCACCGGCATCCTGGAAGGTCTTGGCGAACACCGGCACCACGAACAACAGCATGATCAGCACGACCATGAACACCACGGCCAGCACCATCATCGGGTAGAACAGCGCCTTCTTGATCTTCTTCTTGATCGCCTCGGTGCGTTCCTTGTAGGTCGCCACGGTGTCCAGCACGGTGTCGAGCACACCGGAGGTTTCACCGGCGTGCACCAGGTTGCAATACAGCTCGTCGAATTGGACCGGGTAGCGCGCCAGGGCCTCGTGCAGTGCGGCGCCGCCCTCGATGTTCTGCTTCACGTCGAGCAGCACGTTCTTGAAGCGGACGTTCTTCTGGCCATCGGCAATGATGTCGAAGGACTGCACCATCGGCACGCCCGAGGCCATCATGGTGGCGATCTGGCGACTGAACACCGCCACGTCGCCCGGCTTGATGGTGCTGCCGGTGGCTCCGAACAGTGGCTTGGAGCGTTCGCGCACGGTCTGCGGGTTCATGCCCTGGCGGCGCAGCTCGGCCTTGACCAGCGAAGCGTTTTTCGCCGGCATGTCGCCCTTCATGCGCTTGCCGCGCTTGTCCAGCGCAACCCACTCGTAGGTGGTCAACTTGCTCACTTCGGCGCGTTGGGCGCCGAGTGCACGTGCCTTGTTGATGTTTGTCGCGGTAGCCGTGGCCATGCGCATCTTCCCCCAGTGATCCATTCCCGTAGCCGTCCGCAAGGGTCGACTGACAAGTTGCGGGAACAGCTTATGTCATTTCGGCGGCACCAAACCGTGGTGTCGGGCGCAACTTCAACGCGACGAGGTTCCCGAATTCGTCGCTCATTCCTTGGTAACGCGGTCGATTTCGATGAGGCTGGTCAAGCCGCTCTTCACTTTCAGCAGGGCCGAGGCCCGCAGGTCGTTGACCCCGGCGGCCTTGGCCACCTCGCTGATCTGCAGCGCGTTGCCGCCCTGCAGGATGATCTTCTGGATCTCCTCCAGCATCGGCATCACCTGGTAGATACCCACGCGACCCTTGTAGCCTTCATTGCACTCAGGGCAGCCAACCGCTTCGTAGATCGTCATGCCCGCGTCGATATCGGCCTGGGTGAAGCCCGCGTCCAGCAGCACCTTCGGCGGCAGCTCGATCGGCCTCTTGCAGTCGTGCAGGCGTCGCGCCAGGCGCTGGGCGATGATCAGGGTGACTGATGAGGTGATGTTGTAGGGCGCGATGCCCATGTTCATGAGTCGGGCGATGGTCTGCGCCGCATCGTTGGTGTGCAACGTCGACAGCACCATGTGGCCGGTCTGCGCCGCCTTGATCGCGATTTCGGCGGTTTCCAGGTCGCGGATCTCGCCCACCATGATCACGTCCGGATCCTGGCGCAGGAATGACCGCAGCGCACTGGCGAAGGTCATGCCCCGCTTGGCGTTCTGCTGCACCTGGTTGATGCCCTCGACGCGGATTTCCACCGGATCTTCCACGGTGGAGATATTGCGTTCAGGGGTATTGAGCATGTTGAGGCCGGTGTACAGCGACACCGTCTTGCCCGAGCCGGTGGGGCCGGTGACCAGCACCATGCCGTACGGCTTGTGGATCGCGTCGATATAGAGCTTCTGCTGATCAGGCTCGTAGCCCAGCTTTTCGATGCCGATCCTGGCCGAGGAGCCATCCAGGATACGCAGCACGATCTTCTCGCCAAACAGCGTGGGCAGCGAACTGACGCGGAAGTCGACGGAACGGGTCTTGGACAGGTTGAGCTTGATGCGGCCATCCTGCGGCACGCGCTTCTCGGCGATGTCCAGTTGCGCCATCACCTTGATGCGCGAGGAGATGCGGTTGGCCATTTTCATCGGCGGGCTGGCCACCGGCCTGAGCATGCCGTCCATGCGCAAGCGCACCCGATACTGGGTTTCGAACGGCTCGAAATGGATGTCCGAAGCACCGCGGCGGATTGCATCAACCAGGATCTTGTTGACGAACTTCACCACCGGCGCGTCATCGATGGCGGTTGCATCGATGCCGCTGGACTCCGCCTCGTCCTCACCAACCTCGATGTCGAGGTCGTCAAGATCGCCGCCACCCATGTCCGGCATCGTGTTGCGCATGCTGTTGAGCAGCACTTCGATGGTTCGCTGCAGCGAGCTGCGCTCCACCAGAATGGGTTCCACCATGCAACTGGAGTGAAAGCGGATCTCATCCAGCGCATGCGACTGCATCGGGTCGGCAATGCCCACGTACAAGCGCTTGCCACGCCGGAACAGCGGCAGCGCCTGATGCTTGGTCATCAACGCTTCGCTGATCAGGTCCAGCGGCATCGTGGCCTGGTTCAGCGTCGTTACGTCCATCGTCGGCATACCGAACTCGGCCGACAAAACTCGCGTCAGCTCCGCGCTCTCCACCAGGTTGTTGTCGAGCAGCCAGGCGCCCAGCGACACCTTTTTCAGGCCGCTGTCGGCCATGGCCTGGCGGACCACTTCCTCCTCGACCAGCCCTTCGGCCACCAGCCGGCGCGCCATGCCGGTAAGGCCCGTGAGCGAGGGTTGCAATTGCGATGACATAACTTAGGTGACCCATTCCCCGTATGTAGTTGAATCTACCGCAGTCTGAGGCTCAGGTCATCCATTCTGTGGTGGCCCTGACCGGGCAGGGTGATGCAGCGCACAATCCAAAGCTGTTCCCCCGTACCGGAGGCCCCCGAAGCGGCTGCTCCGAAAGCGATGCAAGGATCGAGCCCAGCATCGCCTCCCCAGCTTTGCTCCTGCCCGCAACCAGGAGGCGCGTAGGGCGGGCACTGCCCGCCGCTCTCCCACCCAATCGCCCGTCGACCGGCCCACCACCGAATCCAATGCCCAACTGCCATACCCCAATCGGGGCCGCCCCCACTGCCACGAAACCCACCCCCGCATGGCCGTACGCACCAAAACCCCCAACCCCCGCCACATGCCCCTGCTACCTTCACGCTATGATCCTCGTCACCATCAGGGGGGAGTCATCTGTTGAGCCGAGTTAGCATCGTCCTGCCCGCCAAGAACGAAGCGGCTGCACTGTCCGCGTTGTTGCCGCGCCTGCGCACGGCGCACCCCGACGCCGAGATCATCGTGGTCGACGACGGCTCCACCGACGACACCCGCAGTGTTTGCAAAAGCAGCGGCGTGCAATGCCTGTCATCGCCGTACTCGATGGGCAATGGCGCGGCGATCAAGCGCGGGGCCCGCGCCGCCACCGGCGACATTCTCGTTTTCATGGACGGCGACGGCCAGCACGATCCGGCCGACGTCAAACGCCTGATCGACCAGCTCGATCGCGGCTACGACATGGTGGTGGGTGCCCGCGACTGGAACAGCCAGGCCGGCGTGGGCCGCGGCCTGGCCAACACCTTGTACAACTGGCTGGCCACCCGCATGACCGGCCACCCCATACTCGACCTCACTTCCGGCTTCCGTGCCGTGCGCGCGGACAAGTTCCGCGAATTCCTGCACCTGCTGCCGAACGGATTCTCCTACCCCACCACCAGCACGATGGCGTTCTTCCGCAGTGCCTACGCGGTCGCATATCTTCCGATCAAGGCCGCCGCTCGCGTGGGCAAAAGCCACATCAAGCCCTTGCGCGACGGCATCCGCTTCCTGCTGATCATCTTCAAGATCGCCACGCTGTATTCGCCGTTGAAATTGTTCGTGCCGGCCAGCGCGGTATTTTTCCTGCTCGGCTGCGGGAACTACGCGTGGACGTTTGTGCATGAAGGTCGCCTCACCAACATGAGTACGCTGCTCTGGAGCGCGTCGGTGATTGTCTTCCTGATCGGCCTGGTATCCGAACAGATCACTGGTTTGATGTATCGACGCGATGCCTGACAACCGTCACTCAACTCCGCTGGCGTTGCTGGTGACACGTAATTTTCCACCGCTGCTGGGGGGCATGGAAAAAGTGAACCAGCATCTTCTCGCCGCGTTGCAGCCAGCTTGGCGTACCGCATTGTGTGGACCTGCCGGGTGTGCTGAGTACGCTCCGCTGCAGACGGAGGTGCGGCAGAGCAGGGTGAAACCGCTGCCATTGTTCCTGGCTTCGACGATGTGGCATGCGACACGTCTTGCGTGGCAGCGTAAACCCGAGTGGGTCATTGCGGGGAGCGGACTCACTGCACCGATCGCCTGGTTGGCGGCGCGCTGTGTGGGGGGCAGGGCGGCTGTCTATCTTCATGGGCTCGATATCGTGGCACCAAGTCGCCTCTACCAATGGCTGTGGCTGCCCTTTATCCGACGTTGCGACCTCGCTTTGGTGAATAGCGCCAACACGGGAGCTTTGGCGCAAAGTCGCGGGGTCCGACCCGGTATCACGCATGTGTTGCATCCGGGGACAGACCTTCCTGTGCTGGACGCCGACGCTGCTCGCGGGTTCCGCGCCCGCCACGGTTTTGGGCAACGGCCATTGCTGTTATCTGTTGGGCGACTGACCCAGCGCAAGGGTCTGGTCGAATTCGTCGCGAAAGCACTGCCGGCTATCGCCTCTCGCCATCCCGACGCGCTGCTGGTGGTGATCGGTGACGAAGCCAGCGATGCACTGCATGCACGGGCCGGATCGGAGCGCGAACGCATTCTGGCTGCCGCCAAGGCGGAGGGTGTCGAACAGAATTTATGCTTCCTCGGTCGCTGCGATGACTCTAACCTTAGTGTCGCCTACCAGGCCGCCGACATGCACATATTTCCTGTGATTGAGCTGCCTGGTGATGTCGAAGGGTTTGGCATGGTGGCACTGGAATCCGCAGCACATGGTTTGCCGACCGTTGCCTTTGCGGTAGGCGGGATTCCGGATGCGGTGCTCGACGGGCAAACCGGCACCCTGGTTGAGCCCGGCAACTATGCCGCGCTGGCCGAGGCCGCGATTGGGCAACTTGCACACGCTCGCGAAAGTGCAACCGTCGCAGCCTGTCGCACATTTGCCGACGGCAAGGCATGGCCGGCTTTTGACAAGCGTCTGCGCAGTCTTCTGGATTCGTGTCATGTCTGACGCGCCATTGCCGCATCAGCATCATCAAAATACAGGCGCCGATAGCACATCGGCGCGGCAGCCGCATGTCGTCATGGATCTCCCATCGCGGCGCTTCAAGGGCCTGAAGATCGAGCGCCTGCTGGATCTTGCCAACCGGCACCAGCCCATGCGCATGCTGGAAGTCGGCACCGGCTCCGGCGGTATCGCGCACTATTTCGGTACCCATCCGACGCTGCGCTGCGATGTTGACGCTGTGGATGTTCACGACAACCGCCTGGTCACCGCAGGCTATCGCTACCATCAGGTGCGGGACACACAGTTGCCGTTCGCAGACGAGTCCTTTGACGTCGTGCTCACTAATCATGTCATCGAACACGTAGGCGACGAGCGGGCGCAGCATGCGCATTTGGCCGAACTTCATCGGGTGCTGCGTCCAGACGGCGTGGGGTATCTCGCTGTGCCGAATCGCTGGATGCTGACCGAGCCCCACTTCCGGTTGAAGTTTTTGAGCTGGTGGCCCCGTGCGTGGCGCACGCCGTACTTGCGCATGATGAGGAAGGGCGATGTCTATGACTGCGAACCTTTGCAGACGCGACAGCTTGAGCGGATGCTGGATGTCGCCCAGTTCCATTACCACAATATCTGCATAGAAGCGTGGCGTGCGACATTGGAGATTGAGCGACCCGGTTCAATGGGAACGCGACTTTTACGCGCGACGCCCGATGCAGTTCTGGCGCCGCTTCGACGGATTATTCCGACGTTGATCTATCGCTTCGAGCCGCGGCGCACATGAGCCGACAACGAGAACCTGCCGTGTGGTTCCCCACTGTTCGCACGGGAAGCGGTAGTGAGGTGTTTACAGAACGGTTGGTGGACGCGTTGCGCAAGCGCGGCTTGCGCGCCGAAATAACCTGGCTGCCTCGTCGTGCGGAGTTTGCGCCGTGGAGCGTTTTGGTCCCCCAGCCCCCGCCCTGGGCGAATATCACACATGTCAATACGTGGCTGCATCCGCGGTTTCTCCCCAGGAACATGTTGGTAGTGGCGACCCTTCATCACGCCATGCATCAAATCGAGCTTAGACCATACAAGGGTTGGCTGCGATCGTCTTATCATAAGTATTGGTTAATGTCGGCCGAGCGTCGCACCCTGCTTCGCGCCGATTGCAGAGTCGCGGTTAGCCTATTCGCTGCCGAATCGGCGCGCCGAACTCTCGTTGATCGGCCGATTCAGGTGATCCATAACGGCGTTGATGTAGAAAAATTTACACCGCTGGCGACGCGATCTGTAAGTCGGCCATTCCGGTTGCTCTACGTGGGAAAGTGGGCGCCTCTGAAGGGCGTCGATTTGCTGGCACCCATCATGAGGATTCTTGGCAGCGGATTTGAGCTTCGTTACACCGGCGGGAAGGCGGCGCTGAGGGACAGTGACAACATGCCCGACAATACGCATGACTTGGGGAGGCTGCAGGGAGACGATGCGCTAGTGGCCGCCATGCATGATGCCGACGCCCTGCTTTTCCCATCCCGGAGCGAGGGCTTCGGGTTGGTTGCCGCCGAGGCAATGGCTTGTGGGCTCCCCGTGGTGGCCACGCGTGGGTCGGCGCTGCGAGAAGTGGTTGTCGACGGAGTCACTGGTATCTTGTGCCCGCAAGATGACGCGCTGGGGTTCGCGACGGCGATTCGTGCGCTTGAAGGTGATGCCCGCAGGAGATTGAGTATGTCGCTTGCTGCAAGGCGACGCGTCGTTACCACGCTGGACCAGAATCTGATGGTCGACAAGTATGTGTGTCTTTATCACGAATCTTTGAAGTGCACTAGGTTTCACGCCCGGATCGATTGAAGTGCCACTGGTGAGCATCGTATATGCGGTACTGTCACGCGAGCGAGGAGCCGCTCCATCCATGAAAGGTTGTGATCATGAAGATCGGAATTGATGCCAGTCGGCTTAAAGCCGGAATGACCGGTGTTGGAAGATATACCGAGGGCATTCTCGCCCCACTGGATCGGGAGATGCCGGAAGCTTCGTTCGTGCTTTACGCGCGCCGTGAATGCAGCGTCGCGCTTCCCTCCCATCGCTGGTCAGTGCGGTGCGACCGGCACCCTTTGTTTAGTCGCCTCCCGACGCCGCAGTGGATTCACTATCGACTGGCTAGCATGGCCAGAGGCGATGGGATAGATGTTTTCTGGGCGCCTAATACGCTGACGCCACAGTATTTAGATGCCTGCATTCCCCGCGTGATTACTGTGCACGACTTGATACACATCCTCGTTCCCGAAACTCTCCCACCCCTGACGAGACTTGCTTATGGGCGCTGGCTTGATGACGATATTGCACACGCCGCTCGAGTTGTAGCCAATTCGCAAGCGACATCTGACCGTTTGTTCGAGCGCTTACAGCGGCGCGCCGACGGAATTGCTTTGCCCGCGGTCCCAAGCCTTCCATTGGCTCAAGGAACTGCATTTGATGCGATTTCAAAACTAGGAGTGAAGCGTCCATTCCTCCTCACAGTGGGCACGCGCGCGCCGAGGAAGAATCTTGTTAGCGTGGTGGCTGCAGTGAAGCTGCTGAAGGCTCGCGGGAAACTCGTCGATCATCAACTAGTGATGGCCGGCGGAGAGGCTTGGAACCGCAGCAATCGCACGGTGGAGCATGTCGGCGGGGTCGACTGGATCAAGCCCGTTGGTCGTGTTAGCGACGCGACGCTTGCCGCCCTGTATGCTCACGCCGAGGCCTTTGTCTTTCCCTCGCTGTACGAGGGTTTCGGGATGCCCGTCATCGAGGCACGGACCCTGGGCTGCCGTGTAATTGCCACAGACAGCCCCGAACTGCGCGAGGCTGGTGGTGCCGGCACGACCTACGTGATTCCAACGCCGGAAGGCATCGCCGCTGGCCTCGAGCGGTCATTGGCGCAACCAAAACCTGCACCCCTCAAATTGGACCACGACTGGGATGATGCGGCGAAGGTTATGGCGCGGGCTTTTCGCGGGGTCGTCTCTAGTCGTTGAGAGACATCCGGTTGGCCAGAAATTTCAGCGATGGACGGTGGCCACTGGCAAAGCGCCTCAGATAGTAGCGCGGCTCTTGGAAGAGCTGTTCGATAGAAAACCTTGGGAAATGGACGCAGTCGGATCTTCGAACAAAAAAAGCATTCACCCCAGATAGTCCGCAAGTGATCAGTTGGTAACCTAATGGGGCCAGTGCCTCTGAAAAGGCCGTTAGCGAGGCCCCCTGATAATCGTCGCCTTGCCAGAATTTGTCTGAGTTAGCGTGGTACGCGACGTGGATGGGGGGGGGGAACTTGGCATTGTATTCTACACAGATAACGCGCGGTTTATTACTTTCAAGCAATGCGACGAGCACGTTCAAGTCATCCCCATCAATATCGACTGAAAGAAGGTCCATTGATAGTGCGCCAAGTGCGGCCAGTCCATCCGACACAATTTTGTTGACGTTCCTGACTGACACAAATTCCTGTTTAAGAACGAGACGTGTACTGTAGGGCACTCGCTTTGTGATGTAACGAATCTTCCTCGCATCCGAGTCGACCCACATACCGCGCCACCCGCTTAGAAGTAGTGTGTGGGTGTTATTTTCGAGGCCGTCGCTACAGCCGATTTCAACGAAGATGCGGTCTCCGAAGCCGATCTTCGAGAAAATATGCGCGATGATTCCGTCTTCGTCGAACTGAGAATACACTTTGTATCCATAAAGAGCGGGGTTTTCTGGCGTGCGGTCTGAGACGTCTTTCTTGATGCGACTATATTCCTGATGCAGTACAACCTGTTCGTTATTCAGTTCGTGTAGCCTTCGCGAGATGGTGGCTGTGGCTTTCTTCCAGGCAGAAATTGGATGGAACATGATATTGTCTCCCGATGTTTCAATTCGTCTTTTATTGATTGAGCGGTATGAGGAGTGGGGCTGACGTTGCTCGTTATCAGGGATCGTGCGTGCTTCGCTAGGAGATGCCGGGTGATCGGTGTTCAAGTCGTCAGTTTGACAGTTGGCGATTCACCGTGAATTTTGTCTCCGGCATGCAAGGTCCGCAGTTCCTATTCGGCGAGAACTGCGTGAAATGGCTGCAGGCGCCCCATTGCCATAATGTGAGGTTAATAATTTCGCGGGATTTTGGTGTGGTCCTGTGGACCAGCGCGTCTTCCAGTGCGTATGCATGCGAAAACAAGAAACCACCCAATCAACGTCATTACCCATTCCGAACACGCCAGTGCCAGTGGCATCCCTGTCGGCCCCAATCGCGCTGTCAGTGGGATTGCCGCTGCCAACATGACACCAAGACCGATCGCTTCGAACGTTGCCCGCATCCATGGTTTGCCCAGTGCCATCAGAACGCTGCCTGCGGCCAGGCGGAGCGCTATGCCAGGTATGGCGAGACACAACCAGTGAATGAAGTGTTCGATACCGTGATACTTCGCGCCAAACAGCCAGGCGAATGCTGGCGCTGCGAACCACAGCAGCGCGGCCAAGGCTACACTGTAGACGAATGCTGCACCGAAAACCCAGCGGAGAAGGTGCGCAGTACGTTTAATTTGGTCCTGCCCCTCGCGGAAGAGGCGCGGCAGTGCGGATAGCATCATGGCAATCACCGGCAGCATGGTAGCGCCGATCACGCGTGCACTGACGGCATACAGTCCCGCAGCTCCCAGCGGTAACAGTCTTGCAGCCAAGGTTTTGTCGAGCTCGGCTGGGCTGGTGGCGGTAATGGCGAGTGCGGCGTAGCCCGCCGTGTTTCGGAGTTCGGCGCGGGATATGCGCCGCCACCGTTCGGGAGATGGCCAACGCGCGGGCATGGTAAGTGTCGCAAAGGACAGTGCAATCAGCGACGCGAGCATGTAGCCGTAGCCGTAGGCCGCCAGTGGGTTGTCTGGATGCAGCAACAATACGATGACCGCTGCCGTCAAACGCAGTGCGAGTGGTAGCGTGGTTAGAAGTTGAGAGCGCGCGGTGCGCCCGAGTGCCAGTTGTTCCATGGCAGAGAAACTAAACAATGGCTGCAGCAGCGTTTCTGTGACCCCGATTGCCATCAATACTTGGATCGCGACACCAGCATTGGCCAATGCCAGCGTGCAGACCAGAATGTAGAGCACGAGAAGAGCGCTGCCACATGCGAGGGTGCTGGGTAGGGCATAGGACAGCACTTTCTGGCGACAAGCCGGTTCTCGCGACACCTCGCCGAGCAGGACCAGATGTGTGCCGAGCGTGGATAGCGTGCCCAGGACTACGGCGAGTGCCGCGACGCCAGCGAATGCGCCGAATTG
Organism: Rhodanobacter sp.; assembly: GCA_036563155.1. Lineage (GTDB taxonomy): Bacteria > Pseudomonadota > Gammaproteobacteria > Xanthomonadales > Rhodanobacteraceae > Rhodanobacter. The sequence goes on from DATCMT010000015.1 coordinate 239,315, forward strand.
CTCTGGGCCCAACATGCGCGCGACCACCAGCAGAGTGCCAGCCTGAACGACCAGCCGCAGCCCAAGTACTAGGCTCGTGCGCAGCGTAGCGCGTGCGATGGGGCCGCCAAGTGCGGTGCGGTCAAGCAGTCGCATCAGCTGTCAATTGCCATGGGCAAGCGGGTTGCGGTTCATTGGCATCCTTCGAGGAGGGCTGCACTGAGGACACTACCGCAGTCTGGGTAACGCGTGCAGCTCGCGCAGACTGCCATCCAGCCGCCCCCCGATGTTGAGGGCTTCGAGTCGTTTGAGCGCAGCGTCCGCTTCTGCCTTGTTGCCCTGCGCAGCCAGCATGCGAATCAGCGTGATTTGATAAGCAGGCTCCTGCGGTTGCGCTTGGACGGCTTCTTGGGTCATTCGTAGACCCAGTTCGTGGTCTTCCAACACATTCCATGCGTAGTCGCCATACGTGGCGAGCAGGCGGGCGCTAGGGTTGGGGTGGGCCAGTGCGGCTAGAAAGGCCTGTATCATCCGATCCGGCGGTAATTCGCATCGCTTCTGTCGGACGCACTGGGTCAGGGCGCCCAACGAACTCTCGTCCTGCACGCCGGGTTTGCTGGCCTGCAGTTTGGCGATCATGCTGTCCCACCATGCGTCCTTCAGTGGCAGCTTCATACGCGCATTCATGAAGATCAGCGCCTGTTCGGGCAGGATCGAGGAACGGGGCAGGGCCGCGGCTTTCTCCAGTGGTGCGTAGGCCAGTTCCGTGAACGGGGAAGCAGGGTCGTAGTGCGAATAGATGATGTAGGTGCGACCCAGCTCGTACTGGGCCCGGGGCGATTCGGGCGCGCGGGTGGCAAGGTCTTCGGCCAGCCGCAGCGGGTTACCCCAGGCAAACGCAGTGAAAGCGGTCAGCGCTGTCCAACAGACGAGCAGTCCGGCAAGCAAGGCATGGCGAGGCAGGGCGAATGATTGACCGCGCGGCGCAGCCAGCAAAGGCACGATGGCCAGCATCAGGCCGAAACTGGCGAAGTAGTTGCGGTGCTCGTAGATGAGTTCCAGCGGCAGGATGGTGCCGGTGAGCAGCTGACAACCCAGGAACAGGGCAATGCCCAGCGCCGCCAGTGGCAGGCGTTTGCGCAGCCACAGCATCAGTCCGAACAGGGCGCCCAGAAACATCATGCTGGCAAGGGTGGTCCAGGGCTTCAGCAGGCCTGTCGAGATTGGGAAGTCGTCGTGGTAGAACGACAGTGCGGCTGGGGTGGGGAGCACAGTCCAGCGCACGTAATCCGCCACGATGCGCGCTTCGCTGAGCAGGCGGGTGCGCAGGTCAAAGTCACGGGTTGACCAAGAGCCCGAGTTGAACACGTGGGGCAGAAGCCAGATCATCCCCACAATCATCGGCAGCAGCAGCAGCGTCGCAAACAAGCCGAGGATGCGGTAGTCGCGCTGGCCCTCACGGGTGTGGAAGCTGAAGACCATCCATTCGATCGGCGCGGCATACAAGGGCAGCATCACCGCGGTTTCCTTGGCCAGTAAACCCATGCCGGTGCACACGACGATGCTGACGAGACAGAGGATGATGCCGGGGGTTGGCGCTGAAAGAAGGCGTCGTGTCGGCCCGGATTCACCATCGAAGGCGCGCGCAGTGCCCAGGTCCGGGGTCAAGCCAAGCATGCGGCGGCGCCCCGTGACGTACCCGACCAGGCCCAGCAGTACAAACAGGTTGGCCATGCTCTCCATGCGTTGCACGACATACAGCACGCCGGTCAGGTTGATCGGCAGCAGCATCCAGGCTGCGCAAACGAGCGCTGCAATCACGCCGGATCGGGATCCCCAGTCGGCGGTTGAGCGCAGTAGTGCGCGGGCCAGCACAAACACCAGCAACCCATTCAGCAGATGGATCACCAGATTGGTGAGCTTCATCCAGTACGGATCGAGGCCGCTGGCCAGATAGTTCGCGGCGAAACTCAGGGAGGCCAGCGGGCGTTTGAACTCGCTGGATGGCGACGACAGCGCGGCGCCTACCAGCGTGGAGAAGCGGGCATCTGGCGGTTGCACGCCATGGTTGTCGACGATGTTGGGGTAGTCGTCAAACAGGAAACCGCCGGAAAGGCCGGGCCAATAGACGGCGATGGTCAGCGCGAAGGCAGCCAGAAGCAGCCACCAGCCGGTGCGAGGGACTTTCGACGCGCGCGGGGGCGGGGTTGTCTGGTTCATTCAGCCGTATGAGCCTGTTGTCGAGCGTCTTCGCGCAGTGTAGCGCGCAGCCGCGCGAGTTCCTTCGGCCAATACTGTTGGCGCTCCAATACCCAGGCGTGGATGCGCGGCATGCCGAATGCGGGTAGGTAATGCTTTCTCGGTTCAGCATCAAGGTGGTCAAGGTGTGCCAGACCTTGCTCGGGAAAACCGGCCGAGCCCAACAGTGCAGCCTGCTTCAACGCGGCCGCGATTCGTACCTGGGCGTCAAGCGCACGGTTGAAATCCACGAGCGCCGTGTCTGCATCGCCTTGCATCAGCGCGAGGCGACCGCGCAGGTAGTGAAGGTCCTGTTGTCGACCGGCGTTGTCACTGAGGTGAGGGTTTGACAAGGCCGCGTCCAGAAAGCTGGAGAGCGTGGGCAACGTGAGCTGCGGGCAGGTCGAGTGGCCTGCTTGATCCATACCGCGCTCGAACCAGCTCACCAGCAACGTGCCCGGATCGCGCGTGGTCCGAAGGGCTTTGCGGGCAGCGGTGAGCGTGGACGGGTCGACGTGGCCCAGTTGGCATTGGGCGCCGAACAGATTGAGGGCCAGCTGCACTTGGTCTGGCTTGTTGGCCAGCGGTTTTTGCAGTCGGCTGACAGCACGCTCCGGGTGACCGGCACTCATTTCCGCTTGAGCGGCGTAGGCCTGGGCACGCGGAGAATCGGGGTTCAGCTGCGCCCACAGCAGCGCTTGATCGTGGCTGTTGCCCCACAGGCTCGCACGCGCGTGGGTCATCAGGCCCAGCCCCAGCAGGATCAGCGCGGCCAGAGCTAGCTTTCCCTTCCCTGCAGCTGACCATCGGGGGGTTGACACATCCGGACTCGGGCTCCGTCCGACAGCGGCGGGAAGCCTTGTGGGTTGTGGTCGCACGTCACACAGCCAGAGCGCCAATGGCCAAAACATCAGCATCGCCGGCAGGTAGTTGCGGTGCTCGAAAAACAGCTCCAGCGCAACGGTGCTGGACTCCAGAGACTGCCCGACAAAGAAGAACAGGATGGCCAGTGCCAGCGCGGGCCAACGGCGACGCACCAGCCAGGCGCCTGCGATGAGGGCAACAATTGTAAGCAGCGCGGGCAAGGTTGTTGCCGGCGACCACAGCGACGTTGACGCCTGAATGTGATCGTTGAACAACCCCGGCGTGAATGGCCGCGGCAGCCAAAGCAGGTCGAGGTAATCGAGCAGCACGCGCGGCTCGGTCAGCAGGCGTTGCCCAAGCGTCCATGGCCGCGCGGAGGAAATGCCGCGAGTCAGGCCCATCCAGCCTAGCTGTAGCAGGTATGCCGCGACCAGCGTCGCAGGCAGCCACGCTATCGGCAACATGACTTGGCGATAGGCGCGGTCGGGAAGAGTCCGTAAATTCGGCGCCACCCCATTGGGGCGAGTGCGCAGCAGTACATATTCAATCACCAGCGCCAATGCCGGTAGCAGAATGCCGTTGGCCTTGCTCAGCACGCCCAGCGCAGTGCAGCCGCCGAGACCCGCAGCGACCCAGAAGGCTCCGCGCCAGTGGTTGCGACGCTGCATGGCGACCCGACCGTGCAGCCACATCAGTAGCCCGAGCAGCGTGAAGGTCGCTGGCAACATGGCCTCGCGCTGCACGACATACAGGGTGGTGGACACGAGCAATGGGTGCAGCAACCACAATCCAGCACCGATAACGGCGGCCAGATCTACGAGGTACCCGTCGCCCAGTTTGAGCGCTTCGCGACCCAACTGCCGGAGCAGTAGTGCTAGAAGTACGCCGTTAATCAGATGCAACACCAGATTGGTGCGCTTGAACCGGACCGGATCGGCCGGCCAATTTTGGGCGTCCAGCAGGAATGTAAGCAAGGTTAGCGGTCGGCCGGTGGGGTCTGCGGCGCCCGAGGTAATGTAACGCCAGAAGGTCGACCAATTATCGATCGGGCCACTTGCGCCGAGCGCTGGCAAGTTGCCGAAATCGTCGAACAAAAAGTTGCCGTGGAGGCCGGGGGCGTAGCAGTTCCAGAGCAATACCAGTACCCAAAGCAATAACGCCAGCGGCAGCATGGCGAGACGGTGGCGCATGAGAGATTAACCTTGGAATAAGAGAAGGGCCGCACATGGCGGCCCTTCAACGTACAGCATTGCCAAGAGTCAGTTGCGGCAGGACGTCGGCAGGTACTTTTGGTCCACGGTCGACGCCGTGCAGCTCCATGCTATTGAACCCGCGTTGGTAATGGCCGACAGCACAAACGTTTTGCCGGAAATCTTGGTGTTGGCAGCACCACCGAACGTAGCGGTGATCAGGCCGGTCGCACCCGAGTCAAGCTCCACCTGAGTCACGTACTTGCCAGCGATCGACGCGGGTTGGGCGAGTCCCGCAGACTGATTGCTCGGCGGAAAACGGCCGGTGTTGGAGTAGAACTCCGAATCGGCAGTCTTGGCTCCGTCGGTCAGCACCGCACCTTCAGAAACTTGGGTACGGATCAGGTAGTCCTGATATGCCGGGATGGCGATGGCCGCGAGGATGGCGATGATCGCAACGACGATCATCAGTTCAATCAGGGTGAAGCCCTTCTGCATGTTCTTCATGGTGGTTCCTCTGTGTTCTGGTTAGCTAACCGTTTGACGCCCCCTGAGCCCCAGTCCCGTGTCCCCCTAGGCGGGATAGGACCCCATTCGCATGGCCGGAACGACCAGGAAGCTCGTGGCAAGGTGATGCAGATTGTGTGCCATCACTGCCACGGGTGTATTCCCTCATATATCAGGGCCTTTGGATTGTGCCCGTCGTCACGGAAAGCTGCAAGTAATGCCGTTTCGAGGCGTTTTTAGGGCGGATTGTGCTGGAAATAGGCGCGGCCAACCTGTCTCAGGGGGGCGAGTAGTGACGTATTTTGTCAGTCTATTCCGGTTTACAGCCGCAACTTGCTTCCAATTTGCTACGAAACGCTGGCTGTGATGGGCCTACTTCCGGCACGAAGTGGGTAAGTACTTGCCATCCAACGTGCTGGGTGTGCAAGTCCAAATAATGCTGCCCGCCTGGCTGATTGGGGACAACACGAGAAATTTGCTGACTGCATTGATGGCCCGGTTTGCTTTGGCACCTTGGTACAGCACCTTGATCGTGCCGGTAGTTACATCGACGCTGGAAACATAGCTGCCTGTGATTGACGTGTTTTGAGCCAGCCCTGCCGATTGGTTGTTGGGCGGAAAGCGGCCGGTATTGGACACGAAATCCCACACCGCCGCCTTGGCGCCGCTTGCCAAGCTCATGCCCTCGGTGACCTGCGCCCGGATCAGATAGTCCTGATAAGCCGGGATGGCGATCGCGGCCAGGATCGCGATGATCGCCACGACGATCATCAGTTCGATCAAGGTGAAACCGGCGGAAATGCGCTGGCGCAACATGGTGTACTCCCCTGTAAGTGCTCCCGGAGGCATTCACGATTTGTACCAAATGTGAAAGTCGAGTGTGGCCCGCATCACAGTCACGCGCTTGGCCGCGGCGGCAGCTGGCCGTGTGTGATGCAGTCGACGCCTTGGCCCCGCTTGCTTCTCCCCGGGCCCGCGCTTTACCGTCACGGTTTTCCCCGGCCAAGGACTTCCCCCCATGAAACCTCTGATTGCCGCGCTGCTCCTCGCGTTGGTAGCGGCCCCCGCGTTGGCGGGTGATGTCGTGGATACCAGCTTTACCAAGGCGCAGGGATCGCATGCGTTCAATGTGCGCGACCTGGTGATGATGGATCGGGTCAGCGATCCGCAATTGTCGCCGGACGGGCGGTATGCGGCCTTTGGTGTGCGCAGTACCGATTACGCGGCGAACAAGGGTGTCAACGCGATCTATGTGCTGGATCTGGCCAGCGGTGGGCAGCCGGTGAAGGTGGTGGAGAAGGGCAGCTCGGCGCGCTGGTCAGCGGATGGGCGCAGCCTGTATTTCGTGGCCCCGGCCAAGGGCGTGGCGCAGTTGTGGCGGGTGGACCTGGGCAGCGCGGGTGGGTTGAACCTGACCAAGCCCGCGGCGCCGGTCCAGACCAGCCATGGCGTGCTCGACGTGGGCGGCTACAAGCTGTCGCCGGATGGCAAGCAGGTGTTGCTGTCGTACGAGGTGTTTACCGATTGCGCCAGCCTGGCCTGCACCCAGCAGCGTCTTGACGCCCGCGCGAAGGACAAGGCCAGCGGCACGCTTTACGACAAATTGTTCGTGCGGCATTGGGATACCTGGGCCGATGGGCGGCGCAATCAGTTGTTCGCGGCCGGCTTCGACAGCAACGGTCAGCTGGCGGCGGAGCCGACGCTGTTGACCCGTGGCATCGACGGGGACGTGCCCAGCAAGCCGTTCGGCGACGACAGCGAGTTCAGTTTCTCGCCCGATGGCAAGACGGTGTATTTCAACGTCCGCATCGCCGGCACCACCGAGCCGTGGTCGACCAACTTCGATGTGTACAGCGTGCCGGCGGACGGGTCGGCCCAGCCTGCCAACCTCACCGCGCAGAACAAGGCGTGGGATGCGTACCCCGTGGCCTCGCCCGATGGCAAGACGCTGTACTACCTGGCAATGAAGACCCCGGGCTTCGAGGCGGACCGCTTCGCGATCATGGCGCTGGACCTGGCCAGCGGCGCCCGTCACGAAGTGGCCCCGAACTGGGACCGCTCACCGGGCGGCATCACGATTTCCGCCGACGGCAAGACCTTGTACGCCACCACCGACGACAACGGTCAGCACCCGCTGTTCGCGATCGACACGGCCAGCGGCAAGGTCACCCAGTTGGTCGGCCAGGGCACGGTCACCGGCTTTTCGCTGGCCGCCGGCAAACTGCTGCTGACCCGCAATGACCTGAAGCGACCGTCCGACGTGTATGTCGCCAGTGCCAAAGGCCGCAACTTGAAGCAGGTTACCCACTTCAACGCGGCCGACCTGAAGAACACCCGGATGGGCGACGCCGAGTTCTTCACCTTCAAGGGCTGGAACAACGAGACCGTGCAGGGCTACGTGGTCAAGCCGGCGAACTACCAGCGGGGCAAGACCTACCCGGTCGCCTTCATCATCCACGGCGGCCCGCAAGGCGCGATGAGCAACGGCTGGAGCTACCGCTGGAATCCGCAGACCTACGCCGGCCAGGGCTTCGCGGTGGTGACCGTGAACTTCCACGGTTCCACCGGCTACGGCCAGGCGTTCACCGACTCGATCTCGGGCGACTGGGGTGGCAAGCCACTGGAGGATCTGAAGCTGGGCTGGAACGCCGCGCTGGACAAGTACAGCTTCCTCGACGGCGATCGTGCCTGCGCGCTGGGCGCCAGCTACGGCGGCTACATGGTGTACTGGATGGCAGGCGTGTGGAACCAGCCGTGGAAGTGCCTGGTCGACCACGACGGCGTGTTCGACACCCGCGCGATGTACTACGACACCGAGGAGCTGTGGTTCACCGAACACGAGAACGGTGGCACCGAATTCGACAACCCCGAGAGCTACGAAAAATTCAATCCGCTGAACCACGTCAAGGACTGGCGCGTACCGATGCTGGTGATCCACTCGGCCAAGGATTTCCGCATCCCCGACACCCAGGGTCTGGGCGCGTTCACCGCGTTGCAGCGCCGGGGCATCCCCAGCCAGTTGCTGCACTTCCCCGACGAAAACCATTGGGTGCTGAAGCCGCACAACAGCGTGCAGTGGCATGACGCCGTGAACGCCTGGCTGAAGCAGTGGACGGCCACGGATACGGACAAAGCGGCCACGCATTGAGTTGGCTCTGCCCCTCCCCCTGCTGGCAGGGGGAGGTTGGGAGGGGTAGCTCCCGGCTGGCGCGAAAGATCAAAAGCGGACCCCACCCCAACCCTCCCCTGCGATGCAGGGGAGGGAGCCGAGCGCGCCGGGCAGGACGCTTCCGCCCCTCCCCCTGCTGGCAGGGGGAGGTTGGGAGGGGGTAGCTCCCGGCTGGCGGGGAAGACCGAGAGCTCGTCGTGCGGGCATTGCCGCCCTTCCCAGCGTGTTGATTTGTAGGGCGGGCATTGCCCGCCGCCTTTGCTTGGGGTTGGGGGTACGGCCAAGAGCCGGCGGGCAGTGCCCGCCCTACGTGGTGCGGGGTTCGTGGGATGGGCAGTGCCCGCCCGACGAAGGGGCCGTCCTTCGCGAGGCATGAGAGCGTGTCAGCGCAGCAGGGCGCGGAGGCGGCTGCGGGTGAAAGTGCCGAGGCGGAGTTGGTCGCACAGGGTGTCCAGCGGGCCGGGCTGGCGGGGTTGGCGTTGCAGGGCGTCGAGGGTGCTGGCGCCGGGGGCGTCGAGCGCGATGCGGGTGATCCGGCGGAACAGGCGCGCCTGCTCGGCGTGTTCGCGCAGTTTGGCGGCGCACGAGGCGGCGCCGCGCAGGCGCAGGAACGCGACCTCGTCGATGCGGTCGAGCAGGATGTCGAGGCTGCCGAAGTGGTTGAGCAGGGCGGCGGCGGTCTTGGCTCCGATGCCGGGCACGCCGGGGATGTTGTCCACGCTGTCGCCGCACAGGGCCAGATAGTCAGCCACCTGGTGCGGGTGCACGCCGAGCTTCTCGAACACGCCGGACGGGCCCCAGCGCAGGCCGCGGGCGTAGTCCCACTGTTCGTCGTCTTCACCCAGCAGCTGGCCGAAGTCCTTGTCGGCGGAGACGATCACGCTGCGCCAGCCCAGTGCGCGCATGTTCCACACGGTGCTGCCGATCAGGTCGTCGGCCTCGAAGGTGTGGTCGATCATCAGGCAGATGCCGAGCGCCTCGGTGATCGCGCGGCATTGCACGAATTGCCGCTCCAGATCCGGCGGCGGCAGTTCGCGATTGGCCTTGTACGGCGGGTAGATGCCGTTGCGGAATGAACTGGTCAGCGAGGCGTCGAAGGCCACCGCGATGTGGTCGGGCTGGACCCGCTCCAGCAGCTCGCACAGGAACCGCAGGTAGCCATGCACCGCGTTGATCGGGTGGCCGTCGGCGTCGAAGAACTCGTCGGGCATCGAATGCCAGGCGCGGAAGACATACAGGCTGCCGTCGATCAGGTGGACGGCTGGCCGTCCCTTGGCCGGCGCGCTCACGGGGTCCAGTTGCTCAGCAGGTCATCCAGCACCGGGCGGTCGCGATCGGGTATCTCGATCTGTGGGGTGCCCAGGTGGATGAAGCCGATCACGTGTTCGTGTTCGGCCAGGCCAAGCAGGGCGGCAACCTCACGGTCGTAGGCCGCCCATCCGGTGAGCCATTGGGCGCCATAACCCAGCGCATAGGCGCCAGTGAGGATGTTGTGGGCCACGTTGCCGGCGCTCAGTTTTTGCTCGATCTGCGGGATCTTGCTGTCGATGTTCAGGCGCACGATCACGGCAATCACCAGCGGGGCGAAGTGGTAGCGCGTGCGCTCCTTTTCCCGCTTGGCATCGGACATTTCCGGGTGACTGCGGATGGCGATGGCGGCAAGCTGTTCGCCAAAGGCCAGCTTGGCATCGCCTTGCAAGCGGATCAGCCGGAACGGCACCAGCTTGCCGTGGTCGGGTACGCGGATGGCTGCCTGCAGCAGTTCACGCAGGGTCGCCTCATCCGGCGCCGGTTCGCCGAGCTGGCGCGCGGGAACCGAGCGGCGTTGCTGGAGCAGGGACAGGGCGGCGGGCATGACGCGGCTCGTTCGATGGGGGATGCCCATGCTAACGGGCTGGTCGCATGTGTGCGAACTGTCAGCCCGGCACGGACAGCTTGAACGAGCCTGGCAGCAGGGTGCCGATGTTGGTTTGCGTGGTATCGCCACGGAGGTTTGCCAGCAGCACGGGCATGTCCTCGTCGCAGAGCTCGGCCATGACCTGGCGACAGGCACCGCAGGGGCTGACCGGATGGGGTGTGTCGGCCACCACGGCCAGGGCGGCGAAGTCGCCGGGTCGGCAACCGGCCGCCATGGCGCTGAACAACGCCGTCCGTTCGGCGCAGTTGCACAGGCCGTAGGATGCGTTTTCCACGTTGCAACCGCTGAAGCGACGACCGTCGCGGGTCAGCACGGCCGCGCCAACCAGAAACTTCGAATAGGGCGCGTAGGCCCGTTCGCGCGCCTGGCGAGCCAGGATCAGCAGGTCGTCAAAAGCGTGGGCGTCGGCGGGCATGGGGTTCTCCGGCGATGACCCGGCGCGGTGCGACGGGCGCCGTCCGGCGGGCCAGCTTACTCTTTTGGCGCGAGGGGGATCAAAGACCGCCGGTGCCGCTAAGATGGCCGGACCAATGCCGAGGGGACTTGCACCATGCCGATCACCGTTGCCGCTTTGCGAGAGACTGCCGCCGGCGAGCGGCGTGTGGCGATCACGCCGGAAATGGCGAAGAAGCTGCGCGGCAAGGGGCTGCGTGTATTGCTGGAGCACGACGCGGGTCGCGCCGCGGGTTTTCCCGATGGCGCCTATGTCGACGTGGAGTTCGCTGACCAGGCCGCGCTGCTGGCGCAAGCCGATGTGCTGGCCTGTGTGTTGCCGCCGGCCGATGCCGTGTTTGCCGGCTTGCGCGAAGGCAGTGTGGTGGTGGGCCAGTTGCGGCCCTACGGCGCCAGCGAGCGGATTGCGGCCTTGACCGCGCGCCGGCTCACTGCGTTTTCGCTGGAGCTGTTGCCGCGCACCACGCGCGCCCAGGCGATGGACGTGCTGAGTTCGCAGGCGGCGGTGGCGGGTTATCGCGCCATGCTGATCGCCGCCGAAGCTTCACCCAAGTTTTTTCCGATGCTGACCACGGCGGCCGGCACGATCCGGCCGTCGAAAGTGCTGGTGATTGGCGCCGGCGTGGCCGGCCTGCAGGCCATTGCCACCGCGCGCCGACTGGGCGCGCAGATCGAAGGCTACGACGTGCGCCCGGAAACCCGCGAGCAGGTCGAATCGCTGGGCGCGAAGTTTCTGGAGCTGGGTGTCAGCGCCGCCGGCAGCGGCGGCTACGCGCGCGAGTTGTCGGCCGAGGAGCGGGCGGCGCAACAGCAGGCGCTGGCCAATCACCTGAAGGCGTTCGATGTGGTGGTCAGCACGGCCGCCGTGCCGGGCCGACCGGCGCCCAAGATCCTCACCACCGCCATGGTCGAAGGGATGAAGCCGGGCGCGCTGATCGTGGATCTGGCTGCCGAAAGCGGCGGCAATTGCGAATTGACCCGGCCCGGCGAGCGCGTCGAGCATGGCGGCGTGGTGATCCTGGGGCCGCTCAACCTGCCTGCCGGCGCGCCTCTGCACGCGTCGGAAATGTATGCCCGCAACGTGTTCAATTTCGTCGAGCTGTTGGTGCACGACGGCGAGCTGAAACCGGATTTCGCTGACGAACTGCTGGCGAAAAGCTGCCTCAGCCACGCCGGCGAGACGCGCTTCACGGCCTGAGCAGCGCAGGGCGAGCCGGACGGGTCGCGATCGTGGTGGGGCGATGACGTAGGGCGGGCAATGTCCGCCGGTTTGTGTGTGGCGGAAGAGCGGCGGGCAGTGCCCGCCCTACGGGGTGGCGGACGTGGTGGGGCGATGGTGTGTGGCGGGCATTGCCCGCCGGTTTGTTTGTGGCGAAAGTGCGGCGGGCGGTGCCCGCCCTACGGGTTGGCGGAGTGGTGGGGTGACGGTGTGGGGCGGGTAATGCCCGCCGGTTTGTGTGTGGCGAAAGAGCGGCGGGCGGTGCCCGCCCTACG
>DATCMT010000029.1:0-164813 GCA_036563155.1 Rhodanobacter sp.
GCTGGGCAAGGTGGTCGGCAAGGAGGCCGAGGACCTGACCCGCCACGACAAGTGGCTGTGCATGATGTATCCGCGGTTGGTGTTGCTGAGGCAATTCCTGCGGGAAGACGGAGTGATCTTCGTGTCGATCGACGACACCGAAGTAAACCATCTGCGCACCCTGCTCGACGAAATTTTTGGTGGCGGTTGCCGACTCGCAACATTCGTATGGAGGACGGACGGAAACTTCGACAATCAAGCAAAGATCAAGAACTGCCATGAATACGTACTGGTTTACGCTTTGAACCCTGATCGCTTCCCACATCCGAAGGTCATTGACCCATCCATTGGCTCGGGTAGCAAGTTGGCTAGGAACTTCATACAAAACACAATCGTCAAGAACGGGCCAAAGAACCCTGTCAGTGAAGTCGTATTGCCGGTTGGATTCCCTGCAAGCGTGGAGGAGGCGCACATTCGCAAACGAAATAATGCGTGGCCTCACTATTTACAAGATGCGAGGATAGTTGGAAGTACGCTTGTAAACGAAGTTACTGTTTCAAGCGGGTGGTCGTCGAAGTCGATACTTCAAGACTTCATTTCCTCTGGGTTTGCACCTGTTGCTGATTCCAAGGGGCAGCGCACTCGATTTGTGATTACACAGACTGGCGCCATTGAGTCGATCAAAGACCGTGAAAAGGCAAGTCACGTTATCTCTGTGGTGAGTGGTGTCGGGAGTACACAGTCGCAATCAGTGAGCTTGTCGGAGATGGGGTTTCGATTTCCGTTCCCGAAGCCAGTGGACTTGATCAAATACTTCGTTTCAATGATCGATGGTGACGAGTTTCTTGTGATGGACTCCTTTGGAGGTTCTGGCACCACAGCTCACGCCGTGCTGAAGCAGAACGCCGAGGACGGAGGCAACCGCCGCTTCATCCTCGTCGAAATGGACGAGAACATCGCGCGCAACGTCACCACTGAGCGGGTAAAACGGGTGGCGCAAGGCTATATCGATACGAGGGGCGAGTCGGTTCCCGGCCTCGGCGGCGGTTTCCGCTACGCCACCCTCGGCAAACCGCTGTTCAACGAACACGGCCATATCAATTCTGAAGTGCGCTTTGCGGAACTGGCGCGCTTCGTCTGGTTCATGGAAACCGGCATCCCACTCGCGTCAAAGAAGCCTGCCTCCCCATTGCTCGGCGTGCACGACGGCCGCGCGGTGTACATGCTCTACAACGGCATCCTCAAGGACAAATCCGCTGGCGGCGGCAATGTGTTGACCTCGCCCTTGCTGGATGAACTGCCGCCGCACGACGGCCCGCGCGTCGTCTATGGCACGCGCTGCCTGATCAAGCCGGAACGCCTGCGTGCCTTGCGCATCGTGTTCAAGCAGCTGCCGTATGAATTGAGGGTCGCACGATGAGCCTGCTCGACCATGAGTGCCCGGCCAACCCGGTGCTGAAAACCTACCAATGCCAGGCGCTCGATGCGTTCGAGCGGTTTCTGCTTGGCTACCGCGAGCACGGTGCCGTGCAGGCGTACGAAACGCTGGCCCGTGAACGTTTTGGCGTGGGCGTGCCCTACCGCACGCCGCAGGCGCTGGTCGCGGATGATGTTCCCTGTGTCTGCCTGCGCATACCCACGGGCGGCGGCAAGACCCTGATTGCTGGTCAGGCCATCCGTCGCGTCAACGATGCGCTGCTGGGGGTGGATCACTCGTTGACCCTGTGGCTGGTGCCGACCGAGGCGATCCGCGAGCAGACGCTGCGCGCCTTGAAGCAGCGGGGAAACCTGCTGCATGACTCGCTGGCCGATGAACTCGGCCGGTTCAACGTGCTGACCGTCGACGAGGCGCTGGGCCTGCAGCCCGGCGTGCTCGACACCAGCAACGTCATCGTGGTGGCCACCATGCAGTCCTTCAAGCAGGAGGATACGGGCCGGCTTGGTGTGTACAAGCAGAACGGCCAGCTGATGGCGAACTTCCATGGCGTGCCCGCGTCGGAGGTGGGCAACCAGTCGCTGGTGGACGTGCTGCGCCTGCGCCGGCCGTTCGTCATTGTGGACGAGGCGCACAACCAGGGGACCCAGCTTGCGTTCGATACGCTGGCGCGGCTGTCACCGTGTGCCGTGCTGGAGCTTACCGCGACGCCGGACCGGAGTTACCAGCCATCCAACGTGTTGTTTTCCGTTTCGGCCGCCACCCTGCAAGCGGAGGATATGATCAAACTGCCGGTGGAACTTGCTGCACACGGCAACTGGCAAGTGGCGCTGCGCGAGGCGGTGAATTGCCTGGCTGGACTGCAGATCGAGGCCGACGCCGAACGAGCGGCCACCGGCGAGTACATCCGGCCACTCATGCTGTTGCAGGCAGAGCGTCGCAGCGAAGGTCAGGACACGTTCACTGCAGAGCGCGTCAAGCAGATACTGGTGGACGACTTCGAGGTGGCCGCTGACACGGTCGCCATTTCCACCGGCACGCTGGACGAATTGGGTGCCATCGATGTCGCCGACCCGGCCTGCAAGCTGCGCTATGTGATTACCGTGGACAAGCTGCGCGAAGGCTGGGACTGTCCGTTTGCGTATGTCCTGATGAGTTTTCGCGCCAGCTCGACGAGCACGGCACTGGAACAGATTCTTGGGCGCGTCCTGCGCATGCCGCGCGCGCGCAGCAAGCAACGTGAGGCCTTGAACAAGGCCTATGCGTTCGCGGTATCGCAACGCATCGTAGAGGTGGCGGAAAGTCTGCGCGACGGACTGGTCAACGCCGGCTTCGAGCGCCAGGACGCGAAGGACTTGATCCGTGCCCTTGGCAGCGACTCCGGGCAGGATGATTTGTTGCGCCAGCAGGACAGCGTGACTATGTCGCTACCGCAGAAGGACGATCAGCTGGAATTGCCCGACCTGTCGGGGTTACCCGAAGCGACACGCAAGCGCGTCGAGAAGAACCTGGAGCTCTCTCCGGAAACCGGCAGCATGACGCTGAGGGGGCAATGGACCCGCAACGATCAGAAGGCACTCAAGGAGGCTTTCCACTCGGCACAGGCCGTGGCCGCTGTCGAGGAAGCCTTTGCCCATCTGAGTGCACCGGGGAAGCAACACACTCCCACACCATCGGAACGCGGAGACAGTTTCGCTGTTCCACTGCTCGCGTGGCGACAAGGTGACTTGCTGGTCGATGCCGGCGAGTCGCCAGCACTGGAAGGTGCATGGAGTCTGCGGGAAATCTCCGCGGAGTTGAACGAAAGCGAATTCCCGCGCGAACTGGAGGCCATGCAGCGCGCGCGACTGCAAATTGATGAAAAGGGAAAGATCAGAAGCGATCCCGGCGAAAAACTGGACGTCCAGATGCGATTGTTTGTGCGCGAACCGGCAAGCGAGGCGAGGTTGCTGTGGTGGTTGGAGAACCAGTTGCGCGATCCCAGCGGCAACATGGACCCCGCCGAACTCGCCGCGTGGTTGTCGGGGGCGTTACGTTACTTGCAGGAGGATCGCGGCTTTACCATCGACGAACTGGCGTATCGCAAGTTTCGCCTGCGCCAGGTGTTGGCAGCACAACTGAAGGTGGCGAAGCGTGGCGCGACCGCGCAAGGCCTGTTGAACTTGCTGGGCGATGAAGCTTGTTTGAGCGTAGGCGATGACTTGCAGCGCGTATTGAGTTCCGGGCGCTACGCTTGGGACTGGCAGTACAGCGGGTTCACAATGCTCAAGCGCCACTTCTTTCCGCAAATTGGAAATCTGAAATCCGAAGGCGAGGAGTTCCGCTGTGCCGAGTTCATCGCCAACGAGATGGATGGAGTGAACTGCTGGATCCGCAATGTCGAGCGCAAACCCAGTTCATTCTCTTTGCCCACTTCTTCTGATCGTTTCTACCCCGACTTCCTGATTCGGATGGATCAAGGCGGCATCATTGCTGCGGAATACAAAGGCAAGCACATCGCAACGGGCGATGACAGCAAGGAGAAGAAGCGCATCGGTGAGCTTTGGGAAAGGCGCAGCGCCGGGCACTGCGCATTCGCGTGGGTGGAGAACCAGGATTGGTCCTCGTTGAAGGAAGCATCGTTGCGTCTGGCTGGCACGACAGCGAAGAGAATGGATGTCTAGAAAAATGGGCGTCAGGGGCAATTTCCCATGGTCGATTTCCGTAAAGAGAAAACTTCGCTCTACGACATCCGGGCCGAAGATTCGCAGCTCATCGAGGCAGCGCTCGGCCTTGCGGATTGGTTGGCAACTCAAGCGGAGACAACTGGTTCCCAACTTGCCGCCATCGAGAAAACGCGGTTGTTCCTGCGCAATCTTCCAGCCCCTCCACCTCCCGGATTCAATGGTGAATTCGGCTTCAGATTCGATCACAACAACCCGGATATCGGTCACGCAGGTTGTTGGATGGTCAGCGTTTGTCGAGGAATGTTTGAGATTTTCTCCACTGGCAGGGACGACCTTCCCGAATTCGAGTGGCTGCTTCGCCCCGGTGAAAGCAATCGCAATGACCTCGCCACTGCGCAGGATTGGATTGCTCAAGTCCGGAACCCGCATATTCTCGCGATTCCGCTGCATCAGATGGTTATTGAAGCGACGACGTGGCTCGCGCCGTGAAGACCTGCAGTGAAGGGAAAAGGTGTCAGGGACAACCTGGTTGCACGTAGCCGCCAAGTTGTCCCTGACACCTTGTTTGCCGTGGGCGTTTGCTGTCGCAGCTCCTGCGACTGTCGTGGCGCACTGTCCCAATGCCGCGCATGTGCGCAATAGAGGACGTACCCATGATAAGCGTGAGGGTTGGTAACGACGAAAAGCCTTTGGATGACGCTTCGACCAGCTGGATCACTCAGCAGATCGAACGGCGCCGTCGTGACGGCATCGCCGTGTGCGTTGTAGTGAGCATCAGAACAGGCGATCTCAACATGCATCTGTCAACGCCGGGGTGTGCTGGCAGCGCTCAAGGGAGCCGCTTGCCTACCGCAAGAGAGAGGGCCGTCCTGGAGTTGTGGCAGAAGCATGGGTTGAACGAAGCAGGATTTGCCCCTGGCCATGTCGTCGCATTTCTCGCACAACTGAAACACGTGCTGTAGCGAAAAAGGTGTCGAAAAGGGTGTCAGGGACAATTTTTCCGAAGATTCAACATGCAGAAAAGGCGTCAGGAACAATTCTTACAGCGACAAGGCGGGTGTGGGATTTTGTGACTTTGAATGGCCTCACTATCGTTTCGGGCGGCCAGACCGGTGCCGATCGTGCCGGCCTGGATTTCGCCATCGCACACGGCTTGCCGCATGGCGGCTGGTGTCCGCTTGGACGCCGCGCCGAAGATGGCCCGCTGCATGAGCGCTACCAAATGCGCGAGACGGAAGGCGCGGGGTACCGCCAGCGCACCAAGCGTAATGTCGCCGACAGCGATGCCACCTTGATTTTCAATATCGGTGAACTGTCGGACGGAAGCTTGGCCACGTTGCGTTTTGCCGAGCGTGCCGGCAAGCCGGTACGGGTTGTGGCATTGGACATGATCGATCTGGCGGCCGAGTCCGCGAACATACGCGAATGGATTGCCACACACGCCATCGCTGTCCTGAATATCGCCGGTCCGCGCGAAAGCAAGCGTCCCGGCGTATACCAACAGACGATGGACTTTCTGCAGGCTGTTCACGTGGCACGCATGTGATGCGCGGCGGAGCGAATTGGTGACACCTGCTGCGGAACCCCTCGGGCTGCGAGCATCAGGTTTCAAACAGTAGCGCGAGAGAAAAGATTTCAGGGACAATTTCCGAGGGACAAATCCACCAGTTTTGGCGCCTTTCCCTAGGCGTTTGGAGCGACTGGATTGCCCCTGAGATCAACCCGCATCACTCCTCGCGCAGATGCCGCAGGTGTCGCCACACGTACAAGCCGAAGGCGATCAGCAGTACGGCGAGGATCATCGCATCGAAGCGATGGAACCAGCCGCCGAGGGTGTCCCAGTGCTGCCCCAGCTTCAGTCCGATCCAGGCCAGCAGTGCGCACCAGATCAGCGAGCCCAGGAAGGTGTAGAGGCAGAACCGCCAGATCGGCATGCGTGCCACACCGGCGGGGAAGGCGATGAAGGTGCGCACCACCGGCAGCAACCGCCCCACGAAGACGATGATGCCGCCATGATCGCGGAACAATCGGTCGGCCAGATCCAGATCCCTGCGCGAAACCAGCACGTACTTGCCGTAACGCTCGACCAGTCGCCGACCACCCCACGCGCCGACCGCATAGGCCAGCAGTGAACCGAGCACGCAGCCGATGGCGCCGGCCAACACCACGCCCCACAGCTGCAGGGTACCGGTGAAAACGAGGTAGCCGGAGAACGGCATGATCACTTCCGATGGCAACGGGATGCAGGCACTCTCGACGGCCATCAACAGCACGGTGCCGAGGTAGCCGGTGCGCGTGATCAAATTGATGATGGCCGCAGCGAGCAGGCTGAATAGTTTGGCGACCATGGTCTTGCGTGCATTCGGGAAAGCACGATGGTACTGCGGCTGGCACGAAACCTGGGTCTACCTCGCTGCGCAAGTGGGCTTGCACGCGAGATAGCGGCTCGCGCTTTGCGCTGGCAGTGAGCGAGCGGGACCATTTCAAGCAACTCAACGACACCCTCGGCAGCGAAGGCGGCAACCAGGCTGTGTTGTGCTACCAGCTGTAACCCACCGTGGCGTACCAGTAGCGGCCGTTGAAGCCAAACGGCGAGGATGCCGGGTACACCAGCTGGCCGCCATAGCTGTTTACGGCGTTGTTCTTTTCCGGGTAGACGTTGGTGAGGTTGTTGGCGCCGAGCGTGAAGTGCACTCCGGACCAGGTGTAGCCGACTGACGCATCCAGCAGCACACGGGCACCAAAGGTCTGGTCGCCTGCCGGCGTCCAGCCCTGCCAGAACCATTCGCCATAGCGGCTGGCTTGCGCATTCACGCGCCAGTTTCCACGCTGCCAGCGGGCGGCGGCAAACAGCTTGCTGCGCGGTGACAGCCGGGTGATGCGTCCCTGTTCGGCGCGGTTGAGGATGGGTAATTGCAGACCCGCCAAGCCGAGCTGCTCGGGATTGGGCTTGATCGCGCGCAGCGCGGTCTTGTTCCAGTTGGCGCCGGCGGTAAGCGTCAGCGTGGTGTGCCGGAACGACCACGGCCAGCCGGCGACCAGATCGGCGCCGCGCGTCAGCGTGTCGGCGGCATTGGTGAAGAAGCGGCCCCCGCTGACGCCGGGAAATCCGGCCTGGGTGAGGTAGTCGCGTACAGGCGCGCCGATCAGGTCACCACTGAGGATGATGCGGTCGGTCACTTCGATCTGGTAAAAATCCAGCGTCGCGTAAGGGCCCGCTGCGGCGGAGTACACCAACCCGACGCTGTAGTTGCGTGACTTTTCCGGCTGCAGCGGTTGTGCCCCGAGTGCGATCGCAACGGGGTCAGCGACCGGGAAGGTACGCACCACATCCCACGACTTGGGATCGCTGGGATCGTCAAACACGACGCCAGTGCTGGAATAGAACTCCTGCTGCAACGATGGCGCGCGGAATCCGGTTGAGGCTGTGCTGCGCACGGCCAGCGCTGGCGTGAAGGCGTAGCGCGCGGAAAGTTTCCAGGACATCGTGTGGCCGAAATCGCTGTAGCGTTCGTGTCGAACCGCGAGGCCTGCCGACAAGTGTCGACCCGAGCCGTATTCCAGGTCCACGTATTCGGCCGTGTTGCGGCGCGCATGCGCCCCGGCGTCACCGGCCAGAAAGCCACCGCCGAGAGCTTCGGCACCGGTGCCGACCATGGATGCGGCGTCGCCCGTCTTGATGCTGAATTTTTCGTGTCGCGATGCCAGCCCCCACGCCACGCTGAGCCAGGCGGCATCACCAAGCAGCACGTCGCGGCTGAGATCCAGGCTGTACGCATTCTGGCGAATGGCCAGGGTGCCGGTGTAGAAGTCGGTCGGCGAGGCAGCGCCGAGGGCGAAGTTGAAACTGTTCAGCGTGCGCGGCTTCCAGTGATTGCCACCGGTGTCCACGCTGAGGTCGTAATGCCATCCGGCGATGCGGCCGCGCAAGCCGACGACTTCGTTGTCATCGCGAATGGCGCTGTGGATCATCGGCAGGAAACCCTGCGGATAGACCGCGACCGCCGCCGGGTGCGTTGCCGCATAGGTGGACACGGCGCGAAAGGCTTCGCCTACGGTGGTTTCACGTTGGTTGAAGAGGGTGAAGCCGTACAGCGCGGCATGCTCGCCGAGACGGTACTCGGCGTTGACGGCGGCCATCCGGGCGACCAGTCGCGGCAAGCCATAGCGGACCGAATGCTTGCCGTAGATCGGGTCGCCGGGATAACGCCAGTCGACATCGGCATGTTGGGTCGGCATCTGATTGACGTAGTTTGCCGACAAGCGCAGCCAACCCGCCTCACCCAGATGGAAACCACCGTCGGCACCGCTGCGCCAGGTGCGACCTTGGCTGCCGTCATGCAGACCGTAGCCCGTCGCGGCCGAACCATGTTCAGCACCGCGCTTGAGAATGATGTTGATGACGCCGGCGATGGCATCGGAGCCGTACTGGGCCGCTGCACCGTCACGCAGCACTTCCACCCGCGCGATGGCGTTGAGCGGGATGGCGCTCAGGTCCACCGGCGAGGCGCCACGGCCGATGGCCAGCGGCGCGCTCACCATCGAAATGGACGTGGTGTGCTGGCGTTTGCCGTTGACCAACACCAGCACCTGATCCGGCGACAATCCGCGCAACTGCGCTGGTTGGGTCGAATCGGTCGAACCGTTGATCGAGGGCTGCGGGTAATTGAACGCGGGCAACAGGACCCGCAGCGCCTGGGCCAGATCCGGTGCGCCGGTGGTGGCCAGGTCGGCCTGCGTGAGCACGTCGATCGGAGCCATCGAATCGGCGGCGGTGCGGTCGGCGGTGCGGGTACCCGTCACCACCACGGCATGCAGCGTGGTGGCCTGGGAGTTGGTGGGCTGGCCGGACGACGCGCGTGTAGCGGCATTATTGGCTGAGGCGGGCGGGACCGCACCCAACAGGGCGCAGGTCAGGCTTGCCGCAAACAGGCCGGGGGCCGTGCGGCCAAGCGGGCGATTCATCGCTGGGATTCCTTGCGTAGGGATAATCGACCGCGCGCATTGTATACCTTTCGCTGGCCAATCTGGTTTACGCGCGGACGCGACGCACCCACTGGCGTGGCGGCGGGTTGCCGGAAACCGGAGCACGCGCGGCTGCCCGCGCGACAGCAGGGCGACTGTTGAAGCCGGGTCAGCGCGAACCTTTTGCTGGTCAGCGGCCAGGAAAGTGGGCGCGGGTTTTGGTCGCGCGAATCGTCAGGGGCGCGGAGCGGCCGGGTAGCTCAAACGGCCATCGAAAGCGCGCGTGACGGCAGGTATCGACGGCCGCTGTAGGCCGTCGACTTGGAATATTTGATCTGGTACATGGCCTGGTCGGCGCGATCGAGCAGCTCGTCGAGGGCCGGCACCGAGCTTGGTGTGGCCAGCACGACACCGGCGCTGAGCGAGATCTCGCGACTCTGCGCACCGGAGCGATGCAGCGCCTGACTCAGGCGCGCAATGCGGTGGCGGATGATGGCGCCTGTTCCGTGGAAGGTGTTGGTCAGCACCACAAATTCGTCCCCGCCCAGCCTGGCCAGGACATCCGTGGGACGAAACGCTGCACGCAGCAATGCGGCCGTTTCGACCAGCAGCGCGTCGCCCGCCTGGTGTCCAGCCTCATCGTTGAGCGCCTTGAGTCCATCCACATCGACGTAGATCAGCGTGATCGGATGCTGGGCGACTTGTGCCCGGCGAAGTTCCGCCTCGGCCACGCGCAGGAAGCCACGACGGTTGAGCAAACCCGTCAATTCATCGGTGGTGGCCAGCCCCAGCAGCGCGCGGACCTGGGTGCGGGCGTGCGTCAGCTCGGCGCGCAAGCACTCGTTCTCCTCGGCCAGATGGGCACTTCGGCACAGCAGTTTGCTTGTCCACATGCGCTTGAGCCTTTCTCAGTCGGTCGTTGGATGACGTGCTCGCTTTCTTTCCTCAGGCCGCATTAGCGTGCCAACGTCCATCCTCAAATCTTCCGACTGCAAGCATTGGGCCAATCGCACGTCTTCGGTCCGGCCATCGGTAATACGCTGTTTTGCAGAGATACTGTGTCCCGTGTCGTCCTGTCGAATCCGTCGACGCGGGTCAGCCTCGACGGGCTCCCGGCGCCGTGCATTTGACGAGTGCCAACAAGTCGCCAGCGAATCGGACCGGTAATGCGCCGCCAACGGAACTGCCGGCACGGCCGTTCGACGCGGGCACAGGCATGCCGGTTGGCGGGGCGGCGGCCAGGAATTTTGTGCCACCATGCGTCGGGAAACATCGGCTTGAACACACGCAGTTCGGCACGGCATGGGGAGGGCAAGCATGTTTGCGGTATGGGTTCTGCTGGCGCTGACCGGCTACGCGATCTGGGTGTTCAACCGGCTGGTGCGGGCACGCAACCAGGTGCACGTGGCGTGGAGCGACGTCGATGTGCAGCTGCAGCGACGCCATGATCTGGTGCCGCTGCTGGTCGAGACGGTACGCGGCTACGCCCATCACGAGTCGGACCTGCTGGAGCGCGTCACCGCCGAACGCAGCCAGGCCCGCCACGCGCAGCGGATTGCCGACCGTGGCGACAAGGAGACGGCCTTGTCCGCCGACCTCGGTCGCCTGATCGCGCTGCGCGAGGCTTATCCGGAGCTCAAGGCCAGCGGCAATTTTCGCCAGTTGTCGGCGCAGCTGGTGACGGTCGAGGATGCGTTGCAGCACGCCCGCCGTTTCTACAACGGCTCGGTACGTCAGTACAACACCGACATCCAGCGTTTCCCGGACATGCTGATTGCCCGCGTCACCGGTTTCCACGACGCGGATTTCTTCGCTGCGGAAGGTGACGCACGTACGCCGGTGGATGTGAAACTCAACCAGGATCGCGGCCCATGAACCGTTTGCGCATCGGCATGGCGATGGTGTGGTTGGCCTTGTTGCTGGTGGCGACACCAGCGCTCGCCGAAGAACGCATCGTCGACTACCACAGCGACATCCAGATCGCCGCCGACGGCAGCATGACCGTGGCCGAGCACATTCGGGTGGTCGCCGAAGGCAACGCCATCAAGCGTGGCATTTACCGCGATTTTCCGACCGACTACCGCGACCGCCAGCACAATCGCTACCAGGTCGGTTTTGACGTGCTGGACGCCAGCCTGGATGACGCGCCGGTGGCGTGGCGGAGCGAGCGGCGCGCCAATGGTGTGCGTGTGTACCTGGGCGACAAGGACCAGTTGGTCAGTCACGGCGAGCACAGCTACACGATCCACTATCGCACCACCCGCCAACTGGGTTTCTTCGCCGGGCATGACGAGCTGTACTGGAACGTCACCGGTACCGGCTGGGCATTTCCGATCGCGCGCGCCAGCGCGACGGTGCGCCTGCCGGTCAACGTTGCGATCAATCAATTGCACGCGTCGGGATACACGGGTGACGAGGGCTCGCAGGCACACGACCTCGATGTCCGCCTGCTGGCGGATGGGGCCAGCTTCGAGACCAACCAGCCGCTCGGGCCCCACCAGAATCTCAGCGTGGTGCTGGAGTTTCCCAAGGGCATCGTCGCCGAACCCGCCACGCAGCAGAAACTGGTCTGGCTGTTGCAGGACAACCGCAACCTGCTGCTGGCCGTGCTGGGCCTATTCCTGTTGTGGCTGTACTACGGCTGGGCCTGGAACCGTTTCGGCCGTGACCCGGCCAGTGGGCCGCTGGTAGCACGTTACGAGCCGCCCAACGGTGACTCGGCCGCAGCGCTGCGCTACGTGCGCGAGATGGGCTACGACAACACCTGTTTCACGGCCGGCGTGTTGGGACTGGCATCGCGCGGGCGGATCGAGATCGAGCAGGACGATGACAACGTCTACACGCTCATCAAGTCCGACAAGGCGCCCGACGACAAATTGCCGCTGGATGCAAGCAAGCTGTTGGCGGCGCTGTTCGCAGTCGACAACCGGGTGGTGCTCACGAATGCCAATCACCGTGTGATGGCCGCCTCGCGCAAGGCCCACCAGAAGGCGTTGTCGCTGGCCTACGAGAAAAAATACTTCCTGACCAACAGCAGGAAGCTGGTGCCGGGGTTGCTGATCAGCGTGGCCGTTTTGCTGGCCATGCTTGGCGGCGCCGAGCCGGCGGCGTGGTTCGTGCTGTTCTGGTTGTCGTTCTGGACGTTGGGGGTGTTTGTCCTGTTGAGTGCCGCCATCAGTGCGATGCGCGGCAAGGGCATGCGTGGCGTGTTCAGGAGTATCGGGATCTGGCTCTTCTCCATCCCGTTCCTGGCCGGCGAAGTGTTTGGTCTGGTGGCATTCGGCCATCTGGCCGGCTACGCGATCCTGCCGGTATTCGTGGCCTTGCTGGGCACCAATTTCGCGTTCTACCACTGGATGAAGGCGCCGACCCAGGACGGCGCTCGATTGCTCGATGGCATCAACGGCTTTCGTTGGTACCTGGGCGTGGCGGAGAAGCAGGAACTGGATTCGCGCTACCGGCCTGAAGCGAAGCCTGAATTGTTTGCCCAATACCTGCCGTATGCCGTGGCGCTCGATGCGGGCAACGCGTGGAGCGAACGCTTCGCCCAAGCCCTGACGCCCGCCCAGCTGCGCGAGGCGCAGCCGAACTGGTATCACGGCGCTGCCATCGGCGCCGTCAACGCGTCCAGCTTTTCCAGCTTCGCCAATGGTCTCAGCGCGGGTGTGTCGGGCGCGATCGCCTCATCCTCGGTCGCCCCGGGTTCCAGCTCTGGCGGCGGTGGTGGTTCATCCGGCGGTGGCGGTGGTGGCGGCGGAGGCGGCGGCTGGTAGTTGTAGACCAGTCGGCCAGGTTCAGCTGTCGCCCATGCCCTCGGCCGGATCCGGCGCCGCGCCGGCGCGGACCTGGTCTTCGATCTGCTGGCCGACTTTGGCGTCCACCTTTTTCCAGTACTCGAACGCACGCTCCAGCACCGGACTGCGCACGCCGCCGAGCAGGCTGCCAGCGACCTGGTCAACGAATTGCGCGCGTTGGGCGTCGTTCCAGACCTGGCGCACCAGGGTGCCGGCCTGGCCGAAGTCGTCATCTTCGGGATGCAGGGTGTAGGCGCTACGCAGCATTTCGCCGTCGGTGCCCCAGCCGTCGGCCACCAGACCGACCTCGTCTGACCAGCCGCGGCCACCGCTGTTGGGTGCATAGACCGGGGCGCTGCCGCTGTGGTGGTAGGTCATCTGGCCGTCGAACATGTAGGTATTAACTGGCACCTTGGGCTGGTTGACCGGCAGTTGATGGAAGTTGGTGCCGATGCGATTGCGCTGGGCGTCCGCGTAGGCAAACGCACGGCCGAGCAGCATCTTGTCCGGTGACAAACCGATCCCGGGTACGGTGTTGCCCGGCGAGAACGCGGCCTGTTCAATCTGCGCGAAGAAGTTTTCCGGGTTGCGGTTCAGGGTCATCGTGCCGACCTTGATCAAGGGGTAATCCTTGTGCGACCAGGTCTTGGTGAGGTCGAACGGGTTGAAGCGGTAATCCTTGGCCTTGGCGTACGGCATGACCTGCACCGACAGATCCCACACCGGATGTTCGCCGCGCTTGATGGCCTCGAACAGGTCACGTCGGTGGAAGTCGGCATCCTGGCCGGCCATGGCGGCGGCTTCGGCGTTGCTGAAGAACGCCATGCCCTGGCGGGTGTGGAAGTGATATTTCACCCAGAATTTTTCGCCGGCGGCGTTGATCCACATGTAGGTATGCGAACCGTAGCCGTTCATGTGCCGCCAGGTACGGGGCAGGCCGCGTTCGCCCATCAGGTAGGTGACCTGGTGCGCCGTCTCCGGGTTGCTGGTCCAGAAATCCCACTGCATGTGGTTGTCGCGCAGACCCGAGTCCGGCAGGCGCTTCTGGCTGCGGATGAAATGCGGGAACTTCATTGGGTCGCGGACGAAGAAGATTGGTGTGTTGTTGCCGACCAGGTCGTAGTTGCCTTCCTCGGTGTAGAACTTCAGCGAGAAGCCCCGCACGTCGCGCCAGGTGTCCGGACTGCCCGACTCGCCGGCGACGGTGGAGAAGCGTGCGAGCATTTCGGTGGACGCTCCTGGCTGGAACAGCGCCGCCTTGGTGTAGGCCGACACGTCCTCGCTGATGTCCAGCATCCCGAATGCACCGGCACCCTTGGCGTGCGGCTGGCGCTCGGGCACCTTTTCGCGATTGAAGTGCGCCATCTGCTCGAGAAAGTGCACGTCGTGCAGAAGAATCGGGCCGTTGGGGCCGATGGTCAGTGAGTTCCGGTCGCTGACGGCGGGGGCACCGGAACCGGTAGTGGAACCGCCTTTGGATTTCTTTCCGGAAATGGGCATGGTTGGGTTCCTCTCGATAGAAGCTTGCAGGGGCAAGCGGGGGATACCTGTCGAGTGTGCCTGCCGCGTTGTGCATATTCCGTTTGGACGCGTCCGCGGTTGCAGTCGTCGCAACCGGCTGGGTCGAAACATCTTGCCGTCGTTGAATCTGGTCGCCAAGTTGCGCAGGTGGTGGCGTTGATCCGGTGCACAGACCCGGTTGCCCGAACACGACCGCGTGTTGGACAAATACATGACGAAAGTGATCGAGTTGGACTGTGTGTTCGCACGAGTCGACCTTGCCGTGAAGGCGGGAACGGTCAGCCACGCAGCACCCTTGCATGGCGGTGGGTAGCAGTCGCCAAACCCGCCGCCGGTCAGGGCGGTGGCTGCGCCGCGCTACGATAGGCGCTCGCTGCATTTTCGGTTGGGGAAACGACTATGAAGGCCGTGCAACTGGTCGCCGTGGGCAAGCCCTTGGAGCTGCGTGAGGTTGCGCTGCCTGAGCCGGGTGCGGGTGAGCTGCGCGTGCGGGTGCGTGCGGCGGGGATTTGCCATTCGGACGCGCATTACCGGGCGGGTACGGCCGGCGTGGCGTTCCAGCCGATCACGCCCGGGCACGAGGTGGCAGGCGTGGTCGACCAGCTGGGTGACGGGGTCGATGGCGTGGTGGTCGGCGACCGGGTCGCGCTGCATTACCTGTGTACGTGCGGCCAGTGCGAGTACTGCGCTCGCGGCGACGAGCAGTTCTGCCCGCGCGGTCGCATGTTGGGCAAACACATGCATGGCGGCTATGCGGAGTACATCGTGGTGCCGGCACGCAATGCGATCCCGGTTGCCGATGAAGTCAGTTTTGCGGCGGCGGCGATCATGATGTGTTCCAGCGCCACCGCGTTCCACGCATTGCGCAAGGCGCGCATGGCAGCGGGCGATCGGGTGGCGGTGTTTGGCGTGGGCGGGTTGGGCATGTCCGCCCTGCAACTGGCGCGAGCGTGTGGTGCGGCCGAGGTATTTGCGGTGGATATTGATGCCCACAAGCTGGAGGCTGCCGAAGCGTGGGGTGCCACGCCGATCAACGCGGCGCACGGCGCGCCTGACCAACAAATACGCGCGCGCACGCACGGTCGCGGCGTCGATGTGGCGTTGGAGTTTGCGGGCCTGCCGGTGACCCAGCAGCAGGCGCTGGCTTCACTGGCGGTGCGCGGACGGGTGGCGCTGGCGGGCATCTCGGGTGCGCCGTTTGCGGTGGACAGCTTCGCCACCGTGGTCAACCGTGAAGCCGAGATCATCGGGGTATCCGATCACCTGCGCGGTGAGCTGGTGACCTTGATGGAGTTTGCCCGGCGCGGCGTGCTTGACCTGGAAGGTGTGAACGCCGACCGCTTGCCGCTGGACGCTGCGCAGATCAATCAGCGGCTGGATGCGCTGGCCACGTTTCATGGCCGCACGCGCTCGGTCATCGTGTTCGGTTGATGGCGCAGCGGGGCGGGCGCACGCGGCAACTTTGGTCGTCGCGCCGGCGCCGCCCGCTTCCCGTAGTTCACCTTTGTTCCCATTTGTTCACATCAATTCACCAGCGCCGGCGATGCCGCTCAGAAGCTGTAGTTGAGCGCCGCGCCGACACCCCAATCCGGGCTGCCCTGGGTCGTGCCGCCAAGCGCGTAGGTCTGCAATCGCAGGCTGTCGTCGATCCGGTGGTTCCAGTAAGCCGTGACTTCGCTCTGGGGCGCGCCGCCAACCGCGATCCGCTGGCGGTAGTTGTAGTACACGCCCACGTTGTCGTTGTTGTGCAACCGGTAGTCCACGCCGGCGTTGGCGCTGAGTCCGTTCTTGAGCTTGATGTAGGGCGAGCTGGCATAGTTCATCCAGCCCACGCCGCCAAACGGGGTCCAGTTGCCCAGGGCCTTGTAGGTATCCAGTGAGAGACCGTAATCGTTCTCGCCGGTGCCCAGTCCCTTGTTGGTATTCGCCGTGCCGAATTTCACCTTGCCGGTGAGGACGAGCCCGACATGGCGATCAGCACTCGACACCAGCGTGTAGCCGGCCGTGGCCACCACGTCGCCGAAGCCGGATGCCGAGGTGGCGGCAGTCCTGGTGCTTCCATTGGGTGTCGTACCGCCACCCAGCACGTCATGGAGGCCGCGTACGAGCGGGTTGCTGTTGTCGACCGGGCCCGTGCCGGGGATGACGTTGCCCGCGCCGTGGATCCTGATGTACGGGACGCTGACCGTGATGGCCCAGCGTTCGGTCTTGTAGGCTGCGGACAAGGGCGCCGACCAGATGTCGGTGGTGGTGCCGGTGCCGTAGGTGCCGGTGCTGTAGCTGGCACCGGTGCTGACGCTGAAGGGGGCGGCTGCCTGGGCGCCGGATGTTGCGATCAGCAGCAGGCCGCCCAGCGCAATCTTCCAGTTGGTGTGGTTGTGCATGGCTTGAATGTCCTTGACGGGTTTGTTAGACGAGGGCTTGTCCGCGGCACGACCGTACGGATGGTGGTCGGGACGCGGATGAGTCCGTGCTGCCGCGATGGGTTGTGTGCGGCTTGCAAGATCCAATACGTCCGAGCGGCGCGAATCCTTCCATGGCGTCGGTGATCGGGGACCCGGGGTCCAGGTGGCCGGGTGTGGCTGAGCGCTGAGAACACGCGGCTCGCCTCGTCCCGCGGCTGATTCCAGTTGCCTCGATCCCCGTCCAGAACGGGGCAAGACGGGGTTGGTGCGCCGCGAGGCAGGAAGAGGTGTGCGCGGGCTTGACAGGAATAGGTAGGACTCCTATCCTTCACCCATGACTACCCCCCGCCAACAACGTGAGCAGGCCGCCGCCGGACTGGAGCAGTTGTCCGCCTTGGTGCGCGCGCAGTCGTGGCGCAGCGATGGCTCGCCGGCCTTGCCGCCCACGCAGGCGGCGGTGCTGCGGCTGTTGGGCCAGCCGGGACCGTTGCGGGCGTTCCAGATTGCCGAGCGTCTCGGCGTCTCGCCAGCCAGCTTGAGCGATTCGCTGAAGGCGCTGGAAGCCAAGAAATGGATTGCGCGCTCGCCCGATCCGGCCGATCGACGCGCCTCGTTGCTGCGGCTGACCAGGGCAGGGCAGGTCGTCAGTCGCCAACTGCGCGATCCGGCCAACGGTCTGGGGCGGCTCCTGCAGGGCATGAACGAACAGGATATTGGCGTGCTGCTGCGGGCCACCCAGTTGCTGGTGGGGCAGGCGCAGCGTCTGGGTATGGCTACCGGAACACGCACCTGCCTGGGCTGCCGCTTCTTCAAACCTTACGGCGGGAGTGCGGACCAGCCGCATTTCTGCGACTTCATCGGCAAGGCATTTGGTGACGCGGAGTTGCGCGTGGACTGCGCCGAACAATTGCCTGCCGACACCGAACAGCTTGCCGAAAACCTGGCCCGTTTTCGGCAGTTGACCCCGCCCTAGGCGGAAACAAGTGGGCGGCGCCCGACTGACATCGGACACCGCCCGGTTCCCTTACCCACCCTGACAAGAGCACGCAAGAGGATTTGAATTATGCAACAGAAAGCCGTTTTCTATCATGCCGGTTGCCCGGTTTGCCTGGATGCCGAACGCGAGCTGGCGCATTCGCTGGACCCGTCACGGTACGCCGTGGAGATCGTTCATCTGGGCGATCAGAGCGAACGCGTCGCGGAAGCCGAGGCTGCCGGCATCAAGTCGGTGCCGGCCCTGCTGCTGAATGGCATGCCCCTCCACATCAACTTCGGCGCCTCCATCGCCGATCTGCGCTGAGGTGTCCATGAAAACCCTGAACCTGACACTGGCCCTGGGCATGGCCCTGGCCGCCACCGCATCGTTCGCCCATAACGGCACGGCGCACAAGGGCGGCATTGCCAGCGCGCCGGCCGCCGCCAAGGGCGTGGTTGCCGATTTCGACATCGTCCACACCAAGATATCCACCGACAAGAACGTGGCCATTTTCCACATGTCCGTATCGGGCAAGGCCGGTCAGACCAAGCCGACGCCGAGCGGGAAGCTGGCGGGCAGCGACGTGTTCTCGTACGTATGGCCGACCAGCATCGACCCGTATGAAGTGGGCTTCGAACATGGCGCGGGCATTCTGGCGTTGGCGGTCACCGCCCATCCGGACTTCGACGACACGCCGCTGTTCGACGAAAACGGTGACGGCAAGCTCGATAACGACGGCGACTTGTGGCACAGCCACTGGGTCGTGCTGAAACCGAACGAGGCGTGTGGTCCCAAGGCGCTGGCGGTGGTCGACATCCCCGCGGGCCACCAGCCGCGCTTGCCGAAGACCTGGCCGGGCTTGCCGATCCTGCTCGACAGCCCGGGTTGGACCCCGACCCTGACGGGCGACACGGTCGAGGTACGGGTTCCATTTGACGATATCGGCGTCGTGACGGCTGGCAGTTTCGATGGCGTGACGGCCGGCTTGCGCGTCAACGCCAGCGTGCATGCGCCGCTGCTGTGCGTGGTGGATGTATTCAAGGTGGCGTCCGGTGATTTGAGCCTGCCGGGCAAGCCCAACCTCTGATCCACATCACCCGTTGATCGCCGGCCATGGGGTGGACCCATGGCCGGCGTTTTTTTGTGCGCGACGTGGCTGGCGCTCTGTCTCCAAGACCTTCACGCGTTGCCGCGACCCGTTGCCTGCGGCCGCTTGTTTCGATGCTTTCCGTGCAACCGGCGTGGCATCCCCACGCCGGTCCCAGACGTGGGTGTCCGCTTGGTGGAGGATCGGCGCTGGACTGCCATTCCGGCAGCCGGGGCTCAACCCCATCACGCACAAGGAAACATCCATGGTCACTCTTGGTTTGGAGGAGGAAGTACAGGTGGTCGACGGTGACGGAACGCTGGTCGCCCACGATCTGACGCAGGACCTGGCCCAGTACGGGTCGGCCGAGGGCATGCTGGATCGGGAGATTCATCGTTGTGTCATCGAACTGCGCACGCGCATCTGCAAGGACGTCGACAGCTTGCTGACGGCGTTGCACACCCTGCGCGAGCAGGCCCGGCGCAAAACCGCGGCGCAAGGGCAGCAGATCCTGATCGCCGGCTTGCACCCCACCGCGAGGTGGCAGCAGCAGGCCGTGCATGAGGGTGTCGATTATCCGCACTACAACCGGTTGCTGGATGAGTATCAGGATGTGGCGCGCAGTGCCTTCAGCTTTGGCATGCACATCCATCTGGGCTTCGATTTTGCCGCGCCCAAGCTGGCGATCATGAACCGCTTGCGGCATGTGCTGCCGGAAGTGTTGGCGTTGTCGGCCAGCTCGCCGTTTTTCGAGGGACGTGATACCGGATTGCAGTCATGGCGGCACAGCCTGCTGGACCGTTATCCGCGCATGGGTACGCCAGATCCCTGGGACAGCGAGGAGGCGTATCGCGACCACGTGCAGCGTTTGCGCCGACTCGGCTGCGTGGAAGAGGGCCAGGCGCTGTGGCAGGACGTGAGGCTGCACCATCGCTACGGCACGCTGGAAGTGCGGATGATGGACACGCACCCTGAGCTGGACCGCATCGGCCTGATCGCCACCTTGTTGAAGTGGGAAGCAGAGACCTTGCAGCGCGAACTTCGTGCTGGTCGCGCCGGCGCCGTGTGGTCGCGTGCCTGCATCGATGAGAACAAGTGGCGCGCGCGGCGTCACGGCCTGCGCGCGAAATGGATCGATTGGGATCGGGATGAAGTGTGCAACTCGGCCACACACTTCCAGCGTTGGTGGGAGCGCATCGCGTTCTGTGCGGGCAACGCCGCCGAACGCAACTACTGGGAACGACAGCTCGCGGATGCGCTCAGTGCGGGCACGTTCGCCGATGCGTTACGCCAGCAGGTCGCCCGGGACGACAACTGGCACGACACGCTGCGCTGGATGGTGGAACGGTCGCGCGTCGAGCCGCCGATGCTGCAGCAAGCGGGAGGCTGGCTATGAGTGCGCTGCCGCAACTGCAACTGCGCTTCGTGGGCGCCGACGCATTGGCACGGGCCTTGCGCGAAACCGGGGCGCCGCATCTGCCGCTGGACCGGCTGGCGGACAACTACGGCGTCGGCAATTCCGCGTTGCATCAGGCGCTGACGGCCAAGGTCGGCCAGCTGATCACCACACTGCAGCCGCACCTGCGTTCTTCGCGGGTGCATTGGTTGGGCGCGCAGGCCGATGTGCTGGCCCTGGACATGGCCCTGGTCGAACACGCATCGCAACCGTTCGCGCTGGCGTGGGTGGAGATCCAGGCGTTCACCACGATGCTGCCGACCTGCCACACTCTGCAATTGGCGCAGCGCCGGCTGTGCGATCCGGGCTCGACGTGGTTGCCGCATGATCCGCTACCGGCTGGTTCGGACTGGGTCGAGCACTTGCGCCCATGGGTGGCGCCGCGTGCCGATACGGTGCTGATCGAGGATCACCCCCGAACCAGCCCCGCGTGGGCGGACCTGGCGGCTGCGCGCCATTGGTGGCAAGTGGACGTGCACGATTGGCGCGAGCTGATTCCCGCTGGCGGCTATCTGCGACATGCCGTGACCGGCGTGCGCTAC
The DNA here is from genome assembly GCA_036563155.1 of Rhodanobacter sp. GTDB lineage: Bacteria > Pseudomonadota > Gammaproteobacteria > Xanthomonadales > Rhodanobacteraceae > Rhodanobacter. The sequence goes on from DATCMT010000029.1 coordinate 20,827, forward strand.
TCGCATGCATGGAACCGTTTGATCCTGCCGGACTTGCCGCCGTTTGAACGCAGCCACGCCCAGGCGGTGCTGCTGGCTGCGGACAAGATGAGCTGGCATAGCCACCCGGCCTGGTATGAGGGGATCAGCAAGGGCACGCTGGCCGAGCTGGCGCTGGCGCCCCATGAGGCCTGTCACTGGGTCGACAACAGCGTGTCGAGCGCGTCGCCGTGGACGGATGGTCAGCCCTGGGTGGCCAAGCCGGTGCATGGGCACTCCAGCCACGGTGTGTTGCTGAATCCGGGGCCGGAGGAACTGGCGGCCTTGCCCGGACCGCGGCAGTGGATCGTGCAACGCAAGTTTCGGCAGGTGCCGATCGCGCGCCATCCGCTCACCGGTCAGGCGCTGTTCGGCGAGATCCGCTGCATGCTCGGGTTACGTCCGGGGCAGCCACCGTGGGTGATGGCCTGGATCCTGCGCTGTTCGACCAACGGCATTGCCACCATGACCGGCCGTGACTCGGCGCCGGGTGAAGGCATGACGCTGTTGTACTTCCATCAGGATGGGCCGTGTCCATGAGCAGCGCGGCAGGTTGTCGGCGGCGCGGCGCGCGTGCCGTCGTCGACGCGTCCGCGTGCGCGGCGAGGCTGCGTTCGTCAGCGCCAGTTGGCGTGTCGTTCCCAGAACGCCACGCTGCGCCGGTACGCTTCGTGGTCCAGTGGTACGCCGGAGCCGCCTTCCGCAACGCCCAGTGCATTGCGCAGCATGGTGATCGGCACCATCGGAATCTCGGCCGGCTCGGTCGTGTAGAGGCAACCCACCACGCCCCAGTCGGCATCGATGGGCGAGCCTTCCTTGGCGAGCTGGTCGCGGCTGTACAGGATTGGCAGCAGGTAGCGTGCAACCGGTGGATCGATCCCCTCGAACCAGCGCACCAGCACCGGCAATTCGTCGGTGCTGCGCGCTTCGTAGGCCGAGCGCAGCAGGTGGCGGTTGCTGTCGGTGAGGGGTACGGCGGTGCAGCGCGTGGTGGTCCAGTTCGGATGGACGTGCAGACGACAGAACGGGGCGTATCCAGCCAGCACTTTCTGCGGTGCCTCGGTGTTGAGCCGCTGCTCAAATTCCTCGGCGCTGCAATCCTGGATGGCGGTGCGCCGCCTGTCGCGGGGGAACAGGCGGGTGCGGGCGAACGGGGTCAGGACGATGGACATGGTGCTCGCTGTGTTGGCTGCCAGCGCACAAGGGTAACGCGTGCAGGCGTTGCCGGTTCGCCAGGATTCGCAGTCAACGGCTGGCAGCGGCCTTTCAGCGCGGCGGTTCCTCGTGCTGGTGAGCCGCGTGCGCCCACGAAAAGCCCCCGGTCTTGCCGGGGGCGGACCTCAGTTGGCTTCGTGGATGCGGAATCCCTGCGGGGGCTCCACGCCGAGCAGGTGGCGCACGAAATAGTTCCAGCGCCGCAGCGTGACATAGCGGGCATGCGGACCGCTGTCGCCGTGCAGCATGTTGGGTACCAGCAGCATGTCGAACGGCTTGTTGGCGCTCATCAGGGAGTCCACCAGGCGCATGGTGCCGATGGGGTGAACGTTGCCGTCGAGATCGCCGTGGATCAACAGCAGGTGGCCCTTGAGCTGATCGACCAGCGCCATGTTGGACTGCTCGGCGTAGTCATCGCCCACCGGATAACCCTGGAACAGTTCGTTCCAGCCGGCCTTGTCCATCCGCGCATCATGGTCGGCCGCGGTGGACACACAGACCTTGTAGAAATCCGGAAACTGCAGGAAGGCATGGGTGGATCCGTAACCGCCGTGCGAGTAACCGTAGATGCCCACCCGATCGATATCCATCCACGGGTAGCGATCGGCCATCTGGCGAATCACGCTCACATGGTCGTCAAACACGTTGCCCAGGTTGTGGTACGAAAATTCGCGGAATGCGCGCGAACGTCCAGCCGTTCCGCGGGCATCCACCATCACCACCACAAAGCCCAGCTCGGCCATGGCCTGCAGATCCATGGTGCCGCCAAAGGTTTTTGGTACGAAGAAGCCGTGCGGTCCCGAGTAGATGTATTCCAGAACCGGGTATTTTTTGGCGGGGTCAAAGTGTGTTGGTCGTACGATCAGGCCGTAAAGATCCGTTGCCTGGTCCGTGGCCTTGCCCTTGAACAGAAGCGGCGGGGTCCAGCCTTGCTGCGACAGGCGGCTGGTGTCGGCCTGTTCGAGCACACGCACGACCTGGCCATCGCTGCTGCGACGCAGGACGGATTTGCCCGGCAAGTCGGCCCGCGAGTAATTGTCGACGAAATACGCTCCGTCGCCCGACATGAAGACCCGATGGTTGGCGCTCTCCGGCGTCAACAGTTGCATGTCCCCGCCATCCAGGCTGATGCGGTAAAGCCGGGTGTAGTAGGGGTCCGAGTCCGCCTGCTCGCCGCTGGCCAGGAAATAGACCTGCCCACGCTTTTTGTCCACGTGCACGATGTCACGCACAACCCAGTCACCGTCAGTGAGTCGCCGAATCAGGCGGCCGCTGGCGGTGTCGTGAAGATAGAGCTGGTTCCAGCCGCTGCGTTCCGAGGTCCACAGGAATTGTTGATCGTGGCCCGTGAAATGAAACCGCGTCGTGAACGGATCCACGTACGAATCCGCAACAGCCGATTCGCGATGCAGTACGCGCTGCTGGCCCGTGGCGGCATTCACTTCGCGCAGTTCGATGAACTTCGAGCCACGCCCCAGGTATTTGTAGCGGACATGCTGGCCGTCATCGAACCAGCTGAATCCCAATTCGCCCCAACCCCAGCTTTGAACGATCAGGGGTGGCGTCTTCACGTCAACGCGCTGGATCGTTGCACCCACCTTGAAGATGACGGGAAAGGCCTCGGGTAGCGGCTCTCCCGGCAGCGGATACACGTAACGATAAGTCCGCGGGCGCAGGTCATCCGCGGGCACAAATTGCAGACTCTCAAGGTGGCCGGAATGCCGCGTATCCATCCGATACGTCACCAGACGGGTTGAGTCCGGTGACCAGAACACGGCCGGGGCCTGTTTGGCGTCTGCACCGTTCGTCACGCCTTGCTCGACCATCAGCTGCAACCATGGCCATGGCGTGGCGTAGTCATTTTCCGGCGCGCCATCGGTTGTCAGCGGGATGATTTTGCCGGTTTTCGTATTGCGCACAAACAAGTTGTGTTCCCGCACGAAGGCGGCCCACTGTCCGTCAGGTGAGATCGATTCGTGGTCTGGATCATCCTTGCGGGGGTCGAGCTTGCAGGTGTAGCCGTCCAGCCGGCACTCCCAACGGGCGCTGTCGATCCGGAAGCGAAGGGCGTGGCTGCCATCGAAAAATTCGAAGCTATCGAACGGCAACTTGTCCGAAGCGTATGTCTTGCCTGCAGCCAGCGACAGTGCGGTCGCCAGGCGAGCGTGGTCGAACGCCGGCTGCTGGGTATTGCGTTCCGCATCGACCGCAATGAAATGCTTTCCGGCGGGGCCGTTCTTGAGGTACCAAAATTGATTGCTGTCGCCAAACCAGTGTGGCGTGCTGTCAGCCAGCTCGATCCTTGCAGGCAGGTTGCCCTTCAAGAATGACTCGGCACTGCGATAGTTCGCCAGCGTTCCCTGTCCAAGCAGCTGGCCAGGCACAAAGCTGAGCAGGCCGGCGGCGGCGATCCAGGCACAGATGTTTGCAAATTTCATAAGGGTCCTCTGCTGGGACAATGCGCCTGGGTCGGTCGTCTCAGCGCTTTGCGCAAAACGCTGAAGTTCATTCGCCAGACCTGGCTTCAGTCAGCCTGTCTCCGGTTGTCGCTTGCGGCAAAACCCAGGAGCTGTCGCCGCAAGCGACACCGCGGCACATCGTCAGTAGTGGTACTTCAGCTCGACACCAAAGGTGCGCGGTCGCAGTCGGCTGGCCTGGCCGCGATAGGGCGGATCGACGGCGCCCTTGTCGTTGGCCAGGTTTTCACCAAACAGGTAGGCGGACCAGCCATTGACCGATTCGAGGCCAAGCCTCGCCGATACCCGCGTGATGGCGTCACCACCCACACCTTCAGCCGTCGACGATGTCTCGCGACGGGAAAAATGCGTGATGTCTGTTCGCGCCGTGCCCCACAAACCGTTTCCAATCGCCCACCCGTACGCCGCAGATCCGGTGGTCTGCAGTTTGGGAACATTGAACACGGGCGTGCCCTTGTGGAAGTTTGTGCCCGGCTGTGTCCGGTCGTAGATGGCGTCGATATAGCTGCCACTGAACTGGAAGGTCCAGGCGTCGTTCGGAATCCAGGTCAGACCCATCTCGGCGCCTTTCGTGGAGGTACCTCCCGAGTTGAGCAGCGCGTACACGGCGCCGCCCTGGAGGGGCATGTAGATCGGCACATCTTTCCAGTTGGTGTAGAAGATCGCCGAATCGAACTGCAAGCGGCCGCCATTGAAAATCGCCTTGTAGCCCAGCTCGTAACTCCAGATCTGGTCGGGCTTGGTCGAGGTCGGGACGTCGAGGCCAAGGTCCTTCGCCAACTGGATCGTATTGATCAACTGCAGCTGGCCGGAACGGTAGCCGTTGGCGATGCTGCCGTAGACGGACGAGTCCGCGCGGGGATGGTAGGTCAGGGTGACTTTGGGACTGGTATGCGAGACCGTGTGATCCAGCCGATTCGTTTGCGTCGCGGTGGAATCGGAGGCGTCAAGATCTTCCTTGAAGTGGCGTGCGCCCAAGGACGTTGACCATTTCTCGGCGAAATTCCATGTCAGGTCGCCGTAGACCGCAACGGACTTGCTGAGGTGGGCGGAATTGCTCGGCTCAAAGCCCTGGTTGTTGTAGAAGTCGCCTCGTTGGCCCTTGTGGTGGTAAAGCCCTGCGGTCCAGTCAATCGTATGCTCGCCGGTAGAAGTCCAACGCAGTTCATTGGTTTTGACGCCAATGTCGATCGTGCTGCTGCGAGTGCGGCCCTGATTGACGCCCGAGAGCTTGCGGCCAAGTCCGCCGTCCGAATACACGTACATCAGCTGCGAGTTGTCAAAATCGTATTTGGCCTTGAGGCTTCCGGAATCCCAATCGCTGTGTACGTCATAATAGGTATTGACTGACATGTCACGATAAGCCCAGTCAAAACCACCTGGCGAGTGATTTTTATATTTCCAATAGGCCAAATCGAAAGTCAGGCGATCGGTCGGCGCATAGCGCAGTTTGACCCGATTGGTCTGGATTCGCTGCCAATTGATATTTTCGGCCCCGGTGTCGCGATTTCGCAACCAACCGGAGGTCTTTTCATCTGTACTCGCGATGCGTAATGCCAGCTTGCCTTCAATAAGCGGAATATTCAGCATGGCTTTGGCACCCCAACCATTGGTGCCACCCTCGGTGGAACTGGCCGACGTTTCCACCGTCGTGTGAAACCCGTCCAGATCCGGATTCCGGGTTGTGACGACCACGGTTCCGCCAATCGAACCTTCGCCAAACAAGGTTCCCTGGGGACCCTTCAGGACCTGAATGCTGTCTATATCAAACGAACGGGTATCGGGATACCACGGGACAGTGACGCCATCGAATGGCACATCATCCAGGTAGTACCCCGTTTCATTGCTGCCCTGGCGAGCAGAGGCACCGCGTACCTGAACATAGGTAAATCCGCCACCTGCGTCATACGCGGCAACACCGGGCGCGGTCAGCAGGGCGTCGCCGATATTGGTGATGCCGGCCGCTTCGAGCTGGTAGCCGTCAATGACTGCCATGCCGATGGGGATGTCCACTTCGCGCTCGACGCGCTTGCGCGCGGTGACTGTCACGGCCTGCAGGTCTTTTGCATTCTTGGATGATGTCGGCTGCGCGGTTTCGGCCGCCGCTGCGGTCTGATCCTGCTCGTTCTGTGCGGCTGCCGGCTCGCTGTTCACGGTTGCCGGAGGGTTGTCGACGGCTGCGGTGGTGGTTGACGCGAATGCGCTTGCAGGATTTGCCAGCGCCAGCGCGATTGCCGCCGCAATGAGTGCTTTTGGGGCGGACCTTCCCTGGTGGAATGGTCGCTTTTTATGGGCATTATGTGAATGTGTCATTTCCCCTCCGGAATGGTGGATTGCCGATAATGTGAAGTCGGCGATTGAATGTGCGGTGGTGGCTGCGAGGCTATGTGTGGCCAATCCGGCTTTCAAAGCACGCCGTGATGCGCGGTCATCCCTGTCACCTTCGATGATCCAGAAAGCGCATTTTTGCGTCTAGTTATATTTGGATGATCGCGGTGCGGAATTTCGCACAATGTGCAGCATTGATCCTGGCGTGGGCCCACGTCCTGAATTAATGCGCGATGCACATCGTTTTGATCTGGCTTGTGTGGGGCACGCGGCATTGGCGCTGTGCGGGCCAGCTCGGGCAAAAGATTGCGCGAGACGTTGGTGTCACGGCGCGGGCGGCGGTGTGCCGGTAACCATTGTCGGTGTGGACGACACTACGAGGGCGAGACGCCAGATCATGGACCCGCGGTCCGCATCGACCGAGATTGCATGTCACGAAACCGGCACATTCGGCGCGGGGCGGCGGGGCGCCCCTTCGTCAGACTATCGTTTGCAACCTGCTATGCATTGATGACCGATACATCGGTCACGGACTTGCGTGATCCGCGAAGGGCTGGTCGATGGCAGGCGATGGTGGGGTGAACCAGGCGGCACCGTCTTCGGTCACGTAGAAGTGATCCTCCAGGCGAACGCCGAAGCGGTCGGGCACGACGATCATCGGCTCGTCGCTGCAACACATGCCGGGTTGCAGTGGAGTGCGGTCGCCGCGTACCACGTAGGGGGCCTCATGGATGTCGAGGCCGCAGCCGTGACCGGTGCGGTGCGGCAATCCGGGGAGGTTGTAACCGGGGCCAAGGCCCGCGCGCTCGATCACGCTACGGGCCGCCAGATCCACGTCTTCGCAAGGCACGCCGGGGCGCACTGCCGCGAAGGCCGCGAGCTGCGCCGCCTGCTCCAGGTCCCAGATGCGCTGCTGGTCCGCGTCGGGTTTGCCGAAGATGTAGCAACGCGTGATGTCCGAGTTGTAGCCGTGTACGGTGCAGCCGGTGTCGATCAGCACCAGCTCGCCTTCACGCAGCGTCTGCTCGCCGGGAATCCCGTGCGGAAAGGCGGTGGCTTGACCGAACTGCACAATGCAGAAAGTGGAGCCGCCATCGGCGCCGAGCTGGCGGTGTGCGGTGTCGATGAACTGGCGCAATTCGGCTGTGCCAACCCCCTCGCAGATAGCACGAGCCGCGCCCCGATGGACCTCCAGGGTGATGGCAGTCGCGTGCTTCATCAGCGCCAGCTCCGCGGCGGACTTGCACATGCGGCAACCGTCGATGATTGCGCGTGCGTCGACCAGCTGGACCGTGGGCGCCGCCTCGCGCAAGCGTGTCGACAGGCCAAACGGCGCCATCGGATCGAGCGCCAGGCTTTGCACGCCACGTTCGGCCAGCGCCTGTGCCACCAACTCGGATGGGTTGGCGTGTTCGTGCCAGTAACGTACGTCGGCCGGAATGCGTTGCGCACGCTGCAGGGACCCGGCTTCGAATTCCGGACAAAACAGCACCGGCTCGCCTTTCAGCGTCAGCAGCATGGCGACCAGGCGCTCGCTGGCACGCCAGGGCACACCGCTGAAGTAGCGCAGTGAACTGCCGGCGCTGACCAGCAGCGCCTGATGGCCCTGTTCGCGCAGCAACGCCCGGGCATGCTCCAGGCGTTGCTGGTATTCGTCGCCTTGAATAGCCAACGGCAGCTGCGCAGGCGGACGCAGGGTCGCCAACGACTGTTGCAGTCCCAGACCGCCGATTTGCCCGCTCACGCCTCAACTCCGGCATCGATGTCCCGGTCTGTCCAGTGGCCATCGACGCAGCGCTGAAGGCCGGGCAGGTTGTGGTCGCGCAGGTCCGCTGGCAGCAGATGCTCGGGCACGTTGTCGTAGCACTGCAGTGCCGCAAAGCGCCGGATCGCGCCAGGCATACCGACCGCGGTAAAGCCGGAGTGACTGGTGCTGGGGTAGGGGCCGCCATGGTTCATGGCTGGACTGACAGCCACACCGGTCGGCATCTTGTTGGCGATCAGGCGTCCCACGCGCGGGCGCAGCACGCTGGCGATCTGTTGGAACGCGGCCTCGTCGGCACCGTCCTCGGCGCGGTAAAGCGTGCCAGTGAGATTGCCCTCGAAGGCCGCCGCAATGCGCACCATCTGCGCGACATCATCTGCCTGGATCAGCAGGGTGCTGGGGCCGAATGCTTCGCCTTGCAACTGTTCGGCGTGGGCCAGGAAGTGGCTGCCGCTCACCTGCAACAGCGTGGGTGCGTGGTAATAACCGGGCCCGCTGGTTGCTGCGCCGCCGGCCAACACGACGGCCCCGGCCTGGCGCAGTTGGGCAAGGGCGCGCACGAGATTGTCCCGCACGCTGCGCGAGAACAGCACGTTCGGCGCCGCGGCCGCATACAGCCGCTGCGTTTCGGCGCTGAACGCGTCGCCGCCGGCACCTGCCGGCACGATGACCACGCCGGGATTGGTGCAGAACTGGCCGCTGCCCATGGTGCACGATGCAAACAGCTCCGCGGCCAGCGCCTTGCCGTTGTGCGCAAGCGCCTCGGGCAGCAGGAAGACCGGATTGACGCTGGACATCTCCGCGTACATCGGGATGCCGGCCTCATCGGCTGCGGCCTTCAGGGCCAGGCCGCCGTGGCGGCTGCCGGTAAAGGCGATGGCGCCCAGTCGCGGATCAGCCGCGAGCCACAGTCCGCTGTCATTGTCGAAGTGATACAGCATTTGCACCGAGGCAAGCGGCAATACGGAGGCTTCGAGCGCGGCGAACACGCATTGCGCCAGTCGCTGGCTGGTGGCTGGGTGCGACGGATGGGCCTTCGCGATGACCGGGTTGCGCGCCGCCATGGCCGAGGCGAAATCGCTGCCCGAGATGGCGTTGAAGGCGAACGGGAAGTTGTTGGGACCGAACACCAGCACGGGCTTGGCCAGCGGCGCGTAGTGCGCGCGCAAACCTGCGTGGGTGTCGATCACCGGGTGCGTCCAGGCGTGCTCCCGCACCGCGCGCGCAGCCTGGCGCAGCTGGCCGGTGGTGCGTGCCAGCTCGCCGGGTAGCCGCGTATCCGCCGGCAGCGCAGTTTCGGTGTGTGCCAGCGCGATCAGCGCGTCGCGATCAGCGTCGATGCGGTCGGCACAGTCATCCAGAAAGGCCGCGATCGCTGCGGGCGGCACGGCCGCCAGCGCAGGCGCGGCCGTACTGGCGGCGTGCAGCGCACGCTCGATATCCCCGTCACCACAGACCGGAAACGCGGGCTCGATCTCTTGACCGCACGTCGGGTCCTCGGCGCGAAACACCCAGCGGGGCTCGCGGGCGGCCTGCCAGCGACCATCGATCAGCAAGTTTTCCGATTTGGCCATCTCACAGCTCCGGGCGGTTGGCATTCGCGCGTTTGATGACATCAAGGGCCTGGGCGCGCTCACTTCCTTCAAGCTGCAGGCGCGGCGCGCGCACGCGTTCGCTGCCCATGTCCACCTGCTCCTGGGCCAGCTTGATCAGTTGCACGAACTTGGGCACGGTATCCAGGCGCAGCAGTGGCAGGAACCAGTGATAGAGCTCGGCCGCCGCCTCCGGGCCCTGGTCGCGCGCCACTTCGAACAGCTTCACCGATTCGAGTGGGTAGGCATTGACCATGCCTGCGATCCAGCCGGTCGCGCCGGCTGCCAGACTCTCGACGATGATGTCGTCCACGCCCACCAGGATGTCGAGGCGGTCACCCAGCAAGCTGCGCAGCGCGGTCACGCGGCGGACGTCGGACGATGATTCCTTGACGGCTTGCAGGTTGGGATACGCCGCCGCCAGTTCCGCGATCTGTTCGGGCTGGAAGTCGGTCTTGTAGGCCAGCGGGTTGTTGTACAGCATGCATGGCAGGTCGGTGGCTTCGATGACCGCGCGCATGTGCGCGCCCATTTCGCGCCAGTCGGTGGAGTACACGTAGGGCGGCAGCACCATCAGACCGGCGCAACCGACTGCTTTGGCGTCACGCGCCAGCTTCACCGCTTCGTCGGTCGACAGCGCGGCGATGCCGGGGATTACTGTGCCGCGGCCGTCGAGTGCTTCGACCAGCGTGCGCATGATCGCCACCTTCTCGTCATAGCTCACGGTGGCGGCCTCGCCCAGCGAACCCAGCGGCACCATGCCGATGCAACCGGCGTCGATCATGCCGCGTGCGTGTTGGGCCAGGAAGGTGTGGTCCACCTGACCGTCCTCGGTGAAGGGCGTGGTGATGGCGGGGATGACGCCGCGCCAGAGGGAAGACTGCTTCATGGAGAACTACCTCGTTGATGGAAAGTAAATGGCGCCTCGCCGGCGGCCAGCATCAGGCTGTCCAGGCGGGCAGGGAAAAGGGGAGGGCGAGCTGGCCCGCGCGGGAACCGACCCAGTTCGGCCAGCGCGCTACCGCAAATGCGGCCCTGGCACGCGCCCATGCCGCATCGCGTGGCCAACTTGGCAGCGCGCGCATCGTGGAACGAGTCGAGCGCGCCCAGCGGCACGTCTTCGCAGCGGCACATCAGCGTGTCTGGCGTGGCCAGGGCGCGGATGCGTGGGTCCAGCGCGAAATGCCGCGACAGGTGCGCGGCGAAGCGGCGGGCCCGATCGCGCCGTGGCTGTAACGCCGATGCTGCCGCCGCCGCATCGGCCGCCGCGTGCCCGGCAATGGCGCCTTCAACACGTGCCGGGGCCAGGCCGCCAATGCCACACAGCTCGCCGGCCGCGAAGACGCCGGGCACACTGGTTTGCCCCAGCGTGTCAGTCAGCACACCGGGGTGGGTGACGCCGACTTGCAATGCGCATCCGAGCAGTTCCGCCAGTTCGGTGTTGGGAACCAGCCCATAGCCGACGGCCAGCAAGTCACAGGCGACCCGGCGCGTGCCGCCGCGTGTGACGATTTCGACGGCCTGCAGCGTGGGGTCACCACTGGCCGTGCGGACAAACGTGCCGGTGTGGTACGGGATCCCGGCCAGGCGCGTGCGCAACGCCAGCGCCTGCACCGCGCGTGCTGGCCAGCGCCACAGTCCGCTGGCAAAGGACGCGATGGATGCGCGCGAAGCCTGCTCGTGGATGCCCAATACGTGCGCGCCATGCGCCCGCAGTGTCGCGGCCACGGCCAGCAACAGCGGTCCGCTGCCTGCTACCACGACGCGCTTGCCGGCCACCGGCGCACCTTGCTTGGCCAGCGCCTGCAGACCGCCGGCGCCGCTGACGCCCGGCAGCGTCCAGCCCGGGAACGGCAACAGCAATTCGCGGGCGCCGGTGGCCAGCACCAGCGCGGCATATGCGAGCCGCCGCGCGCCATGATCGGATTCCACCAGGAGTGCTTGCGGCAGCGCGGCGATCACGCTGTGCCCGTACAAACGCTCGATGCTTCCGTCCAGGCCAGCGAAAGCACGGTGTGCGGCGCGTGGTGCGGCGCGGCGCACGTCGTGCCGCCAGACCTGTCCACCGGCGCGCGGCGCGGCGTCGATCAGCGCCACACGACGTCCGTGCGAAGCGGCGGCCCGTGCCGCGGCCAGACCGGCGGGTCCGGCGCCTACCACCAGCACGTCGTAGTGCTCAGACATCGGTGCGCACCCGCATGCCCTGGCGCACCGGCGTCATGCAGGCGCGCACATGCGCTTCGCCATCGATCTTGACGCGGCATTCGAAGCACACGCCCATGCCGCACAACGGTGCGCGCGGCTGGCCGCCCAGCGAGCGACGGCAGTGCGGAACAACCTGCAGCACGGCGGCGGCCACGCTCGACTCAGCCGACACATCGACCGGCACGTCATTGATGTACAGCCGCACCGTGGCGTTCACGATGCCATCCGCGATGGCGCGTAAGGTCGTGGGTCGATCGCTGGCCTCCGGCCGCGGATCAGATCGAGCATCACGGCGGCGCTGCCCAGCGCGGTAGTGACGCCAAGACCTTCGTGTCCGGCGGCGACCCAGGTATTGGAACGGCCGGGCACGGCGCCCAGGTAAGGCAGCCCGTCGGGCGTGGTGGGACGCTGGCCGGTCCAGGTGCGCAGTGCGCGCAAGCCACCCAGGGCCGGTACAAACTCCAGCGCCCGCTCAAGCATGCGCTGCAGGATGTCCGGCGAGACCGCGCTGTCGGTCACATCGAACTCGCGCGAGGACCCCAGCAAGACATGCCCGCTGGGGCGTGGTTGCGCATTGAAGGCCACGCTGCTGCCGCTGGTCCCGTGCGCACTGTCGGTGTAGCCGATTTCCAGAATCTGGTGATGCAACAGGCCCGGATAGCGTTCGGTGATCAGCAGATGGCCCTTGCGGCCGCACAGCGGCAGCTCCGGCAGCAGCTGTTGCAGCGTGGTGCCGGTGGCCACCAGGACGGGGCCGTCCAGGCGTTCGCCTGAATCCAGTTGCACGCCACCCTCGAGCAATCCATCGACGCGGCTGCCGGCGAACAACTGGGCGCCATGGTGCTGCGCACGTCGCACCAGTTCACGGGCGGCGGCCGGCGGATACACCACCGCATCGCTCGGCACATGCATGCCGCCGGCCAGGCGTGGCGCCAGTTCGGGCTCGAGGCGATACAGCGCTTGTGCATCCACCTGCTCGGCGTGTACACCCGCAGCGGCCAGCTGCCGGATGCGGAGCGGAATCAGCGCGCACTCCTTGGCGTTGCGCGCGACCCACAAGGTGCCGCAGCGATTGAATTCGATTTGCGCCACGTCGACCAGACCGTCCCATAGCTGCAGCGAATAGCACGCCAACGCCAGTTCCGCCGGATTGCCATCGAGTGCGACCAGGTGTCCCATCGATGCGGCGGTGGCGGCGCCACCAATCGGGCCAGGCTCGATGATGGCCACGCGCAATCCCGCGCGCGCCGCCGCCTCGGCGCAGGCCGCACCGACAATGCCGGCGCCGACGACGATGAGATCCCAGGCGCTCATGCGGTGCCCAGGCCCCACGCAAATGGATCACTTTCGTCGATCAGCAGCGTGGCACGCGACACCACGTGGGCGCGGCCGGTGATGTGCGGCAGCACGCCGCGCGGCGAGGGCGAGTAGCGCCCCTCGAACACGCTGCCGATGATGCTTTCCTGTTGCCACGGCTGCTCTGCGGCCAGGATGCCGTCGGCGGCGAGGCAGGCCAGCTTGGCGCTGGTTCCGGTGCCGCAGGGCGAACGATCCCAGGCCAGGCCCGGGCACAAGACAAAGTTGCGCGAATGCATGCCCGGCGTGGGCGAGGGCGTGCTGACTTCGATGTGGTCGATCTCGGCGCCAGCCTCGCCGGTGACCCCCGCGGCCACCAGCGCGTGGCGGATGGCTTCGCTGTAGCGCGTCAGTTCGCGCAGCTGTGCGGGCTCAAGCGCCACGGGGGTGTCGGCGGTAATGAAGAACCAATTGCCGCCCCAGGCGACGTCTCCGCGTACCGGTCCGTAGCCAGGAACGTCGACCTCCACGCCGGCAGTCAACCGATAGCTTTCGACGTTGTGAATAGTCACGCGTCCGTCGGCGTGCAGATCGACGTCCACAGGCCCCACCACGGTATCGAGGCGATGCCGCCCCGGCGTGATGCGCCCCAGCTGCGCCAGCGTGTGCACCACCCCGATGGCGCCGTGGCCGCACATGCCGAGGTAGCCGACGTTGTTGAAGAAAATCACGCGGGCACAGGTGTCGGTCAGCACGGGTGGCAACAGCAGAGCGCCGACCATGACGTCGCTTCCGCGCGGCTCGCAGATCACCGCACTGCGCCAGTGATCGTGCCGATCCTGACACAATCGGCGCAGCTCGCGCAGGTCACCGTCACCCAGCTCGGGATACCCGGAGAGGACGACGCGGGTGGGTTCTCCACCGGTATGCGAGTCGATAATGTCGATTTTGTGCATTCAAGTATAGTGAGCGCGCGGACCGGGTCGGTCTAGTTACGTTTCTCACCAAGCGATGCGGAAGTCAGCACAATGAGCAAGCTATCGAGGCCGCGGCCTCCGGCGAACGCTGATGCACCAGCCGCAACGGCGACAGGCGCGCGCGGCGACGCCGCGTGGGTGGCGTTGGAGAGCGTCGACACGGCGCAGGTGCAGGCGATTCTGGATTCGTTGCCGGACGTGGTGTTCTTCGTCAAGGACGCCGACGGCCGCTACACGCACGCGAACCTGACCCTGGTTCGGCGGCTCGGTCTGAAGCGTCGTGACCAGGTTGTCGGGCAGCGCGTGGACGAGTTGTTTTCGGCATCCATGGGCAGCAGGTATGCGTGGCAGGACCAGCGCGTACTACGCGGCGAGACCTTCGACAATCAGCTCGAGGTGCATATCTTTCCCAATCGTTCGCCCGGCTGGTGTCTCACCTGCAAGCGTCCATTGCGCAAGGGCGAGGAAATCGTGGGCTTGATCGGCATCTCGCGTGACCTCGGCGGTCCGGATGGCCGCCACCCCATCTATCAGCGACTGGGGCGGGTGCACGAGTACTTGCGCGAGAACTTCGCCGAAACCATCCGCGTGCAGTCGCTGGCCACGCTCGCCGGCATGTCGGTGGCGCAACTGGAGCGACATTTTCGGCGGATCTTCCAGCTCACCCCACAGCAGGTGCTGACCAAACTGCGCATGGAGGCGGCCATGCGCTTGCTGGCCAGTGACGACAGTATCGCCAGCATTGGCCATGCGTGCGGATTCATCGACCAAAGTGCGTTTGCGCGCCAGTTCAAGGCCACCGTGGGCATGACGCCGCGCGAATACCGGCGCATGGCGGCGGTTGCGGACGGTGACGGCAAGGGTACGCGCTGAACGCTTCGTGACGTCCGGGCGCGACAGCAAGCCCTGGTGCGCTCAGGCCACGAACTGCAACCGGGCCAGTTCCGCATACAGCCCGCCTTCGGCCAGCAGGCTTTCGTGTGTGCCCTGCGCCACGATGCGGCCGCCGTCGAGGACCACGATGCGATCGGCGCGTTGCACGGTGGCGAGGCGGTGGGCGATCACCAAGGTGGTGCGACCTTTTTCCAGACGCTCCAGCGCTTGCTGGATCGCCGCTTCGGATTGCGCGTCCAGCGCCGAGGTCGCTTCGTCCAGCAGCAGCAGCGGGGCATCACGCAGGATGGCGCGGGCAATCGCGATGCGCTGGCGCTGGCCGCCCGACAGGCGCACGCCGCGTTCGCCCATTTCGGCCTGGTAACCGTCGTTGAGGGTGCTGATGAATTCGTGTGCTTCGGCGGCGCGGGCTGCCTCATGTACTTCTTCATCGCTGGCGCCCTCGCGCCCGAAGCGGATGTTGTCGGCGGCGCTGCCGCTGAAGATCACGGTGTCCTGTGGCACCAAGGCGATCGCGCCGCGCAAGTCATCCAGGGTGATGGCGCGCAGGTCGATGCCATCGATGCTGATGCTGCCCTGTTGCGGGTCGTAGAAGCGCAACAACAGCGCGAAGACCGTGCTCTTGCCGGCGCCGGACGGGCCGACCAGGGCGACGGTTTCGCCGGGTTGGACGTCGAGCGTGAAATCATGCAGGGCGGCGCTGTCGGGTCGGGTCGGGTAGTGGAAGCCCACCCGGTCGAAGTGCAGGGCGCCGCGCAGTGGGCGGGGCAGGTTCGTCGGTTGCGCGGGGTCGACAATCTCGGCGCGCTCGGCCAGCAGTTCGCCCAGGCGTTCCATCGCGCCGGCCGCGCGCAGAACGTCACCCCACACTTCGGACAAGCCGGCCACCGAGCCGGCGGCGAATACCGCATACAGCACGAACTGTCCGAGCACGCCGGGGTCGAGCGTGCCGGCCAGCACGTGTCCGGCGCCGGCCCACAGCACCAAGGTGATCGCGCCGAACACCAGCACGATCACCGCCATGGTCAGCAGGGCGCGCATCCCGATGCGCCGACGCGCCGTGGCCAGCGCGCGGATAATCGCACTGCTGTAGCGGGTGCTTTCGATGTTTTCGCGTGCATAGGCCTTCACCGCAGTGGAGGCATTCAAGGTTTCGTTGGCGATGGCCGCGGCGTCGGCCAGACGGTCCTGGCTGGCGCGCGAAAGTTTCTGCACGCGGCGACCGAACACCAGGATCGGCAGCATGACCGCAGGAATCACCAGCGCTGTGAGGCCAGCCAGCGACGGCGCCGTCCAGACCATCATGGCGCTGGCGCCGATCAGCATGACTGCACTGCGCAGCGCCACCGATACGCCCGAGCCGATCAGGGCCTGTACCACTTCGGTGTCGGCGCTCAGGCGCGACAGCAGTTCGCCGACCCGACTGCGTTCGAAAAAGCTGACGTCGAGGCGGATCACCTGGGCGTAAAGTGTCCTGCGCAGCGACGCCAGCGCACGCTCACCGAGTAGCGTGATGCAGAAGTAGCGCGCCGCAGTGGCGACGGCGAGAACCAGGGCGACGCCGAACAGTGCCATGAAGGTTTCGTTGATCACCGCGTGGCTGGCGTGGCCGAAACCCTTGTCGATGATGTAGCGAAACGCGAGGGGCAGGGTCAGCGACGCGCCCGACGACAGGGCCAGGAACACCAGCCAGCCGATCGCCAGCGCACGATGCGGGCGCACGTACGGCCATAGCTCAAGCAGTGCGCCGAGGCGACGGGAGGGGCGTGGTGTGCTGTCGGAGGTAGCAGCGCTCATGAGTTCTCGCAGGCTGGAGTGCAGGTGGCGTGCCGCGGCGCGCTGCCCTTGAAGTGGGGTGTGCGGGGGCCGATTCAATCCGCAGCGCGGCCGGCGCAGAGTCAGATTGCGGGAAGCGCGCGTCCGCTGACGAGGCTGGTTGCCCCTGTGTCAGTCCATCGGTTTCGCGCTGCTGCGCCCACGGGTGATGTCGCTGACCAGCAGGCAGGCTTCCTCCGCGCGACTGGCAGGCAGGTTCATGCGCAGATCGACGCCTTCGGCGCCAAAGGTCTCGTCTTCGATTTCGGCCTGCAGATCCCGCAGCCGGGCCTTGAGCAACGCCAGCTCGGCGAATTCGCAGTGCACGCGGAGGCGAGCCATCGGCACGATGGGGGCGCGCTCGGCTTGCCGCAGGCACTCAGCTGCGGTGCCGCCGTAAGCGCGCACCAGACCACCTGCGCCCAGTTTGATGCCGCCGTACCAGCGGGCTACCACGACAACCACGCCGTCCATTTGCTGGCCTTCAATCGCCTGCAATATCGGCCGCCCCGCGGTGCCGCCGGGCTCGCCGTCGTCGTTGAAGCGGTAGTCCTGACCGATGCGCCAGGCCCAGCAGTTGTGGGTGGCGGCGGGATCGGTGACTTCCCGCAGAAATGCCAGCGCCTGTTCGCTGCCGCTGACCGGCGCGGCCATGGCGAGGAAGCGGCTCTTCTTGATCTCCTGCTGATGCTGGCAGCGCTGCAACAGCGTGAACTGGGTGTCGCTCATCGGTCTTGCAGGTGCGCCTGCAGTGCCGCGGGAAGCGGCTGCTCCGGATAGGTCTGACGGAATTCACGCAGGCGCTGGCGCGCCTCGTCGACCTCGCCGTGCTCGAGTAACAGCTCGATCTTGCGCAACTCCTGCGCGGGGCTGTCGCTCGTGACACGGGCCGTGTCCGGCGCGATCAGGAACATCGATCGCGCCGGGGGCGCGGCGGCTGCAGGCCCGTTCCGGCTGGTCGCTGCCTTGCCCGCGGCATCGCGCAGTCGGTTTGCCGAGGCTTCCCGCGGAGCGGCTTCCGCCGCGGATTGATCGGCAAGCGGCGGGGCGGGCGGGGCGACCTGACTGACGGCGGCATGTTCGCTCGCGTCGGCCCGGCTGTCCTGCTGCCTGGCGGCGCTGGCCTTCGCCGTTGCCTCGATGGCGCTCATCTGCTTCGCGAGCCGGGGCGCCGCGCTGGTCGGGGCAACCGCAGGGGGCGGCGCCGAGGGCGTGGCGCCAGTTTCCGCTGTCATGGTTTCCAACTGCCGGTCCATCGACGTTGCCGGCGGCGTCGACCCGCGCATATGCCACGCCAGCCCAGCCACCAGCACCAGACTGGCAGCACTGCCCAGCGTGATCAGCCAGTGTGGCGCGCGACGACGGCGCGCACGCGCGGCCGCTTCAATCGATGGAATGTACCGTTCGGTGGCGGCCGACAGCCGCTCCGCTTGCGTCCAGGTGCCCGGTTCGCGCGGTGCCTTGCGTCGCTCGATTGGCCGATGGCCGTGGCTGCCGGTCAGTGCGTTGGCCGCAGTCTGCAACACCGCCGCATCCAGTGCGGCACTTGGCGCGTGCGGCGGCAGCCGACGATACAGCTCGGCCAATTCGGCTTCGCCGGGCAGTTGCTCGTCCGCTGAGGATGGATCGATCGGTGGTTTGGGCGTGTTCATTCGGACAGCACTTCGCGTAATCGATTCATGGCATAGCGCAGGCGCGATTTCACGGTCTCGCGACCGACACCGGTTACCAGCGCAATTTCGTCCAGGCTCAGTTCCTGCTCCAGCCGCAACAACACGGCGGCACGTTGCTCGTGTGGCAATGATTCGATCGCGCGCTCGAGGCTGCGTCGACGTTGAAATTCGGACAGCGCATGCTCGGGCTGTTCGCGTTCCGGCGTGGCGACATTGGCCAGCGCCACTTCGGCTTCGTCACCGCTGGCCATCGGGCGCTGGCGACGGATGCTGTCAATCATCAGGTTATGCGCGATCTGCAGCAGCCACGTGCTGAATTTCGCCTGGGCCTGGTAGCGCGTCCGCGCGCTGATCACCCGGCTCCAGGTTTCCTGGAACAGTTCGTCCGTGCGGTGCGTGTCGCCCACGCTGCGCAACAGGAAGCGATACAGCATGCCGCGATGTTTTGCGTACAGCGTACCGAACGCCGCAAGGTCGCCGCGCGCATAGGCCAGCATCAGCATTGCATCCGGGTCGACCGCAGCGTCCATTGCACAGGAGGGTAAGCCAAATCGCGTGGCCGTGGATAGGTATCCGACCCGGTCACCTCCCGGTAGTCGGGCCAGTCCCGCCATGGCTTTTCCGCCGTGGAGCGCGAAGCCGCACCTACTGCACGGGCCGGCCCGGTCGGCCGGAGGCGGCGGGGGAAGAGTGCAGCGGGCGAACCTGCTGCAGTCATCGACGCGAGCCACCGGCCGGGCCGGGTACTTCAACGCACGGCCGTGTCGCCGACGGTGACGTTGGCGCTGGCGTTGGCGTGGGGCTGCGTGCTCAGGCCGTCCGCCAGCTTCACCAATTGCACGAAGCCGGCGCGGTAGCCGCTGGGGTCGTGGTCGCGGGCGCCGTTGGCGAGCGTGGCGATCTGCGCCAGGCCATAGCCGTCGAGGTACGTGCCGCCGCGCAGGGCGTCGGCGAATGCGGCGACGGCGGCGGCGTAACGAAGCCGGTCACTGGATTCGGTTTCGGCCTGGGCGGCAATCGGTCGCTCGAGCAGCTGGCTGTGCGACTGTCCGGGCAGCTTGTAGCGCAGGCGCAGGTAGGCCAGTTCATTGCCACGTTCGCCGCGCGCCTGCGATTTGCCGTAGCGCAGCGGATCGATACGTGCTCCGGCCGAGCCCCGCGGAGTGATCTCGTAGATCGCGGTGACGTTCGCGCCGGCGCCAATCTCGCCGGCGTCAATCTGGTCGTTGTTGAAATCCTCGCGCCTCAGCAGGCGCTTCTCATAACCGATCAAGCGGTATTCCAGCACCTGCGCCGGATTGAACTCGACCTGGATCTTGACGTCTTTGGCGATCGTCAGCAGGGTGGCGGACATTTCGTCGACCAGCACGCGGCGGCCTTCGGCCAGGCTGTCGATGTAGTGATGGCTGCCGTTGCCCACGTCGGCCAGCATCACGGCCATGGCGTCGTTGTAGTTGTCCTGGCCAAAGCCCAACGTGGTGAGTGCCACGCCACTCTTGCGATGATCCTCGATGATCGTCTTCAGCGCTTCCTGATTCACCGTGCCTACGTTGAAGTCGCCGTCGGTGGCGAGGATTACCCGGTTCACGCCGTTCTGGATGAAGCCCTGCGCGGCCTGTGCGTAGGCCAGCTCGATCCCGGCCCCGCCGTTGGTGGAGCCGCCTGCACCCAATTGATCGATCGCCGCCTCGATGGTGGCACGCTGGTCACCGGCGGTTGAGGGCAGGGCGATACCGGCGTAACCCGCATAGGTGACGATGGCCACGCGATCCTGCGGGCGCAATTCGCGCACCAGCTGCTTCAGCGAGGCTTTGAGCAAGGGCAGCTTGTCCGTTGCATTCATCGAGCCGGAGGTATCGATCAGGAAGACCAGGTTCGATGCCGGTATCCGGGCGGCGGGCACGCGGTAGCCCTGGATGCCGATCAGCAGCAACTGGCGTTGGGCATTCCATGGAGCGGGCGCCAATTCGGTGGTCACGCTGAACGGCTGGCGTCGGTCGCTCGGTGGCGTGTAGCCGTAGTCGAAGTAGTTGATGAATTCTTCGGCGCGAACCGCGTCGGCGGGCGGCAGCCGGCCCTGGTTCAACATGCGACGCACGTTGGTGTACGAACCGGTGTCGACGTCGATGCTGAAGGTGGACACCGGCTGTGCGCTGGCCAGTTGCACCGGATTGCTGTCGCGGTGGGTGTAGTTCTCCCGATTGATATCGCCGGGCATCGGCTGAGTGGGCGGCAGCCACATGGGCGCCGAGGGGTAGGTGCGGGTGGCCTGGTCTCGTGCGAGTGTCTGCTTGAAGGCATAGACCTTGCCGGTCGTGCCGTTCGCAGCAGCGACTGGTGCGGCATGAGCCTCGTGCGCTGACTGGTCGACCAGCGTCGCAGGTGGCGGGGTTTGGGCGTCGCTGCGTGTGGGGGTGGGTGGTGGCGGCTGCTTGGTGGGCGCCGAGCGCGTCACCCGGGGTGGGTCCATCGTGGGCGCGGCAGCGTTGCAGCCGGCCAGGATCACCGCTACGGCCAGCAGCAAGGTTCGCATCAGGGTTGCCAGGTTCATCGGGCGCTTCTCCTCGGGATGTGCAAGGTGAAACGCGCGAGTGCCGCCCATGGGGTTAATGCCCGGGCGCGTGGCGCGGTAGCATGGCAGTCTTCGTTTGACTGGCCAGACCTTCATGATCAACAACGACGTACTGCGCGCCATCCGCTACATGCTCGATCTGAGCGATGGCAAGGTGGTGGATATCATCCACCTGGCTGATGCCGGTTCGCCCGTCACGAAGGAAGACGTGCAGGCCATGCTCAGGAAGGACGACGAACCGGGCTATATCGAATGCAGCAACAAGCAACTGGCGCTGTTTCTGGACGGACTGGTGTTCCATCGCCGCGGCAAGGATGACAGCCGCCCACCGCGCCCACCGGAAAAGCGCGTCACCAACAATGTGGTGTTGAAGAAGTTGCGCGTGGCATTCGAGCTCAAGGACGTGGACATGCACGAGATCATGGAGGCGGCCGACTTCCCGGTGACCAAGCCCGAGCTCAGTGCGCTGTTCCGCCAGCCCGACCACAAGAATTTCCGCCTTTGCGGCGATCAGTTGCTACGCAATTTCCTGAAAGGGCTGACCATGCGGGTGCGCGGCATCAACTGAGCGACGAGCTCCGGCCCGGACCGCGCTGGCGAGTCAACTGCCGCGCTCCGGCGCACCGGGTGTCGTGCCTTCAGTGTGCGGTGTCGACGGCATTCACGGTCGCCCGGCGTTCCTGCTTGCCCCAGCCCACTGACGGTCCGCGAATAGCCGTCCAGACCGAGCGGACCACCACGTAGTACATCAGTTGCCGGTAGCCGAAGCGTTGCAGCGCCAGCCACCACAGCAGGCTCCACTTTTCCTTCTTCTCCATCGCAAACGCGAGCACCGACGCGCCCAGATCCACCAGCATGAAGATGGCGTAGAACGCCAGCATCCGTAGCAGGTTGGTGTCATCGAACTGGCCACGGTGCTGCAGGTAGTCGAGGCTGGTGGCAATGATCTGCCAGACCAGCACCAGGTCGACCAGTGGCGAGACGACCGAGAACAGGATCTGGAACAGCCACACTTGCGGTAGCGCCACCATACCCAGCGCGCCGTGTTTGGGGTTGAAGGTGGCGTCGCGATGCTTCCACAGGCATTGCAGGGTGCCATAGGCCCAGCGGAAGCGCTGGCGGGCGAGGCCGCGTGCTGTGTCGGGGGCTTCGGTCCAGGCAATGGCCTCGGCGTCGAACAGCGTGCGATAACCGGCCTTCTGCACGGCGAGGGTAAGGTCCTGGTCCTCGGCCAGCGTATCGGCCGGAAAGCCGCCAAGCTGCTCCAGCACCGTGCGTCGCCAGGCGCCCACCGCGCCGGGCACCACGGTGATCGCACCCAGGGCGGCCAGCGCGCGGCGTTCCAGATTTTGCGCGGTGATGTATTCGAGCGCCTGCCACAGGGTGATCAGGTTGATGCGGTTGCCGACCTTGGCATTGCCGGCCACGGCGCCGACTTGCGGGTCGGCAAACCAGCGCACCAGTCGTGAAATGGTGTGCGCTTCGAACTGGGTGTCGGCATCCAGCGCGACCACGACAGCGCCCTTGGATTCGTGCAGCGCCGTGTTGACGGCATGGGCTTTGCCGCTATTGGGAATGGTAAGCAGGCGGACTCGCGGCTCGCGGGAAAACCGGGCAGTGACCACGGCCGACGTGCCGTCGGTCGAGCCATCGTCCACCACGATCACCTCGATGTGTCGATAGCGGCTGGCGAGAATCCGCTGGATCGAACTGACGATCACCTTCGCTTCGTTGTAGGCAGGAATCAGCACCGAGACCAGCGGCGGGGCGTCGCCGATCGGCGGTGGCGTGCGCAGGTGCTCGCGCCGGCGATTGAGCAGGGCAAGCCCGCCCAGCAGCACCAGCCGGGCCACGCCCAGGGTGATGGCGATGGTGAGCAGCCAGTGGAGAAAGTGGCCGATAAAGCCCAGCGCCAGGAAGACCGAGCGATCGGCCCAGCGGGATAGCGAGCCGGGCGCCAGCGGCGGCATGGTCTGCTGGCGGGTCAGCCCGGCCAGCTGCGATACGGTGACAAAGTCGTAACCGCGTGCGCGCAGGGCGTCGATGATCCGGGGCAGTGCCGCCACGGTTTGCGAGCGCTCACCGCCGCCGTCGTGCAGCAACACCACCTGACCCTTGCGGTCGGGATTGGTGGTGGCGATCTGGTTGAGCGTGTTGTTGACGATCGCGTCCACGCCGGGCCGTTGCCAGTCGTCCGGATCGATGTGCAACCCGACCGAGAGATAGCCCATTTTCTGCGCAATCTGGATTGGCACCAGCTCGTCGGCGGTGGTCGGTTCGGCGTCGCCAAAGTAGGGCGCGCGGAACAGACGCATCGAGCGGCCCGTGAGCGCCTCGAACAGACGCTGGGTGGCGTTGAGTTCCAGCGACACGATGCCGGCGGGGCTTTCGCCCAGGTTGGGATGGGTGAAGGTGTGATTGCCCACGTCGTGGCCTTCGGCAACTTCCCGCTGCACCAGGCGTGGCGACATTTCTGCATTTTCGCCGATGATGAAGAACGTGCCTGGCACGTGCCTGGACTTGAGAATGTCGAGAATCTGCGGTGTCCATTCCGGGTCCGGCCCGTCGTCGAAGGTCAGCGCGATTTTGCGCGGCAGTGTCCCTGCCCGATGGATCACATAGGAGCCAGGCAGGGCGGTGTAGCTTTCGTCGCCGATGTTTCCATCGTCGGGATCCACGGTGAATGTCCGCGCGCCGGGTGATGGCTGCGCGGTGATTTCCAGTACTTCACCCTGACCTTCGATGTCGATGTCCTGCCCCGCGCCGATGTGGCCCAGCGCTGCCGGTGCGCTGGCGCCGTAGTCGCGACCCAGCACCGACCACACCGAGGGGTCCTCCGAACCCAGCCGCCACAGCGCATAGCCGTAGGGCTTGTAGCTGTCGGCCGCGCGAACCTGGTTGTATGCGGTAACCCCGTCGAGGAACCAGACCTCGTGCGTACTGCCGTCGTCCTCGCGGTAGGAAAAGGTCGGATTCTGCGTGTCCGCGTCGTACGCAATCTTGACTTGAGCATCGGCTGCGCGATCCATCGCGTCCTGGAAAGTCAGTACCTCGGCATTCTGTCCGCGTGACCAGTCGTAGCCGTACCCGCCGATCGCCACGATGACCTGATCCGGATCGAGCGTCTTCATGCGCGAGTCCAGGGTGGCCTCGAACCACGCCTGACCGGCAATGCTGCCGGGATCCTTGCCAGCCCAGTGCTGGTCATAGGCCATCAGCAGCAGGAAATCCACGATGTTCGCGTAGCCGGCGTAGTCCCAGGTGGGATCATCGAACGGCATCGACAACACGACGCCCCAGCCGTGGGGGGCGAATGCCTTTTTCAGCTCGACGAGAAAAGCCTTGAGGTCGGCCTGGGCGCTTTCGGGCACTTCCTCGAAATCGATCGTGACGCCCTGGAAGTGATGGGCGGCCAGAAACTCGACGATCGGTGCGATATGCGCTCGACGCGAGGCCGGATCGGCCAGCATGCGTGCCAGGCCAGGGCCGTCCCAGCGGCCATGGGCTGCATTCTGCAGCAACGGCAGAATCGGCACGGACGGCTTCTCTTTGCGGATCAACGCCAGTGCCTTCGCGTCAATATTGGCGTGCAGCGTCATATCCGTCCCGTCAAGATGCATCCAGGTCGGAATCACCCAGTCCAGCGTGGGCAGTGCGCGTTTCAGCGACGGGTAGCTGCTGTCGTCCCAGTTGACGTAGAAGCCAATGGCGAGCGGCCGGTTGGCAGGTTTGTCCAGTGACAGCGGACGGTTGCGTGCGGGCGCCGTCTTGCCGGCATGGTCCCGCGACGGGTGCAGCTGCTTCTGTCGGGCGCGCACCTCCGCCGCCAGCCGGGCGGCGGGCCTGAGCAATTCCGGTGCGACCGCCTTCACCCCGGTCAGTGCATGCCGGGTGTGGCTGAGTTCGCTGATGTGCAGGCCGTCCATTCGAGGCCAGACGAACAGACTGGCAGCGCAGGCCACGACCAGCAGGGTACTGACCACCCCGGCAAGCAGGGCCAGCCGGGACACCCGACTGGCCCGCCGGCCGGTGGGGTCGAAGAAAATGGGTTTCTTTTGCATGCCTGGTCGGGTTCGGCGGGCGCGGTGATTGCGCCAGTTTGCACGGTGTGGCTTAACCGCGGTGAAGCAAGCTTCGGGCCGACTCAGCCGATGACCGGTCCGGGCAGCGGTTTGCGGAAGTCATGCGGCGCGAGATCCTGGGTGAGCCGGAATACGCCCTCGTGAATCTTGCGCGGCAGCACCACGTCCAGCACCGAGGTCTGGTGCGGGCAAAGGATTGCGAACAAGTCATCGCCCGCTGCGCTTTGTGCCAGCGCATGGTGGACCAGACCGGTCAGGTCGATCGGCTGCACGCTGGCGCCGTACGGTCGATGGCTGGGGACCGCGGGCCGCAGCGTCTTGCGGCTGTTGCGCGGGTCGGCCACACGGTCGTCGCCGGCCAGCAGGCTGTAGTCAAGAAACAGCGAGAGCGTGGTGCGCTGCTTCGAGTTGGCCTGGCGGTCGAGCAGGAATCCCGCTGGCAGGAAATTCGCGCTGGGCGGATTGCCGGCGGTGAACAAGAAGCCCGCGCCCGTCAGCGGTTCGCCGGCTTCGTCGGTGAGCCGCACGATCAGCAGGCTGCGCGGGTCGTGGATATGCACGCGCGGGGCAAACGGCCCGACCGGCTCCAGTTCCACCTTGTGCGCGTCGCGCGCCGCGTTGTCGCGATCGAACGCTTCGCACAAGCGTGCGTAGTCGTCGGCGGTGCGCACCCCCAGGCATTGCAGGATCGTCTGCACCGTGTCCCGGGCCGCGCTCGCCATGATGCCCAGTTCCTCGCCCGAGTGGGACGCGCCGGGGATCAGCTTGAACGCGCAGCGCGGACCACGGGTCAGCGTCAATGCCAGGGAGTCGATCGCACCACCGCTGCCGGGCTTGGGCGACAGCACCGCATGGTGCGCGTTGAGATTGGCTGCGGCGATGCGCACCACACCATCGGAACCGTCCTCGCCCGTGTAGCTGTTGAGGTGGTCATACAACTTGCGGTCTGGTCGGTCGCCGGTCAGGACAAACAGAAACTGACCGTGCTGCGCCGGATCGTCGCTGTGGATGAAATCGAGATTGAGCGACAACGACGGCGCGCTGCCCAGTTCCAGCCAGTCGAGAATGCGCTGGCCCGGATCGACCCCGCCGAACCACGCCTTGAGCCGGCTCACCAGACTCTTGCCCAGTTGTGCGAGTGCCGAGCCGAAATTCGCCGGTGCCAGCATGACCAGATGGGTCAGCCGGATCGTGCAGTGGGTGGCCGGCAGGTCGCGTTGCGCCCGCAACCACTCCCGCACCACCGGGCCCCCGGTGGAGTGGGTGATGCAGGCAAAGGTTGCATCCAGCAGGTGCAGATCGCGCAGTGCGTGGTCGAATGCGCGCACCAGGTCGGCCATGGTTACCGCGTCATCGAAGCTCACGTATTCCGACAGCCAGATATTGGCCAGCGTCAACGGGAAGCCAGCCGCGTCGGCCTGCTGCTGCAGTCGCGCGGGCAGCTGGCCGTAGGTCGAGGTGTTGGTGACGCTCCAGCCGTGCACAAATACGAGGGTGGTCATGGCATGGGCTCCCTGCGAGCCTCCAGCCTAACCAATCCAGCGCCGCGCGGCATCTGTCGCCTCCGTCGCCTCTCGTGCGACATCCTGCAAGGCGATTCCGAAGGTGCCTCGAGATGCCGGCAGCGCGGCGGGCTGGCTTGACCGTCTCAGGGCCTGTCACTGGCGCGCAACGGGCGCGGGCGGTTGCGGGCTACGTCGATTCACGCATCACCATCAGGCGGATCTCGGTCATGTCCTCGATCGCGTAGCGAATGCCTTCGCGACCCAGTCCGGACAACTTGATGCCGCCGTAGGGCATGTTGTCCACCCGGAAGCTGGGGATGTCGTTGACCACCACGCCGCCCTGTTCCAGCTCGTTCCACGCCCGCATGGCGTGCGCGAGACTGTCGGTGAAAATCCCGGCCTGCAGGCCGAAGTCCGAGTCGTTGACCATGGCGATGGCGTCGTCAAAGTGTTCGTATGGGGCGAGCAGGGCGAGTGGGCCGAATGCTTCCTGCCGGTTGATCTTGGCATCGGCAGCAACGTTTTCCATCAGCGTGGCCTGCAACATGTTGCCCTCACGCTTGCCGCCGCAGAGGATTCGCCCGCCGGCCTGTTTCGCTTCCAGGATCCAGCCGTGCAGGCGTTCCGCGGCGGCCTCGTCGATCATGGGCCCGATGAACACGGTCTTGTCTTTCGGGTCGCCGGCTTTGAGCTTCTTCGTGGCGGCCACCAGTTTGCGCTTGAGCGCCTGATAGATATCGACGTGGGCGTAGACGCGCTGAACGCCGATACAGCTCTGTCCGGATTGATAGAACGCGCCGAACACCAGTCGCTCAACCACATGGTCAAGCTTGTCGCCCTGGTCGGCATCGACGATGCACGCAGCATTGCCACCGAGCTCCAGCACGACTTTCTTGCGCCCGGCTCGGGCCTTGAGTTCCCAGCCGACTTGCCCGCCGGTGAACGAGAGCAGCTTGAACCGATCGTCCTCGACCAGCGGCGCGGCATGCACGCCGTCGAGGGTCAGGATCGAGAACGCGCCGGGCGGCAAGTCCGTTTCGGCCAGTACCTGGCCGATGATCAGCGCGCCGATCGGCGTCTTCTCGGCCGGTTTCAGCACGAACGGACAGCCCGCCGCGATGGCCGGGGCCACCTTGTGCGCGACCAGGTTCAGCGGGAAATTGAATGGCGTGATGAATGACACCGGACCAAGCGGCACCCGTCGGGTGTAGCCGTGATAGCCGTCCAGACGGCTGGCCAGTTCCAGATTGATCGTTTCGCCGTTGATGCGGACGGCTTCCTCGGCCGCGATCCGGAATGTCTCGATCAGGCGCGTCACTTCGCCCGCTGCATCCTTGATCGGCTTGCCAGCCTCGATGCACAGTGCCTCGGCCAGTTCGTCGCGGCGTTGCTCGAAGCGCCTGGCGCAATGCTGCAACACGGCCTGGCGTGCCCACGGTTTGAATTCGCGCATCGGCCGGGTCGCCTTCACCGCGGCCGCGATTGCCTTTTCGGTGGCCTTCGCATCGGGCACGGCGACGCGTGTAGCCAGCTTGCCGCTGTACTTGTCCCGTACTTCCAGCATGGTGCGCGAAGTTTGCGGGCGGTTGGCGAGGTAGTACGGGTAGGTCTTGTCGAGCATGGCGCGGTTCCTGAAGGCAACCCCTCCAGCATAAATCCGCGCGGTGTTCATTGAGCGTGAGTTGCTCAGTCGTCGCCAACAACCTGCAGCGACAGTTCGCCATCGACCAGGCGCGCCTGCAGGCGGGTTCCCGTGTCTACGCCCTGCGCCGAGCGCAGTACCTGGCCGCCGGCATCGAACAGGATCGCGTAGCCCCGTTCCAGCGTGGCCAGCGGACTAAGTGCATGCAGCGCCTGGCCTGCCTGGCGCAGGCTGGAATGGCGCCGTTCGAGAATGCGCTCGATGGCCCGGCGCAGGCGCTGCTCCTGTTCGCCCAGCCGGCGGGTCAGCAGCGGCAGCTGTGCGCCCGGGTGGCGTGCCTGCAGTCGTGCGCCCAGGCGTTCCAGCCGGTTGATGTGCTGCTGGCTGCGTTCGCGCCACGCGGTACCGAGGCGGCGCTGCAGGTTGTCGAGTCGTTCGCGGTCGCGCTGCAGTCGGGCCTGGGGCCGCTGCGCGTGCAGCCGCGCCAGCAGGTGGTCGACGCGCTGCGAGGAGGCTTGCAGGCGCCGCTGTTGCAGCGTGGCCAGGCGTTGCTGCAACTGACGCAGATGACGGTCGACCGCGACGGCGTCCGGTACCAGCAGTTCGGCGGCGGCCGACGGCGTGGGTGCGCGCAGGTCGGCAACGAAGTCGCTGATGCTGAAGTCGATCTCGTGGCCGACGGCCGATACCACCGGTACGGGGCTGGCGTGGACGGCCCGCGCCACTGCTTCGTCATTGAACGCCCACAAGTCTTCGAGGGATCCGCCGCCACGCGTGAGCAGCAGCACGTCATGCCGCGCGGCGGCTGCCGCCTTGCGCAGCATCGCGACGATTGCCGGGGGTGCTTCGCGGCCCTGCACCGGCACCGGCAGAATGTCGACTTCGACCAGCGGCCAGCGCCGCGCCAACACGCTCAGCACGTCGCGGACGGCTGCGCCCGTGGCCGATGTGATCACCCCGATGCGGCGGGCGTAGCGTGGCAGCGCGCGCTTGCGCGCGGGATCGAACAACCCTTCCGCCTCGAGCCTGGCCTTGAGTTGTTCGAATTCGCGTTGCAGCGCGCCCTCGCCAGCCGGCTCCATGTATTCGGCGACCAGTTGGAACTCGCCGCGCGGCTCGTACAAACCGACCTTGGCGCGCAGCAGGACCTGCATGCCGTCGATGGGCCGGAAGCGCAAGGCCGAGGCTTTCATCTTGAACATGGCACAGCGCACCTGGGCGCCGCTGTCCTTCAGGGTGAAATACAGGTGGCCCGATGCGGGCCGCGCCAGGTTCGACAGCTCACCTTCGATCCAGACCTGCGGCAAGGCATCGCCCAGCAGGTCGCGCACCAGCCGGTTGAGCGAGCTGGGGGTCAGTACGTGACGCGGCAGGGTGTGGTCGGAAGACTCGTGCATAGAGGCGCGAGCCTAACACGCTCGCCGATCAAGTCGTGAAAAAACATCCGCTTGGAAACGTAACCGAAGGTACAGCATCAAGATTGGGTTGGCGCGGTGACAGCCTCAATCCGGCTTGACATCCCGCAGTTTGCCCCAGCGCCGCCGGCGCATGCGCCAGCCGCGGATCCCCAGGTTCAGGGCGAACCAGGCCGCCACGAGACCCAGCGGCCAGGCCACCCACGCCGGTTGCAGTGCGGCCACCGCCGCCAGTGCCGCCAGGGCCAGTGCGCCGGCCAGCAGCGGGCCGCTGCCGCCTTCGCCCAGCACGCGACGATTGGAGAGTGCGGCGCCCACGGTGTTGGCCACGCGCAAGGCGCCCACGGCGGCGCGGCTCGAACTGCCGCCGCCGTGGCGCACACGGCGCGGACGTGCCTCGCTGCTGCAGATCCGTTCGCTGCTGCCGCCGCCGTGCCGGTGCTTGCGGGAGGCCAGCACGATTTCGGTGGCATTGCCCAGGTCCTTCTCGTATTGGGCTGCCAACTGGCCAGCGAAGCCCGCATCCTCGATCGCCACGTCCAGTTCCTGGTTGTTCAGCCAGCTGGCGATATTCAGGTTGGATGAGCCGACGCGTGCCCACTGGCCGTCGGCCACGGCCGTCTTGGCGTGCAACATCGAGCCGTTCCATTCGAACACGCGGATGCCGGCTTTCAGCAGGGGCCGGTAGCCCGCGCGCGACAGTCCGGCCACCACCGGAATATCGCTGTTGCCCGGCACCAGCAGACGCACGTCCACGCCGTCGCGGGCGGCGGCGACCAGCGCCTGCACGTAGGGAGCCAGGCCCACGAAGTAGGCATCGGTGAGCCACAGGGTCTTGCGCGCCATGGCGGCGATCAGCTGGTCGAGCCGGTACATGCCGGCGCTGGCCGGTTGCGTGGCGATCAGCCGCAGCGCGATGTCGCCGGCCGGTGCGGCCAGCTCGGGTGCGGGCGCGAGCGGCCGCAGCGCCGCGCCCGTTTCGCCCCAGCTTTGCGTGAAGGCCGCTTCCAGTTCGGTCACCGCGGGACCGCGCAACGCCACGCCGGTGTCGCGCCAGGGTGGCACGTGGCGCGCTTTGTCGCCCAGCCATTTCGCACTGATGCACACGCCGGAGAGGAAGCCCAGGACGCCGTCCACCACCAACAGCTTGCGATGGTCGCGGCTGATCCAACCCATGGGTTCACCCAGACGCGGCGGATTGAACACCCGTACCTCGCCGCCGGCCGCCCGCAGTGGTGCCCAGAATGATCGGCGTGACTGCCCGAGGCAGCCCAGCCAGTCCACCACCACGGCGACGAACACGCCAGCTTGGGCACGCTCGACCAGCGCATCACGAAAAGCGCGCCCGACCTCATCGTCGCGGACAATGTAGTTTTCCAGCAGCACGCGCTGCCGTGCGCCCCGGATTGCGGCCAGCCACGCTTCGTAATGGGCCGCCGCATCGATCAGCAGATCCACCGCGTTGCCGCTCAACAGCGGTGCGCCGGCAGTCCGGCTCAGCGCCTGTTCGGCCAGCAGGCGGCTCGGGGTCGCGGGAATCAGGGGGGTCGGCATCGGCTGAGTGTAGGCGAAGCGTGCAGCACGCGCCGTCAAGGGCGAGCTTCTGGCATCATCGGGCGCATGCCGATTGAGCATTGCTACAGCGATATCGATGCGTGCGCTCGCTATCTCGTCGACGAGGTGGGGCCGGATCTGCGCATCGCCGCGCCGCTGGGCCTGGGCAAGCCGCACGGCCTGCTCAATGCGCTGTACCGGTTGGTTGGTGCGGACAGCGCCCGTTCGATGCGGCTGTACACCGCATTGTCCCTGACCCGGCCACAGCCCGCGGCGGGTTTGGAACGCCGATTCCTGCAGCCGTTCGTCGAGCGCCATTTCGGCGCCGACGCGGTCGACCCGCAGTACGCGCTGGACCAGGCGCGCGATGCGCTGCCGCCGAATGTGGAAGTGCACGAGTTCTATCTGCAGTCCGGGGCGCTGCTGCATTCGGCCAGTGCCCAACGCAATTACATCAGCCAGAACTACACCCATGTCGCCCGCGATCTGGCGACCCAGGACATCAATCTGCTGGTTCAGTTGGTGGCGCGCCGCGAAGGGCCCGATGGGGTACATTACAGCCTGTCCTGCAATCCCGACCTGACCTTGGACTTCCTGCGTCAGGTGCAGCTTTCCGGCGCACGGCGGCCGATGTGCGTGGCCGTGGTGCATCCGGACCTGCCGTATCTGGGTGGCGACGCCGAGGTCGCCCAGGGCTATTTCGACGTGGAGCTGCGTCCAGCGCACTCGCCGCCGTTGTTTGCGCTACCACGGCTGCCGCTGGATCTGACCGAGTACGCACTGGGCCTGCACGCCAGCGCCCTGGTCAAGGACGGCGGGTGTCTGCAGATCGGCATCGGTGCGCTGTCCGATGCCTTGGTCAAGGCCCTGCTGTTGCGCCAGCACGACAATACCCAGTGGCGTCGTGCCCTGGTCGCGCTGGACCCGACCGGCGCCAGCCACGCCCTGGCCGGTTGGCTTGGCGGCCTGGCGCCGTTCAAGGCGGGCCTGTACGGCGCCAGCGAAATGGTGATGGATGGTTTCATGCATCTGCAGCGGGGCGGCCTCCTGAAACGGCGCAGCTGGAGCAACCTGGCGCTGGAGCGTGCTTCGGTCGCTGGCCGGCTCAATCCGGCCACGCCTGGAGGACATTATTTGCGCGGCGCGTTCTTCCTCGGTTCGCGCGAGCTGTACGCGTGGCTGCATGCCACCGAGGCGGCCGATCCGGATGCGATCGACATGTGCGCGGTGTCCAACGTCAACCAGCTGTACGGCAACCACCAGTCACTGGCCAGCCTGCAGCGCCGCGACGCGCGGTTCTTCAACACCTGCATGATGGCGACCGTGCTGGGTGCGGCGGTGTCTGACACGCTGGAGGATGGTGGCGTGGTCAGCGGCGTCGGCGGCCAGTACAACTTTGTGGCGATGGCGCACGAGTTGCCGGGTGCCCGCTCGGTCCTGTTGCTGCGTGCCACCCGTAGTCATCGCGGCGGCATCGAGAGCAACATCCGCTGGAATTACGGGCAGACCACGATCCCGCGCCACCTGCGCGACATCATCGTCACCGAGTACGGAATCGCGGACCTGCGCGGCAAGAGCGACGGCGAGTGCGTCGAGGCGATGTTGTCGATCGCCGACGCCCGCTTCCTCGACGCGCTGTGCGCCCAGGCCAAGGCGCACGGCAAGCTGGCCCCCGACTTCGTGATCCCCGAGGCATGGCGCAATCATCGGCCGCGGCACCTGCACAAGATGCTGGCACCGTTCCGGCAGCGCGGCCTGCTGCCAGCGTTCCCGTTTGGCAGCGACTTCACCGAGGTCGAGCAGCGCTTGCTGCCAGCGCTCAGCTGGCTCAAGGCGCAGGGCGATGGCTGGACCGGTCGGTTGCGGCTGTTGCTGGCGCTGTGTCGGCCCGGCCCGCCGGCGCCGGGTGAGGCCGAGGCGCTGGCGCGGATGGACCTTGTCGCGCCGACCCGCTGGGCGGACCGTCTGCAGCAGCGCATGTTGCAGGCCGCGCTGCGGCGGCGTCATCGCCCAGATCCAGTGCCAGCTCAGGAGTCGGCCGGCGGTTGATCGGTTGGGCTTGGCGCTGCGGGTTGGTTCTCCCCGGCGGGTAGGGCGCTCGGCGGGTCGTCCATCAGCGGCAGCGTCGCGGGGCTGTCCAGGTCGTCGAATTGCTGGTGGTTGACGGCCCAGAAAAACAGCCGCACGGCAACGATCACCACCAGCAGGCTCACCGGAATCAGCACCAGCAGGATGTTCATGCGTTCAGCTCGCGCGGGCGCAGGCCGGAGCCGCTGGCCCCGGCGCTGGGCGATGCCGGCCCGGCCCCGACCCGCAGTGCATTCAGGATCACCATCAGCGAACTCAGTGACATGCCGATGCCGGCCAGCCATGGCGGGACGAACCCGAACGCGGCAAACGGTACGGCACACAGGTTGTAGATCAGCGCCCAGCGACGGCTCTGGGCGGTGACGTGCAGCAGTTGGCGGGCGATGGTGCGGGCGTCGACCAAACCGTCGAGACGGCTGTCCAGCAGCAACAGGTCGGCGTGCGACTGGGCCAGGTCGGTGCCCGAAGCGAGCGCTGCGGACACGTCGGCGCCTGCCAGAAGCGGCGCATCGTTGCTGCCGTCGCCCACCGCCAGCGTGGTGTGGCCGCGCGCGTGGGCAGCGCGCAGACGTTCGAGTTTGTCCGACGGGTTTTGCCGTGCATGCCAATCGGCGATGTCCAGACGCGCGGCCATGGCGGCAACCCGGTTGTCGGCATCGCCGCTGGCCATGCTGAGCGCCACGCCACCGGCGCGCAGTGATGCCAGCGTGCGGCGAGCATCGGGCCGCGGTTGCTCGTCCAGGTGGAACGCGGCGATGGCGCCGTCCGCGTCGGCCAGCAACAGCGCGTCGCCGCTGTCCGGGCGCACCGGTTTCCCGCCGAGGCCCAGCGCGAAATCGGCACGCCCCAGACGCAACCGGCGACCTTCGATCTCGCCGCTGATGCCCGCGCCCGCGCTGACCTGTACCGCCTGCGCCTGTAGCGGCAGGGCCTCCTGCCGTGCCGCCTCGGCCAGGGCGCGAGCCAGCGGGTGCGAACTTTCGTGGGCCAGCGCAGCGGCCAGCTGCAGCACGTACGCGGGCGAATCACCGCGAAGCGGCTCGACTGCGCGCCGATCCAACTGCGGGACGGTCAGGGTGCCGGTCTTGTCGAACATGGCGTAGTCGACCGTGGCCAGGCGTACCAGTGCCGCGCCATCGGTCACCAGCACGCCGCGGCTGGCCAGCGCGCCGATCGCCCGGGTCAGCGTGGCCGGGCGGGTCAGTGCGAAGGCGCACGGGCAGGCCACCACCAGCACGGCCACCGCGGCCTCGAACGCGCGCGCAGGGTCGAATACCAGCCAGCCCAGCGCGGTCAGCACGGTCAGGCCCAGCACCCTGGCGACAAAGCGCCCGATTTCGCGGTCGCTACCGGCCACCAGGTTGCGCGCCTGGCGCGCGCGACTGGCCATCGCGCCCAGCCGGGCAATCGTGGTGCTGGAACCGCTGTGCTCCACGGTCAGTTCGGCCGGGCCGGACAACAGCACACTGCCGGCAACCAGGCGCTGACCGCGCATACGGTGGACCGGGTGGGACTCACCCGACAACAGCGCTTCGTCGACCTGCACTGCGAGCGTTTCCAGCACGCCGTCCGCCGGCACCCGGGTGCCTTCGGCGATGTGCACGCGGTCGCCTGGCAGCAAGCCGATCGCGGCCACGGTTTCCAGTTCGCCATCGGCGCGTCGTCGCTGTGCCAGCAACGGTGCGCCGTCGATGGCGGCGTCGCCCAACGCGCCGCTGCGGTGGCGCGAGCGCAATTCCACGTAGCGCCCGCCCAGCAACAGGAACACGAACATCGTCACCGAGTCGAAGTAGATCTCGCCGCTGCCGCCCAGCGTGTTGATCATGCTGGCCAGGAACACCAGCCACACCGCCAGCGCCACCGGCAGGTTGATGCCCAGCCGGCGTTCGCGCAGTTCATGGATGGCGCCGGTGAAGAAAGGGGTCGCCGAGTAGAACACCACGGGCAGGGTGGTCAGCAGACCCAGCCAGCGGAACAGGTTGCGCGTGCTGAAGTCGACGAAATCGACCACGCCGATATAGATCACGAACGCGTACGTCATCACCTGCATCGAGCACATGCCGGCGACCAGCAGCCGCTTCAGCGCATCGTGCTGTTCGTGCGAGCGGGCGTCGTCGATGTTGTCGTGCTGCAGCGGTTGCGCCGGGCAGCCGGCAGCCGCGAACTGGTCCAGCAGCGAGGGCAGCGATGTGCGCTGCACGTCCAGCACGACACGCACGCGTTGTGCGGGGCGATCGATGGCGACGCGACGCACGCCGGGCAGGGCGCGGATCCGCTGCTCCAGCCACAGCACGCGGCGGGCATCGTCCAGCGCTTCCACCCGCAGGGCGACCTCGCTGCAGTTGTCGCGCTGGGCGCGCAACACCTGCGCGGCGAGTTGCGGGTGCGCCCACACGGCATGACCGTTCATCGCGGCGGATCGGCCGTGGGATGAACGGGCTGGCCGCCGGCGCTGTGCGCACTGACGGGCACGCCGAACACGGTGTGCGAGGCCTCGAGCGGGGTATCGGCGTGGCTGGCGCCCAACATGATCATCCAGACGCAACCCGCCAGCGAGCCGGCGAAGATCAGCACGCCAAGCCAAGCCACCGGCTGGCGGTACCAGGCCGATGCGCGCCGGGCGGCGATGTCATTCGCGCTTGGCATCGTCGGGGTGCGACAGGTGGTAGACGTAGGCGGCGACGACGCGGATCTGGTCATCAGACAGGCGCGGACTCCACGCGGGCATGTGGCCCTGGCGGCCCTCACCAATGGATTTTTCGATGTCGGCCACGGTGCCACCGTGCAGCCATACCTGGTCGGTGAGATTGGGCGCGCCCAGCGCCTGGTTGCCCTTGCCGTCGGCGCCGTGACAGGCCGCGCAGGTAGCGAACAAGGGCTGGCCGGCAGCGGCCATCGTGGCGTCGTGGGGCGAGCCGGACAGGCTCAGTACGTACTGGGCCAGATTCTTGACATTGTCCTCGCCCAGGCTGGACCAGGGCGGCATCACGCCGCTGCGGCCGTCGTGGATGGACGTGATGATGTCGCTGCCGCTACTGCCATAAAGCCAGTCGTTGTCCGTGAGATCGGGTGCGCCCAGGGGGACGTTTCCCGTAGCGCTGCGCTGGTGGCAGGCCGAACAGTTGTCCTCGAACAGCACCTTGCCCATCTGCAA
Organism: Rhodanobacter sp.; assembly: GCA_036563155.1. Taxonomy (GTDB): domain Bacteria; phylum Pseudomonadota; class Gammaproteobacteria; order Xanthomonadales; family Rhodanobacteraceae; genus Rhodanobacter. Next base: position 57,094 of record DATCMT010000029.1, read on the forward strand.
CGCGGCCGGGTCATTGGCCAGCTGCTCGACCGGGTACAGACGGAAGCGCTCCATCAGGGGCGCGCGCTTGGCCTCATTGGCCGCGACGGCCGCAGCCAGCTCGCCGTGCGAGGTCCAGCCCAGCACGCCCTTGTGGTTGCCGAATCCGGGATACAGCACCAGGTAGGTGAAGCCGCAGATGAACATCGCGCCCGAGAACAGCACCCACCACAGCGGCAGTTTGCGTACGCCTTCACGCAATACACCGTGGGCCCAGACGTGGCCGCTGGTGCCGTCAGGCAGGGTCGGGATTTTCGCGCGGGGGCCCCACAGGTAGAGCAGGAACGTGATGCCCAGGTTGAGCGTGACCAGGAACATCACCCACAGTGACCATCCGGTACTCATGAGCGATCCTCCTTGGTGTCGGACCCTGCGTCAGGCTCGTCTTCCATCGGCAGGCGGGCCATGCGGTTGAAGGTGGGCTTGTGGTACTTGCGCCAGGCCCAGAACCAGATGCCGAGAAAGGTGATCATCAACACGATGATGATCACCCCGGCGAGATGGCCCCACAGCGGATTCATGGTTATCGGCATTATCGTGCCCCCACCGTGCGGGTCGGTTGGCCCGGGTTGTCAGGCTCGTTGCGGATGCCCAGGCCCTGCAGGTAGGCGACCAGTGCATCCAGTTCGGTCTTGCCTTCCACCGCCGCAGGTGCGCCGGCGATATCCGCATCGGAATACGGATCGCCCAGTCTGCGCAGGGTGCGCATGCGGGCCTGGATGTCGGCGGCGTCGAGCTTCGCGCCGGCCAGCCACGGGTAGGCCGGCATGTTGGATTCCGGCACGACGCGCCGTGGGTCCATCAGGTGCTGGCGCTGCCAGTCATCTGAATACTTGCCGCCGATCCGGGCCAGGTCCGGGCCGGTGCGCTTGGAACCCCATTGGAAGGGTCGGTCGTAGACGGACTCGGCAGCCGTCGAGTAGTGGCCGTAACGCTCGGTCTCGAAGCGCAGCGCGCGGATCATTTGCGAATGGCACAGGTAGCAGCCTTCGCGGACATAGACGTCCTTGCCGGCCAGTCGCAGCGGGTCGTACGGATGCACGCCGGGCGGCGCCTCCACCGAGTGCGCCTCGACGAACAACGGGGTGATCTCCGCCAGTCCGCCCAGCGAGACCATCACCGCGATGCCGATGGCCAGCAGGCCAGCGTGTTTCTCGATTGCTTCGAAATGCTTGTAAGCCATGGTGTGAGCTCTACTTGAAGAGTGCGGCCATGGATGGCCGCCTCTGGGCTTGCAGGACCGGGACGCCTTGCCGAAGCAGGAACTTCGTCGAAGCGGCGATCGTGGACGAGCGCATCGGCCGAATCCCTCAGCCGACCGCGGGCAATGGTGCGGGCACCTGGTGCGGCACGGGTTCGGGAATCGGGACCGGGATCGGCTTGATCAGTCGTGCCCGCGCGTCTGCCGCGGTGTGCCACAGGTTCCAGGCCATCACCACCATGCCCGACAGGATCAGCACGCCACCGAGCCAGCGGATCACGTACATCGGCTTGATCGCGATCAGGCTGTCCAGGAAGGCGTAGGTGAGCGACCCGTCCGGTTGGGTGGCGCGCCACATCAGACCCTCGGTGACACCGGCGGTCCACATCGCACCCACGTAAAGCAGCGTACCCATGATGTGCAGCCAGAAGTGCACTTCCATGCCCTTGTGCGAATGCATCTCGGGGCGGCCCAGCGCGCGCGGCGCCATCGCGTACAGCGAGCCGATGGTGATCATCGCCACCCAGCCCAGCGAACCGGAGTGAACGTGGGCGATGGTCCAGTCGGTGTAGTGGGACAGCGAGTTCACCGTCTTGATCGCCATCATCGAGCCTTCGAAGGTCGACGCGGCGTAGAACACCAGGGACATCACCATGAACTTCGCTGCGGGATCGGTCTTCAGGCGCCACCATGAACCGTTGAAGGTGAGCAGGCCATTGGCGGCCGAACCCAGGCTCGGCATCAGCAGCACCAGCGAGAACGCCATACCGACCGACTGCACCCAGTCGGGCAAGGCCGTGTACATCAGATGGTGCGCGCCGGCCCACATGTAGACCGAGATCAACGCCCAGAAATTCACGATCGAAAAGCGATAGCTCCACAACGGCTGCTTGGCTTGCCGCGGTACGAAGTAATACATCATGCCGAGGAACCCGGCGGTCAGGAAGAAGGCCACCGCGTTGTGCCCGTACCACCACTGCACCATCGCATCGACCACGCCCGAGTAGATCGAGTAGGACTTGAACAGCGACACGGGCAGCGCGAGGTTGTTGACGATGTGCAGCAGGCCGACAGCGATGATGAACGCGCCGTAGTACCAGTTCGCCACGTAGATGTGCTTGATCCGCCGGCGCGTCAGGCTGCGGAAGAACACCACGCCAAAGCTCACCCACACGATCGCGATGAGGATGTCGATGAACCACTCCGGCTCGGCGTACTCCTTGCTCTGGGTCAGTCCCAGCGGCATGGTGACCATGGCCAGCACGCAGACCAGCTGCCAACCCCAGAAGGTGAAGGCCGCCAGCTTGGTGAATGCCAGCCGGGCATGCCCGGTGCGCTGGACAATGTAGTAGCAGGTACCCATCAGCGCCGATCCGCCAAAGGCGAAGATCACGCCAAACGTGTGATCCGGGCGCAGCCGGCCGAAGGTCAACCACGGCAGCTCGAAGTTGAGCGCCGGCCACATCAGCTCGGCGGCGGCGTAGACGCCCACGGACATGCCGATGATGCCCCATACCGCGGCAGCAAGCAGGAACTGGCGTACGACCTTGTCGTTGTAATACTCGGTGGAGGGCATGGGTTGTTCCGGCTGGCGACAGGGTATTTTGGCGTGGGAAATGTAACGCGACACTGACTTGAATCACCCGGCTGCGGCAATCTGCCCTGCATCGGATGGGTACCACGCGGCCTGCGAGTCGGAGGAGTGGATTGGATGTGGCCGGCCGGTCCGCCGTCGTGGACAGGCGCTCCATTGGACCAGAATGGGGCGATGCGCGAGGTGAAATTTGTCCGTTGGCCACAAGCGGCGATGGCCGATCGGTTATCCTTGGCCATGTCGTCGCGAGCGTTCGCGACCTGTCATTTCGGTCCAGATCATGAGTCAGATTGATTCCCACGCACCGCGTCCGGCGGCGTCTGCGCCACGGCGGCCCAGTGTGGCAGTGCGGGTGGGCAAGGTACAAGTTGGCGGTGGCGCACCGATCGTGGTGCAGTCGATGACCAACACCGACACCGAAGATCCGGTCAGCACCGCCAAGCAGATAGCCGAGCTGGCCCGTGCCGGGTCCGAGTTGGTGCGCATTACCGTCAATACGCCGGCAGCCGCTGCGGCGGTACCCCGGATCGCCGAGCGGCTGGCGATGATGGGCGTGGAGGTGCCGATCATCGGGGACTTCCACTACAACGGCCATCAGTTGCTGGAACGCGAGCCGGCCTGCGCCGAAGTGCTGGCCAAGTACCGCATCAACCCGGGTAATGTCGGCTTTGGCAAGAAGCACGAGAGCCAGTTTGCGTCGATCATCGAGAAGGCGCTGCGGTATGACAAGCCGGTCCGCATCGGCGCGAACTGGGGCTCGCTCGACCAGGCCATGGTTACGGCCTTGATGGACGAGAACGCCCGCCGCGCCGAGCCGTGGGATGCCGCGCATGTGGCGCGCGAGGCGCTGCTGCGTTCGGCACTGGATTCGGCCGTGCGCGCCGAGGAGCTGGGCCTGCCGCGCGATCGCATCATTCTCTCGTGCAAGGTTTCCGGCGTGCAGGAATTGATCGCCGTCTATCGCGACCTGGCCGCGCGTTGCGACTATGCGCTGCATCTGGGCCTTACCGAGGCCGGTATGGGGTCCAAGGGGATAACCGCGTCGAGCGCGGCACTGGCGGTGCTGCTGCAGGAAGGCATTGGCGACACCATCCGCATCTCGCTGACTCCCGAGCCGGGTGCCTCACGCACCGGCGAGGTGATCGTGGCGCAGGAACTGTTGCAAACGATGGGCCTGCGTTCGTTCACGCCGCTGGTCACCGCCTGTCCGGGCTGCGGGCGTACCACCAGCGAGTTCTTCCAGGAACTGGCCAAGACGGTGCAGGAGCACGTGCGCGAGCAGATGCCGTTGTGGCGGGTGCAATACGACGGCGTGGAAAATCTTACGCTGGCGGTGATGGGTTGCATCGTCAACGGACCGGGTGAATCCAAGCACGCCAACATCGGCATTTCGCTGCCGGGCAACGGTGAAGCGCCGGCGGCGCCGGTATTCATTGATGGCGAAAAGGCGATGACCCTGCGTGGCGACAATATCGCCAACGAGTTTGTCGGCATCCTCGACGACTACGTGGCGCGCAAGTACGCGGCCCGCGTTGGCTGACCCGCTCTATGTGCCGGTTGCGACGCAGGGCTGGATCAAGCGTGGCGTGAAGCGGGCCCAGCTGCCGGGGACGCCGGGCAGGGTCGCGAGTCGCGTCACCTGCTGCAGAAACGCCGTGCGGGGGATTTCGATCGCGCCCAGACCCAGGGTGTGGGGATTGCTCACCTGGGTGTCGAGCAGGGGGAACTCCAGCTCCCGCAGCAGTCCAGCCAATCCCATCAGCGCCAGCTTCGAGCCGCCGCTTTCGGCGCTGAACATCGACTCGCCGCAGAACAGCCGGCCGACCGCCACGCCGTAAATTCCACCGACCAGCCGTGCGTCTTCCCACACTTCGACGCTGTGCGCGTGCCCCAGTTCGTGCAGGTGAACATAGGCGTCGATCATGGCGGGAACCAGCCAGGTCCCGGACTCGCGGGCACGCGGCCCGGCGCAGGCGCAGATCACCTGCTCGAACGCGTGGTCGACCGTGAGCTGCCATCGCTTGCCCCGGAGCTGCCGGCGCAGGCTGCGATGGATATGCAGGCTGTCGGTATGGAACACACAGCGCGGATCGGGCGACCACCACAGGATCGGCTCCCTTTCGCCAAACCACGGAAAGATGCCGCGGGCATAGGCCGCCAGCAGGCGTGTTGGTGACAGGTCACCGCCAAATGCGAGCAGGCCGTTCGGGTCGGTCAGGGCCAGTCGCGGATCGGGGAAATGATCCAGGCGGTCGACCTCCAGCAGTGGCAGTCGTTTCATCGTACGACCCCGCGACGATTGGCGTACGGGCTGTGGCTGTGCAACTCCATGGCGTAAGCGTCCATCGCCACCGCTTCGCTGGCAAGCGCACGGGCCACCGCGGCGCGGAAATCCGGGTGGGTGAGGAAATGCCGCGAATGCGTCCGCACGGGCAGGAAGCCGCGCGCCAGCTTGTGCTCTCCTTGTGCGCCGGGCTCGAATCGTCGCAGCCCGTGCGCAATCGCGTAGTCGATGCCGCGGTAGTAGCACAGTTCGAAATGCAGGCCCGGCACGTGTCGGGATGCGCCCCAGTAGCGACCGTAAAGCGCTTTGCCACCCTGCACGAACAGCGCCATCGCCACGATCTCGTCGCCGTTCCGCGCCACGGCGAGTTGCGCCACCGGGCCCAACTGGCCGAGCCGGACAAAAAACGCTTCGCTCAGCGCGGCGTGGTTGCCCTTGGCATCGAACGTCGACTCATACAAGGCGTGGATGCGCTGCCACTCCGGCGGGGTGAGCGAATCGCCGCTGCGCCACTCGATGCTGAGGCCAGCAGCCGCCACCTGGCTGCGCTCGCGCAGGATGTTCTTGCGCTTCTTGTGGCTGAGCGTGGCCAGAAAGTCGGGGAAATGGCGATAGCCGTGGTTGTGCCAGTGGAATTGCACGTCCGAGCGGGCCAGCCATGTTCCGTCGAATGCGGCCAGCTCGTCGTCGAGCAGAAAGTTGGCGTGGATCGAAGACAACCCCAACTGCTCGGCTTCGCGTCGCATCGCCGTGACCAGCTCCCGCTGCAAGTCGGGCGTCCGACTGGTGTGTCCGGCCAACAGGCGCGGGCCGGGCACGGGCGAGTAGGGCACGCCGTTGAGCAGCTTCGGATAGTAGGCGCCACCGGCCCGTTCCCAGGCCTGCGCCCAGCTCCAGTCGAACACGAATTCGCCGTGCGAATTGCCCTTGAGGTACAGCGGCGCCGCGGCGACCAGTTGGCTGTCTTCGTACAGGCCCAGATGATGTGCTTGCCAACCCCAGTGGGGCGCGACGCATCCGGTGGACTCCAGCGCGGACAACAGTGCATGGGACAGGAACGGGTTGTCGTCTGGGCGCAGGGCGTCCCAGGCGGCGGGTGCGATCTCGTCAATCGCGGCGTGGAATCGCGAAGTCAACATGGCGCCGGTCGCACTCAAATCGGGTCACGGCGCCAGTCGACCATGTGCGATGCGCGCAGGTGCACGTGTGGGGACCGGCTCGCGCCGGGTTCGCCCGTTTCGCAGGCATGGCTCCGGTCACTCGACAGGCGGGTGACGTTGCCCCCGCTGTCGATCGCCGTGCCCCGGACGTTGGCGGTCGACGATCGGGCACGTTGCGCGTTCCGCCGACCGGTACTCATCTCCTTGCTCCATGGGTCATGCGTCCATTGTGCGCGCCAGACCGGCGCCGTGTCGGTGTCGCACGCACGCGGCTGGCCCGCCGTCCGGGCATCAGCTGGCTGGCGTCTGCTGGTCGAGCCAGCGCTCCGCGTCCAGCGCCGCCATGCAGCCAAACCCGGCCGAAGTGACCGCCTGCCGGTAGACGTGGTCGGCGACGTCGCCAGCGGCAAACACGCCGGGAATCGAGGTCATCGTGGCCATGCCGTCCAGGCCCGTCTTGATCTTGATGTAACCATCGCGCATATCGATCTGGCCGGCAAAAATACCGGTGTTCGGGGTGTGGCCGATAGCCACGAAAAAGCCGGTCGCGGCGATCTCGCGGGTGGCGGCCGAATTGACGTCCTTGACCCGTACGCCAGTCACACCGGTGTCGTCGCCCAGCACTTCGTCGATGGTGTGGTTCCAGACCAGTTCGATCTTGCCGGTGGCGGCCTTCTCGAACAGCTTGTCCTGCATGATCTTTTCGGCGCGCAGCTTGTCGCGGCGGTGCACCAGGGTGACCTTGCGGCAGATATTGGCCAGGTACAGCGCTTCCTCGACCGCGGTGTTGCCGCCGCCGATCACCACCACATCCTGATCGCGGAAGAAGAAGCCATCGCAGGTGGCGCAGGCTGACACACCCTTGCCCTTGAACTTCTCTTCGCTCTCGATGCCCAGGTATTTGGCGGTGGCGCCGGTGCTGATGATCAGCGCGTCAGCGGTGTACTCGCCGGAGTCACCCTTGAGCCGGAACGGGCGCTGCTTGAGCTCCGCGGTGTGGATGTGGTCGAAGATCATTTCGGTGTGGAAGCGTGCGGCATGATCGGCCATGCGCTGCATCAGCGCCGGTCCCTGCAAGCCCTCGACGTCGCCCGGCCAGTTGTCCACGTCGGTGGTGGTCATCAGCTGTCCGCCCTGCTGCAGCCCCGTGATCATCGTCGGCTTGAGGTTGGCGCGGGCCGCGTATACCGCAGCGGTGTAGCCGGCGGGACCTGAGCCGAGGATCAGCAGGCGACTGTGTTTGGGGGTGACGCTCATGGTTATAATCCTTGCGTTGTCTGGTGATTCGATTGATGGTTCGCTCCAGCCCGTCCCGCGGTTCGAGTTGAGCTGCAGCGAGAGCCGGGATCCGGGCACACGATGACCGGAAGCATGGGGAGTTGACGGCGCCGATTCAAGGCATAAGCACATTCCGGCGTATTTCCCGGTGATGTCGCGATGAGTTTTCACCCGCACAGGATCCCTCCCGCATGCGTATCGGTATTCCCTCCGAAACCAAGACATTGGAAGGGCGCGTCGCCCTGGTTCCCGCCGCGGCCGCTGACCTGGTTCGCCGTGGGCATCAGGTGTTCATCCAGTCGGGCGCCGGCCTGAAAAGTGGATTTGCCGACGACGCCTATGTCAGCGAAGGCATCACGGTGGTGCCCGACGCGGCCGCGCTCTACGAAATCGGTGAGCTGATCGTCAAGGTGAAAGAGCCGGTGGCGGGCGACCTGGCGCTGCTGAAGAAACACCACCTGCTGTTCTGCTACCTGCACCTGGCCGCGGAGCCGGAACTGACCCGCAGGCTGCTGGCCATCGGGCTGACCGCCGTGGCATTCGAATCGGTCGAGGATGGCGGCGCGCTGCCGCTGCTGTTGCCGATGTCGGTGATTGCCGGTCGCATTGCGATCCAGGTGGGCACCACGCTGCTGCACCGCCCGCAGGGCGGCAAGGGCAAGCTGCTGGGCGGCATGGCGTCGACCACGCGCGGCAAGGTGGTGGTGCTGGGCGCTGGCGCCGCGGGTGGCAACGCGGTCGCGCTGGCGGCTGCCGTTGGCGCCAATGTGGTGGTGTTTGACAAGCGTCAGGATCGGCTCGCCGAGATGATGTCGGTCGGCCCCAACGTCACCGCGCTGTACGCCTACGAGTCGACGGTGGCCGAGCAGGTGCGCGACGCCGACATCGTGGTTGGTGCCGTGCTGATCCCAAGCGCACGGGCGCCCCATGTGGTCAGCGAGGCGATGATCCGGGCGATGGAGCCGGGTAGCGTGCTGGTTGATATCGCAATCGATCAGGGCGGATGCTTTGAGACCTCGCGCCCGACCACGTGGCAGGAACCCACCTACGACGTGCACGGCGTCACCCACTTTTGCGTCACCAACATGCCCGGCGCGGTGCCACAAACCTCATCCGTCGCCATCTCGGCCGCGATCCTGCCCTACGTGCAGCGCATGGCTGGCGGCGATCAGTGGCGTCAGTACGGGCCGTTGCTTGGTGGCATCAATGTCGATGCTGGCAAGCTGGTGCATCCGGCGCTGCAAGGTATGCTCTGAGCCTTGGCCAGCAGGAAGGGAGCACACAGGGTGGCGCGTAGCTCAAACGTCAAGAAGGATTCGGGGCAGGGTCTCAGCGAGGAGGTCAAGCGTCGCTTGCGCGAAGCGGGCGCCTTGCTGCTGCTGCCGCTGGCGCTTTATCTGCTGGTTTGCCTGTTCAGCTATGACCCCCACGACCCGAGCTGGACCAATGCGGGTCAGCTGGAGCACGCACGCAATTTCGGTGGCACGGTCGGGGCGTACATCGCCGACTTGTTGCGCTGGATCTTCGGCCTGGTGGCATATTGCTTCCCGTTGTTGCTGATGCTGCTGGGTGTCCAGGTGCTGCGCCAGCGCGGCGAACAGGTGGTGCATCCGTGGGAACCGGCGCTGCGGCTGATCGGCTTCGTGTTCTTCTTCATCACTGGGCCGGCCCTGCTGTACCTCAATTTCCACGAGCCGGTGCTGCCTCAGGGCGTGGGCGGGATCATCGGCGTGTGGGTCGGGGATGCGCTGCTCAGCGCGTTTGGCGACAAGGGCGCGCCGCTGCTGCTGCTGGCGGTGTTCCTGATTGCAGTGACCCTGGCGACCGGATTGTCCTGGTTCCGCGTGATGGACTGGACCGGGCACGGCGTGCTGAAGCTGGTCGGCTGGCTGCGTGATCGCGTGCGTCAGCTTCCCCAGTTGCTGGCCGCTCGACAGGCACGCAGCGCGCGTGAGGTGGTGAAGAAAGCCGACGCGGTCAGGCAGGCCCGACGCGAACCGGTGCGGATCGAGGCGCCGCCTGCACCCGTGGCCAAGAGCGAGCGCGCGCGGTTGGAAACCCAGATCCCGCTGTTCGTGGGCGCGGCGGCACCCGGCGAACTGCCGCCGCTGTCGCTGCTCGATGAGGCGCCGCCCCAGGGCCCTGGCTACTCCGAGGAAACGCTTGAGGTGCTTTCGCGCCAGGTCGAATTCAAGCTCAAGGATTTCAAGATCGACGTGAAGGTGGTCGGTGCCTATCCGGGACCGGTGATCACCCGCTTCGAGATGGAGCCGGCGCCGGGCATACGCGGTTCGCAGGTCTCCAGTCTGGACAAGGACATTGCCCGCGGCCTGTCCGTGGTCAGCGTGCGCGTGGTTGACGTGATTCCGGGCAAGAATGTGATCGGTCTGGAAATTCCCAACACCAGCAAGCAGATCGTCTACCTGTCGGAGATCCTGCGCTCGGACAAGTACGACCAGCAGAAATCGCCGTTGGCGCTGGCGCTGGGCAAGGACATCGGCGGCAAGCCGGTGGTGGTGGACCTGGCCAAGATGCCGCATCTGCTGGTGGCCGGCACCACCGGCTCGGGCAAGTCGGTGGCCGTCAATGCGATGGTGCTGAGCCTGCTGTACAAGGCCAGCCCGAAAGACGTGCGGATGATCATGATCGATCCGAAGATGCTGGAGCTCTCGGTCTACGAGGGCATCCCGCATCTGCTCGCTCCCGTGGTCACGGACATGAAGGAAGCCGCCAATGCGCTGCGTTGGTGCGTGGCCGAGATGGAACGCCGCTACAAGCTGATGGCGGCCGTCGGCGTGCGCAACCTGGCCGGCTTCAACAAGAAGGTCCGCGACGCCGAGAACGCGGGGCAGCCGCTGCTGGACCCGCTGTTCCGGCCCAATCCGGAAATGCCGAACCTGGCCGCCGAGCCGCTTGAGCCACTACCGAACATCGTGGTGATCATTGACGAGTTCGCCGACATGATGATGATCGTCGGCAAGAAGGTGGAGGAATTGATCGCCCGTCTGGCGCAGAAGGCGCGTGCTGCCGGCGTGCATCTGATCCTGGCTACCCAGCGTCCGTCGGTCGATGTGATCACCGGCTTGATCAAGGCCAACATCCCGACCCGCATCGCGTTCCAGGTGTCGAGCAAGATCGACTCGCGCACGATCCTGGACCAGTCCGGCGCCGAGGCGCTGCTCGGTTATGGCGACATGTTGTACCTGCCGCCGGGCACCGCCACGCCCGAGCGCGTGCATGGTGCCTTCGTCGACGACCACGAGGTTCACCATGTAGTCGCCTGGTTGAAGGCGCAGGGCGAACCGAATTACGTCGAGGGCGTGCTGGAGGAAGTGCAGGCCACCAGCGACGGCAAGTTCATCAACGACGCCGGGCTGCCGCAGGATGGCGACGAGGGCGGTGATGCCGACGCCCAGCTTTACGACAGGGCCGTGGCGGTCGTCACGCAGACCCGTCGCGCGTCGATATCCGGCGTGCAGCGGCATCTGCGCATCGGTTACAACCGGGCGGCGCGGCTGGTCGAACAGATGGAGGTCGACGGCGTGGTCAGTGCGCCACAGCACAATGGCAACCGGGAAGTGCTGGCGCCGCCACCGCCGAAGAATTGAGCCTCGGCGTCTCGCCGGAGCCGCTCCTGGCGCAATACCCGCAGCGGCGAGGGTGCTGCGGGTTTGTCCTGCGTCTGGGCGAGGCGTTTACCGGCCTGCGCGTTCCTACGGAGCCGTTAAGCCGGACTTGGCCACAATTCACCATTACTGACATGTTTCGGGAAATTCGATGAATCGCTTCTTGCTGGTCTTGTCCGCATTCGTGATGACGCTGTCGCTCAGTGGCGTGGCGCAGGCTGCCACCGGGCCGGCACGCGCGCGCCTGGATGCATTCGCCACCGGATTGCATTCGCTGACGGGACACTTCAACCAGAGCCTGACCGACCTCAACGGGCATGCGACCAAGACCAGTTCCGGCACGTTGGCGTTGCAGGCGCCGCGCCAATTCCGCTGGGACACGCAGGTGCCATACCAGCAGACGATCGTGGCCGACGGCAGCCGCGTGTGGATGTATGACCCGGAGCTGGAGCAGGTCACCGTGCGCGTGCAAAGCAGCGAGGAGTCGCACAGCCCGCTGACGGTCCTGACCGACCTCAAGCAGATGGACCGCGATTTCAAGGTGGTCGAACGCGGCGAGCATGACGGCTTGGCGTGGCTGCGCCTCACCTCCACCGCCAAGGACCCACAGTTCGATTACGCCGACCTCGGCTTCGATGCCAAGGGTCTGGCCCGCATGACGTTCCGCGACCAGCTCGGCTCCACCACCGACATCCGGTTTTCGCAGTGGCAGCGCAACGCCGCGATTCCGCCGGAGACATTCAACTTCGTGCCGCCGCAGGGCGCCGACGTGATCGGCGACCTGCCGGTGATCAGCACCCACCCGGTACGCGATTGATCGACGCGCCGGCGCAGCTTTGTTCGTCGATGGTGTCAACGATACGAGCTGCGCTGAGAATCCTGTGGCAGCGCGCCTGGGGGCGACCGTCCGCGGACGTCAGGTCGCCACGACACAACGATTGCGGCCGGCGTGCTTGGCCTCGTACAGGGCCTTGTCGGCGCGGTAGAGCCAGTGTTCGAGTGATTCGTCCGGCCGCAGTGCGGCAACGCCGATGCTTGCGGTCACCGACATCCGGTGCCCCTCGTAGGTAATCGTGGCGGCGGCCAGCGTCGTGCAAATGCGCTCGATGACTTCGCGGGCCTGTTCGGTGTCCGTATCGGGCAGGCACATGATGAATTCCTCGCCACCGTAGCGCCCGACCAGATCGTCCTGCCTGCAGTGACGCTTGATGATTTCGATGGCCTCGCAGATGACCGCATCGCCGGCCAGATGGCCATGGGTGTCGTTGATCAACTTGAAACGGTCGAGGTCGAACAGGGCCATGCAGATGGGTCCGCCTTCGCTCTTGTCCCGTTTGCGACGAGCCAATTCCAGGAAGCGGCGCCGGTTGTACACGCCGGTCAAGCCATCGGAGCTGGCCAGTTCCGCCAGGCGTTTGTTGGCGGCCAGCAGATCGCGTGTGCGCTCATCGACCTGGTGTTGCAACAGGGCTGCGCGCCGTTTGAGGTAGAGCGTGCGCAGGTGCACCAGCACGGCCACCAGGGTGATCAGCAGCAGCGCTGCTGCAATCCGACTGACGATGGTTTCGTACCAGCGCGGCTCGACATCGATTGCCAGCGTGGTGGCGACAGTCCGTGGGTGCAGTCCGCGGGTGCTTGCGCGCAGCTGCAGGCGAAAGTCACCATGCGGCAGGTTGGTGTAGATCGCGCTGGGCGGGCTGCCGGCGGGTACCTCGATCCAGCCCTTGTCCAGCCCGTCCATGCGGTAGCTGTACGCGGTTTCCATGGGGGCGCGGTAGTCGAGCAGGGCGAAGTCGACGTGAAGATTGTGGCTGCGATGGTTGAGCTTGATGGTGCCACCATCGCGCGGAAGACCGGAAAACGGCAGCGACTGGCCCTCGACGACCACCCGGGTGATGGCCAACGGGGCGGTGGAATCCTGCGGCGGGATCCAGTTTGGGCGAATCACGGTCAAGCCGCCCATGCCGCCGAACAGCAACTCGCCTCCGGGCGCCCGTGCGGCGGCCAGATTCACGTAGCTGGCAATGCGCAGGCCATCGCGGATGCCCAGATTTGCCACCTTGCCGGTGTCGGCATCGATCCGGGCGATGCCGTTGGACAGACTTGCCCAGATTCGGCCGCGGCTGTCCGGCAGGGCGGCGCTGACTTTGTCGCTGGACAGACCTTCGGCGAGGCCGATCGTCCGGAACTGCCAGGGCGCGCCCCGTTGCGGCTGCACGGCCACGGCCAGGCCGCCGGACGTGGCAACCAGGACCCGACCCTGCGCGTCGCTGCTGATCAGGCCCACAAGGTTCTGGGGCAGGCTGGCCGGATCGCCGACTCGGTGATGGAGGTTGATGAATCTGGGTGGAAAGTCATCGCCGTCGGTGACACTGATGCCGTTGGTCGTGCTGAACCACCAGCGGCGGTCCACCCGCGCGATCTGACGGATCGTGTCGGCGGCGAGACTGGCGGGCTTGCCCGGCTCGTGTACGGCGCGGACCAACGCACCCGATTGGAGGTCCAGGCGATAAAGACCATCGTAGGTGCCGATCAGCAGTCGCATGCCGTCGGCGGCCAGACTCACGATCGGCTGGGCACGCAGGCCCGGTATCACACGATTCTCGATGGTCAGCGTGTCGGGGTCGATCCGGGCCAACCCCTGGCTGCCAATCCAGATGTGGCCATCTGCACTCTCGGTGATGCTGCGCACGTCGCGTCGGGTCTGACTGCCGCCCAGCTGCAGGCGGTGGATCCGCCCGGCCTGTAGATCGATGACGTCAAGGTGGCCTGCGCCCAGACCTAGCCAGATCCGGCCCCGCGAATCGACGAACAGGCTGTGTACGTTGGTGTCGGAGAGTGCGTAGGGATTGAGCGGCGAGGGCAGTACCGAGAAGGCCGCGCGAGCCAGTGGGTTGTTGCGGGCCAGCCCGAGATCGGTGGCAGCCCAGACGTTGCCGGCGCGGTCCTGCAGCAAGCCCCGCACCGCGTTGCCTGGCAATGACGACGCCATGGCGGGGTCATGTTTGATCCTGCGGGAGGTGGTGAAGCCGGGTCGGTATTCGATCAGGCCGCTGCCGTCGGTGGCGATCCACATGGTGCCCGGCGCGTATTCCAGAAAGCCGCGCACGGTCGCATGACGGATGCCACCCGGATAGCCGCTGAAACCCGGAACGCCCTGCCATTGCCCGTTGGCATCGCGGTAGGCGGCGCCGGCCTGCACGCCGCCGGCCCACAAACGACCTTCACCGTCTTGCCCGATCGCCCAGATCTTGTCGGCCAGCACGGTTCGCGCCGCAGGGTCAGGCGCTTCCGGCCGCGTGAAGACATCGGTGCCGGCCTTGCGTTCGAACAGACCTTGTTCGTTGCCAAGCCAGAGATTGCCTTGCTGGTCCTGCATGACGCTGAAGTTGCGCGGCGCCGCGTCGGGGCCCGTGTCCAGCGGGCGGATCGCACCACTGCGCAAATCCAGGTGATCAAGGCCGTTGTCGGTGGCGACCCAGACGCCGCCGGCGCGGTCGTCGGCCAGTCCATAGATCTTGCTGTCCGACAGTCCATGGGCGCCGACGGGGAACACGTGAAACGAATTGTCCTTCGGGTCGAATCTCGCCAGCCCGCCCGCGTTGGTGCCAATCAGCAGGCTTCCATCGGGCAGCGCCAACAGGCTGCGGACATACACATCAGGCAGGCCGGGGGCATTGTCGCCGTGCGCGCCGAAGACCTGCATCCGATACCCGTCATAGCGCACCAGGCCACCCATCGTGCCGACCCAGATCAGGCCATCGCGGTCTTGCACCACGGATGTGGTGATCGAATGTGGCAAGCCGTCGGCGATGCCGATCGTATCGAACCACGGTGCATCAAAAGGCGTCCATGGGTCCGTGCTGGCGGCCGCCGCACTGGTGCATAGAAGCAGGAAAATCCATGGTCGGAGCAGACTTGCCACGCGGGCCCCGATGCCGGTCATGCCGCGATGGTCCCGGATGATGCGGCTCGCTCACGGGGAGACCACGGCACGGCGGGCAGACCTGCACTATCCGTTCCCCTGGCGGCGGCCCCTGTCTTCGACTTCACGTGCGTTGTGCCCCCCCCGGGCGGTGCGTTGTGGGCGAAGTACCGCAACGTGACCACAGCATAACGGTATTTTGTCCGCAAACGAGGCTTGGCAGGCATGCCCTATCATGGCGCCATGTCCCGCCACGTCCCGTCAAATACACCTGGCCTGTTTGCCGAGTCCGACGCGCTCAAGCCGCTGGCCGAGCGCATGCGACCCCGCAATCTGGATGAAATTGTGGGTCAGCAGCGCCTGGTCGCAGCGGACAAGGCACTGCGACGCGCGCTGGAAGCGGGCAAGATCCATTCGATGGTCTTGTGGGGGCCGCCTGGTTGCGGCAAAACCACGTTGGCCCTGCTGGTGGCCCGCTACGCGGATGCCGATTTCCGGGCGATCTCGGCCGTGTTGTCCGGTCTGCCCGAAGTGCGCAAGGCGCTGGCCGAGGCGGAGGCGAATTTCGCCCAGGGCCGGCGCACCGTGCTGTTTGTCGACGAAGTGCACCGGTTCAACAAGACCCAGCAGGATGCGTTCCTGCCGCACATCGAGCGGGGCGTGATCATCTTCATCGGCGCCACCACGGAAAACCCTTCGTTCGAGCTGAACTCCGCGCTGCTGTCCCGCTGCCGCGTGCACGTGCTGGAGCCGGTTTCCATCGGCGACATCGTGGCCGCGCTCAAACGTGCGTTGTCCGATAGCGAGCGTGGCCTGGGCGCGCTGCAACTACTGGTGGGCGACGAAGCGCTTGATTTGATCGCACACGCCGCCGACGGCGACGTACGCCGTGCCCTGACCTTGCTGGAAATCGCGGCTGAGCTGGCCCACGACCAGCGCATCGACGAGACGACCCTGGGCCAGGTGCTGGCCGATCGCACGCGCCGTTTCGACAAGCAGGGCGAACAGTTCTACGACCAGATTTCGGCCCTGCACAAGTCGGTGCGCTCGTCCGATCCGGACGCGGCGGTCTACTGGTTGTGCCGGATGCTCGATGGCGGTGCCGATCCGAAGTACCTGGCCCGACGGATGACCCGCATGGCGGTGGAGGACGTGGGGCTGGCCGAGCCGCGCGCCTGGCGCATGGCGCTGGATGCCTGGGATACCTACGAGCGCCTGGGTAGCCCGGAGGGTGAGCTGGGGCTGGCTCAGCTGGCGATCTGGCTGGCGATCTCGCCCAAGAGCAACGCCGCCTACGTGGCCTACAACAAGGCCCGCGCCGCGATCCGCGACGGCGGCACGCTGGAAGTCCCGATGCATCTGCGTAACGCGCCGACCAGGTTGATGAAGGGCTTGGGCTACGGCAAGGGTTATCAGTACGACCACGACGCCGAAGGCGGCGTGGCGCTGGCTCAACAGTGCCTGCCCGACCAGTTGGCCGGCACGGTCTTCTACGAACCGGTCGAGCGGGGCCTGGAATTGCAGCTGCGCGAGAAGCTGCTGGCGCTACGCGCCGCACGGGCGAACGCCCGCGGCAAATAACTGCGTCTGGTGCAGGTGCCCTTGCCAGTGTCGTGACCGCGTGTTTACGTTGCACCGTTCACGTTGAACCACCGACCGGGGAGGACGAAGCATGCGCGTACTGATAGCGGGACTTGTGGGCGGTATCGTGATGTTCGCGTGGGGCGTGCTGGCCCACATGGCGTTGGGACTGGGTGATCCCGGTATGCGGCTGCCGAGCAATGAGAACGCCGTGTTGAGCAGCCTGCACGAAGGACTTGGCGAGCGATCCGGCATTTATGTCCTGCCATCGCTGGATCCGAAGAAAATGGGCGACGAGGCCGTGGTCAAGGCGTACTCGGACAAGGCCGTTGCCTCGCCGTACGCGTGGATCGTCTATCAGCCGCAGGGCCAGGACATGATGCAGATGGGGCCGCAGATCGGGCGGCAGTGGGCATCCGACACGCTGGCGGCGTTGGCCTTGGCGTTTGTGC
The DNA here is from genome assembly GCA_036563155.1 of Rhodanobacter sp. Taxonomy (GTDB): domain Bacteria; phylum Pseudomonadota; class Gammaproteobacteria; order Xanthomonadales; family Rhodanobacteraceae; genus Rhodanobacter. The sequence continues at coordinate 74,234 of DATCMT010000029.1, forward strand.
TGGGGCTGGCGGGTATGGGGTTCCGACAACGGGTCGGCGTGGCAGCCGCGGTGGCCGTATTTGCGTGGTTGGCGACCGCGATACCGTACTGGAACTGGTACCGCTTCCCGCTGGATTTCACCCTGGCCGCGCTGGTTGAACAGCTCATTGGCTGGCTGCTCGCCGGTGCCGCGATCGCGTGGTGGCTGGGCCGCAGCGAACGAAAACTGGCCGGCTGAGCCGCTGCGCGAAACTGTCATTGTCCCTCCCCTGCGAGCAGCCGGGGAGGGACCAAGGCGGGCACCAAAAGCGCGTCGCATTGCGGGTGTGACCGCTCGGCAGCGATAATTCACGGTTCAAGCCTTTATCTGGACCTCGATCATGCTGGATCCCGCTCTGCTGCGTTCGCACCTTGCCGAAACCGCCGCACGCCTGGCCGAAACCCGCAGCTACACGCTGGATGTGGCGGCGGTCGAGACGCTCGAGCGCACCCGCAAGCAGTTGGCGATGGAGACGCAGGAGCTGCAGAACCTGCGCAATACCCGCTCCAAGGCGATCGGCCAGGCCAAGTCGAAAGGTGAGGACGTGGCGCCGCTGATGGCCGAAGTCGCCGGTATCGGTGACCGGCTCAAGGCCAATGAGCAGGCATTGACCGACGTGCAGGCCAGGTTGGCCGACATTGCACTGGGCATTCCCAACCTGCCGCACGCCTCGGTGCCGGTGGGCAAGGACGAGAGCGAGAACGTCGAGGTGGCTCGGTGGGGCACACCGCGCAGCTTCGACTTTGCGGTGAAAGATCATGTCGAACTGGGCGAGCCGCATGGTTGGCTCGACGGCGACTCCGGCGCCAAGCTGTCCGGCGCCCGTTTCACCGTGTTGCGCGGCCAGCTGGCGAGGCTGCATCGCGCGATCGGCCAGTTCATGCTCGACCTGCATACGGGCGAACACGGTTATCTCGAATGCAACGTGCCGGTGATCGTCAATGCCGACAGCATGCAAGGCACCGGACAGCTGCCGAAGTTCGAGGAGGATCTGTTTGCGACCGAAGTGGGCGAAACGAAGCGCTACCTGATTCCCACCGCCGAGGTCTCACTCACCAACCTGGTGCGCGACACCATCCAGGATGCCGACGCGCTGCCGCTGCGCCTGACCGCACATACGCTGTGCTTCCGCGCCGAGGCCGGCAGCTACGGCCGTGATACGCGCGGCATGATCCGCCAACATCAGTTCGAAAAGGTCGAGATGGTGCAGGTTGCGCGCGCCAGCGAGTCGTATGCGCAACTGGAGGAGATGGTCGGCCACGCCGAGAGGGTGTTGCAGAAGCTCGGCCTGCCATACCGCAAGCTGCTGCTTTGCACCGGCGACATGGGCTTCGGTTCGGCCAAGACCTACGATCTGGAAGTGTGGCTGCCCAGCCAGCAGACCTATCGCGAAATTTCCAGCTGCTCCAACTGCGAAGACTTCCAGGCCCGCCGCCTGCAGGCGCGCGTGCGCAATGCCGATACCGGCAAGCCCGAACTGGTGCACACCTTGAACGGCTCCGGCCTCGCCATCGGCCGCACCCTGATCGCGGTGATGGAGAACTACCAGAATGCCGACGGCTCGATCGACGTGCCCGAAGTGCTGCGCCCGTACATGGCCGGTCTGGAGCAGATCGCGTGAATGCCCCGACGGCCGCCGGCAGTAGCTGGAGCAAGGTGGAGTACTACACCAGCTTCTTCCTGCTGATCGTGCTGGCCACCGTGCTGGGAATGCGGCTGGGCTTCGACAGCGTGTGGCACATGCCGAAACTTGATCTGGTGCTGTCGACTATTGCGATGATCCTGGTCGCCGGCAGCTTCCGCTTCGCCCGCCACAGCCGCCGCTGGCGTATCGCCATCATCGCCTTCGCCAGCGCCACGCAGCTCGTCCCAATGGTGGTGCGCGACCCGATTCTGCTGTTGCCCTTGCTCGGCGCACTGATCCCCGTGGGCATTCTGGCCGCGTGCGTGGTGGCACTGTCCAGGAAAGACCGCGGCCACCCGCAACAGCGTTCCTGATAGGATTGCGACCCTGAGTTTATGGAGAGATGGCCGAGCGGTTTAAGGCACCGGTCTTGAAAACCGGCGAAGGGTCAAACCTTCCGTGGGTTCGAATCCCACTCTCTCCGCCAGATGCGCACCTAAGCCCCTATTTTGTGGGCTTTTTTTGTTTCCCGCGTCTCGTGTTGCACCTTTTGTTTCCTACACGTAACGGCGCAAGAAAAGACGCCACCTTTCCGGGTGGCGTTATCGTTTTGCGGACGCGGGTACAAACACAGGCTGCTCATGCGCGGAGCGACGAGACCCAGTGGCGCTCAGGAACAATTGAAATCATCGCGCCGGCCTGGCGAAGATCAACTGCCTCTTGGATCTTGCGGCCATAAGATGAGTGCAGCCAATCGCGTGAACCAACTTCGCCGACGATAACGTAGTCGGTTTTCGCGCTGACCGTCGCGCGAATTGCACCGCCTCGCGATTCAATTGCATAACACACCGCGCGCCGCTTGCCATAGGTGAACACGCCGGTTACTACAAAGACGCTCGCTGCGTAAAGGATGGTCGGATAAGGATTATCGAACGGCAATTCGGTGCTCAAGCTGTTGGAGCCCGTGGGCGATGCAATCTCTCCGCCTACCGTGGCAGACAGCGCTTCTAGCAGGTCGCGTTGCTCGTCTAGATCAAGGACACCGTCGTGCAGAGCGTCCCGTACGCGCGGGTACAGGGTGCTGAACGGAAATGTCTGCTCGAACTCTCGGTGACGCTCTAGCCAATCCAACAAGAAGCTGGCTTCTGATCTATTGACCTCACCATCTGCCAGGATGCCCCTGCAAATCCCTATAAGCTCGTCCACGGAACGGCTATGCCGCCAACCATGGCTTACTGCCGCACTCGGTGCAGCACCATCGTCCTGCTTGAACATTTCCATTCCCCCTGTGCTCCTGCCCGGGCGTTGTGCCGTTGTGACACAACTCAACTTACCCGAGCGGAAACGTACACCCCCACGCTGTCGGACTGCCAGTATAGGAAAGACAAGCACCACCTTTGCGGGTGGCGTCGGAGTGACGTCACGCGCCGAAAAGGCACCAGGGACAGTTTCTCCGGTAACACCGCGTGAAGGCTGCTCGCGGATACCCGCGCTCTCTACTACTCCACCGCCGCAGGTGAATGGCCAGCAGCCCCCGCTTCCCCTTCCGTCCACAACTTCGCCTCCACCTTCCCGCCCAGCATCTGCTGTCGCACCAGCGGAATCGGCGGGCCGCCATAGCTCAGGAACTGGTCGTGGAAGGCCTTCAGCGCGTTCGGCCCCGGGTGGGCAGCGATCCAGTCCTGGCGTAGCTGCATGATCATCAGCTTGCCCATGGTGTAGTTGAGGTAGGCGGGGTCGTAGGTGCCGCGGGCTGCCTGTTGGCGGGCGTTGCCCGGGTCCTGGAAGGCCTGGTCGCGGAACATCTTTTCGGACTCCGCCACGGTCATGCCGCCGGTGTGCAGGCCGATGGCGGAGAGGTAACGCACGTCGCGCAGCAGGGCGTTGGTGAGCTGGCCGATGTGGATCTCGGGGGTGGCGCCTTCGACGCCGGCATCGAACATCATTTCCTCGGCGTAGTGCGCCCAGCCTTCGGCGAAGGCATAGCCGACGAACAGCTGGCCGAATTTCCACTGCGCACGGTTGGCGTGCAGGAACTGCAGGAAGTGGCCAGGCCATACCTCGTGTGACGACACGAACAGCAGCGCGGCCTTGCCCGGCACGTAGGCCAGTTGGTCCGCCTTGCTCCAGCGGGGATCGGGCGGGGCGATGTAGTAGACCGACGGCAGGTTGTTTTCGTAGGGGCCGGGAATTTCGATATAGGCGAAGTTCCAGCGGTTGAACGGGGGAGCTTCCTCGGCCGTGGCCTGCTCGGTACCGGGGATGCTCACCAGATCCTTGTCGACGATGAACTGGCGCAGCTTGGTGAGCTGGGCCCGCGCACCCTCGACCGCACCGCCGGCCGGCTTGTCGGCATTCCCCTTGGCGACGCAGGCCTGCAGCGATTGGCCGGGTGCGAAGTCGTTGCAGGCAGCAGCGAGCGCGGCCAGGTTGCGTTGCAGGTCGGACTCGCCGATGGCCTTCAGTTGCTCCAGCGGCAGCTCGACCCGTTCGGTCGCCTGCAGCATTTGCGAGAACTTCTGCGCGCCCAGCGCGAAGTCCTGTGTGGCGTGCGACTTTTGCGCCTTCAGCCAATCGGCCAGGTCCTGCGTGGCCTTGATCGCCGCCGCGTTGCTGGCCTTGAAGCGGGCCTGCAGGTCGGTGTCTTTCACTTCGGCAAAGATCTGCGGCACGTCGGTCTTGAAGAAACTGGCGTAGCCGGCAAACGAATTGACGCCCACATCGATGTAGGTGGCCGGCAGCGGCAGTTTGAGATTGGCCTTGATCTGCGCCAGCGCCTTGGGCAACGCCTCCTGATAGCTCACGAAGGCCGCCATGCGTTGCGCCAGTGGGGCATAGGGTCGGGTCAGGTACATGCTGGGCGACAGGTCGCCGGTGTAGTAGGTGGGGTTCCGGTACGGCGCACCGGAGTCCACCAGCCAGAACAACTGACCGTCGATCACCGCCAACACGTAGTCGCGCTGAAAGCGGCCCTGGGCGTCCAGCTGCTCGTCGGTGAACGCGGCAAACGTCTGGCGCTGCGCCCGCAACCAGTCGGCCGTGGCCTGCAGTCCCTGGGCGCTGTAATCACCCAGCTTGCCATCGAACTCGTGTTTGCCGGCGTTGGCGGCAGACACCGGGTTGTGGGCGAAATAGCCGTCGATGAAGGCGTCAACGGCGGTCGCGAGGGCAGTTTGGCCGTTGCTGGCGTGCGCGCTCGTGGACGTGGCGGCTGGCGACTCGACTTGCCCGGGGGCGGCGGTGTCTGACGAACAGCCGACAAGCAGTGCGGCGGCCACCACGGTGGACAGCGTAAAGCCTCGAAACGGATGCATGGTCGACTCTCCTGGGCGATGAAAAAATCTGGGCGTTGTGATGGCGCTGGCAGTTGGAAAGGGCGGGCGCCGTCGCTCACCCAAGCCGGCGCTTTTCCAGCGCCTGGTTGATCGCCGACAGCAACTGCTCGGCACCGAACGGCTTGCGCAGGAACACGCCGCGCGCGGGTACCTCTGCGCAGTCAACTTCGGGGTCGGCTGTGACTACCACGATGGCTACGTCGGGGTGCCGCTTGATGGCCGCTTCGCAGATATCGATCCCGCTGTCGCAGTCGGCCAGGATGACATCGGTGACGACGACGTCGATATGGGCCTGCTGCATCTGACTCAGCGCGCCCGCGGCGCCATGCGCCCGGATCCCCTGGTATTTGCCGGCGGAAGACAGTGACAGGTCGATGGATTCCAGGACCAGCTGGTCGTCGTCGACGATGAGGACGGTCTTCTTGCTGTCCATGGTCGGGTTCCGCGCAGTGGCGACATTGACCTGCAGCATATCGGCAATTTGCCCGGCGCGTTGGGCTGGAGCTCAGCCCCTCATGTCGGGCACTTCGATTGTGTCGGGGGTCTGGTCGCCTCGCTTGAGCAGCCACGCCAGTACCGGCGGTGTCACCATCGCCGTCAGCAGCGACATGGCCACGATGATCGCGTAGATGCGGTTGTCGAACACGCCGGCAGCCAGGCCAAGCGTGGCCACCACGATGCCGACTTCGCCGCGCGGAACCATGCCGAAGCCGATGATCGTCGCACTGCGCAGCCCCAGGCCCAGCGAGCCCAGCCAGCCACCGATGAACTTGGAGATGATGGCAATCACGGTGACGATGGCAAGCATCACCAAGGCATCCATGCTGGCCAGTTCATGCAAGTCGACCTTGCTGCCGGTGACCACGAAGAAGAATGGTGTCAGCAGTGCCAGCAACGGCTTGGTCTGCTTTTCGAGGGTGTGCTGTTGGCGCGTTTCCGAGGCGATCATGCCGGCCAGGAATGCGCCGATGATGGCGGCCAGGCCGAATTGGGTCGACAGCCAGGCGAGGCCAAGGCACAGCGCCAGCACGATCATCAGTGGCGACTCGGAACCGCGCGGCTTGTCGAGCCAGTTGGAGTTCCAGCGCATGACGCGGGCGCCGCCCCAGCCGATCACGGCGATGAAGCCGATGGCGCTGGCCAGCACCACGAGCAAATGCGAGGCATTGATGCTGGCGCCGCCCTGCAGGGACACCACGATGCCCAGCAGCAGCATGGCCAGGATGTCGTCGATGACCGCCGCGCCGAGGATGACCTTGCTTTCGATCCGCTGCAGTGCACTGAGTTCCTGCAGCACGCGCGCCGTGATGCCGGCGGACGTCGCCACGAAGGCTGCGGCGACAAACAGCGAACGGTCCCAGTCGAAGCCGTTGCTGTGGGCCCACACGCTGCCCATGGCAAACGGTACGACAACGCCGATGACGCCCACTGCGAAGGCGGCCTTGCCGACCTTTTTCATGTCCTCCAGCCGCGTTTCCAGACCCACGGCGAACAGCAGCAGGATCACGCCAATCTCCGACAGCACGTCCAGTGGAGTGCCCACCGCGATTTGCGCGGGAGTCAGCCAACCCAACAGCGAGGGTCCGATCACGCAGCCGGCGCCGATCTCGCCAACCACGCCGGGCATCTTCAGCCGCTGCGCAATCTCACCGCCGATCTGCGCGGCAACAAAGACGACAAAAAGGACAAACAGGATCTCGCTGGCTTCATGCATGCTGGGTGTATCCGGACGTACTGCAAAGTGTGAATCCTACACGGTGACCCCGTTTGGCGGAGGATTTTGGTCAGCCAGCGGCGGCACGGCCGGACGGCGGGCGATCGTGGCGAAGCCGGCTGAACACCCGGCTGGCCCCGGCCGTGATGGCTGCCAGCAGGATCATGGTCCAGCGGAATGCCATTACGTAATCGTGCTGGGAATGACCTTGCAACAGGGCTTCCATCAGCAGGGTGGAGAGTGCGATGCCAAAGCTCATCGCCAGGTACTGCACAGTCGAGGCCATCGAGGACGCCATCGAGGCGTGCCGGATGTCCAGGTCGGTGTAGATCAACGTGTTCATGGTGGTGTATTGCAGGCCGGCGAAGGCGCCGTAGCTGAACGTGAGGATCGCGATCAGCCACACGGGCGTCGTGGGGCCGAGCAGGGCGAACGCAGCCAGCAGGGCGGACACGATCAGCGTATTGCCCAGCAACAGGCGGCGATAGCCAAAGTGCACCAGAGCCCGGTTGACCGCCCACTTGGCAATGATCGACCCCAGCGCCTGCGGAACCATCATCAGCCCGGCCGCCAGCGGCGACCAGCCACAACCGACCTGCAGGAACAGCACCAGCAGCAGGAACATGCCGGAGATTCCCAAGCGCGTGAACAGGCCACCCGCCAACGCGACCGACACACTGCGCACCCGCAGCAGGGTCAGGTCGGCAACCGGGTGCTCCGTGCGCCGGCTGTGCCACACATAGATGGCGCCGAGCAACAGGGCGATCAAACCGCACAGGGCCATCCACGACCACGGTATCGGCGTCCGGCCGGCCAGCTCCGATGCGGTCAGCAGCAGCGCAGAAGCGGCGCCGAACAGCAGGAAGCCGGACGAGTCGAACCGATTGGCGCGACGCAGGCGGTAGTCGGGCATGTCGCGCCGGTTCATCCACACGCCGGCGATGGCCACCGGTACGTTGATCAGGAAGATCAGGCGCCAGGAGGTGAATTCGACGATGGCACCGCCCAGCAAGGGTCCCAGCACCGAGCCGAGCAGGCCGAACGTGGCCACCGTGCTCATGGCCCGGATGAACTCCCGTTTGTCGATGCTGCGCACCAGCACGTAGCGACCCACCGGCATCAGCGAGGCGCCGCCGATTCCCTGCACCACGCGGGCAGCGACCAGTTGCGGCAGAGTCTGGGCAATGCCGCACAGCAGCGATCCGACGCCGAATACGATGATCGCCGCGCCGAATACACGCCGCGTGCCGAAGCGGTCGCACAACCACGGGCTGGCCGGAATCAGGATGGCCAGGGTCAGCACGTAGCTGGTCAGCGCCGTGCGCATGCCCAATGGGGTGACCTTGAGCGCGTCGGCCATCACCGGAACGGCCGTGTTCACCACGGTGGAGTCCAGCGCCTGCATGAAAAAAGCCGCGGCGACCAACCACAGCAGGCCGCGGAAGCGCTCGCGGGTGGACATTTCCGGAGCGTCGGGCGCTACACCCGTTGCCGAAATAGGGGCGTCGGGAGCGATCTCGTGGGGGTTTGTGGCGGTCTGGGAGGCCATCCCGGCCATGGTAGCCACTCTGTGAACTTGATTTTTGCGCGCACTATGCGCAAAGTGAGCCTTGTTTCATCCGCCAGTCGGGCCCAGATAGGCAAGACGGCCAACAGCATCCATGCGCGCCGGGGCGTCTTTCGTTCCGGCGTGTGCTTTTGTGTGGCAGGAGCCGCACGTATCAGGAATAGTCATGAGCAAGCCACCGATCACTGTATCCCGCGTCGACATGGAGCGCATTGAAGCGTTGCTGGATCGCCTGCCGGCCGCCGACGCCGACAAGCTTGATCCGCTGCGGGCGGAATTGGATCGTGCCGAGGTGGTCGAGCCGGCGGCGATGCCGCCGCAGATCGTGACGATGAACTCCACCGTCTCGTTCGAGGACGAAAGCAACGGCGAGAAGCTGACCCTTACCCTGGTCTATCCGGCAGCTGCCGGAGCGGCGGGCACGGTGTCGATCCTGGCGCCGGTTGGCAGCGCATTGCTGGGACTGGCGCGTGACCAGAAGATCGACTGGCCCACCCCCGACGGCCGCAAGCGCCGACTGAAAGTTCTGGAAATAACCTACCAGCCGGAAGCGGCAGGGCACTTCCACCGCTGAGGCGCCATCCGGCACGGCTGTCGGTAAACTGCGGCGAGTCAGGAAGGAGATCCGCATGACCGAACGCCAGGCGTCTGCCGATGCTGTGGCCCGCGCCAAGGCGGTGCGGGCGCAGATCGAGCAGGCCAACCACCGCTACCACGTACTCGACGATCCGGAGATTACCGACGCCGAGTACGACCGGCTGATGCGCGAGCTCGAGGCGCTGGAGGCGGCATACCCGGCACTGGCTTCGGCTGATTCGCCCACCCGCAAAGTCGGCGCCCGCGCACAGGGCGGCTTTGCGGAAGTGCGCCATGCGATCCCGATGTTGTCGCTGGGCAATGCGTTCGAGCAGGAAGGGGCGACTGATCGCGAGCGCTTCCATGAAGTGGCCGAATTCGTCCGCCGGATTGAGCAAACGCTGGATCGGCGTGAGCCGGTGTTCTCGGTGGAACCGAAGCTGGACGGCCTGGCGATCAGCCTGCGCTACGAGCGTGGAGTGTTCGTGCAGGGCGCGACCCGTGGCGACGGTGAAACCGGCGAGGATGTCACCGCCAACCTGCGCACCGTGCGGGCGATCCCGCTGAAGTTGCGTGGCAAGGGCTGGCCCGAGGTACTGGAAGTGCGCGGCGAAGTCATCATGCTGCACAAGGACTTCGAGGCGTTCAACGAGCGGGCGCGCCGTCGTGGCGAGAAGCCATTGGCCAACCCGCGCAACGGCGCTGCCGGTTCACTGCGCCAACTCGATCCGGCCATCACGGCCAAACGCCGGCTGAGCTTCTTCGCCTATGCGATCGGCGTGGTCGAGGGCGGCGAGCTGCCGGCCACCCATTCGGCCACGCTGAGCCAATTGCGCGAGTGGGGCTTTCCGGTTTCGCCCGAAGTCGACACAGCGCAGGGTTTTGACGGCTTGCTGGCCTACTTCCGGCGCATTGGCGCGAAGCGTGACGCCCTGCCGTACGACATCGATGGCGTGGTCTACAAGCTCGACGACTACGCCGGTCAGCGCGAGATGGGTTTTGTCTCCCGCGCACCGCGCTGGGCGATCGCACACAAGTTTCCCGCCCAGGAGCAGACCACGCGCCTGCTCGACATCGAGGTGCAGATTGGCCGCACCGGCGCTGCGACGCCGCGTGCGCGAATGGAGCCGGTGCAGGTTGGCGGGGTCACGGTGACCTACGCCACCTTGCACAATGCTGACCAGATCGCGCGTCTGGACGTGCGTGTGGGCGACACGGTCATCGTGCGCCGTGCCGGCGACGTGATCCCGGAAGTGGTGCGGGTGGTCGAGGATTTGCGCCCTGCCGGTACCGTGCCCTGGGTCATGCCCGCGCACTGCCCCGTGTGTGGCTCGGAGCTGATGCGCGAGGAGGGGGCCGCGGCGTGGCGTTGCTCCGGCGGCTTGGTTTGCGCGGCCCAGCGGAAGGAAGCGCTGATCCACTTCGCGTCGCGCCGGGCGATGGATATCGAAGGACTGGGCGAGCGGTTCGCCGAGGCGCTGGTCGAGTTCGACATCGTCAAGACGCCGGCCGATCTGTATCGCCTCTCGGTGAATGATTTCGTGGCCATGAAACAACGGGCCGAAGAACGCGACGCGGCTGCCGGGGAAAGCGCAGGCAGCAGCGCGGAGAGCGCGAAGTCCGGCAAGGTCGCGACCAAGTGGGCGGAGAATCTGGTGACCGCCATCGAGGCCAGCCGGCACACCACGTTGGCGCGCTTCCTGTTCGCCCTGGGCATCATGCACATCGGGGAAAGTACGGCGAAGACGCTGGCGTCCTGGCTGGGTCGGCTCGATTTCGTGCGCAGCATGCCGGCCACGGTGCTGCGCACCTTGCCCGATGTCGGCAGCGAGGTGGCCACCTCAATTGCGGGCTTTTTTGCGCAACCGGGCAACCAGCAGGTGGTCGATTCGCTGCTGCATGCCGGCATCACCTTCAGCGACGAGGCGGCCCCTTCGCCGCTGTTGCGCAAGCGGCTGAATCTCGGTGTCTTGCTGGACATGGCCAATATCCGAAAGCTCGGGCCCAAGAGCAGTGCGGCGCTGGCACAGCACTTTCCCACACTGCATGCGTTGCAATCCGCCGGCCCCGCGCACTGGATTACCGCCGGCGTGCCGCAGTCTGCGGCGGTCGGGCTGGAGGTTTTTCTGGCCGATCCCCTGGCCCATACCGCGCTGAGTGAGGCCGAAGCCGCCATGCGGCGTCTGCTTGACGCGATTCCGGCGTCGGCCGCGGTGGTTGAGGCCCCGTTGGTCGGACAAACTTTTGTGCTGACAGGCACGCTGGAGTCGCTCAGTCGCGACCAGGCCAAGCAACGGCTCGAAGCGCTGGGCGCCAAGGTGTCCGGATCGGTCTCGCAGAAGACCTCCGTCGTGGTTGCTGGCGCGGAAGCCGGGTCCAAGCTGGACAAGGCGCGGCAGCTTGGCGTCCCGGTGTGGGACGAGGGGCAACTGCTCGCACTCCTGCACGAACACGAGGCCGCTTGATGGGCGCGGATCGACGGGCTGCGCTGCAACTGCGCGCGCGCCTCTACACGATGCTGCGCGCGTTCCTTGCCGAGCGGAACGTGCTCGAAGTGGAAACGCCGATCCTGTCGGCGGCGGGCAACACCGAGCCCAACATCGACAGTTTTTGCACCACGTTCAGCGGTCACGTCGACGCCGGTGCGCGCGAGCGCTGGCTGCGGACGTCGCCCGAATATCCGTTGAAACGACTGCTGGCCGCTGGCATCGGCGATTGCTATGAGCTGGGTCGGGTATTCCGCAACGGCGAAGCCGGCGGGCGACACAATCCCGAGTTCACCATGCTGGAGTGGTACCGGCTTGGTTGGGATCACCGTCGGTTGATGCGCGAAACCATCGAGCTGGTCGAGGCCGCCCTGGCCATGGTCGGGCGGCGTGCTGACGTCGTGGTGACCAGTTACCGGCAACTGTTCCTGGACGGGCTTGGGCTCGATCCGGCGCATGCCTCGGTCGAGCAACTGCAGGAGCCGTTGGCGGAGTTCGGCATCAACCCCGATAGTCTGGTGCACGACGACTGGCTCGATCTGCTGATCACGCACCGGTTGCAGCCTGACTTTCCGCGCGACCGGATCACCGCCATCCATGATTACCCGGCCAGCCAGTGCGCACTGGCGAGGATTCGTCCGGGCGATCCGCCGCTGGCCGAACGGTTCGAGCTGTACCTGGGGCCGCACGAGCTGGCCAATGGTTATCACGAGTTGAACGACGCCGGTGAGCAGCGGGCCCGCTTCGAACGCGACAACGCAACCCGGCGGCGGCGCGGCCTGCGCGAGTTGCCGCTGGACGAGCGGCTGCTCGGCGTACTGGATGACTTGCCCGACTGCGCGGGCGTGGCGCTGGGTGTCGAACGCCTGCTGATGTGCCTGGCCGGCACCGATGCGATCGCTGACGTATTGGCGTTTTCGTTCGCCGAAGCGTGAGCGACCCATGCCGGTGGCGGCATGGGTCGCCGGTTGATTACGGGTTGTCGAATCGCAGCGCCAGCGCGTGACGTTCGATCAGGCTGACAGCCGGTTGATCCTGCAGTCGCAGGTCACGCAGTTCGTACGGTGCACTGACACCGTGCAAACTGTCGCCGTCGTACCGGAGCACCAGTTCACTATCGCCCCGGCCCAGTACGGCGGCTGATTGAGCGAACGCAGCTGGAACCATCCGACCGTCGGCGGCGTGCCCATACAGCACCGCCGATGCTGCGTAACGGCTGGCGCCCTGTGTCGTGACGCCAAGTGCGATTGCAATACCCTGGTCGTTGCCCCGATCCGTGCGGGCGATCCCGTTGAAGCGTGCGGTAGGCGCGGCAGCGGCAAAGACGGTAGTCGTGTCGCGTCGCACTTCATTGCCGTTGGCGTCCGTGCCGGCGGTGAAGCTGTGCACTTCCCACAACCCGGGTGTAGCCGGGATGTCTCGGGGCATCACCTCGGTGGTGAAGCTGCCGTCCGCTTGACGCCGGTAGTCGAGGTTGCTGATGCTGCCGTCGGGTGCGCGCAGAAAGCCTCCGACTGCGAGTAACGGCGCCTTCCGGTCAGCGTCGCGCAAGACGACCTGAATGTGCACCGCGGTACCCAGCAGTGCTTCGCTGCGGTCGGCGCGGGCAGTTACGGTGAACGGGCTTTGTGGCTCGAACACATGCACCACGTAGCGGCCAGCCGCATCGGGTGCTTGCAGCGTGGCTACGCCGCTGCCCAGCTCGGGCTTGAGTTTGAGCACCATCGACGACGGCGGTACGCTCATGCCCGCAGCCCGCAGCGTTGCCGCATCTGCCAGTTGGCTGGCGGCTTGTCGTGCGTTCAGTGACTGTCGGCCCAAGCGTACCTGGACGTTGCCGGCGTCCAGCCGTCCGGCCGTCGGATCGCTTGGGCTGAGTCGGATCAGCGCACCAGGTGCCGTCAGTGGCAGTTCGATGCCGCGCTGAAGTTCACTGGCTGACACGTCAATCCAGTATTCGCGACTGTCGCGGGCGAAAGGCTGCGCCGTGCTCTCCACAGCGTCGTCATGTGGCAGCGCCCAGCTGATGCTGACCGGCCGGCGCTCGACCCGTAGCCGGGGCGCACGGAGCGCGGCCGGATCCGTGGTCATTGCGCTGCGGGTGAGCAAAGTGACAGGCACCATGTCGCCGGCTTGAGGCGGCAGTAAGACATGCGTACCGGCGAAGATTGGAAAGGTGCAGGCTGCCAGCAGGGCGCCGGCAAGTAGATGTGTTTTCATGACGATCACCCCCTGATGTCGTTGGCGAGGATGGCGGGCAGGCCGAAGCAGGCGCGGCGACTCTGGTTATGGTTCAGTACCGAGCCACCCGTTTTCTGAGTGTCTCGAAACCACACGGTGCCGGCTGCTGAGGCGCTCGAGCACTCGATGAAGCCATCGGAGCAACTACTCAACCAGTTCTGTGTGATCTCCAGCCCTACGCTTTGGGAATAGCCGCCGCAATAGGCCTGGCTGCTCCAGAACCCAGAGACCACGTCGGTGCCCAGCACGGCCCGGAATGGCACCGGCAAGGCCGGCCGTCCGGACGTGCCCAGCAGGTATAGCTGGTTGTAGGTGGCCATCCAGCCGGTCTGCTGCTGGCGCACCGCATTGGTCTTGTAGCCGAGCAGCCAGCCCAGTGCCGACTCGAACACGTTGCCGGCGATCACCGCATTGGCCAGCGGCGTACCGGCGCTGGATGGCGCGATGGCGTCGACCTTGGCGATGCGGCTGATGATGGCGGGGTAGCGCGCATCCCATGTCGGGTTGGAGAGTATCCAGCGCATCACATTGCCACCGTTGGAGTGGGTGATCACGATCAGGCGGTCGATGTGGCGATTCTGGATGAAGCCCGTGAGCTGACTGGCCAGGCAACCGGCCGCGCGGTCGTCCCACATGTACTGGTCGAAATCGCAGTTGACCACCAGCAAATTGTTGCGGTCGGTCAGGCCGTTGCGCACACCCTCGACCATGTCCGCCTGCCAGTAGTCGTTGTACGCATTGGTCTGATGGCCGGTGCCGTGAACCAGCGCCACGCCGGTGGTTGCGGCCTGTGCCGTGGCACAGATCAGGGCCAGTGGCCATATCAATGGAGTCCGTCGCACGTCTTTTCTCCCCTCAAATGCGGCGTTGCCGCGGGTAGAGCCGGCCGGATCGCACGCGCAGGCAAGTCTGACCACCGGCCGCGCAAGGCAGGTCGACTACGGATGATGCCAACAAGGCATCGTCTGGTTGTGGCGCCTGATCCCCCCAGACCGTGCGGCACGGTATGGACTGTAGCAACTCCGTACGTACGCGTCTTGACGCGACCGCACAATGACGGCGCGCAAGGTATTCAAGCACATGAAGGCGGTGAGACGGGGCGTCCGGGTGAAGGCTCAGGCCAGCCACCGGCGGCGGATTTCGCGCCCGTCTTCGCTAGAATTCCAGCTCCTGCGCCGCGCACAAATAATCGATCATCGGCGCGATGCGCTTGAAGGTGGCGACCGTCCGCGGCAGCAGCTCGGCAGAGCACACCACGGCTTCGCTGAGCGGTGCGGTGGCAATGAAATCCTTGCGCTTGAGGTCGTCGATCAACTCGTGGCCGGGGTCATAGCCGCGCGGTGGGCGGATCAACGATTCGCCACCCAGCTGCAGTTGCTCGCGAAACGCCTTGCTGCGGGTGGCCTGTTTCCAGGCGGTCGGGTTGTCGACCAGGAACTCGCGGATGTTCTTGAGTGCGTCGGGCTCGGGGTGCCACAGGCCGCCGCCGGCGAAGCACTCGCCCGGTTCGATGTGCAAGTAGAAGCCGGGCGCCTGGATCTCGCGTCGGCGTTCATGGAAAAAGCGCGAGCCCTGCCACGACTTGTACGGCGCCTTGTTGTTCGAGTAGCGCGTGTCACGATGGATGCGATACAGCGAGCCGCCGCTTTTGCGTGGGTCGGCCCGGTAGTGCGTGCTGAGCTTGGCCAGCGGGGCCTGCAAATCGGCGATCAATTGCAGGAACGGCTCGCGCACATGCCGCTCGTAGTCGTCCTTGTGCGCGTGGAACCAGTCGCGGTTGTTGTTGCGTTCGAGCGCGCGCAGAAAGCGAAAGGTAGCGGAGGTGAAGTAGCTTTTTGACATGGCCATCGGGGTGGTGGATCAGACAGGTTGGATGCTCGCAGCGAGCTGCTCGCCCCACGCCTGCAGCTGGTCGAGCAGGGCCAATTTGGTCTGTGCCTGCGGGTCGCGGCGCAGTTCGGCAATGCGGGCAAAGTAGTCGTCCAGCGTGAGGCCAGTCAGGGGCGTGTGCCGGGTCAGCCTGGTCTGGCGGAAGCTGTCCCAGCGCTCGGATTCCGCCGCGTCGAGCGTTTCCGGCCAGTTTCGCGCCCGGTAGCGGAACAGTAGTTCGGAATAACGCGGATCGCGGAACGGGAACGCCCGGGTGCCCAGTTCGGCGGGTGGGGTGGCGCGCACCTGGGTCAGCAGGCGCTTGTCGGCGTCGGGCAGGAATCCGCCACCATACAAAGCCAGTTCCGGATCGTCCGGTGGCGGCAGTTCGGCGGCCCGCTGGAACACACGACGCAACTTTTCCGCGAGCCCGTCGGCCGCACGCAGCACGTCGCGGTGGGCCTGGCAGCGGGGCAGGTCCAATTGCAGGCGTGCCAGATCGGCCCCTTGCAGCACCGACAGCGGCGCCAGCGCGGGCGCGTGGTTGGCGCGCACGGTGCGCAGGGGGATGCGATCGACGCCCTCGGGCAGGTCGGCGCGCGGGGTGAAGATGCGATCGGCGATTTCGTCTTCGTCCAGCGCCAGCCACGCGGTCGGATCGGAGGCGAGGTCGTACACGATCACTTCGCCGGCGCGGCTGGGGTGTGGCGCCAGCGGTGCGATCAGGGTCAGGCAATGACGGCTGGCCGGGTAGCGCGAGGATACGTGCACCAGCGGGGTCATGTTCACGACGTCGAGCAGTTCGAACACTTTCTGCTTGCGGCGCAGGCCGTAGTACCAGTCCCACAGCCGTGGTTGGCGCACCCGGATGAGCTTCGCCAGGTCGATCAGCGCGTAGACGTCGGACAGCGCGTCGTGGGCGCGCTCCTGGGTGAGCCGGTTCGCGCTGGCCAGGTGTTCCAGTTTGAAGCTGGGCGAGCCGTCGTCCCGCGTTGGCCACTCGATGCCCTCCGGTCGCAGCGCCTGACACAGGCGTACCAGGTCGATCAGGTCCCAGCGTGAATTGCCGTTCTCCCACTCGCGGCCGTACGGCTCGTAGAAATTGCGGTACAGCATGTGCCGGGTGAATTCGTCATCGAAGCGCAGCGAGTTGTAACCGACCCCGCAGGTGCCTGGCGTGGCCAGCTGTTCATGCACGCGCGCGGCGAATTCGGCCTCGCCGACCCCGTCACGTTGAGCTTGCTGCGGGGTGATTCCGGTGATCAGGCAGGCGTCGGGGTGCGGCGGCATCTCCAGGGATGGCCGACCGTAGAACATGACCGGCTCGCCAACGACCTCCAGCTCCAGGGTCGTCCGGATGCCGGCGAACTGCAGTGGGCGGTCACGCCGCGGGTCCGCCCCCGACGTTTCGTAGTCGTGCCAGAAGAAGGTGTGCATCGGGCCATGATCGCATGCCTGAAAGCCGTGCCGGCATGGGGCTGATAAACTCCGGACCACAAGGAGGGCTCATGAGCCAAGCGCACGATGAAAACCTGATCTGGATAGATCTGGAGATGACCGGCCTCGACACCGATAACGACTCGATCCTGGAAATTGCCACGGTCGTGACCGACAAGGATCTCAATGTACTGGCAGACGGGCCGGTGTTCGCGATACGCCACGAAATCGACCGTCTGGAATCCATGGACAGCTGGAACACCAATCAGCACCACAAATCGGGGCTGTGGCGCCAGGTGCTGATTTCCGAGACCGATCATGCGATGGCGGAACATGCCACCGTGGAGTTCCTGCGGGCCTGGGTGGCACCAGGCAAATCGCCGATGTGCGGCAACTCGATCTGCCAGGATCGCCGCTTCCTGCACCGCCAGATGCCGCGGCTGGAGCACTACTTCCACTATCGCAACCTGGACGTTTCCACGCTCAAGGAACTGGCCCGGCGCTGGGCACCGGAAATTGCCAGGGGCGTGGGCAAGGAGTCGGCGCACACCGCGTTGTCGGACATCCGCGACTCCATTGCCGAGCTGCGTCACTACCGCCGCTATATGGGCGAACTGGGCGGAAAGGTCCAGGCTTGATGTCCCACCACACGCCGAGTCCAACGGAGTCATGAGCATGCCAGTCGACATGTTTGCACCGGTGCTTGATTGTGCCGGGCGCCCGTTGCGGCTCGATCGGCCTCGCGTCGTCGGCATCGTCAACGTGACCCCCGATTCGTTCTCCGACGGCGGCGCCCATGACACGGTGGACGCCGCCGTGGCGCACGGTCTGCGCCTGGCGGAGGACGGTGCGGACATGCTCGACGTCGGCGGTGAGTCGACCCGCCCGGGTGCTGCCGAGGTTTCGGTCGAGGAAGAATTGCGCCGCGTGCTGCCGGTGATCGAGCAGTTGATCGCCCGCACCGCGCTGCCCGTTTCGATCGACACATCCAAGCCGCAGGTGATGCGCGCGGCGGTGGCGGCGGGTGCCGGGATGATCAACGACGTCTACGCATTGCGCCGAGACGGCGCCATGGAAGCCGTGGCCGAGCTGGGCGTGCCGGTCTGCCTGATGCACATGCGCGGCGAGCCGCGCAGCATGCAGGATGATCCGCAGTACGACGACGTCGTGGGCGAGGTGCATCGTTTCCTCACCGATCGCCTGTTTGCCTGCGAACTGGCGGGCATTGATCGGCGCAAGGTACTGGTTGACCCCGGTTTTGGCTTTGGCAAGACGCTCGAGCACAACCTGGCGCTGTTGTGTGCGTTGGGGCGCTTCGTCGATCTTGGCAGCGGCGTCTATGTCGGGCTGTCGCGCAAGGCGATGATCGGCGCGATGACCGGCAGGACGGTACCTGCCGAGCGCGCCGGTGGGTCGGCCGCAGCGGCCCTGATTGCGGTTCAACGCGGCGCGCGCATGGTCCGCGCCCATGACGTGGCCGCCACTGTCGACGCGCTGGCGGTCTGGCACGCGGTCAACGCGGTCGATGTCGTGCCGAAGCGCGAGAAGGCACCCGGCATGCCACGCTGGCCGGACGACGACTGATGGATCACGCCGCGCAACAACGCTGGAACTCTCAGCATTCCTTCAAGTCGGGCACACGATGACTGAGCGCAAATATTTTGGTACGGACGGCATTCGCGGCCCGGTCGGACAGTGGCCAATCAGCGCGGATTTCATGCTGAAACTGGGCCGCGCGGTCGGCAACGTGCTGGCACGGGGTGGCGCAAAGCGGCCGAACGTGTTGATCGGCAAGGACACGCGGATCTCGGGCTACATGTTCGAATCCGCGCTGGAGGCGGGCCTGGTGGCGGCGGGTGCCGACGTGGGACTGCTCGGCCCAATGCCAACCCCGGCCGTGGCGTTCCTGACTCGTTCGATGCGTGCGCAGGCCGGCATTGTCATCAGCGCATCACACAACCCGCATCACGACAACGGTATCAAGTTCTTTTCGGCCCATGGCGAGAAGCTGTCCGACGAAGTCGAGCTGGCGATCGAACGCGAGGTCGATGCAGCGTTTGTCACGGTCTCCTCCGAGCAACTGGGCAAGGCCCGCCGGATCGACGATGCGACCGCCCGGTACGCGGAGTACTGCAAGGCCACCGTCGCCGGGGATTTCAGCTTGCGCGGCCTCAAGTTGGTACTCGACTGCGCCCACGGGGCGACCTACCAGGTGGCGCCCAAGGTCTTTGCCGAAATGGGCGCCGAGGTTATTGGGATCGGCGACAAGCCGGACGGGTTCAACATCAATCGTGACGTCGGTTCGACCCACCCGCAGGCGCTGCAACAGGCCGTGTTGGCCCATGACGCCGATCTGGGTATTGCCTTCGACGGTGATGGCGACCGATTGCAATTGGTCGACCGGCTTGGCGTGGTGGCCGATGGTGACGACATTCTTTATGTGCTGGCCAGAAGCTGGCACGGGAAGGGCAAGTTGCGGGGGCCGGTGGTTGGCACCCTGATGAGCAACTTTGGTCTGCAGCTGGCGCTGGACGAGCTCGGGGTGCCGCTGATCCGCGCCAACGTCGGTGACCGCTACGTGATGCAGCAGTTGCGGGCGCACGATGGCGTGCTGGGGGGCGAGACCTCGGGCCACATCCTGTGTCTGGACCGTGCCACCACCGGTGACGGGATCATCGCTGCGCTGGCGGTGCTCGAGGCGCTGGCGCGATCGGGGGAGGACCTGGCAGCGGCCCGGCGCGGCCTGGCCAAACTGCCACAAGTCATGCTGAACGTGCGGGCAGTCGGTGCGCGGCGGGCGTTGTCGGCAGACGACGTACAGCAGGCGCTGGCCGACGTGGAACAGGAATTGCTCGGCCGCGGTCGGGTCGTGCTGCGGGCGTCGGGCACCGAACCGCTGGTGCGGGTGACCGTGGAGGGCGACGACGCGACCGAGGTGCAACGGCTGGCCGAGAAGCTCGCCGGGATTGTAAGATCGGCAGCCGAACGATCGTGAACCTGTAGTGACATTGGGTCGCCATGGATTGGCCCGACGTGCCCCGCCTCTGCGGTGGCGGATGAACCGACCGCACGCCCTGCCAAGTGGACTACAGCCATGCAAAAAGTTCCAACTCTCGATATCCGTCGTTACGAGACCGACCGTGATGCGTTCGTTGCCGAGATCGGCGCGGCCTATCGCGAATTCGGCTTTTGCTGCATCAGCGGCCACGGCATCGCGCGCGAGCTGATCGACGGCTCCTACGACGTGTTCCAGCGCTTCTTTGCGTTGCCCACCGAGACCAAGATGCGCTACCACCTCGCCGGTGGCGGCGGCGCTCGCGGATACACACCGTTCAAGGTGGAGACGGCCAAGGACAGCCAATACGCGGACCTGAAGGAGTTCTGGCATATCGGCCGGGAGATCCCCCGCGATTCGCGGTTTGCCGACGTGATGCCGCCGAACATCTGGCCCGACGAAGTGCCACAGTTCAAGCAGTACGGCTACGGTTTGTACGAAGCACTGGACCAGCTCGGCACGCGGGTGCTGCGCGCCCTGGCACTGCATATCGGCGAGCCGGAGAGTTTCTTCGAGGACAAGACCGACGAGGGCAATTCGATCCTGCGCCCGATCCATTATCCGCCGATCACCCAGGACGACATCCCGAACGTTCGCGCCGGCGCCCACGAGGACATCAATTTCATCACCCTGCTGGTTGGCGCCAGTGCCGAAGGCCTGGAAGTACTCAGCCACGGGGAATGGTTGCCGATCACCACCGAGGGCGATGCGATCGTCGTCAACATCGGCGACATGCTGCAACGCCTCAGCAACCACGTTTATCCGTCAACAACGCACCGCGTGGTCAACCCGAAAAATGCGAATGCGCGCAAGCCGCGCTACTCGGTGCCCTTCTTCCTGCACCCCAATCCCGACGTGGTGCTTGATCCGCTGGCGTCCTGCATCACGGCGGACAACCCGCGCCGCTACGACAGCTCGATCACGTCGCATGAATACCTGCTGCAGCGGCTGCGCGAGATCAAGTTGATCTGACCGACGCGCTCTGCCGGACGGTGTGTCAAGTCTGCTCAGGCCATCCAGAAAAAGACGGCGGTCATGCGTTTGGACGCCGGCTCCAGGCCCCAGTACGCGCTGGCGCTGTGGATCAGGTTGGCCTTGTAAAGCAGCAACCGGTTGTGGCGATGGGGTACCCGCACGTCTTCGATAAAGGCGTTCGGTTGCACGAAGCGGTTGCCCAGTGCCTCGGCCAGGTTGCGATGCGGCGGCAGGACGATATTGCCGCCCAACTGGCCGCCCGGCATGCGTTGGCGGAAGAAGCTGGTGCCGCAGGATTCCGGCACATCGGGGTTGAGGTACAGCACCGCGGCGAAGCGGCACAGATTCGACGAATCGGTATGCGGCTTGACCGATCCTTCGACCGAGCCAACCACCTGCACGCAGTTGTGGTTGAGCCGGGTGCCGGCTTCGCTCTGTTCCACCCACACCTTCGCGGCGCCGGTGAGCTGGCAGACCTTTGCGTCGAGGGCGGCCAACTCATCGTCCAGCAGTGCTGGGGAGGCGCGCATGCCGGGCCACACTTCACCCGTGTGGGGGAATCCCATTTCCCAGTCGGACTTGGCCAGGCAACGGGCGCGTACCTCGGCACTGTTGGGTAGCGCCTCGTCCACAATCCAGTAGTCGCGGCCCTGGACCGGTTTGCGATAGGGCAGGGGGCGCATCTGGGTTGGCAGCAGAGTCATCTTGGTGGACGTAGTAGCGAGAGTGCGGTCAACAGTAAAGGATTTTCGGCCAGCGCCGCGAGTCGGGGCCAGGGCGCCAGCCTCGCTTCAGGTGTTCCGGTAACGCTTCGATTCGCGGGCGGAGAGCCACATGGCGAGTCGATCCGGCAGCAACTGGACCACGGTCTTGATCGTCCGGTTGACCCGGCCAGGGATGAACACGATATCCCCGCGTTCGATTGCGGCGATGCCCTGACGTACCACGTCATCGGCCTCCAGCCACATGAAGCCGGGCAACTTGTCCATCTTGTCGCGGGTGCCGGTAACATCGTGGAACTCCGACCAGGTGAAGCCCGGGCAGAGTGCGCAGACATTTATGCCGGCGGCACGATTCTCCAGCGCAAGCGACTGTGAGAACTTGATCAGGTAAGCCTTGCTGGCCGCGTACAGGGTGTGGCCGGCCGGACCCGGCACATGCCCGGCAAGCGAAGCGACATTGATGATGCGTCCGTAGCCACGCTGGCGCATGCCAGGCAGCAGGCGCCAGGCCAGTTCGGTCGGCGCAGTCAGCAGCACCTGCAGGAACGTCGCGTGGGTGCCCCACTCATTGGCGATGAAGGCGCCGGGCACGCCATAGCCGGCATTGTTGATCAGCCAGTCGACGTGCAGGCCGCGCTGCTCAAGTGTGTCGCACAATTCACCCGGCACGCCCGGGTCGGCAAGGTCGTGCGGCAGGATCGTCACCTGGCAGGCGTGTGTTTTGCGAAGTTCATCGGCGACAGCCTCCAGCCGGTCGACCCGACGAGCGGTCAGCACCAGGTCGTGGCCGGCAGCCGCCAGGCGCCGGGCGAAGGCGGCACCAATTCCGGAGGACGCGCCGGTGATCAGGCTGAGCGGGCGATCTGGTTTCATGAGGGCACCTGAGTGTGAATCGTCATTCTCGACCACGCCGGTGATCGGGCGCCAGTGGTCGGCACGGGTTTGCCCAAGTGGCGGGCCGTCGGTAAGCTTGCGGTTTGTCCGCACTGGATGCATCACATGCGCAAGAAACTCGTCGCCGGCAACTGGAAAATGCACGGCAGCCGTTCCATGGCCAATGCGTTGCTGGGAGACATTGTCGCGGGCATGCCCGGACAGGTCGACGTGGCGGTATTTCCGCCGCTGGCCTATGTGGCCGAACTGGCGCGGCAGTATGCCGGCTCGGGCCTGGGCCTGGGCGCGCAGGATGTCAGTGCGCACGAGGGACAAGGGGCGTTCACTGGCGAAGTGTCCGCCGCGATGCTGGCCGATATTGGCGCCACATGGGTTCTGGTTGGCCATTCCGAACGGCGCCAGTACCACGGCGAAGGCGATGATCTGGTGGCGCGCAAGTTTTCAGCGGCGCGTGCCGGAGGCCTGACTCCCGTCCTGTGCGTGGGCGAAACCCTCGAACAACGGGAGTCGGGTCAGACCGAAGCCGTCATCGCCCGGCAACTGCAAGCGGTGGTGGCGCTCAATGGCGTGGCCAGCTTCGACACGGCCGTCATAGCGTACGAACCGGTCTGGGCCATCGGCACGGGGCGCACGGCCAGCCCTGAACAGGTCCAGCAGGTACATGCGTTCATTCGTAGCCAACTGGAAAAAGAAGATGTTACAATTGCCCGTCTGGCCCGACTGCTTTACGGCGGCAGCGTCAAGGCGGCCAATGCCGCAGAGTTGTTCGCGCAGGCGGACGTGGATGGAGGGCTGATCGGCGGGGCCTCCCTGACCGCATCCGACTTCCTTGGAATCTGCGCCGCGGCGCATCAGTCGCTACAGGCTCAATAGAAACCATATGTTCGTCATATTCAGCGTGTTCTACATTCTGATCGCCGCAGCGATGATCGTGCTGATCCTGCTGCAGAACGGCGCCGGCGCTGGTGCCGGGTCGGGCTTTGGTGGCGGTGCTTCGTCGACCGTGTTCGGCGCGCGTGGCTCGTCCACCTTTCTCACCCGCGCCACGGGTGTCCTCGGCGGGGTGTTTTTCGTGATCAGCCTGGGCATGGGTATCTATCTGCATGGCCACGGCGCGCCACAGACTGATGCACAGGACCTGGGCGTGATGGGCGCACTGGCTGAAAAGCCCGCGGCCCCCAAGGCGACGCCGGCCGCTCCAGCTCCCGGATCGGAAGTCCCGTCGGCGGTTCCCGCTGCCAACAACACCGCCGTCCCGGCTGCACAGCCGGCGGCAACCCCCGCCCCAGCCAGCAACAACAAGCAGGGTGAGGTGCCGGCGGCCACGGAGCCACCGGCCAAACGCTGAGCAACACACCTGCCCAGGTGGCGGAACTGGTAGACGCACTACCTTGAGGTGGTAGCGACGCAAGTCGTAGGGGTTCGAGTCCCCTCTTGGGCACCAATTGAACGGGTTCGGCTGACATTCCCGAAACCGCCGCAAACAGAAAGCCGCCTGCGGGCGGCTTTTTCGTATCTGCAATGCGTCGCCGACGAGCGCAGGCAGATTGGTCGTGCTCCCATCGGCGGGGGCCCGAGGCCGCCGTCGTACCACGCTTGCCTCACAGTGAATGTAGGCGCGCGCCGACAGATGCGGGGCTGCTGTCGTGACACATTCTTCCTGGGCACCGCAGGCGCGGGATGACTGTTGTCTTGCGCCGCGAGCTGAAACCAGGTTGATCAAGGGGCGCGTACGATGGTGAGGATTTCGCGACATGATTCGGCAGCCGGCGACTGGCGCATTTGCCGCGAACAGGTCACGTTGTTTCGTGACATGCGGCTGACCAGCGCGATCAGGCTCGCGAGGGAGATCGGTCGTTACGAGCACGTCCGTCTGGGCTGCCAGGTTCGCGTGGAAATGCCCGGCCGCGGTGCGCCCATCGTGCTGGCAAATTTCATTGCCCGCCGCCGCGACAGCATCTCTGATGACGAGGGGGTGCTGGCCGCCTGAGGCGATGTCAGCATAGATGCACGCAGGGGCCTCGCGTCTATCCACTCGGGCTGCGCAACCCGCTTCAGAGTGAAATGCCGGATCTGGATGAATCAATCAAACCGCTTGCAATAGGATGATTCGCGGCCTAGCTTCAAGCGGCCCAACCAAGGAGGGAGTCAAGTGATCAATGTGATCCTGGTGGACGATCACGAGCTGGTCCGCACCGGCTTTCGAATGATTCTGGAACAACAACCGGACATCTGTGTCTGCGGCGAGGCGGGCACGGCCGAAGAAGGCCTGCGCCTGATCCGTACGTTGAAACCGGAAATTGCCCTGGTCGACGTGCACATGCCCGGTATGAGTGGGATCGAACTGACTGAACGAGTAGGGCGTTCCAAGTTGTCCACGCGCGTCATCATCGTGACCGTGGTTGACGACGCCCGCTTTCCCAAGCGGTTGCTGGACGCCGGTGCGCTGGGTTATCTCACCAAGGGTTGCAGTGCCGACGAACTGGCTGCAGCGATACGCCAGGTTGCGGATGGCCGACGCTACCTGGCCCCGGCGGTGGCCCAGCAGTTGGCGCTTGCCACGCTCGACGGCAGTGCCTCGCCATTTGATGTGTTGTCCAGCCGCGAGTTGGAGGTTGCGATGATGCTGGTGCGCGGCAAGCCCCTGACGGTCATCGGAGAGCAGCTCAATCTCAGTCCCAAGACGGTTTCCACCTACAAACAGCGACTGATGGAGAAATTGCACGTGGACCACGTACTGGGCCTGGCCCACTTGATGACCGTGCACGGATTGATCGATACGCCGAATCACCACGTAGGCGCCTGAGGCGGGACTTCCGCTTTGGCGTGGCCGACGCAAGAAAAAACCGAACTTACGTTCGGTTTTTTCTTGTCCTGCTTTGCGTGGCGATGGCTCAGCCGCGTGAGTCGCTCTTGTGGGTATCCATTGCGTCGTCCATTGGCGCGGCTGCCGGCTTGCGTTCCTCGACGGCCGCAAAAGTGGGCTTGGCCGGCTGCGTGGGCTCACTCAGCAAGTCACCCTGTTTCGGCAACGGCAGCGCCGTGATCGGACTATGCGCGGGCGCCTTGTCGTGTGCATCGGCTGGGGTGACCGCTGCTGGCGGGTTGGTCGGGCTGTGGTCCACGCGGGTAGCCGGAGCAGCTGCCGTGAAGCTGGCTGGAACCGGTGCGGGGACGGGCGCTGCCGGCGTGGTCGCGGGTGCGACTGGCGTCGTGGCAGGTGCCGGAGGCCTGACGATTGGTGCCGGCGAGGCTGCCGTTGTGGTCACCGGCGAGGGAGCCGCAGCTGTCCGAACCTTGTCATGCTGCTCCGGCTGCGCAGTCACTTTCACCGGCTCACCCGATGAAACGGGCGCCTTCTCGGCCGAATCGGGCCTGATATGGGAAGTATCCGGCCCAGGCTGGGCTGAAGCTGCCGGGGCAGGCTGCGAGCTGGTGATACGGTTTGGTTCGACTGCAACCACCGGCGCGCCGTCGTCTTCTCGTCGCACCGATTCCTTGGGTGCCGGTGCGGCCGCTTGCGCAGACTTGTCGTGGTCTGGAATTGGCGGCAGCGTGGGCAGATTGAACGCAGGAGCAGCAGCTTCAAGGGACGCAGCCACTGCGGCGCCCGCCGCCGGTGCGGTGTGGCCACCTTGGGCCGCTGGGGTTGCCGGCTTGTCGGCTGCTTGGCTCACCGTGGGGTGGTCGCCGGCGGGCGTCCCTCCGTCCTGGGCTGCCTCGCGGCTGGCTACAGGGGCCGTGGCATCGCTTGTTGTGGCTGCCTTGTTGACCGGGCTGGTTGATTCCTTTGGCCGAGCCTGGACAGGCGTCCTCGCTGCATCGGTGGCGGGCGTCGCGGCGGCATGGTCGCGGTCCTCGTCATCGAGTGCCTCGGCGCGGGCGCTGTCGGCGCCCGTGGCGTTCACTTCGCCTTCTTCATGGCGGCGCCGACGGCGGCCACCGCGACGACCGCGACGACGACGCGACTGGCTGCCTTCGGTGCCGGCCGTGGTGTCGCTGGTCACCTGAGGTGCGGTTGATTCCACGATGGCGGTTGGCTGCGTTTCGATTTCATTGGTCGCAGCCGGTGATGACGTCGAAGTGGAGTTGCGCTCGGGGGTGCTTGGTCGCGGCTCGCGCTCCGTCTTCGGCTTGCGCTCGGCGCGTGCCGGTGCGTTTTCAGTCGTGCCTGGCTTGGGTTGGCGTTCGGCTCGACTGCTCTGGCTTTGCGCCGACGGGCGCGACTGCGCCTCGTTGTTGCGCTGGCGGTTCGCGCGGGCCTGCTGCTGGCCGTTGGAGCGGGCTGAGCCTTGCTGCGAAGCGTCGCGGCGCGGCTGTCGTGTGGACGATCCGCTGGAGTGCGTGCGGTTGCCGCGCTCGTCACGGCGGCCGCGATCACTGCTGTCGCTGCCGCGATGAGTGGCCTTGGTCGGTGCCGGCGCCGTCTCCGACGCGCGGAACCAGCCCAGCAGTCGCGCAATGATGCCGCCAGTCGCGGCGGTGCCGGCCGCTGGAGCGGCGGCCGCTTTCTGCCGTGACGGTGCGACGGGCGCCGTCGCGGCAACCTCTTCGCGCTGCGGGGCAGGGCTGGCCGGCACGATGCCGCTCACGGCAGGCTGTTCGCCGCTGCCAAGGGTCTGGCCCATCTTCGGCAACGCTTGGGGCTCGACTACCGTCAGGCATTCGTAGCTGGGTTTGCTGTGCTCACCCATGTCCGCTTCGCGAATACGCTGAATCTCGATATGTGGAGTCTGCAGCTTGTCGTCCGCAACGATCATCACGTGCACCTTGTGGCGGAGTTCGATCTCGACCACGCTGGCGCGCTTTTCGTTGAGCAGGAAGTTGACCACGCTGGCGGGCGCCTGTACCAGCACCTGTCCCGTGTTGTCCTTCATCGCGTGTTCTTCGATCAGCCGCAAGGTGGAGAGCGACAAGGACTCCACGCCGCGGATGGTCCCGTGGCCCTCACAGCGCGGGCAGGTGATCTGGGTGGCCTCACCAAGACTCGGGCGCAGCCGCTGGCGCGACATTTCGAGCAGACCAAAGCGCGAGATGCGGCCGATCTGCACGCGCGCGCGATCCAGTTTCAGCGCTTCCTTCACGCGATCTTCCACTTCGCGTTGGTGCTTGGGGCTGTCCATGTCGATGAAGTCGATCACGATCAGGCCACCGGCGTCGCGGATGCGCGCCTGACGGGCGATTTCCACCGCCGCTTCGCAGTTCGTGTTGAACGCGGTTTCCTCGATATCGCTGCCCTTGGTGGCCTTCGAGGAGTTGACGTCGATCGCGGTGAGCGCTTCGGTCTGGTCGATCACGATCGAGCCGCCCGATGGCAGGCGCACCTGACGGTCGAACGCACTCTCGATCTGGGTTTCGATCTGGTACCGCGTGAACAGCGGGGTGTCGTCCTGGTACAGCTTCAGCTTGCGCAGTGCCGTGGGCATGACCTGCTGCATGAACTCGCGCGCGTCGTTGTAGAGCGACTCGTCATCGATCAGGATTTCGCCGATATCGGTGCGCAGGTAGTCACGCAGGGCACGAATGAACAGCTTCGATTCCTGATAAATCAGGAACGGTGCTTTCTGCTTGCCGGCAGCTTCGGAGATGGACCGCCACAGTTGCAGCAGGTAGTCCAGGTCCCATTGCAGCTCTTCGGCGTCGCGACCGAGCCCGGCCGTGCGCACGATGAGGCCGACATCATCGGGTACGGTGACATGCTCGAGCGCTTCCTTCAGCGCCTGCCGGTCCTCGCCCTCGATCCGGCGGGAGACACCGCCGGCTTTCGGGTTGTTCGGCATCAGCACCATGTAGCGGCCGGCCAGACTGATGAACGTGGTCAGGGCGGCGCCCTTGTTGCCGCGCTCTTCCTTCTCGACCTGCACGACCACTTCCTGGCCTTCCTTGACCAGCTCGCGGATGCTCGACTTGTGGTGATCGAGGCCCGCTGTGAAGTATTCCCGGGAGATTTCCTTCAACGGCAGAAAGCCGTGGCGCTCGGCGCCATACTCGACGAAGCACGCTTCAAGTGATGCTTCAACTCGAGTGATTCGACCTTTGTAAATATTGGACTTTTTCTGCTCCCGTGATGGGATTTCGATGTCCAGGTCGTAAAGGGTCTGGCCATCGACAATGGCCACACGCAACTCTTCACGCTGAGTTGCGTTGATCAACATACGTTTCATGGTGGTTATCCTCGGCTTGTCCGCGCGTCGCGCGCCGCGGTGGCGCCTCAATGGCGGCCTGCCGGGGATCGCGCCGCTGCGGTTAAGCGGCAAAAAAACCGGCACCGTTGCCGGCGTCGGGATGATTCGGTCAGCTGCGTCTGCCGCGCCGATACCGTAATGGCATCGGACAAACAGCAACCCAACCCGTTACGATGAAAGGGAGTCGCCATCGTTCGCCAACAGGCAACCGGGGCAATCCTCGCCGACGCGACGGGTGGGCACCCGGCCCAGTTCAGACTTTGTCGGGCAGAGTGCAACGCCCGGCGAGTATCCTATTTAAGCAGGCTTTTTTCAATGCAGACCGCAACTTCCCGTGACGCACCTAACGGTGTGCGTCAACTACAGGTCGGACCGGAACGGGATGGGCAGCGTATCGACAATGCGCTGATGACCCTGTTGAAGGGCGTGCCCAAGAGCATGATTTACCGGCTCTTGCGCACCGGGCAGGTGCGTGTCAACGGCAAGCGCGCGAAACCGGACACGCGTCTCATTGATGGCGATACGCTGCGTATTCCCCCGATCAGGGTCGCTGAACGGGTCGAGGGCCGCGGCCCACCCCAAGGGCAGGTCACCGAAGTTGCCGACGCGGTCATCTTCGAGGACAAGCACTTTCTGGTGATCGACAAGCCTTCGGGTGTGGCCAGCCACGGTGGCAGTGGCATCAATCATGGCGCCATCGAGCTGCTGCGCGCGGCACGCCCGCAGGAGCACCTGGAGCTGGTTCATCGGCTCGACCGGGACACCAGCGGCGTGCTGGTTTTTGCACGGACGCGGGCGGGATTGGTCGGCTTGCAGGCCGCGATCCGCGCCGGCGAGGTGACCAAACAGTATTTGTGCCTGATGCTGGGTCACCCCTCGAAAGCCAAGTTCGACGTCAATGCGCCATTGCTCAAATCGGTGATGCAGGGTGGCGAGCGCATGGTGCGGGTTGCCGACAGCGGCAAGCCGTCGCTGACGTTCTTCCGTGAGATGGAGCAGTACCCCAGCGCCCGCCTGATGCAGGCGACCCTGGGCACCGGCCGTACCCATCAGATTCGGGTACATGCGGCACATATTGGTCACCC
Source organism: Rhodanobacter sp. (assembly GCA_036563155.1). Lineage (GTDB taxonomy): Bacteria > Pseudomonadota > Gammaproteobacteria > Xanthomonadales > Rhodanobacteraceae > Rhodanobacter. The sequence goes on from DATCMT010000029.1 coordinate 104,019, forward strand.
GTTGGCGGGTGATCCGAAGTACGGCGACCGGGAAATGAACAAGCGGTACCGCGAGCTGGGCTTGCACCGGATGTTTCTGCATGCCGCCCACATGAGCTTCGATCTGGATGGGCGTGCGTACAGCTTTTCCGCGCCCCTGCCGGATGACCTCAAGGAGTTTCTCGACGTGCTGTCGGTCAAGGGCAAACGACTGGTCTGGATGCAGGAAAAATCGCGCACCGATTTTTGATCAGCGCGCCAGCAGCGCCTCGACCCGCGCGGCGCAAATGAAGTCGTTCATCGACAGGCCGCCGACGTCGTGCGTCGACCACAGCACCTGGCAGTGTCCGTAACCGGCTTCGATGTCCGGATGGTGATCCTCCTGGTTGGCCATGAATCCCACGGCGTTGATGAATCCCAGCGTGTGGTGGAAGTCCTTGAACTTGAAGTCCTTGACGATGGCTTTGCCGTTGTCGTGCAGGTGCCAGCCGGAGATTCGCTGCATCAGTTCGGCCACCTGGGTGGCATTCAGCGCGTGCTCTGCGCCCTTGCGGGGCTCGCAGTGCCGGATCGACAGGTCGTTGGTGTCCATGTGGGTCTCCAAGTGAGGGGAATGACGGGATCGGAAGCGTCGAATCTACACGCTGAAAAGTCAAAGCTGGGGTCGAATGCGCGCATTCCAGCCTAATCCGGACTAAAATGGTGCTGATTCAACCGGCGTCGATCGCCGGCGGCTGATGCAACACCGGAGCATGCATGATCGATATTTCCGAACGCGCGCAGCAGCATTTTCTGCGCCTCCTTTCGCAGCAGGGCATTGACGGGTTGAGTATCCGCTTGCGGGTGACCGCGCCCGGCACGCCCGCGGCCAATTGCGAGTTGGAGTTTTGCGAGCCGGCCGATCTGGCCGGCGGTGAGTGGACCATTGAGTGCGCCGGTTTCGACTTCCACATCGCCGGCGACAGTGCCAGTTGGCTGGACCAGGCCACCATCGACTTCGAACCCAACATGACCGGCGGCCAGCTCAACATCCGCGCACCGATGATCAAGGGCCATGTGCCCGGTGCGGATGCCGGATTGATTGAGCGCGTGCGCTACGTACTCGAGGCCGAGATCAACCCGAGACTGGCTTCGCATGGCGGACGCGTCAGCCTGTTGGAAGTGGATGCCGACAACGCGGTGATGCTGCAGTTCGGTGGCGGTTGCCACGGCTGCGGCATGGTTGATGTCACCCTGAAACAAGGTGTGGAAAAGACCCTGCGTGAGCGCGTGCCGGAGATCACTGCCGTGCGCGATGCAACTGACCATGCGTCGGGTGAGAAGCCTTACTACAGTGGCACCGAAGGCAAGTCGGCGATCGCCTGACACGTGCGGGATTGATCTGGTCAACGAAAAAGGGCCCGCCAATGCGAGCCCTTTGCGTGTACTTTCGCACGTCAGCAAGTGCGTTACTTGTCGCCGCTGATATGGCCCTTGAGCGTGTCGAGCTTGCCCGGCAGGCTGGAGAAGTAGGTGGAAATATCCTTGATGTCCTGATCGGACAGCGTGGCGACCATGCCCTTCATGATCGGGTTGTCGCGACCGCCATCCTTGTACTCGTGCAACACCCGCTGCAGGTAGAGATTGTACTGGCCGGCAAGACGCGGGTACTGCGGGTCGACTGAGTTGCCGTCCACGCCATGACAGGCGAAACAGGTGGCCGCCTTCTGCTTGCCGTTCTCGGCATTGCCGGTGGCCAGCACCTGGGTGGAAGCGAACGCCAGCACGGCGCCGATTGATAGGACGGTAAGCATACGTGTCATGCGGAAAATCCTTGGCGATTACTTGGCGAGGCTGGAAAGATAGGCGGCGATGTTCCGAATATCCGCGTCTGACAGGCTCTGTGCCTGCGCATCCATGGTTGGGTGCGTGCGGCCGCCATTCTGATATCCGTGCAGCGCGTCGACGATGTACTGCTCGTTCTGGCCCACGATCTTCGGCACCGGGTACTGCGGGTAGGCGTTGGTGTAGCCCGGCACGCCGTGGCAACCGGCACAGGTGTAGACCAGCATGCGTCCGGCGGCCTTGTCGCCCTCCGCGTGAACGCCGGCAGTAGCCAGCAGGGCAGTGGCCGCGACCAGGCCAAGCATGTGCAATCGAGTCATCGAGATAATTCCCACAAGTACGCCACGACAGGGTGTTGCAGCCGTCCAAGTATAGACGTTGCCTCCGCACCTGAACAACACTCGGCCCACATCCGGGTCATGGTTGAGCCACGATGGCGGCAGCGCGTTGATTCGTCTTGTGGCGCGTGGGCGCAGCCGTGAGGCCAGGTTTGCGCAGATTTCCCGACGCGGCACATGAACGGGTGGTCAGATTCGGCTGCGCCGCGATTGCTGTCACGGGTACACGCCCCATATACTGACTACGTCAGATCGTTTTCCCCGGGGGTGTCCTGGCTTCGACGGGGATAGTGAGATGACTTGGTGCATGCCGAGGGGGCAGCTTTCCTCGTAAATCCAGCAGCAAACTCATAGTTGCCAACGACGACAACTACGCTCTCGCCGCTTAAGGCGTAAGCCCCGAACCCACTTGTGCTCATGCTTGTCGGTGTAGGGTCATTATCATGAGATCGCCGAACGCTGCCGCCTGGCGGTTCTAGGCTAAATCAATCAGGCTGGTTCCGCGGTGCGCTTTGCCCATCGTGCTTGTCGCGGAACGAGATCGAACGGTGAGCTAAGCATGTAGATCCGGGCATTGAACGTCCTCGGACGCGGGTTCGACTCCCGCCACCTCCACCACTTATCGAACCCCAACCTTGGTCGGTTGGGTTTTTTTTGAGGCTCTCCAGAGCGCGGCCCGACACCGGGCTGTCACGTCTTGACGGGTACCGGGAAATCGGTGGCCGGGAGTCATGGTCTAGCTGGTGAGTGCACGCCCCGTGTTTGCAATGCGGCAATCAGCGGGCAGTGCACCTCGCCAGTGGTGGCGTCGCAGCGTTTGATCAGTGTGCGCAGGGCGCCCTCGATCCGGCGCAGATCCGCCAGGCGCGTGCGGACGTCGGCCAGTTTGCTTTCGGCCTGTTGGCGAGCCTCCGTGCAGTGCGAGCCATCCTCGAGCTTGAGCAGGTCGGCGACTTCGTCGAGGCTGAACCCCAGGCGCTGGGCCGATTTGATGAAGCGCACACGCGCCAGATCCGGCGCACCGTAGCGACGAATTCTACCCAGCGGCCGGTCCGGTGCCTGCATCAGCCCCGTTCGCTGGTAGAAGCGGATCGTCTCGACATTGACTCCCGCGGCCTGGGCCAGCGCGCCGATGGTCATGCTTGGCGCGGATTCATTCATGGCGATTGCCTTTTTTGCACACAGACATGCGCAAGGTTAATCCAGAAATCCGGGTTTCCCTCGGCTGGATCATGCGTTCGACCCTCTAGTGCTGAGGGCATGCCCGCGGCGGCAGCCAACCGGGTGGATGGCAGCGCAATGCAGCTGGTGTGCGGCGTTGTCGGACAGCGGATTGGGGCGGACGTCGGTTCAGGCTGCGCGGTTATGCGAACGCATGGTCCGTTGCTTCTCGATCTGCCAGTCGCGGGCCTTCTCCGCATCGCGCTTGTCGTGCTCCTGTTTGCCGCGGGCGAGGCCAATCTCGACTTTCACCTTGTTGCCCTTCCAGTACATGGCCGTGGGTACCAGCGTGTAGCCTTTGCGCTCCACCGCACCGACGAGCTGGTCGATCTCCTTGCGATGCAGGAGCAATTTTCGGGTTCGCCGGTCTTCGGCGACCACATGGGTGGAAGCGCTGATCAGGGGCGGAATCGACGTGCCGATCAGGAAAATCTCGTTCTTCAGGACCACGGCATAGCTGTCGCCGAAGTTGATCCGTCCCGCACGCAACGCTTTCAACTCCCAGCCTTGCAGCGCGACGCCGGCTTCGAAGCGCTGGTCGATGTGGTATTCAAAGCGGGCGCGCTTGTTGAGCGCGATCGTGCCGCCTTGCTTGTCCTTGTCCTTGTTCTTTGCCTTGGCCATGTCCGTTAAACTCGGGCCTCGTTGCCCTGATGCCGATCCGGCCGCATTTCGGGCCAGACCGAACGTGATGTGAAGAGGTTGCCGTGATCGAAATTCGTCGCCATGCACTGGTGAAATATTCGCCGGCGCAAATGTTCGACCTGGTCAATGATGTTGAAGCATACCCAAAGCGGTTCTCATGGTGTGTCGGGGCGGAAACGCTCGAGCGTACCGAAGATGTGCTGGTCGTACGGCTGGATCTCAAGTTTGCGGGCTTCCGGCAGAGCTTCACCACGCGTAACACGGTGGATCCGCCGCGGCGCCTGCGCATGGATCTGGTTGATGGTCCGTTCCGCAGCCTGGATGGAGTGTGGGACTTCATCGCCTTGGGTGATGCCGGCTGCAAGGTCGCCTTCGCATTGGACTTCGACTATGCCGGCCGACTGGGCGGCGGCGCACTGAAACTGGGGTTCCAGAGTCTGGCCGGGCGGATGGTGGACGATTTCTGTCGTGAGGCGGAGCGGCTCTATGGTTGACCGCACGATCCACGCCGAGGTGGTTTACGCGGGGGCAGGGCAACCGATCGTGTGCCGGGTCACTCTGGCCGAGGGAAGCGACGTGCAACAGGCGATCGACGCGTCAGGGATAGCCAGGCTGCTGCCCGACGGTTCGATCGACCCGGCCCGCCTCGGCATATTTTCCCGCAAGGTGGCGATGGATCAGCTGGTGCAGGATGGGGATCGCATCGAGATCTACCGTCCGTTGCTGCTCGACCCGATGGAGGCCCGCCGCCGGCGCGCGCGCTGATCGTCAGCTTCGCGCGGGGTGCTGCTGTTACTGGCCGTTCTTGTCACTCTGGGCTCCGCCTTGACCGAAGCCACCGTCGTTCTTTCGATCATCCGGTGAGGTGCTCTTGTCACCCTTGGTCTCATCGGCAGGGTAGCCGACGTTGTACTTCTTGCTTTCCTTGACCATTTCCGTGGCGTCCTGGGCAAAGAAGTCGCCCTCGGTACGCACGAGCGTATCGTTGCTGAAGCTCAGCGTGAGCGTACGCACCGTGATCGGCCCACCGCGGCGCGACAGTGTCGAAACATAGTCCCAACGGCTCTGGTCGAACGGTGAGTTCACTGACGGTGTTCCCATCAGCACCAGCACCTGGTGCTTGGTCAGGCCGGGTTTGAGTTGATCCACCGTTTTCTTGTCGAGCAGATTGCCTTGCTGGACGTCCGGCTTGTAGACGATCTGGCACCCGGCGACGGAGAACGTCAACAGGGTCAAAACCAGCAGGGTAATCAGCTTTTGCATGCGTCTAGCGCCCGGATCGTAAAGGTGTCGGATGATACACTACTGGCTCGGAATCGCCGTGTGCGGGGTAATGTCATGGAACAGGAAACCAAGGAGTTGCGCAAGGCCGGGCTCAAGGTGACCCACCCGCGCATGCGCATTTTGCAAATCTTTGATGAGGAGGGTGCACACCACCTCACCGCCGAGGATGTGTACAAGAAGCTGCTTGCCAACCAGGAAGACATTGGCCTTGCCACGGTGTATCGCGTACTGACCCAGTTCGAGGCGGCCGGCATCATCGTCAAGCACAATTTCGAAGGTGGCCAGGCTGTCTACGAATTGGATCGCGGCAAACATCACGACCACATGATCGACGTAGACAGCGGAAAAGTGATCGAGTTCTTCAATGAGGACATCGAGCGTCTGCAGCACGAGATTGCCGCCAAGCATGGCTACGTCATCGAGGATCACAGCCTGGTGCTGTACGTACGGCCCAAGCAGCGCGCCCGCAAGTCCTGATCGAATGCGAGGGCGTTGTTGAGCGCGTCGAGCGCGGCCGACCGGCGCCGGAGTGGCCACGGCAGACGACAGGCGTAAAAAAGCCGCGAGTTGGACTCCCTGTCCGTCCGCGGCTGCTCTGCATTCTGCGGTTCGCAAGGCGATGAGTCGCGCTTGCCACAACCTCGCCAGAAAGCAGCGAAACGGCATCCTGCCGTTCTTTCAAGGCCCCCGTCCCCACGGCGACCTTGACCCACCATCTTGCGATGGTGGCTCCCCCACATCGATAGATCGATCCTAACGGTACCTTCACGTATCGGGTATCGGAAAAATTCCTAGTTTTGCCGACTATTTTCCGCGATTGCGTTGCTGCCCCGCAGCAAAATCCGCAAATGGACGCCAGTTGGTGCCGGACGCAGGCGAAACTGTCCGCCCAATGAGGTGACCCGGTCCCGCATGCCTTGTAGCCCACGGCCACCGCGCGGCAGTCTGGTGGGCAGGCCGGCGCCATCGTCGCGCAAGTCAAGCACGGCAATCGCGGTGCCCTGGCGCTCCCCGATACGCAGGCGCAGCCTGAATTCGCTGGCCCTGGCGTGCTTTACCGAATTGGTCGCGCTCTCCTGCACCAGTCGGTAGATCGCCGTGCGGGTATCGTCATCCAGCACCCGTGGGTCACCGTGCAATTCGGTTCGATAAGCCATTCCTGCCGCGTTGAGCAGGTCCCGGATCGGGCCTTCGTCAAGGGCCCGCAGCAAGCCGAATTCATCCAGCACCGCGGGGCGAAGGTCGTCCAGCAGTCGGTGCAAGGCTCGCCGCATGTGGCCCAGGATTGCGTTGATCGAGGTACTGATGTCTTCGAGGCCGGCTTGGTGCAGGCGTGCCTGTGCCAGCTTCACATGGGTCTGGATCGCGGTGATGTTCTGGCCCAGCTCGTCGTGCAATTCGGCGGCCAGGTGCCGTCGCTGATTCTCGTCAGCCTGCAGATTGCCGCGGGCAGCGCTGCGCAGTTGGTGCGCCAACTGGTCGAGCCGGCGATTGACTGCACCCAGATACACATTTTGCTCGGCCACCCGCGCGCTGCTTCGGCGCAGCGCATCGGTGGCCGAACCGAGCATCAAGGCACCGGTGCCCGCCACTGCGAGGAACAGATAGGCTGCCGCGTTGGACGGCGCGTGCCCCATGTGCTGGTCGACCAGGGTCATCCCCAGACTGGTGACCAGAAGCGACAAGCCGGCGCCACGCCAGCCGTGCCGGAAGGCGAAGAACAGTACCGGCGCCAGTGACAGCACGCGGGCAAACTGCGGCTGCGGCGCAGCCTGTTCTGATAGCACCACCAGGATCGTCATGGCGGGCAGCATCACCAGCAGGCCGTCCATCAGCAGGCTGGCGAGGGCGCGGCCTGCGGTCCGGGCCCGGAACAGCATGATCATGACCGGCACGATCAGCAGGATCGCCAAATAGTGACTAAGCAGTTCCTCGCCCAGTACGCGGGCCATCAGTCCAGGGAAGCTGGGCGTGCTGACCCAGGCCAGCAGCGCGGCATCTACCGCCGTGGTTGCGGTGACGATCAGCACCACAGACAACAGCAGGCGCGTCACGTCCTGCGGGCTCTGCAGGCTGGCGTGCAGGCTGAAGCGCCGTAACAACCACAGACCGGAAGCCATCACCAGCGGTTCAGGGCATTCGTCGATGAAGAAACCACGCCAGCCAAGCGGCATGCCGTGGGTCAGGCTGATGCCGGCAGTGGCGACAAGTTCACCGCCCAGCAGCCAGCCCCAGTAGCGCACGGGCGTGAGCAGCAACGCACCAAAGCGCAGGCCGTAGGGCAGCATCCAATAGGGCTGCACGGTCGGCAACAGCAGCAGCCACAACAGCACGTAACCGGCGGCCAGCAAGGGACCGGACTCTGGCAGACGTGGAATCCTGATGCGCATGCGCAGATGTTACATGTCCGCTGAACGCAACAGATCAGGCGCCGAAGGTTCCGTTGCCACCCGCGCGTGCATAAAGGTGAGATCACTGTGTAAAGTAACGGGATGTACAGCATTGTTCTCGTCGATGACCACGCGATTGTTCGTGAGGGCTTCAAGCGGCTGATCGAGATGGAGCCTGATCTCGATGTGGTTGCCGAATGCCGCAACGCCGATGATGCGGTCGAGGCCGTGGGCCACTGGCGACCCGACCTCGTCGCATTGGACCTGTCCCTGCCCGACGGCAGCGGCTTGCCGCTGATCGAACACCTGCTCAGCGTCCATCCGGAAGCGCGTGTCGTGGTGCTGAGCATGCACGACGGCGAACCCTATGTATCGGAGGCGCTGCGTCGCGGCGCCAGCGGTTACGTCACCAAGGGCGTGGCCCCGGAAGAACTGGTGGCTGGCCTGCATGCGGTGATGCAAGGCGAGTGCTTCCTCAGTTCCGACCTGCGCCAGCGGCGGGCCGGACGTCCCAACGCGGCACTGGATCCGATTGACCGACTGACGGCGCGGGAGCGTGAGGTGTTTCTCCTGCTCGCTGGTGGGCGCACGCCGAAGCAGGTCGCGGCGGAGCTTGGAATCGGCCAGAAGACCGTATACATCCACCGAGCCAGTCTGATGGGCAAGTTGGGCGCCGGCTCGGAACTGGACTTGTATCGGATGGCCACCGAACGGGCGATGCTGCCACAGGCCGGGTAGTCGGCGTCGCGTCAGGCGGTCTGCGCCCGCTGCAGCATCTGCTTGGCGTGGGCTCGGGTTTCGCGAGTGATCTCAACGCCGCCCAGCATCCGCGCCAGTTCGTCACGGCGCCCGCTGTCGTCTAGTGATTCGATTTGCGTGTGTGTCGAGTCGTCGCCACTGTGCTTGCTGACCCGCAAGTGCGCGTGACCCTGCGCAGCCACTTGCGGCAGGTGGGTGACACACAGCACCTGGCGCTGATTGCCCAAGGCACGCAGTTTTTGTCCGACGACCTCGGCCACTGCACCACCGATGCCGGCATCCACCTCGTCGAATACCATGCTGCCGACGGTGTCCTTGCCCAGTGTGGCCACTTCGATGGCCAGACTGATGCGCGCCAGCTCGCCGCCCGAGGCCACTTTGCGCAGCGGCCGCGGCGGCTGACCAGGGTTGGCGCTGACCAGCAGCTCACAGCGCTCCTTACCTTGCGGGTCCGGCTCGTCGCCAGCAACGGATTCGAGCGCAACCTGCAGTACGCCGCCCGCCATGCCCAGTTCGCCCATCAGCGCACTGACCTCGGCCGCGAGTTGGTCGGCCGCCGCTGCACGTGCCTTGCTGAGTCGACCCGCTGCGCCGATGTACGCGTCGTGCAATTGTCGGCGTTGCGTCGTGAGCTGCTCCAGCACGCCCCCGGCCGCTTCCAGATCGGCCAGTTCGGTTCGCAGTTCCGCCAGCCGGCCATGCAGCTCACCGACCGGTAGTCGGTGGCGCCGTGACAGGTCGTGAAGCTGGCTCAGGTGGTTGTCGGCCACGGCGAGTTGCTCGGGGTCGAGCTCCACGTCCTCGACATAGCGCGCGACGCCGTCCGCCGCCTCGCCGATTTCGATGACGGCATTGTCGAGCAGTTCCAGCAGCGGACTGAGCCGGGCATCCAGGTTGGTGATTTTGCCGAGTTCGGCGTGGGCCCGCCCCAGCGCACGGCGCAGGGCAAATTCGCTGTCGCCATCGAGCAACTCGGCTACGCCCGCCGCGCCTTCAGCCAGTCGGTCGGCGTTGGCCAGACGTTTGTGGCGCGCGTCAAGCTCCTCCAGTTCGGCCGGTGGCAGTGCCCATTGTTCCAGCTCACGGATTTCATGGCGAAGCAGTTCGATCCGCCGCTCGCGGTCCTCGCCCCCGCTGAGCTGCCGCATGCGCGCGCCCAGCTCGCGCCACTTCATGGCTGTATCGCGAACTTGCGCCTGCAATTCTTCATGGCCGCCGCTGGCGTCCAGCAAGGCCAACTGGTGCGTACGGGACAACAGGGCCTGGTGCTCGTGCTGGCCGTGAATCTCGACCAGCAGCGATGCCAGTTCGCCAAGCTGCCGCGCATTGGCGGGTCGACCGTTGATCCAGGCCTTGGAGCTGCCCTCGGCGCGGATCACCCGGCGCAACTGGCATACTCCGCCCTCGTCCAACTCCTCGCGTTCAAGCCAATCGCGGGCGTGGGGCAGGTCGGACAGGTCGAACTCGGCGGCCAATTCGGCGCGGTCGCTGCCGGCGCGCACCATGCCGCTGTCGGCGCGGGCTCCGGCCAGCAGCATCAAGGCATCGACCAGGAGAGACTTGCCCGCCCCGGTTTCACCGCTGACGACGGTCAGGCCGGCGCCAAACGCGACGTCGGCTGCTTCCACAACGGCAAAATGGCGGACGTAGAGCGAAGTGAGCATGGGCAGACTGGTGGTGGCGTGGTGGGGATTGTAACGGCAGCCTGGTGCTCCCCGGATAGACTGACTCTTGCAAGCTGGGCGCCCAGACCTTATCTCTATGAAGTCTCAAGGACTGCTACGACCGCATGATCAATCCGCATGGTCACGACCTCGATGCCCGCACGCGCAGTTTGTTGCGGACGCTGATCGCGCAATACCTGCTCGACGGTGAGCCGGTTGGTTCGCGCACGCTGTCGCGCTCGTCGGGCCTGGACGTAAGCCCGGCCACCATACGCAACATCATGGCCGACCTGGAAGACGCCGGATTGGTTTCCTCGCCGCACACATCGGCCGGTCGTGTGCCCACTCCCCGTGGCTTGCGATTGTTCGTCGACAGCCTGATCGAACTGCAGCCCTTGCCGCAGGCCGAAATGGCTCGCCTGCAGCGCGAGCTGCCGCCGGGGCCGACCACCACCCGCGATCTGCTGGGTAACGTGTCGACCCTGCTCTCGGCGATGACCCGTTTCGCCGGTGTGGTGACCGTGCCACGCCAGGCTGAGTTCCCCTTGCGGCATATTGATTTCGTCGCCTTGCCCGATGCCAGGGTGCTGGTGATTCTGGTCTTCAGCGACAACCAGGTGCAGAACCGCATCGTGCAACTGGACAAGCCGGTTGGTGGCAGTGTGCTGGAGCAGGCGGCCAATTATTTGAACACCCATTTCGCCGGCCTGCGCGTCGACGACATCCGCGCCCATCTGCTGGCCGAGGTGCGTCGGGCCGGTAGCGAACTCAATCAGTTGCTGGCCAGCACCGTGGAGCTGGCGACCGCCTCGTTCGCCCCGGCGCCAAACGGAACCACAGGCCCGGACGTGCTGGTCACCGGGCAGACCAATCTGATGGGCTACACCGAACTGGCCGACATGCAGCGCTTGCGCGACTTGTTCGACGCCTTTCAGCAAAAGAACGAGCTGCTGCAGCTGATGGAAGTCTGCGCCCGTGCGCCGGGCGTACGCCTGTTCATTGGTGAGGAATCGGGGTTCACGGCGCTCGATGGCTGCAGTGTGGTCACCGCCAGCTATGGCGCGCGGGGGCGGGTGCTGGGGGCGGTCGGCGTGATCGGCCCCACCCGCATGGCGTATGAGCGGGTGATTCCGGTGGTACAGGCCACGGCCGGATTGCTCAGCAACGCCTTGAATCGCGCTGCGACGACCCTATAACCGCTGCTGGAAGCGGCAATACCCCACATCACGACGCTCGACGCGCTTGTCGATCAAGAACTTTTCATTGGAGTGAGCATGCAGAACAACGATCCGCAGACGCCGGTCGAGGAGTCGATCCCGGGTCAAGAAAACGATTCGCTGGCTACCGAGATGGAGAAGCTCCTGGAGCGCGTGGCCGAGCTGGAAGCGAGCAATGCCGAATTGCGGGATACCGTGTTGCGCGAGCATGCCGAGGTGGAGAACCAGCGTCGGCGCCTGCACCGTGATCTCGAACAGGCGCGGCGATTTGCCAACGAGAAGTTGCTGAACGAATTGCTGCCGGTCTATGACGGTCTGGAGAGCGGCCTCGCAGTCGAGGGCGGCGACATTGCCTCGATGCGCGAAGGGCTTGGCCTGACCTTGAAGGCGCTGCTGAAAGTTGCCGAAAGTCACGGCATGACGCAGATCGACCCCAAGGGGCAGCCGCTCGATCCGGAACGCCACCACGCCGTGAGCATGGTCGATGCTCCGGGACAGCCGGCCGGCACGGTCGTCAACGTGCTGCAAAAAGGTTATGTGCTGAACGAGCGGCTGCTGCGGCCGGCGCTGGTCACGGTGGCCAAAGACTGATTCGTTCGCTCGCCAATGCGTCCCTGAACGACGCGGCGGCCGACAGCAAAAAATTCACATCTGGGGTCTTGCCGGCATTGAATCGATCAGGCAGGCCCCCATCTGAAAACCATCGCGGCCGCGGGGGCCGCAAACAGATTCGGAGAACATACGCATGGCCAAGATCATCGGAATCGACCTGGGCACGACCAACTCCTGCGTGTCCGTCATGGACGGCAGCTCGGCCAAGGTCATCGAAAACTCGGAAGGCGATCGCACCACGCCGTCCATCGTCGCCTTCACCAAGGACGGCGAAGTACTGGTGGGCGCCTCGGCCAAGCGGCAGGGTGTCACCAATCCAAAGAACACGTTCTACGCGGTCAAGCGGCTGATCGGTCGCAAGTTCACCGACGCCGAAGTACAGAAAGACCTGGGGGTCGTACCGTTCGGCATCGTGGCACACGACAATGGTGACGCCTGGGTGCAGACCGCTGACGGCAAGAAGATGGCGCCGCAGGAGATTTCCGCCAAGGTCCTGATGAAGATGAAGAAGACCGCCGAAGATTATCTCGGCGAGACCATCAGCGAGGCCGTGATCACGGTGCCGGCCTACTTCAACGACAGCCAGCGCCAGGCGACCAAGGACGCCGGCAGGATTGCCGGGCTGGAAGTGAAGCGCATCATCAACGAGCCGACCGCGGCCGCGCTGGCGTACGGCCTGGACAAGAAGGGTGGCGATCGCAAGATCGTGGTGTATGACCTGGGCGGCGGCACTTTCGACGTCTCCATCATCGAGATTGCCGAAGTCGATGGCGAAAAGCAGTTCGAAGTGTTGGCCACCAATGGCGACACCTTCCTGGGCGGCGAAGACTTCGACATGCGCGTGATCGACTATCTGGTCGAGGAATTCCAGAAGGAGCAGGGCATCGACCTGCGCAAGGACCCGCTGGCTCTGCAGCGCCTGAAGGACGCAGCCGAGCGCGCCAAGATCGAGCTGTCGACCAATCACCAGACCGACGTCAACCTGCCGTACGTGACGGCCGACGCGTCTGGCCCGAAGCACCTCAACATCAAGCTGACCCGGGCCAAGCTCGAAGCGCTGGTGGAAGACCTGGTCAAGCGCACTGTCGAGCCGTGCCGCACCGCGTTGAATGACGCTGGCCTGCGTGTGTCCGACATCAACGACGTCATCCTGGTCGGTGGTCAGACTCGCATGCCGAAGGTGCAGGAAGCGGTCAAGGACTTCTTTGGCAAGGAGCCGCGCAAGGACGTCAACCCGGACGAGGCTGTTGCCGTCGGTGCGGCGATCCAGGGCGGCGTGCTGGGTGGTTCGGTCAAGGACGTGCTGCTGCTGGACGTCACCCCGCTGTCGCTCGGCATCGAGACGATGGGCGGCGTGATGACCAAGCTGATCGAGAAGAACACCACGGTGCCGACCAAGGCCGCGCAGACCTTCTCCACCGCCGACGACAACCAGACCGCGGTGACCGTGCACGTCCTGCAGGGTGAGCGCGAGCGCGCCAGCGCGAACAAGTCGCTGGGCAAGTTCGACCTGCAGGGTATCGACGCGGCCCCGCGTGGCATGCCGCAGATCGAAGTCACCTTCGACATCGACGCCAACGGCATCCTGCACGTGTCGGCCAAGGACAAGAAGACCGGCAAGGAACAGAAGATCGAGATCAAGGCCGGTTCGGGCCTGTCCGACGAAGAGATCCAGCGGATGGTCGCCGATGCCGAGGCGAACAAGGAAGAGGACAAGAAGTTCCACGAGCTGGTGGCCACCCGCAACAAGGCCGACCAGCTGGTACACGCCACCCGCAGTGCTTTGAAGGAGCACGGTGGCAAGGTGCCGGCTGACCAACTCAGCACCATCGAGGGCGCGTTGTCCGACTTGGAAAAGGCGAAGGATGGCGACGACAAGGCGGCGATCGAGGCCAAGGTCGAGAAGCTGGAACAGGTGGCCCAGGCGCTGCATGCGGCGGCCCAGGGTGGCCCGCAGGCGGATGCCGGTGCGCAGTCCGCGCCGGGCGGTTCGGCTCAGCCGGATGACGTGGTCGACGCCGAGTTCACCGAAGTGAAAGACGACAAGCAATAATAGGCGTTTTCGTCGGCATGAGAGATCGCTCAGCCCGCGCCTGGAATTCTCCTGGCGCGGGCTGTTTGCCGACTGCAGGACAGGGGCGTGGTGAGCAGTGTGGATGCATCAATGAGCAAGCGTGATTATTACGAGGTGCTGGGCGTGGGGCGCGGCGCCAGCGAAGCCGAGCTGAAGAAATCGTTCCGCCGGCTGGCGATGAAGTTTCATCCTGATCGCTGCCCTGATGACCCGACTGCCCAGGACAAGTTCAAGGAGGCGAAGGAAGCCTACGAAGTGCTGTCCGATGCGCGCAAGCGGGCCATGTACGACCAGCACGGCCATGCGGCGTTCGAAAACGGGATGGGCGGCCGCGGTGGGGCAGGGTTTGGCGACGTCGGCGATATCTTTGGCGACATTTTCGGCGACATTTTCGGCCGCTCCGGCGGCGGCCGCGGAAGGCCGCAGCGTGGCGCGGACCTGCGTTACATCGTCGAGCTCGATCTGGAGGAGGCCGTATTCGGCGTCAACCGGAAGATCGAAGTGCCGACCCAGGTCAACTGCCAGCACTGCAACGGAAGCGGCTCGGAAGATGGCAAGGTCAGCCAGTGCCGGACCTGTCATGGCCACGGCCAGGTACGTGTGCAAAATGGCATCTTCTCGATCCAGCAGGCCTGTCCGCACTGTGGTGGTACGGGCCAGACGATCGAGAAACCCTGCCGCAAGTGTCATGGCGAAGGCCGGTTGGAAGAATCCCACACGCTGTCGGTGCAAATCCCCGAAGGGGTGGACAACGGCGACCGGATCCGCCTCAGTGGGCAAGGTCAGGCCGGTCCGTCAGGGGCGCCGGCTGGGGATCTTTATGTCGAAGTGCGCGTGCGTGAGCACGAGATATTCCAGCGTGAGGGCAACGATTTGTACTGTGAGTTGCCGATCCGGTTTGCCCAGGCCGCCTTGGGCGCCGAATTGCCGGTGCCGACACTCGAAGGCGAAATTCCAGTATCCATTCCGCCGGAGACACAGACCGGCACCCAGTTCCGGTTGCGCGGCCGTGGCGTCAAGTCCGTACGCAGCAGTCGCCATGGTGACCTGATCTGTACCGTGGTGGTGGAGACGCCGATCCGGCTGACCAAACAGCAACGCGAGTTGCTGCAATCACTGGAGGCCACATTCGCGGGCAGTGATGCTGGAAAGCACACGCCGCGCGCAAAGGGTTGGGTCGATGGAGTCAAGAAATTCTGGTCGAAAGTCACCGCGTAAGACCACCCGCACCCGCGCTAGCATGTACTGATCGACTCACCGGAGTGTGCCCATGTCCCATCCCATCCGCCTGGCCATCAGTGGTGCCTCCGGCCGCATGGGGCATGCCTTGCTGGACTTGCTGCAAAGTGACGCGCGTTTCGAACTGGTCCATGCCGTGGTTGCACCCGATTCGATCCACGATGGCCGGCCAGTGTTCTCTGACGGCGCTGGCTCGCTGCGTTATTCACACGGCTGGACGGATGCCCCGCAGGTCGACGTGATTGTCGACTTCAGCACGCCGGCAGCCCTCGCATTGGCGCTTGAACATGGCCTGGAGCATGGCGCGGCGTTGGTCAGCGGTACCACCGGCATCGACCGGGCGTTGGAATCTCGGCTGGCCGAGGCAAGCAGCCACATTGCCATTCTCCGCGCCGCCAATTTCAGCGTCGGTGTGGCGCTGTTGACCCGCCTGTTGCGCGAGGCGGCGGCCGCATTGCCCGCATGGGACCTGGAGGTCATCGAGGCGCACCATGGACGCAAGCAGGATGCGCCATCGGGCACGGCGCTGGCACTCGGTCACGCGGCGGCCAGCGCCCGTCAGACGACGCTTGAGGCGACGGCTGTGCATGCGCGCGAAGGACTTACTGGTGAACGCGTTGCGGGGAGCATCGGGTTCGCGGTGGTACGCGGGGGTGACATCGTGGGCGAGCACACTGCCATGTTGATCGGGCAGGGCGAGCGGCTGGAGCTGGTTCACCGCGCTTGTGACCGCACAATTTTTGCCCGGGGTGCCCTGCAGGCGGCGTACTGGCTTGCCGCGCGTCCAGCCGGCGCATGGCAGCTGGACGATGTGCTTGGCGGCATGGACTGAGCGGTCGTTCGTCCGGGCTTCCCCTCGGCGGGGCAGGAATTCCGTTGCGCCGGCTGCACCGGACACGGTCAGGCATCGGGGCCGCACCGCTGCGTCGGCGCATCGACCCGTCGCGTCGATTCACATGCCCGAACCGAGCGGAGCGTATCCGGCGTCAGTCTCGGTGCGAGGCGCTACGGTCGCGACCGGCGCCATGCTGAGTGTCAAGCCGACCAAACAGCTTTTTGAACATGCGTGAGAATTTGCCGCGCTTCGTCTTGCGCAGCTTTTCCTGTTCGCTGGTAAGCCAGGCGACCTGGATCACCCGCCGCTCGCCTTCATAGGGCAAATGTCCGTGGAAGGAGTTGTCGCAACGCTTGAAGACCACCAGTTCGCCATACAGCGGTTTCAGCTCGGGTGCCACCAGACTGTCGATGTCATCGATCCGGGACAGGAAACGCAGGCAGCCATCGCTGGTATCCGGCCAGCGCGCGTTGAGGTAGATCAGGGCCGTGGCAACTTTTGATTTGCTGTCGGTGTGGATCGTGCCGTGGCGCTTGTTCAGCAGGCGACACAGTGTCACCAGGGTTGGGTACTGATCGAGATTGTCGATTCCCAGCCGATGCCCGATGGCGCGGGCGAAGGCGGGTGAGATGGTGTCTTCGACCAGCGCGTTGATGCTGGGCCCGCAATCGGTAGGGTCGTACGGAAAGAACCCTGCACTCGGGTAGCGCGGGAAGTCCCGCTCCAGATCGGCGCGCAATTCGTCGGGGAGCTGCCCGTGAGCCACCATGAATGGAAATGGTTCGCGCTGCACCGCAGTATCGGGGCGATCTAGACGGGCGGGATCGAGAACGACGGCGGTACTCATCAGACTGCGAGCTCCTGAGTAAAAGTGGCCTAGTGTAACGCTGGCGGCTTGATGAAAACGGTGGTCGGCGGGCACACAAACGTTGTTCACGGTGGACAGAAAGGGCGCTGCCTCTTATCATTTCCAGCCGCCCGGAATCTTTCCCATCCAAGCACCACAGGCCTGCAATCGTGCGGCTTGCGGACTTTGCTGTATCCAAAAGGCGGTAAACATATGTCCCATCCTGCCCTGCTGGCCCTGGAAGACGGCAGCGTATTCCATGGTCATGCCGTGGGTGCGCCAGGCGAGACTGTCGGCGAGGTCGTGTTCAACACGGCAATGACCGGCTACCAGGAGATTCTCACCGACCCCTCCTACGCACGCCAGCTCGTTACCCTGACATACCCTCACATCGGCAACACCGGCGTCAACGCCGAAGATGTCGAATCCACCTTGGTGCAGGCCTCCGGCCTGATTGTCCGCGACGTGCCGCGTCGGGCCAGCAGTTGGCGCAGCACGGAAAGCCTGCCCGACTACCTCAAGCGACACGGCACCGTGGCCATTGCGGGGATCGATACTCGCCGCCTGACCCGGATCCTGCGCGACAAGGGTGCGTTGGCGGGCTGCATCGTGGCCGGTGAGCGGATCGACGCCGATGACGCGCTGGCCAAGGCTCGCGCCTTTCCCGGTCTTGACGGGATGGATCTGGCCAAGGTTGTCAGCACGACCAAGCCGTATGTCTGGAACCAGGGCATCTTTGACCTGGACCGCGTGGCGTTTCGGCAACCGGCGGCGCGCTTCAAGGTCGTCGCCTACGATTTCGGAACCAAGCTCAATATCCTGCGCCTGCTGGCCGAACAGGGCTGCGAGGTCAATGTCGTGCCCGCGCAGACGCCCGCTGCCGAGGTGCTGGCAATGAAACCCGATGGCGTATTTCTCTCGAACGGCCCTGGCGATCCGGCTGCCTGCGACTACGCCATTGCGGCCACGCGCGAATTCCTCGCGGCAAAAATCCCGCTGTTCGGGATTTGCCTTGGCCAGCAGTTGATGGCGCTGGCGCTCGGCGGCAAGACGGTGAAGATGAAGTTCGGCCACCACGGCGCGAATCACCCGGTGAAGGACCACGACGATGGCCGGGTGCTGATCTCCTCGCAGAATCACGGCTTCGCCGTCGACCCGGCAACCTTGCCGTCGAATGTGCGCGTCACGCATACATCGCTGTTCGATGGTTCCCTGCAGGGCTTTGCACTGACCGATCGCCCGGCATTCTGCTTCCAGGGTCACCCGGAGGCGAGTCCCGGACCGCACGACGTCGGCTACCTGTTCCAACGATTTGCGGAACTGATGCAGGAGGCCCGCACCCATGCCTAAGCGCACCGATATCAAGTGCATCCTCATCATTGGTGCTGGCCCGATCGTGATCGGCCAGGCCTGTGAGTTCGACTACTCCGGCGCGCAGGCGTGCAAGGCGCTGAAGGAGGAGGGCTACCGGGTAATCCTGGTGAACTCCAATCCCGCCACGATCATGACCGATCCGGATACTGCCGACGCGGTCTACATCGAGCCGATCAACTGGCAGACGGTGGAGCGGATTATCGCCAAGGAACGTCCGGATGCGGTGCTGCCCACGATGGGCGGCCAGACCGGTCTCAACTGTGCGCTGGACCTCGCGGACCACGGTGTCCTCGAGAAGTACGGTGTCGAATTGATCGGCGCCAAGCGGGATGCGATTCGCATGGCCGAGGACCGCGAGCTGTTCCGCGTGGCGATGGGCGAAATCGGACTGGAGTGCCCGAAGGCCGAAATGGCCCGGACGTTTGAAGAGGCCGTGGTGACCCAGGCCAAAGTGGGTTATCCGACTGTTATCCGCCCCAGTTTCACGCTTGGCGGCACCGGCGGCGGTATTGCGTACAACCGCGAGGAGTTTGAGGAGATCGTCAAGCGCGGTCTTGAGCTCTCGCCGGTTGGCGAGGTGCTGGTCGAGGAATCCGTGCTCGGCTGGAAAGAGTTCGAGATGGAAGTTGTGCGCGATACCGCGGACAACTGCATCATCGTCTGTTCGATCGAGAACCTCGATCCGATGGGTGTGCACACCGGCGACTCGATCACGGTGGCCCCGGCCCAGACCCTGACTGACAAGGAATACCAACGCCTGCGCGATGCCTCGATCGCGGTATTGCGCAAGATTGGCGTGGACACGGGCGGCTCCAATGTGCAGTTCGGTGTCAATGCCGAAAACGGCCGTGTGGTGGTGATCGAGATGAATCCGCGCGTGTCGCGCTCGTCTGCGCTCGCGTCAAAGGCAACCGGGTTCCCGATCGCGAAGGTCGCCGCCAAACTGGCCGTGGGTTACACGCTTGATGAGCTCAAGAACGACATCACCGGTGGGCTCACGCCGGCTTCGTTCGAGCCGTCGATCGATTACGTGGTAACCAAGATTCCGCGCTTTGCCTTCGAAAAATTCCCGGCTGCCGATGCGCGACTCACCACCCAGATGAAGTCGGTCGGCGAGGTCATGGCGATTGGCCGAAGCTTCCACGAATCGTTGCAAAAGGCGCTGCGCGGGCTGGAGATCGGCAAGACCGGTCTCAACCCGACGGGCCTCGACTACAGCACGGCCGACGGTCTGGCTTCGGTCAAGCGCGAGCTGCGCGAACCTCGTCCCGAGCGCGTGCTGCATGTGGGTGATGCCTTCCGCGCGGGTCTTTCGCTGGAAGAGGTGCACGAGCTGAGCCATATCGATCCGTGGTTCCTGGCGGCATTCGAGGACATCGTCCTGGCCGAGGCCGCGATCGTTGAGCAGGGCGTCACCGCGCTCGACGAGCCGCGCATGCGCGAGCTCAAGCGATTGGGTTTTGCCGACGCGCGCATTGCCGAACTGCTGGAGTCGGATGAGGCGGCCATTCGCCACTTGCGTCATACGCTGGGCGTGCGCCCGGTCTACAAGCGGGTGGACTCCTGCGCGGCCGAGTTCGCCACCACCACGGCCTACATGTACTCGACCTACGAGGAAGAGTGCGAGGCTGCGCCCAGCGATCGCGAAAAGATCGTCGTGCTTGGCGGTGGTCCAAACCGGATCGGGCAGGGCATCGAGTTTGACTACTGCTGCGTGCATGCGTCGCTGGCGCTGCGCGAGGATGGTTACGAAACCATCATGGTCAACTGCAACCCGGAAACGGTCTCGACGGACTACGACACTTCTGACCGGTTGTATTTCGAACCGGTCACGCTCGAGGACGTGCTGGAGATCGTCAACATCGAAAAGCCGAAGGGCGTGATCGTGCAGTACGGTGGTCAGACGCCGCTCAAGCTGGCACGTGCACTGGAGGCCGCCGGGGTTCCGATCATTGGCACCAGCCCCGACTCGATCGACCTGGCCGAGGATCGCGAGCGATTCCAGCACATGATCGAAAAGATCGGTTTGCGCCAGCCGCCCAACCGCACGGCGCGCAATGCCGACGAGGCGTTGGCGCTGGCCCGCGAGATTGGCTATCCGCTGGTCGTGCGACCGAGCTATGTGCTCGGTGGTCGTGCCATGGAAGTGGTGCATGACGACGCCGACCTGTCGCGCTACATCCGCGACGCGGTGAAGGTGTCGAACGATTCCCCCGTGCTGCTGGATCGGTTTCTGGATCATGCCGTCGAAGTCGACGTCGATGTGATCGCCGATGCCGAAGGCAATGTGCTGATCGGCGGCATCATGGAACACATTGAGGAAGCCGGGGTGCACTCGGGCGACTCCTCGTGCTCACTACCGCCTTATTCCCTGAGCGAGGCGGTTCAGGACGAGATGCGTCGCCAGGTTACTGCGATGGCGAAGGAGCTTCAGGTCATTGGCCTGATGAACACCCAGTTTGCGATCCAGGGCGATACGGTCTTTATCCTGGAAGTGAATCCACGTGCGTCGCGCACCGTGCCATTTGTATCAAAGGCCACTGGCGTGCCGCTTGCCAAGATCGCCGCCCGTGTGATGGCCGGCCACTCGCTGGCCAGCCAGGGTGTGCTGCGTGAGGTAATCCCTTCGTATTACTCGGTGAAGGAGGCGATCTTCCCGTTCCTGAAATTCCAGAACGTGGATCCGATCCTCGGTCCGGAAATGCGCTCCACCGGCGAAGTAATGGGTGTAGGTCGCAGCTTTGGCGCGGCATTTGCGCGGGGCCACGAGGCGGCAGGCATCAGGACGCCTGCCGTCGGCAAGGCGTTCCTGTCGGTGCGAGACGGTGACAAGGAAGGTTTGCTGCCGCTTGCCAAGGAGATCATTGCGCGGGGCTTCAGCGTCGTGGCCACATCCGGAACGGCCAGTTACCTGAAGCAGCACGGAGTGGTTTGCGAACGCATCAACAAGGTCCTCGAGGGGCGTCCGCATATCGTCGATTCGATCAAGAACGGCGAGATCGTCTACATCGTCAATACCACCGAAGGCAAACAGGCCATTGCAGACTCGTTCTCCATCAGGCGCGAGGCTTTGCAGCATCGGGTCACCTATTCGACCACCGTTGCAGGTGCCAGAGCGCTCGTCCATTCGCTGGATTTCCACAGCGAAGGCGAAGTCCACAGCCTGCAGGAATTGCACAAGGAGCTCAACGCATGAGTCGCGCCCCCATCACCAAGACCGGTGCCGAGCGCTTGCGGGCGGAACTGGAGCGTCTGAAGTCGGTCGATCGTCCGCGGATCATCGCGGAGATTGCCGAGGCTCGCGCCCACGGTGATCTCAAGGAGAACGCGGAGTATCACGCTGCGCGCGAGTTGCAGGGATTCACCGAAGGCCGTATTGGCCAGTTGGAGGCCCTGCTATCCACGGCCCAGGTGATCGATGTGGCCCAACTCACTCCGGGCAAGCGGGTAGTGTTCGGCGCCACGGTGGATCTGGAAGACGAGGACACCGGGACAGCGGTCACCTATCAGATCGTTGGCGACCTGGAAGCGGACATCAAGCAGAACCTGATTGCAGTGTCCTCGCCGATAGCGCGCGCGCTGATCGGCAAGAGTGCAGGGGACAGTCTTGAGTTCACCGCGCCGAATGGCGTCAAGCACTACGAGATCATCGACGTGCGTTACCTGTGAAACGGGCGGCCGCGTCGCGGCCCGCCCATTCGCGCATGAAAAAGGCCGCTTGCGCGGCCTTTTTCGCACGGCAACGACAGGCTGGACTCAGCGCTGGCGGGCCTTGAAACGGGGGTTGCTCTTGCAGATCACGAACACCTTGCCGCGACGACGCACAATCTTGCAGTCGCGGTGCCGCGCCTTGGCGGACTTCAACGAGTTAAGCACCTTCACGGCAGGCTCCTGACACTAAACGAAAAATGTAAGCACGCAAGTATAGCGAGTGTTGCCAGGCGTCACAAGCCTGCCGTGACAGCCGTTTCAGCCACCGTGGTCAGAAATTGCTGCAGCGCCGGCGAATGGTCGTCCGCTCGGCAGGCTGCCGCCAGCAGCAGGTAGGCTTCGGGGTCGTCCAGTGGCACATACGACACACCGGGGAGGTGCACCGAGCGCATGCTGGCTGGCACCAGTGCCAATCCCAGGCCAGCGGCCACCAGTGCCAGCAGCCCGTTGATCTGCTGGGCATGCTGGGTGATGGTTGGCTCGAAACCCGCGGTGGCGGCCAGTCTGGCCAGGCTGTCGTACAAGGTGGCGGCGAGTTCGCGCGGCTGGGAGACGAAGGGACTGTCTGCGACGTCGCCCATGCTGAGGCTGCTTCGGCCCGCCAGTGGATGACCCGACGGTAGCGCCAGCAGCAGCGCCTCGCGGTCGACAACGCTCAACCGCAGGCGTCGCGCGGCCGTCTCCTGACGAGGCTCGTTACGGACGAATCCGACGTCGATCTGTCCCGCCAGCAAAGCTGCAAACTGCGGCTCGGTGTACATCTCGGTGAGCTCAATTCGCACGTTCGGTGCAATCTGGCCAAATCGCAGCAGAGCCTGGGGCATGGCCGGGTGGAACGACACGGAAACCGTGTAGGCCAGTCGCAACTGGCCGCTGTAGCCGGCCGCTGCAGCGATCACCTGGCTGCGAGCCTCGTTGGCCTTGGCCAGCACCTGCCGGGCCTGGTCCAGGAAGACCCGGCCGGGCTCAGTCAGCGTGACGTGCCGCTTGGTTCGTTCCAGCAGGCGCACTCCAAGACCGCATTCAAGAGATTGAATTTGCTGGGATAATGGTGGTTGGGAGAGGTGCAGCCGCAACGCCGCGCGCGTGAAGCTCAGTTCCTCCGCGACGGCCACGAAATAGCGCAACTGACGAAGATCGAACATATATGAAAATCGAATAAATGAGGCACTAAATATATATTAGATACTTTATTGCGTCGATCATAAAATCGCTCTGGTCCCGCCACTTCCCCTCCCCCCTGGTGGCGGCGGCCCTCGCCTCGCAGCGACGCTAAATACGCCATCTGGTTCAACTCCCCCCCTGAACCCATGGCGATGCGTCTCCCTGCGGGGCGCTTTCTTTTTTGGTTTCGGCTACTGCCCGTGCCTGGACCGCGGCCGGCGTGATCTTCCGCACCTAGATCACGCTGGCCAGACGCGTGCCCTGCGCAATGGCGCGTTTCGCATCCAGTTCGGCAGCGACATCAGCCCCGCCGATCACATGCACGGTCACGCCGGCAGCGATCAGCTCATCAGCCAGCTTGCGATTGGGTAGCTGGCCGGCGCAGATGACGACGTTGTCGACGGGCAGGATTTGCGGCGCGCCATCGACCGCAATGTGCAGTCCCTGATCGTCGAACCGCTGGTAAGTGACCTTGCCGATCTTCGTGACGCGCTTGGCCTTCAGGGTGGCGCGATGCACCCAGCCGGTGGTCTTGTTGAGTCGTGCGCCGAGGCGCCCTTCGCTGCGTTGGAGTAGCCATACCTGCCGGGCTGGCGCTTCAGGGCGTGGGGGCTGCAGTCCGCTGGGCTGCCGGAGCTGCATGTCCACACCCCATTCGCGCGTCCAGCGGGTCACGTCGGTGGTGGGCGAGGGGGCATCCTCAACCAGGTATTCGGCCACATCGAAACCGATCCCACCGGCGCCGATGATCGCCACCCGGTTGCCGACCGGCTGGTGCCGGGCCAGTACGTCCAGATAGCTCAGTACCCGAGGATCATCACTGCCTGGAAAATTCACTTGCCGCGGTGTGATGCCCGTGGCGATCACCACTTCGTTGTACCCCTCAGACATCAGTGAGGCCGCGTCGGCCATCCGCCCAAGCTGGACTGCGACGCCCATCTTGCGCAGCTGGTGACGGTAGTAGCGCAGTGTCTCGTGGAATTCCTCTTTGCCCGGAATCTGCTTGGCGTAATTGAATTGGCCGCCGATCTCGCTGGCCTGGTCGATCAGGGTCACTTCGTGGCCACGCTCGCCCAGCGTGCTGGCGCATGCCATGCCGGCTGGGCCGGCTCCCACCACGGCAATGCGTTTTCGTTCGCTGGCGGGTTCAATTTTCAGTTCGGTTTCATGGCACGCGCGCGGATTGACCAGGCAACTGGCGCGCTTGTTCTGGAACACATGATCCAGGCAGGCCTGGTTGCAGGCGATGCAGGTGTTGATGTGCTCGCTGAGCCCGGACGCGGCCTTGTTGACCCAATCCGGATCGGCCAGCAGTGGTCGCGCCATGGACACCATGTCGGCCTCACCACTGGCCAGGATGCGCTCGGCCACCTCCGGCATGTTGATGCGATTGGTCGCCACCAGCGGAATCGCCACTTCGCCCTTCAGCTTGTGGGTGACCCAGGCAAAGCCCGCCCGCGGCACGCTGGTGACGATGGTCGGGATGCGTGCCTCGTGCCAGCCGATGCCCGTGTTGATGATGCTGGCTCCGGCCGCTTCGACCGCCTTGGCCAGCGTCACCACCTCATCCCAGTTCTGGCCTCCCTCGACCAGGTCGAGCATCGACAGGCGATAGATGATGATGAAGTCGCGTCCGACCGCTTCGCGGGTGCGGCGCACGATCTCGACCGGAAGCCGCATGCGACGGGTGGCATCACCGCCCCAGGCATCGTCGCGATGGTTGGTGCGCGCCGCGATGAACTGGTTGATCAGGTAGCCTTCCGATCCCATCACCTCGACGCCGTCGTAGCCGGCGTCGCGCGCCAGCTGCGCGCATTGGACGAAGTCCCTGATGGTGCGTTCGACCCCTCTGGGGGACAGGGCTCGGGGCGTGAATGGCGTGATCGGTGATTTGATCCGCGAGGGGGCCACCGACAGCGGATGATAGCCGTAGCGCCCGGCGTGCAGGATCTGCATGCAAATGCGTCCGCCTTCGCTGTGCACGGCGTCGGTGAGCTTGCGATGTCGCGGTTTGTGCCAGGGCATGGTGAGTCGGCCGCCGAAGGGCTTCAGCCAGCCCTCGATGCTCGGCGCGATTCCACCCGTGACCATCAATCCCACGCCGCCTCGGGCGCGTTCGGCGAAGTAGGCGGCCAGCTTGTCGTAGTCGCGGGCTCGATCCTCCAGCCCGGTGTGCATCGACCCCATCAGGACGCGATTGGGCAGGGTGACATGGCCCAGGTCGAGCGGAGCGAACAGGTTCGGGAAATTCATGCAATCCACGCAGGTCTCAAACGATCGTATGAATGTGCCGGGGTTTGCGGTATGAATGCAAGGGTCGGGCGCGACTTCAGGCAACAATTGCTGCGCCCGCGCCACGTAGCGGCGCATTGCGTCATCCGCGGAAACGCCGTTCGGTTCCGCCCACGCTTCACATTCTGCAGTGCCGACCAAATCAAGGACTGGTCGGTCAGGTGCCTGTGTTGTCGCCCAGACGGCCGTGTTTGCACAGGGCATCAAGTTGGAGCGGGGTGTCGTTGTCGGGGCGCTGGGCCGATTGCCGAACAGCCGAGGCCATTTGCTCGAACTCACGGCAAGGATCGTTCATGGATGGCTTCGGCGTCGGCGGCAGGCAGGGGATCCGGCTGGGTAACACCCGTCCGTGAACAGGGCAACGAGGTAGACTGCCCGTTTTTCCACATGCCTGCAGGATCAATCCATGAGCCACCTTGCCAACGTCCCGGTACTCACCATCGACGGGCCGTCCGGATCGGGCAAGGGCACGGTCAGCGCGCTGGTGGCCGGACACCTGGGCTGGCACCTGCTGGACTCCGGCGCTCTTTACCGCGCCGTTGGCTACGCGGCCGGTTTGGGCGGGCTGGATCTTTCAGACGTTGAAGCGGTGACCCGCTGCGCCCTGGCCACCAAGATCCGGTTTGTCGCCGCCGGGCGGGGAAGCGAGACCCGGGTGATCGTGAACGGGCATGACGCGACCGACGAACTGCGCACCGAAACGGCAGGCGCCGCCGCCTCGGCGATCGCCTCGATGCCCAGCGTGCGCGAGGCCTTGGTGGCCCTGCAATTGAGCTTCCGCAAGGCGCCAGGGCTGGTGGCCGACGGTCGGGATATGGGCACGGTGATCTTTCCTGACGCTGCTTTCAAGGTTTTTCTCACCGCAAGTGCGGCCGAGCGGGCGAAAAGGCGCTATAAGCAGTTGAAGGAAAAGGGGCTCAGCGTTACACTTTCCGCCCTTCAGCGCGAGATTGAGGCCCGGGACAGCCGCGATGCATCGCGTGCAGTTGCGCCACTCAAGCCCGCCGATGATGCCGTTCTGGTGGATTCCACCGGCATGGGCATCGACGAGGTGGTCGCTAAAGTACTTTCCGTCGTGCAGTCGTGAATGATTTGTGCGGCGGTTTCTGTGCCCCTGCTTGAGCAGAGGGTTTTTGCCCAATGGTGATGACGGTCGGCTCCTGGAGTCGTCCTGAAGCACCCCTAACCGGTGGATCGGAAGTTCGTGCGCACAAGACATCCAGGCGCAACGGGCAACGGTCCTTTCCCATTATGGAATCAACATGACTGAAAGTTTTGCCGAACTGTTTGAACAGAGCCAGCAGGCCATCTCCAAGCTGAAGCCCGGCGCCATCGTCACCGGTATCGTTGTGGAAATCCGCAACGACGTCGTCGTGATCAACGCCGGCCTGAAGAGCGAAGGCATCGTCCCGATCGAGCAATTCAAGAACGAGGAAGGTGCGCTGGAGGTGCAGGTAGGCGACGAGGTGAAGGTAGCCCTCGAAGCCTTGGAAGACGGTTTCGGCGAGACCAAGTTGTCGCGCGAGAAAGCCAAGCGCTCGATGGTTTGGGACGACCTGGAGCAGGCGTTCGACAAGGAAGAGACTGTCGTCGGTCTGATTTCCGGCAAGGTCAAGGGCGGCTTCACCGTTGACATCAAGGATGTCCGCGCGTTCCTGCCCGGTTCGCTGGTCGACGTGCGTCCGGTCCGTGACCCGGTTTACCTCGAGGGCAAGGAACTCGAGTTCAAGATCATCAAGCTGGACCGCAAGCGCAACAACGTGGTGGTCAGCCGCCGCGCCGTCGTCGAGACCGAGTTCTCCGAGGAGCGCGAGAAGCTGCTTGAGCGCCTGGTCGAAGGTGCCGTCATCAAGGGTGTGGTGAAGAACCTCACCGATTACGGCGCATTCGTGGACCTGGGCGGCATCGACGGCCTGCTGCACATCACCGACATGGCGTGGAAGCGTGTGCGTCATCCGTCCGAAGTGGTCAACGTCGGCGACGAGCTGGACGTGCGCGTGCTGAAGTACGACAAGGAGCGCAACCGCGTTTCGCTGGGTCTGAAGCAGCTGGGCGACGATCCGTGGGTCAACATCTCGCGCCGTTACCCGGTCGGCAGCCGCTTGTTCGGCAAGGTCTCCAACGTCACCGATTACGGCTGCTTTGTCGAGATCGAGCCGGGCGTGGAAGGCCTGGTGCACGTGTCCGAGATGGACTGGACCAACAAGAACGTCAATCCGGCCAAGGTCGTGCAGGTTGGTGACGAAACTGAAGTCACCGTGCTCGATGTGGACGAGGAGCGTCGCCGCATCTCGCTGGGCATCAAGCAGACCCGCTCGAATCCGTGGGAAGCCTTCGCCGCCATGCACAAGAAGGGCGACAAGGTCTCCGGCCAGATCAAGTCGATCACCGACTTTGGCGTGTTCATCGGCCTGGAAGGGGGTATCGATGGCCTGGTGCACCTGTCCGACATCTCCTGGCAGGTGTCCGGCGAAGATCTCGTGCGCGACTTCAAGAAGGGCGACGAGATCGAGGCCGTGGTGTTGGCGGTGGATCCGGAGCGCGAGCGCATCTCGCTTGGCATCAAGCAGATGGAGCAGGACCCGTTTGGTCAGTTCATGGCCGCCAATCCGCGTGGCAGCATCGTCAATGGCACCGTCAAGGAAGTTGACGCCAAGGGTGCGGTGATCGATCTGGGCGAGGGTGTGGAGGGTTACCTGCGCGCCAACGATATCGCCAAGGAGCGCATCGACGATGCGACCCAGCATCTGAAGGTGGGCGACAAGGTCGAGGCCAAGTTCACTGGCATGGATCGCAAGGGTCGCCAGCTGGCGCTCTCGATTCGCGCAAAGGACGAGGAAGACGCACCTGATATGTCGGCGGACTACTCGTCCGCTGCCAGCGGTACGACCAAGCTTGGTGCGCTGCTCAAGGAGCAGCTCAACAAGGCCGACTGATCGGTTGGATCAGCCATGTGCGGGGCGGCTCATCGTCGCCCCGCCGTTTCATGTCACGGACATTGGGGCCCATGACCAAATCCGAATTGATCGAGGCGCTCGCGAAGCGCCAGACTCATCTTGCGTTCGCCGACGTAGAGATGGCTGTCAAGAGCATTATTGAGCAGATGAGCCAGGCGCTGGCGTGCGGTGAACGCATCGAGGTGCGTGGCTTCGGCAGTTTTGCACTGCATTACCGGCCGCCGCGCATGGGCCGCAATCCAAAGACGGGCGAAGCCGTGGCGCTGCCCGGCAAGCACGTGCCACATTTCAAGCCGGGCAAGGAATTGCGCGAGCGAGTGAACCAGAGCCTGGAGCCGCTGACCGATTGAAGGCCGGCCTGGCAACATGGATAGCGACAACAACGAAGGCAGGCGACGCAAGTCGGTCCTGCCTTTTTTGTGCGCAGGCCCCGACGGCCTCGAGACCATGAACCGTAGCGGGCTGAATCGACCGTGCAGCCTGTGCGCGTCGCGATCAATCGGGTAAAGTCGCTGCATGCGCCTGCCTGCCCTCATCCTCCTCGTCGTGTTCGTCGCCGCTGGCATGGTTCTGGGCGCGCTCAACGCCGACCTGGTGGGCTACGACCTCGGATTCGTCCGGCTGCAGTTGCCCAAGGGCGCGGCGCTGTTGGGTGCTCTCGTGGTCGGCTGGTTGTTGGGTGGGCTCACGGCGTGGCTGGGCGTGGGTACGCGCCGGCGCCGCCAAGGTCACCAGCCGTCGACTGCGGACAAGAAGTCGCCGGGCGGGTCATGAATCTGCTGTATGTGCTGGTTTCGATGGTGCCAGCCGCATTCGCCCTGGGCTGGTGGTCATCGCGCCAGATCGGTGCGCGCCGATCCGGTGCCGCCGTCAGCGAGCTGTCTTCGGATTACTTCAGAGGCCTGAACTACCTGCTCAACGAGGAGCAGGACAAGGCAATCGAGGTCTTCCTCAAGTTGGCCGAGTACAACCGAGACACGGTCGAGACGCACCTCGCACTGGGCAATCTGTTTCGCCGCCGTGGCGAGGTCGATCGGGCGATCCGACTCCATCAGCACCTGGTATCGCGGCCAGGTCTGACCGATGCGATGAAGACGGTTGCCTTGCTGGAGCTGGGCGAGGACTACATGCGCGCGGGGCTGCTTGACCGCGCCGAGGCATTGTTCTGCGACCTCGTGGCGATGGATGCCCATGCGCCTTCGGCGCTGCGCCACCTGATTGCGATCTACCAGCATGAGCGTGACTGGCACAAGGCGATCGAGCACGCGCGGCGGCTGGAGGTGATGACCGGCGAGGACGAGGCCCCGATGATTGCCCAGTTCTATTGCGAACTGGCTGATCGCTCACGGCAGCATGGCGCCCGGGCCGAAGCCCGCGACTATCTTCGCCAGGCCTTTGAATGCCAACCCGATTGCGTGCGTGCGTTCATGCTTACAGGTCGGCTGTGGTCGGAGGAAGCGCAGCATGCCGAGGCGGTGACCGCGTACGAAGCGGCGATCAATGCGGACGTCACGTTTACGCCTGAGATCCTGCCGCCCTTGCTCACCAGTTATGCCAGGTCCCAACAGATGGAGCGGGCCGAACGCTTCTTGCGCGACATGCTGGGACGCTACCACGGCGTATCACCCGTGCTGGCGCTGACCCACTTGTACCGGCAGCGCGATGGCGAACGGGCGGCCATCGATTTCCTCACGGGCCAGCTGCGCCAGCGACCGTCCGTTCGCGGGCTGATGACGTTGATTGACGCAACGATGGACAAGATCGAGGGCGAGGCGCGCGACAACTTCATGATTCTGCGTGACCTGACCCGCAAGCTGCTGGAAGGGCAGGCGATGTATCGCTGCAGCCGTTGCGGGTTCGGCGCCAAAGCCCACCACTGGCAGTGCCCGAGTTGCAAGAGCTGGAGCACGATCCGGCCTATCCACGGTGTCGCCAGCGAGTGAGGTAGTCGTGTTCGAGACCATTGGATGGTTGGTCGCCAGTTTTGCCATGACCCTGTTGCTGGTGCGGGGCGCGATTGGCTACGCGAAGCGGCGGGGCATGCTCGACCAGCCCGGGCAGCGACGCTCGCACCGCCTGCCGACCCCGCGTGGTGGTGGCATCGGCATCGTCGTCGTCATGCTGTTGTCGCTGCCATACATACTGGCGATCGCGCCTGGCAACTGGCCGGCCAGCGTGATCTGGGGACTGTGGGTGGCCCTCGTGCTGGTGGCAGTGGCAGGTTGGTGGGACGACCATCGTTCGTTGCCCATTTGGCCGAGACTGGGCGCACAATTGCTGGGAGTTGGATTGTTCTCCGTCGGCCTGCTGGCCACTGGACTGCCTTGGTGGTGGTTGCCCGTGTTGCTGGCAGCCGGCGCGTGGAGTGTGAATCTGCATAATTTCATGGATGGAATCGACGGCCTGCTGGCGCAGCAGGCGGTGTTCGCCGGAGTCGGGTTGGCGCTGCTGGGGTGGGGCGCTGGCCAGCCCGCGTTGGCCACGGCAGCTGCGGTACTAGCTGCGTCGGTGCTCGGCTTTTGGTGGTTCAATCGACCCCCGGCGCGAATTTTCATGGGTGACGTGGGTAGCGCCAGCATCGGACTGCTGATTTTCGCGTTCGGCGCGATGCTCTGGCGCGTTGATCAGCGCATGCTGTGGCCGGCGCTTATCCTATCCTCAGCCTTCGTGATTGACGCAAGTTTCACCCTGCTGACGCGCATGCTGCGGGGGCGACGTTGGTACACTGCGCACCGCGAACATCTCTACCAATGGCTGGTACGTCGCGGGGCAGCGCATTCACGGGTGGGCGGGGCCTATCTGGGATGGAACGTTCTGGTCGCGGCGCCGTCAGCCTGGTTGGCCTGGAGTCACCTGCGCATGGCGTTGCCCATTACCATGATCATTTACCTCGTCGCGACTGTGACGTGGCTGGCGCTGAAGCGCCGTTGCCTGCGTCGTGACTTGTCCGGGACCCCTCATGTCGCTGCGTAAGCTGGTCGGCTTCATCCACCCTCGCGTCGCGGTCGTCTTGCACGACCTGGGCATGACCGCCTTTGCCTGGTGGCTCGCCAAGCTGCTGCGCTACGCGCTCGAGCATGGCGAAGGGGTGCATTTCGCACCGCTGGAGTTGCTGGTCGTACTGGTTATCCAGGGGCTGGTATTCCGCTGGACCGGGCTGTATCGCGGCGTCTGGCGCTTTGCCAGCCTGCCGGATTTGTGGAACATCGTCCGCGCCGTCGTCATCGGCGTATTCCTCGTTGGCGTGTCATTGTTCCTGTACGACCGACTCGACAGCGTGCCTCGCTCCGTGCTGATGATTTATCCGGTGTTGCTCGCCGGCCTGCTGGGTGGACCACGCCTTGCCTATCGCTACTGGAAGGACAGTCGCAGCGATTTGTTGAAGAGCCAGGGCGTGAAGCGGGTGCTGATTGTGGGGGCAGATCGCGCTGGCGAGGTCCTCTCGCGCGATTTGCGCGGCGACAGCCGTTACGCCGTGGTCGGCTTCGTGGACGACACACCGGGCTTGCGCGGTGCCAGCATCAATGGCCGTCCGGTGCTGGGCCGGCTGGATCAGTTGTCTGAAGTGGCACGCCAGGCGGCGGTCGACATGCTGCTGATCGCATTGCCTTCCGCCACGACGGCGGAAATGCGACGGGTGGTGTCGCTTTGCGATGCCACCGATCTGCCCTATCGCACGGTGCCGCGATTGGAGGACGTGGTCGCGGGGCGCGCCCAGTTCAACCAGATCAAGGAGGTCGCCATCGAGGACCTGCTCGGTCGTGACGCGATTGAGCTGGACTGGACAGCGATCCGGGAAACACTCAGCGGACGGCGAGTGCTCGTCACCGGCGGCGGCGGTTCGATCGGGTCGGAGTTGTGCCGTCAGGTTGCCAGACTGGGGGCACAGTCTGTCACGGTGGTTGAGCAGAGCGAGTTCAACCTGTACCGGATTTGTCGGGAGTTGCGGGCAGATTTTCCCGAGCTGATTCTCGACGGAATTCTCGCCAGTTGTGGCGACCGCGCGGCGATGCAAAAGGCGTTTGCGCACGTGCAGCCGCACGTGGTGTTTCATGCGGCGGCTTACAAGCACGTGCCGTTGCTGCAAAGCCAGTTGCGGGCTGCCTTCAGCAACAACGTGTTGTGTACGCGCACGGTGGCAGATGCGGCCTGCGCAGCGGGGGTCGAGAGTTTCGTCCTGATCTCCACCGACAAGGCGGTCAATCCAACGAGCGTCATGGGCGCGTGCAAGCGCGTTGCCGAAATCTACTGCCAGAACCTGGATGCACACTCCGAAACCCGTTTCATGACGGTTCGCTTCGGCAATGTGCTGGACTCGGCCGGATCCGTGGTGCCGCTGTTTCGACAGCAGATCAGCGCGGGTGGCCCGGTGACCGTGACTCACCCGGATATATCCCGCTACTTCATGACCATCCCCGAAGCGTGTCAGCTGATCCTGCAGACCGCCAGCATCGGCAAGGGCGGCGAGATCTTTGCGCTGGACATGGGTGAGCCGGTCAAGATCCGGGACTTGGCCGAACAAATGATTCGACTGGCCGGCAAAAAGCCCGGATCCGAGATTCCCATCGTCTACACCGGCTTGCGTGCAGGCGAAAAACTGTTCGAGGAGTTGTTTCATCCGCTGGAAAACTACAGCGCCACCGCGCATACCAAGATATTTCTGGCACAACACCGGGAGGTGTCGTGGGAATTGTTGCAGCGGCTGTTGGATCAAGCGTGTGAAGCAGCAGGAGTATTTGATGAAGAAGAGCTGCGCCGCTGCGTGTCCAGCCTGCTGCCGTCATTTCGCTGGAGCGAGTCGGCGCAGCCTGAGAACGTGGTGTCCATCCGTCATGCAAGTCCGGAGATCAACGAGTGAGCAAGCCGCTGCGTAAAGTCGTGTTTCCCGTCGCCGGTCTCGGCACGCGTTTTCTGCCCGCAACGAAGGTCGTGGCCAAGGAGATGCTGCCCGTACTGGACAAGCCACTGATCCAGTACGCCGTCGACGAGGCCGTGGATGCGGGCGCCGACACATTGATTTTCGTCACCAACCGCTACAAGCATGCTATCGCAGACTACTTCGACAAGGCCTATGAGCTGGAATCGAAACTGCGCGAGAAGGGCAAGTCCGAGCTGCTGGCGTTGGTGCAGGGCACCCTGCCGCGCAACGTGCGCGCGGTCTTCGTGACTCAGCCCGAAGCGCTGGGCCTGGGCCATGCCGTGCTGTGCGCCAAACCTGTGGTCGGCGATGAGCCGTTTGGCGTGATCCTGCCCGATGACTTGATCTGGAATGGTTCCGGCAAGGGCGCCTTGCGGCAGATGGCCGAGCTTGCCGAGCAGAGCCACGCTGGCGTGATCGCGGTGGAGGAAGTCCCGCACAGCGACACCGACAAGTACGGCATCGTGGACGCGACCGCCATCGACGGGCGCAGCGCACTGATCCGCAGCATGGTCGAAAAGCCCAAGCCGGCCGATGCACCCTCCAATCTCGCGGTCGTCGGTCGTTACGTGCTCCCCGGCCGTATCTTCCAGCTGCTGGAGCAGACCAGGTCGGGTGCGGGTGGCGAGATCCAGCTGACCGACGCGATCGACGCACTGCTGAAGGAGCAGGGCAAGGTACTCGCCTTCCGTTTTGAGGGGACGCGCTTCGATTGCGGCAACAAGGCTGGCCTGGTGCGCGCCACCATGCACATGGCGATGCAGGATCCCGCACTGGCGACGACTGTCCGTGAATTCGCCAGCCGGCTTTGACGGTTTGACGCGCCAGCCAATGAAGCTGGGCGATATGCTTGTCCGGTCGCCAGCCATGGCGCCCGTCCTCGTCGCAGCATGAAATCAGTTTCCTCGATATCGTATTACCAGGCCACCGCCAAGCCGTATGTGTCGTGGGAGCCGTTCCAGGGCCGTGGCGCTGCAAACGTGGTAGTCATTGGCGGTGGCTTCGCCGGTCTGAATACGGCGCTGGGGCTGGCCGAGCGTGGCGTGCGCGATGTGGTGCTGCTGGAGCGCGAGCAGATCGGGTTTGGCGCTTCGGGCCGTAACGGCGGCTTCGTTTTTGCCGGGTATTCGCTGGGCGAACAGTCTCTGCTGGACGGGGAAGGGGAGCCGCGTGCGCGCGCGCTGTTTGGTCTCACCACCGAGGCGATCGGGCACATTCGCCGGCGCGTCGCGGATTATGAGATTGCCTGCGATGCCGTCGACGAGGGAGTGATCTGGGCCAACTGGTTTCGTGATCCAGCGGTATTGCGCCAGCGCCAACGACTGCTCGCCGAGCACTACGGCGTGCAATGGCAGTGGCTGCCGGAGGCTGAGCTGCGCCAGCGCATTCGCAGCGACCGTTATCACGACGGCTTGTATGAGCGCGACGCGCTGCATCTGCATCCGCTCAATTACGCCATCGGTCTGGCCGAGGCGGCGGCAGGACGGGGCGTTCGCGTGCACGAGCACAGTGGCGTGCAGAACCTCGTCCGCGACGGCGGGCAGTGGTGCCTGCGCACGGCACATGGCGAGCTGCGTGCCGATCACGTGGTGCTGGCTTGCGGAGGCTACCTTGCCGGACTGCAAAAACCGATTGATCGCGCGATCTTGCCAATCGCCACCTATGTCATGGTGACCGAGCCGCTTGGCGGCTGGTTGGATCACTGCCTGCGCACGCGTGCAGCGGTCTACGACAGCCGCTTTGCGTTCGATTATTACCGCGCGTTGCCGGACACGAGACTGTTGTGGGGTGGGCGTATCTCCGTGCTCAACCGCTCGCCGCACAGCGTGCAGCGATTGCTGACCAGCGACATGTTGCGGGTGTTTCCGCAGCTGCAGGGCGTGCGTGTCGATCATGCCTGGTCGGGCCTGATGAGCTACGCGCGCCATCAGATGCCGCAGATCGGCGGCGACGGCCGTGGTCTGTGGTGGGCGCAGGCGTTCGGCGGGCACGGTTTGGCACCGACGTGCGCCGCAGGCGAATTGCTGGCGACCGCCATTGGCGAAGGCGACGACCGCTGGAAAGAATTTTCCGACTACGGGCTGGACAATACCTACCGGCCGTTCGGCTATCTTGCCGCCCAGGCGAACTACTGGTGGCAGCAGGGCCGTGACTGCCTGAAATCGAGGTTGGAAGGATGAGCAACGAGAATGCCGAGATCAACTGGGCTGACTTTGAGAAAGTCCTGATCGTGGCCGGGACGGTCATCCGGGTTGAAGCGTTTCCCGAAGCGCGCAAGCCGGCCTGGAAAGTGTGGGTGGACTTTGGCCCATACGGCGAAAAGAAGACCAGCGCGCAGATCGCTGCACTGTACCGTGCCGAAGATCTGGTCGGGCGGCAGATTGTCGGCGTGATCAACTTCCCGGAAAAACAGATCGGCCCGTTCCGGTCACAGTTCCTGCTGACCGG
Source organism: Rhodanobacter sp. (assembly GCA_036563155.1). GTDB lineage: Bacteria > Pseudomonadota > Gammaproteobacteria > Xanthomonadales > Rhodanobacteraceae > Rhodanobacter. The sequence continues at coordinate 139,811 of DATCMT010000029.1, forward strand.
GTTTCCGACGGAAGCGGGCGTGGTGCTGACGGCGATCGAGCGCCCGGTACCGAATGGAACGCGGTTGGCGTGATTGTTTGGCTTGGTGGCCACCAAGCATGGTCAGGAAACAAGGGCGTTTCGTGTCGAATTGCGGTTCGAATTACCCTTACTTTTGCGTGACCAAGACATAAGTAACCATCGGAGAAGGCCACCCCGCTTGGCGCGTGCCGCCCACCCATGGGCGCCATGTCCGTGATGCGAGGCCGGACTCTTCGACAGCGCATCCCTTTGCTGGCGAAAAGGAATCGGCATCGTGCCGATTCCCCCTGCGGGGCCTGTCGTCCCCACCTCACCGCCGCACAGGGGCCCAGGGTAGAGCAGCGCGCCATCCTGGCGCGCACTCGGTGCGCCACCGCTGCGCGGCGGCAAGAGCCGGGGAGCTAAAAGCAGAAAGCCCCGTTTCGAGCCGGATTTTCCACGGTGGCGAGTGGCTCGGTTCGCGCCATTGTGCTGACGCCCAAGAAGTCACTCTGACCCGGTGCCTCTAGGCTTCTAACGCCGCTTGATTACCCAAGCGGAACCGATGGGCGGTATCGTGGGCCAGCAGAACAAGGCGCTGTCCATCGCGCGATCTAACTTCGACGCCTTACTTCATCGGACGTTTTCCAAAACATAAGCACCAGAGATTGCCCGTCAGACAGAACACCGGCGGCAGGGGGAGTCATGATTCGGAAGGTTATCATCCAGAACTACCGTAAGTTCCGCGATCTCACAGTCGACCTCACGTTAGGAACCAACATCCTTGTAGGCGGAAACGATAGCGGAAAGTCCACGCTGATCGAGGCGATTAATTTGGTGCTGACCGGACGGGTCAATGGACGAGCATTCGCTCAAGAGTTGTCGCCGTACTACGTCAATCAGGCGGCCACGACGGAATACATCAACGACATCAAGGCCAACCGCACACCTGTGCCGCCGGAGATTCTGATCGAGGTGTACCTGGAGGATGGAGGTGACGCGAACCTCTTGCAGGGCACCAACAACACCTTGAACGAGGACGCCTGCGGGGTCCGCATCTGGGCTCGCTTCGATGCCGCCCGGTTCGAAAACGAATACAAGGCATTTGTTGCGAATCCAGACGATGTCACGCTGGTTCCCACTGAGTATTACAAGGTGGAGTGGTTAGGGTTTTCTGGTGGTGGGGTGACCGCACGGAGCATTCCGACCACCGCATCAATGGTCGATCCCTCATCCGTCCGCCTTCAGGCTGGTGTGGATTACCACCTGCAGCAGATTATTCAGACGTATTTGGCCCCCAATGAACGTGTAGAGTTGACCCGTCAGTACCGGAGTCTCCGGCAGGCGTTTGGTGAGCAGCCATCTGTCAGAGACATCAACGACAAACTGAAGGAGAGCGGACAATCGCTCACTGCGCGCGCGCTGAGCCTGGCTATCGATATTTCCCAGCGGACCACTTGGGAGAACACCTTGGCCGCGCATCTCGACGATGTGCCACTCCCGTTCGCGAGCAAAGGCGAGCAAAGTGCGCTGAAAACGGTGCTGGCTGTGAGCCGCAAGGCGGATGGAGCGCACGTCGTGCTCATCGAGGAGCCGGAAGCACACCTGTCGTTCGATCACCTGTATATGCTGTTGGCACGCATCGAGCAGCAATGCGTGGGCAAACAGATTATTGTCGCAACGCACAGCAACTTTGTCCTCAATAAACTGGGTTTGGAAAACCTGATCCTGCTCGGTGAGAACGACTCCGCTGTGCGGCTTTCCCAGGTTCCTAATGAGACCGTTCGATTCTTCAAGAAGTTGGCAGGGTACGACACCTTGCGCCTGGTGCTCGCCAAGGCGGCTATCTTGGTAGAAGGGCCGTCGGACGAGTTGGTTGTGCAGCGCGGATACCGCGATGCCAAGGGGCATCTTCCTATTCAGGATGGGATCGATGTGATCAGCGTGGGGCTGTCCCACAAGCGCTTCCTCGACTTGGCGGTTCCACTGAAGCGTCGGGTGTGGGTCGTCACCGACAACGACGGGAAATCAAAGGACGAGATCGAGGATCGTTTTTCCGACTATTCCGGAAATTCCTTTGTCTCTATCCACACGGGCGACGATCCCAACCAGAAGACCCTAGAGCCGTGCATCCTAGCGGCCAACGATCTCAAGACCATCAACACGGTGTTGGGGGCGCAGCACAATACCAAGGACGCCGCTTGCGCTTGGATGCTCGAACACAAGACCGAGGCGGCGCTGGCGATCTTCGAGTCGACAACCAAAATCACCATGCCGGATTACATAGCCAATGTCTTCAAGTCCGCATAACTGCGCCATCTTGGCGGCTGCGGGCTCGCGCAAAACGGAGCACATCGTCGAGACAGCATTGGCGGTGACGAGCGGCCGAGTCTTGATCACCACCTACACCAACGAAAACCAGAACCAAATTGTCCGGCGTATGCAAGAGAAGGTCGGCACGATCCCCGCGAATATCACGGTCATGGGGTGGTTCTCGTTCCTCATCGCTCATTGCATCAAGCCCTATCAACGCGCGCGGTTTGGGAAGGCGTTTCTTGTTCAAGGACTGAACTTTAAGGGGAAGCACCACAAATTCGCCAAGAAGGCAGATCGACACTACTTCTTGGATAACAACAGCGACATCTTTAGAGATGGTGTCTCGGACCTTGCGGTGGCGCTGAATGAGGCCACCGATGGAGCGGTGATTCGACGGCTCGAAAAGATCTACACCAATATTATGATCGACGAAGTCCAGGATATGGCGGGGTACGACCTCGAATTGCTGGACCTGCTGATGAAGTCCCAGATCGCATTGACGATGGTGGGTGATCCCCGTCAGCACACCTTTTCCACCAACGACTCCCGAAAGGGCAAAAAGCATCAAGGGACGGGGTTGCTGGGATGGTTCAAGGAGCGTGCGCGACTGTGCGCGTTGCACGAGCGCACGGTCAGTTACCGCTGCAACCAGATGATCTGCGACTTCGCTGATGAGCTCTATCCGAACATGCCAAAAACAACGTCCTCTGGGGTGGCTGTCACGGGACATGATGGGATTTTCTATGTGCCCGAGAGCCGGGTGTCCGAATACCTGGGGCGGTTCAAACTGGTGACACTCCTGCGCCACGACAAGCGCGCCAAGACTCTTGGGCTGGCGGCCATTAACTTTGGTGTCGCCAAAGGCAGCACCTTCGATAGGGTTCTTATTTTCCCAACTGAGCCCATGCTTGCCTACCTCAACGATCGAGATCCCTCGAAACTGAAGGCACCGGAGAAGTTCTATGTGGCCGTGACCCGCGCGCGGTTCAGTGTGGCATTTGTGATCAAGAAACCTTCGGCCGTGGGATTGCCGCAGGATGCCGACCTTGGATGGTGATAGGAAGATAGGCGAAGCCGGGCGGAGGAAGTTAAGTCGAGAGCTGATCAGCTGGGGCGGGCTGTCGCTGCGGATTTTGATCCTGATCTTCACTCCCTTGTGAGGCGGTGAGTCGTGGGCGACAGGCCCGCAGGGGAGTCGACAGGAGGTCGACTCCTTTTCGACAGCACAAGGATGTGCTGTCGAAAAGCCCGGCCGCGGCTCACGGACTTGTCGGGCGCAGCCCGGCAAGCGCCGAGGAGGGTGGCCTTCTCTTTGGTGACTTTCTCTTGGCCACTCAAGAGAAAGCCACTCGCCCTCCGCAGGAGGACGAAACGCTCCTGAATATTCGATCCGAAAAGATTCGATGCGTAGTGATTGACCACGGCCAGTGATGCAAACACCACGACGGAAGTATGCTGGCCACGCGCGTGTGCCGTAATCCAGCGATTAGCTATCGAGCCAAACCCCCAACCCCTGCGCATTCAACTCAATATCCCCGCCCAGCAGCTCCAGTAGTCGTTCATGGCTGCCTTGCCAGCCGTGTGCTGCGGCGCGGTCGCCGTACAGCCGGGTGAGCGAAGCGACGAGAGTGGCGTGACGGTCGGGTTGCTGGTTGGCCTCGCGCGCCAGGGCCACCATGGCGTCGATCTGCTCATGCAGGTCGCTGGCGAGGCGGTCGATTTCATCGACGCGGTTGTAGTGGGTGAGGTACATCGCGGTGGGTTTCAGGGCGACCAGTCGGTTGATCGAGGTGTGCAGGGCGTCGGGGTCGAACTGCACCGGTGAGGTGGTGGGGAGAATGAACGGGCCGCGGGCGGTGTCGAACTCGCGATAGCTCAGGCCGAACACGTCACCGGTGAAGCAGACGTTGGCGCGGGCATCATGGATCGCGTTGTGGTGCTTCGCATGGCCAGGGGTGTCGATGCAGCGTAAGGGTCGCCCCGCCAGATCCACCACGTGGCCGTCGACGGCCTCGATCACGCGCTCGGCCGGAATCGGCCGCAGCCGGCCATACTCGCGTTCCATCACGGCCTCGCCGTAGACCGCGCTGGCACCGGCCCACAGGGCTGACGGGTCGATCATGTGGCGCGCCCCACGCGGATGCACCACCAACGACGCGTTCGGCAGGTGCGTGATCAGTTCACCGGCGCCACCCGCATGATCCAGATGCACGTGGGTGAGGATCAGCCAGTCCACCGCGCTGGCATCGATCCCCGCTGCCGCCAGTGCCGCCAGCATGCGCGGCACGGAATGGTTGGTGCCGCAGTCGATGAAGGCGCCGCGTCCGTTTTCCACGATCAGATAAGCTGCGTCGAATCGAGGTCGCACGAAACCGGTATCGATGGTGTGGATGCCGTGGGGTGTTGTCATTTCAGCCTCATGAACCGTACGATCTGACGAGGGTAACAAGCCGGAGGACCTCCGGCACGCGTGCCCTGGCCGCCGGGGAGGGCGGCTTGGCGGGGTCGGGCACTGACGATGAACATGCCGCGGGAACCTGGCAGCGCGCCGGTGCATCCAATCCCAAGGGGCTTTACTTCATCCACGTACCATCCAGGGGAATAACATGCTGATTTATGCGATTGTGGTCTTCGCGATTGCCGCCGTAGGCGGTCTGGTGCTCGCTTCCAGCGTACTGCGCGGCAAGCTGGCGCCATGGGCGATTTCGGTGTTGCACGCACTGCTCGGGGCCACCGGCCTGGTCCTGCTGATCCTGCTGGTGCTGCAGGGTGCGGCTCCGGCTCGGCTTACGGCGGCACTGGCTCTGCTCGTCTTGGCGGCATTGGGTGGCTTCTTCCTCGCATCGATCCACATGCGCAAGCAGGTGGCGCCGAAGGCCGTGGTGTTTGTGCACGCCGGCGTGGCGGTGGTCGGATTCCTGACCTTGCTCAGCCTGTTGCTGGTCTGAGTGGCAGCCGTGCGTCATCCGCTGCATCCGGCGCTGGTGCATTTTCCGGTTGCGTGCTGGTCGCTGACCACGGCGGCTGACCTGGCCAGTCTGGTCTGGGGCGAGCCGGCTTGGCGCTTTGCCGCCATCGTGCTGTTGGTGGGGATCGGAGCCTCGATCCCCGCCATGCTGGCCGGTTTCTTCGAACTGGCCAAGGTTGCGCCCGACAGTCCGGCGATCAAGGACGTCAACTGGCACATGCTTGCGGTCCTCAGTGCACTGTCGTGCTACACCGTGAGTTTGTTCATGCGGCTGGACGGCACCCGGCTGATCGAGCCGGGAAACCTGGCAATCGGGTTCAGCGTGCTGGGCTTTGTCTGCCTCGGTGTGGCTGGTTGGCTTGGCGGCAAGCTGGTCTACGGCCACGGCCTCGGTCGCAGTCCGTAGTCGGACTAGACGGCTCGCCGGAAGGTCAGGTTGATCCGGCAGTTCCCCAGGGCGGGGTGGTGTCCCGGTTTCAGGGGCATCACCCCGTGATAGCGCAGTCGGGCAGGCCCACCCCACACGACGACATCGCCGTGGGTCAGGGTGACTCGCTGTGCCCGGTCCGTACGCTGCAGGCCGCCAAACTGGAAGGCGGCCGGAACGCCCAGCGAGACGGACACGATTGGCTGTCCAAGATCCCGCTCGTCCCGGTCCTGGTGCAGGCTCAGACGGGTGCCCGTGACATAGCGATTGATCAGACAGGCATCCGGATCAAAGTCGGCAAAGCCGGCGCGGGCGGCGGCCGTGGTGGCCAGCCGCGCGAAGACCGCTGGCATCGGCGGCCACGTTTTGCCGCTGTCCGGGTCGATCGGGTCGTAGCGGTAACCCCGTCGGTCACTGACCCAGCCCAGCGATCCGGCGTTGGTCATCGCCACCGACATGCGCAGTCCGCCAGGAGTTACGAGGTGTCGGAACGGGGCTTGCGACACCACGGCAGCGATCGCCTGCAGAAGCGCATCTTCATCGGCCAACGCAAATCCGCGCAGCACGATGGCTCCCTCACACAACGGCTCATCGCGGCCGGGCGGCAAGGCGGCCGGGGCGAACAGATCGCCGTTGAATGCGCACTCGCCATCGCCGACCGTTCGGGCTGATCGGGCCGTCCGGGGCTTCGTATCCTTGTTGCGGGTAGCGGCCATGGCAGGGTGTGACGTCATCGCACGCAAGTGAGTGTGGCTGTAGGCGGATCGGGGCGTCTTGGGTAACGCCGGCTTACCAGTCCGTGGGTTTGTAGTCTTTCAAAAATTGTCCCCACACGTGCTCGCCGGTGTTGATGCCACTGATGATCGGGTCGACGATGCGGGCGGCGCCGTCGACGATGTCCAGCGGCGGATGGAAGCGTTCCTCGCGCACCTTTTTCGCGGCCAACTCCGCTGGATCCTCGTCGGTCACCCAACCCGTATCCACGCTGTTCATGTGGATGCCGTCGTTGTGGTAATCGGTGGCCGCGGTGCGCGTCATCATGTTCAGCGCCGCCTTGGCCATGTTGGTGTGCGGATGCCGGGTGGTCTTGAAGCTGCGATAGAACTGGCCCTCCATCGCCGACACGTTGACGATGTGCTTGTCGCGTTCGCTGGTACGCAGCATCAACGGCTTCAGCCGCGCGTTGATGATGAAAGGCGCAATCGCATTCACCAGTTGCACCTCGAGCAATTCCACCGACGGCACCTCGGCCATCAGCAGGCGCCATGAGTTGTGCTTGCGCAGGTCGATCTGTTGCAGGTCCTGGTCCAGCCGGCCTTCGGGGAACAGGTGACCTTGCGCGAGGAGTTCTTCCTGCAACAACGGCAGCTGCGACAACGCAGCTGCGCGGCTGAGGCCAGGCAAGTCGTCTGCCCGACCGGCCAGCGTCGTGGGTGTCGCGCCGGCCTCGGGCAGGATGTTGGCCCCGCGCAGACCCTCGTAATGACCGACCAGCTTGCGGACATGCTCGGGCAGGTCGTGCAGCGCGGCGGTCTCGCCCTCCATCATGTGCGCGTAGAAATCCGGCGGGCGGCGCACGGTCTGGCAGGCGTTGTTGATGATGAAGTCCAGGCGCGGCCGGGTCGCTACCAGTTCCTGGCAGAACGCCTCCACGCTGGGCGTGTGGCGCAGGTCGAGTCCATAGACCTGCAGGCGGTGTCCCCACTGGGCGAAGTCGGGTTCGGCGGCGTAGCGCGCGGCCGAATCGCGCGGGAAGCGCGTGGTCACGATCAGCTCGGCGCCGGCGCGCAGCAGTTTCAGTCCGGCCTGGTAGCCGATCTTCACCCGCCCGCCGGTAAGCAGCGCCACGCGCCCGTGCAGGTCGGTCAGTTCGCTGCGCTTGGTGTAGTTGAAGGCGGCGCAGTCCGGGCACAACTGGTCGTAGAAAAAGTGGATGGTCGAGTACTTGCGCTTGCACACATAGCAATGCTTCGGCTCGACTGACTCGCGCGGCTGCGTAGCGTCCGCCGCGGGCGCCACATCGTGGGCGATGAAACCCTCGGGGGCGAAGACATTGGGGGTGGTGAACACCGGTTTGCGGCGCAGTGCGCGAATGCCGGTCTGATTCAGCACGCGGTCCTCTTTGTCGACCTTCGACGCGTGGCGAGCCTTCTCCGCAGCCTTCAGCCTGACCCGGCGCGCCACCGGGTCGGGGTGATAGACGTGTGCCACCGCCTGGTGCAGGCGCTGACGGTCTTCGGCCGGTAGCCGGTCCAGCAACTGACGGTCGACCGCCACCGCGTCGAGCAACGCCACCGCCGCGCGCAGGCGTTCAAGCAACGCGCTATCCGCGTCGTCGGGCGAAGGAGTCGGAGTGGGTGTGGTGGTCAAGAGTGTTATCCGTCAGGTGGCAAACGGCCGCGTCAAGAAGGGCCTGAACCGCGTATTTTGCCTTGTTTTGCGCAACACAACGAAATGGCTTTTGAAGTCACCAGCGCGGCCCCTGCCAACGCGACCCACAGGTTCGACGGATATTGCGCACTGCCGCACATTTTCGTGGCACAGGTCATGCAAAGCTGAAACCGAGCGCTGGCCAGGCGGGACAGCATATGCAGTATCCGGGAAGGATGGGACGCTGGCAGAAGTCGGCGATGCATCAACCCATGGCGATGAAGGGTTTCGAGTGTCGATGCGTGCTGGCTCCGAATCGCAAAGAACCGTGGCGACGTGCCCATCGCCGGAACTTTCTCCTGTCATCGAGGCCTTGCTGGCCAACTTGCCCACGGCACATCGTGAGCTGCCGATTGGAAGCCGGATCGCGGGGCAGGGCTGTCACGGCGCGAGCCCGTCGTCGGCAGGCCAGCGTGTCGTGGGCCTGGGCGGCATGCGCTTTGTGTTTTTCCCGGTGGTCGATGCGGTCGATCGCCACGCCAGCTGCCATCAGCACTTGATCAACGCGGAAATTCTGCTGGGCAGAGTCTTGGCTGCCCATGCGATCGGCCTGCGCCCGATGGCTCCCTGGCTCGATGACAGTGCAGAAGTGCGCGCCACCCTGAGGCCGCCATCGCATCTGTCCCATCCAGCCACGCTGGAGTACCGCCGCTGGTATCGTCCCGACGGCACCGCTCGTCCGCACCCGTTGTCCCAGGAAGCACTCGCGCTGCGCCTGGCAGCGACGGACGACCTGTCAATCAGGGAAGCTCGCGCCCGACTCGCCCATCGCTCGCATGCGTTGCCGGCCGCCGACCAGGCATGGTTTGCCCGTCGCCGGGATATGCCACTGGCACAGCGCCCGCTCAATCGCGCGGAATACGCGCATCTGGCGGCGTCGCTTGATGGCGTCTGGCAGGCGTCGGCTGGGACGTCGCGGGTCGATGGCGCCAATCGTCGCATTGCGCAGCGTGCGGCCGCCGTCATGGCGAGTCTGCTGGACCAGTACGTCGCCTCGCCGTTCAAGGTCAGCGCGCTGACCGAAACGTTCAACGAATACCACCTGGCGCACCTGCGCCAGGGCATCGAGCACTCGCGGCAAGCCGAGTCCGAGTCGGGCTCCGTGCTGGCGGGGCCCAAGGCATGGTTCGCCGCCAAGGCCATGCGGATGCGGGCCGAGCATCAGCTCGGTCTGGCGATGTCATCCAAGGTTCCGGTGGCTCTGCGCCTATCGGGCTCGCCCATGGTTGCCATCATCGGCGGTCGGGTGCACACCTTTGTGGATGGTCGCCGTCTCGGCTCTCGCGCGACATCGACTCCCTCATGGACGCAGGCGTTGCGCGGCTGATCGGCGTTGTTGCTGCAGCCCGCGCCGCACTCCGGATTGCGCGGCCGCGGTCGTTTGTCGGGCGGTGCGTAGCCGCGAATCGGATCGCGCAACGTGGGTGATACCATCGGCTCTCTCGCCTGGGAAAGCTCATGACGGACGGACGACTCGCACCTGCTTGGCAGATCTCGCGCTGGTTCAACAGCGCGCCATTGACGTTGGCTGATTTGCGCGGGAGGGTGGTGGTGGCACACGCCTTCCAGATGCTCTGCCCCGGCTGTGCGATGCAGGCACTGCCGCAGATGCGCCGGGTGCAGCAGATGTTCCCGATCGAGCGCCTGATGGTGGTCGGCTTGCATACCGTGTTCGAGCACCACAAGGCGCAAGGCCCCGTGTCGCTGGAAGCGTTCCTGCACGAGTACCGTTACACCTTTCCAGTCGGCATCGACAAACACACCGAAGGCGATCCGTTGCCGCTGACCATGCGCGCGTATGCGATGCAGGGCACGCCCACGCTCCTGCTGATCGATGCGCAGGGCAGGCTGCGGGAACAGCACTTTGGCGCGCTGGATGATCTGGCGCTGGGTGCGGCACTGGGCGGCTTGCTTGGCGAAGCGGAAAAGGCAACCTCGCCCGGGTGAGGGTTGGCCTGGCGTCTGGATACTCTTCCACTCGCCCGCAGCCGTGCTAGATTGGGCCCCGGCAGAAACCCGCCGCGACGTCCGGATCTGAGCGTCTGGAGTCAAAGCCCGTTCCTCAGTTGTTGGCACCGATGCCTGTACGGGGGAAGTCCATGGATGCGATTTGCGCTCGGGTGCATTGTTTGCGATATGGCCGTGGCCGATATGCGCCTGCGGTCGAAAGGCGCCGCGGCACGTTCCGGCGGCCGCCCACGCTGATCCCTGCAAGTGGCACCGGAACCCGCACTGATGCACGGGTTTGACCTGCTGTCCACGGTGTTCGGCCGTGCCGAGAAGCTCTCTGCCGATCCACAGTCACAAGCTTCGCAGGATGAGGTCGGCGTCACCGTCCGCTACCGCATGAGCCTGGTCAGCGATATCCAGCGCTGGCATGCGAGTGCCAGCGGGCACATGCGTGCGCTGCTGGATGCGTGTCGGGATCAGGACCCGGACCGGGCGATCGAGTGCCTGCAGCGCTTCGCGCCCATCTTTCGACAGATCGGCCTGGCCCGCAGTGTGCTGCTTTGTCCGTATCTTCGCTGGGCCTTGCAGCGGGACCGCGCGGCCACGATTCAGTTCGAGTCTGCCTATGGCGAACTGATGCGGTCGACCCTGCTCATCGAGGTGATCCTGACCGACTACCTCGGCTCGCCGTGGGACAGTGATCGCCGCCGTCGCTTCGTGCACGTCGTGGTGCGCCTTGCCAACCTGTTCAGCCGTGGCATGGAACTCGAGAACACCTCGTTGCTGTCGATCTACCTGCCGCCGGGCCAGTACCGCTACGTCACCGATCCGGCCATCAAGCCGGTGCAGCCGTCCGCCTGAAGGACCTGCCGCCGGCTGTGGCAGCTGCGGTGTGCCGGTAGACTTGAGGGCGTTTTTCCCGTGCTCGGGCTGACGTTGTGACGTGGCTGGTTGCTGCCGCCGCGAGCGGGCCGGGATTTGGCGACGATCAACCTGCACTGATGGAGTACTTCGTGGTGGATGAGGGTACCAAGACTGACCCGGCGAATCTGGAATTGTCGGCCGCCGAGATGCAGTCGATGGGCGAGGCCGTGCTGGCGCGTTCCGTGGCGCATGTGGCGGCGCTGGGCGACATGCCGGGTTGTGGCGATTTCAACGGCATCGAAGCCCTGTGCCGGTCGATGCGGGAGGGCGCACCGGAGCAGGGCACGGCGCTGGAGGATTTGCTCGATCCTCTGTTTGACGAGTGGATTCCGCGCTCGTTCACGGCGCCGGGCCCCGGCTACCTGGCTTTCATTCCCGGTGGCGGGGTCTATCCGGCTGCGTTGGCGGATTTCATTGCCGATACCACGAACCGTTACACCGGCGTCTGGCAGGCGGCACCCGCGCTGGTGCAGTTGGAGGCGAACGCGCTGGACTGGCTGCGTGACTGGATGCAGTTCCCGGCAACCGCGCGCGGGCTGTTCACCACCGGCGGCTCGATGGCGATCTTCAACGCGATCGCCTGCGCCCGCGAAAAACTGCTGGGCAACGACATCCGCCCAGGCACGCTGTATGTGTCGTCGCAGTCGCACCACAGCATCGTCAAGGCCGCCAAGTTGGCCGGCATCGCGCACGACCGCGTGCGGGTGATCTCGGTGGATGCCGATTTCCGGATGCGCGTGGACGAGCTGGAACGGGCCATTACCGCCGACCGCGCCGCCGGGCTCAAACCGTTCATGGTGTTCTCCACCGCCGGCACCACCAATACCGGCGCGGTTGATCCGCTCGACGCGGTGGCCGAGCTGGCCGCGCGTGAGCACATGTGGCATCACGTGGACGGTGCCTACGGCGGCTTCTTCCACATGGTGCCCGCGCTGCGCCCGCTGCTCGGCGGCCTGCCGCGCGCCGACTCGCTCACCCTCGATCCGCACAAGGGCCTGTTCATGCCCTACGGCACCGGTGCCCTGCTGGTGCGCGACGGTGAGGCATTGCGTGCGCTGCACTCGTCCACCGCCGGCTACCTGCCGGAAAATCAGAACGAGTTCTATGACCCCGCGCAATACGGCCCGGATCTGTCACGCGGATTTCCCGGGCTGCGCATCTGGCTCACGCTGAAGTTTTTCGGCGCCGCCCGCTACCGCGCCGCGCTGGCCGAGAAGCGCGAGCTGGCGGTGTGGGCTGCCGAACAGGTGGCGCACATTCCCGGCATCGTGATGGACGCAATGCCGCAGCTGTCACTGTTCGCGTTCCATCTCGAAGGGCCGGGACTGGACACGCGCGCGGCACAAAACCAGGCCACCCGTGCGCTGATGGAACGCGTCACCAGCCGTGGTCAGGTCATGATCACCGGCGCCACCGCGAGCGAGCGTTACCTAGGCCGGGTTTGCGTGCTGAGCTTCCGCACCCGCCGCGCCGAAATGGAAACCTGCGTGCGGCAGTTGGCCGAAGAGAGCGCGCAGTTGCTCGCCGAGGCGGCAGAAAGTGATACCGCAACTGGCTGAGCAAGTCCTGCAGAGGGGTGGTGAGACCGGCGCGGCGTGGACCTTCGAGGTGGTAGCAGCAGTGTGATCAGCCAGGGCGGGGTCTCGATTGGCCCCACACGCAGACGCAACGATCAATTACCGCCACCGGGTGTGCACCATTGACTCTCACAGGGGACGCCATCTCCGTCGCCGTCCATCTGGGTGCCGGGGCACTGCTTGATGAAATAGGTGGCCTCGGCGCACGACGTCATCTGCGAGCAATAGGTGCGGCCGTCGCAGGTAAAGAGTTGCGCGGGCGCGCTTGGGGCGGCTGGGGCGGTCCGCGTCAATGGGGCTGCAAAACGCCAGCCACTTGCCCACCTTCGCCACAGCAACTGACCGGCTTCGCCAGCGAACCTGACCACGGCCGGCAGCCAAACTGCCCACCTTCGCCAACTCGCTGCCCGCTGTCGCCAGCGTGCTGCCCACTTTCGGCAACACGCTGACCGGCGACGGCAGGCTACTGACCACCCCGATTTTTCACTCGACGCATGGATTCGCCCTTCAATTCCAGCTTGACACTGCTGTGGACGAGCCGATCCAGAATCGCGTCGGCTAGGGCGGGATCGTTGATGTAGTTGTGCCAGTCTTTGACCGGCATCTGCCCCAAGATGATCGTGGCACCCACGCCGACACGGTCATCCAATACTTCAAGCAGATCCGACCGTCCTCGGTTCGACAGCGCGGTCAATCCGAAGTCGTCGAGAATTAGCATCTGCGCCCTGGTGAGCTGGTTGCGTTGCCGCGCAATCGTTCCATCGTCGTGCCCGATGGCCATCTCTTCCAGTAACCGAGCCGTCCGTCGGTATGCCACCGTGAGTCCTTGGCGGGCGGCCTGTACGCCTAATGCGCAGCCGATCCATGTTTTTCCGGTGCCCGTCGCGCCAGTGATGAGTACATTTCGGTGCGCGGCGATCCAGGAGCAGGTCAACAGATCCGCCATCACAGACTTGTCCAAGCCGCGTCCTGACCGATAGTCAATATCCTCAGGGGCAGCGACCACCTTGAGCTTGGCGTTCTTCAGAATGCGTTGATAACGCTGGTTATCACGCTGCGCACTTTCCGCTTCGACCATCATCTGCACGCGCTGCTCGAACCCCAAGCTCGCGAATACCGAGTCGGTCATCTGATGCGCGAACGCCTCCGCCATACCGGTCAGACGCAAGGTGCGTAGTTGCTCGATCGTGTGGTTGTGATTCATAGAGGCTCTCCTATTCGTAATCGGCGGCGCCGCGCACGTTCTGGTGCGGAGCGATGGGGTCATTGGCGGCAACGTCGTCTTGCAGAGGCGTCTTCTCAATTCCACGAGACAGCATCGATCGCACGGAACTGATGGCCGTCGCACGCAGACGGAGGGCTCGTGCACATGCGTGGTCGAGTCGTTCGGCACCACAGTCACGTGCCAATCGTTTGAGCCCCCGGAAGGCTTGCATCGAGGCAGCTGCGGAATGCGCTTGCTGATGCTGCTGCATGAATTGGTGGACGGCCGCCCCCACTGTTTCTGCCCACGCCACCAGCTCCGCCATCTGCTCCTCGCCATACAGCCGATGTGCCGGTGGCTGGTGCTCTTTCTTGGGGAAGACGCCATCGACCCCGTATGAACGGGAGTGCGTGGCAACCAGTTGGTCCCGGTGATACGCCTCGACCGTGTGGGATGTGACCCGCAGATTGACCTTGCGCGTGACGAGGCTGAAAGGCACCGAGTAGTAGTTGCGCTCCCAAACGATGTGATAGTCCTGCGGTACCGTGACCCCGATCTTCCACTCGGCATACTCATAGGGCTGCACAGGCAACGAGCGCATCGCCGGTCGGTCAATCTCTTCAAATAGCTCGTTGCGACTCTTGTCGCCGCGTGAGCGCATCCGTTTGTCGTTGAGCAGAACCAGCAGTTCGGCGACTGCCTGGTTGAGGTCATGGAGTGTGAAGAACGTCCGGTTCCGCAGTCTCGCGAGAATCCACATCTGGGCGATGCGCACACCGCCCTCGACCGCCGCCTTATCCTTGGGCTTGCGGGCGCGGGTCGGCATGACCATCACATCGTAGTGGTCGGCAAACGCCTGATAGGTGGGATTGATGTAGTGGCCGTCCTTGCGGGAAATCTTGATGACGGCGGACTTGAGGTTGTCTGGGACCAAGTGTTGCGGCAGGGCATCGAAAAATTCAAACGCACGCACATGCGCATCGATCCAGTCGGGCAATTGCTGTGAGGGCGTGCAGTACGCGAACGTCTTGGGGCTGGAGCCCAATACGCCCACCCACAGCTCCACCGGCGTCCTCACGCCGGTCTCAGGGTTCGTGATGGCCGGACGTTTGCCCGAATAGTCGACGAAGAGTCCTTCGCCCGGACGGCGGGCTTGGCGCATCACAAGGCCGAGCGAGCGCTTGTAACGATCGTATCGCCGCCGAAACTCTCGATCCGACATAGGATTGGAATCCAATCCCGCCGCATATTCCTCGTAAAGCAGTGTCATCGTCACGCCCGAGCGGGGAAGCTCAGCGTGAACGTGGGACCAATCGGGCTCCACGAACCGCTTCTTGACTCGTGCACGACCGCTGTTCAGTTGAGCGTCGAGGACTTCCTGAGGAAGCTCGCTGATCCGCTCCCAAGTGAGCCCTTCTTCACATAAGCGTTCGCGATAGCGGCCGGCGGTATTGTGGGAAACATTACACCGTTGTCCGATTTCACGGTTGGACAGATCGGTGGTGAGCAGAAGCCGGCACAGGTTCTTCTGGACCATGCAAAGTTCTCATTCGGATGCTGATCAAGCGAGCGCAGCCGACCGTCACGCCGCCCTTGAAGCAGGGCTGCGCAGTTGACAGCAGCGGAGGAAGCGAATGAGAATGTTGGCGTCGGGGGTCACTCGACACTGCAATCTCAAAAGGCTGGCGTCTGCAGGACGCCGGCCTTTTTTGCGCCCGCGGTTATGGTGGGGTTAGAGGATGTCGGTTCCGGCTGCTGGATCTCCCGTCAAACGCGTGTGAGTCATGCTCGACGCGCGCTCGTATGAAGTGTCATAGCGATCTGGCCAGAGTTCGGCTGGCGTGGTCGACAGTTTGTTCGCGATGAGTTGTTCGATGCGACGTGAGCGTCGGTGCCCCTGGCATACCGACGTGACGGTAGTCGGCTGCACACCAAGCTCCCTCGCCACGTGTGACAGCGAGCTGCCGGCTAGCCGCAGGCGCATCTTGATGCGTTCGTGGCGTTCCCTTTCGCGATGCAAGGCGATATCCTTCAGGCAACTATGAGACTCAATATAGGCATAAATGAGTAGCATTGCAAACCCCGGCGACAACGCCGCATTCGGTCGACGACTCGCTGCCGTTCGTGCGACAACAGGTTTGAGCCAGACGGCTTTTGCCGGAACGCTCGGCTTGTCGCTGCGCGCCTATGCGAACTACGAGCGTGGGGAACGCGAAACCCCAGTCGCTCTTTTTCGCGCTCTATTCGAGCAGCACGGGATCGACCCCATCTGGCTGCTTTCCGGGACAGACGATGTGCCGCAGAAGGCAGCAGCGCGTACTACGGACTTCGCGCTGGTCGAGCGCATTACCCGACAGATCGATGCGCGGCTGGCTGCACTGCGAAAGAAAATGAAGCCGGAGCAGCGGGTGCGGGTATTGCGTGCGCTCTACGCGCTCAGCCTGGAACGTGGCCAGCTGAGCGATTCGGAAGTCGAACAGGTCATGTCTGTGGCGATTGCGCGATGAATGGCAGAGAGGGAGACGAACCCAACATCCTTGCTTTCAAGCCGCACGACGATCCTTCTCGCGCTGCCCGCGGTCTACCCCAGTTCGAGCGGGCGTTTTTGGATGCGCTGGAAGCAGGACTCGGTTCGCTGGAAGATGACTTGTTTGACGAAGCCGATCGGGTGGCGATTGGTAGTGAAGACGCTTTTATCAAACGATTCGGATTTGATGCACCACTGCGCGACCGGAAACATCTGATCGAGCTGAAACATCATGCTGATCTGACGGACCGCGAGATCCGCCTACTGCGTCGAGCCGGCAGTCTGTCTTTTGGGACTACCTCGGCGTCCATCTCGGCGCCGATGATCATGGCCGCGTGGGGATGGCTCCAGCTCCTGGTGCTATTCGGCCTCATGCTTTTAGCCTTCCTGTTGGCTGGCCGCGCCCCGATGCCTCCTGCTCTACAAATGGCAAAGCTCGTGGCGATCGAGGGCACCCTATCTGTCATTTGTTGGGTGGTCTCTCAGGCCTATATCCGTCCTCACCGGATTCAGCGAAGGGTGATCAGACACGAGCGTACTCGCTGACGCACGGAAGACCATGGCCTTGGCATTCGATCGGTGAACTAGTTCACAGAGCGCACGCTATTGATGCCGCCTGCTGAGTCGTGCCCACCCGCATTTTGCTGTAGGCTCGGGCGACCGGATGGAAGGGGACGGGGAGATCGACATGGGTAGTCGTTATTGGAGTATGGGCAAGTGGCTTGGCTACTTGCTGGTGTTGCTGCCTTGCTTTGCTGCACACGCTGGCACCGTGACATACGTTTATACGGACCCGCAGGGCACACCTCTGGCTGAGGCCGACGCGCAGGGCAACATCACCGCCAGATTCGACTACGCGCCTTACGGCAGCGTTGCGACGGGCGTCGCGCCCAATGGTCCGGGCTACACCGGCCACGTGAACGACCCTGATACTGGGCTCGTCTACATGCAGGCGCGTTACTACGACCCTGTGACGGCACGCTTTCTGAGCGTCGATCCCAAGACGCCGGCGGCGGGAAACGCGTTCAACTTCAACCGATACGCGTATGCCAATAACAATCCCATCATCAACGTTGACCCGGATGGCCGAGTTGTCACGTCGATGAACAGTGTAAACAACGCCAGGCTTCAGGCCTATATAAACGCCAATGCAGCAGGGAACTTTGCTTTTAAAGGAGATCAACTGGTCCAGTTGAACTCTGGCGGCAGCTTCGAAGGAAAGTCTCAATACTATGCCGATGGATTGGCTGCGGCGATCGCGTCACCGGTCAATGTAATCATGGATATCGCGCCAACGCACACGCTCGAAACTGGTCAGGTGGTCGACGTGAATGCCGCAGCTGGAGGTGGCATCACCGAACCACGGTCGAACGGCAACGTCATCTTGACGATCTCTGGTGACGCAAATACTTCTCTAAAGAGCACTACTGGAGCAGTTCTGCCTGATGCGCCAAAAGACATTCTCATGCACGAACTGGTTGCCCACGCGATACCCATGGCGACAAGGCCGGATACGGGTAATGGAATCACCAACGAAAATAAAGCACGTGCAGAAATTCCTGGTCTGGGTCAACGTGCTGCAGATCCAAGCCACGTAGAGGGCAAGACTCCCGCTCAGATTGCGTGTGGACTCCTATGCGCGCACTAATCTGGCAAGCGTTGGCGGTCATGGTGTTGAGTACGCTCTGGTATAGCAACGGTGCATGGGCGAATGAAGCGCCCGACATGCCACTGGAGCAGAAGGTCCATGAGGCGGCTCTTGTCGGAATCGGTACGGTAATCGCGGTGGATGTCGCTGACCCACGAAAGATCGGCATGGAACATATCGCCACGATACGGATCGACACCATGCTCAAAGGCCCGCCGCTTGGTAGCGTCGCGCTGGTCTATGGTACGGGCGTGTACGAACTCGATCCGCTGTGCTGTGAAAGAGGCGCAACCTACCTGTTTTTCCTGCGACGCGATGAGCGAGGTCTGTTCACAAGTATCAACGGGCCACGTGGGGCCTACCGTATCGACCCGCCCAAGACATGGCCCTACACGCACCTGAAGCCCTAGGCAGACCTGGTGCGTGAGTTGTTTCCTAAAGCCAAGACGCGAGCATCCCTGATAGCCGCGCTCGTTTTTTCGGCCGCGCTCGGGATCTACCTGTATCCATGCCCCGGCCACGCAGCGTCGTCTGTGGGCATCAAACTGCCGAACGATCCTAACGTCCGCGTTCTCCGTGCCTTGCTAGGACAGCCTGAGAATCAGATCGACTTCGCCAAGGCGAAAGTCACCATCGACCGCATGATCGATCCGACGGTCGACGAGCAAGCCACGTTGAACTTGCTGGATGCCTGGGCGCACAAGGTTCGGGCACGGATTCCACCCGGCGCGTCGCATGTGGTGCAGCTCATGATTCTCGGTAGCACGATCTATGAGCCCGGCCCGTGGAACGACAACAAACCATTTTCATACGATCTGGATGATCCGTTCGGGAAAGACATCCAGAACAAACTTATTTCCACGTATCTTGCGACCCGCAAGGGCAACTGCGTATCCATGCCGATACTGCTGGTGATATTGGGGCAGAAGATCGGCTTGAACATGACGTTGGCCGTTGCACCCAACCATATGCTTGCGAAGTTTCGCCAAGACGATGGCACGTGGATCAACATTGAGGCAACCAGTGGCACGTGGATCAACATTGAGGCAACCAGTGGCACCACTTTCAATGACAGCGACTATCAAAGCCAACTCCATATCACACCGCTTGGCATGCAATCCGGTATTTACCTTCGGCCTCTCAGCCAAAAGGAAGCCGTGGGTGCGATGATGGGAACGCTGGAGGACTTCTACGAACGTCAACGCTCTCCAGAGCACCAGCTAGGGCTGACGGAACTCGCACTGAAGGTCAACCCCAAGGACGTTGTGTCGATCATTCGACGTGCTGGCGCTTACTATCACCTGCTGCAACAACGTTACGTCAGTCGGTATCCTCGGCCCGACCTGATTCCTGCGTCACAGCGTGGCGATTTTCAGATGCTGTCCAAGAATAACTCGCAGCTCTTTGAGCAAGCGGAAGCATTGGGCTGGCGTCAGCCGACCAATGAGGAGGACGCGGCGTACCTGCAGCGAGCAAGGAGCGTCAAGGCGCAACGTGGCGAATGATGTCACCCTAGCCCAAGAGCCTCGATAGCTTTTACGGAAACTCCGGTTGCTGTTGATGGCCTTCGATTTCGTGTCGCCGCTTCGATCAATGCCATGCCCTGACACGTGTTTTCGCCTCCTGGCATACACGTCTTGGGCGCGCAGGCAAGCTTGCAGCACCCAGAATGGTTTCATCAAGACAGCAAGCAGCTGACCACCTCCGGCAGCGAACTGCCCACTGGGCAGTTGATTGGCGATGCTGGTCAGCTTACTTGCCGGAACTGGTCAGCTCTGTTGGCAATGAATGGTCAAGTCGGTGGCAATACGCAATGGGGCAGGTGACACGACGTCTTGTGCACCCCAGTGCGTGTAGCCGTACCACACGATGGCCAGAGCTATGACCAGACCGGCAATCTCGGCGAACCGATTCCGGCGGACTGCGGTCGGCAACGTCCGTGCTGCGCGATGTGGTGCAGCCCGGCTACCGGGTCGCATCAAGCGCAGGGCGCGCTGCTTGCCATCGCTGCGCTGTTCGATGTCGAAGGAAACCAGCTCGCCGATGCGCGGGCGGATGCCGTCGCGCGGGAACGCCGAGATGTGCACGAAGATCTTCGCGGTACCGACCGCCGGTTCGATGAAGCCGAACCCGCGCTCGTCATTCCATTGAATCAGCGTGCCGTGCGTGCGCATGCTCCGAGCTTCCTGTCTGCCACCAGAAGAGGGCACCAGCCCCCTGGGTCAACTGTCACTATGGGTGAAATCCGGCCAGAAGCTCATCCATCACCGGGGCGATCTTCGCCTTGGTACCTCGCCACTTGCCCATGTCGAAGCCACCCTTGCCGTTGAGGTGGTAGGTGGCCGACGCCACGAGGCGACCGTGGTCCGTGATGCGGATTTCAGCGTGAGACAAATAGGGTTTGAAGTCCCACGATCGCAGCGCGGTGTAGTCAACCACGTACTCACAGGACGCCGGCAGCGTGCTGTCGTACACCTGTGCGGCAATGCCGTGGCGCTGGAATCCGTCCTGCATCACCATCACGAAGTCGTCGACCTTCACGGCGGGATTTGTTTGAATGCACACCCGATGCATCGCGAGACTGGTGTCGACGGGTTTCACTTTCACGCTGGTGCACGCGGCGAGTCCCAGCATCAAGCTTGCTGCAAGCAAGTACTTCATCTGCTTCCCCTGTTCTCGACGAATCCGGTCGCCGACCGAAAAATAGTAGTCGCGATCCAGCTGGATTGCACCACGGCGCGGTACGTCAGCGTGGCATCATGGCCATATGCACCAGCACGCCGGCCAGGCTTTTCAGGTCTTGCGCGTTGTGTGCGGCCACGCGACGCAGGTTTCGGGCGGAGCCGCCGCGCAGGTAGGTGAGCCAGGCGGCGGGGGCTTCGGCGCCGGGCAGGTCGTCTTCGCGCACGACGCCCAGCAATTGCCGTTCGGCGGTGGCCAGGCGGCAGTTTTCCCATTGCCCTTTCCAGTGCCGGCGCACCGGGTGCAGCAGGTCGATGTGGCCCAGGCCCAGCAGTGGGTTCGGCAGGCGGGCGAGGCGGTAGCGGGTGGCCAACAGCGGGGCGTCGTAGCACTTGCCGTTGTAGCTGACGAGCACGCTGTCATCGCTGATCCAGCCGGCGAAGGTGCGCAGCATGGCGGGCTCGGCGGCCATGCTGGTGATGGTGAGCTGGCGGACGCGGAAGCGGCCGTCGATCCAGTCGGCGGCGCCGATCATGAAGGCGCGGGTGCCGGTGCCGCCGGCCAGCCCGGTGGTTTCGGTGTCGAAGTGCAGCAGCCGATCGTGCGGCACGGGTTCGACCCGCGCGAAGGTGGCGTCGATGATCGTGGGCGGCTTGAGCCAGTCGACCAGGAGTTCGGTGTAGCGCAGGCCGGGTGCGAGTTCGATCCCTGGCACGGCGCGGTCGCTGGAGGAAAGCGTGGTCGGGCCATGTTTCAGTTGCGCATGTCGCTGCAGCAGTCGGCGCAGTTCGGGCGACAACGCGCGCTGCGGTACGGCGACATGGGCGCCGGCAGCGGCGTGCAGGTGCGGTGACGTCCGCTGGCCCGGTTGTCGGGGTGTTCCAGCGGCGGGGGCCGAGACCCGACCGGCCTCGGCCCGCAGCGTGCGCAGGCGGGCGATCAGCTCGCTCACAGCGCCACCAGCAAGGCCAGCACGCGCAGGGCCAGCGCCTTCGGTGACGTTTCTGCGGCGCCGCCTGCCTCAACCCGACTCTCGTCGGCGGCCAGCACCGGGCCCACGCAGGCGGGGCAGCCGGCGCGGCAGTCGCAGCGTTCGATCAGAGTGATCGACTGGGCGATCAGATCTTCGCGTCGCTGGAACAGCGGCTCGCTGTGCCCGATGCCGCCCGGGAACGCGTCATACAGATACACCGTGGGCGTGAACGGTGCGTCCGGGGCCAGTGCAGCGGGCTGGCCGTCGCTGCCGCGCAACTGGCCCCGACCGGTCAGGTCGAGACTCGCGAACCAGGCGCCGTCGCCACTGCCCACGGACTTTTGCAGGTCGCGCGCCTCGGCCATCACCGCCACGGTGGCAACCAGGTGCAGCGCATTGGCGGCACCCAGAAAACCATCCAGTGCCTGCTGACGCTGCTCGAACGCCGCTTCCAATACCGCCTGCGGCAATTGCCACCACACCGCGGTGGTGTGCAGTTCCTGGTCGGGCAGGTTGACCGGGCCGTAGCCGATGTTTTCGTGCGAGTAGAAGCGGATCTTCTTGTAGCCGGGCACGCGCCGCACCACGTGCACCTCGCCATGGTGGGCCTGGCCGCAACCGGCGTCGGCACTGTCGAAGCAGGCCAGCACCTTGAGCTTGGTGTAGTCGATGGCGTCGGTGTAGTAGTCGACCTGGGTGCGCGTGACATAGGCCTTGCGGCCTTCCCAGTCCAGCCGTTCGACTTGGTAGGGCAGCGACTGGATCATGTGGATCGCGCCTTCATACAGCGTAACGGCGGCGGCGGAATAGTCGACTTCGGCGATGATGGTCTGCCGGCCATCGGTGCGGTCGACCACCACGAAATTGCCATCGGCCACCGAGCGCAGCGACACCGCGATCGCGGGATAGCTGTCGGCGATCCATTCCCAGCGGTCGCCCTCGCGATGCAGCACGCCTTCCTCGCCCAGCACGTGCAGCCACGGCGTGGCGACCTCGGTGCCGAACATCTCGTCGCCGGTGAACGGCAGCTCGAACGCGGCGCAGCGGATGTGGTCGAGCAGGATCAGCGGCTGGTCGGGCTGGATGCGGGCGTGCTCCGGCGTGGCATGCTGGAAAAACTCCGGGTGGCGCACCAGGTATTGATCGAGCGGATCGGAGCTGGCCACCAGCACGCCCAGCGCGGATTGCTGGCGTCGCCCGGCGCGGCCGAAGCGCTGCCAGGTGGCGGCGACCGAACCGGGGTAGCCGTTGAGCACCACCACGTCGAGGCTGCCGATGTCCACGCCCAGCTCCAGCGCCGAGGTGCTGACCACGCCGTCGATGCTGCCTTCGCGCATCGCCCGCTCGGCCGCGCGACGCTCCTTCGGCAGGTAGCCGCCACGGTAGGCGCGGATGCGTGGCGGCTTGCGCGGGTCGTGGTCGAACACGTCTTTCAGGTACTTGGTCAGCACCTCGACCATGCTGCGCGATTGGGCGAACACCAGCGTCTTCATGCCCGACTTGATCGCCAGCCGGGCGATGCGGTTGGTCTGCGAACGGGCCGACGCGCGCAGGCCCAGATCGGGATTGACCACCGGCGGATTCCACAGCAGCACGTGCTTGTCGCCGGTGGGCGCGCCGCTTTCGGTGATCGCGGTGACGGCGTCCTCGATCAGCGCCTCGGCATGCTCGCGCGGATTGCCGATGGTCGCCGAGCACAGGATGAACTGCGGCGTCACGCCGTAGAACGCGCACACGCGCTTCAGCCGCCGGATCACATTGGCCACGTGCGAGCCGAACACGCCGCGGTAGGTGTGCACCTCGTCGATCAGCACGTATCGCAGGTTCTCGAAAAACTGCGCCCACTTGGTGTGATGCGGCAGGATCGCCTGGTGCAGCATGTCCGGGTTGCTGACCACGATGTCGCCGTGCAGGCGGATCGCCTGGCGTGCATCGCCCGGCGTGTCGCCGTCGAAGGTGAACGCCTTCACGCCCAGCTCGCCGGCGTGGTTCAACTCCAGCAGCTCGGCCACCTGGTCCTGCGCCAGCGCCTTGGTCGGAAACAGGTACAGCGCCTTGGCGTGGTTGCGCATCGCCGCGCTGAGCACCGGCAGCGTGTAGCACAGCGACTTGCCCGACGCGGTAGGCGTGACGATGGCCACGTGCGCGCCCGCTTGCGCGGCCTGCCACGCCTGCGCCTGATGGCTGTAGAGCTGCTCGATGCCGCGCGTGCGCAACGCCTGGGCCAGCGCGGGCGGCAGGTCGTCCGGCAATGGCGCGAAAACGCCTTCCTGACCCGGCACCACGAACGCGCCGGTGATCCGCGCCGCGTAGCGCTTCGACAGTCGCTGCGCCAGCGTGCGGCCATCGCCCGGGTTACGCAGAATCAGCTCGTCGGTGGCGTAACGGTCGGGCAGTGCGTTCATGGTCGGGCGTCCGCGAAGGTGTTCGCGGCATTAGGCCGGGCCGTCGTCTCACCGGCTGAGATGGCTGCCGTGCGGCAGGCAGCGAGCAGGGGTATGCTTCGGCAAGGAGTAGGGGGAAAGGGATGACCGTACGAACTTGGCCAACAGCTTTTCTATCGTGCTGCGTGTGGGTTGCCGGCTGCAGCCCGACACCGCCCGAGGTCGCCGCCGAATTGGCGCGTCAGCGGCCGACCGCGGGACAGGGCACCAGCCCATTGACCACCGCGCGCCACCTCACAGCCATCGAGGCCGCCAGCCTAAGCGGCGATCAACGTGCCGTGCGCGCCCACGTCGAAGCCATGCACAAGAACATGATGCGCGACATGCGCCTGGCCGACCCTTCACGCCCGATCAACCCCGAAGCCGCCCGCGCCGCCGTACGCCCGCTGCCCGGTGTGCAATCCGCAGTGTGGATCGACCGCAGCAACCTGCTGGTGCTGGTCGGCGGCGGGCAGTACCGCAGCATGGCCAGCATCGACCGCATCTGCCGCTCGCTCGAGCCGCTGGGCGACACGCTGGGCGTGGTGGTCAACGTGCAGGATGTGCTGGCGACCACGTCGGAAGGCGCCGATACGCTGTCGCGGAATTGCCAGCTCGGGGCGGGGGAGCGGGCGATGTTTCAGCAGAAGCGGCAGGTGGATGTGCTGGATCCGGAGGTTAGGAGGGTGTTTCGGGGGCAGCAGGGGTTCGGCAAAGGAACCTAAAGCTATTTACTATATATTCTTACATTTAATTGGAGATTACGGATGGCTACCGATTCAATCCTTCAGGCAGCAAGAGAGTCCTTAGAACGAATTCAGACTTTTGATGCCAAATCGCTAGGAAGAAATGAAGATTTAGGCAGGCAGCTGAACTTTGAAGAAGCCATCGATACTGCCGATCGACTTATCAGGCTCTACCAGCGAATTTCGATAGCGACTTTAGATGACTTGG
>DATCMT010000033.1:0-224162 GCA_036563155.1 Rhodanobacter sp.
TGGCGACCGCCTTCGACCTGCTTCAGCGTCGCGACGATCTGACTCTCAGTGAACTTGCTCTTGCGCATCGTGGGTCTCCTTGAGGCTAGTTTGCCCGGAGACCTCTGGTTATGCATGGATCAAGTTTACGGGGAGTCGACATGAGTACCACCGAAAATCCATCAGTCCGACAGTTTTTCGAGCAGCCACGAGTGCGAGGTACTCAGTCCGTACTGGGCAAGCGGCAGCGTCCCTCATCGAGCCAGGGATAGTCATACGCGTATCCACCGTTCTCGGACAGTCCATTCGAGTCAGGCCGCCTGTGCGCTGGAGGATAGCTTTCGTATGACGTGTAGTGAGTGACATACGATTTGCGCGTCAATTTTTGGTTCTTGATTTCGCTACCTTGATGGATGAGGTTGCCATGCCAGATGAGTACATCGCCACGCTTGGGCAAGAATATCTCAGGCTGGATGCCCGAATCCCTTACCCTTTGCTGCAGGTAGACGGAGAGATCGGCAGGGCTCTTCGTACTATCGGGCTCGTAAACGATGCTGTCGTTGCCCCAATCAAAAAAGCCGGACACATCCAGCTTGTGCGAACCGGGATAGTAGATTAGCGGCCCCGAATCAGCATGGATATCCTCGAGTGGAATCCAACTAGCGGCCAGATGCGCCAACTTGGTTTGGCAACGCACATACGGATAATCTACGTGAGCCGGCTGCTGACTGCCACGGTAGAACGTTAGGGACTGTAAAACGACCGCTGGTGATCTGAACACGTGCCGCAAGAATGTGACGACTGTCTCGGTCAGACTCAGATGTGCTGCGGCCCTGGAAATGCCGTGTATGCTGTTGAACTTGAAGCCGTCGGAGTTCAAATCCTCCTGCGTAAATTCCGCTATGGATTTCTGGACTCCGCGAATCTCGGCGCTAAGCTCATAGTCCTGATGGTGTTCACGCAAGTAGTGGATGTCGCCTTTGAGCGCCTCGATATAACTTACGTCGACAGCATTTTCAAAAATGACGACACCACGTTCTTTCCATTCAGTCAGCTTAAGCTCAAGATCGTAACCTATCTTCTCTGACAGATTAGAAACGTAACCCCTAACGTCCGCTTCATCCATATCAAGCCATGGACGCGACTCAATCCAATTATGTCGGTTCACGATACTCATCTTATCCCTCTTGCTTGATTTCAATTCAGATGCTATTGAGCAGCACGCCGGGTTCGATCAAGTGCCTTAAGCCCTGCGCGGAGATCTCCAGTATTCCATAAAATGCCGCAACTCTTCATCACTAAAAAAGAAGCGCATGTACTTCGTTTCGTAGAGTTCTTCAAGCACTGCTTTGGGCAGGACGAGGTTGCGCATCACATGCTTGTAGGCCTCCTTATAGTCCTTTGCGTCCGACCCATTGCGCCGACTCAACTTGAAGTCCGGCAGCTTAAGGAACTCCGCCAAGGGCTTCTCGAGTTTACCGATATCCTCCTGTCGATACAGGAACAAATCCACGCTGTCGTTGCGTAGCCGTACATAACCGTTCTCATGGTCGAAGTCGTGCGCGTAGATGTCCAGCCCGCAATGAAACTGGTGGTCAAACCAACTCGTCACGACATCGCAATCGTGCAGGAAGCTGTCCTCCAGATGCGCGACCGTCCGCTCAACATCGGGAAGTCCCTCCCCTGTCTGCGACGACTCCATGAACTGAAACGCCCCCGAGATCACGCGCGAGACGACCTCCCGGCCCGCGGAGATCACGCGCACCGGCTTCTCGCGGGGGCGCCCAAGGATGTGGGCGTAGCTCAGTGAACACGACGGGTATTGCAGCGCCATGTCGGAGAGCCAGTGCAGATGCACTACCGACCCCATGAATCGCCCTTCCAGCGCCGCAGCAATGGAGTGGGAGCCGACCCGCCCATGCTGGAAGATGTGCAGGTCGACGTTGTACAACCATTCGGTATCGGCGTTGGCAAAGCGGTTTTCGTAATACCCTGCATAGCAATAATGGAACTGCGCCTGATCATCCGTTTCCAGCTGTAGTTCCGGGTAACGACGCCGGTAGTAACGCGGATCCAGCTTTTCACAACGATCCGGGTCGAACAGGCGCCCCTCCCGGTAGCCGTTGTACACGAGGTGCCAGCGCGCCTGCTGATCGTTGTCGAATCGGAGGTCGGAATAAGCCCGCATGTACTCGTGCCATCGGAAATCCCGCAGGATCGCTTCCGCCCATGGATTCTGCAGCATGGTTGCACAGGCGTTGCCGCGCCGGGTCGTTCGCCGCACCTCCAGCTCCACCGCCTCGTTGCACACGGTCGACTCCACCGCTCCACTCCGTAATCTGCCTGAGCCCTACGCAATTTCTCACGAAGCCCAGTGGTTTGCCATCTCGGTGCAACGGTGCCGGCCGTACCACTTACTGGAAGTTCACCTGCCGACCGTCATCGCAGATGCTGATCTTGCCGCCCGCCCGAACTGCCAGATAGAGGTGATACTTACCTGCGGGAACGGCATTGACCGGTAGATCCAGCACGAATCCGCTGTCCTCCGGCAAGGACGGGTTTCTGGCAGAGGCGGCCACGTCGGGGCGCTTGATCGAGGGCGTCAGCCGTGCCTGGAAGTAGTGCCCCTGCGTTTTGTCATCCAGGCGAAGCCAAAAGCTGGGCGGGGTCGACTGAGGCGCAGCCACCCAGCCACTGACGCTGTGCGTCGCGGACAGCGCGGCTTCGCTCGGCGTCGACTGGAAAGACGCATTGTCGAACGATTCGATGTTGCAGGTGGTCATTACGGAGGTAACGGGTTCCGGCACATAGGCGACGGGCGGCATTGCCACTGGAGGCGACGCCGCAACCGATGCGGAGGTGCTGGGCGCATTGACCGGTTCGACCGGGCCTTGGTCCTTGCCGCTGCAGCCCACAAGCAGGAAACCGGTCGCAAGAGCCGATGTTGCGATGAATGAAAACCGATGATGTCTGGGCATGATGAGGAGCTCGTTCTGTGGTGGTAGGGGAATCTGGGCAAAGGGTTGGCCGTCAGCTCATGCGAGAATGGCTTGCCTGCCAAGTAACGCGAATGCCGGTCTCAAGATCGACCTTGGGGCACCAGCCGAACTCGGTAGTGGCTCGGGTAATGTCCAGCACAATCTTTGCCACGTCGTACTTGCGTGCAGGCGCATATTCCACGGGCAAGCGGGCACCTGTTACCTTGCGCACCGTAGCCAGGATCTGGTTGATGGTGTGGCCCGTGCCGCTGCCCACGTTGACCGTCCCCGTGAGCCGCCCGGTGCCGGCGGCAACGGCGAAGGTCAGCAAGTCGTCGATATGCAGATAGTCCCGGACGATCTCGCCGTCACCCCAGATGCGCACCTTTTCACCGTTGCGCGCCTTGCCGAGGAAGGCCGCGATGACTCCCTGCAGGCCGGCACCCGACTGCCTCGAGCCATAAGGATTGGACGGCCGGAGGATCAGGGGGGCGAGGCTGCCGAGCTGCTCGTACATCAGCAGGTAATTCTCGATCGCAACCTTGACGACCCCGTAGGAGGAAATCGGATGGAGTGCATGGCTTTCCGGCACAGGCAACTGCTGCGGGTTGCCGTAGACTGTCCCGCCGGAGGAAAAGAACACCAGCCGACGCTTGCCCGCGCTTATCATCGCGCGACACAGGTTCAACGCACCAATGAGGTTCGACCGCACGTCAGCCACCGGATCAAGGTTCGACGTGCTGGGCACAGTTGAGCTGGCCAAATGGAAGACCAGTTCGACGTCCTCTAGCAGCGCCGGAAGTTCCGCCATATTTTCCAGGCTGCCCCTGACGTAATCCACTCCCTCCCAGTCGACATCGGCCCGCGGCGCGGAGTGGTCCAGCACACGCACCCGACACCCTGCGGCACGAAGCCGGTCCACCAACCCGGAACCGATAAAGCCATTCCCCCCTGTGACCAACGCTAGCACCAGTCAGCCCCCCGCGGCCCGCTCGGTTGCAAAGCCGAGCTGATTGCGCAAGACGGCCCGGTACGCCTCGGCGGCTGCAATGGATCGCGCACTCATAGGGAACATGGATCTCGCGTGCTCCTGCAATTCGACCACCTCACGGTAGTGGGCTGAGGAGGCCGTTCCCTGGGTGACGCTGTCACGATGCCTTCTATGGCGGTTGCTCACATGCGGGTCATAGAAGACCTTGCCCGCCTGGAGGATGTACAGATACACGAGCCAGTCTCCCGCCACCTTGTACCGAAGTACCTGAGCCAGCTGGCGGTCCATCACATCGCTGAGGACCTGTCGCCTGAACAATACCGCACTTACATTCGGAATCGTGTTCTTGATGCCTAGCGCGCCGTCCACTTCTTGTGCGCCGCTGGCCACGTAGGAGCATTTCCAGCGATCGGTCGACAAATCGTTGGTGTATGGCAGGTAATCAGCCATCAATAGCCGCCCCTGCTCATCGATGGCCTCGGACTGGCAATAGCCGATCACGACGTCATCGTCCGCGGCCATGCCTCGCAACATGCGCTCCAGAAAATCCGGCATGGCCAGATCATCGGCCTCGGCAATCCACACATAGTCGCCCCGCGCGAGCTGCACCCCATGCTGCCATTGCCGAAACACCGAACCACTGTTGGCACGATTGACGACGATGCGCGGTTCAGGCCGCAGTGACTGCCTCAGCCGCTGGATGGTCTCAACGCTATCATCGCTGGAACCGTCGTCCAGGATGATGATCTCGTAGATGGGCACACTTTGTGCGCCGATACAGGCAAGCCGTTCCGTCAGGTAGCGCGCGTAGTTGAAGTTGGGCACCACTACAGACACGCGAGGAATCTGCATACCGCCCAGGCAGAGCAGATCCATCACATAGGCACGGAAAGAGAATTCCGCGTCAATGAGCTCCCGGCCAGCGCTGCCCAGCCGCTGTCGCTCGTCGTCATCGGCTAGAAGCTGCAGGATGGCTGATGCATACTTCTCCACGTCAAAGGCCGGCACCACAACGCCGACACCGCGTTGCAGCAGAGCCGAACCCCCTCCAGTGCCACCGAAGGCGACCACTGGAATGCCCACCGACAGGCTCTCGAGTACGACCGATGGAAACGGGTCCTCCCGCGACGGCAACGCGTAGAGATCTGCCCCCGCGTAGTAGTCATCAGTGTCAAAATCGAGGCCGACGAAATGGACCCGCTCTTCCAGATTGCCCTTGGCGATTGCCACGGCGTTTTCATGCTGCAACGATTGGTCGACGTGACCAACCCAGACGAAGTGCAGCGATGGGTCTACGCTGCAGCACACGGCCGCCGCCGCCAGCAGCAGGTCCACCCCCTTGCGTCGATCCGCATAACCGACTGCCAGCACAATCCGGGCATTCGCCTCCAGGCCGAGTTTCGCCCTCAGCCGTGCGCGAGCTTCGGACAAGCTGGCGGCGCCACGATATCTGCTGCGAGTGAACAGCCCTTGCGGACGGAGCATCGAGCGCTCGGCAAGCGCACTTGCATCGACAAACTCAGCTAAGCCGTCTCTTACCGCCGTCGACGGTAGGACGACCATATCCGAATGCGTCACCAGGTCGCCAACCGCAGCCTCAAGTCCGTAGTCGCGGATGAGTCTCGGAAGTTCATGCACCAAGGTCACCACCCGCAAGCCGGCAGCCGCAACGGCGCTGGTAATTCGGCCTGAAACAACCGTATTGGCAATCACCAGCTCGACGCCCGACTTTCGCAACCCGACCAACAGCGCATCGAGCTGGTCGGACGAGACACCTGCCAAATCATGAACGCGTGCCGTTTCCGCAAACGCCGGCGCCAGTTGTCCCCCATCCATCAGCAGCACGTCCACCTGCATGTCCAGGCCAGATGCCAACTCCCGCGCCATATTCAGTGCAAGGTACTGCGCGCCGTGCGGGTGCGCGTCGTGTGAGATGATCGCCACACGCCGGCCCGTCAAGAGTTTTCGCGTCGGATTCGTCAGGAGTGCGGCGCGCGTCTGGTCCAGATAGGCATAGCCATAACGCCGATCGGGCTCAAGATACGCACCTTCCGCCCATTCGTTCCATGCATTGATGAACACCATCCGCTCGCCGGCCACCGGGTGCTGTCGCGCGTAGTTGATCGCCAGATCCATCCATTCGCGGTACCGCGCTGGGGTGGCGTTGGCAAAGGTGTAGCCACGTCCGGGCTTGCGCGCTTCGTTGTCCCACGAAGGAAACACTCCGCGGATCATCTGGAAGTCGGCAGCCGTATGCTCCCGTGCCCGCTCTATCACGGCGTCATAATCGACCACGTAACCGGAGTACTCTGGGTTGACGATATCCAGCTTGTCGTTGATCGGGTCGAGGCCACGGGCGAGCTTGTGCGGCGGAAATTCAATAGCCACGTCGAAACCGAATACGCGCGGATCCTCCACATCAAACTGAACCATGGCCAGCACGATTTCACCGATCCCAACCTTGCGGCAGTGCTCGCGCCAGCGCTCCTGCGTTGCCTTCGCGTCCGGCAGAATGGCTGGCCGATACACCACAAGGAGCGGCTTGCCGTCCACCCTGATGTAGCGCGGATCGCGCAACACCGGTTCAAGTGCCGTGATAAACGCCATGTCATCTTCGGGCGAGTGATCCTGCCCAATCAGAATGTCCTGATCCATCCCGTCCCAGCGCCGACTCCAGTTTTCGTTTGCCCAACAAATGCAAAACGGGAAGTCGATATCTTTGTTGGCAAGCAGCTGCTCCAGCGGTCGCTCCAGCAACCGACGACCGCCGAACCAGTAATAGTGGAAGCAAAAGCCTTGCAAGCCGTAGTGCTTGGCCAATTCGACCTGGCGCCGCATGACATCCACGACGCGTAGATCGTAAAAGCCCAGCTCGCCAGGCAGGTGGGGCTGGTAGTGCCCAACGAACTGCGGCACAGCCTTGGAGACGTTGGTCCATTCGGTAAACCCACGCCCCCACCAGGCGTCGTTTTCAGGAATCGGGTGAAACTGAGGCAAGTAGAAGGCGATCGCGCGCACATCAATGCGGGAGAAGTCTGCAGGCCGCTCGTCCATCGCTACGTATTCGCTGGACGTGCCGTTGGCTACATCAATGAGCCCTTGGAGCACATTGGCGGCCAGACTTGATGCCGAATTGTCTCCGTCACTGAGGTGTTTCGGCGACTGCGCTGATGACGAAAATGGGACTGGCGGCAAATCACCAACCTGGGCGCTGCCGCGGTGGGCCTCAAACGCTTCCCAGGCGCGATAGCTGCGCGTGTGACGGATCAACGGCGCCAAAACACGGAATATCTTGCCCTTCAAAGCCAACCGGCGATGCAGCGGCAATGGCAACCGGTCATACGCGGCCTTTGCCCCACGACCGAGCACGGCCTTCCACGCCCGCGGTGCCGACACCTTGCGGATCCAGCGCAAGGGGGCCGTGATACGCCAACTCGTTGACGACTCAAGCTGATGGATCTTTGTGTCCCGGCTATCAATTTCGGCGATAAGCCGCTCGACCTGGGAGTCTCGTTTGCGCAACCCTTGGTTCACATCATCCAGGCGTCCACGAAGTTCCGCGGCGACATCCTCGATCTGTCGCATGGCTCTGTCGCCAGCCTTGGCATCATTTTGGCCACTCGTCTCCAAAGCTGCGTCAACCTCAGCCAGCCGCCGCTCAACGCGCAACGACACCCGCTCCAGAGATTCGCTTACTGAGCTTACGGCGGCCCTCGCTTGCGCATCGAGTGCGGTCAGGCGTCGTTCCATTTGGTCCACCGCACTTGCACTCGACTCAGCTGCGCTGCGAACATGACTTTTGAGCTCCGTATCAAGCGCAGCCACGCGTTGCTCCATCCGCAACGACATCCCTTCCAGCGACTCATCCAAGGCATAAGTGTGAGCTTGCGTTGCCGTTCGCAATGTATCAACTTGACCGGCAAGTGAAGCGCACAAAGCGTCGAGCTTGGCCAGTGTCGACTCCTGCCGCTCGGCTCGAGCTTTCATCTCTCCTGCAATGGTGGCGAACTGCACCTCGGCTGCTGCGGTCCGTTTTGACAAATCATAGAATTTCCCTTCCAGCGCCCCCATCCTTGCTTCGCTTGCCACTTCCCCCTCCTCAGCCTTTTGCGCCTTTTCGTGTACTTCTTTCTGCAATGCAGCGAACCCCTGCTCCATACGGTCCACACCCCCTGCCAAGGTGCTGACCATGGTGCCAAGCTTCTGGGTCAATAGGTCATGACTTCCAGAAATCGACTCGCCAATGGTCTCCGCAAGATCCCCAAAGCCGGCAGCAAAAGGTATCGTCTCATGAATCGGCAGGGACGCGGCGGCACCAGCTTCAGCCACCTGGGCTCTGGCTTCGGCCTGCCAGCGCAACTCGATAAGCTGACTCACATGTTCGGCATATAGATCGGCCACGCCCCGGTAGGTCCTTTCCAACCTGGAAATCGCGGCCCAAGACTTCTCGCCCCTGCTTATGCCCAGGCACGCCAGATAGAGCTTGCCGGCAAGTTCAGGCATCTCATCGCCGGAACCCACCGGATCTGCTACGTGGTGGCGACGACCCTTGCTGAGAAAAGCGTCCGCCTCCCTTTTGGCCGATTCCGGCGCTACCGGCCACGTGACTTCCAGCTTGATGGCGACACGCTGCATGGTCTCACGCCAGTCATCCAACAAATCGTCGTAAGTGATCATGGCCCTGCGCTCGTGCCGACTCGCAGCCTCAGCTTCCATCAGGTACTGCACCCACATCAGATACAACGGTTCACGCGCCCAGTTGTTGCGCACGTGCAGCGAATCGACTACTTCCGATGGATTGCGTACGACAAACAGACAGTCCGCCGCGTAGCCCAAGCCACGCAAGGCCTTGATCCAAATCGGCAAGGTCAGACACATCCGCGGATCCTTGATCGCCCACAACAGGCCCGGGCTGAAATCCTGGCGGATCAGCATCTGGATTTGCGCCAGCGCTCGCTCGGCTGCTTCAGTCTCCTGCCAGCCCGCTGGCATCTCGCGCATGTCGTACCAGGTACGTCCAATCCCTTCGAGCAAGGCATCGTTAATGCGTACGGCTTCGGCATGCTCCCAAAAACCATCGGGATTGTCGGGGCCGGGCTCAATCAGCTTATCGCCGAGATTCACTCCAAGCAGATTCAGTACGCGCGTGGCAGCCGACGTGCCGCTCCGATGCATGCCAAGCACCAGCAGAACGCGTGAGTGTTCCTGCCGAGGCTTCATGACTGAACCTCCGTGACGTTCGCGACCTCAACCGTGGGGGTGATACCCAGGTCGACAGTTGTCGTTGCCAGCCTGCCCGGCTCGTGAATAACCTTGAACATCACGGCATCAATTACCCGGTCGAGGTAAACCTCTTCCTCGTTCAGGCAACCCTGCACACCGGCATTGAGAAAATAGGCACCCGAAACAAACATGCAGGGGAAACGGAAGCGCACCTCAAGCACGGTTCCCGCATCCACCCAAGCAATGCTACCCCCTGCCCATGAAGTCACGCATCCAGCCAAGTCGAGCCCGGTGACATTCTTGATCAGCATGCCGCAGCGGATCGCCGACGCACCACGATCAAACCGGACTCGATAAGTGTAGACATACTCTTGGTGCGCCTTGAGCACATTGACGCGCCGACCAGCGAGGGTCTCAATGTGCGGGTCCTCAATTGCCGCCGCGACAGCATCGTAGCGATAGGTACTCTTGGGCAGCATACCCTCCTCGAAGTAGGATTCATCTTCTACATCCAGGGGGTCTGTCGCTTGGCCAGGCTGCGCGACAGCAGGCTCGCTCAACGCGGGCACTGCGTCCGCGACATCCACCTGCGGCTCCTCCGTCTCGCTGCCATTCTTGATCTCTGCACGAATCGAGGCAAACTTGTCAGAGGGGGAGTACAAAATCTTTTGATAGCGAGAAACGATGTACTTCGGGCTACCCATTGCAAGTAGCTCGCCGCCATCGAGCAACACGGCGCGATTGCACAGCTCGACCACGGTGCTGGCAGAATGTGACACGAAAAGAATCGTCGCTCCGTCCTCACGAATCTTGTTTATCCGCGCAAAACACTTGCGTTGGAAAGCTTCGTCGCCAACGGACAACGCCTCATCGACCACCAGAATGTCGGGTGTCACATTGATAGCTACGGCAAAAGCCAATCGCACGTACATGCCACTGGAGTAGGTGCGCACGGGGCGTTCCATGAAATCGCCAATTTCCGCAAAGGCGGCGATTGACTCGAAACGGGATTCGACTTCCTCCTTTTCGAGCCCCAGGACCATACCGTTGAGGTAAACATTTTCGCGACCGGTAAACTCTGGATTGAACCCGGAACCGAGTTCAAGCAACGCCGCCACGCGCCCATTGACATTGACGCTTCCGGCGCTCGGCGTCTGCGTTCCACAAATAATCTGAAGTAAAGTGGACTTGCCCGAACCATTGCGGCCAACGATACCCAGCGTTTCGCCCCTTCCCACATTGAATGAGACGTCACGCAGCGCAACAAACTCCTGATACCAGCGCTGCTTGTTGCGCTTGGACAACATCTGCAGCAACCGATGATGCGGCTTGGCGTACACCGGAAACACCTTGCCAACCTCGCTTATCTCAATGGCGTGTTGCTCAAAGGACATCTGCAAATCCCTTGCGGGTCTTCTGAAACCACCAGAACCCGGCCCAGGCAAAGAACGCGCTGACCAGACCGTAAACAGCCAATCCGGCCCAATTTGGCGCGTGCCCCCAGACCAATACCGTACGTGCCTCTTCTATGATGAAGGTGGCTGGGTTAGCCATGATCACCGGTTTGAAGCGAGGCGGTACGCTCTCCAGCGAATAAAACACCGGGGCGAGAAACATCAAAGCCGTGGTCAGGATACCTACGGTTTGGTTTACGTCGCGTAGAAAAACTCCGATGGAAGCAAGAAACCAACTGACACCAAGAGTGCCCAGGACGAAGGGCAGGACTATCAACGGCAACAGAAGCGCCGTGGCATGCGGCATACCGACCAGCAGGATATAAGCCAAAAGCCATACCAGCAGGCTGACAAGTGTGTGGAAAATGGCCGCTCCCATACTGACCAGTGGTAATATTTCCAGCGGAAACACTACGCGTTTGACATAGCTCGTATTGGTAGTGATCAGGGTCGGGGCACGATTTACATTATCAGCAAAAATCGAATACACGATCATCCCGATGAAAAGCATGATTGCAAAACTTGTCTTGTCTTGTGCGTCTGCCCCGGACCATCGCGAATGAAATACGCTGGTGAACACGAACGTATACACGGACAGCATCAACAGGGGATTGAAGAAGGACCATGCCATGCCCAGGAACGAGCCGCGATACCGCCCGACCACCTCGCGGACGGTCATCTGCCCGATCAGTGCACGGTACCGCCACATGGTTCTCGCCATGGCCCATAGCGATCCTGATTGTCTGAGATGTGGATCCAATGCCTACTCCTGATAGCACTTGTTGACAATCACGACCATGTACGCCACGTCAAGCCAGCGCTCTCTCCAGTTCGGCCTCGAGATCCACAATGTCCTCCACGCCCACCGACAGGCGAATCAGCCCATCACTGATGCCCAGCCGCTTGCGAATGGCCGCCGGCACAGACGCGTGGGTCATGATCGCGGGATGCTCGATCAGACTCTCGACACCGCCGAGCGATTCGGCCAGCGAGAACAGTTGGCAGCGTTCCAGCGTGCGCCTTGCCTTCCTCAGACCACCTTTCACCTCGATCGTGACGATGCCGCCGAAGCCATGCATCTGGCGCTTCGCCAACGCGTGCTGCGGGTGGCTCTTCAGTCCTGGGTAATTCACCCTTGCGATGGCCGGGTGCTTCTCCAGCCACTTCGCCAGTTCCAGCGCGCTGGCGCAGTGCTGGCGCATGCGCAGGTGCAAGGTCTTCAGGCCGCGCATGGCCAGGAAGGCATCGAACGGTCCGGCCACCGCGCCCACCGAGTTCTGCAGGAAACCCATCGGCTTGACCAGCTCCGGGTTGCCGGCGACCACGATGCCGCCGACCATGTCGGAGTGGCCGTTGATGTACTTGGTGGCCGAATGCAGCACCAGGTCGGCGCCGAATTCCAGCGGCCGCTGCACCATCGGCGAGCAGAAGGTGTTGTCGACAACCAGGATCAGGCCGTGCTTCCTGGCGAACGCGGCCACCTTCGTCAGATCGACCAGCTTCAGCATCGGGTTGGTCGGGGTCTCGGCCCAGATCATCCGGGTGTTGGGTTTCAAGGCCGCCTTCATGGCCCCCGTGTCGTTCAGGTCGACAAAGCTGAAGTCCAGCCCAGCCGAACGCCGCCGCACCTTTTCGAACAGCCGGTAGGTGCCGCCGTAGAGATCATCCATCGCGATGATGTGGCTTCCCGAATCGAGCAGATCGAGCACGGTCGCCGCAGCGGCAAGGCCGGAAGCGAATGCGAAGCCGGCGAGGCCGCCTTCCAGATCCGCCACGCAACGCTCATAGGCCATCCGGGTGGGATTCTGCGTACGCGAGTATTCGTAGCCCTTGTGCTTGCCTGGGCTCTCCTGCACGTAGGTCGAGGTGGCGTAGATCGGCGTCATGATGGCGCCGGTGCTGGGGTCCGGGTGCTGACCGGCGTGGATCGCACGAGTGCCGAAACCGTGTTCGCTACGTTGCGTGCCGCTTTTCATCGCTCTGCTTCTCCAAACTTTCCGACCTGATCGCACTGGAGGGCGATCAACCCCGCAATTGTAATGGGTAAGTGGGAGTTTCCGTTCGCGCGCATGAATCGGATTCAAACAAAAGTGTGCGCACCATGCCGTTTTCAATGGCATTGACGGGCCACGCCGAGTCAACGGCAAGGCTGGGGGCTTGGTCACCGAATGCAGAACGGGCATCATTGGCTGTCTGCTTGGCGCTCTTCATGCCTTGCAGGAAGACTTCAGCTCAACCAGGGGCGTATTGATGAACGAACCATTCAGAACAGGGAAGACAGTGTTGGTCACCGGCGGAGCCGGCTTCATCGGCGCCAATTTCGTGTTGCAAGCGGTGGCCGACGGGCTGCGGGTGATCAACCTGGACAAGCTCACCTATGCGGGCAATCCGGACACGCTGGCCTCGCTGCAAGGTAATGAGCGGCACGTCTTCGCGCAGGGCGACATCGGCGACCGTACGCTGGTGGCCCGGCTGCTGGCCGCGCACCGCCCCGACGCCATCGTCAATTTCGCCGCCGAGTCGCATGTGGACCGCTCGATCGACGGCCCGGCCGAATTCGTGCAGACCAACGTGGTCGGCACGCTGGGCCTGCTGGAGTGCGCGCGCGATTACTGGCGCGGTCTCGAAGGCGCCGCCCGCGACGGATTCCGCTTCCTGCACGTGTCCACGGACGAAGTCTACGGCTCGCTGGGCGCCGAAGGTCACTTCACCGAAACCACGCCGTATGCGCCCAACTCGCCCTATTCCGCGTCGAAGGCTGCGTCCGACCACCTGGTGCGGGCGTTCCATCACACCTACGGCCTGCCGGTGCTGACCACCAATTGCTCGAACAACTACGGGCCGTATCAGTTCCCCGAAAAGCTGATCCCGCTGGTCATCCAGAAGGCCCTGGCCGGTGAGGCGCTGCCGATTTATGGCGACGGCAAGAACGTGCGCGACTGGCTTCACGTGAGCGACCACTGCAGCGCGATCCGCCGTGTGTTGGATGCCGGCCGGGTGGGTGAGACCTACAACGTGGGTGGCAATGCCGAGCGTGAAAACATCGCCGTGGTGAAAACCATCTGCGCCCTGCTCGACGCACGCACGCCGCTGGCTGGCGGCCGCGCGCGCGAGTCGCTGATCACCTACGTGAAGGATCGCCCCGGCCATGACCGCCGGTACGCGATCGATTCGACCAAGCTGCAGCGCGAGCTGGGCTGGCAGCCATCGCAGACCTTTGAAAGCGGCATCGCGCAGACGGTGGACTGGTATCTGTCAAATCAGCCGTGGGTGCAACGCGTACTCGACGGCAGTTATCGCATGGAGCGACTCGGCTCATGAGCACGACGCAAAAAGGCATCATCCTCGCCGGTGGTTCGGGCACGCGGCTGCACCCGATCACCCGCGCCATCAGCAAACAGCTGCTGCCGGTGTACGACAAGCCGATGATCTACTACCCGCTGGCCACCCTGATGCTGGCCGGCATCCGCGAGATCCTGGTGATCAACACGCCGCACGAACAGGAAATGTTCCAGCGGCTGCTGGGCGACGGTTCGCAGTGGGGCATCGATATCCGCTACGCGGTGCAGCCCTCACCCGACGGCCTGGCGCAGGCGTTCACCATTGGCCGCGACTTCATCGATGGCAAACCGAGCTGTCTGGTGCTGGGTGACAACATCTTTTATGGCCACGGCTTCACCGATCGCCTCAAGCGCGCCGCCGCGCGCGACCACGGCGCCACGGTGTTCGGCTACTGGGTCAAGGACCCGGAGCGCTATGGCGTGGCCGAGTTCGACGAGGCAGGCAAGGTGATCGGATTGGAAGAGAAGCCGGCCCAGCCCAAGTCGCACTACGCAGTGACCGGCCTGTATTTCTACGACAGCCGCGTGTGCGATTACGCCGCGTCGCTGAAGCCGTCGCCCCGCGGCGAGCTGGAGATCACCGACCTCAACCGCTGCTACCTGGACGAGGGCTCGCTGCAGCTGGAACAACTCGGTCGTGGCTTCGCCTGGCTCGACACCGGCACCCACGAGTCACTGATGGAAGCGGGCAATTACATCGAGACGATCGAGAACCGGC
Organism: Rhodanobacter sp.; assembly: GCA_036563155.1. Classification (GTDB taxonomy): domain Bacteria; phylum Pseudomonadota; class Gammaproteobacteria; order Xanthomonadales; family Rhodanobacteraceae; genus Rhodanobacter. The sequence goes on from DATCMT010000033.1 coordinate 14,685, forward strand.
AGGGACTCAAGGTCTGCTGCCCGGAGGAGATCGCCCACTTCAATGGCTGGATTGACGACGCGCAGCTGCTGCGCCTGGCCGAACCGCTGGCCAAAACAGGCTACGGTCGTTATCTGCAAGATCTGCTACGCGAAGGCCATTCCCGATGAAGGTAATCAAGACCGCCCTGCCGGGCGTGCTGATCATCGAGCCGCAAGTGTTCGGTGATGCCCGTGGCTATTTCTACGAAAGCTACAACAAGGCGAAGTGGATCGAAGTCGGTATCGATGTCGATTTCGTGCAATCCAACGTCTCTCGCTCGGCCCGTGGTGTGCTGCGCGGCCTGCACTACCAATGGCCGAACCCGCAGGGCAAGCTGGTCAGCGTGCTGGAGGGTGAGGTCTACGACGTGGCGGTGGACATCCGCCGCGGCTCGCCCACCTTCGGCCAATCGACCGGCGCGATGCTGACTGCCGCCAACCATCGCCACTTCTGGGTGCCGGAGGGCTTTGCGCACGGTTTCTGCGTGCTGTCCGAATTCGCCACGTTCACCTACCAGTGCACGGCGCTGTACGACGCCAAGGCCGACGCCGGCATTCGCTGGAACGATGCGGCGCTGGGTATCGACTGGCCGGTCAGTGAGCCGCTGCTGTCGGACAAGGATCGCGGCACGCCCCTGCTGGCCGACGTTCCGGCCGAGCGACTGCCGGTCTACCAGCCGTGAAAATTCTCCTGCTGGGCGCCAACGGCCAGCTGGGTCGCACCTTTCTTGAGCACGGCGGTCTGGCCGCACGCGGCGAGCTCACTGCCGCCAGCCGGGATGGCGTGTTGACGGCCGGTGGTCACGGCGAAGTGGCCGACCTGTCCAGCCCCGAGTCACTGCACGCCCTGCTCGATCGCGTGCAGCCGGAGCTTGTCGTCAACACGGCGGCGTATACCGCCGTCGACCGCGCCGAACAGCAAGAGGCGCTGGCGACCCGCGTCAACGGCGCAGCGGTGGGTGAGCTGGGGCGCTGGGCCGCGGCGCACGGCGCGCTGGTGGTCCACTACTCCACCGACTATGTGTTCGACGGCCACCAGTCGAGCCCGTATACCGTGGACGCGCCGACCCACCCGTTGGGCGCTTACGGGCGCAGCAAGCTGGCCGGCGAGCAGGCGCTGCGCGACAGCGGCGCCGATCATCTGATCTTCCGCACCGCCTGGGTCTACGCCCCGCACGGCCACAACTTTCTGCGCACCATGCTGCGGCTGGGCGGCGAGCGCGACGAGCTGCGGGTGGTGGCCGACCAGCACGGCGCTCCCACCGACACCGGATTGATCGTGACAGGCACCCTCGCCGCACTCGACCGCTGGGCGGCATCGGACAACACACATCGTCGCGCGCTGGTCGGCACGCACCACCTGGTCGCCAGCGGCGCCACGACCTGGCACGGCTTCGCCAGCGCGATTTTCGAACAGGCGGCCGCGCGAGGTTTGATCACGCATTCGCCCCGGGTGATCGCGATCACCAGCGCCGAATTCCCCACGGCCGCGGTGCGCCCCGCGTGGTCGCTGCTGGACAACACGAGTTTCCAGCGTCAATTCGGCGTAGCGCTACCGCCATGGCGCGATGGCCTGGCCAAGGTGCTTGCCCAACTCGGCGACCAGCGCAGCGCTTCGGCGCGGTAGGGACACGTCACGCCCACCTGGCATTCCGCGCGGCGTGCCCGCCGCTCGGCGCCACCACCTTCGTAGGGCGGGCAATGCCCGCCGCTTTTCGCCGCCGTGGGTGGAAGAGCGCGAAGAGCCGGCGGGCAGTGCCCGCCCTACGTGGTGATCGCCCAGCTTCGTAGGGCGGGCAATGCCCGCCGCTTTCAGCCGCGGTGGGTGGAGGAGCGCGAAGAGCCGGCGGGCGGTGCCCGCCGCTTTTGGCCACCAGCGTTGAAGAGCCGGAAGAGCCGGCGGGCAGTGCCCGACCTACGTGGTGATCGCCCAGCTTCGTAGGGCGGGCAATGCCCGCCGCTTTTGGGCGCCGTGCGTGGAAGAGCGGGAAGAGCCGGCGGGCGGTGCCCGCCCTACGTGGTGATGGCCCAGCTTTGTAGGGCGGGCATTGCCCGCCGCTTTTGGGCGCGGTGAGTGGAAGAGCGGGAAGAGCCGGCGGGCGGTGCCCGCCCTACGTGGTGATGGCTCAGTCTCGTAGGGCGGGCATTGCCCGCCGCTTTTGGCCGCGGTGGGTGGAAGAGCCGGCGGGCGGTGCCCGCCCTACGTGGTGATGGCCCAGCTTCGTAGGGCGGGCATTGCCCGCCCTACGGTGAGGGGTGTGGCGTGGAACGGATATGCCCGCGCGGGAGCTCACCCGAGGTATGCTTTTCGATATGTTGATTCCACTCATTCTCAGCGGCGGCAGCGGCACCCGGCTGTGGCCGGTGTCGCGCAAGAACCTGCCCAAGCAATTCCTGGAACTGGCTGGCAAGGGCACGCTGTTCCAGCAGACCATCGCGCGCACGCAGCAACTGCCGGAGGTGGCCGCCCCGATTGTGGTGGCCAGCGAGGATCACCGCTTCCTCGCCGCCGACCAATTGCTGGAGGCGGGCATCGAGGACGCCACCATCGTGCTCGAACCGCTGGCCCGCAATACCGCACCGGCGATCGCGCTGGGCGCGCTGCAGGCGTTGCAACGCGATGCGGACGCCATGCTGCTGGTGCTGCCGGCCGACCACCTGATCGGTGACACCGCGGCGTTCGTCGACGCGGCAAAGCAGGCCATGCCGCTGGCGGCGCAGGGCTGGCTGGTGACGTTCGGGATCCGCCCGGACCGGCCGGAGACCGGCTTCGGCTACATCCGCCGGGCCGAGGCCATCGACGGCCACGGCTTCCGCGTGGAGCAGTTCGTCGAAAAGCCCGACCTGACCACGGCCGAGTCCTACCTCGCCGACGGCGGCTACGACTGGAACTCGGGCATGTTCCTGTTCAAGGCCGCGCGCTACCTGGAAGAACTGGCCGCCCATGCACCAGACATGCTGGCCACGGTGCGCCAGGCGCATACGAATGCCACCGCCGACCTCGACTTCGTGCGCATCGACCGCGAGTCGTTCGCGCGCGTGCCGGACGACTCGATCGACTACGCCGTGATGGAGAAGACCCGCCGCGCCGCGGTGGTCCCGGTCAGCTGTGCGTGGAGCGACATCGGCTCATGGTCGGCGCTGTGGCTGACCGGCGGCCGGGACGCCGACGGCAACCTGCGCGAGGGTGACACCATGGCGGTCGACACACGCAACTGCCTGCTGCGTTCGCACGAGCGCCATCTGGTGGCTACCGTTGGCGTCGACGACCTGATCGTGGTGACCACGCCGGATGCCACCTTGGTGGCCCACCGTGATGCCGCGCAGGACGTGAAGAAAATCGTGGCGCAATTGAAGGCCGCCGGCCGTAGTGAACATGCGCTGCACCGCGTGGTGTATCGGCCGTGGGGCAGCTACGACTCGCTCGAAGCGGGCGAACGCTTCCAGGTCAAGCGCATCGTGGTCAAGCCCGGTGCCAGCCTGAGCCTGCAAAAGCACCACCATCGCGCCGAGCACTGGATCATCGTTTCCGGCACCGCCGAGGTCACCTGCGACGACAAGGTGTTCCTGCTGGGCGAAAACCAGAGCACCTACATCCCGCTGGGCAGCAAGCACCGCCTGCGCAATCCGGGCAAGGTGCCGCTGGAGCTGATCGAGGTGCAGTCGGGCAGCTATCTGGGCGAAGACGACATCGTGCGCTACGACGACGTCTACGGCCGCGCCTGAGCGGGACAGCGCCGGGCAGGTCCTGCCCGCCCGGCGATCCAGTCACTTTTTCTTCGGCATGTACAGGTCGGTGATGGTGCCTTCGTAGATCTCCGCGGCCATGCCGACCGATTCGCTGAGCGTGGGATGGGGGTGGATGGTGAGGCCGATGTCGGCTGCTTCCGCACCCATCTCGATCGCCAGCGCGATCTCGGAAATCAGGTCGCCCGCGTGCACGCCGACAATGCCGCCGCCGACCACGCGATGGGTTTCCTCGTCGAACAGCAGCTTGGTGAAGCCTTCGGTGCGGTCGATGCCGATCGCACGGCCGGAAGCCGCCCACGGGAACTTGCCCACGCCGACCTTCAAGCCCTTTTCCTTCACCTCGCGCTCGGTCACGCCGACCCAGGCGATTTCCGGATCGGTATAGGCCACCGACGGAATCACCCGCGCATCGAAGTGGCTCTTCAGGCCGGCCACCGCTTCGGCGGCGACCTTGGCCTCGTGGGTGGCCTTGTGCGCCAGCATCGGCTGACCGACCAGGTCACCGATGGCGAAAATGTGCGGCACGTTGGTGCGCATCTGCGTATCGACGTTGATGAAGCCGCGCTCGCTGACCGCCACGCCGGCCTTGTCCGCGCCGATCATGCCGCCGTTCGGCGAGCGACCGACCGACACCAGCACGCGATCAAACACCTTGGTTTGCGGAATGCTGTCGCCTTCGTAACCAACCTCGATGCCCTTCTTGGTGGCCTTGGCGCTGGTCACCTTGGTCTTCAAATGCACGCCCTTGAGCCGGCTGCCGAGCCGCTTGGCCAGCGGCTTGATCAGGTCGGCATCCGCGCCGGGCATGAGCTGGTCCATGAACTCGACCACGGTCACTTCGCTGCCCAGGGCGGCGTACACGGTGGCCATTTCCAGACCGATGATGCCGCCACCGACGACCAGCAGTTTCTTCGGCACGTCCTTCATTTCCAGCGCACGCGTCGAATCCATGATGCGCTCGTCGTCCCACGGGAACATGCCCAGCTTCACCGATTGGGAACCGGCGGCAATGATGGCGTGCTCGAAGCGGACCAGCTTCACGCCATCCTTGGTCTGCACTTCCAGCTCGTTCGGCGACACGAACACGCCCACGCCCACGATCGTGCGCACCTTGCGTTGCCTGGCCATCGCGGCGAGGCCGCCGGTGAGCTGGCCGACCACCTTGTTCTTGAAGCTGGCCAACTTGGCGATGTCGATCTTCGGTTTGCCGAAGCTGACGCCGTGCGCTTCCATCGCCGCCGCTTCGTCAATCACCGCAGCGGCATGCAACAGCGCCTTGGATGGGATGCAGCCCACATTGAGGCAGACACCGCCGAGTGTGTCGTAGCGCTCCACCAGCACGGTGTCGACGCCGAGGTCCGCGGCGCGGAATGCCGCGGTATAGCCGCCGGGGCCGGAGCCGAGCACGACGAGTTTGCATTCGAGGTCCGGCGTCTTTCCAGACGACGCTGCCGCTTGCGGCGCCTTGGCCTCCTCTGCCCCAGCCTTCTTTTCACTTGAAGGAGAGGATTGAGGTGAGGGGCGGGTGCTCGCGGGAGAGCTGCTGACAGGAGCCGCTTCGTTGGAGGCTTTCGGCGACCGTGTCCCCTCATCCCGGCCTTCTCCCCGGGGGGGAGAAGGAGGCGTTGGCTCGGCTGCACCGACGGCTTCTATCACGGCAATCACCGTGCCTTCGGACACTTCATCGCCGACCTTGAGCTTCAAGTCCTTGATCACGCCAGCGGCGCTGGACGGGATTTCCATGGTGGCCTTGTCCGACTCCAGCGTGATCAGGCTCTGCTCTTTCTCGACCGTGTCGCCGGCCTTCACCAGCACCTCGATCACGGGCACGTTGTCGTGACCGCCGATGTCGGGAACCTTGATTTCGATGGTGTTGGCCATGGTGTGTTTCCTTGGTGTGGCAGGACGTCAGCGGGCTGCGTCCGGATCTTGGGAGGGAGGAGTTTCGGCGCGGCGCGCCTCGGCGTCCGCGATGTCGCGCTCGATCTGGCGGGCCGCATCGTTGCCGTCCGCGTCGATGTCGGACGCGCCGCGCGCGGGCACCCTGGGCTTGACCGCACCTTCGTCACGCGTGGCGCGAACCCAGCTTTTCACGTGCAGGTCGCGCTGCGGGAACGGAATATCGATGCCGTATTTCTCCAGCGACGTATGCAAGGCCCAGTTGTACGCGGCGGTGATCGCACCGACCCGCCGGGTGGCCTCGGCGTTGAGCCAGACCACCAGCTGGAAGTCGAGCGAGGATTCGCCGAAGCCGACCAGCCAGACCTGCGGCGCACGCGGCCCGTCCAGGCTGAGCGTGAACGGCACGGCGGCGGCCGCCTCCAGCGCAGCCTTCTTCACCAGTTCCTTGTCGGTGCCGTAAGCAACGCCAAACGGAATCTTCTGTCGGCGCGCGACCTCGCGCAGCGTCCAGTTGACCACCCGACCCGTCACGAATTCGGAATTCGGCACCAGGATGTCGATGTCGTCGTTGGTGCTGATCAGGGTGGCGCGCACGCGGATCTCGCGCACGTGGCCGTGCACACCCGAGGCCAGCTCGACGAAGTCGCCCGCCTTGAGGCTGCGATCGAACAGCAGGATCAGCCCCGACACGAAGTTGCTGAAGATCGACTGCAGGCCAAAGCCCAGGCCCACGCCCAGCGCGCCGGCAAATACCGTCATCTTGGCCATCGGCACGCCGGCCACATTCAGACCCCACAGCAGGCCGATCGTCAGCAGCAGGTAGTGCAGCAGGCGCTCGACGGTGTAGATCATCGCACCGCTGACCTGCTCGTTGCGTTCGCCGTAGCGCCGCAACAGCCGCCTCAGCAACGCCGTCGCGACCAGGAACAGGGCAAACAGCAGCAGACCGCCCAGCAAGGAGCCGATCGTGATGCCGCCCACGCCGAAGCCAAGGTCCAGCCACTCGTCGATCCGGGTGATCAGCGGACGCACCGACAGCGGCTCGGCCGCCGGCGCCAAGCCCAGGTATGTCAGTGCGCTGATCGCCTGCACCGGCCCGCCGGTTACAGCAACAGCCGGCGGATATCGCCGAGCTGGCCGGCCAGGAATGACGCGAAGCGCGCCGCCAGCGCACCGTCGATCACGCGGTGGTCGTAGGACAGCGACAGCGGCAGGATCGTGCGCGGCTTGAACTTCTCGCCGTTCCACACCGGCTTGATCACGGCCCTGGACACACCGAGGATCGCCACTTCCGGTGCATTGACGATCGGCGTGAAGTAGGTGCCGCCGATGCCACCCAATGAACTGATCGAGAAGCAACCACCGCTCATCTCGACCGGGCCGAGCTTCTTCTCACGGGCCTTCGTCGAGATCGTGCCCAGTTCGCGCGCCAGGTCGAGCAGACCCTTCTGGTCGCAATCGCGGATCACCGGCACCACCAGTCCGGCGGGCGTGTCCACCGCGATGCCGATGTGGAAATACTTCTTCATGATCAGTTTCTCGCCGGAGTCGTCCAGCGAGGCATTGAACTGCGGGAACTGCTTCAGCGCGGCCACCACGGCCTTGATCTGGAACACCAGCGGGCTGATTTTCAGCTCCTTGTTCTCGGCGCCCAGCTGCTTGCGGAACGCCTCCATCTCGGTGATGTCGGCGTCCTCGTGCTGGGTGACATGCGGAATCATCGCCCAGTTGCGCGCCAGGTTGGCACCGGAAATCTTCTGGATCCGCGACAGCGGCTTCTCCTCGACTGCACCAAACTTGGCGAAATCGACCTTGGGCCACGGCAGCAGGTTCAGGCCGCCCACGCCGCCCGCCGCACCCGTCACCGGGCGCGCGCCCGACGCCAGCGCGTGCTTGACGTAGTCACTGACGTCATCGCGCTGGATGCGGCCACCACGGGCACTGCCCTTGACCTGGCGGATGTCCACGCCCAGTTCGCGCGCAAACGCGCGGACGGCTGGACTCGCATACGGGGCATCACCCGGCATCACCACGTGGGCGTCCATGGACGGACGCATCTGCCGGGGCACATCGCCTTCGGGCACATGGCCCGGCTCCACACCCTGACCCGCGATCGGCGACGGCTTGGGCTCGGCGGGTGCCGGTTTGGGTGCAGGTGCAGGTGCCGGCGCGGGAGCTGCAGCTGCAGCTGCAGCTGCAGGCTTGGCGGCCGTGTCGGCGCCTGCACCATCAACCTCGATAATCGCGATCACCGTCCCCTCGGCCACTTCGTCGCCGACCTTCAGCTTCATTTCCTTGATGGTGCCGGCAAACGGCGCCGGCACTTCCATCGTCGCCTTGTCCGACTCCAGCGTGATCAGGCTCTGTTCCTTCTCGACCCGATCGCCCGCCTTGACCAGCACTTCGATGACGGGGACGTCGGCGTGGCCAATGTCGGGAACGCGGGCTTCTTTGAGGTCGGCCATGGTGACTCCTGCTGGCGATGGCATGCCGCGCGGGGATGGCGGCTGCCTACAAGACCACAATCATAACGAAGCGGCGCCCGCCGCGTATGCCGCCGTGGTCTCGCGCGGTGGCGACTTCCTTTACCATGCGCCCACGTATGCATGACCTTGAGCGCACGCAAAATCGCGTCCACTCGCCTAACCTGAACCCCCTAGCGCGCACGGCGCGGCCCCGGAAGGAACCCATGCTGACCATTCGTGACCTGTCAAAAACCTATGCCAACGGCGTGAAGGCACTGCGTGGCGTGTCACTGGACATTCCCAACGGCATGTTCGGCCTGCTCGGCCCCAACGGCGCCGGCAAGTCGTCACTGATGCGCACCATCGCCACGCTGCAGGACCCGGACCAGGGCAGCATCAAGCTCGACGAGATGGATCTGCTGGCCGACAAGCAGGCCACGCGGCGCCTGCTCGGCTACTTGCCGCAGGAGTTTGGCGTGTACCCCAAGGTTTCCGCCGAGGCGATGCTGGAGCATTTTGCGGTGCTCAAGGGCGTCACCGTGAAATCGGAGCGGCGCGACCTGGTCGACGCGCTGCTGCGCCAGGTCAACCTGTGGGATGTGCGCAAGCGCAAACTGGGCACGTATTCGGGCGGCATGCGCCAGCGCTTCGGCATTGCCCAGGCGCTGATCGGCCAACCGCGCCTGATCATCGTGGACGAACCCACCGCAGGCCTCGACCCGGAGGAGCGCAACCGTTTCCTCAACCTGCTGGCCGAGCTGGGTGAACGCATGGTGGTGATCCTGTCCACCCACATCGTCGAGGACGTCACCGATCTGTGCTCGCGCATGGCCATCATCGGCCAGGGCCAGGTATTACTGACCGGCGAGCCGGGGGCGGCGATCCGCTCGCTCGAGGGGCGGGTCTGGCGGCGCAGCATCGACAAGGCCGAGCTGGACGGCTACCGCGCCCGCATGAATATCCTGTCCACCCGGCTGGCGGCCGGCCGGACTCTCGTGCACGTATTGGCCGACTCGCAGCCCGGGGAGGGCTTCGAGGCGGTCGCCCCGGATCTGGAGGACGTCTACTTCGGCCGCCTGCGGGCGCAGGCCACCGCCAAGGCCGCCTGACGCCAACTGCCGCCACCGGACCGGGAATACCGATGTTTTTCGAGATTTTTCGCTTTGAATTACGCCAGCAGCTGCGGGCGCCGCTGTTCTGGATCGTCGCGGTGGCATTCGGCGCGCTGGCGTTCGCCCTGACCAGCACCGACATGGTGGTCGCCGGTGGCGCCAGCGGCAACGTGTTGCGCAACGCGCCCATGGTGATCGTGCATCTGCTGCAGCTGCTGGCAGTGCTCAGCATCTTTCTCATCACCATCTTCGTGGCCGGCGCTGCGCTGCGCGATTTCGACAACCGCACGGCAGACATGTTCTTCAGCACGCCGATGAGCCGCGGCGCCTATCTGGGCGGGCGATTCCTGGCCGGCTATGCGGCCGCGCTGGCGATCATGCTGGTCTGCGCGCTGGGCCTGGCCATCGGCGGCTCGATGCCATGGATAGACGCGGAGCGTCTGGGCCCAGCCAGCTGGCACGGCTACGCGTGGGCACTGGGCGTGCAGGTGGTGCCGAACATGCTGTTCATCGCGGCGCTGCTGTTCCTGCTGGCCACCACCACGCGCTCGCTGCTGGCCACCTACATCGGGGTGATTGGTTACCTGGTATTGCAAGGTGTGACCGGCTACCTCAGCCGGGACATCGACAGCCACACGATGGCCGCCATGCTCGATCCGTTCGGCGGACGCACCGTAGGCCTGGTCACCCGCTACTGGTCACCCGACCAGACCAACCACCTGCTGCCGTCCCTGCACGGCGTGCTGCTGTTCAATCGCGTGCTGTGGGTGGGCGTCTCGCTGCTGATGTTCGCGGCCGCCTACCTGCTGTTCCGCCCGACCCGCGAAGGCCTGCAACTGCCGCGGCGCAAGAAGCGCGCCGAGCCACCGATGCTGCGTCCGTCGGGCAGCGCCGCCGCCCTCGCCCTGCCGCGGGTGACCATCCGCAACGGCTGGCGCGCCCATCTGCAGCAATTGCGCGCGCAATTCGTGTTCGACACGATGGGCATCGTGCGCGGCGTTCCGCTGCTGGTGCTGCTGGCACTGTCACTGGTGCTGATGCTGGTGTCGCTGGTGTCTTCGGGACTGGTCTACGGCACCCCGGTGTGGCCGGTTACCCACCAGGTGCTCACGGCGATCAACGGCAGTTTCGGCCTGCCACTGATGATCATCGTGATCTTCTACGCCGGCGAGCTGGTGTGGCGCGAGCGCAGCCAGCATTCGGCCGAGGTCAGCGACGCCTTCCCGGTGCCGGACTGGGTCCCGCTGACCGCCAAGCTCGGCGCCTTGCTGGCGATCATCGGCCTGATGCTGCTGACCGGTGCCGTGGTCGGCATCGGCTGGCAGCTCAGTCACGGCTACACCCACCTGGAGCCCGGCCTGTACCTGGCCATGCTGGCCATGAACGCGATGCCGTTCGTGCTGATCGCGGTGCTGGCGCTGTTCCTGCAGGTGATGTCCAACAACAAGTTTCTCGGCTATCTGCTGAACATCGTGTGGCTGGCGGCCAGCTCGATCGGCTTCAGCCTGCTGCACTGGGACCACAAGCTGTACAACTACGCCAGCGCACCCGCCGTGCCGTACTCGGACATGAACGGCTTTGGCCATTTCATCACCGGGGCACTGTGGTTCCACGGCTACTGGGCCTGTTTGGCGGTGGTGATGCTGGTGCTGGCCTCGCTGTTCTGGGTACGTGGCACCGATCACGCCTGGCGTCACCGGATTCGCGAAGCGCGCGCACGCCTGCGCCTACCGGCACTGGGGCTACTGGCCGTGGCCTTGCTCGGCTTCATCGGTACCGGCGCGTGGATCTACTACAACACCAACGTGCTCAACACGTATCGCAACAGCACCGCCAGAACCGTGCAGCGGGCCGACTACGAAAAGAAATACGCCAAGTACAAGGATCTGCCGCAGCCGCGCATCACGGCAGTGAAGGCCGACGTGGACATTCATCCGTACCAGCGTCGGCTGGACATTCGCGCCCATTACACCCTGGTCAACAAGCACGACACGCCGATCAGCGAGTTGTACGTGAACTTCACCGACGAGTTCAGGGTGACATCGCTGGCGTTCGCGCCGCATGAGACGGTGAGTGAGGACAAGGCGCTGGGCTTCACCGTGTACAAGCTGAAGACGCCGCTGGCACCGGGCGCTTCCATGGCGTTCGACTTCAAGCTGGAGTACGCGCCGAAGGGCTTCACCAATGACACCGGCCCGACCTTCCTGGTGCACAACGGCACGTTTTTCAACAACGGCATGCTGCCGCAGTTTGGTTATCAAACGCAGTACCAGCTGACCGACCGCAATGATCGCCGCAAGTACGGCTTGTCCGCCGAGGTACCGCGGATGCCGAAACTGGGCGACGAAAAGGCGCGCGCCAACACCTACATCAGCAACGACGCGGACTGGATCAGCTTCGATACCACGGTGTCCACTTCCGCGGACCAGATTGCACTGGCACCGGGCACGCTGCAGAAGGAATGGACGGCCGATGGCCGCCGCTACTTCCACTACACCATGCAGCGGCCGATGCTGAACTTCTTCGCCTGGCTGTCGGCGCGCTACACCGTGAAGCACGTCAACTGGAAGGGCGTGGACATCTCGGTGTACTACAACCCCGCGCATGCGTGGAACATCGACCGGATGATCGAAAGCGCAAAGGATTCGCTGGACTACTACAACGCCAACTTCACGCCCTACCAGTTCGACCAGCTGCGCATCGTGGAGTTTCCCGGCTACGCCGCGTTTGCGCAGTCGTTCGCCAACACGATTCCGTTCTCCGAATCGATCGGCTTCATCGCCGACCTGCGCGACCAGACCAAGGTTGACTACGTCTACGAGGTCACCGCCCATGAGGTGGCGCACCAGTGGTGGGCGCACCGGGTGATTGGCGCCAACATGCAGGGCTCGACCATGCTCAGCGAGTCGCTGGCGCAGTACTCGTCGCTGATGGTGATGAAGCACAAGTACGGCGCCGACCAGATGCACAAGTTCCTGAAGTACGAACTGGACATGTATCTGACCGGCCGCGCCACCGAGAAGCTGGCCGAGGAGCCGCTGGCCAAGGTGGAGAACCAGCCGTACATCCACTATCGCAAGGGCTCGCTGGTGTTCTACGCGCTGCAGGATTACATCGGCGAACACAAACTCAACGCGATGTTGAAACAGTTCCTGATCGACAAGGGCTTCCAGCAGCCGCCCTACACCACCTCACGCGAGTTCATGGATGCGCTGGCCAAGGCCAGTGGCCCGCAGTGGGCATCGCTACTGGATGATTTCTTCTGGAAGATCACGCTGTTCGACAACCGGCTCACCGGCGCCACGGCGAAGAAACTGTCCAACGGCAAATACGAAGTGACCCTGCAGGTGCATGCGGGCAAGGTATATGTCGACGGGACCGGCAAGGAAACCAGATCCACCCCGGATATCCCGATTGCCGTCGGCGTGTTCGCCGCGTCGCCGGGCGCGGGCAAGGACGGCAAGCCGCTGTATCTGGAGAAGCGCCTGCTGCCCGACGGTGACAGCACGATCACCGTGATCGTCGACGACAAGCCCGCGCTGGCCGGCGTCGATCCATACAACGAACTGATCGACAAGGTCTCCACCGACAACCGCCGCACGGTGACGATCGAGTAGCGCGAATAACCTCGTGCTCAGTCCGGCCTGGATGACTGGCCCGGCACGCCGCCACGGCGGATGGTCAGTTCACGCTGCGGGAACGGGATACTGATCCCGGCGGCGTCGAAGCGTTCCTTGATCGTGCGCAGCAGGTCGGCCTGGGTGGCCCAGAAATCGTCGGTACTGGTCCACGCCCGCACCACCAGATCGACCGAGTTGTCGCCAAGTCCGACCGTCCATACGCCAGGTGCGGGATCGTCGAGAATCCGCGGGTCGGCCTCGAACAGCCTTGTGACCTCGGCCATCGCGGCGCCGATATCGTCCTTGTAGCCGATGCCCACCTTCAATTCGAACCGGCGCCGGCCGCGACGGTTGTAGTTGATGATCGCGTCGCTGCCGATCTTGCCGTTCGGCAGGATCGCCTCGCGACCGTCCGGCATCAGCAACTGGGTATGCATCAGGTTGAGGTTGTTGACCGTGCCTTCCACGCCGGCCACCATCACGAAATCGCCGACCCGGAATGGACGGAACACCACCAGCAGCACGCCCCAGGCCAGGTTGCTCAGCGAGCCTTGCAAGGCCAGCCCGATCGCCAGGCCGCCCGCACCGAGTGCAGCCACCAGCGGCGCCGACGGCACGCCGGCCCGGGTCAACGCCATCACCACCAGGATTGCCACCAGCACGCCGTAGATCAGGTTGCGCAGGAAGCCACTCAAGGTTGCGTCGATCGCCGCCCGCCGCAGCGCCCGCTGCGTGAAGTTGGCCAGGCGCGCCGCCACCCAGATCCCGATCAGCAGGATCAGCAACGCGGTCAGCAGGTTCAGCCCCGCGCGCAGCACACTGTCGGAAAGCGCGGTGCCCAGCAGTCTGTCGAGAAATTCATGCATCGCCCGAAGCCCTTGCGGTAGGTCGCCCCAGCCTAGCAGCATGCCGGGTCGGCGTGATCCGGCCGTGGTCGCTCAGAGGCGGCGATCGTCGATGTCGACCACCTGGCCGTCGACGATCGTCACCACCGTGGCGTGGCCATCACGACGATAACGCCAGCGCTCCCCGCCCTGATACTTGTCGACGATCCGGACCCCGCCGCGGCGACTGCCGTGGCGCGTGTGTTTTACGTGCGTCTTCGACGAAGGCTTGCCCAGCAAGTCCACCACCCGTTCGCGACTGTCGCCGGCAGTGAGTACCTGGCTGCCCACCCGCAATGTGCTGGATGCCTGCACAACCGCACTGAACGCGAATAACGCCACAACGAGATGAATACGCATGACCTGCTCCCTGGTCTGGTTGGAAATCCTGATGCCCGACCCCGCCGATGCGCCCCGCAAACGTCTGCTAGAAACCGGCACCCGGCTGGGCCAGATACTGCTGCTCAGCGGGCGTATCGACGCGCCCCAGCGCCGCGTTGCGATGGGGAAAGCGGCCGAAGCGCGCAATCACCTCGCGATGGCGCCGAGCATAGTCCAGGAATTCCTCGAAGCGCTGCCGCTGATCGGCCGCCGCATCGGCACACAGTTGCTCGAACAGATCGACCGATTGCTGCTGCAATGCGGTGTCTTCGGCATGTTCCAGCGGGAGGTAGGCGAACACCCGCTGGATCGGCGGCAGTTGCCGGTCGAAACCTTGGGCAATACCTGACAGCGCCACGCGCTGTGCCTTCACATCCTGGGCCCAGGCCCGCGGATCGTTCCGATGCAGATTGCGCGGAAACTGGTCCAGCAACAGCAGTAGCGCCAACCATCCCGCTGGGGCGCCCGCCCAGTCGTCCAGTGCGCCGTCGGCAGCGGCCTGAGCGGTTTCGCCGAAACGCTCGCGGATCTGCGCGTCAAATTCAGCCGATGCGCCAAACCATTGCGCGGCCGCGGATTCAGCAAACCAGAAATCAAGCACAACCTGAGGGGTTGTTGCGATCATCACCTCGCTCCCAACGTCCACACACCCGCCAGACTATGCCGGCGCCAGTGGACGCCGCGCGAATACGGCGAGCGCGGGCCGGTGCAATTCAATGGTCAACTTGCAGCAGGTTCAACGGCTGCCCGTCGCGACCGCGTACGCCCTGCTGCAGGGCGGCGAGGCGCTGGATCGACGGACACAACGCATCCACCTGGGGGCGCAATGCCTGCAGTCGCGCCTGCAAGCGGGGCTGCAGGCGGGTAGCCAGATCGGCGGCGCGATCACGCAACGTGGCGGCGGCCTGCAGGTCGCCGCTCAGCGCCGCATTGATCGCCTGCTGGCCCAGATCGCCGGCCAGCAGCGGCAGCAGGTCGCCGGCAATCCGTTGCATCGCCTGATCGGCCGCATCGCCCTGCCAGTCGTGACTGCTCTGGCTGGTCGAAATGCGCCGCTTCAGCTCGGCCGCGTGGATGTCGAGGCGCCGCTGGAACTCGCTGCGCGTGGCAGCAGCCAGCCCCATGCCGTCCGCTTCGTCGCGCAGGGCCTGGACGGCGAGGTCGACGCCATTGCGCGCCACCGTGCGCACACGCGGCGCCAGTGCGCGAAGTTCCCGCTCGAATACGGCCAGCCGATCCTGATCTTCGGCACTGAGCGGCACGCTTACGCCATCGGTGCGCAGCGTGCCTTGCTGCAATTCGACGCGAAACGGCGCGGGCGCGGGTCGGTCGAGCAGCACGCTGTCGGGCCGCAAGGTCACGTCATAGCTGCTGCTGGCATGGCAAGCGGTGGCCAGGTCCTGCGCATGCAGCCACGGCGCAGCCGTCATCAGGGTGAGCAGGAACAGCAAACGAAGCGGTCGCATGGATGGATTCCGAAAAAAGGCAGTTGGTCAGCGATAGCCGACCTCGGCGCAACCGCCGCTGAACCGGGCCGTCAGCGGCGCCGCGGATGGAACTGCACGCGGACCGCCGGTCGCCCCAGTTGCCAGGCCAGCCACAGCAGCAGGGGCATTGCGACGGCCTTGAGCGCCAGGCCAACCTGCCAGGTGCGCTGCGCCCGCTCGATCAGCCACAGCGCCAGCTCGCCCAACTGCGGTTGCGTGCGCGCGTGTTGGCGGGCGGCCTCGAAGTCGCCCCACTGCTGCAGCATCAGCACGCCGGTGACGAGCGCCCAGACGGCCAGCAGTACGGCGGCTACCTGCATCGCCGGCCGCGCCCACGCCTGCCGCAGCACGCAGCCCGCGCACACCACGATGACCAACAAGGCCGCCACCAGATACGCATATTCACCATGCCGCAGGTACTGCACAAAACCCATGGCGGCAAACAGCAGGACCACCCATGGACCGATCGCCCAGGCCGCAAAGCGCCGTTTGGCGACAGGGCCGACACCCGCTGTCGCCGGCATCAACGTGCTGCCTTCAGGCTGGCCAGGTCGCCCAGTACCTGGCTCGACTTCTGCTCCGGATCGACGTCCACGTAGATTTTCGCCACCCGGCCCCGCGGATCGATCAGAAACGTTGTTCGCCTGGCATAGTGCTGGCCCTTGTACGACGTCAGCACGCCATAGCTGCTCGACGCCGCGTGGTCGACGTCGGACTGCAAGCGGAATGTCGGGGCTGCGTCACCCACTTGCGGCGTGGCGGCGAACACCGGCGCGGCGAGCGCGCACAGTGCGGCGAAGACGAGCAAACGGGACAGGCGGCGCATGATCCAGACTCCGGTACGGGAGGCGCGTATGCGCCATCACGGCAGTTTACCCGCCCCACGCACGAGGGCGCCCGCAGGCGCCCTCGTGTCTCTTCACCGCGTCAGGCTCAACGCTTGCTGATGGTGAACTTGCCTACCGAAACACCCAGGTTGACGCCCTCGCCGGTACCGGCCAGCGCCAGCGACGTGGTGCCCTTGGTCAGGACCTGCGCCGAAGAACTCTTCACGACGCCCGCTTCGGCACCAGCCTGGACATAGTCGCCAAAGACATCGGCGATGCTGTGCACCTTGCTGATCTCGCCCTTGCCGTTGTCGATGTGGTATTTGCCCGCGGTGAGACCGCCCCCAACCACGCGGATCGCGACTTTTGCGCTCTGCCCGTTGTTGCAGGTGACCGTGCCGGTGCCTTCGGCCTGCTTGTAGATCAGCGACCAGCCGGCCAGGTTGTAGACCAGATCGCATTTCACCGTGGCATCGCCGGCCTGGGCACTGCTGGTCGGCAATACGGTGGCGGCTCCTGCACAGGCCAGCACCAGGGCTGCCATTCCAAACGTACGCTTGATCATTGTCATCTCCTTCAAAAACTCGTGGATGGAATCCGCCGTCCCGCCATCGATCGATTGAACCGACATCCAGGGCGGGACCTGCGAGAGGTTGTGCACGACAGCGTGACAGCGGCGTGCAGGCGCACGACCGTTCGTTCAGCTTCAGGGCACGGGTGAAGTCACCATCGTGAAGCCATCGGCACGGGCACGCCGCCACGAGCTTCAGCTTGTGGCCCAACGGAAACCCTGCATAAACTGGACGGCGCAACGCCACCACAGCAATGCGAAGGAGCAGCATGGTCAAGTATTCGCTGGTCGGTTACGACGGCTCGGAAGCGTCCCGTCGCGCGTTCGAGTTTGCGATCGAGCTGGCCCGCTGCGGCGGCGGCCGGGTCCGCGTGGTGTCGGTACTCCAGGTCACCGAGGGGGGCGCCGAGGCGTGCGCCCAGGTGATGGCCGACACCGGCCCCGTACGCGCGGAGGAATTGCAGGCCGAACTGACGGCGATCGCGCCGGAAGCATCCGCACTGGTCGACATCGAGGTGGCCCTGGGCAGCCCCGGTGACATCCTGCTCAGCCAGATCGACCAGCACGGCATCGACCACATCGTGATCGGTCATACCGAACGGGGCGCACTGGCCCGCTGGCTGCTGGGCTCGGTATCAGGCAACGTGCTGGCACGCGCCCATGTGCCGGTGACCGTGGTTCGCTGAGGTACCGTCGTGGCGAGACGGATGGGTCAGGTCAGGCCACGACCTGCACTCATCGCGACGCCGCCGGCTGCTCGGTACTGCGGGGTTCGCTGTTGATCTGACGCTGCGCTTGCTGGGCGACTTTCAGACTTTTCACGTCGAGCGGACGAATCCGGGTAATCGTGCACGGGAACGATTTGCGGCCGGTCAGCACTTTGTCGAACTGCACCATCACCTGGTTGATATTGGAGGTGAGGCCGATGTTGTTGACGAAGCTCAGGTCCGGGCAGTTGTCCACATCGAGCAGCCACGCCGTGTTGGGTCGCACGTAGACCGCCAGTTGGGTGTCACTCAGCGGCTCCCACGAATACAGACTGAAGAAGCGGAAGCTGTTGACCGGTGCGCCGGCCGCCGCCGCATACGCAGCCTGGCGCTGGGCGGCACGCTGCGCGTAGGGCACGCTGGAACAGCCGGTGACAAGCATCGCCAGCGCCGCCGCGGCGGCAGGAATCACAAACGACTTGGACATGACGGGAACCTCCTCTGGAGCCTCATGGACTTCAGACGCGCGAACAGCCGCAGCGGTTGACACTGAGCCGCCCCGCGCCACACGCGTTCAGGCAGTCGTCATCGCAGCAATCGCCAAAGACCAGGGGCGCATAGCCGCACGAACTGGCCACACGACTATTTTTTTGCCGGCGTGCCCTTGCCCACCGTCGCCCACTTCGAGGCATCGAATCCGGCCACCTCGTACACCAGCGTTTGCTTCTTTTCGCCATCGACCGGAGTGACTTCCAGCGTCATCCGTTTCGCCTTGGCCAGCAAGCTGATGAAGGCCTTGTCGTCACGAATCATCAGTGCCGGCTCGCCGGTGGATGGTGCGTACGCCTTGATTGAAATCTTGCGCTCATCAACCTGGGCCGGAATGGTGCAATTGCCGCGACAGACAAAGCCGGGCTTGCTGCCGTACAGGAACACGCTCTGGCCCCAACTGGTGTGGCGGCGCAAGACCAGCCGCACCCGGTCGCCGCCAGACGGCTGGCTGTTCTCGATGGTGGCAGTAGATTGCGTACCGCCGGCCATCGGCGCGACCTGGTACAGCCACAACCCGGCCAGCCGGTTTTTCTCGCGGCCTTCCGTATAGCGCTTCTCGATCTCCGGCAGGCTCTGCTGCACTTCCTTCGCCGCGTCACTGTCGGGAAAGCGCTTGAGAATATCCTTGCCCATCGTCACCGCCATTTCGTCGTTGCCGATGCGCAATAGCTGACGGTAGGTGTCCAAGCCACGCGCGGCCGCCTCAGCCTGAGCCTGGGCCTGTTGTTGCTGCGCCGTCGGCGCGGGCGTGCCGCCATCGGGCGAGCAGCCAGCCAGCATTGCGACGGCACAGCAAGCCAGCGCGGCGCCACGGAAAAGAACAGCATTCATCGGCAACATACCCGTCGGGAACCAATGGCTAGCTTGGAACGAGCGGCCGTCGCGATGCAACCACCATCGCCCTGACTCACCCATCGATGCGACGCGCTCGCGCTCAGCAGCTCGATACCCAAGGCGGCAACACGCCGGGCGGACGCTCAGTCTCCGCTGGCATTGGTCGAATCCACGTGCTCAACCCGCGCGATCTGATCGACCCAGAAGCGGCGACTCCAACCGGCCACGTCAGGGCGCCGCAACTGGACGCGGGCGTTGCTGCCTTCGTTGCCGTCCCTGTCGCGAAACAGCCGCACGCTCGGCCGCGCGCTGACCACGCCGTCACAGGTGCTGCCATCCTTCATCACCAGGACCACGTGGGCACCGGCGGGTAATTCGGCGACCAGCAATTCCAATTGCCGGATGCCGGCCTGATCGGTGTAGACGCGCTGGGCCGTTCTGCCCATGGGGCTGGTCTCCCGTGACCGTTGACCACCGCACCCTAGTCGGTGCGGCGGTAAAACTCCGTCAATGCGCCCGCGTGCACCGCCATAGTGGGCTCGCCGTCTGGTCGCGTGCGGGCGACTGACGATATCCTGAAGCCCCCGACGACCCATGAGTCACGCCCGTGATCACCCGCTCGCCCCACGAATTCCTCAAAGCGTTCGCCGCCCTGAGCCCGCTGCCACAAGCACAGGCGACCGCGCGTGCGGCGTTCCTGGTGGCGCCGGCCGACTTCACGTTGGCGGCGGAATCGGCGCGCGACAACCGCTACATGGACCTGCAACAGACCGTCGACCCCCTGCTGGCCCTGGCCCAGCACAGTGCGCTGGCGCGGGCCCTGCGGGCGGACGTGCCGGTGATCACCTTTCCCGGTGACCCGGCCACGCCTGATGCCGTCTTCCCGAACAACGTGTTCGCCACCGCGCCGGGCCGCCTGATCGTCGGTCGCATGCGTCATGCCGTGCGCCGCCGCGAAGCCGCGCGCGCCGACATCCGCGAGTTCTTCGGCGAGGTACTGGGGTACGACGAAGTCGACCTGTCCGGCTGCGCGGATCTGGTGGCCGAACTGACCGGCTCGCTGGTCATCGACCGGGCCCGGGGCGTCGGCTATTGCGGCCTCAGCGAACGCTGCGACCTGGCCGGCGCGCAGGCGATGCACAAGGCGTTCGACCTGCGCCTCACGTTCTGCTTCGAACTGGCCGAATCCGAATATCACACCAACGTGGTGCTGGCCCTGCTGGCCAGCCGCGCGGCCATCATTGCCGCCGATGGTTTTCGTGATCAAGCCGCAGCCCGGGCCATCGCCGAGGCCTGCGGCGGTCGCGCGATCTGGCTGACGCCAGAGCAAAAGCGGGCGTACGCGGGCAACGCGATCACCCTGTCGGATGATTGCGTGTGGATGAGCGCGCAGGCGGCCGCAGCGCTCCGTGACGAGCAGCGCGAGGCGCTGGACGGCTATGGCTTCGCCATGGGCACTGTGGAACTTGGCGAGATCGAAAAGGCCGGCGGCAGCCTGCGCTGCTGCGTGGGCGAAATCTACTGAGTTTCGTGCGGACCGATTGGTCGGCCAATGCCCTGGAACGTCGAGGGGCCGTATCGAGCCGAACCGGAGGCGCGCACGTCGCGTCGCCTGGCTGCCCAATGAACTCAAGACCCACCAGAA
The DNA here is from genome assembly GCA_036563155.1 of Rhodanobacter sp. Taxonomy (GTDB): domain Bacteria; phylum Pseudomonadota; class Gammaproteobacteria; order Xanthomonadales; family Rhodanobacteraceae; genus Rhodanobacter. Next base: position 35,442 of record DATCMT010000033.1, read on the forward strand.
ATCGCGCGTCGCGGTCACGACACGCGCTGTTTACGTGGCGGTCACGGCAACCCTGCGAAGCTGAAAGGCCAGAGACACAGGAGAGCCGCCATGCGAAACCGCGACATCGAACAACAGGTCCGCGATACCGCCGCCAGTGCGGCCAAGTACGCCAATGGCGCACGGAGCGGTGCGCGGGACATGCTCGAACGTGGGCGTCGACGCATTCGCGAGCGCCTTGGTGGTGCCAAACCCTACGGCCAGCGGCTGTCGCACGCAGCCGAGGATCTTTCCGATGAGGCGAACTACCAGTATCGGCGGCTGCGCCGGCAAGTGAACCGCCACCCGGCCGCCACAGTCGCCATCGTCGCCGGCACCATTGGTGCATTCCTGCTGCTGCGCCGCGCCTTCCGCAGCGACACCGAGGATTGACGTGGGTCGCCAACCGCGGCGAACGCCATGAAAAACCCGCCGACCGGCGGGTTTTTCATATCGATGGCCCGATGCTTCAGACCGTGAGCGGGTTGGGCTTGTCCTGGTCGAGCTTGTATTCCTTGATGGCCCGGCTGACGTCCTTCGGATTCATCTTGCCTTCCTTCGCCAGTGCAGCCAGCGCCGCGTGGGCAATCCAGTACCGGTCCACTTCGAAGAACCCGCGCAAGTGTTCACGCGTGTCCGAACGGCCGAAGCCATCGGTGCCCAGCACGGTGTAATGCATGCCATCGGGCATGAAGGCGCGGATCTGATCCGGGTACTCGCGCACGTAGTCGGTAGCGGCAACGGCCGGGCCGGAACGGCCCTCGAGCAAACCGGTGACATAGGGCACGCGCGGCTTGGACTCCGGATGCAGGCGGTTCCAGCGTTCGGCATCAAAGCCGTCCCGGCGCAGCTCGACGAAGCCTGGGCAAGACCAGATATCGGCCTTCACGCCGAAATCCTTGTCCAGCAACTCCGCCGCCGCGATGACCTCACGCAGGATCGCGCCCGAACCCAGCAACTGCACGCAAGGTACGGTCGCCTTGCCCTTGCCCTTGTTCTTGCCTGAGTCGCGGACCCCGACGCCTGAATCGCGCAGCAGGTACATGCCCTTGATGATGCCTTCCTCGCAACCACGGGGCATATCCGGGTGCGTGTAGTTCTCGTTCATCACGGTGACGTAGTAATACACGTCCTCCTGCTCCTGCATCATCCGGCGCACGCCGTCCTGCAGGATCACCGCCACCTCGTAGGAGTAGGTCGGGTCGTACGACTTCACGTTCGGGATCGCGCCGGCCAACAGGTGCGAATGACCGTCCTCGTGCTGCAGGCCTTCACCGTTCAGCGTGGTGCGGCCCGAGGTGCCGCCGACCAGGAAACCGCGTGCGCGCATGTCGCCAGCGGCCCAGCACAGGTCCCCAATGCGCTGAAACCCGAACATCGAGTAGTAGATGAAGAACGGCAGCATGGCCTGGTTGCTGACCGAGTAGCTGGTCGCCGCCGCCATCCACGACGCCATGCCGCCGGCCTCGCTGATGCCCTGCTGCAGCACCTGGCCCTTCTGGTCTTCGCGGTAGTACAGCAGCTGGTCGGAATCCTGCGGCGTGTACTTCTGGCCGAACGGCGCGTAGATGCCGATCTGGCGGAACATGCCTTCCATGCCGAAGGTGCGCGCCTCGTCGGCCACGATCGGCACCACGCGTTCGCTCAGCTGCTTGTCGCGCAGCAACAGATTGATGCCGCGCACCAACGCCATCGTGGTGGAAATCTCGCGCTCGCCGGTGCCCTTGGTGATCTGCTCGAAGGCCGCCAGCTCGGGTGCCTTGAGTTTGGCCTCGGCCTTGCGCCGGCGGCGTGGCAACGAGCCGCCCAGCGCTTCGCGCCGCGCCAGCATGTACTGGACTTCGGGGGAGTCCTTGCCGGGGTTGTAATACGGCACCTCGTGAAGCTTGTCGTCCGGCACGGGAATATTGAAGCGGTCGCGGAACACCCGCACCGAATCATCATTCAGCTTCTTCTGCTGATGGGTGGGATTCTGCGACTCGCCCGAACCCAGCCCCATGCCGTAGCCCTTGACCGTCTTGGCCAGGATCACGGTGGGCATGCCCTTGGTGTTGACCGCCGCGTGATAGGCCGCATAGACCTTGTGCGGGTCATGTCCGCCACGGTTCAAGCGCCAGACATCATCGTCACTGAGGTTGGACACCATCTCGCGCGTCTGCGGATACTTGCCGAAGAAATGCTCGCGGGTGTACGCGCCGCCGAAGGCCTTGCACGCCTGGTACTCGCCGTCGACCGTCTCCATCATCAGCTTGCGCAGCACGCCGTCGTGGTCGCGGGCCAGCAGCGGATCCCAGTAGCTGCCCCAGACCAGCTTGATCGCATTCCAGCCGCCGCCACGGAACACGCCCTCCAGTTCCTGGATGACCTTGCCGTTGCCGCGCACCGGTCCATCCAGCCGCTGCAGGTTGCAGTTGATCACGAAGATCAGGTTGTCCAGGCCTTCGCGGCCCGCCAGCGAGATCGCGCCGAGCGACTCGGGCTCGTCGATCTCGCCGTCACCCATGAAGCACCAGACCTTGCGGTCGCTCTTGGGCACCAGCCCACGGTTCTCCAGGTACTTGAAGAACTGCGCCTGATAAATCGCCTGGATCGGGCCAAGGCCCATCGACACCGTCGGCACCTGCCAGTAGTCCGGCATCAGCCAGGGGTGCGGATACGACGACAACGCGCGACCGTGACCGACCACTTCCATGCGGAACAGGTCGAGCTGGTCTTCGGCCAGCCGACCTTCGAGGAACGAGCGGGCGTAGATGCCCGGGCTGGAATGCCCCTGATGCAGGATCAGGTCGCCGGGGTGGTCGGCGCTGGGCGCCCGCCAGAAATGGTTGAAGCCGACGTCATACAGGGTGGCGCTGGAGGCAAAGCTCGCAATGTGCCCGCCCAGTTCGCCCGGCTTGCGGTTGGCGCGCACCACCATGGCCATCGCGTTCCAGCGGATCAGCGAACGGATGCGCCACTCCATCGCGGCGTCGCCGGGACTTTTCGCTTCCTGGCTGGCCGGGATCGTGTTGACGTACTCGGTGGTCGGATTGAACGGCAGGTAGCCGCCCGAACGACGCGTGGTGTCGACCATCCGCTCCAGCAGGAAATGCGCGCGCTCGGTGCCGTCATGACGGATCACCGCATCCAGCGAATCGATCCACTCTCGGGTTTCGGTGGGATCCGGGTCCTGGTAGAGGATGTCGTCAAGCTGGTCCATGAATTTCTCCGCGGCACGGGTGCGTGCCTGAAAGGAATGGGCGCCGTCGGCAGCGCCGCATTGCAACGTTCTAGTTTAGCGGTGCCGCCGGGTGCCCGCCAATTGGACGGCCATGCGCTTGCGCATGGCCGTCGGGCGTGACTCAGCCGCGCCGCTCACTCTGTGCCGCACGGATCTGCGCGTCGACGGCGGCCACCGCCGTCATGTTCACAATGCGACGCACGCTCGAAGCCGGGGTCAGGATGTGCGCAGACTTGTCCACGCCCATCAGGATCGGGCCGATCGCCACGCCGTCGGTCATCACCCGCACGATGTTGTAGGCGATATTGGCCGCATCCATGTTGGGCATCACGAACAGATTGGCCCGCCCGCTCAACGTGGTATGCGGGAACATGCGTTGACGCAGTACTTCGTCCCACGCGGTATCGGCCTGCATTTCGCCGTCCATTTCCAGCCGGGGCGCGCGCGCCTTCAGGATCTGCCAGGCCTTGCGCATCTTCGCGGCACTGGGGTTGTCGTGGCTGCCGTAGTTGGAGTGCGACAGCAAGGCCACCTTGGGCTCGATGCCGAAACTCTTGAGCCGGAAGCTGGCCTGCATGGTGGCCTCGGCGATCTGCTCGGCGGTGGGGTCGACCTGGACGTGGGTGTCCAGGAAGAACCAGGCGCCCTTGTCATTGATCACGCCGCTCATGGCCGAGGTGCACGACACGCCGGGGTCCAGCCCGAACACACTGCGCAGGTAGCCGAGTTTCTTGTGGTAGCGCCCGACGATGCCGCAGATGAGCGCATCGGCCTCGCCGCGCTCGACCATCAGCGCGGCAATCAGGGTGGGCCGCGAGCGCAGCAGGTTCTTCGCCGCGGCCGGACTCACCCCACGCCGTTCGGTCATCGCGTGGTATTGCTGCCAGTAATCGTTGAAGCGCGGATCGTCGTGGATATTCGTCAACTCGAAATCGACGCCGCTGCGCATGCGCAGGCCGAGTCGCTCGATACGCGCCTGGATCACGTCCGGACGGCCGATCAGGATCGGCCGCGCAATGCCTTCGTCGATCACCGTCTGCACGGCGCGCAAGACGATCTCCTCCTCGCCCTCGGCGTAGGCAACCCGCTTGCAGTCGGCGCGGGCGCGCTCGTACACGGGTTTCATCAGCAAACCGGTGCGGTAAATGAACTGGCCGAGCTTCTCCTTGTACGCACCCATGTCGGCGAGCGGCCGGGTGGCTACGCCGGAATCCATCGCCGCCTGCGCCACCGCCGGTGCCAGCATCACCAGCAGGCGCCGATCAAACGGGCGCGGGATCAGGTAGTTCGGACCGAAACTGGGTATCTCATCGCCGTAGGCGCTGCCCAGGTCGCTGGCTTCCCGGCGTGCCAGCGCGGCGATGGCCCGCACGCAGGCGGTCTTCATCGCCTCGTTGATGACGGTGGCACCCACATCCAGCGCACCGCGGAAAATGTAGGGGAAACACAGCGCGTTGTTGACCTGGTTCGGGTAGTCCGAGCGGCCGGTGGCGATGATGCAGTCCGGACGCGCCGCCTTGGCTTCTTCCGGGGTGATCTCCGGGTTCGGGTTGGCCAGCGCCAGGATCACCGGCTTGTCCGCCATGGAGGCGACCATTTCCGGCTTGAGGATGCCGCCAGCCGACAGGCCCAGGAATACGTCCGCGCCTGCCACGATCTCGGCCAGGCTGCGCTTGGGCGTATCGCGTGCGTAGCGCGCCTTGTCCGGATCGAGGTTGGCACGTCCGGTGTGGATCACGCCTTCGCGGTCAAACGCCAGGATGTTCTCGGGCTTCACGCCCAGCGCCACCAGCATGTCGAGACAGGCGATGCCCGCCGCACCGGCGCCGGTGGTGGCGACCTTGACCTCCTCGAACTTCTTGCCGACCACCTCCAGCGCATTGAGCACCGCCGCGCCGACAATGATCGCGGTGCCGTGCTGGTCGTCGTGGAACACCGGGATCTTCATCCGCTCGCGCAGCTTGCGCTCGACGATGAAGCATTCCGGCGCCTTGATGTCCTCCAGGTTGATGCCGCCGAAGGTCGGCTCCAGGCTGGCGATGATTTCCACCAGCTTGTCCGGGTCGTTCTCGTCGACTTCGATATCGAACACATCGATGCCGGCAAACTTCTGGAACAGAATCCCCTTGCCTTCCATCACCGGCTTGGCCGCCAGCGGCCCGATGTTGCCAAGGCCCAGCACCGCCGTGCCGTTGCTGATGACCGCGACGAGGTTGGAGCGTGCGGTGTACTCGGCGGCCGTCGTCGGGTCCTCGACGATGGCGTCGCAGGCCGCGGCCACGCCAGGCGAGTACGCCAGCGACAAATCGCGCTGGGTCAGCAGGGCCGTGGTCGGGGTTACCTTGATCTTGCCCGGGCGCGGCAGGCGATGGTATTCGAGCGCGGCGAGGCGAAGTTCTTCGGGGAGGCTCATGGAGTGCTTTTTTTGGTGAGGGAATCGTCAACCGCCAGCGCGCTTGACTCACCGTGATGTTAGCACCGAGCGGGTGCCAACCGGCCCGCACTCAGGCCTGGGCGCCGACCAGCAATTCGTCGCCCTGCACCCGGCTGAGCTGGATGCCATTGACGAAAACCGAGAAGGCCAGCTTGCCCGCCAATCCGTGCACATGCTGCATCCACGGCGGCAGCCAGCGCGGCGGCAGGATCACGCCGGACTCGAAGTGCGGTTGCAACGCCACCACGTCCTGCAAAGTCAGCTTGCCGGCGAACAGGTGGCGCAACAGATCCATCCGCCGCTGCTTCAAGGCCAACCGGAAAAACGTGTGCACGGTGAGCAGGCCCGACAGATAGACATTGTCCTTGGCAAACGCCGCCCCGCCGTCCACCGGAACACCCCGGAACACGCGCTGGGCCGAGTGGAAGCTGTCCGCCGTGCTCTGCCCGCAGGCGCTGAAAAACCGGTACACCTCGACAAAGTCCGCCCCGCCCAGCGCCATGTCGATCGCCATGATGCGCAAGCTGATGCGCTTGAGCCGGGCGATGTCGATGGCACCGGACATCAGTTCGGCGAATACGGCCAGCCCCTCCTGGGTCGCGGTAACCCGCGGCGAGGTGCGTCCCAGCGATGCCAGCAGCGGCTGCCGACGACCGTTCAGCGCCGTCAGGGAATGGACAAAGGCCTCGTGCGCCAGCAACTGGTGGTGATCGTACTGATTGAAGTCGGCACCGCCGCGCAGGCGGATGCGGGTAGCGCCGGCGGCGGCCTTCGCAGTCAGCTCGTGATCGACCTCGACGCTGATCGTGCCGGGGCCGAAAAATTCATCCAGCGTGGCAGCCAGCTCGGTACGCAAGGTTTCGGCCGGGATGCTCACCCGGCTGTCGTCAGCCAACAAATCCGCGCCCAACTCATCGGACAGTTCGACGAAGTAGCGCGCCGCATCCAGGTTTGTGCGCTGGCTGCCGGGAATCAGGTCGTCGGGTCGCCCGTACAACGCGATCGAGGGTGCCGTGACGCCGGCGCTGCCCACGGCTTCCAACATTTCCGCCGCAATACGCCACGACGCGGCCGTACGACGCAGATAGTCGCCCAGCGGATCAGCGTCCGGCGCATCGCCGGCCGCCGTCTCGATCGCCGCCAACTCGGCCCGCGCTGCGCTGTGGTCCGGCCGTAGGTAGCTCACTTCGGGCAGGCTGAACCGGCCCCGGCCGTACGCTTCGATCATGCGGTTTTCGAGCGAGGCAGGCCACGCTACGGTGGGCAGGATGTGAATGCCGCGCACCGCGGCAAGCAGACGTTGATCGAGCGCCGCGTAGCGCTGCAACTCAGGATCGGTCGACGCCGTCACTCCCACGCCCCGGTGGGCGCTCGCCGTGCGCGGCGGATCGGCATCAGCACCCCAGCAGGGCCGCCTCGGTCGTGAGATCCCCTGCGTGGGCTGGCCTTGGCATGCTGCTCATGAATGCCTGACATGTTCCCGGTCAATCCCGTTCGCGTTGATTACGCCGACTGTGCGGTTGCTCAATCGGCCGTCCGCCGCGCTGCCGACGCAGGCGCGCCTCCAGGGTCGCGGCCTGCTCCTCGCGCTCGTCGTGCAATTTGAGGTAATTGCGCCAGCGCTCGGGTGTCAGTTCGCCATTGTCCAAGGCCACCTGGATCGCGCAACCCGGCTCGCTGCCGTGGCCGCAATCGGCAAAGCGGCAATGCTCGGCCAAGGTCTCGATGTCGGCAAACAGGTCGAGATTCTCCTCGCCGGTGAGCTTGAGCTCGCGCATGCCGGGCGTGTCGATCAGACAGCCACCGCTGGGCAACTGCAGCAGCGCGCGATGGGTGGTCGTGTGGCGACCGCGGCTGTCGTGGCTGCGCACTTCGGCGGTGGCCATGCGGGCGGTGCCGAGCAAGGTGTTGGTCAAAGTGGATTTGCCGGCGCCCGAGGACCCGACCAGCACGGCACTGTCTCCCGGTTTCAGATAGACGGCCAATTGAGCCACGCTGTCCGGGTCTTTGCCATTGATGGCGTGCATGGGAATTTCGTCGGGCAAGCGTTCGCGCAGCGCGGCGACTTGCTCTTCGGCATCGTCGCGGGTGTCGAGCTTGCTGAGCAAGACCACCGGCTGCGCACCCGAATCCTCGGTCAACGACAGGTAGCGTTCGATGCGGGCAGGATTGAAATCGCCGTCGAGCCCGGTCAGCACCAGCACGTAATCGATATTGGTGGCGATCAGCTGGCGCTCGTAGCGCTCGCCCGCGGCCGCGCGCGACAACGCCGTGCGGCGTTCCCGCACCCGGATGATGTGTGGCGGTTGGCCGGGCTCCACGTCGACGAAGTCACCGACCACCGGGCGCTCGGCCGGATCGATGCCGCGCTTCAGAAAGCGCCCGTCCGGCTGCGCACCGAACAGCATCTCCCCATCGTGCAATTCGTAGCCGGCGCGGTGCTGCGCCACGACCCTGGCCAGTCGCAATCCGGCTGCTGGCAAGTCACCGCCGCGCCAGCCAATCCGGCGCAGACGTTCGATCGTTTCGGCATCGCTCATGAGGGTGGCTGGTCGAGTGGGTAGATGGATTATGCCTTGCCCGGGGATTGCCCGACGATGCGCCGCGATTTGCCCGGCGACCGGCTCGCGCTGCAGCGCAGCATGCTGCTAGCATCGGGCTGCCGGCGACAACGCGGCAGTCACCCCACCAGATGAGGAATTCCGCGTTGGTTCCGATCACTCCCAGTTCGCAGCTTGCCGAGGTGCGCTACGAAATCCGCGGCGCCTTGACCCGTCGTGCGCGAGAGCTCGAGGCCGCCGGCCTGGAGATCATCAAACTCAACATCGGCAACCCCGGACGTTACGGTTTTGAAGCGCCCGCGCACCTGCGCGAGGCCATTGCCGGCCATCTGCGCGACAGTGAAGCCTACGGCCACGAACAGGGTCTGGAGATCGCCCGCGAGGCGATCACGGCGCAGCAACGGGCCCGTGGCGCCCATGGCGTCGACCCCGAGCGGATCTTCATTGGCAACGGGGTCAGCGAGTTGATCGACCTGTCGCTGCGCGCACTGCTGCAGCGCGGCGACGAGGTGCTGCTGCCGAGCCCGGATTACCCGCTGTGGAGCGCGGCCACCATCCTCAACGGCGGCCAGCCCCGCTATTACCGCTGCCTGGCCCGCGATGGCCACCAGCCGGATCCAGACGAGATCGAGGCCCTGATCACGCCACGCACGCGGGCCTTGGTACTGATCAATCCCAACAACCCGACCGGCGCCGTGTATCCGCGTGCGTTGCTGGAAAAGTTGGTGGCGATCGCGGCGCGGCACCGGTTGCTGCTGCTCTGCGACGAGATCTACGACGAGATCCTCTACGACGGCGCCACCTTCCAGCCGCTGGCCGGGGTCGCGGGCGACGTACCGTGCCTGAGCTTCGGCGGGCTGTCCAAGGTGCATCGGGCCTGCGGTTACCGGGTCGGCTGGATGACGCTGTCTGGCGACCATGCGCGCACGGCCGCGTACCGTGATGCGCTGCAACTGCTTGCTGCGCTGCGCTTGTGCGCCAACGTGACGGCACAGTGGGCCGTGCTGCCGGCATTGCACGACGCGCCCACGATCGGCGCCTTGACCGCTGCCGGCGGGCGCCTGCACGCGGCACGCAAAGTCGTGTTGGACGCCGTCGCGGCGAGCGACCACCTGGAGTTGGTTACTCCCGCCGGTGCCCTGTATGCGTTCCCGCAGGTGTGCGCCGCCCGCGTACCGGACTTTGACGACGAGTCGTTTGCCTTGCGCCTGCTGGAGGAGGAATCGGTGCTGGTGGTTCCCGGCAGCAGCTTCAACGTGCCGCGCAGCCGCCACTTCCGACTCACCCTGCTGCCGCCGCCCACACAGTTGCAGGAAGTCTTCGTGCGGACGGAACGCGTGCTGGGGCGCATGGCACGCGAACAAGCGGGATCCGCCAGCATGGCCGTGGCCTGAGCGTTTCGATGGCCCGCTTTCTCGCACTCGGTGACTCCTACACGATTGGTGAAGCCGTGGCTGCGGCGGATCGCTGGCCTGCCCTGTTGGCTCAGCGCCTGCGCCAGCAAGGCATGGCGCTCGACGAGCCGCAGCTGGTCGCCGTCACGGGGTGGACCACCGACGAACTGGCGCAGGGCATGGACGCGGCCACGTTCAGTCCGCCGTATGACCTGGTGAGCCTGCAGATCGGCGTGAACAATCAGTATCGGGGGCGTGCGGCCGACGAGTACCGCGAGTCGTTCGCCAGCCTGCTGGAGCGCGCCATCGCGCTGGCAGGTGACCACCCGGCGCACGTCGTGGTGGTGTCGATCCCCGACTGGGGCGTCACCCGCTTCGCCCACGAACAGGGCCGCGATGGCGCATCCATTGCCAGCGAACTGGACCGCTACAACGCCATCGCCCGCGACGCGTGCACGGGCCGCGGCGTGGCCTTCGTCGACATCACCGAGATTTCGCGGCAACACCCCGAGCTGACCGCGCCCGACGGCCTGCATCCATCGGCGACCCAGTACGCCATGTGGGCGGATGCGATCGAGCCCGTGGCGCGGCGCGCCCTCGACACGCCACGCTGAACCAAACGAACCGGCTCAGTTGCGCATCAGCCAGCCGGCCACGCGGGCCGAAACGGCGCGTGGCATCAGTCGGGTGGAATGCGCCATCACCGCGTTGACCCAGCCGACGACCACGCCGCCACGCCCGGCCAGCATGGCGTCGATGCCACGCGTGGCCACCGCGGGGGCTTCCATCCGGGTCAATCGCTGATACCAGGTGGCGCGTTGCCCGGACACTTCCAGAAAGCGGGTGGCGGTGACACCCGGCGAGACCACCGTGCAGCGCACGCCGCTACTGCGCAATTCGCGGTCGATCGCGTAGGAAAATTCCAGCACGTAGCTCTTGGCCGCGGAGTACGCCGCATACGTCGGCGTCGGCTGGAAGGCGCCAGTGGAAGCCACCTGCAACACGCGCCCGAAGCCGCGTTCGCGCATGCCGGGCAGCACCAGGTGGGTCAGGTGGGTCAGTGCCACGACGTCGACTGCCAGCATATTGTCCAGCCGCGCCCAGTCGGTTTCGGAAAAATGGCCGAACAGGCCGAAGCCGGCGTTGTTGACCAGTGCATCGACCACGATGCCGTCGGCCGCGAGCCCGCCGATCAACTGCTCGCGGGCTGCGGCAACGGCCAGATCGGCCGTGCGCACATGCACGTCCACACCGGTGGCACGCAACTCCCGCGCCAGCTGCTGCATCGGCGCTTCGCTGCGCGCGACCAGGATGAGTGACCAACCGCGCCTGGCCAATTCGCGGGCGAAAGCGACACCCAGACCACTTGATGCGCCGGTTACCAGGGCCGTGCGGCCGGTTGCTGAAGTTTTCATGGGCATGCCTCCGAGTGGACGTGCAAACCGGCAACCACGGCCAGCACCAGGCTGCGCAGTTCGGTGGAGAAATCGATCAGGAAGCCGGACAGATCCGGCGCAGCGTGCAGCGCTGCCTGCAGCGGTGCCGGCGGCGCCGCCATTTGCGCCAGGCCAGGCACGATTGCCTGCAACCACAGCAGCAGGCGGACACCCGCGGTTGGCGGCAACTGCAATGCCCGCTCCAACGCGGCGCCACTGCCGGCCACGCGCAGCGCCAGCCGCCGCTTGAACGCAATCACCTCGATCACCGGCACGTTGCGTTCCAGTACCGCGTGCAGCAGTGCCATCAGGCGCAGGAACATGGGGCGCCCCGCGAGGTCCTGCGCCAGCCATTCCACCCAGTCTTTGGCGTCTGCCACCGGTTGCTGCAAGCGCGCATCGAGCGCATCGAACCAGTCCAGATAGTGCTCGGTCAGCAACTGCAGGAACAACGCTTCCCGGGTCGGGAAGTACAGATAGCTGGTGCCCTTGGCGACCCCGGCCGCCGTGGCCACGCTGCTCATGCTGATCGATTCGTAGGGCTGTGCCGCCAGCAGGCGCAGCGCGGCCGCCAGGATGTCACCGCGACGGCGGTGCTTCAGCTCGGCGCTGACCGCGCGCCGACTCGGGCCGAGTGAGGATCGGGCTTTAGTGACCATCGGTCATTTATAACTGACCAACGGTCATTTCGCAAGACCGGCCCGACGCCAGCCGCTGCGCAGGGCAGGCGCGGTATCATATGCGGTCACCCACCGAACTTCAGGAACCACGCCATGTCGCTCGAACCCGGTACCCGCGAACGCATTGAATCCCTGCTCAAGGACCACCGCGTGGTGCTGTTCATGAAGGGCGACCGCCAGCAGCCGATGTGCGGCTTTTCCGCTGCGGCGACCAATACGCTCAACGAACTGCTGCCGGAATACCACACGGTCAACGTGCTGGAAGACCCGGAGATCCGCGAGGGGATCAAGGCTTTCGGCGATTGGCCGACCATTCCCCAGCTGTACGTGGATGGCGAACTGGTCGGCGGCGCCGACATCATCCGCCAGATGTACGGCAGCGGTGAACTGCACCAGTTGTTCGGCGTCGCCGCACCCGATCGCACGCCGCCGGAAATCACCATCACCGACGCGGCTGCCGAGGCCATCCGTCAGGGCACGTCGAACGCCCAGGGAGTGGCCCTGCACCTCGAAATCGGGCCCGACCACAGCGCCGGATTCCAGCTGGCCCCCGCCGGCGAACACGACATCGTGGCCCACGCCAACGGCCTGGAAGTCCACTTCGATCCAGCCAGCGCGCAGCGCGCCAAGGGCATCGTGATCGATTGGGTCTCCACCGTGCAGGGCGAAGGCCTGAGCCTGAAATTCCCCGGCGCCCCGGAAATCAAGTAGGCCAACACCTGTTCCGGCAAGCTCAATCCCGCGGAGCGCCCGCTCTCAATCCGGCGCTTGGCGACTGCGATGCTCGACCTCGTCACCGTCGCTGCATGATGCATGCGTTGATTTGCAGAGTCTTTCGCGGGCGGGATGTTGACAAATCGATACCCGCCAACCGGTCTGGGCCCGCGCTGTCCCGCGGGGTTCCCCGCGCGCTTCGTCGACCAAGTTGAAGTTCTGCTGCACAGAGTACCTGCGCGGCATCCGTCCCATTGCCCCGGCAGACGATTGCTACCTGCCTTCGGATAGTGTCGGCCGATCACGGCACCCAACGCTGACTGTGGCTCGACCTGCTCCAGCGTGCACCGAAGCTCACCGAGCTCGGTCGTTCGGCGATCCGGCTCCAGAACCCTCGCGTTGATCACCGGCCAGCGCCACGGTCAGTGCGACGCGTTTCTTAAGAGTTCGGCACCGGGTCATCGTTAAGCTGCCTGGCGAATCCTGAAGGTCCAGTCTGCTGCTGGAAGGGCGTCCACCGTTCGGCAGACTTGGGCCGTCGTCTCCGATGCGGCTGCCACGGCACCACAAGCCGCGACGACAGGAGGTCGACCGCTTGTGGACGGGATGCTTAAATGGCTGCGCTTCGTCGCCGTTCACATGACCTAGTGAGCACAGGCCTCACCGACCCTTGAAATCATGATCATCCATCCAGGTTTCATAAAAACGGGTACGACGTCGCTGCAGGACTTTCTGTTCATTCCGCACCCGCAACTTCATGCGCTGGGCCATCCTCACGGATCGGCTGTGGATGCCCGCATATCGCGCGCTCTGCGCCAAATCGAGGGCTTCGATCACGACCCGGAGGAACTGCGCAACGCGCTGGCCCTGGCCATGGACGCCTGCTCTGTCGACCGGGTACCGGTCCTCTCCGACGAGACGCTTACGGCCGACCCGCGCCAGACCGCCACGACCGCCCACCGACTGCACGACCATTTTCCCCGCGCCCGGATCCTATTCACGATCAGGCGGCAGGAGGACATGCTTCGATCGTTTTATGGCCGGCACGGCAGGGTTCTGGTCAATGCCCCCGCCCCCTACGCCGACAGGCACGTGCGTGCAGGCGCCTGGTTGGAACACGCCTATCGCAACTATCCCGGGGGCGTTCTTGGCGTTGCCGACTACCAACGCACCATCGAGATTTACCGCGCGCTGTTCGGCGCGGAGCGCATCACGATCCTGTTACTGGAGGAGTGGATGGCCGACGCGGGGGCTTTCGCCAACCGCCTGTCGGTGACCCTGGGAATCGACGCCGCGAGTACGCGGCAGTTGCTGGGCGATCAACGGACCCACGGACAGGAGACGCTGCGTTCCGCGCATTATGACCGTCTGCGCAAGCGCTTCCCCGCTGTTGGCCGCATGGTGACGCGCATGCCCGCCAGCATCCGTGCCTTCGGTGGCGGGTTTCTGCAACAAGGCGGTCCGCGCCGGGTCGAATTTCCCCCCGGCTGGTCGGAAAAGCTTCAGGTCCTGTACCGGCCGGGCAACCAGAAGCTGGTGGAGCAATATGCATTGCCCTTGCGCGAGTACGGCTACGCTGTCTGACGGATCAGCACAAGCTGGCCTGACGCATTTCGCACGCGGGTGGCTTCGTCGACCGGATTGCACGCCAGCCGCCGCTTCCGCTATTCGATGGCCGCGCCGGGCGATCGAAGCAACTGCCTGGTCGTGCGCAACCGACCCGATCCGGGTGCGATTCCATTTGGACGGCGACTTCAGGCGTCACGCGACCGCTTCGGGCCCGGGCCCGGCAGCAACGTGACAGAGTGAAATGTGCCGTAAGTCCACGCGAGCCGATACAGTGGGCCCCGACGCATGGGCGCCGAACGATGCGTCCCGTTCAGGGGGTGTTTTCCCGTGTGCGGCGCAACGCCTTCACCGCCGCCGCGGCGTTCACCTGAGTGACTCCATCGGAAACCGTACTGCTTTGCAGCAAGAGCGTCTGCACGGTGAGCGCGTCCAGTCGTGGTGACAGCGCAAGCAATAGTGCGGCGATGCCGCTGACATGCGCGGCAGCCATTGATGACCCGGACGTGAAGTCATAACCATCATTGGGCTGTGTGGTCAGGATGTCTTCTCCCGGAGCACTCAAAATGCTTGGCGATGCAACCGACGCTGCGCTTGTACGGACCACGATGATTCCGGGCGCGCTGTCCGGGAACCCGTCGAGGGCTCCGTCCGGCGGCAGGGCCGCGACCACGATGCGGCCCTGTGCAATGATCTTTACCAGCAGCTTGGTGAGCAACGGGTCGGCCGGTCCGCCGAGGCTCAAGTTGACTATGCGGGCATCGGTATCGAGGATCGCCGCCAGCGCCTTGGCGAGTGTGAAGGTGTTGCACTGTGCGTGCATGTCTGGCGCTGGCGAGTACCAACACGCCTTGTAGATGCTGAGCATGGCCTCGGGCGCCATCCCCACAATGCCCAGGCGATTGTTGCCATCGGCGGCGATGACGCCGGCGACTTCGGTGCCGTGGCGGTCGCGATTGAACGCCATCGCATCGTCACCAACAAGGTCGTGCGCGCCCTCAATACGCCCCCGCAGATCGGGGTGTTTCCTGTCCACGCCAGTGTCGACGATGGCGATATGCACGCCGCTACCTTGACTGAAGTTATGCGCCAGCGCGGCAGACGTTTCCACAAAACCGCGTTGCAGATCTGCGTAGGGATCGTTGTACGCGTGCGCCTTGCCGTAGTCGTCCGCGTAAACGGAATAATGGTGCAGCGGCTGCGCAAACTGCACCCGCGCATCGCTGGCGAGCGCCTTGAGCATGACGTCCCGGCTCATCCCGGGGGGCGGCTCCAACACGACACAGTAGACGTCAAGCGCCTTGATGGGCCAACCGGTGATTTCACGCAGTCCGTAATGCTTCTTCAGCGCAGTGAGGGTGGCAACGGCGCGCTGGCCGGCACCGTAATACCTTGATGGGGTGTAGCCCAGCAAATTGGATCCCGCGTGGGTGGCGGCCGGCTCAACCGGGTTGGCGACGGCCAGCACGATATCGCGCCGACTGTCCATTGAGGACACGCTGGTGGCCGGCGCGCGCACGGACCGGGCATCGTTGCCCGGCGACATCATCGGCCGCGAGGTTGCGCATGCGCTCAGCACCGCTGCGCCCGCCACCAGCATGAAGGCACAGTGTTTCATGGTATCGCCGTGACAGGCTCCGCCAAGCGAATTCCGCGGGTAGCGCGCAGCTGCTGCAACGCATGCTGCGAGGTCGAAGCAGAGCTCGCCGGCGCGACCGTGTAGGCACCCACGTCGTTGGGCCCGCCCACCACTTGCAACCGAAGCGCATGAAGCAATGCGTTCCAGTCAGCCAGTGTCATGGATGCATCGGGCACCACACGGATCGCTCCCGGGGCAGCCGACAACGACTCTTCACTGAGGGTCCGGTACGCCGGACCCTCGCTTGCGGACCACAGTTTCACGCCCAATATGCCGACACCCACAGTCTGGATGAGGACGGCGGCGACCAGCGTCCGAAACAACCAGTTGCCCGATTGCGCACGCAGCGGCGCCCGTTGTGGATCAGGCTCATCCAGACGATCCAGCAGACGCTTCAAGCCGACATTCGCGTCCACCGGAATATCACAGGGCAGCGACATGGCCACTCGCAAACGGCGCTGTTGCTCAAACTCCGCGCGGCACGCCGCGCAGCACGCCAGGTGATTCTGCAGCCATTCGCTGTCCGCCTGCGTGATGCTGCCTTGCTGTGACCAAGGCATGGCCTCCCACGCCCGGATGCAGTCCCTGCTGAAATTCCCCGGGAACGTCATGGCGCATTCCCTGTGTGTTTGGGCGAATCGCCGGCCAGTGCCGGAAGCACATTGCGCAGTTTGACCCGCGCGTGGAACAGCCGCGCTTTCACCGTACCCAGCGGACACTGCAGGATGACGGCAACCTCATCAAGGCTGTGCCCCACCCCGTAAACCAGCTCGATCACAACCCGGTGATCCACCGACAGGTGATCGAGCCCTTTGCTCAACCAGTCACGCAACTCTCGATCCTCATCTTGATCATCGGCACGACTCTGCTGATCGCGAAGCAGGTCGTCCTTGACCGGTTCATCACCGTGCTGGCGCAAGGCCTTCAGCCCGCATCGATAGGCAATGCCCATGAGCCAGGTCGAAACAAGCGAGTCCCCATGAAAACTGCCGGCTTTCTGCCATGCGATCCAGAAGCAGTCGTTGATGACCTCCTCAATGACCTCGGGGCGCCGTGTCAAACGGGACAAAAAGCGGCACAGCCTGCCGTGATAGCTCCGATAAAGCACTCCCAGTGCCGCACGATCACCCTCCGACATGCGTTGCAGCAACATGCGGTCGTTGACGTCAGCTTCGATACCAGCGTCGTTCATGGGCTCACAAGAGAGTGGTCGAAATTTGGTCACTTCGCATGCGTAGGTTCCGCACTGGCCGGAAAAGGTTGCCGCCGCGTCAAAATGATCGCGACACCGTCCCGATCCAGGGCGAGGCCCCGACGGCGTCCCATTGCCGCCGTGCTGCGGAGTCGGCAAACAGGCGCACCACGTCGACCCGCCAGGGGCCGTCACTCCAGGACAATCCAAGGTGTCCATAGCCATGGAGACGAATTTGACTGCGCTGACGGTAGTAGGTGTGAGCATAGTGATTGCGCCTGTATGGCCCACTCTGGGACTGGGCCATACCCGCCCCGGCTGAAACGCTGAAGTGCTGCCGCAATGGCCAGTGAAAGGTCAGATCGGCGGCGCCTCTTGGCCCGGGATTTCGCGCGCCGTTGACATAAATGGCCGATACGCCGAGCGTCAACACGTCACGATAACTCCAATGGAGGCCCGTCTCGGTACGATCATAGGCTCGCGCACGCGGGCTGCCGGAATAGCGGTAGTACAGCAGTTCCGCCTGCATTTGCCAGTCGCCGGATATCGACCAGTGGCGGGATATCTGAGCGAGTGTCTCCACCACATGGCCCGGTGAATGCAACTCGGCACCGCCGGATAATCCCAGTGACCAGCCCGTGGCAGAAGTCCACGATGCAGCGCCCTGCAGTATCGGCGTTTCGCGGGTAATGGCCTGACCTCGGTCAACCAGTTCCGAGGTGAGCGCGACGGCGCCACTGAAGTTGGTCGCCTGGGCCTGCGCTGCGGTGGAGAGCCCACTGCACAGGGCCAGCACAACGAATCCGGCACGCGCGCAAGCCCGGCCGAAGCGGGCGCGCCAGTCGCCGTATTCGCTCGACCGGAGCCTGCACCAAACGGGATGACGTTGTGGCATGCAAGCTGCCTCTTGATGACCCACGACAGTCACATTGGGGCAGCGGGCATGCCCGCGCCACAATGACGGCGTCCCGGATTGCATGTCGTCAAGAGCCGCCACGGCGTGGCGGGGCATGCCGGCGGGACTTTGCTTCTCCAGGCGAACCCTATCAGGTCGATGCAGTTGAATGGTACGCGCAGCCGGAATTGGCAGCGAGGGTACGCCCGGGCACGCACCCCGCATGCCCGTTGGGGGGAGCCCCGCCCGCCCCGCCGTGCCGGGCGTCGGCGCGAACTGTTTCGGCGCGTGATCGCACCGGGTCCGTGGTCCCTGCGGCACGGTGGTTCCGGCCACATCCCGGAACCGTGGCTGGCTCATTGCGTCGCGATGTAGGTCGACAGCGCCTGGATGTCGGCATCGTCGAGCGTCTGCGCCACGCCGTGCATGATCAGCGCATTGCTGCTTCCGGTGCGGGCGCCGCTGCGGAAGTCGTTCAGTGCCTTGGTGACGTAGATTGCCGACTGGCCGTGCAGTCGCGGGAAGGTGGACCAGGGCGGCTGTGGCGCATCGCCTCGGTATGTCCGGGGGCCGCCCCCGGCAGGGCCATGACAAGCTTGGCACGGCGGCACTCCGCGCGCGGGATCGCCGCCCAGAAAGAGCCGCCCGCCACGCGAGTCGGCATCGGCCAACCCGGCGGGCCTGGCTGGCAGCGCGGCGTAATAGGCGGCCAGGTTGCGCATATCCTCGTCGCCCAAGGCCGCCGCCTGGCCGCTCATGACGGGGTCGCTGCGCAGGCCGCGCTTGAACAGCTCCAGTTGAACATAG
Source organism: Rhodanobacter sp. (assembly GCA_036563155.1). Taxonomy (GTDB): domain Bacteria; phylum Pseudomonadota; class Gammaproteobacteria; order Xanthomonadales; family Rhodanobacteraceae; genus Rhodanobacter. Next base: position 53,998 of record DATCMT010000033.1, read on the forward strand.
AGGTAGGTGGCCGATTGCCCGGCCAGGTTCGGGAAGTCAGGCGTGACGGCCATGCCGCGAGGCCCGTGGCAGGCAGCGCAGACGGTCGCCTTTTCCTCACCAGCAAGGGCATCACCGGTGACCGGCTGCTGCCGGCGAAGATCGGCCCATGCCGTCGGCTGCAGCCGGGGCGATGCGCCGTCGGCCGCGGCAGCGGAGAACGTGGGCACCGACAGCAGCGCAGCAGCAACCAGATGAAGAAATCGATAAACGGCAGGCATGGTGGCGCGTCCCTCAGAGCTTCACGGTCATGAAGACGCCGACCAACGCGGCATGCCAGTGAGGTTGTGGTCCCAACTGGGTGAACACGCGATTGCCGACGATCAACTCGGCGGGGCTGCCGAAGCCAGCGTAATGCCAGTCGGCATAGTTGCCGAGCGCATATCTGCCATACAGTCGCACGCCCACCCTCCGTGTCAGCGCCAGATTCAGATTGGCAGTGAGCGTTTGCATCCGGTAGACGTTGGCAGGAAAACTGTTGCCGATATCCGCTGCCGTCAGAATCGACCGGTACACCGAGGGAAGCACCGCCAGGCTGGCGTAATCGTAGCTGTTGAGACCACGCGAATAGGCATAATCGTAGTCGAGGCCAAGCCGGACCTGAGGCGAGAAGACGTGGTTGAAATGCGCGCCCGCATAAACGTTTCGCTGGTTGTCCGTCGCCGTCCAGAAATTGGCAAATGGGAACCTCGGGCCGCCGAAATCGGTATCGGCCTGTGCGGGCGAGGAGAAGGTCAGCGCCGAGTTTTCGTTGACGTTGCCCTGCTTGAGCCGGCTCGATTCAACTCCCGCATAAGCGCTCATCGAGGTTGCCGCCGTCGGTGCCCAGTCCCAGGAAAGATCGGCACCAGTGGTGTCGAAGGACTGCCGCCCGATAACTGCGGCGTAGCGATTGCGGTGGCCATGCACTGTGGCGGTGAGGGTGGCCGTATTGCCCAACGGCTTGATCAGGATTGCCTTGAGCTTGCTGGCCTGGAGGTTGCTCATGTCGTACTTCGCCATCTGGGCCACGGTGAACGCGGGATAGCCGTTTACCACGGGTACGAAGCCCGGGATGGATGACGAATAGGCGGCAAGGTAGGGATTGGGGTTGTAGGATCCGCCCGTGCGCTTGCGGTATTCGTAGCTCAAACGCAAGTTGGTGTCGCCAAACAGCCTGGTATCCCAGCCCAGCTTGAGGCGCTGGTCGTTGAGAAAGCTGCGTTCACGCAGGTGCGGGGTCAGGTGTTCGAGCCGGTAGCTCGTGCTCAACGTGTTGTGCCGGCCCAGCCGGTAGCTGCCGCCAAGTTCCGTCTCGCGCTTGTTGTAGCTGAAGGGGATATTGGCAATCTGCACGAGGTTGCGCTGGAGACGGGAGCCGTCCGGCGGATACAGCGCGGTCTGCCCGGTGACCAGCGGCTCCGAACCGTTCTCGGGCACGTAGCCATACTGCCCGGTCAACGGGTTGTACATGGTGTAGCGCGTCATGTTGTTTTCGCTGTACTGGCGCAGATTGACGTGCCAACTGAGCTTGGTGGTGGGTCGAAAATCCAGGCGCAGGTTGAGCAGGCCAGTGTCGATGCGCGCGTCGCTGGTCTGTCGCGACAGCGCGTCCGTGGTGTTCCAATTGGCGCAGGCGATACCGGTGCTGCCGATGTTCTGTCCGCTGGGGCAGTACACCGGACTGAGGGGCGACCGCAGCGCGTCGTTCTGGCGCATGCTGCCGTAAGCCGCCGACACGGAGAACTTGCCGCGCCAGAGCTTCAGCGGGTGTGAAGCCTCCAGCCGCGCGTTGTAATAGTTGTTGTTCGGCTCCAGCGACCAGGTGCCGCCGGTGACGGCCGAGGTATAACCCGGTGTCACGGCGAAGGGAACGGCAAAGTCCAGGCTGCTCTTGTGGTTGCGGAAGAACGAGCCGGTCATGCCGAAGTTGAACAGCCAGCCCGAAGCGCCACCCTTGTTGCGCAAGCCGAAGTTGACGTCGGTGGTGGTGAAGTCGACTGGCCGCACCGTCTCGTACTGGCCACCAAATGCGCCCGGTACGCCCGGCGTTCCCTGGCCGCCGGGCCCGGGAGCCACGTAGAAATAGCTCAGGTACATGGGGCCGCCCCAGTTGCGGTCGCCCGTGCGATTCTCCCTGGTCACACCGGCGTAGCTGATCCAGTGACGTGTGAGTGCGCTTTCCCAGCTGACCCCCTTGCTCAGGCGCGTGACCGACAGCGTCCGCCGGGGCCGCGTCGCCTGCACTGCCTGCACTTGTGCCGGCGTGCTGCCGGTGGCAACACCGTCGGGCAGGGTCAGGTTGGTCGAACCCACGCCATCCCATAACGGATACGCCGTGGTGCTCAGAATGTGCGGAATGCCCCGATAGAACGCCTCGACGCGGTAATCGCCATAGCGACCCGTGCGCAGACGGTAATACTGATCCCGCCCACTGAGGCGGCTGCCGCGAATATCGACGTACCGGCCGGTCTTCGGGTTCTGGGCGGAGAAGGCGAGCATGCCCAGCGCAGCGCCGTCCCTCCAGCCCGAATACCGGCGGAAAAATTCGGCATTGTCGTCACCGCTGACATGGAGGTAACCGAATTCGGCCAACCACGAATAACGCCAGTCGCCGGTGCCGAGGCTGGCCTGGTCGGGAATCTGGCGGGGCCAGGGATAGAGCACGCCGGTCGGCGTGCGCAACTGGCCCGCGTGCAGATAAGACATGCCGGCAGGATCGGGCGTGGCGAACGCGCCCCAACCGGTCGGATCGAGGCTGTTGCCGAAGTGCAGATAGCCCACGCGCTGGCTGGCGCTGGGATCAGTTTGCGCCAGCGTCAGCAGCGGCCAGGCTCCGCCCAGCGTCATGGCAAGTAGTGCACTCAGAGGTCTGTGCTTCAACATCTCTCCGCCCTCGCCCATGGCCGTTCACTGGTGGAACTCGGCACCGGCTGGATTGTTCGAGCCGTGGATATTGCTGTGACAGGTCAGGCAGCTGCGCCCCATGACCCGCTCGTCCGGCACCAGTCCGCTGCGCAGGTTCTGTCGTGTCAGCAGATCGTTGGCGTGATCGCCGTTCGCGTGGCACTGCTGGCACAGCATCGGCGCCGGTAGCGCCAGCAGGTTCGCCTGGTTCGATCCGTGCGGGGCGTGGCAGATGAGACAGCTCTCGCGCACGGGCGCGTGCTCGAACAGGAATGGGCCGCGCTTTTCGGCATGACACGTGGTGCAGGTCTCGTTGACGGTGTCGGTCTTCAACAGCGGCCGGGTGATGGTGCCGTGCGGGTTGTGGCAGTCGACGCAGGACATCTGCCCTTCCGGCAACGGCATGTGCGAACGGCGATTGAACTGGGCGCGGATATCCTGGTGGCAGGTCGAACACACCTGGTTGATGGAACTGTTTGCCAGCGCGCCCTCGGCTGACAGCCGGGTCATGGGGTTGTGACAGTCGCTGCAGGAAAGCCCGCGCTCCTGGTGCACCGAGCCGATCCAGTGCTGCCGTGCGCCGCCGGCGTGGCAGCTCAGGCACGTGCGCGTCTGCACGTCGATGGGGGTCCTGGAACCGTGCGTGAAGGCGATGATCAGACCGGGTGCGGCGGGGTTTTTCGCGTGCTCTGAGCCGGGCCCATGGCAAGCCTCGCACGATGCCTGCGGCCCGCTGTTGGAGCTGCCTGCGCGGAACGAAGCCACGTGCAGGTTGTGCGAAGCCTGGACGCTTTCCAGCGCGTGGCACGCGGCGCAACTCCTGGCGCCGATCGCGTCCGCGTGTGGTGTCAGCGGATTGTTCGGGATCGAGGCCGCATCGAACGACGTGGCCGGACCGATATCCAATGCATGCGCACGCCCGTCCTGCCGCCCGGCCGCGTTGGCACCCATGTCAGTGGCCGGCAGCATGCGCGCGATGTCGCTTGCGCTGAGGCGGCTGGACGGCTGGTGGGTGACGGTTCGACTGCTGTCCGCGTCACTGCTCTGTTGCGCCTGCACAGCGGGTGACCACAGCAAGCCGGTGCCCAGAGCGAACAAGGCGGCAAGCAGCACCGCTGCCGTCAGCACGATCACCTGGGTAGCTCGATCACTCCTGCCCATGGCACCCAAACCCCGTCATCCGCGTTGCCGTCATCGAGCCGACTCTCATGCATCCCCCACGTCTTGCCTGGTGGCCACGGCGACACTCGTGCCCCTGAGCGCGAAAACGAACCGCATGCAACTGGGTACCGATTCAGCTGCAAAAGGTTGCATCCCGCGTTCGCAACCTTTCGCCAACAACGGGGCACCCAGTCAGGTGGGGCATTTTCAGAAACTCGGGGCTTGGCTCGGAACATGGAAATCGAACGCATCCAGTTGCAGCAGCATGGCGACAGCCGCGGCATGCTGATCGCGTTGGAACAGGATCGGAACGTGCCCTTCGCGATCCGGCGCGTGTATTACATTTTTGCCACCAAGAACGGTGTGCATCGCGGTGGACACGCCCACCGCCACCTGCATCAGCTGGCCGTGGCGGTGCGCGGATCGGTGACGTTTCTGCTGGATGACGGCAGTGGGCCAGTCGAGGTGGTGCTCGACGATCCCTCACAGGGCCTGATGCTCGGCCGCATGGTTTGGCGCGAGCTTTACAACTTCAGTGACGATTGCGTGCTCATGGTGCTGGCTGACCAGTTGTACGACCAAAGCGACTACATCACCGACTACGCGGATTTCCTGCGCGCGATCCACGGCGCCATGTACACGGAGGACATGGCCGCATGCCAAAGCGCCTGGTTCTGATCGGGGCGGGCGAGTTCGCGCAGATCGCCTGCGAATACTTCGAACACGACAGCGACTACGATGTGGCCGCTTTCAGCGTCGAACGCGAATACCTCGCGCAGTCGATGCTGGCGGATCGGCCGGTGGTCGCCTACGAGAGCCTCGAAGCGCATTTCCCGCCAGGCAACTGCGACGTATTTGTCGCGATTCCCTCAAGCCAGCTCAACCGCCTGCGCACACGCTTCTACCAGGACCTGAAGCGCAGGGGTTACCGGTTTGCCACCTACGTCAGTACGCGCGCTTTCCTGTGGCGCAACGCGGTAGTGGGCGAAAACTGCTTCATCTTCGAGAACAACGTCGTGCAGCCCTTCGTTCGCATTGGCAACAACTGCATTCTTTGGAGTGGCAATCACATCGGACATCGAACCATCGTGCGCGACCACGTCTTCATCGCGTCGCATGCGGTCATTTCAGGCTATTGCGAGATCGGCGAGAGCAGCTTTGTCGGCGTCAACGCCACGTTCAACGATCATGTGAAGGTGGCACCCGACAATGTGATCGGCGCCGGTGCGCTGGTCACGCGCGACACGGAACCCGGCAAGATTTACGTCGGCTCGCCTGCCCGTGCACTGCCTGACCGATCCAGTGTCGACGTGAGGCTTTGAGGAGCGCATGCCCAAATGGATCAAGCAGGGACTGGTGTTCGATACCGCGCGGCAGGGCGTGGGTGGATGGATGTGCCATTCGGCGCTCACGCCAACCCCGTATCGCCTGGACAATGACCTCATCCGCGTCTACGCCGGATTTCGCGATGCGGAGGGTGTCAGCCGGATCGGCTACGTGGACGTGCGAGCACAGGACCCGGCGACCATCGTACGCGTCAGCGCCGAACCGGTGCTCGACATCGGTCGCGACGGCTGCTTCGACGACAACGGTGTGATTCTGGGCGATATCGTCGATGCGCCGGGCGGCCTGCACATGTTCTATGTCGGCTTTCAGCGGGTGGCCAAGGCCAAGTTTCTGGCATTCACCGGCTTGGCCGTTTCCCACGATGGCGGCGACAGCTTCCGACGCACACAGGAAACACCCCTGCTCGACCGGGCTGCCGGGCGCAGCACCATTGGCGCGATCCACTCGGTCATCCACGAAAACGGTCGCTGGCGCCTGTGGTACGCGGCAGGCGACGATTGGGAAAGTATCGATGGCCGCCCGTTCCCGCGCTATCACATCCGTTACGTGGAAACGGACGAGCTCGCTTCGATACCGCGCGAGGATCATGTGTGCCTGCGGCCTCGCGGCAGCGAGTATCGCATCGGCAGGCCTCGCGTCTATCGACTTGCCGCCAAGTACGTCATGTATTTCACGCGCGGCAATCTCGACGGTGATTACTTTCCTGGTGTCGCACATAGCGATGATGGCATCTGCTGGCATCGCCACGACGAGTCACTGGGGCTGGCCCTGTCCGCCAACGGCTGGGATTCGCGGACCCTCTGCTATCCCGCCCTGATTCGCCTGCGCGACAGGTGGCTGATGTTCTACAACGGCAACGACATGGGAGTGGACGGGTTCGGTGCGGCCGAACTCAGCGACCTCCATTGCAACGGTGGCGAGGATGTTCTCGGTTAGGCCCTATGCCCCCGCCGATGGACCCGCCTGGGACGCCCTGGTCGAGCGCTCCCGGAACGGAAATCTGCTGCACCGGCGTGGCTACATGGATTATCACGCTGATCGCTTTGTCGACGGCTCGTTGATGATCGAGCGCAACGGCGAGGTCGCGGCGGTATTCCCCGCGAACATGCAGGACAAGCTGGCGGTGAGCCACGGCGGGCTCACCTACGCCGGGCTCATCATGAGCCATGCCTTGCGTGCGGAGTCGACGCTTGCCGTATTCGAACAGATCGCCGGCCACTATCGCGCACGCGGTGTGGAACGCTTGATCTACAAGGCGGTGCCGCATGTATTCCATGCTTACCCCGCCGAGGAGGATCTTTACGCCTTGCATCGGCTGGGCGCGCGGCTCAAGCGACGCGACTTGTCCTCGGTCATCGCCCTGCAGCAGTCGTTTCGGTTCTCCGAGGGGCGACGTCGCGCCGTCAACAAGGCCAGCAAGGCCGGCATCAGCTTGCTGATAAACGGCGATCCGGCGGAGTTTCACGCCCTGCTGGTGGAGGCCTTGCGCAAGCACGACGCTGTACCGACCCACAGTCTGCCCGAGTTGCGGCTGCTGCAGGCGCGCTTCCCGCGGCAGATCGTGCTGCATGAGGCGCGTCGCGAGGGCGTCCTGCTCGCGGGTGTCGTCGTCTACGATTTCGGGCGGGTCGTGCACACCCAATACCTCGCTGCATCGGCGCAGGGACGGCGCCTGGATGCCCTCAATTTGCTGCTGGCGGAGCTGATCACGTTCGTCTATGCCGAGCGCAGCTGGTTCAGCTTCGGCATCTCGACTGAACGGCAGGGGCAGCTGCTCAACACCGGCCTGGTCACGCAAAAGGAATATTTTGGCGCGCGCGCCCTCGTGCACGATTTCTACGAATGGGTGCTTTGATGGACGTCCCGTTCCTCGACCTCAAGCAGGTCAACGCGCGCCATGCCATTGAGCTGAAGGCCGCCGCCGCGCGGGTGATCGATTCGGGATGGTATGTGCTGGGCAAAGAGCTGGCGGCCTTCGAACGGGAGTTTGCCGCCTATTGCGGCGTGCGTCACGCCGTGGGCGTGGGCAACGGACTGGACGCCCTCTCGCTGATCCTGCGTGGCTACCGGCAACTCGGCGCGATCGACGAGGGCGACGAAGTCATCGTACCTGGCAATACCTTCATCGCCAGCTTTATCGCCATCACCGAGAACCGCCTGGTGCCGGTTCCGGTAGAGCCCGAACCAACGAGCTTCAACCTGGATCCGGCAGGCGTGGAGGCTGCCATCGGGCCACGCACGCGCGCGATCATGGCGGTGCATTTGTACGGCCAGTTGGCCAACATGCGCGCCCTGGCAGCGCTGGCCGCCCGCCACCGACTGCTGCTGATTGAAGACGCCGCGCAAGCGCACGGCGCCATGTCCGGCGAACACAAGGCCGGCGCGCTCGGCGATGCGGCGGCCTTCAGTTTTTTTCCTACCAAGAATCTTGGGGCGCTGGGCGACGGCGGTGCGGTGGTGACCGGCAACACCGAATTGGCGCAGCGGATCGCCGCCTTGCGCAATTACGGTTCCCGGGAGAAGTACCACCACCTGTTTCCCGGCATCAACTCGCGGCTCGACGAGATGCAGGCGGCCATGCTGCGAGTCAAATTGAGGCATCTCGACGAGGAGATCGCATGGCGCCGTCGCGTGGCACGGCGCTATCGCGAAGGTATTCGGCACCCGCACATCCAGTTGCCGGCCACGCCAAGCGAGGAGCGGCACGTCTGGCATCTGTTCGTGGTGCGCTGCCCCCGACGCGATGCCCTGCAGCGGCATTTGCAGAGCCATGGCATCCACAGCCAGGTGCACTATCCGGTGCCGCCGCATCGGCAACCCGCATATGCCTGCTTGCGCGCGGCCCGTCTGCCGCTGACGGAACGGCTGCACGACGAGGTGCTGAGTCTGCCGATGGGACCGGCGCTGGGCGACGATGCGGTAGATCGGGTGATCGCAGCCTGCCAGACGTTCGAGTGCCCGGAATGAACATCGTGCGCACCGGCGTCTACACCACTCTTGCCACCGCGGCGCGGTTGCTGGCGGGTCTGGTCGTGATCAAGCTGGTGGCGTGGTATGCCGGGCCTGCCGGAGTGGGCAAGCTGGGCCAGTTCATGAGCCTGATGTCGTTGCTGGCCGTGCTGGCCGGTGGCGGCATCAGCGCAGGCATCGTGAAGTACGTCGCCGAGTACCGTCACGACGCACAACGCTTGTCGCGCCTGCTGGCCGCCGCGCTCTGGTATGCGCTGGCTGCATCCTGCCTGATGGGGTGCGTCGCACTGCTGTTCAGTCGGCAGATTTCGCTCTGGCTACTGGGCGAGCCGGGCTATGAAAGCCTGATCCGCCTGCTCGCCGTAGCCCAGCTTGGCATCGCCCTGGTCAACTACATTCTTGCCGTCATCAACGGCTTCATGGACGTTCGCCGACTCGCCCTGATCCAGGTGCTCGGGTCGGTTTTCAGCATCGCGCTGGCGGTCGGCCTGTCGCGCTGGCTGCATTTGTACGGTGCGCTGCTGGCCCTCGTTCTTGGCCAGCTGTCGTGCCTTGCAGTGGGCTTGCCGGCGTGGTTTCGAAGCCCGTACTTCCAACGCAGCATGCTCAGAATCCATTTCGACCGTGAAATGACCTGGCGGCTCGCGGCGTTTTCCTTGATGACGCTCAGTTCGGCCTTGTTGTCCCCGCTGGTCAATATCGCGGTGCGCGATCACCTCGCACTCCAGTTCGACTGGGAACAGGTCGGCTACTGGCAGGCGGTGAGCAAGGTCTCGGATGCCTACCTGCTGTTCTTCACCACCGCCATCAACATTTACTACCTGCCCAAGCTGGCAGCAACCCACGAACGTGCGCCGCTACTGTTCGAACTACGCAACGCCTACCGCTACCTGCTGCCCGCCGTCATCGCCCTGGCCGCCATGGTGTACGTCTTGCGAGACTGGGTTACCCACCTGCTTTTCAGTGCGGCTTTCGCGCCAGCCCATGCGTTGTACGGACCGCAACTGGTAGGCGATGTGATCAAGATCGCTTCCTTTATCTTGTCCTACATCATGCTGGCCAAGGCGATGACACGGCTGTTCGTGCTATCCGAAGTCGTGTTCGCGGCCAGCTACCTCGGCCTGGTCTATGTGCTCACCGCGCACTTCGGACTGATCGGTGCGATGTACGCATTTTCGATCAACTACCTCCTCTATTTCGCCTTCAATCTGGTCGTCGTGCGACGTTACCTGGGGAGGCTGCCGTAATGGCGATCGACACATCACCGAGCACGACCGCGCTGCCGCTGGTCTCCATACTCATTCCTGCGTTCAACCACGAGCGCTTCGTGCAGCGTTGCCTGGACAGCGTGCTGGAAGATCCGTACCCGGCGAAGGAGCTCATCATCATCGATGACGGGTCGACCGATGCCACCGGCGCCAGAATCGCCGACTGGGTAGCCACGCATTGCATGGACATCCCGATCGAGTATGTGAAGCGGGAAAACAGGGGTGTCGCGGCGACCCTGAACGAGCTGGCCGCTCGCGCAAACGGTGAATTCCTCCGGCCTGGCGCCAGCGACGACTACCTGTTGCCGGGCGGTCTCGACGCCATGGTCAGCTACTTGCTGACGCATCCGCACAAGGGCGCTGTGATCGGTGACTCGGTCGTTGTCGATCAGGGCGGGAACACGATCCATGACAGCGGCATGTGTGATCTCCACGGCGCCGACAAGCGTCTTTATCGATTCGATGGCGGCATACGTCGTGCCGTGATCAGCCAGTGGGCCTTCGGTGGACCGGTCACGTTGATCAGGAAAAGTGCCCTCGATACCGTCGCCCGCTGGAGCGTGGGCCTCCGCATCGAGGACTGGGACCTGTTTCTCCGTCTGGCGGCCCGCGACGAGCTTGGCTTCATCGACGTCAGGGTCTGCGCGTACCGCATCCACGGCAGTAACCTGAGCATGACGCGCCAGATCGGCGCCCGGATCAACAATCTGATCGAGTCCAGACAGATCGCGCTGCAGCGGGAAGGCTTGTTCGAGGAGCCATACCGGACCTTGCTCAGGGCACAGTCGCACCTCATCGGCGCCAAGATTTCGTTCCTGGAAAGAAGGCCGTGGCCGGTGCTGTTTCACATGGCGGTCTATCTGTCGTTGCTGATGATCTCCAGGGCCCGACTGCCTTCGGCGAGCCGGGATGTGGAGGGGACATGAACCAGCTGTTGCGTCGACCGTCCACCTACCTCGGCCTGCCGATGCTGCTTGCCTGTGGCATCACGTTGCTCACGTACGACCTTTCTGCCGACTACCTGCAGGGCGTGCTCCTGCTGATGGTGATCGCGCTGGCGGTCATTGTGTTCGACCTGCTGGCAGGTATCAGGCTTCCGGAACTTGCGCGATTCCGCACGCGCAGCTACGTGGGGACCAGGGATGCATTCGTCGCGCTGACTCTGGCCGGCGTGATCGCCCTGTTCTGCGTGATTGATCTCACCCTGTTTCCGATCCCCTTGTTCGACAAGCCGTCGGCTTATGCCTCGATGGGGGGTGGTCGCCTGCATGTACGGCACATTTCCCTCATGTGCTGGGTGCTGCCCCCGATCGGACTGCTTTGCGCCCGGAACAAGCACCTGCGCAATGCGCTGATCGCCATTGGCTTTGTATTTCCCGTGCTGGTGATCGACCGCAACCGGGTGTTCGCCAGCCTCTATTCGTTTGCGTTGGTTCTCGTACTCCGAAGGGACGCGGCGAGCGCCTTGCCATGGAAGACCCTCGTCGGCCTGGGGCTGCTCGGCTGCACCATTTTTTCGTGGCTTGGCATGCTGCGGTCGGGGTCGGTGGATCACCTCACGCTGCCGTTCAGTGACATGTTCCGTGCTGCCCCCCAGGGCATCCAATGGCTGCTCCTGTATGCCAGCGCCGGACCCTACAACTTCAGCGCGATGCTGGCCAAGGATTACTCCAATGCCAGCTTCCTGATCCATCAGGTCATTCCCATGAGCGGGTCGGTGGTCACCGCCGGGACCGACATCCCGCTGGACGCACCGACGGTCAATGTCGGTACCGAGTTTTTCCCCTTCCTGCTGGCATGGGGACCGGTTGGCGCCGCGCTGGCCGTCTTCGCGCTATACGCCATGCTGTGGTGGAGCGTGCGGCGTCTGCGTGACACGATCCCGCTGTTTTCCCTGCTGATTTTCCTGCGTATTTCCTACGTCTGCGTGATGTCGCCCTTCGCACCGCAGGCTTTCACGTGGACGAATGCCGGCTTTGTCGGCATCTGCCTCTTGCTGCAGGTTCTGGCGGCATGGCTTCCAGTCAGGAGAGTCCTGGAACTGGTCGACGTTGGTGGCAACGCCAGGCCGGCGGCGACCGCACAACACGTCCCTTCATCACCCCCCGAGTGAGTGCAAAACCATGGAACAAGACGAGATCTACCTGGTAGACGTGTGGCGAATGCTACTTCGTGAGTGGAAGTGGTTCGTCGCTGCGCTGGCCGTGACGCTGGCTTGCACTTACGCCTTCGCGCACCTGGTCAAACGTCAGTGGGAGGCGACCGCCTGGATCCAGATCGGCCAGGTTGGATACACGCTGCAAGGCCAGGATCCGAAAGTCGAGCCGCTGATGCGGGTACTCGAACGGTTGCAAGTGGTGCCGTTCGAAAACGAGATACTGACGAGTGCCGGCTATTCACCCGACTCGCCCACGGCGAAGCTTTATCGCAAGAGCCTGAAACTCGACCCCATGCCGTACGCGGGGCCACTGATCCGCTTGAAGGTGCGCGGCTTTTCCAGGGAGGAGGCCAGCCAACTGGCCACGGCGACGGTCGCCAGGTTGCATGCCGTGCACCAGGACCTCCTGCAGATGCCGCTGAAATCGGCCCGCGCACGTCTTGGCCAGATCGAGGCGGACCTGCAGCGCGCCGAAACCGAACTGGCCGGTTACCAGCAGGCAGTCACGCTGACTAACAAGAGCGGTGAAGGCAACCAGAGTGTCGCCAATCCGGTACTCGCAAGCATGCTGTTGTCCAGGAAAAACGAAGAGATCCGGGGCCTGCAGCAGGCGCAAAGCGATCTCATCGAGCGCCTCGGCCCCGGCCACACCTATGGAACATCCATGATATGGCCGGTCTACGTGCCGGACAGGCAGGCCTTTCCCAATCCTGCACTGACCTACGGTCTGGGCCTCCTGCTCGCACTTGCGCTGGGGGCATCCGCGGCCACGGCGAGAAGCGCCTTGCGGCGATCTGCGTCGAGCTAGCTCGCCGCCGGCGTTGGGACTGGGGCCGTTCAGCGCTCCGGTTGTCCTGCTGCCGTGGATTGGTGTCCACGCGTCGATCCAAGTCAACCTAATCGGGCGATACCGGCACTCACCTGACAAAGCGATGAACACGCGGACGCCATCGCCGGCAAGCTGGCGATGGGACCTTGGTGCCGTGGGAACTGGAGGATTGCGTCCCGGTGCGACGGAAATTGACCGAGCTGAATGGACCACACCGGACTGAGGCCGGAGGCCGGGCCATGTCTTTCACTACCGCCGGTCGCGATCAATCGAGGGTGGCACTGGATGAGGCGCAGTTGCGCGACACACAACGCGCCTTCGACAGCGTCGCTGCGGACTACGACGGGCCGCGCGGCAACAACGAGCTGATCCAGCGCATGCGGCTGACCCTGTGGGACACGGTCCACGGTCAGCTCGCGCCGGGCGCCCGTCTGCTCGATTTGGGATGCGGCACCGGTATCGACGCGCTTGAATTTGCGCGGCGGGGCTTTCGTGTGGTCGCCACGGACTGGTCGCCACGAATGGCTGAGCGTACGCGGGCGCGCGCCGCCAGCGCGGGCCTGCAGTCCCATGTGACGACGGCGCACCTGGGCATTCACCAGCTTGATCAGCTGGATGAGGAATTCGACTGCATCTATTCGAATTTCGGGCCGCTGAACTGTGCACCGGACCTCGCCACCGTCGCGCTCGAATGCGCGCGTCTGGTTCGCCCCGGTGGCAGCCTGGTATTTTCGGTAATGGGCAGGATCTGCCCCTGGGAACTGGCCTACTACGCGTTGCGCGGCCGCTTCAAACGGGCCCTGGTCCGCGCCGCGCGGGGCGCCACCGCGGTGGGCATGAACCGCCACACCATCTGGACGTATTACTACCTGCCGGGTGAGTTCTATCGCGCCTTCGCGAAGCATTTTTCGCTGGAAAGCCATCGCGCGCTGAGCCTGTTCATGCCGCCGCCCTATCTGGTGGATTTCTACCGGCGCCGGCGCACATGGTACGAGCGTCTGGGTCGGCTTGACGACCGCCTCGGCGGTCTGCCGCTGTTGCGCAGCATGGGTGACCATTTCCTGATCGTGATGCGGCGACGCTGAGCCCATGGACATTCTGCAGGCAGCTCTGGATGTCAGTTTGTGCCGCGCGATCTCGCTCACGCCCGACGGGGTGTCGCGCGCGCCGTTGCCGATCCGGGCGGGGCGAATCGGCTCCTCGTTGGCGGCACGGGCCTGGCGGCTCGATCTGCACGACCACCTGATTTTCCCCGGGTTGATCAACGCGCACGAGCACCTGCACGTCAACGCCGTTCCGCCGCTTGAAGTCGGTACACCGTTCGCCAACAGCTACGCCTGGATTTCAGCTTTCCAGGCCCATTTCGAGAAGCCGGCCGTCATCGCCAGCTTGCGGCTGCCGAAGGAACTGCGGTTGCGCCACGGCGCGCTCAAGAATCTGCTCGCCGGCACCACCTGCGTGGCACATCACGACCCCTGGCACCACGCACTGGACGCGACGAACTTTCCAGTGGCCTTGCTGCGTGACTACGGCTGGAGCTACGCGCTGGGTTGGCCCGGCTACGGGCCACCTGCCCGGCAGAGCTTTGCCGCCACGCCCGCCGACCGACCCTGGCTGATCCACCTGGCCGAGGGGACTGATGCCATTGCGCAGGCAGAGCTGTCCCAACTCGACCAACTGGGATGCCTGGCATCGAACAGCGTGCTGATCCACGGGGTGGGCCTGCGCGAGCGGGACATCGATCGCGTGATTGCCCGCGGCGCGGCGGTGGTCTGGTGTCCGACCAGCAACCAGACCCTGCTGGGATGCACACTCGATCCGCGGCGTCTGTGCGCGGCCGGTCGGCTCGCCCTGGGCAGCGACTCGCGGCTCAGCGGCGCCCGCGATCTGCTCGAGGAACTGCGTGCCGTCGCCGCTCGCGGCGAGCTCAACTCGAGCCAGCTGCTGGGCCTGGTCACCACCGAGGCGGCGCGCATTCTGCGCCTGCCCACGCACGGTAGCCTGGTGCCTGGCGCACCGGCAGACCTGGTGATTGTCAAGGACCGCGCGGGCGATCCGGCAGACAGCCTGGTCGGGATCAGGCGCAGCCAGATCCGCGCCGTGGTGCGAAACGGCGTCCCCTGGATCGCCGATCCCGACTTCGCCGAGTGGTTTGCCGTCGCCGGCATGGACGCCGTCGCGGTAACCCTGGATGGCAAGCCCAAGCTGCTGGCCGGACCGCTGGCCGAACCGGCTCTGCTTGCGTTGGAACCCGGGCTCGAACCGATCATCGGACCAAGCCCGCATGAGCGGGACCTCGCCATCGAAGCACGGTGCTACTGATGTCACGCCTGCCGATGCTTGAACCAGTCGACGCCTACGCGCTGTGGGCCCGCACCTATCCGGCGGAAGCGCGCAACCCGGTGATGCGCGCCGAGGAGCGCGCGATGCTGAAACTGATGCCGGGCGAACTGCAAGGAAAAGCCGTACTCGACGCCGGCTGTGGCAGCGGACGCTACATGCTTCACGCATTGCGGCGCGGCGCCGCTCGAGTCACCGGCGTGGATCTTTCGCCGCCGATGCTGCAACGTGCAAGAGCAGAATTGACGGGATTCGATCCCGGCGCCCACTTCGAACTGGCGCAAGGCAATCTGGAGGCCCTGCCGGTGCCCGACGGCTGGGCCGACCTGACGATTTGCGGTCTGGTGATCGGACATCTGGAGCGCCTGGCGCCGTCGCTGGCCGAGCTGCGTCGGGCGACTCGCCCTGGCGGCACACTGCTGTGCAGCGATATCCACCCCATCGGCGACGCGCTCGGCTGGCTGCGCGATTTCAAGTGCGACGGCCAGCACTACGCGGTGCGCCATACGGCGCATCTCTACAGCCACTGGCACGCCACCTGCGCGACGCTCGGGCTGCACATCGAACGGGTGCTCGAACCCATGCTCGATCCAGCCGACATCCCCGCCGGCGCGCATTTCGATCCCAAGGCGCTGGAAGTTCCCATGGCGCTGGTGTTTCAGTTGCGCCGAGCGCCCGACCCAGCGACCTCCGAGGCTTTCCGATGACCGACCCGTCGCGCACCTTGCTGATCAATCCGACCATTACGTCGCGCACCAGCGCGCGATTTCCACTGGCGCTGCTGCAACTGTCGGCGGCACTGGATCGAACCGGCAGCAGTCACATCATCGACGGCAACGTCGACCGCGACTTCGTCAGCGAAACCATGCGCATCATGAGCCATGATGCCTTCGACGCGGTTGGCGTCAGCGTCATGGGTGGGCCGCAGGTCGCGCCGGCGATTGCCGTCTCCAAAGCGATACGCGAACGCTTTCCGGCGGTTCCGATCGTGTGGGGCAGCTACTTCCCGACCCTGTATCCGGGGGCGACCCTGGCGGCACCCTATGTCGACTACGCGGTCCGCGGACAAGGTGAAGAAACGCTGTGCGAGCTGGTCGCCGCCATTCGTGGGCGGGGCACATCCGCGCTGGGCCAGATCGCCGGTCTGTCCTGGAAAAATGCGGGCACCCCGGTTCACAACCCGGGACGCCGCATCATGCGCAACGATCTCGCACCGCTGCTGCCTTATGGCAAGCTCGGCGATCCGCGCAGGTATCTGGCGCGCACCTACCTCGGCCAGCGCACCGTCGCGCACCAGGCCGCGATCGGCTGCCGCTATCACTGCACCTTCTGTGGCGTGGCCGCCATGTTCGGCGGCGCCACCTACCTGCCCACCACCACACGGCTGGAACGCGACCTTGGCTATTTGAAGCATGTGGTCGGTGCCGACTCGGTGCAGTACTTCGACCACAACTTTTTCGCCCGCGAGGTCGAGATGGTGCCCTTGCTCGAAGTGATGGCGAAATTCGAGTTGCCGTGGTGGTGCTTCGCCCGCTCGGACGCGCTGCTGAAGCTGTCGGAGCGGTCATGGGAGCTGGTGCGCAAGAGCCGGCTGCGGATGGCGTACATCGGCGCAGAGTCGCCCAGCGACCAGATGCTGCACGACATCCGCAAGGGCACGCGAGCCGATCAGACCCTGGCGGTCGCCGAACTGTGTCGGCGGCACGGCGTGATCCCCGAAATGTCCTTCATGGTGGCCCCGCCGGAAAACACCGAGGAAGAGACCGAGCGCAGCTTCGATTTCATCCGTCAGTTGAAGCAGGTCAATCCGCAGTCGGAGGTCGTCATCTACATCTACACGCCGCTGCCGGAAGACAGCCGTCACGAAAAGGATCGCGGCAAGCGCCCGGTGTCGCCATTGCTGGACCTCAACGGCGAACCCGTGGTGTTTCCGGGTACACCGGATGAATGGACCCAGCCGCGCTGGGTCGACTATGCGTGCCACGCCGACGCGCCCTGGCTCACCGAAAAGCTGCGGCGCCGCATCCACGACTTCGTAACGGTGCTGCGCTGTCGCTATCCCACCGTGCAGGATCTGCGCTCCCCACCATGGGCCAAGCGCCATTTGAGTGCCATGGCCGGATGGCGCTACCGCCTGCGCAAGTACGACCGGCCGTGGGAATTGAACCTGGCCAATCGGCTGGTGCGCCTGCGCGTGCCGCAGATCTCGGGCCTTTAGTGGGCGGACGACCGTGCACGTCGTCCAGATCAATTTCCTTCCGGCACCGCATGGCCGCACCGCCGCCGAAGTCTTCGAACAATGGCCGTCGCTGGTGGACATCGCCGAGGCCGTGGCCAGTTCGGGAACGCGGGTCACGGTGATCCAGGTCGCCACGCGAGCGGAACGCGTGACGCGGCAGGGCATCGACTACCACTTCGCCGAGCTCGGCGCAGCCCACGCATCGAACCGCGGCCGCCTCCTCGCCGGCGTGCTGGGCGAGCTCAAGGCGGACATCCTGCATGCACACAGCCTGGGCTTCGCCGAGGACGCCTTTGCGGTGGCCCGCAACATGCCGCGGCTACCGATCATTTTCCAGGATCATGCCGACCGGCCGCCGCCCTGGTGGCGGACTGCGCAGTGGCGGCGTTGGTACGCGACGGCATCCGGCGTGGCCTTTACCGCACTCGAACAGGCACGTCCGTTCACCCGCGCCCGCTTGTTCGCACCACGAACCCGGCTGTTCGCCATACCCGAATCCAGCACCCGCTTCGTCTGCGGCAGCCGCCAGCGCGCCCGCCAGGTGACCGGCCTGCACGGCGATCCGTGCGTGCTGTGGGTAGGACACCTCAGCGCCGGCAAGGATCCGCTGACCGTGCTCGACGGCGTGGCCCGGGCCACTCGGCACCTGCCAGGCCTGCAGTTGTGGTGCGCATTCGGCAGCGCGCCCCTGCACCGGGCGGTGCAGCGGCGCATCGAACGCGACCCGCGACTCAGCGGACGCGTGCACCTGCTGGGCAAGGTGGAGCACGCGCGAGTGGAGAGCTTGATGCAAGCCGCGGATTTGTTCGTCTCGGGTAGTCGCGCCGAGAGCTGCGGTTACGCCTTGCTGGAGGCACTGGCCTGCGGCGTGCCGCCGGTGGTCACGGATATTCCATCCTTCCGCGCGCTCACCGGCAACGGCCGCGTGGGCAGCCTGTGGCCATGCGGCGACGCGGTGAAGCTGGCTGACGCGCTGGTCCGGAGTGCGGCGGGCAGCCTCTCACCGCAGCATGTGCGCGCCCACTTCGATGCCACGCTGTCATTCACGGCGCTCGGCCGCCGGTGGGCAGACGCCTATGCACAAGTCCACGCCGAACGGCCACGGAAGGTACCGTGAAGCTCGCACTGGTGGTCCCGGGTGGGGTGGACCGCACAGGCGAGGTTCGCGTGATCCCGGCATTGCTGGCGTTGATCGAACGACTGGCGCGGACGCACGACGTGCATGTCTTCGCGCTGCATCAGGAATCGGCGGCGGGTCGCTGGGAACTCGGCGGCGCCACCATTCACAACATCGGCGACCGCTGGACCCGGCTGCGCACGATCGCGGCAATCCGCGCCGAACATCGCCGCGCACCGTTCGACCTGGTGCACGCCATCTTTTCCGGTTCCTGCAGCCTGGTCGCCGTGGTCGCCGCCCGGTTGCTGCGACGGCCGAGCCTGGTTCATGTCGCTGGCGGCGAGCTCGTCAGCCTGCACGAGATCGGCTACGGCGGACGACGGAAATGGAAGGGGCGCCTGCGCGAGGCGTCCATACTGCGCGGCGCCGATGTCGTCACGGCGGCCAGTGCGCCGCTCCTCGATTCGCTGCAGGCACTTGGCCTCAAGGCGCAGCGGGTGCCGCTCGGGGTCGATCTGGCTGCATGGCCGCCACGCGCACCGCGCGCGCGCAACGCTGGGCCGGCGCGGCTGATCCACGTCGCCAGCCTCAACCGCGTGAAGGATCAGCCGACGCTGCTGCGGGCCCTGGCGGCGCTGGTCAAGACGGGGGAAGCATACGAGATGGCCATCGTCGGCGAGGACACGCTGCGGGGCGAGATGCAGCGGCTGGCCCGCCAGCTTGGACTGGAACAGCACGTGCGGTTTCACGGATTCAAGACGCAGCGCGAACTGCGCCCGATGATGGAGTCCGCCGATCTGCTGGTGATGTCCTCGTTGCACGAGGCCGGTCCGCTGGTCCTGCTGGAAGCGGCCGTGGCAGGTGTGCCTGCGGTCGGTACCGCGGTCGGGCATTTCGTGGAGTGGTCGCCTGCGGCGGCCCTGGCCGTGCCCGTCAAGGACCCGGATGCATTGGCGAACGCCATCCGGAAACTGCTCGCCAACGAGGGACTCCGGCTCCGGCTGGCCAGGGAAGCCCAGCGCCGCGCAATGCTGGAGGATGCCGATTACACCGCCCAGGCATTTCAGACTTTGTATCCGTAGCCTGTCCCGCTCATGGCACGGTGGAGCAAGCATGCCGAACGTGTCTGGCGGCATGAGGCCTCTGGTGTGCGGCGATGTCGCCATCCCGGCATGCTGTGGTTCTTCGTGATTTCCGGGTTTCTCATCACCTCGCTGCTGATGAGCGAACGGGAGAAGACGGGAGCAACGTCGCTGAAGCGGTGCCGGCTGCGCCGGAAAGTGCGCATCTTTGCCCCGCCCTACGCGATCCGGACGTGGCTGGAGCACTTCAGGCTCGCGTTACCGAACAAAGTTCAAACGCGTAATGGCGTCCGACCCTGGAGTCGGCTTTCGGGCGATGGGCGGCTCGCGCCGTTGATCGCCGGATACAACCTTTTGGCATCCAGTCCGCACACACCCCCACAAAACATCCCTGCAGTCATGTTGGCATCAGCAAGAATCGACAATCTTTCACGGCTGTCTGGCGGAAACAATTCTGACAGGTGGTGGGGCCTGCCCTCCTTTCACGAAGGCCTTGGCGAAGTGTCAAAAGTGTTGGCCCCGCCCATCCTGTGAACGCTGTCTGCGCGGATTGTGGAGCCGCCCGATATGGTCGAAAACATCCGCTCAGGCATGGGGCAATGTCAGATAGCAACGACGTGCGAGTAATTCGGCCTCGCTTGCGTGCAGGCAAACCAGCGGCAGGCCGAAAGCCTGAAGTTTCATCAACAAATCAGGAGGTTGCCCCAATGACAGCGACCAGCACACTCGCGACAAATATCTACGGAAAAAGCGCGCTAGCGACGTTTCCCGGGCAGCATACCATCGCGGCGTCGTCAGGTATCCCCATACCGTTTACAACGCTTTCGGACAATGACCTTGGTGCCACGATAGTCGGCGGCGAAATAATTATCCCGGCTGGGGTCGCGAAGATTGTCATTTTCGGGGGTGCTGAGGGAAACGGCGGCACGAGCGGATTCTTCAGCATCATCATCATGAAAAACGGGTCGCCAGTGCCCGGTTGCCCGGCACACGATCACCCAGTGACATCCTCAGCGGGCTTTCTACAGCTTTCCGCAGTTTCTGCGCCGATAAAGGTAGCCGCTGGTGACGCAATCAAGTTGCAAGCTTACAACGGCACGAATGCGACCGCGACCTTGCTCGGTGACACGGCTTGTTTCCTTTCCGTAATGGCGGTCGGATGATGCAACGAAAAAGCGTCAATGCAGTCGCAACCGAGGTGGCAAGACTCGCCTGCCAACGATCTGAGACGAACGAATTCTAATGGATCGAGAGCGAGGAGGTAGCATGCACTCGCCATCCAAGATCGCACGGCGGCGGCTGACGCTCAGCACGCATCGTATTCACACACTACCGATTGTGGTCTTGATGCCGCACAGCCGCTGCAATTGCCGCTGTGTCATGTGCGATATCTGGCGCGCGAACCGCAATGGTCAGGAGATCGCACCCGATCTGCTGGCCCAGCACATCGATTCCTTCCGCAAGCTCGGCGTCGAATGGGTTGTGATGTCGGGCGGTGAGGCGCTGATGCATTCGAATCTCTGGGCGCTCTGCGAGCAGGTGAAAGCTCTTCCCGCCAAGATCACGCTTCTCTCGACCGGACTGCTGCTCAAGCGCCACGCCGAAAACGTGATCAAGTGGAGCGATGACGTTGTCGTCTCACTCGACGGAAGCGGTGAGGTACACAATGAAATCCGCCGTATCCCGCATGCCTTTGAAAAGCTGTCAGAAGGCGTTGCCGCGTTGAAAGAGATCGATCCGGACTTTCCCGTCACCGCTCGCTGTGTCGTTCAACGGCGCAATTTCGCGGACCTTCCGAATATCGTCGACGCCGCCCATCGCATCGGGCTCAACAGGATTTCGTTTCTGGCTGTCGATGTCTCATCCAGCGCGTTCAACCGGCCGCAACGATGGGGCGATGAGCGTGTGTCGGACGTCGCACTGAGCCCGAACGAAGTCACCGAACTGGACCAGATCGTCGAGGGAATGATCGAACGATCTGCCGGCGACTTCGCCTCGGGGTTTGTTGCCGAAAGTCCTGACAAACTGCGGCGTATTCCGCGCTATTTCGCGGCGCTCAATGGCAACGGAGACTTTCCCAGGACCGTCTGCAACGCTCCGTGGGTGTCGTCGGTCATCGAAACAGACGGCACGGTGCGACCGTGCTTTTTTCATCGAAGTTTCGGAAACATCCATGAACATCCACTTGACGAGATTCTCAACTCACCGGATGCGCGTGCCTTCCGCGCCGGTCTCGACGTGACGCGCAACGAAATCTGTCGCAAGTGTGTCTGCACACTGTCACTCGCGCCAACGGCCGTCGTTTAGTCAAGAGACTCGCCATTTCGCCGTCCATGTCAGCAGGCGCAAAGCGCTTCGCTCATGCTCGTCGCGGGTGGCGCCATGACCTAAGTCAAACAGGCTTTACAGAATCCGGGGCGATGCAGTTCATGCACGAAAGTCCAGTCTACACATCATCGACTACCCTGCTGATCAAGTCGGCGTCATCGTCACGATCATGCGCTCTTGCGAGCCACGTAAAGTCGAAAGCGCGAAGACTCCCTCCTGCAACGAAGTGTTGCCAGGAGCGGACGCATGGCCCAACGCAGGCCATACCACACACGGTGCACGTCCCAGTGGATCGACAGCGCGTCTTCCATCGTGCGCAGGCGCGCGTCGGTAAGGTACCCCAGGGTGGCGATGGAGTCGGCAGCCGTGCCGTGACGTCGCAGGAAGGCCGCGCGACGCTCGGCGAGCATCTGCCTGCCGCTTTCCTCGCGGGCGTACCACGGCGTGTCGCTGATGATCACCATGCCGCCCTTTCTCACGCAGCGCATCGCTTCGCGCACGGTCGCCTCGTAATCTTCGGCGTAGTGGAAGGAGGCATTGAACACGGCCGCGTCGAACTGTTCGTCAGCGAAGGGAAGGCGGCGGATCTCGGCCTGAAAACACGGAAAGCGTTGCGGCAGGCGTGCCTGGTAATGGCGTGCCGCGCCCAGTCCGTCCAGATCATTGATGAGCAGGTCGACGGCGCATGGCCGGTACCCTGCCAGCGCCAGGCGGTAGCTCATCCAGCCGTTGCCCGCACCGAGATCGAGAATCCTGCCATGGCGATCGCACCCGCTCGATTCCAGCAGATTCCGGACCAGGTAATCGTAGCTGCGGGCCCTGATCTGCCACTGTCCGCGGTTCCTTCCCGTGCTGTCCCGGTAGGGAAGACCCAGATAAAAGTCCTCGCTGTCGCTGCCGCGGCCTTCCGACTCCCTGATGCGTTCGTAGTCTTCGATGAACCGGGCATGATGGGCGAGCGATTCCGACGGCAGGGCATGCGCGATGCCGTTGTCGACCACGATGGAGAACCCGCACGCGGGGCAATCCAGTCCGTCGATACCGGCGCCACACCGGGGGCACCGCAGCCGGATGCCTGACACTCGCAAATCCGTTTCACCAAAACAGCCTTGCGGCTCGTCCATCGTTGCACTCTCTCAGGATGACTGGCGAATCAATGGCCGCACGCTTGACGGCGCGCACGCCGGGGCTTCCAGCGCCGCGCGTACCACGTACAGGGTGTCCAACCGCGGCACCGACCGCGTGAGCATGGTCAGGATGCGCCGGCCATGGGACGACGTGACCCAGCTTTGCCCCTGGAGCCAGAGTTGCGTGCGGGCCATGTCGGCGCGTTCCCGCACGGCCTCCCCAGGGGGCCTGACACGATTCCTGACGTAGCGCCCGAGTTCACCGAGGGAGCGGGACCATTCGATGCCATTCAGTCCGTGCAACCACAGCTCCGAACACGAGACCCGGGTCAGCGTCTGGTGGCGCGAGATCATCCGCAGCACGGCAGGGCAATCCCGCTCCAGTCGCGCGAACAGGCTGTCGGGGATTGCGTTCCGGTAATAGCGGGCGACCAGCCTCAGCGGCGGCAGCGCCCACCAGGGTGGCTCCGGCCCGGGCCCATCCCACAGAACGTTCCAGTCGCTGGTGGACATGCGCGCCGACAAGCGCGCGATGTCGCTCAGGTGCAACAGGCGAAGACTGCGATTGCAGATGTTGCCTGCCGCATGAAGCAGCAGATGGCTCATCAAGGCGCCGCGCGATGGATACGGATGCATACCCGGCCGAGGCTGCAGGGGATAGATACGCGCGGTGATGTCGACCGCCGAGACCGGTAGCCGCTCCTGGATGCGGGTATGCAGTTCGATCGTGACCGGCGTGTCACGGTGCTCGCCCAGGCCCGCGAATGGTTGGCCGGAGGTCGGCTTGAACACACGGTGCTTCCAGACCACGAACGACTCCACGTAGCCGAGGGCAAGCAGCAGCTTGCTGGTCTGCTCGGCATCCTTCTCGCGAACCAGCAGGTCGATGTCGGCCATCGGTCGCTCGCCCGCTGCGTAGAGTCCGATGGCGTGCAAGGCGGAACCCTTCAGCGGCACGATCGCCAGCCCTTCGGCACGCGCACCGGCGTCGATCAGCTCCAGCAAGGCAGCAATGCGTCGATGACGCTGCTGGACATGCTCGTGCTGACTGGCGAGAAAACGTCGCCACCCCGGGTTTTGCCAGGAGCAGGATGTGGACAGCAGCGCGGACACGCCGTGCGCGGCGGCGGCGGCTGTCGCCAGCCGCCATTCGAGATCGTTCCACTGCGGGGTGCGGGCCTGCGGCTGCGGCTGCGCCAGTTCGATGGCGAGCGCTTCAGTGGTGCGGCGCAAGCCGGCCCTGATGGTTTTCAGTGGAGGCAACATATCCGGGCTACAGCAACTGCAGCGCAATGCCCGGCTTCGCGCGGGGCGCCAACATCGTCGCGTCCTTGTTGCGATGCGCGTGCTCACGGGCGATCAGCGCATCCCAGCGCGCATCGAGCCTGCCAAAGGCCTCACGGTAGCGCGACGGAGGTTCAGTCGCCTTGGATGCCTGCAGCACGACCTGCTCGTGCAGCAGATCGCGCACTTGACGGTAGAACTCCGAGTCGTACGCGCCGTGGAACATCATGGCCAAGTCACCGCTGTCCTGCCAATGCGATTTGGCGCCGAGCTGGGCCTTGACCTGCTCGTAGAACTTTGTTCCCGGCAGTGGATAGGAGACACTGACGCCAATGTCATCGGGAGCGGCCTGCGCGATCAGCGCGCGGGTCGCCAGCAGGTCGTCCAGCTGCTCACCCAGATAGCCCAGCTGGATGAAGAAGCCCACGCGGATGCCCTGCTCCCCCAGGCGTGCCCGAGCCGTGACCAGGTCCGAAACCTTGGTGCCCTTGGTCATCGCGTCCAGGATGCGCTGGCTGCCGCTCTCGGCTCCGATCCAGGCTTCCGCGCACCCGGACTGCGCCAGCGCTGCGGCCATACGCTCGCTGACCATGTCGGCGCGGGTCTGGATGGTGAATGGGACCGAGCCGTCGGCGGCGTTCAACTGCTCGCCGAACTCGGTCACCCAGTCGAGGCGAAAGCCGAAGATGTCGTCCGCCATCCAGATGTGATCAGGCTTGAACATCTGCTTCAGGTAGCTCATCTCGGCGGCCACGTCCCGGGCACTGCGCTGCTTGTAGTGATTGCCCCAGATTGGTTTGGCGCACCAGTTGCAGCGGAACGGACAGCCCCGCGACGCCGCCATGTTGAGGCTGAAGTAGCCATGCCGTTCACGCCACATGGCGCGATAACGGTCGATGTCGATCAGGTCCCAGGCCGGGCGGCCGACCAGCCGCTGGTCAGGCGGCATTGCCCCCAGGCGCGTCACGTGCGTCTGGCCATCGGGCCGGGACGCGACGCCGGCCATGTCGGCGACCCAGTCGCGCGCATCAATCCCGTGATTGCCGTCCAGCCGTGCGATCAACTCGATCAGGGCGGCGACACCTTCGCCAATGAGCACGGCATCCGCACCGGCCGCAAGGAAGGCATCCGGACGATCGGAAGCGTCGGAGCCGGCAACGATCACGCGGGCGCCGCGGGCGCGCGCTTCGCTGATCATGCGGCAAGCGGCGTCGCGCATGCGGTCAAGGCACATCTTGGTCAGGAAATTGAAGTTGTCCTCGTAAAGCACCACCACATCCGGCCGCGTGGCGCGCAGGTTTACGTCGTGCTCCTCGACGCCATCGGCAAGCATCGCGTCGAACAGCACGATCTCGTGCCCCATCTGCCTCAGCAGCGCGGCGATCTGGATGGTGGCCAGTGGGGGATAGGGTTTGCCGCGCTCCCACTGCTTCGGGTCGTACCTCAGGAAGTAGGAGTGGCCAACCTCAATCTTCAGCATCGCGAAGAAACCTCCATGGGCGCCGTGGGGGACAGCGTGGAGCACGCGTCGGCGCCCCACGACCTGCCCACCTCGCCATTCAGTGCAGCATCTGGAGGTAAGTGCCGCGGCGCGGACCTTCGGTTGCCTTGCGCGGCGAAACCATGTGAATTTCACGCGCTGCGGGAGCCACCCACACCATTTGCGCCGCCGCAGCGGTCCGGATGACTCCCGCCACCGCGCGGAGGAGAAAATCAGCTGCCATCCCGCCCGCAACCAATGGCCCCGGAAGCCGCACTCACGCAGCAATCCATCCAGATTCATGCGCAGCCCACTCTTGACCCACGACAACGCCCTGGCCCACCACGACGGCGTTCAAGCCACCGTTGCAGATCCCTTTTGCGAGCGATCCAATCGCCCCTCCAGCGTGCGCAAGCAGATCCTGGGTGGACGCTTCCGCTTCGAAAGCACCAGCCGGGCGCTACTGGATCTGGTCGAGGCCGCTTACGCTGGTCTGCCGCAACACCAGCTGCCAACAACGGCGCCAGAGTTTTGCGTCGAGTTGCGCCTTTTGCCGCGCCAGGCAAGACCTGGTACCGCCGAACCGCCGCCGGTGCGGATGCAGTCAGGCGCGGGCCTGCTGTGCGGCGTCATGGACGAGTCGAACTACGCAATCCTGGCTCCCGCGCAACAACGCGCCCTGGTGGTGGCTTCGGACGACATGCTGGGCCGGCCCTATCACGTTCGCTATGAACTGATCGAATTCGCCGTCTTCATCCTGGCGACGCGCGGACTGGGCCTGGTTCCCCTGCATGGCGCCTGTGTCGGCTGGCAGGGGCGGGGCGTTCTGTTGCTCGGCGACAGTGGCTCGGGCAAATCGACGCTCGCCCTGCACAGTCTGCTGCAGGGTCTGGACCTTCTCGCCGAAGACGCTGTCTTTGTGCAGCCCGAATGCCTGCTCGCAACCGGAGTGGCCAATTACCTGCACGTGCACGCCGCCGCCCTCGGTTTTCTTGACGAAGAAACCCGGCGCTGGATCAGTCAGTCGCCAACCATCCGCCGCCGCAGTGGTGTCGAGAAGTTCGAAGCCGATGCACGCAGGGGCCATGGCCGACTCGCGCCGACACCACTGGAGCTGATCGGTACGGTATTCGTTTCAAATCAATCCGCCGACGACCCGCAGGTCTTGTTGCAGCGCGTGCCCCGGCATGAGATCAGCGCCCGGCTGTCAGCCAACCAGCCCTATGCGGCGGGGCAGCCGGGCTGGCAACTGTTCGAACAGCGGTTGATGCCGTTGGAAGTCCATCAACTGCGTCGCGGGCGTCACCCGAAGGACTCCGTCGACGCATTGCGACAACTTTTCGACTGATTGCTCCGCCCGGTCGAGGCGGATGCGCGAGCGCAACTTTTTCCCCGGTCAGCCGCACTTACCGGCATGCAAAGCTCGCCCTGGGAGATGCGCCGTTCTGAACCGTGACGCAGCGTCATCAAAGCCGCGGCCGAGGCTGCCGGCCAGTGGTGCGGGCTTTTGAAGATGGTGGACGAGCCATCTCGAGCACCCGCTCGCGTTCCCGAATTGCTGCGTTCGCTGGTGCGCATGCTTTCGCGCACCGACGTGGCGGAGTCGGCGCTGTACGCCATCTTGTCACTGGCTGGTGCGCTTGCCGGCAGCCTCGCGGCGATACTTCTGGTCCCGCTGATCCAGCCGGGGCACTGGCTGCCGTTCGGCAATGGCCTGCTCGCCGTGGCCGAAAGTGTGGAGATGCAGGCGACAGCCTTTGCTGTTGCGACCGCCAGCTATGCACTGTTGCGCTGGCAGACGGCGCGGCTGGCAGCACGCCTGATTGCGCGCCAGGGCATGCGGCTGCGACGCATGGTGCACTCGGGCATGATCGACGCTTCGCTGGCTTCGATGGCAGACGCGACGTCGGCGGAAATCGCCAATGTCCTCACCTACAACGTCGAAATCATCGTGCAGGGCTTCAGTGCCATGCAGCAGTTGCTGGTGGTTGCCGTCACCTCGGCCGTGAGCCTGGCGTTTGCGTTCTGGCTGTCTCCTTCGCTGCTGCTTGCGACACCGCTGTTGCTGGGCTTCGCGCTGTTGGCATCGCGCGTCTACGGCCGCGAGCAGTCACTGGTCAGCCGGCAATACGTTGCCGACATGACCCGGCTGTTCTGGCACAGCGAGGACTTTCCGCGGCGCTTGCGCCACGTCCGTTCGTTCGAGCGGGAGGAGCTGGAGAAGGCAAATTATGGCGCCGTATCTGCCCGGCTCGGTCACAGCTACCGACGTCAACTGGAGCTTGTGGCTTCCGGGCGGTTGCTGCTGGAGATGCTGGCAGGTGTGGGCATCGCAGCCGCCTTCGTGCTTGCTCACCGTTGGCATCGAGTGGATCAGGCGTCGCTGATCGCGGTGTGTCTGTTGCTGGGTCGTTTGCTGCCGTATGTGGTGTCGACCCGACAGAGTTTTCAGCAACTGCGCCAGGCCGCTCCGGCTTTCGAACTTTGGCGACGCTATGTGAACCTGGAAGCTGCCCGTGGGACCGCCGCTGCGTCGCACGCCACGCCAGCGGACACCACGTTGCACATCGCGCATATGCGGCTTACACCACCAACCGCTGGACTGGACGTCGGCGAGCTGGATCTGGTGCCCGGTGAGTTGACCCTGATATGCGGCGACTCCGGCATTGGCAAGAGCAGCCTGGTCGATGTGCTGGCGGGCATGATGACGCCCGAATCGTTTGCAGCACGCGCAGGCGAACGACCTGTCGACTTTGACGAGTACCGCGAACTGGTGCGGCGTGGCGCCTATGTCAGCCAGAATGTCCGGCCGTGGCAGTACTCCATACGTGAGTGCCTGCAATGGGCTGCGCCGGAAGCCACGGATGACATGCTGCGGAGCGCGCTGCGGGATGTCGGCCTCGACCACCGGCTGGCGGATTCGCAGCACGGACTCGACACCACTCTGCGGAGCTCGTCGAGCCGGCTTTCCGGGGGCGAGTTGCAGCGGCTGATGCTGGCCCAGGTAATCTTGCGTCAGCCTTTTCTGGCGCTGCTGGACGAGGCCACCAGTGCGCTCGACGCAGCCTCCGAGATCGTGGTCCTGACAGCCCTGAAGCGCCGTCTCCCGCACACGATCCTGATCGTCGTGTCGCACCGCACGAGCGTGGCGGCGATTGCGGATCGATGCCTCAACATCGGCGACAGCGTCGTGACGACAGTTGCCGCGACGGCTGGGACCCGGCGTACACCCTACACCGCCTGACCCGGCACACGCCTGACGCACCCCGGCGCAGCCTGCCCGACAGTGCAAGTGCATACCACGCCCGGGTCGCGGCAGCACGGCACGTGGAGCGCTCCGGGTCGAGCGTGCATGATGCGCACCGCAGATTCCCCCGCGCCGGTACCTGGGAAGGCCGGAACCAACCGGCACGGAATGGGCCAACTGCCCGACACTTCGTGATCGACGCGCATTCAGCGCATGCCCGTCGACCTGATCCGCGGCCGATATTTCCCGCTTTTGGGGGGTGTTCGCGTGATTTACGGGGGTTCTGCCCCGCCACAAGCGCGCCCCCCCCTGGCAGCAAGTCGGACGATCCACGAGCCGGTCAATCGGCTTCGATCTCGTCCTCGAAACGCAGGTGCTTGACGCTGCGCCCGTTGCGACGGACCAGCTTGAGTGCCTCGATGCCGACCCGGATATGCGCCTCGACGAATCGCGAGGTGATCTGGCGATCGCTGGCTTCGGTTTTCACCCCTTCCGGGATCATCGGCTGGTCGGACACCAGCAGCAGTGCACCGCAGGGGATGCGGTTGGCGAAGCCGGCCGCGAAGATGGTCGCGGTCTCCATGTCCACCGCCATGCAACGGGTCTGCCGCAGGTAAGCCTTGAACGTGTCGTCATGCTCCCACACGCGCCGGTTGGTGGTGTACACGGTGCCGGTCCAGTAATCATGACCGAGGTCGCGAATCATGGTGGACACCGCCCGCTGCAACTGGAAGGCCGGCAGTGCGGGCACCTCCGGCGGCAGATAGTCGTTGCTGGTGCCTTCGCCGCGGATCGCCGCAATTGGCAGCACCAGGTCGCCAAGCTGGTTCTTTTTCTTGACCCCGCCGCACTTGCCCAGAAAAAGTGCTGCCTGCGGCCCGATCGCGCTGAGCAGATCCATCACCGTGGCTGCGTTGGGACTGCCCATGCCGAAGTTGATCAGGGTGATGCCGTCGGCAGTGGCATTGGGCATCGGGCGATCACGCCCCTGTACCTCCACGCCGTGCCATTCGGCGAACAACTCCACGTAATTGCCGAAGTTGGTCAGCAAAATGTACTCGCCGAATTGCTCCAGCGGGGTGCCCGTATAACGCGGCAACCAGTTGGAGACGATGTCCTGCTTGCTCTTCATCAAATAATTGCCTGAACCAGGTTGCCGGCGACGCCACGCCGGCGGGATGCCAGATCGATCAGGTCATCTTAAAGGGCCCGCGCCGCTGGCCGCCAGCGGCCCGAATATCATGGGTGCTCCCGCGGCCATGGCCTCCGTGCTATGTTTTCCCTGCCACAGAAACTCGGGGGAGTTCGTGATGCGGATGGGCCTGGCAATTGATGCAGCCTGCGATCTTTCGCAGGACTTCCTGGAGCAGCATGGCGTCGCCGTGATGCCGATCACCGTCCGGATCGACGACGAAGTGTTCATGGACGACCGCAACCCGGTCGAGATCCAGCGCTTCATTGACCGCCGCCTGGGCAGCCGCAGCCACTCGGCAGAAACCGAGCCGTGCCCGGTGCAGGAGGTCCAGAAGCTGTTCCTGGAGAAGCTGGTGCTGGAACGCGACTGCGTGTTCTGCCTCACCATCACCGGCACCCGCAGCCCGATCAATGAACACGTCAACCGGGCCAGCTTCGGAATCCTGAAGAACTACCGCCAGGTGCGCGAGCAGGCCGGTGTGCCGGGGCCGTTCATGATGCGCGTGGTCGATACCCGCAACATTTTTGCCGGCGCGGCTCCCGCCGTCTATGAAGCGAACCGAATGATCGCCGCCAACGAATCGCCTGCAGCGATGCGCGAGCGCCTCACCTACATCGCCAACCATTCCTACGGCTACATGCTGCCGCGCGACCTGTACTACCTGCGCGCCCGCGCCAAGAAAAAGAACGATCGCAGCGTGGGTCTGGTCAGCGCGATGCTGGGCTCCGCGCTGGATATCAAACCAATCCTGCGCTGCTTCCAGGGCGAGACCGGCCCGGTCGGCAAGGTTCGCGGCTTCGAGCAGGGAGCGGAAGCACTGTTTGGCTACGTCACCAACCGTGTACGCGCCGGCTTGCTGGTGCCGGTGGTCTGCGCCAGCTACGGTGGCGATCTCGATGTGCTGTCGCACCTGCCAGGCTACCCTGAGCTGCGTCAGGCGTGCGAGGAGTGCGGTGTCGAGCTGATGGAAGCGCCGATGAGCATCACCGGCATGGTCAACGTGGGCGAAGGTGCAGTGACCATCGGCTTTGCCGCCGAGGATCATGTCGCCGAGTTCTGACACACAGCGGTCGTCCGGACGCTGCGCCGACTGACCGCCGCTACCGCGCGGCCTGCTTCAAAAGCCGTAGTTCAAGAAGCCCCCGTCGACCGCCAACACCTGGCCCGTGACATAACTGGCTGCCGGCAGGCACAGAAAGGCAATCGCGCCGGCGACCTCCTCCGGTTCGCCAATCCGCCGCAGCGGTGTGCGCTCCAACACCTCATCCAGGTAATCGGTGTCTGCCAGCGCCGGTTCGGAGCGCTGCGTGCGGATGTACCACGGGGCCACCGCATTGACACGGATGCCGTCAACCGCCCACTCAGCGGCGAGATTGCGGGTGAGCTGGTGCAACGCGGCCTTGCTCATGCCGTACGGTGACCCGGTCCGCACATGCGTGACTGCCGAGACCGAGCCCACGTTGACGATTGCGGCGTTCGCATGCTGCACCAGATGCGGATGCGCGAGGCGACACATCTCGAACGCGGAAAAAAGATTCTGTTCGAAGATCGCCCGGTACTCATCTTCGCGATAATCGAGCGTGGCCGCCGGCTGATTGCCGCCAGCATTATTGACCAACAACGACAACGGGCTGCCCAGATCGGAGATCCAGTCGAACACGGCCAGGCGATCCTCGGCTTCCACCAGGTCGGCACCAAACGCCAGCACGTCGATCCCGGGGAAGTCGTCGGTCAACTCGACCCGCACCTGCTCCAGGTAGTCTTCGTCGCGCGCCACCAGCAGCAGGTCCGCACCGAGTCCGGCCAACTCGCGCGCGGTCGCGTAACCGATGCCCTTGCTGGCGCCGGTGATCAGGGCGGTGTGGCCTTGCAGGTGCCATGCATCGAGACGGCTGTTCATGCAGGCAGCTTAAAGGGTCAATCGTCCCGTGCCAACGCTTGGTGTCGGCACCAAAACGCCGCGGTGCATGACGCCATCAACCCCGTCCCGCAGCGGCCCTGGTGTCGATAGCGACGCTCCGATATGACGTGACTCGGGGTACGCGCCGGAGCAATCCACGTCCGTGTCGCGCCCAGCGAGCTAACCCACTGGCCTGCACAAAAAAAGCCGGGACCCCTTGCGGGATCCCGGCCGGTATCAACCGTGGTTCAGATGACGCTTAGAACTTCTGGTTGTAGCGCACGTAGTAGAAGCGACCGATGTCAAAGCCGCCGTAGTTCTTGAACTGCGAGTTCGGGGCCGAGTACATGATCGGACCAGCGTGGTCGAACACGTTGTTCGCACCGACCGATACCGTCGCATTCCATGGCGCATTCCAGCGGACCTGCAGGTCGTGGAAGGTATTCGCACCCACGCGACGCAGGCGTCGTGCACCGGTGGACGGCGACACGTAGTCCGGCATGTTGCACTCGGGACCACCGCCCGGAACGTTATCGAACGAGCACGTTTCCTTCATGCTTGAGTAGTAACGCGAAGTCCAGCTCGCGCCAAAGTCACCCAGGCTCCAGTCCACCCCAAGGTTCGAACGAACCCGGAAGTTGCCGCCGAAGCTGGTGTTGGGCGACACGATGGTATCCGGCTCGTCGTCCGCCTTCACATTCAGGAAGTCGGTGTAGGTCGTGTTCCAACGCACCCCGATCTTGCCGAACGAGAACTCCGGCAGACGGTAGGCCAGGCCAAAGTCGTAGCCCTTGGTGTCAACCCAACCGGCGTTCCGGCCGCCACGCAACGCGTAGGTCACCACGCCGGTAGTCGCATTGCGCTGGAACAGCGAGCTCGAGCAACGCGAAGCCACACCCGTCACGTAGCAGTCGCTGAGCATGGCGCTCGGGGTATCGCCCGTGATCGCGCTGTTGATGCGGATACGGTACCAGTCGAGGCTCAGGTCGAGACCCTGGACCCAGTTCGGGCTGTACACCACGCCCAGCGTACGGCTGATCGAGGTTTCCGGCTTCAGGTTGGGGTTGGCGCCCGAGAAGAACTGGGTGCCGGTCTGGCACGGGAACGCCGTGCAGGGGGAACCGCCCTGGCCCAGCTGGACGAAGCCTGCCGGCGTGCCGGGCTGGCCACCAAAGCCACTGGCGCAACGAGCGGCAATCGCCGGGTTGTTCGACGCCTGACCACTCGCGGTGTCGCAGGGGTCGGAGTAGAAGTCGAACGTGCCGCTGATGCCACCGAACAGGTCACCGACGGTCGGTGCACGGAAGCCTTCCGCATACGTGCCTCGAACCAACATGTCGTCGATCGGCTTCCAGGACAGGCTGTACTTGTTGTTGGTGGTGGTGCCGAACGAGCTGTAATCCGAGAAGCGGCTGGCGACGTTGGCCGTCAGCTCCTTCGCGAGCGGCAAATCCCGCAGCAACGGCGCCTCGACCTCGACGTAGTACTCGTTGACGGTGTAGCCACCGCCGGTGGGGCCGGACGACAGGTTGGTGCTGATACCAGCCTGGCTGAACGCATCCGGCACGAAGCTGCCGGACTCATTGCGGTACTCGAAGCCCGCCGCCACGCTCAGCTCGCCAGCCGGCAAGGTGAACACCGAACCGGTGATGTTGGCGCTGTAGGACACTGTGCGAGTGGTGCCAGTGTCGTGGTAGTGCGGGAACAGGTAGGCCTGCAAGGTCGGGTCGGACAGCGAGTTCGCGCCGGTCTGGCCTGCCGGGATGAACGGGTTCCATGGCACGCACGAACCGGGCGCACTGCCGTATGGAAGCGCATTGGTCGGGCCCGTGCCGCAGGTGACCAGGCCGGTGGCCGAATCGAGGAACGACGGGCCGAGCGCGCCCTTGGCGCCGATCAGGCTGAAGTCACCATGCTGAACCTTCAGCAGGTCGTTATTGTTGACGAACGCGTTGACGTCCCAGTTCCACGGACGGTCGCCGATGTCGAAGCTGCCTTCCAGCGTCCCGGAGAATCGGTAGGTCTGCAGGTCGCTACGCGTGGTGCGGGGCACTTCCCAGCCACGACGATAGAAATAGACCTTTTCGCCAGTCGGGTTGAAATGGCTGCTTGCCTCGAGACCGATCGGGTCCTGGTCGTCCGGCAATGCGAACGGCATGTCGAACGCGGGCTGGAACGGGTAGCCGGCGACCTGCTGCAGGGTGGAGCGCTTGTTGTACAGGAAGTCGGACGAGAACTTGATGTTGTCGGTGATGTCGTAATCACCGCTGACGAACAAGGAGCGACGCTCGATGCCGGTGTTGAGCATCATCTGCTCGTTGAAGTTGGAGCGGTCGTTGGTACCGCCGCCGGCGCCGGTGTTGTGCCAGTCAGCCGGGTTGGCCGGGTTGCCGCCCGGGTTGAGGGCGCACAGGCCGGAGGAGCAATAGCCCGGCGGCATGAAGAAGTTGCCGTACTGCGACACGATCGACCAGCCACTGGTCGGGTGACGCGAGGTGTTCGGATAGCGGCTGAACGCGCGATCCTTTGCCCACAGCGGATCTTCCTGCGAGTACTCGGCGCTGAACGTGATGGAGCCACGGTCGCCGCGTGCGCCCATGGTCATGTTGTAGGTCTGCTTGGTACCGTCGCCCTCGTCGTACTGGCCACCGTACGCGCTCGCTTCGGCACCGCTGAAGTTCTTGCGGGTAATGACGTTGATCACGCCTGCGATGGCGTCGGAGCCATAGATGGCCGAGGCGCCATCCTTCAGCACTTCGATGCGGTCGATGGCGGCCATTGGAATCTGCGACAGATCCTGCAGACCATCGGTGGTCGTGCCCAGACGCTTGCCGTTCAAGAGGACCAGGGTGCGGTTGGCACCCAGATTGCGCAGGTCGATGTAGTAACCACCGACGTTTTCGCCCGAAGCCAGCACGTCAGCTCGACTGATCGGCGGCGTACCAGCTTCGGTCAGGTTCGACAGAATGTCGGCCACCGAGTTGAAACCCTGGCGCTCGATTTGCACGCGATCCATCACAATGATCGGCTGTGCGGTCTCGTAATCGGCGCTGCGAATACGTGAGCCCGTGACGGTGACGGCCTGCAGCGTCTTGGCACCGGCTGGCTCGGCCTGGTTGGTATCTTGTGCGAACACCGCACCGGTCGCCACCATGGCGCCGACCGACAGTGCATAGCGCACCGCGGTCGTAAGTTTTCTATTTTTAGTCAGCAACTTCATACGAATACTCCTGATAGAACTGCGTTGGCAACACACTCCCCGGCCCATTTCTTCGTTGATGAGCGCGGAAATACGGTTTCACAGCCTCCTGTTCGCAAGAACATGCGGCGTAAGATAGCCCGACCGTACGTAAGAACTAACGAGTTGTCAACATATCCTTACCATTCAGCGCACGGCCACAGGGAGGCGCCCGATGCCGCCTGGGCGGCCGGCGCCGCAGCGCGAACGACCGTGCGGAAAGCCCACGCTTTACCGCCCGGGCGGCACCCGAGGGCTCGTGGTGGGCGCGAAGAAGACCTGCCGGGGTGGGCTGGTGTTGAGGGCCCTCGGCGCGGCA
Organism: Rhodanobacter sp.; assembly: GCA_036563155.1. Taxonomy (GTDB): domain Bacteria; phylum Pseudomonadota; class Gammaproteobacteria; order Xanthomonadales; family Rhodanobacteraceae; genus Rhodanobacter. Next base: position 89,552 of record DATCMT010000033.1, read on the forward strand.
ATGCGTCGCGGCGCCGCCAGGCCGGTTGATCCGGCCTGGCCGTCGCTGCGGGTGCCTGCAGCCGGTCTGGGGTTGACCGCCCGCGTCCGGGTTGCGGGGAACGTGTCGCTTGCCGGCACCTAGACGCCGCGTGACACTGGCACCCCAGTCACGCGCGAGAACCGCCATGAAGTCGTTGTCGATTCTGCTGTGCGCCGTGGGCCTGGCTGCATGCTCCGGCAAGCCACCGGAGCCACAAGCCAAACCCGCAGCCGAGGTCGCCACGCCCTTTGACACCTTGAAGGCGAGCGAGCAGCGCGCCAGGGACGTGCAAAATACCGTCGATCAGCACGCCGCGGAGCAGCGCAGGCAGATTGAAGCCCAGCAGCAGTAGCTACGTGGTCGGCCGCGCCGCGCCCGCTCGCGGCGTCAGCGCGGGCCGCAGAGGCAGTCGGCGTAGATGTTTGGGGTGCCGGCCCGGGCGTTGCGAAGCAATTGCAGTTCCGGCGCCCGTGCCGGTAACTGGGCGAACCAGGTCGGCAGGCGCAAACCCCAGGAACGCAACACGCGGACGCCGGCATCCTGGCTGAAGCCGGTCAGAATCCGTTCGAAGCCGCCAGCGGGCGGCTCCAGGTAGCGCACCGGATAGGCCTGTCCCAATTTGGCCAGACTCGCTGCCTCAGCCACCGCGGCGCGCAAGCCGCCCAGTTGATCGACCAGCCCACGTTCGAGCGCCTGCTGGCCGGTCCACACCCGCCCCTGGGCTACGGCATCGATCGCCGCAAAGCTCTTGCCGCGTGCCTTCGCCACACGGTCGACAAAGTCGCGGTAGCCCTTGTCGATGAGCGCCTGGATCACCGCGCCGACTTTCGGATCCAGCGGGCGGGTGATGTCGAACGCGTTGGCCATCGGACCGGTACCGATGCCGTCACTGCGGATGCCCAGCTTCGCCAGCGTGTCGGGCACGGTGAAATAGAGGCCGAAGATGCCGATCGAGCCGGTAATCGTGTTGGGCTCGGCGAAGATGCGGTTTGCATTCATCGCTATCCAGTAACCGCCACTGGCAGCCACGTCGCCCATCGAGACCACCACGGGGATCCCGGCCTGGCGGGTCAAATCGACCTCCCGGCGGATCTGCTCGGCAGCGTATACCTCGCCACCCGGGGAGTTGACCCGCAGCACCAGCACCTTGGTCTTGCTGTCCTCGCGGGCGCGACGGATCAACGCCGCCGTGGATTCGCCACCAATGGAACCCGCCGCGCGCTTGCCGCCGGCGATTTCGCCCTCGGCGACTACGATCGCCACTCCCGGCGCCTTGGCATCGCCGCCCTGCGACACGCCGGAAAAATAATCCTGGAAGTCGATCTGGCGGAAGCCGAGGCCCTTGCGGGCAGGCGGCACGCCTTCCTTGCGCATCATCGCGATGACTTCGGCGCGGGTGGCCAGTCCATCGACCAGGCGCTGGTTCAGTGCCAGCTGGGCCAGATCGCCGCGAGTGCCGGTGATGTGCTGCGGCAGATTGTCGATGTCGTCGCGCAGCACGGCCACGTCCAGTTGGCGCATGGCAGCCACTTCGCCCAGGTAGCCATCCCACAGTCCGCCCAGCCAATAACTGTCGGCCTGCTTCGATGCGTCCGAGGCATGATCAAGAATGTACGGCTCGGCCGCACTCTTGAACTGGCCGACCCGGAACAGGTGCACGTCGACACCAAGTTTGTCCAGCAGGTCCCGGTAGAACAGGCGGTAGTTCGCCAGACCGGTGATCAGCACCCCGCCCTGCGGATCGACCAGTACCCGGTCGGCATGCGCGGCCAGGTAGTACTGGCGCTGGTCCATGTTCACCGCCCAGGCGATCACCGGCTTGCCGGCTGCACGGAAGCGGTCCAGCGCCGCACCAACTTCGCGCAGCGCGGCAAAGCCGCCCCCGCGCAGTTCATCAGGCAGCAGCAGGATGCGGCTGATCCGGGCATCCTTGGCCGCTGCGTCGATGGCGCCGACCAGATCGCGCAACTGCACCTGGTCGGGGCGCTCACCTGCCAGCCCCGTCAGCGCACGCTGCACCGGATCGATGCTGTATTGCTCCACCAATTGGCCTTGCGGCTTGACGATCAGCACGCTGTCGCTGCGCACGACCGACTGCGACCCGCCCGCCAGCAGCACCAGCAGCACGAACAGTACGCCGAAGAAAATCACGTTGATGATCGTCAGGCGCAGCATATTGATGCCGCGTCCGAGTCCGCGCAGGAATGCACGAAATCCGTGGCGACGTGGTTTGGGCGGTGGTGGTGGCAGGCTCATGCGGTTATCCGGAGTGATCAGGGCAAGCGTAGCCGGTCAGGCTGTCGCGGTCATCGGTGCGGGCGGGCGCCAGCGCTGCTTCCAGGCGCTGCGCCAGAACCGCGTAAACAGCATCACCGCAGCCACCGACAGTCCGGCAATCAAACCGATCCACATGCCGCGGGCGCCCATGCCGTGATGGAACGTCAACCACCAACCCACCGGCATGCCGACGGCCCAATAGGCAAACAACGTGATCACCATCGGCACGCGGGTGTCCTTGAGGCCACGCAGGGCACCGTTGGCGGCTACCTGGATGCCGTCGGAAAACTGGAACAGTCCGGCCAACATGATCAGCTGGGCGGCCAATGCAATTACCGAGGCGTCGCGGGTATACAAGGCCGCGATGAAGTGCGGCAGACCCAGCAACAATCCGGCCGAGATCACCTGGGTGATCAGGGTCAGGCCGACTCCGCAGAAACCCGCATAGCGCACGCCGCGCTCATCACCGCGGCCCACGGCATTACCAACCCGCACGGTGATGGCCATGGCCAGGCCCAGCGGGATCATGAAGAAGAACGAGGCGATATTGATTGCCACCTGATGACTGGCGATGACCGACTCACCCAGGGTCGCGATGATCAGCGCCGTGGCCACGAACAGGCCCGCCTCGGCCAGCAGGGACACCGTCATCGGCAAGCCGATGTGCACCAATTGGCCGATCCGCCGCAGATCCGGCCAATCGAAGCGGTCGAACAAGCCCAATCCCTGATAGTGGCGGCGGACCGCAACGTAGATGCCAAATGCCAACAGCTCCAGCCACAGCACGATCGCCGTGGCCACGCCGCAACCGTGGGCACCTTGCGGCGGGATGCCCAGCTTGCCGAACATCAGCACATAGCCAAGTGGCGCCAGCACCACCAGGCCACCGAGACTGAAGTACATCGACGGCCTCGCCAGCGAGAGCCCTTCGGACAACCCGCGCAGCGCAAAATAGCAGGTCAACGCCGGTGCACCCCAGCTGATCGCCAGCAGGAAACGCTGCACGTCGTGGTGCAGGCTGGGCGTCACACCGATGAAGGCAATCAGAGGCCCCGCATGGCGTACGGCGAACCACAACAACATGCCCACACCCAGTGCCAGCCACAGCGACTGGCGAAATACCGCGCCAATCTCGCCCCGGCGCCCCGCGCCATCGAGCTGGGCCACCGACGGTGGCACGGCCATCATCATGCCAATACCGCTGACAATCGCCAGCGACCAGATGTTGGCACCCACCGCCACCGCGCCCAGCACATGCTCGCTGACATGCCCGGCCAGCACGGTGTCGATCACATTGCTGCCGATCGCCGCCAGTTGCGCGCAGATCAGCGGCAACGCAAGGTGCACGGTAGCGCGCACCTCATGCAGCAAGCGGGCGCGCTCGGGGCGAAAAGCACTCATCGGTCAAGCAGACTCCAAGACCGGGAATTCTACCTGAGCCACAGGTCATGGCCGGCTCGCCGCGATGGCCCTCGTGCGCGGTGGAACGGCCAGTTGCAGCGGCGTGCCGATGCACGCCAAAGCATCGAATGCCCGATCCGCCCCCGCACAAACCCCCGCGGACACCTCTCGGCAAGTTGGGTTTTGCACAGCGTCAAAACGCTGTCATGACAGGTTAATTGGCCGTTTCGAAGAACTGAACTGCAGCCGACTGTCATTTGCAACTTGCTGAAACTCAGGCATTTTTTTCACTGAACAAAAAATCGTCAGGCCGTCATGAAAGGCTTCACAGCGCGCCTGCAGCGTGGCTCTCCCCGCTGCATCCACAGACTTATCCACAGCTATTGTGGATAAGCGGAAAAACCATCACCCGATAACCACTTACCAACGATTCCTCGATTGTCGGGCAGCAAGTTCGGCCAAGTCGCATGCGCGGGAAGATCGACACGCTGTCATCGCAACGGGAGTCCGGCAGACGCCACAGCTACACTGACCCGCCACGAGGTCAGCCATGCCTGCCGTTCTACGCGTCGCCCTGCCGGTTCCCCTGCCAACGCTGTTCGACTACCTGCCGGCCGGGACGGGCCGGGCAGCCGTGGGCAGCCGGGTGCTGGTTCCATTTGGGCGCGGCAAACTGGTGGGCATCGTGGTCGCCGTCGATGTCGACACCGCGGTTGACGCAGGCCGGTTGAAGCAGGTGTCGCGGACGCTGGACGATGAGCCCCTGCTCGATGCGGAACTGATGCAGACGCTCGCCTGGGCCTCCGACTACTGGCTCGGCGCGCCAGGCGAGGCCTATGCCAACGCGCTGCCGCTGGCGCTGCGCACGGCCAAGCCGCCGCCGCCGATTGGCGACGAATACTGGTCGCTCACCGCGACGGGGCTGACCGCCCACGAAAGCGGCAGCCGCCGCGGCGGCAGCAAATCCTTGCTGGCCTTGCTGGCCTTGCTGGCTGACGGCGCGCTGAGCGCCAGCGAACTCCATCAGCGTCAACCGGGGTGGCGCGACGCAGCGCGGCGGCTGGCCGCGGCCGGACTGCTGGTGCGCAGCGAGCGCCAGCCAGCCAATCGGCACCGGCCATCCTCGACCGCCCCTCAACTCAGCGGCGAACAACAACAAGCGGTGGCCACGATCGGCGACAGCCTCGGCCAGTTCCAGCCGTACCTGCTCGATGGCGTCACCGGCAGCGGCAAGACCGAGGTCTACCTGGCGCTGATCGAGCAGGTGCTGGCCCGAGGCAAGCAGGCGCTCCTGCTGGTTCCGGAGATCGGGCTGGCCCCGCAAACGGTACGGCGCCTGCGCGAACGGCTCGGTGTGGCGGTGGAGGTATTGCACTCGAACCTGTCCGAGGGCGACCGCGCCCGCGCCTGGCTACGCGCCCGTGCCGGCAACGTGCAGGTGATCCTGGGCACGCGCTCGGCGATCTTCACACCACTGCCGCAGGCCGGCCTGATCATCGTCGATGAGGAACACGACAGCGCCTACAAGCAACAGGACGGTTTCCGCTACCACGCGCGCGATCTGGCCATGGTGCGCGGCCGTGCGCTGGGCGTGCCGGTGGTGCTTGGCTCGGGTACGCCGTCACTCGAATCGCTGGCCAACGTCGCCGCCGGCCGCTATCGCAGCCTGCACCTGCGCGCGCGGCCCGGTGCCAGCCGGCCGCCGCAGGTGCAGATCATCGACATGCGCGGACAACGACTCGAGCACGGCCTGTCGCCGGCCCTGCTGGACGCCGTGGCCCAGACCACGGCACGCGGCGAACAGGCGCTGGTGTTCCGCAACCGCCGCGGCTACGCGCCGGTGCTGATGTGCCACGCCTGCGGCTGGCACGCCATCTGCCCCCGCTGCGATCGGCCGCTGACCTTGCACGCCGCCCGCCGCCAACTGATCTGCCACCATTGCGAATCCCGCCAACGTCAACCGACGGCCTGCCCGGGCTGTGGCGCGGCCGACCTGAAGCCCCAAGGCCAGGGCACCGAGCGGCTGGAAGAGGCCCTGATCGCGCGGTTCCCCCAGGTACCCGTGTTGCGCGTGGATCGCGAAACCACGCGCGGACGGGACGCTTTCGAGCAATTGCTGGCCACCCTCCAGGACAACCGCCCGGCGATCCTGGTCGGGACCCAGATGCTGGCCAAGGGGCACGACCTGCCCAACCTCACCTTGGTGGCCATCGTGGGTGTGGACGAGGGGCTGCACAGTGTGGACTTCCGCGCCAACGAGCGGCTGGCGCAACTGGTCGTCCAGGTGGCCGGGCGAGCCGGACGGGCCCGCAAGCCAGGTCAGGTGCTGCTGCAGACCCATCAGCCGGAACACCCGCTGTTGCGCACCCTGCTCGCCAACGGCTACGCGGCCGCGGCCCGCGATCTGCTGGATGAGCGCCGACTGATCCAGCTGCCGCCATTCAGCCATCAGGTTCTGCTGCGTGCCGAGGCAGTGCAGCGCGAACACGTCGACGCATTTCTGGGCGCGGCGCTCGCCGAACTGCCGGCAGATGGTGCGTGGCAGGTTGCCGGACCGATGCCGGCCCCGATGCCGCTGCGCGCGGGGCGCCACCGTGGACAGCTGCTGCTGGAGGCGGCGCATCGCCACAGCCTGCACGCGATGTTGCGCTCATGGCAGTTGGCACTGAGCGCGCTGCCAACCGGGCGCAAGGTCCGCTGGTCGCTGGATGTCGACCCGATCGACCTGTACTGAATCACCAACGGACAGGCGCCGTCAGTCCTTACCGGAGCCGGGCGGCTGCGGCTTGACCAGCCAGCGCACCGCCAACACACCCAGCTCGTACAACAGGCACATCGGCACGGCCAGCATGATCATCGAGGTGATATCCGGCGGCGTGATGAAGGCAGCCACGGCGAACGCACCCACGATCGCGTAGCGCCGCCCGTTGCGCAATTTGTCCACGTCGACGACGCCGATCGCGGCCAGCACCACCACCGCCACCGGCACTTCGAAGCACAGGCCGAACGCGAAAAACATCAGCGTCACGAAATCGAGATAGTGGGTGATGTCGGTCATCATCTCCACACCCTGCGGCGTCACCGCGGTGAGGAAACGGAAAGCCGCGGGCAGCACCAGAAAATACGCAAATGCGCAGCCGACGTAGAACAACGCCAGCGCCGCCGCAAGCAGCGGTCGCGCCAGGCGTTTCTCATGTTTGTACAGGCCCGGGCTGACGAACGCCCACAGCTGGTACAGGATCATCGGCATGCTGATGAACAGCGCCACGTAGAACGCCAGCTTGAGGGGCGTGATGAACGGGCTGGCCACTTCGGTGGCAATCAGGTGCGAGCCCTCGGGCAGGCGCGCCACCAACGGGGCGGCCAGCTCGGTGTACAGGCGGTTGGCCAGCGGGACCAGCGCCAGCAACACCACCAGCACAGTCACGCTGGCCTTGATCAGACGCGAACGCAGTTCCAGCAGGTGGGAGAACAACCCCTGTTGCAGATCGATTTCCGGTTCAGACGCGGCCATTCGGGGACTCCGGACTTGGCGGCGCGGGCGCAGACGGTGCCGGGATGTTGCCGAACAAATCGCCGGTGTGATTGTCTGCATCGGACGCGTCGGCGGCTGGTGTCGGCTCGGTCACGGCTTCCTCTGCGTCGCCCAACGGGCTGGCAGGCGCCACACTCTCGCCCGCTGCCGGTGCTTCCAGTTGTGCCTTGGCTGCGTCGGCCTGCGCGGCGACCTGGCTGCCCATCTCGCGCACCTTGCTGACGGCGTCGCCCAATTCCGCCTGCGCCGCCTCGGCACTGGCGGCGACCTCGCGGGCGTTGCGCTTGATCTCTTCAATCTGCAATTCGCGCTCGACTTCGGCGCGCACGTTGTCCCAACCAGCCCGCATCCGCCGCAGCAGCGCGCCAGCGGTGCGCGCCGCACCGGGCAATTTCTGCGGGCCGAGCACGATCAGCGCGATCAGCGCAAGCACCACCAGCTTGCCGAAGCTGATCTCGATCATTGCCGCACCTTAGCCCTTGGCCGAGACTTATTTCGGGTCGCTGGAGTCGCGCTGACTCTGCGTCGCCTTGTCGGCGGGATCGGCTGGCGGCGGGTCGGCACGCAGCCGCTCGGCCTCTTCCTTGCGCCGTGCCTCCTCGTCGTCGCCGCCCAGGCCCTTCTTGAAGTCACGCAAGGCACTGCCCAGGTCCGAGCCGATGTTTCGCAACTTGCCGGTGCCGAACACCACGACGACCACCACCAGCAGAATTATCAGATGCCAGATGCTCATGAATTACCTCTGAAAGCCGCAGCAGGCGGAACGGGGCGCGCGGTACGCACCTGCCATCCCTCATCAACGGGAAGTGTATTCCTCAAGGCGGTCGCGAAAGTCGACCACAGGCGTCGGCACATTGCTGACGCCACCCTCGAATATGCGACGGGGCGTGATGCCCGCACCGTACACCGCCGCGTTGGCATCATAGTCGATCCGCAAGGCCGAACCATCCAGCGCCACGCCGGCAAACAGGCCACGGCTGCGCGAGTACGAATAGATCTCGGCCTTCAACTGGGCATCGGTGGCGGCGGAGGCGGTGCGCCCGACCGGGCCCGCGGCGGCGGACGCATCCGCGCCCAGCGTGAACTTGCCGCCCACGATCGAATCCACGCCGCGCTGGGTGCGGAAGATCAGCACCACATCGGTCGATGACACGCCCGCCTGGAAGCCGACGCTGCCGCCGGTCATGGTGATGAAACTGGGATTGGACCAGGTGCCGTCGGGGCTCTTGACCGAAATCAGGCCCTCGCCACGGCGGCCGCCAAAAATGAAGCCCGCCTTGATCATGTCCGGAATCACCGCGATCGCCCGGGCATTGCGCAGCAAATCCTGCGGGATCGCCTTGTCGGGCGCCTGCATGATGTCGTTGAGTACGCGCACCGCGTTGCCGGCGCGCACCAGCGGCTGATCCTCGGCATGCGCGACCATGGTCGGCAGCAGCAGGGCCGCGCCGGTCAGCAGCAGGCGTTGCAGGGAAGTCTTCAACATGGGCGGCTCCACGCAGGTTGGGGGAATGGTGCAGCGCTTGTGGCAGACTCGCTCTTGGAAGGGGCCACGACTGTCACGATGCCACAGAATAATTACTATACCGGCGTTGCCGACGATTCCAACGCGCGCAACACCGGTTCCGTTCAGGCTGGCGTGCTGCTGGTCAACCTGGGCACGCCCACCGCGCCCACCGCCAAGGCGCTGCGCCCCTACCTGGCCGAATTTCTCGGCGACAGGCGGGTGATCGACTACCCGCGCTGGTTGTGGTGGCTGATCCTGCACGGGGTAATCCTGCGCCTGCGGCCGAAGCGCTCGGCACGCGCCTACGCCAGGATCTGGAACCCACGGGGCTCGCCGTTGCGTTATGGCAGCGAGGCCCTGGCGACGGCCTTGCAGGCTGAGCTCGACCGACATGCGGCGGGCCCGCTGCGGGTGGCCCTGGCCATGCGATACGGCGAGCCTTCGGTAGCCAACACGATCGACCAGTTGCAGCAGGACGGCGTGCGCCGACTGCTGGTCCTGCCGCTGTATCCGCAGTACTCGGCCACCTCGACCGGCTCGGTGATCGATGCCGTCGCCGACGCGTTCAAACGCCTGCGCTGGCCACCGGAACTGCGCATCATCAACGACTACCACGACGATCCCGGCCACATCGAGGCGCTGGCGACCAGCATCGAGCACTGGTGGGCGGCGAACGGCCGCGGCGACAAGCTGCTGTTGTCGTTCCATGGCATTCCGGCGCGCTATGTGCGCCTGGGCGACCCGTACTTCGCACAGGGCAAGCGCACCGCTACCCTGTTGCGCGAGCGCCTGCAACTGCGCGAGGACGAGATGGTGGTCAGTTTCCAGTCGCGCGTGGGCCGCGAGCCCTGGCTGCAGCCATACACCGACGCCACCGTGCGCCAGCTAGCGGCCGACGGCGTGCGCAAGCTCGACGTGGCGTGCCCCGGCTTTGCGGTGGATTGCCTCGAGACACTGGAAGAGATCGCGATGCAGAATCGCGACTTCTTCTTGGCCGCCGGCGGTGAGGCGCTGCGCTACATCCCGGCACTGAACGACAGCCCGGAGCAGGTGCGCAGTCTGGCCGCCCTGGTCCAACGGCATCTGCAGGGCTGGCCGGGCGCGGCGGCGTGATGGTTCCCCGCGAGCGTCGCATCACCCTGCCGCACTCGACCCTGGCCGCGCTGGTCTACGGCGACGAAGCGCTGCCGCCCTTGCTGGCCCTGCATGGCTGGCTCGACAACGCCGGCAGCTTCGCCCGACTGGCACCGCTGCTGGCCACGCGCTACCACGTGATTGCGCTGGACCTGCCCGGGCACGGTCGCTCCGACCATCTGCCTGCGGGCGCCAGCTACCACTACGCCGACTACGTGCGCGCCGTGCTCGCCGTCGCCGACGCGATGGATTTGCCGCGCTACACCCTGCTCGGCCATTCATTGGGGGCCGGCATCGCGTCGCTGGCCGCTGCCGCCGCACCCGACCGGATCGGACAGCTGCTGCTTATCGAAGGGCTCGGTCCGCTCGGCGATGACGGCACGCATACGCTGCAGCGGTTTCGAAACGCGCTGTCGTCCGGCGACCAGGAGCGCAAGCCGCTGCGGCTATTCAGCGACGTCACGCAGGCGATCGACGTGCGCTCCCGAGCCAGCGGTCTGGCCGCGGTGCTGGCGCAACCGATCGTCGAGCGTGGCCTCAGCCAGACCGATGACGGCTGGCGCTGGAGCAGTGACCCGCGACTGACCCGAGCCAGCGCGGTACGCCTGGCCGAGTCGCAGGTACGCGCCTTGCTGCGCGGCATCGAAGCACCCAGCTCACTGCTGCTGGCGCGGCCGGCCACTTCGTACCTGCCGCACGACATGATGCAGGCACGCGCCGACTGCGTGGCGAACATCCAGGTCAGCCAACTCGACGGCGGACACCACCTGCACCTGGAACACCCGCAAGCGGTCGCGGACTGGATCACGGCCTGCGCCGTGCCGTCTTGAGCGGGGCATCAAGCGCCGCAAAAGCTCAGGGCTTCTTCAAGCCCAGCACGTCCAGCCCCTGCTCGAAGCGGATATCAACCGGAATGCGGGCCTGATCCAGCCGCTTCAAATCCCCGGCCAGCTCCGCATCGACGTTGCCCATCTGCTCGGTAAGCTGCTGCGCCGCTGCGTAATCGCCGTCGCCCTGGATGGTCAGCAATTTGGCCGACAAGGCGTTCATCGCTGCGGTCATCCGGTCGAAATCGACGCGATAGCGACCCGTGGCAGGATCCCGGTTGAACGCGCCCTGCTGTTTGAAGAAGTTGAAGCGCACCATGTTCGCCTTCGCGTGCGCGTCGCTGGCACCGAAACGTACCGAACGCAGGATGCCGGCAAGAAACGTCACGTAGTTGTCCATCAGTTTCGACTGGTCCAACTCGCCTTTGGCGGCCAGCTTGCTGACCATGTAGAGGCCAAGGATGTCGGCCTTGCCCTCCTCGAAACTGGAGGCCTGGTCCTTGAGTGCCTTGCGTACCGTGCCCTTGCCGTCGAGCGTGTTCTTGATGCCCAAGCCGTGTGCCACTTCGTGGAACATGGTGTTCTGGAAAAATGCGTCGAAGGTCAGGTTCTTCTGCTGATCTTCGGCAATCAGCTCGTGCGCGATCGGCAGCATGATCTTGTCGAACTTCGCCTGCATCACGTTTTCCAGCTGCAGCCGGCGCGTACCCTTCTTCAGCTGCACCTGCTCGTCGTTGGGCAAGTTGATCGCGATGGTCTTGGCGCCCACGTTGGCGTCGCCGCCGTAGTAGATCGCGAAGTACGCGTTCAGGTCGGCATCGGCGCCGGGCTTCTCCGCCTTGTACGGGTCAGGCACCGGCAGGCCGCGCTGCAGTTCAGGCAGGTATTTGGCAAAGCGCGCCAACCGTTCGCTCCAGGCCTGATCCTTGATCAGCACGTACGACTCGTAACTCGCCTTGTAACCGAACAGCTGGTCCTCGTAGGTCTCGATCGGGCCGATCACGATGTCGATCGGGTTGGTCTTCATGTCCATCCAGGCGAAGTCGCTGGGCTGGTAGTTGTCGTTGAGCAACGCGTCGGCACGCATGTCCAGGTACTTCCTGAAGCCGGCATCCTCGGCCAGCTTGGCGGCTTGGCGCAGCAGGTCGGCGGTGTGTTCAAGTTCGCTCTTGTAGGCCTGGTGATAGGGCACCGTGATGAGTTGGCCCTGCGCGTCACGGCGCACCAGGGTGTACAGCCCCGCTTTGTCCTTCAGCGTGGACTTTTCGAATTCCGCCTTGGTCATGTCGGCGGGATAGAACTGCGCGCCGGCCGGACGCGGACCCACGCCCTGGATAAACGGGCGATCATTGTCGAGGCGGTCCCACGGACCGTAGTTGACGCCGGCGAACTCGCGCACGACCGGATCGTCGATGCCGGACAGCAGCGCGTCGCGATCGCCCCACGCCTGCTGCCAGTACAGCGCATTCATGCTGTCGGCCGCCTCGACCAGCAGCGCAATCATGCTTCGCTGGTTCGCGCTGAATTTCGACAAGTCGGCCGTGAGCTGGACCGTGGCGTAGTCGGCCAGGTGCTGGCGCACCGCCGCGGCGGATTCGGCGGTAGCCGCGGCGAGCGTACTCGCAGGCGGCGCCGGAGCCAGTTCCTCGCGGGAGGCCGGGGCCGGCGCAGCGGCATCCTGACCTGACGAGCAGCCGGCCAGCGCCAGGATCAGACAGACGGGAAGCAGACGTCGCAGCATGGCAGTTCCTTGACGGTGGGATAACCCATGGTATCGCGCCAAGCCCCCGGCACAGGGCTACGGCGTCCAGTGCAGCGGCCAGCCTGCCCGCGCCCACGATCATGGCTGGTTCGGCCACGCGTGCCAGGCCGGCTCCGGCGAACACGCCGCGCCTGATCGCATCCCATTCGAAACGGGCGCGGCGCGGTGTAGGCTTTGCGTCTTGTGCGACCCCGAACCCAGGGCCAGGTCGTGGTAGAACCCGCTATTCGGGACCCGCGGCGCGGTTTGCCTTGGACGCAGCTGCACGAGCCCACTTCTTACAGGACCATATCCATGAGCATTTCGATGTACCAGGTCACCGTTCCCGTCTGCGTCCGCGCACTGACCAGCCTCTCCCACGTGCTGAAGAAAGGGCAGGCCCATGCGGCAGCGAAGAACGTCAGCGATGAGGTATTGCTGCAGACCCGGATGATTCCCGACATGCTGCCGTTGATCAAACAGATCCAGATCGCCTGCGACACCGCCGTTCGCGGCACTGCCCGGCTGGCCGGTGTCGAGCCGCAGAGCTTCGAGGACAACGAGACCACGCTCGCCCAGGCATTCGACCGCATTGAGCGCTCCATCGCGTACATCAAGACCTTCAAGTCGGCGCAAATCGACGGCAGCGAGACGCGTGCGATCAACCTGAAAATGCGCAACGGCGAGCTGAACTTCGAAGGACAGGCCTACCTGCTGCACTTCGTGCTGCCGAACCTGTTCTTCCACTGCACCACGGCGTACGACATCCTGCGCCAGGCGGGCACCGAGATCGGCAAGGCCGACTTCCTCGGCAACGCCTGACCTGCCGGTGCGACGGCGGTTACGCACCCGCCGTCGCAACCAGATGCTGGAACTGTGACGGGCTCCGCGTTTTACCCGCCACCGCTGGCCCACGTCCTGCTTGAGATGGAGTGACTTCCCCACCCCCATCTTTTTCGAGCAATCAACATGGAACACATCAAGTGCATCATCGTCGGTGGCCCCCAGCACGGCATGATCGTCCGCCGCGCGTGGGACCGGGGCAACGCCCCGCAACTGAGCGTGGTCGCCGCCGACGGTGAACTTTGCGCCGCGGCCGCGCGCCGACGCGATCGCGCGACCGGCACGCACTACCTGTTGCTGCATCCGCGTGCCACGGGCGAGCAATTTCTGACCATGCTCGCGGCGTGAACTGACGCGGAACGTCACTCGGCGACCGGAGCGAGGCTGCCGCCGAGCGGATAGCCACCGGATTTCCCCGTTGACGCGTTACGCGCCTTGTCCGGCGCGCACGTTCGCATCGACAATAGTCCGTCGGGCCCACGTGCCCTCAGGCAACCGATCGTTCCGGATTTCAATGCTGAGATTGACCGAGCTCAAGCTGCCGCTGGATCACGACGAGCCCGCGCTTGTCGCGGCGATACTCACGCGACTTGAGCTTGCAGCGGTCGATCTGGGCAGTTACACGATTGCGCGCCGTGGTTATGACGCCCGCAAGCGCGGCTCAATCATGCTGATCTACGCGTTAGACATCGAGACCCCGCGCGAGGCCGAGCTGCTGCAGCGTTTCGCCGACGACCCGCACGTACGGCCCACACCCGACACGAGCTACCACTTCGTGATCAAGGCGGCGCCACAGTCACCACACCGCCCACTGGTCATCGGGTTTGGTCCCTGCGGTTTGTTCGCCGGATTGATTCTGGCGCAGATGGGATTGCGGCCGATCATTCTTGATCGCGGCAAGGCGGTGCGCGAGCGCACCAAGGACACCTGGGACCTGTGGCGCAAGCGCCAGCTGCATCCGGAGTCGAACGTGCAGTTTGGCGAAGGCGGCGCCGGCACGTTTTCCGACGGCAAGCTGCACAGCCAGATCCGCGATCCGCACCACCACGGGCGTAAGGTACTCACCGAGTTCGTCAAGGCCGGGGCACCGGAGGAAATTCTCTACGTCAGCAAGCCACACATCGGCACGTTCCGGCTGGTGACGATGGTGGAGAACATGCGCGCCACGATCGAATCGCTGGGCGGGGAAATCCGCTTCGACCAGCGTGTCGACGACCTGCTCATCGAAGCCGACCATGCCGGTACGCGGCACGTGCGTGGCGTCGCCCTCGCCAACGGCGAACAGCTGCGCGCCGACCATGTGGTGTTGGCGCCAGGCCACAGCGCACGCGACACGTTCGAAATGCTGCACCAACGCGGTGTTTACCTGGAAGCCAAGCCGTTCTCGATAGGCTTCCGGATCGAGCATCCCCAGTCGGTGATCGACCTCGCCCGCTTCGGACCGCAGGCAGGCCATCCGATCCTGGGCGCGGCGGACTACAAGCTGGTGCATCACTGCAGGGGCGACCACGGCGGCAAGGGACGCTCGGTCTACAGCTTCTGCATGTGCCCCGGCGGTACCGTGGTGGCTGCCACTAGCGAGCCCGGCTGCGTGGTCACCAATGGCATGAGTCAGTACTCGCGCAACGAGCGCAATGCCAATGCCGCCGTGGTGGTCGGCATCGAGCCTTCCGACTATCTCACCTTCGACCCGGACGGCGGCCCGCTGGCGGGCATCGCCTTGCAGCGAGTGCTGGAGAGCCACGCCTTCGTGCTGGGTGGCGAAGACTACAGCGCGCCAGCGCAGCTGGTCGGCGATTTCCTCGCTGGCCGCACCTCGCACGAGTTCGGCGACGTGCAGCCTTCGTACAAGCCCGGCGTCACCCTGGGCAACCTCGACAGTGCCTTGCCCGACTACGCCATCGCCGCGATCCGCGAGGCACTCCCCGCATTCGAGCGGCAGATCCGCGGCTACGCGATGCACGACGCCATCCTCACCGGGGTCGAGACTCGTACCTCGTCGCCCGTGCGGATCAAGCGCGACGACAGCCTGCAAAGCCTCAACACCCGCGGTCTGTACCCCGCCGGCGAAGGCGCCGGTTACGCCGGCGGCATCCTGTCCGCGGCCGTGGATGGCATCCGGGTGGCCGAAGCGGTGGCGCGCAGCATGGTGGCGGCAGCTGGCTAGCAACGTAAATTCAACTCAAAACTTGAAAAAGTGAATTTCAACCTGTAGAGTGAATTTTATTCAATCAACCTAAAGGTTGGGTCATGCGCGTGACGCCAATTCTTCTCCCCGCCCAGTTGGGCGACATCCTGCGCAGCGCACGCCTCAGCCGCGGCCTCACCCAGACGGATATCGCCCGACAGCTGGGCGTCAGCACGCAGGCCGTCTCCAAACTGGAGAACAACGCCGCCAGGGCATCTTTCGACCGGATCCATCGACTATGCCAGGTGCTAGGGCTCGAACTGTTGCTGCAGGAAAAGTCCGCGATGAATCTGCGCAACGCCGACAGGCCGCAATGGTAACCATGCAGCGCGCGCTGGCCCTGGACATATGGATGAACGGGCAGTACGTCGGCATCTGGGAGCGCCCCAAGGGAGCCGCCGACCGGTTGACCTACGACATCGGCTGGACTCAGTCCGCCGCGGGACGCCCGCTGTCGCTGTCGCTGCCATTTGGCCACGCTCATGGCCGTGGCGATGAAACGCGAACTCTGCGTGGCGACAAGGTCGCCGCGTATTTCGAAAATCTGATCCCGGACAATGAACGCATACTGCGGCGCCTGCGCGCTCGGTACGGCGCGCGTTCCACCGCCGCGTTCGACATGCTCGCCACGATCGGTCGTGACTGCGCTGGCGCCATTCAGCTGCTGCCTGCAGGCACGGCACCAGGCGACATTCGCCGCATTGAGGCCACGCCGCTGGACGAGGCTGGGGTGGCGCAGGTGTTGCGCGACACCACCTTGTCCCGATACCCAGCTCAGGCACCCGATGACGATGCTTTCCGCCTGTCCATCGCCGGCGCACAAGAAAAAACGGCGCTATTGCGTCATCGAGGACGCTGGTGCATCCCGCACGGGGCCACGCCATCCACCCACATCTTCAAACTGCCGCTGGGACCGGTCGGCAACGTACAGGCCGACATGCGCATGTCGGTCGAGCTGGAATGGCTATGCATGGAGTTGATGCGCGAGTACGGCCTGCCGGTCGCCCATGTCGAGATCGGCCGGTTCGAAGACCAAAAAGCCCTGATCGTCGAGCGCTTCGACCGCACCCGCGCACGTGATGGAAATTACTGGTTGCGGATTCCACAGGAGGATTTTTGTCAGGTCGTCGGCCTGCCACCAAACCGCAAATACGAAAGCGACGGCGGCCCCGGCATCCGCCAGATCATGGACATCCTGCGCGGCTCCGAAAACGCCGACGCGGATCGCCACGACTTCTTCAGGACACAGCTGCTGTTCTGGATCATCGGCGCCACCGACGGCCACGCCAAGAACTTCAGCCTCACCCTGCTCGCCGAAGGACGTTATCGACGCACGCCGCTGTATGACATTCTGTCCACCTACCCGATCCAGGGTCGCGGTACGAACCGGATGGATCCCCGCAAAGCACGTCTGGCCATGGCCGTGGAAGGGAGCAATCGCCATTATCTGATGCATGACATCCACCGCTGGCACTGGGTCGGCATGGCGCAAAGCCTGGGTCTCGCCGACCGTGCCTCCGCGATGATCGAAGATCTCATCGAACGTACGCCGCGCGCACTCGATGCGCTGGCAAGACGCTTGCCGGACGGTTTCCCCGCGGCGCTGTTCGAGAGCGTGGCGAAAGGTACCTCCGCGGCAGTCAAACGACTGGCAGGTGAGCCGGATCGCCGCTCAGTCGCACCGGTCAATAAGCGTTGACCTGATTCGCGCCCACGCCACGTCCCAACCGATCCGCTCCTGCTCCAGCCGCACGCGCACGCCCCAGCGGTCGGCGCGCAGGTCGCGGTAGAGCGCCTGCTCGGCGGCATCCAGATGCTCGATCGCGTCGGCACGGTGCGGCTGCGGTTCGGTCACCCACAACGCGCGGTGGGCCAGCAGGGTCGCCTCGTCCATCAGCACTGATCGCACCTGCGGCAGATGTCCGCGCAGGCGGCCGAGGATGGCCAAGCCGTGGGTGTCCAGGTCGCCCCAGTAATGCACGACAGCGGCAGCCACCAGCCATGGCAATTCGTGCAGGCGCTCCACTGCGTACCCGCGTGCCATCAGCACCACGGCACCGGACAGGTCGTCGAAGCCAAGGCCGGTTTGCTTGTTTTCGACGATGAACACATGGCGTACCGGCAGGTCCAGCACACGCAGTTCGTCGAACGGCGCGTGAATGTCGCCAAGGCCGCCCACGCGCGCGCGCAAGACGGGATCGAGCACGCGCAGGCGCAGCCGGTCAGGCTCGCGGCGCAGGCCGCTGGCTTGCCAGAAATCAACGTCACCCGGCAGCCCGGCCAGCGTGCGCAGGCAGTCGGCAAGCCAGCCGGTGCGGGATTCCAGCCACTTGCTGTCCAGCCCGGCCACCGGCAACTGGCGCGCAAACAGGTTCGATGCCGGATGCGCCTGAAGCCACGCCAGCATGTCACCAAGGCGCGCGAACTCGGTGTCGTCGGTATCGGCCAACAAGGCGTACTGGCGACGCAAGCCGGCGCCCAGCATCGGCCAGCGTTGCACCCACGCGGCGAACCGCGCCCGGGCACGCTGCCAGCGCGCGGTATCACCGAGCAGTGCGGCCAGCGCATCGGCGTCTGCCAGGGACACGGCCGCTGGTACCGCCTGGCAACCCAGCAGCGGCCAGCGCCGTTCGACCCAGCTCACCTCGCCGCCGCACCAGTCTTTCCACGCGTTTCGCCACGCCTCGAAGGCCGCCCAGCGGGTGCTGGCCTGGCGCTCGCCGGGCACCGCCAAGGGCACGCGCAAGGGCCAATCGCCACTACCATCGAGCCAGTCGCCGGCGTGCCGCTGCCATTGAGCGCGCAACAACGCGACGGCTTGCTCAGGGCTGCGCATCGCTGCCGCTCTCAGCTGCCGCGCGTGGCAAGTCCAGACGCTGGCTGGCCGCGTCGTATTCGATCATCAACACACCCGAATCGTGGCGGCCGTTGATCTCCACGAAGCAGGCGCCGCCGATGAATGGCTCCAACGTCATCACCGACTTCAGCGGCGTGGCCACGATCATCTGGAAGCCGAAGTTCTCGAAGATGCGCATCGCCATGGCAGTGAATTCGTTGTCGGCCTTGTCGAAGGCTTCATCCAGCACCACCGCGGCGTACTGCGGCACGCCGCCGTCCTCATCGCCGAGCTGGTAGCGC
Organism: Rhodanobacter sp.; assembly: GCA_036563155.1. GTDB lineage: Bacteria > Pseudomonadota > Gammaproteobacteria > Xanthomonadales > Rhodanobacteraceae > Rhodanobacter. The sequence goes on from DATCMT010000033.1 coordinate 108,164, forward strand.
AATGCGGCCGCCAGACAGGTGGTGGCCAGCTTCTGGCGCTGGCCGCCGGACTTGCCCGCACCGCTGCGATACACCTCCAGCTGGTGACCATTGTGCGCATCGATTTCCTCGCCGATGAACTCCACATGCAGGCGGACATCCAACACCTGCTCGCGCCAGCGCTTGTGCTCGGGCTCGGTGGAGGCAAGCCGTGCCACCAGCTTGCGCAATCCCTCGAACTGCGCCTCGGCGCGCTCGTGATCCTCAGTGCGCTGATGCGCGAGCACGTCGCGCAACTGTTGGCGAAACTCGATCACCTCCGGCAAGCGGCGATCTTCCGGCTTGATCTGCAGGATGCTGCCCCGGTTGAAGGCGACCTTTTCCAGACTGGCATTGACGTCTTCCATGCGTGCGCGGATCGCCTTGTGCGCCTGCGCGATATGCGTCTGCAAGGCGACCAGATTCTGCCCGCTCTGGGTGCGCAGCATGTCGAAGAAACGAGCCTCGTGTGCAGGCAGTCCATCGCGTTCGAGCCGTTCCAGCCGGGCAAAGAAATCCGTGGCACTTTCAAGATTGGCCTGGACGTCACCAGTGTCCTGCGGCCAGCGCCGGCAAAAGGTCTCGAAACCACTGACGATGCGATGGGTTTTCTCGCTGGCCTCGGCATCCAGCGTGCCGATACCCTGATTGAGCGCGCGCTCGATGGCCAGCATGCGTTCGGCCAGGTTGTCGAGCGCCAACGAAGCCCCACCGTCGCAGCGCGCATCCAGCCCCGCCTGCTGCAGCGGCGTCAAAGGTCGGGTCGCCACGTCCTCGACGCAGCGGGCGTGCTCTTTCTCCCGTCGCTCGCGCTCACGCCGGTGATCGCGGCGTTCATCGCGCACCTCGTCCAGCAATCGCTGTGCGGCGGCAAGCTGCTTGCCCTTGGCCTCGCTGCGCTCGCCCAGCTCGCGCAAGGCCAGATTGCCTTCGCGCAGTTCGTTCAAGGTTTTCTCAATCCCATCCAGCCGCGTCAGCAGCGGCGCCACGTCGATATCGCTCCAACGCAGGTTGGCCAGCGATTGCGCCGCAGCGGCATGGCTGGCCTGCCGGGCACGCTCGGTTTTGATCGCCGCGATCGCATGATCCGTCTCGGCGATCTGTTGCGCCAGCGTCGCGGCTTCGTCCTTGTACAGGGCGAGCTTGTCACGGTTGTCGAAACCCAACGCCCATTGGCGGCGGTCGTCGACAGCATGGCGGTCATCCTTTTCGTGGCGGCTGCGACCGTGCTTGATCTGGCCTTGCGCGGTGAGTGCGCGCTCGCTGCGCTGCAAGGCCTGCACGCTGTCCACGCAGGCGTAGTCGTAGCGGCGCAGCAGTTCCGCGTGCAGCCATTCACGGTGCGCGTGCGAGGCCAGCTCCAGCTTGTTGAGCAGCGAGCGCGGCGACGCGGCGGATACGTTCAGCACATCGCTGGCGCCGATGCGGTGATACACCAGCTTGCCGCCCAGGTGCGTGGCATCGACCCACGCCGCTACCTTGGCGTAGTGACGCTCATCGACCAGCAATGACAGCGCGAAGCCGTGCAACAGGCGCTCGATCGCACCACTCCATGCCCGCTCATCCGCGTGCACCTGGATCAGCTCGCCGGCGAACGGAAGCGCGGTTTCAGCCAGACCCACCGCGGCGCACAGACGGCTGCGCAGGGCTTGCAGATGCGCCGGAATGTTTGACGGGTGCGCCTCCAGCGCCTTGATCTCGTCGCGCGCATTGGCGAACGCAGCTTCGGCCTGTTGCTTGCGCAGGCCCAGTTCCAGCATGCGCTGATCGGCACTGGCGTTGGCACCTTCGTTGTCCTCAAGCACGCCGCGCGCCTGCGCCAGTTGTTCGGCAAACCCTTGGGGGGTACCGGCCAGTGACCAATCCAGTTTGCGACAAGCAGACTCGGCCACACCGCGATGACGCAGGCTGGTGTCGCGATCACGCGATACGTTTTCGCGCTCGCGTTCCAATTGCTCGATTCGATCACCACCTTGCTCACGATGACGCGCCTGCAGCTCGTCCAGTTCGCGCTGATGCTGTTCCAGCACTTGCTGGCGCCGCCCTTCCTCACCTTCCAGGCCACGGTCGAGCGTGTCCAGCTCGGTCAGCCGTGCGTCGAGCAGGCGCAGTCGCTGGCGCTCGCGATAGCCGTCCATGCCGGCCAGCAGCTCATCCAGTTCGCTGCGCTCGCGGCGCACATCCATCAGCCGCGCGTGCGCCTGCTGCGCCGGACGCAAGGTCTCGATCTGCTCGCGCGCGGTAACCACTGCCTTGTGCGCTTCGTCCAGTTCGGCGAACTCGGCGACCAGCCGTTCGGCCACCGTGAAAGTCTCCGGGCGCTCCAGCATGAAGTCGCGCAGGAAGTGGTTGAGATCACCCAGATTCTTCGCCGACTGCGTCTTGTGCAGCAACCGCAACGCCGTCTCGTTGCCGATGCCAAGCAGGCGGCGGAAACGTTCGGCATAGGCATTGAAGCTGTCGTGGTGATGCACGTCGACGAGGCGTTGCTTGAGCCGGCGCAAATCAAGATCAAAGCCGTCCAGTTCCGTGCCCAGGTCGAACGGCCGCTCGGCAATGATGAAGTGTTTGTGCACGTCGGCGGCGGTGGAGCTGTTGCCGCGGATCCACAACAGTCGCACCAGGGTCACGCAGCGGCCGAGCGCGTTGCGGTATTCCAGCGCCAGCGCCGACCATGCCGGGCCGCGGCGCAGGTATTGAGTGGCGACCTCACCGGAATCCTCATCGTGCTGGTCGGCCCAGGCACCACGCACGTAGGACACCAGCGAACGGTCGCGGCCGCTGCGCTCGGCCTCGCGCGCGGCGGCGTTGAAGTCGACCAGCGCGGGCGGCACCAGCAGCGCCGACATCGCATCGAGCAGGGTCGACTTGCCCGAGCCGGAGCGGCCCACGAACAGGAAGCCGCGCTCGGCAATCGGCACTTCGTGCAGGCCGGAGAAGGTGCCCCAGTTGAGCACCTGCAGACGACGCATGCGGAACTGCTCCTCACGCGGCGAGGGCAGGTCACCGAGGAACAGCGACGACGTGCTGTCGGACCTGACCATCAGTCGTCATCCTCTGATGCGGCATCATCGCCGGAAACCGGTCCAGCCAGGTGGTCACGGTAGACCGCACCCAGCGCCTGCACATCTTCGGCGGAGAACAGCAGTTTCAGCGTGGGCGACACCTCGAAACGGCCATCGCTGCCACGGATCGGTTGCAGCACGTTGTTCTTCTTCATCTTCTCGATGGCGGCGTTGAGTTTCTTGGTGAAACCGGCGCGATCGGTGCCTTGCGGCGGCTCGTACACAGCCAGTTGCGCGTGCAGTTCGTCCACCTCGACCACCGCGCGCTGGCCTTGCGCCTCGGCTTCAGCCAGGCGCTGGCGCAAGGTCAGCAGCAACACCGAGTCGATGAAGGTCAGCGGGCTGGAGCGCAGCAGGGTCGGTGTCTCCAGCTCACCGGTATCAGCCTGGCGTACGAACGCCACGCGCAGATCGCGATCGAGCACCAGCTCCAGAAACAGCTCGCACAGTCGCGCCCGGATCGCACCTTCCTCGCGCAGCAGTACCGGCCACAATAACGCGTGGCGCTCGGCGTCCACGCTGGGGCCAGCCAGCAACTGGCACAGCACGCGGCGTGCGTCGAACGGCAGGCTGCCAGTGTCGCCGGGGAACAGGCCGGCGTCGCCGACGTTGTCATCTGGCGGACTCTCCGGCGCGGATTCGTCCATGTCCTCAGACCAGTTCATCACGTTTTTCCTTGAGGAAGTACAACAACGGAATGCGCGCGCGACGCTGCTGGCCATCCTCGCCATGCCAGCTCACCGCCTCGTCGCGATCGGGCACCAGCATCCCGTGGCGGCTGCCCAATGCCACATAGCCGACCACACTTCCCAGACCTTGTTCAGCCGGATAGTTTTCCAGCACGGTCCCGACCGAACACTGCGCGCGATCGGCCAGCAATGCATGCACGCGCTGCTTCAGGGTGCGGAAGTCGATTTCCGACTGCGCCACCAACTCGCCCACGCTGTCCAGTGTGATCGCTGCACCCTCGGCGCGCACGATAGTGCCGTCCACCTGACTGGTGCGCGGATCGTTGAGACGCCAACGCGACAGCGAATGCAATCGTGCGCTGCTCAGGGTCAGGGTGTAGTCGATGGGCTGGTTGCTGCGCACCGCGTCACGCAGCTTCAGCGCTTCGACCTGGGTCTGCTTGAGCAATTGATGCAACCGGCGCTGCTCCAGATAGGCGCGGCTCTGCACGAAGCCTTTCAGACTGCGCGCAAAGTGCTGCAACACGTCGTGCACATGGCCGCCGCGATCAAGCAAGGTGCGGGTGAGATGCAGCAGAAAACTGCGCTCGCGTCGATCGAGGCGGCGCGCGAAACCGCGACTGGTCACCGCATCCACCGCCGCTTCGAGCTGGCCACTTTGCTCGGCATCAGTGAGCAACCTCCAGAACGCGTCGAAGCTGCGCCCGGACTCGCTTTCGGCGATCACGTCCACGCCGGCGAACAGCGCCTCAAGCATCTCGCCGCGCTGGCGTTCGTCGTCGATGATGCGCTCGCGGAAATCCCGATCAAGCTGCTGGAAGTCGTCGCGCACGTGGCGGAAGTCCTCGGCCAGCTCATCGGCCAGCGCGATCACCTCGCGCGCCCGCTCCAGCGCGCGGGTGTCGTCCAGCACGTCGACCCGGCCGCCGCTGACGGCAGCAATCTGCGCGTCGATACGCTCGCGTTCGGCGCACAATTCAGCCAACCGGCTACCGGGGTTGGCGTCGGTCTGCCGTGCCAGTTGCACTAGCTGCTGGATCACCAGCGCCAGCCGGCTCTCGGTGGCCACGCTGCGGCTGGCATCGAGACTGCCCAGAAAGCGCAGCGCGCCGATCGCCTGGGTCGACAGCTCGTACAGCTCCTCGCTGGCGCCCTCGGGAAAGCGCCGTTCCAGCCAGCCCGCGCCCAGCCAATCGGCCACATAAGCCTGCGCGGTACGCGGTACGGCATGGCCGTACGCGCGCAACTCCTCCAGCTCGCGTGCCAGCCGTTCGTGCAGCAGCGAAGCCGGCAACTGACGCTCGGCATCGAGCAGCAAGCCCTGCAGCAAGGCCGCAATCAGCGGCGCGTTGTCGGCCGCCAGCAGTTTCCAGGTCGGCTGCTGGCGCAGGCGCTGCCAGGTCGCGATGCGTGCACGGGTTTTCACCGCGGCACCAGCGGCCACGAAGTGAACCGGCCCGAAGCGGGTCCGGGCGAGATCCCCTCCATCATTTGCAGGTGTGGCATACACTTACTCATCTGACGGCGCGGCTTCAAGCATCCTGACATGACCGGATCCGGGTAATGCTCCAGTGTAATCGGCAACGGTTCGTGGGTTGCGATTTTCAGCGCCGAATGGCGGCCCGCGACTTGAAGCGACCCAGGCCACCCCAATCTTCAGCTCGTGCTCCCACTCCGGCCGATCGCCCATGACCTCTCCCGTTCCCGTCCGTATCGATTTCGTCTCGGATGTCTCGTGCCCCTGGTGTGCCATCGGGCTGGCGGCGCTGCAGCGGGCGCTGGTGGCGCTTGATGGAGAGATCAGTGCGCAGGTTCATTTCCAGCCGTTCGAACTGAACCCGCAGATGCCTGCCGATGGCGAGGATTCCACTGAACATCTGGTCAAAAAGTACGGCAGCAGCGCCGAGCAGATTGACGCCAACCGCGAGGCCATCCGCCAGCGCGGTGCTGCGCTGGGCTTCACCTTCAACATGGATCGACGCAGCCGGGTCTACAACACCTTCGACGCGCACCGGCTGTTGCATTGGGCCGGACTGGAGGGCCGCCAGCTGGCCCTCAAGCAGATCCTGCTGCGAGCCTACTTCACCGATGGCGAAAACGTGGGTGCCCACGAAACCCTGTTGCGACTGGCCAAAGAGGCTGGCCTGGATGTGAAGCGGGCGGAACAAATTCTGGCCGGCGACGAATATGCCGATGATGTGCGCAAGCAGGAGCAGTTTTTCATGTCGCGCGGCATTCATTCGGTGCCGGCCACGATCATCAATGGCGAACACCTGATTTCCGGTGGGCAACCGCCCGAGGTGTTCGAGCAGGCCCTGCGACAAATCGCTGCGGCGGCCTAGGCCCCCTCAGGCCTCGGCGGCACGGGTCTCCCGCCAACTGGCGATCGGCGCCGGATGGCCCAGCAGATAGCCCTGCCCCATGGCGCAGCTCATGGCGCGCAAGGCGTCGTGCTGGATCGTGGTTTCGATGCCCTCGGCGATCACCTGGATGTTCAACGCGCGCGCCAGCGCGAGAATTGCAGCTACTACCGTGGTACTCGACGTGTTGGCCCCCTTGTCCAGCTCCTGCACGAAGGCTCGATCGATTTTCAGGATGCGCAGTGGCAACGAGTGCAGATAGCTGAGCGAGGAGTAGCCGGTTCCGAAATCGTCGAGCGCCGCACCGACCCCGATGGCGAGCAGGCGATCCAGCGTGGCACGCACCCGCTCGGGATTGTCCAGCAGCGCGCCTTCGGTGACCTCGACCACCAGCCGTGACGGCTCCAGACCGGTGCGTTCCAGCAGCTTGACCAGACGCCGGTCGAAATCCGCATGGCGCAGGTGCATCGCCGAAACGTTGATTGTCATGAAGGTGTCAGGCTGGCCGTGCTGTAGCAAATGCCGGCAGCTGAGCTCGAACATGCGCCAGTCGATCGACTCGATCTGACCACTGTCTTCGGCGATCTTCAGGAATTCCATCGGGCGCAACAGGCCGCGCTGCGGATGGTTCCAGCGAATCAACGCTTCATAGCCGAGCACGCGATCATCGTCGTCGAGCGCGCAGATCGGCTGGAAATAGGGCTCGAACTGATCGTGCAGCAGGGCCTGGCGCAACTCGCCCTCCATCGCCAACACGTCGACCACGTTCTTCGCCATCGTCTCGTCGAACAGCTCGAACCGGTTGCGGCCCAGTTCCTTGGCCCGGTACAGCGCGATGTCGGCATCCCGCAACACGTCGTCGGCATTGTCGTAGTGACCGTCGCCCAACGCGATACCCACGCTGACCGTCACCTGCAGGTCCTTGCCTGAAATCTGCATCGGCGAGTCCAGCGCGTCCAGCACGCGCTGGGCCACCGCCGTGGCAGGCGGCGGCAGTTCGTCGGGCTCCAGCAGGATCGCAAACTCGTCGCCGGACAAGCGGGCCACCAGATCGGGCTGGCGCACGCATCGGGAGAGCCGAGTCGCGACCTCCTTCAGCACCTCATCCCCCGCCAGATGACCCAGGCTGTCATTGATGATCTTGAACCGGTCGACGTCGATGTACAGCAAGGCGCAGCGGCGATGGGTATCGCCGTGAATCGCGCCCAGCACGCGCTCTATCCGCTCGCGCAAATAACTGCGGTTCGGCAGCCCGGTCAGCGGATCGTGCATTACCTGGTGACGTAACTGGTCCTGCATGCGCTCACGCTCGGAGATCTCCTTGCGCAAGGCCTGCGTACGCTCCTCCACCCGGTGTTCGAGTTGTTCGTAGGCCAGCAGCAGCGACTCGGCGGAACGGCGCCTGGTCAGGCTGCTGGCAATCTGCGACGCAACGAAGCTGAGCAGTTCCTGGTCGGCCTCGCTGTAAACCACGTCGGGGCGGTAGCTCTGCACGGTCACCAGCCCGATCGCCTCGTCACCCACGATCAGTGGCACACCAAGCCAGCTCATTGCCGGGGAATTCATGCGCCCAGGCGCAACTTCTCCCCGGCGCTCCAGCTCCTCGATGTCACCATTCTCGACGCGCAGCGGTCGGCCCAGACGCAAAACGTACTCGCTGAGCCCGCGGGCCAACGGACGCTCCGAAGGCGGGGCCAAAACGGCATCCACCGAATACGGGAAGGTCAGGGTCAGACGATCGTCGGAAAGCAACGCGATAAAGAAGTTTTCGGCATTCAGCAGTTCGCCGACCACCGTGTGCACGCGTCGGTAGAACGCGTCCTGGCCGATATCCGCGGTGGCCAACTCGGCAATCTGGAACAGCGCCGCCTGCAGGCGCTGGGCGCGCTGCCGCTCAAGGATTTCCTGCTGCAACCCGCGGTTGGCCTCGGCCAGCTGACGGGTCCGCAGTCGCACGCGCTTTTCCAGGTCTTCCTTGCCCTGCTTGCGCTCCAGCGCCGTGAGAATGTGGCTGCCGACGAACTCAAGCAGGGCCAGGTCCTCCTCGCTGAAGCCGATGTCCGGCCGATAGCTCTGCACGACCAGGCCGCCGCGCGGCTGCCCGTCACGCATCATGGGCACGCCCAACCAGTCATGGCTGTCCGGCCCGATCACCGTCACCGGACCATCCACCTGATTGCGCAATTCCTCGGCGTCGCCCATGCGCGCCTTGCCATCGTTGATCACATACCAGGTGAGCGAATGCTCGATCGTGCTCACGGGCAGGTCCTGGCCCATCGCAAACGGCGGTGGCGACTGGACGTCAACAAAGTACAGAAAACGGATCGTCTCCCGCTCGATGTCACGCAGCACGATGAAGAAGTTCTCCGCATACATCAGCGTGCTGACGATGGCATGGATACCGCGCAGCATTTCCGGCATGTCGCGATCGGATCCGGCCAGGTCGGAGATGGCGAACAGCGCGCGCTGCAGGGACTCGGAACGCTCGAGCTGCTGGTGGGAATCCTGCAGTTGAGCCCACTTCAGCGCGCGCCAGAGATGATGACCGGCAAGGCGCAGTGGCGCCTCCAGGGCGTCGAAAAGGTGCTCATCCGCACCACCGGCCTGCAGCCGCAACAGCAGGATCGCCGGCTCGGGTTGTCCGCACAGCCGGATCGCCACCTGCTGCCTGTTCCGATGCCAGTACGTCGTTCCCACTGCACCGGCCTGTTCCGCCCACCGGCCGTCATCAGTCCATTCGGCGGCAGGTGGCACGCCATGCGGACCGGCCGGGCTGTCGAATCCCCAGCGTACGCTGGCGGCCACGCACCCGGACTGGGCGAGCGCGAGATCGACAATCCTGGCGGCCACCTCGTCCGGCGTATGCGCAAGGATCAGCCGAGCCAGCCACCCAGTCGGCAACGACGTTTCATACGACTGCGGTCCCACAGCATCGGCATGCTTCATCGACTGAAATCCCCCCCCGCCGGAACTGCAAGGAACAGCATGACAAGTGCCCCCCGCCCCGCCGCACGATGGTGCCGGCGCCCAGCTGCCATCAGCGTGCACGCATGTGGCGTCACACGCAATACCGATAAACTCGGGCATTGGGTGCAATGAGGCGTGGGTCTCCCGTCACCGCCGCACCGAAATGCCACGTTTTCGCAGGTCTCAGATCCATCATCATGCTCGCCGACTCCACCAAAGACGCTATCCGCGCCGCCTACGAACGCCTCAAGAACGGGCTGCCAGGCTTCCGCGCGCGCGCCTCGCAGGGGCGGATGATTGCCGAGGTGGCCAAGGCTCTGACCCGCACGGGCGGCGTTGCCGTGATCGAGGCGCCCACCGGAACCGGCAAGTCGATGGCGTATCTGATCGCCGGATTGGAGGTGGCCCGCCAACAGCGCAAGAAGCTCCTGATCGCCACTGCCACGGTCGCCTTGCAGGAGCAACTGGTGCGGCGCGACATCCCGTTGTACCTGCAACTCAATGGCATCGAGGCGAAGGTGGCGCTGGCCAAGGGACGCGGTCGCTATCTGTGCCCGCGCAACCTGATGATGGCGGCCAACAGCATCCATGACACCCAGATGCACCTGACCGGCTTCGAGGCGGACCTGGCGCTGTGGAGCAAGCCACCGCAGCCACGTGACAAACAGGCCCTGGCCAAACTGCGCAGCGCATTCGAGCACGACGAGTGGGACGGCGACATGGACAGCGCGCCGGAGCCCGTCAGCGAGGTGCTGCGCCCGATGATCACCACCAGCGCGGGCGGCTGCACCAACCGCAAGTGCGCCCAGTTCCTGATCTGTCCGTTCTTCGCCGCGCGCCGCGCGGTGGACGACGCCGAGATCATCGTGGCCAACCAGGATCTGGTGCTGGCCGACCTCACCATGCCAGGCGAGGACGATGGTGCCGGCACCCAGGCATGGGGCGGCGTGATCCTGCCGAGACCGGACGAGACCTTGTACATCTTCGACGAAGGCCACCACGTGCCAGGCAAGGCGATCGATCGCGGCGCGGCGGAGGTGTACCTGGGCGCCAGCGCGCGTCAGCTGGGCCGCCTCGGACGGCAGGTGCACGCGGCCTATTCGCTCACTGACAAGGAACGACTGGGCAAGCTGAGCCTCGACCAGGGCGACGCGAAACTGGAGGAACTGGGCAGTGCGCTGGACGATCTGGAGCGTGAGATCCGCCTCGCCTGGGTGCCGGACCCGGCACAAATCGAACCGGCCTACCGCGGTTCGCTGGGTCAGCTGCCCGAGGCGTGGGTGGAGCACGCGCGCAGGCTCGACGTGCTCACCAGCGAAGTCCAGCGCTGGCTGGGTGCCGTGCGCCGCGCCGTGGTCGAGATGACCGATGGCGGGCCAACCCAGGAGGCGCTGGCGCGCGAACTGGGCATTGCGCTGGAGCGAATTGGCAGGCAGGCCGCGTGCTGGCGTGCGTGGTCCGGCGACGATCCCGACGAGGCGCCACCGCAGGCCCGCTGGGTCACGTTGGCCGCCGATCAGCAACTGGTCTGCCATGCCTCGGCGGTCTCGGCCGCCAACCTGCTGCGCAGCGTGTTGTGGGGCAACGCCAGTGGCGTGGTGATGACTTCGGCCACGCTCAGCGCGGGCGGCAATTTCCGCGGCTTCGCGGACGCTGTGGGCTTGCCTGACGACGCGGTGACGGTAAGCCTGCCGTCACCGTTCGACCTCGCCATGCAGGCGCGGCTTGAAGTGCCCGCGATGAGCAGCCTGCCCGCCGCCCGCGAAGCGCATGCCGCGGAGATCAGCCAGTGGCTGACCGACAAGCTCGATTGGGATGCGGGCAATCTGGTGCTGTTCACTTCGCGCGCCAAGCTCGAGCGCGTACTGCAGCTGCTGCCCATCGCGCTGGTGCGCAAAGTGCGCGCGCAGGGTTCACTGGGCAAGTCGCAGTTGGTCGCCGAGCACTGCGCCGACATCGAGTCGGGCAAAGGCAGCACCTTGTTCGGGCTGGCCTCATTCGGTGAGGGCCTGGATCTGCCAGGCAAGTTGTGCGAAACGGTGGTGATCACCCAGTTGCCGTTTGCCGTACCCACCGATCCGGTCGGTGCAACCTATGCCGAATGGCTGGAGTCGCGCGGCCGCAATCCGTTCATCGAGGTCAGCGTGCCTGAAGCCACACGCCTGCTGACCCAGTACTGTGGACGACTGATCCGCAACGAGACCGACCACGGCCGCATCGTGCTGCTGGATCGGCGCATCGTGACCAAGCGCTACGGCAGCGGCATGCTCAAGGCCCTGCCACCGTTCCGGCGCGTCATCGAGAGGGCCACATGATCATCCGACTCGACCACTGTCCGCCACAGCGCTGGAAGAATGGCCTGGGCCGGACCCGTGAAGTCGCGGTGCAGCCGTGTGCAGGCGGCAGCGGTGATTTCCTGTGGCGCGTCAGCATCGCCGAGGTCGACAGCGCCGCGCCGTTCTCCACCTTCCCGGGGATCGACCGCAGTATCACGCTGCTCGATGGCGACGGCTTCACCATGACGCTGGACGAACACCGCGTACACGCGCTCACGACCGCGTTCGTGCCGTTTGCGTTCGCCGGCGAGGCCGCCGTGGCGGTGACGTTGGCGGGGGGACCGACCCGCGACTTCAACTTGATGGTTCAGCGCTCGCTGGCACGCGGTGAAGTGCTGGTCTGGCGCGAAGCGGCAACCCACCTGCTCGATCCGGCGACGGTGCTGGTGTTCTGTGCCCGTGGCGAAATCGACACCGCCGACGGTCGATTGCACGGCGGCGACGCGTGGCGACCCGCGACGGTGAGTCGCCACCCGGTCACCTTGCGCGACGGAGCCGTGGCGCTGGTCGCGCGGGTGGAGTCCATCGCCGGCTGAAGGCGCCGCCACCTATACTCGGCTTTCCAACCTGCAAGGGGCACCGTCATGTCGGTACTGATCCTGGGGCTGCTGATTTTTCTGGGCGTGCATTCGCTGCGCGTCTTCGCCGACGACTGGCGCGACCGGCAATTGGCACGGCTGGGAGAAGCGCGTTGGAAGGGGCTGTTTGCCCTGGTCTCCCTGCTCGGGTTCGTGCTGATCTGCTGGGGTTTCGGCCTGGCGCGACAGCATCCCGTGCTGCTCTATGTACCGCCGCTGGCCGCACGCCACCTCAATGCCCTGTTCACCCTGATCGCGCTCGTGCTGGTGGCGGCCGCCTATGTGCCGCGCAACCATCTCAAGGCGAAGCTGGGCCATCCGATGCTGCTGGGCGTGAAAGTCTGGGCCTTCGGCCACTTGCTGGCCACCGGGATGCTGCACGACGTGATCCTGTTCGGCGCATTTCTGGCCTGGGCCGTGGTGCTGTTCATCGTGTCGCGCCGGCGCGACCGCGCGGCCGGCACGATCTACCCGACCGGCACGCTGCGGGGCGACGCCGTGGTGGCCGTCCTCGGCATCGCGATCTGGGCCGCCTTCGCAATGAAGCTGCATCTGTGGCTGATCGGCGTCAGCCCGCTTGCCTGAATGGTATGCCGGGAGTCACCTTCGCAGGGTTGCCGCAGTGGGTTAGAGTTCGGGTTGTCCAACCCGTGAGGATCGACTCATGACAGGCTTCCTGCTCTGGCTGTTGTTGCTGGTCTTCTGCTGGCCGCTCGCATTGCTGGCCCTGGTGCTGTACCCGATCGTGTGGGTGCTGACGCTGCCGTTCCGGCTGGTGGGTATCACCGTCACGGCGGTATTCGCCCTGCTGGCCGCCGTGGTGATGCTGCCCGCGCGCGTGCTGCGAGGCCGCCCGGCCTGAGTCAGCCCGCGGCGTGGAGAAACCAACCTCCCCTTCTTGCGAGCGCAATCGCGACCCCATTCTCGAGGTGTTGCGCGAGCACTTCGCCGACCGTCGGCATGTGCTGGAAATCGGCAGCGGTACCGGTCAGCACGCGGTGCATTTCGCTGCCGCGTTGCCGCAGCTGATCTGGCAAAGTTCGGATCGTGCGGAACACCTGCCCGGCATCCGCGCGTGGCTGGACGAGGCCGCGCTGGCGAATACTCCCGCTCCGCTGGAGCTGGACGTTACCGGCAGCTGGCCCAGTGGGCCATTCGATGCCGTGTTCAGCGCCAACACCCTGCACATCATGTCGTGGCGCGAAGTGCAGCAATTGTTTGCGCGCCTGCCGAGCGTGCTCGCCGCAGACGCCACCGTGGTCATCTACGGACCGTTCAACCGCGACGGGCGCTACAGCAGCGACAGCAATGCGGCCTTCGACCAGTGGCTCAAGGCACGCGGCGAGCACATGGCGATCCGCGACGCCGAAGCAGTCGGGGCGCTGGCCGACGCTGCCGGCCTGGTCCGGCTCGACGACGTCGCGATGCCGGCCAACAACCGCTGCCTGATCTGGCGGCGCCGGTGCGGATGAGTAGCTGCCAGCATGCGCCGGCCGAACCGGGTACAAAGACAGCATGAAATCGATCGACACGCTGACGCCCTGTCCCTGCGGCAACTCGTCCGGCTACGCCGAGTGCTGCGGCCCGCTGCACGATGGAACCACCAGCGCGAACAGCGCCGAGGAACTGATGCGTTCGCGCTACAGCGCGTACGTACTGAAGCGCGAGGATTACCTGCTGGCGAGCTGGCACGCCGACACCCGTCCCGCAACACTGCGGCTGGCGGCGCAACAGCCTGCGCCGACCTGGCTTGGCCTGGAGGTCCGGCATCAGCAGATGATCGACGCCGACCACGCCAGCGTGGAATTTGTGGCCCGCTACCGTCTCGGCGGTGGCCGCGCACAGCGCCAGCACGAAACCAGCCGCTTCGTGCGGGAGCACGGCCGCTGGTATTACCTCGATGGCGAGTTGAAGGGCTGAGTCGACCGCGCCCGCGCGCAGCGGCAACCGACCGCCACGGGCCAGGCCTTTTCAAAAGCCCTGTACGCCCACCGCATGCAGACGTGCAGCCTGCGCGCGCAGCCCGGGGCAATGCAGCAACGCGACCAGCTGCCTGGCACGGCCCGCGCCAACCCCGGCAATGGCTTGCCAGTCGCCTGCATCGCGGCCGTCCAGGGTGGCCCAGTCGGAGATCCCGTCAACCGCTGGCGACGGCACGCCCAGCGCCTGCAACCAGCGCCGAAACGGTCGCTCACGCGCACTGGCGAAGGCGCGCGCCAGTGCCGCAGCGCGACGGTCGCCAAGTCCCGCTACGGTCGCGAGCTGCCCGGGCGAAAGCTCCATCCAGTCCAGCAGACCGTGGACCAGCCCGGCGTCGACCAGCGCCTGCCACGTGTCCGCCCCCACGCCATCGAGTCCCAAGCCGTGGTTTCCGCCAAGCCACACCAGCCGCGCCACGAACTGCTGGTTGCAGTTCGGCCCCGATTGCCAGCAGGTCAATGGCGTGTGCTGGCGCGGATCGGGTGGGACCAGGTCTGCGCGCTCCTGCGCATGCCACGCGACCGATTGCAGACGCGGAATGGTCAGCCCGGCCAGCACCACCTCGACTTGATCGCCCGGACGAATATCCAGTTGCTTCCAGCGCGCCAGCGAGCCCACGCTGACCCGCTGCACCCGGTGATCGTCCAGTTGCACCGGGTCCAGTTCCAGCACGGGCGTGATACGGCCGGTGCGGCCTACCGTGAAGTCGACCGCTCGCACCCTGGCCAGCGCCGACGCGGCGGGATATTTCCACGCCACCGCCCAGTCGGGCGGCGCGGCCCGCCAGCTGGCCGCCGGTGGCCGGTAGCCCTGTCGCACCACCGTGCCATCGGCAGCGAATGGCATGGCGTGGTGATACCACTGCTCGCGCCATTGTCGTACCTCGTCCAGCGAAGCCACCGGGTGGGTGTAGGTGACGCTGTCGGACAGACCCATCGCCTTGAGCCCGGCCAGCCGCGCCGGCATGTCGGCCGGGCCGTCGGGCCAGTCCCACACAAACAGGCCGATATGCGCCGCCGTTTCGGCATCCATCCTGTCGCGTGCCAGGGCGCCAGCCACGGCCGAACGCGCATTGGCACCGCCGTCGACTGCCTGCACGTGGCGAGCCAGGTGCCAGTAGAGCTCGCCCTGCAGGACCACATGAGCCGGTGCGTTTGGCAATCGCTTGGGCACGGCGTCGACGCGCTGCAACCTGGCCAGCCAGTCCGATCCGTGCAGCCCGTCGCCACGACTGGTGGCCTGGCGCAATTGGCCGTCCAGATACAGCAAGGTCACCGCCACGCCGTCGGCTTTTGGCTGCACCCACAGATCCCGACCGCCCCGCGCCTGCATCCACGCCGCCAGCGCCGCGGCATCGGCCAGCTTGTCCAAGCCGGTCTGCGCCACCGGCGAGCGCGCAACCCCACCGGCGTCCGCCAGATGCGCCAACGGCGCCGGTGCCTGGGCGGGAAAGCAGCCAGCCCAGCGCGCCAGCTGTTGCTGCGCCTGGTCGTATACCGCATCGTCCACCGGCGATTGCCCGCTGACCCGATACGCGTGATTCCAGCCAGCAAGCCGATCATGCAGGGCGCCCAGCTCCTGCTTCGCATGCGTGGGCGACCAGTCGGGGCAGTCCGCCGCGTGGGCTGCGATGGAAACACCCATGACCAAGATCAGCCAGGGGCTGAGCGCCGGCCGTAGAAATGCCTTGCGCATGCGTCGCTCCGTTCCGTGACAGTGCCAACACGCTATCCAGATACGGACCGCGCAGGCAGGCGGGAAGGCCGACGACGCCCGTAGGGCTCGGCCGCGCGTCCGGCGTCTAGCCGGCCGTCGGGCTCGTCAGATTCAGCGCCGTCTCGCCGTCGAATCGGCCGCCTGGACCGAAGCGTCGCTCGACGATCAGGCCTTCACCATGGTGACCGATGGCCACAACCGTGCTGGCGCGGGTGCCGTACTGTTCGCCCCGTATGAAGGCCGACGAGAGCCAGCGTTCGCGCTCCAGCCCCACGCCGGTATCGGGCAGCTGCGCATCCAGCGCGCGCCGTTCGTCCGCCAGCGCCGCGAACAGCGGCGCAAAGTCGGCGTCATCGCCGGCACCGATCCAGCGCTGCAATTGCTCCATCAGCACCCGCGTCTTGGGCCACGGCGTATTGAAATCGGCATTCGACAGACCATGCACGCCGGGCGTGACGGCCTGCGCATGCGGGCCCGGGTGATTGCCCAGATAGAACGCCGCCTGCGCATCGAAGGTGAGCAGATTGAACGGACGATAGTCCGCGGCGACGGTCAGCAGAGCCGACGCATGGGCGAGTGCGCCGACTCCGCCGCCGAGATAGTCGGTGGCCAGCAAGCCGCGCGAGGCACCCCGCTGCGGATCGCGCGGATCACGCACGTTGGTCACCACGCAGCAGTGGCCCTCGTCGGTCACGCCGAGCCAGGTTCCGCCGGCCTGCAGGTCGCGGCCGCCGATGATCGGCGCAGCGGTCCAACGCGCCAGCGCTGCACTGGGGCGTGCGTGGAACTCGTCGCGGTTTCCGGCCAGCACCAGGCGCCAACGCGGGTGAACATTCCAGGCAAACGCAATCAGGCACATGGAATCAACTTACGCCACACAGGCGCCTTCGGCCAAGGCCAGCTCGCTGAGCATCAGCGCAATCGACCTGGCGGCTTCACGGCCATCGTGCACCGCCCGCACCACCAGGTCGGCGCCGCGCATGTTGTCGCCACCGGCAAAAATTTTCGGATGGGCCGTCTGGAACGGCAATCCGGCCGCGCCGGCAGCCAGGATGCGGCCACTGCCATCCAGTTCCACCCCGTGCCGGGCGCACCAGGCGGGCGGGCTCGCGCGAAAACCGAAGGCCTGGATCACCACGTCTGCGGGCAACTCGGTCTCGCTGCCTGCAACATGCTGCAGGCGTGCTCGACCCGCGTCATCGCGACCCACGTCGGTACGCACCACGCGCACGCCGCGCACCCGGCCCTGCTCACCGAGCAAGGCCACCGGCTGGCGATGGAACACGAAGTCCACGCCCTCCTCGCGACTGTAGGCAACCTCACGGCGCGAACCGGGCATGCTGGCTTCGTCACGACGATAGACGCACGTCACCGAGGCCGCACCGAGGCGCACCGACGTACGGTTGCAATCCATGCCGGTGTCGCCGCCACCCAGCACCACCACGTGCTTGCCGCAGAGATCCAGCTCAGCCGGCACCGGCAGGTCGTCGAGCAGGCGATTGGCGTTGGCAATCAGAAACGGCAGTGCGTCGTGCACACCGGCCAGTTCGCGCCCGGGCAGCGCACCATCGACGAAGCTATACGCCCCGGTACCGAGGAACACCGCGTCGTAATCGGCCAGCAACTGCTCGAACGCCAGGTCGCGACCAATCTCCACGTTGAGGTGGAAGCGCACCCCCATGCCTTCAAGAATCCCGCGACGGGTGTGGATCACCGTCTTGTCCAGCTTGAACGGTGGAATGCCGAAGGTGAGCAGGCCGCCAATTTCGCGCTGGCGATCAAACACGTCCACGCCGATGCCGGCGTGTCGCAGCCGATCGGCGCACGACAATCCGGCCGGGCCGGCACCCACCACGGCGACCCGGCGGCCGCTTTCCACCACGCCGGACAGATCCGGCCGCCAGCCCTGCCGAAATGCCTCATCGGTAATCGACCGCTCGATGCTGCCAATCGTCACGGCGCCGAAGCCGCCCTGTTCGAGCGTACACGCGCCTTCGCACAAGCGATCCTGCGGACACACGCGGCCGCAGATTTCCGGCAACGGATTGGTCTCGTGCATCAGCGTCGCCGCCTCGAACAGGCGTCCGTCCTGCACCAGCTTCAACCAGTCCGGGATGTAGTTGTGCACCGGGCAGGCGTGCTCGCAATACGGATTGCCGCAGTCGAGGCAGCGCTCGGCCTGGCCGGCCGCCCCGGTCGGCGCGAAATCACCGCTGATCTCACCGTAACCGAGCACGCGAATCGCGACGGGCACGGCCTTGGGTGTCTGCCGCGGCAGGTTGAGGAACTGAAAGAGTTTGTCGCTCATGAGGCGCATCCGGCACTGACCCACGCGCCACACAAGGCAGACATCCGCGCAGCAGCCACCGCCCGCTGGCGACGCTCGCCGCGCGCCACGCGCTTTCCGCCCAGCCCACTCATGCGGCCCTCCGCAACTCGTCGGCCAGCGCGGCCAGGCTGGCCGCCTTCGGCTTGACCAGCCAGAACCGCTGCAGCAGCCCCCGAAAATCGCCCTGCACCTGCCTGGCCCAGGCGCTGCCAGTGAGCTCGGCGTGGCGCGTGATCAGGCCACGCAGATGCTGCATGTAATGCTCCATGCCCTCGGGCGAAATGCGCACGATGTCGACCAGTTCGTGGTTGTAGCAATCGACGAAGTTGCGCTCCAGGTCGAGCACATAGGCGAAGCCGCCGGTCATGCCGGCCCCGAAATTCAATCCGCACGCACCGAGTACGGCGACCACGCCGCCGGTCATGTATTCGCAACAGTGGTCGCCCGCCCCTTCGATGACCGCCAGCGCACCGGAGTTGCGCACGCCAAAGCGTTCGCCGGCCCGGCCAGCGGCAAACAGCTCGCCGCCGGTCGCGCCATACAAGCAGGTGTTGCCCAGAATCGATGCGTCCTGGCTGGCGAACGGGGACTCCGGGGACGGTCGCACGATGATGCGCCCATCGGTCATGCCCTTGCCCACGCCGTCGTTGGCTTCGCCGGTGAGATCGATATGCACGCCCCCGGCATTCCACGCGCCGAGGCTTTGCCCGGCGCTGCCTTCCAGCTGCAGGGTGATCGGCTCGGGCATGCCGTGGTCGCCCCAGCGCCGCGCCACGTCCCCCGACAGGCGGGCGCCGATGGCCCGGTCGGTGTTGGCGATTGGGTAACGGAACGTGCCCCCGGCGCCCAGCTCGACCAGCGGCGCCGCGTCATGGGCAATGCGCATTGCCAGCGTGGCTTCGCCGCGCATCGGATTGCGCGGCACCGCGCAGGCACTGTCCACTTGAACGCCAAGCGCATCGCTGGAAATCAGTCGTGAGAGATCAAGTTGGCGCTGCACTGGCGTGCTGCCCTCGATCTGGCTCAGCAGATCACAGCGCCCGACCAGTTCGCCGAGACTGCGCACACCCAACCGCGCCAGATGCGACCGCACATCTTCGGCGACCAACCGGAAGTAGTTCATCACCATTTCGGGCAGACCGATGAAGTGATCGCGGCGCAGCGCCTCGTTCTGCGTCGCGATGCCGGTGGCGCAGTTGTTGAGGTGGCAGATGCGCAGATACTTGCAGCCCAGCGCCACCATCGGGCCGGTGCCAAACCCGAAACTCTCCGCACCCAGCATCGCGGCCTTGATCACATCCAGCCCCGTCTTCAAGCCGCCATCGGTTTGCAGCCGCACGCGCCCCCGCAAGCCGTTGCGGCGCAGAGTCTGCTGTGCCTCGGCCACGCCAAGCTCCCATGGCGTACCGGCGTATTTGATCGAAGTAAGCGGGCTGGCGCCGGTGCCGCCGTCATGGCCGGAAATGGTGATCAGGTCCGCGCCGGCCTTGACCACGCCCGCCGCGACGGTGCCCACGCCGGCATGGGAAACCAGCTTCACCGAGATCAGTGCGCCCGGATTGACCTCCTTCAGATCGTGGATCAACTGGGCCAGATCCTCGATCGAGTAGATGTCGTGGTGCGGCGGTGGTGAGATCAGGCCGATGCCGGGCTTGGCGTAGCGCAAACGCGCAATCAGCTCGTTGACTTTGTGACCCGGGAGCTGACCGCCTTCGCCGGGCTTGGCGCCCTGGGCGATCTTGATCTGCAGTACCTCGGCGTTGATCAGATACTCGGCGGTCACTCCGAAGCGGCCCGACGAGACCTGCTTGATCTTCGAGGTCTTCTCGGTGCCGTAGCGTGCCGGATCCTCACCGCCTTCGCCGGAGTTGCTGCGCGCACCAAGCCGGTTCATGGCCACCGCCAGCGCCTCGTGCGCTTCCGGTGACAACGCGCCCAGCGACATGCCGGCCGAGTCGAACCGACTGACGATCGCCGCCACCGGCTCGACCTCGTCGAGCGGCACCGGCGCGGCGGCAGCGTGCGGAAGCAGCAGGTCGCGCAGCGCCGAGGGGGGCCGCGAATCCACTTGCTCGGCGTACTTGCGGTAATCGTCCATTGAACCGCTGCGCACGGCGGCCTGCAGCGTATCGATCACATCCGGGTTGTACATGTGATATTCGCCACCGTGGACGAACTTGTAGATGCCGCCGGCGCGCAACGGCTGGGCCTCGTTCCACGCCTCGGCGGCCAGCAGACGCGCATCGTTTTCGAGGTCGGCGAAGCCGGCGCCGCCGATCCGCGACGGGGTGCCGGCGAAGCACAGCGCCACCACTTCCGGCGCCAACCCGACGATCTCGAACAGTTGCGCGCCGCGATAGCCGGCAATGGTGGAGATGCCCATCTTCGACAGGATCTTCAGCAACCCCTTGCGGATGCCGCGCCGATAACTGCGACCGATCTCACGCTGGCTGCTGTCGCCACATTTTATGTAGCCGTCGCGCCCCAGTTCGAACAGACTTTGATAGGCCAGCCAGGGGTAGATTGCGGTGGCGCCAAAACCGATCAGGCAGGCAAACTGGTGCGCGTCGCGCGCGGTGGCGGTTTCCACCAGCAGATTGCATTGGCAACGCAAGCCCTGCTCGACCAGATGCGCGTGAATCGCGCCCACGGCCAGCAAGGCATGCGCGGGCAGCGTGTCCCGCTTCGGGTAGCGGTCGGTGATGAACACCATGCTGGCGCCGTGCCGAACGCCCTGCTCCGCTTCGCGACAGAACCGGCGCAACGCCGCCTCCAGTCCTTCGCCTGGCAGGTAACACAAGTCAATCTGCACGGTCGCATCGACGAACTGCGGCAAGGCCAGCAACTGACGCAGCTTGCGCTGCGAGCAGATCGGCGAGTTCAGCAGGATCTGCCTGGCGTTTTCCGCCGACAGCTCGAACAGATTGCCCTCGCGACCGAACTGGGTGACCAACGACATCACCAGGCGCTCGCGCAACGGATCGATCGGCGGATTGGTGACCTGGGCGAACGCTTCGCGGAAGCGGTCGAACAGCGGCCGGACCTGGCGCGACAGCGCCGCCACCGGGGTATCGTCACCCATCGCACCGGTAGCCTCGGCCTCGCTCTCGGCCAGCACCTTGAGCACGCTCTCGCGCTCCTCGCGGCTGAGCCCGTACAACTTCTGGTAACGCCGCAGTTCCTTCGCCGACAGCGGCTCGGCAGCCAGGCTGGGATCGATCAGGTCCGATTCCAGATAGCTGACCCCGGCACGCAGCCAGTCGCGGAATGGTGCCCGTTGGCGGTTGACCGCGTCGATGTCGGCGTCGTGCAGCAGCCGCTTGCCGACAAAATCCACGGCCAGCATCTGACCCGGGCCGAGCCGCCCCTTGGCGACCACACGGGCCGGTGGCAGGTCCCACAGCCCGGCCTCGGACGCCACGATCAGATGACTGTCGTCCGAACGCGCCCACCGCGCCGGACGCAGGCCGTTGCGATCAAGCGCGCACGCGGCGTAATTGCCGTCACACATCACCAGTCCGGCCGGACCGTCCCAGGGTTCGCTGTGCAGCGCGTAATAGTCGTAGAACCCGCCCAGCTCCTCGTCCAGATCCTCGCGCGCCGCATACGCCGGCGGCACCAGCACGCGCATGGCGGTGAGCATGTCCAGCCCGCCGGCCAGCAGCACTTCCAGCGCGTTGTCCAGACTCTCCGAATCGGAGCCATCCTGGCGGACCAGTGGGCCGAGATCGGACAGATCGAGCCGCGGCGAACGCAGGATGGCCTGGCGTGCCTGCATCCAGCGGCGGTTGCCGCGGATGGTGTTGATTTCACCGTTGTGGGCCAGCAAGCGGAACGGCTGGGCCAGGCGCCACTGCGGCGTGGTGTTGGTGGAGAAGCGCTGATGGAAAACCACCGCATCGCTAACCAGGGCCGGATGACGCAGATCCGCGAAGACATCGCGCAGGCGCCCGGGCGCGGCCATTGCCTTGTAGCCGATCACCTGGGCCGACAGGCTCACGACGTAGAAGTGCGGGTCCTGCGCCAACGCAGTCTCGGCTCGACGGCGCGCGCGGAACAGCGCCAGCTCGAACGCGTCACTGCCCATCCCGGCGGCGGCGTCGATAAACACCTGGCGCACGCGCGGACACGTGGCGCTGGCAAGCGGACCGCAGGCCTCGGCATTGAGTGGCACATCGCGCCAGCCCGCCAGCGCAAGTCCGGCTTCGGCCAGATGGTGTTCGAAGACGTCTTCGGCTGCCGCACCACCGGCCCGATCGAGAAACACCAGCCCGGCAGCGAAACGACCCGCCAGTTCGATCCCATCGGCGGCCGCCAGCGCACGCAGCCACTCAGCCCCGCCGTGAATCAACACGCCGCAGCCGTCGCCACTGACGCCATCGGCATTCACGCCACCACGGTGAGAGAGCTTCGCCAGGGACGCAAACGCCGTATCGACCACCCAGGCACTGGCGCGACCGTCAATCTGCGCAACCAGCCCGAACCCGCAGCTGTCATGCTCGAAAGCGGGGTCGTACAACGTGCTGTTGCCTGGCTGGCCCATCTTGCCTCCGCGAGGGATCGAATCGCTGGGCGCACGGCGCTGGCGGTGCCGGAAGCATCGTTGCCGCACACAAGGTGTGACTCGACTAGAACACATTTGTTGCGCCGCGTCAAAATATATTTGGACGGCCAAACGTTCAGTTGAATCCCGACCCCGTCAACCGCTTCGGCGCCGCCTGGTCCGCCCCGCCGCGCGAGCCCGCCAGCTTGGGGCCGCTCGCCCCCGGCGCCGGGCTCGGTGATAATCGCCGGATGCCCAATCACGTCCGCCTTGCCCGCCCGTTCGTCCCTGCTCTGCTGTTGGTTGTGCTGGTCGCCTGCCTGACCAGTCCGCCGGCCCTGGCGCGCCAGGATGGCAGCACTCGGACCGAGCAGGCCCAGGCGCGGAAAAAACTCGAGGACCTGCGCAACAAGATGCAGGCGCTGGCAGCGCAACAGTCCGAGACTGCCGCACGGCGCGACAGCGTCAATGCCGAACTGGCCAGGCAAGCGGACGCGCTGGCCGTGGCGGCACGGGCAGTTCGCCAGACCGAAGCGGAGCTGGCCGCCAAACAGCAGCAGCTCGATGCGTTGCAGGACCAGCGTGCCACCCTGCAGCAAAATCTGACCAGTCAGCGAGCCGCCATCGCCGAGCTGTTGCGCGCCACTTATGCGCTCGGCCACGGCTCCGACTTGCGTCTGCTGCTCGGCGACGAAGACGTGGCGAGGATTGCCCGTGCACTGGTGTACTCGAAATATTTCCAGCAGGACCGGGTCCGGCGCGTGCAGCAATTGATGACCGATCTGGCCACGTTGCAGGAGCTGGAGGGCCGCATCAGCGCCGAACAGCAGGCACTGCAGGCGACCAGGGAACGGCATCAGGAACAGGCGGCAGCGCTGGCCCGGCAACGCGCGGCCCAGCAGAAGCTCGCAGCCGAAACCGATGCCCAGTACAAGGATCAGGCACAACGACTCGCCGCGCTCAAGCAAAACGAGCGCTCACTCAACTCGCTGCTTGCCAAGCTGCAGAAGGCCATCGACGATGCCGCCGCCCGTGCCGCTGCCGAGCGCGCCGCAGACGCCCGCAAACATCCCGGGCGCAAACCGCCAGCGCCGGTCGAAATCGGTGGTGCCGGCGCCAACATCCGCGGCAACCTGCCGTGGCCGGCCAGCGGCGTGGTCAACAGCTACGGCAACGGCGTGCTGATCAAGGCCGTCGGTGGCAGCGAGATCCATGCGGTGGCGCGGGGCCGGGTCATCTACGCCGGATTCCTGCGCGGCTACGGCATGCTGGCGATTGTCAGTCATGGCAAAGGCTGGATGAGCATGTACGGCAACAACGAGACCCTGCTGCGCGACGTCGGCGACCAGGTCGAGGCGGGCGAGACGATCGGCACGGCCAGCGCACCCACGGGGGTCAATACCGGGGTGTACTTCGAGCTGCGCAAGGACGGCAAGCCGGTTGATCCACGAAGCTGGTTGCGCCAACACCGTTGACGCAACGGCCAGCGCGTCGCAGGCTGCGCATCGGAGGCGAGTGCTGCCGGTGAATTACGCCAGTATCTGGTTGTCTCAGGTTCTGTCCTGCTTTTGCGTCGCGAACCGGCGCAATCCCTGTCCGCTGTACGGAGTTGCCCGCATGCGCTTGTTCACCCTTCGCCACCCCACCAGCCTGGCCACCCTGCTGTTGTTCGCGTCGTTGTCGCCCGGCTTGACCTGTGCCGGGACGCAGGGCGCAGCCGACACAACCGCATCGCCAGCCAGCAGCAGTACCAGCGCCCTCGCCAAGGCGGGTTCAGTGGAAGATCCGGTGGACTTGAATGACATCCGCGACTTCAGTCGGGTATTCGAGGTGGTGCGTCAGGCCTACGTGGAGAAGGTCGACAACAAGACCCTGATGAGGGCGGCGATCACCGGCATGTTGAGCGGACTGGATCCGCACAGCGAATACCTGGACAAGGAGGGTCTGGCTCAGCTCAATGAGGACACTACCGGCGAATACAGCGGCTTGGGCATCGAGGTACTGCAGGTCGATGGTGGTCTGCGTATTGTTTCGCCGATCGACGACACGCCTGCAGCGCGTGCGGGGATCAAGCCAGGCGACAGCATCGTCAAGGTCAACGGCACCCTGGTCGACCCGCAGAACGTGAACGCGATGTTCCAGCAACTGCGGGGCAAGCCCGGCAGCAAGATCGACCTGACCATCGCCCACCAGAACAGCGACAAGTTGATCGATCTGCATCTGGTTCGAGAGAACATTTCCATCAGCAGCGTCAAGGTGCGCGAGCTGGAGCCGGGTTACGCCTACGTGCGGATCAGCCAGTTCCAGAGTGACACGGCCAGCGATCTGGCCGGGAAACTGGGGGAACTGATCGAAAAGAACGGCGCCCCCAAGGGGGCCATTCTCGATCTCCGCAACAACCCCGGCGGCTTGCTGACCGCCGCGGTCGGTGTCAGCGAGGATTTTCTCGACAGCGGCACCATCGTGACCACACGAGGGCGGTTGGCGGACGCCAACCTGAGCTTCAAGGCGCACGCCGGTGACCAACTGGCGGCCGCGCCAATGATCGTGCTGACCAACAACGGCACCGCTTCGGCCGCGGAAATCGTGGCTGGCGCGCTGAAGGACAACCGCCGGGCGCTGATCATGGGGCAACGCACCTTCGGCAAGGGCGTGGTGCAGACCGTGCTGCCGCTGGATGCCGAGCACGCGGTCAAGATCACCACGGCGCGTTACTACACGCCAAACGGCACCTCGATCCAGGCCGAGGGCATCAAACCCGACATCGCGCTGGCCGACCTCACCGTCAATCAGTCCGACCGCGGGCCGGTGCTGATCAGTTCGGAGGCGGACCTGCCGAACCATCTGGCCAACGAGAACGGCAAGACCACCGACATCAATGACGACGGCAGTGCCGCCGACGGCAAGCTGGCAACCAGCGACTACGCATTGTCACAAGCGCTCAATGTGCTCAAGGGAATGGCGCTGCGCCAACCGGCCGCCCTGCGGCGCTGATTCCTGGCACTCGTCCCCGGCCGAGCGATGCCGCGGTGGCATGTTGCGATGGTCGGGTGCTTGCCGAGCCGGGACGCAAACGGCCCCTCGCGGGGCCGTTGGTTTTGAATCCGCAGAGATCGCGCAGCGCGCAGCTGACGACTCGACTTACGCCGCGGCAAACAGCCCGCGCATCTTCTTCATCGCGTTCGCCTCGACCTGACGGATGCGCTCGGCCGATACGCCGTACTCGTCCGCCAACTCCTGCAGCGTGGCCTTGTTGTCGTCGTCCAGCCAGCGGCGCTGGATGATGTTTCGCGAGCGTGAATCCAGATGCTGCAGAGCATCGGTCAAGGTCTGCATCTGGTTGTCGGCGTAATCCTCGTCGGCGACATTCTCATAGGGATCGGCGCCATCGTCGATCAGGAAGGCAGCCGGTGCGGGCTTGGCATCATCGTCAGCGTCCACCGGTGCCTCGAAACCGATGTCACGGCCGGACAGACGCGATTCCATCTCGCGCACCGTCGCTTCCGGAACACCCAGATCCTTGGCCACCGTGCTGACTTCAGCCGCGTTCAACCAGCCCAGCCGCTTCTTGCTTTTGCGCAGGTTGAAGAACAGCTTGCGCTGGGCCTTGGTGGTGGCGACCTTCACGATGCGCCAGTTCTTCAGGATGAACTCGTGCATCTCGGCACGAATCCAATGCACCGCAAAGCTGACCAGGCGGACACCCTGATCCGGATCGAAGCGCTTGACCGCCTTCATCAGACCAATATTGCCTTCCTGGATCAAGTCGGCCAGCTGCAGTCCGTAGCCGCTGTAGCCACGGGCCACATGGACCACGAAACGCAGATGCGACATCACCAGCTTCTTGGCCGACTCCAGGTTGCCTTCTTCGAGGTAGTCGCGTGACAGCGCCTGCTCCTCGTCCTTGGTCAGCACCGGGATGCGATGAACCGCGGAAATATAGGCATCCAGGCTGCCGACAACGCTCGGCAACGGGAAGTTGGCGGTCACCAGAGCTTGGGACATGGACGAAACCTCCTGCAATGACGTCAAAGTTTAGCACTCAGGCACTGTGAGTGCTAAAGCGCGGGATTGGTTCCACGCTTTTAATGAACTGAATGGTACAGATACTCCCGCCCCTTGTCCAGCACCCGCCCGCCCCGACGTGAGGCCGGCGAATCCGCATTCAAGTGGTTGTGACCGCAACGGGCAGGGCTGCGCGCGGCGGCAGCGACCAATCGATCGGCGGCTGCCCCCGATCCTCCAGATAGCGGTTGGCCGCGGAAAAGTGTCCGCAGCCGATAAACCCGCGGTGGGCGGACAACGGCGAGGGGTGCACGGCGCTCAGCACGCAATGCCGCTGCGTGTCGATCAGGCGGCCCTTGCGCTGCGCGTAGGCGCCCCACAGCAGGAACACCAGGCCTTCGCGTTCCCGATTCAACGCGTCGATCGCCGCGTCGGTGAAACCCTCCCAGCCTTGGCCCTGGTGGGCGCCGGCGCGGCCGTTTTCCACCGTCAGCACGCTGTTGAGCAACAACACCCCGCGATCAGCCCACGGCGTGAGACAGCCGTGATCCGGACGCGCGTTGCCGAGGTCGCGCTGAATCTCCTTGAAAATGTTCTCCAGCGACGGCGGCACCCGTACGCCGGGCCGCACCGAGAAGCACAAACCATGCGCCTGGCCCGGGCCGTGGTACGGATCCTGGCCCAGGATCACCACCCGCACCGCATCAAATGGGGTGTGCGCAAATGCCGCAAAAATCTCCTGACCGGGCGGATAGATGCGCTTGCCCTGCTGGATCTCGGCACGCAGAAAATCGGCCAACGCCCGCATGTCGGGACGCTGCAGGTAATCGCCAACGCGCGACTTCCAGGACGGTTCCAACTGGATTCGAGCCGCGTCGCTCATGCCTCGGCGGCGCGCTCACGCAAGTGCTTGGCCACACGCAGCTGGAACAGCAGCTTGGTCAGCAGCAGCTTTTCTTCGACCGGTTTTTCAACCAGATCGTTGGCGCCCGCCTTGATCAACGCGGCCTGGTTCATCGGATTCTCGTCGCCGGTCATCACCAACACCGGTAAACGGCCCTTGCCGTAGCCGAATTCACCGCGGATATGCTTGAGCAGATCCCCACCGGTCAACTCACCCTTGAGGCTGACGTCGGTCAGCACCACGTCGGCGCCCACCCACCCCAGCACGCGGTCGGTTTCAAGCAGAGCGATGGCGTCTTCGACGCTGACCACGTGGCGCACGGTCAACCCCATTTTTTCCATCATGCGCCGCGTCGCCAGTGCCACCACGCGGCTGTCCTCGACGTACAGCACAGTGCCTTCCGCCTGCGTCTGCGGACTCACGTAACCACGAATGAACTCGGCCAGCGCCTGAAAGCCCAACGACTTGTCGAAATAATCGGTGACGTGCTCGCCCAGCGAGCGGCGATGCAACCGGTCCTCGACATCGCCAGACACCACCACGATCGGCACGTAGGCCTGGGACGCGGCTTCACGAACGAACTGCGCCAGTTCCAGGCCGTCCATGTCGGGTAGCCGCAGCGCAATGGTGATGAAATCGAACACGCCGTCGGCCAGCACCTCGCGCGCCTCGGCACCGCTGCCGCAGCCGACCACCTCGACGCCGGCCAGTTCGGCCCGCAATACGCGGCTGATGAGTTGACGTACCACTCGCGAACCATCGACCACCAGCACCCGGGGCGCATCGGTCAGCAGACGGCTGCTGATTTTCGTAGTCATCCCTTGAATTTACCCACCTGGACCGTGGCAATCCCTCGCCGATGAACCCGAACGGATGCCCCTGGCGTCCGCCACTACTGCCAATAATGCCTCATCGCCGCGCCCACGCCTGACGTGAACCATCGACCCTCTGCGCCTACCATCATGCGGCCTGGCGCAATTGCCACGCGCTGACCAAACGCGCCCCCAGCCAACCAAGCGCGGCAGCGACCACCGGCACCGCCAGCAGCAGCCACGGCGGCAAACCGCCAACCTGCAACTTGCCATCATAAACATGGCTCAACTGGGCCACCGGTACCGCCAGCGTGAATTCGATCAATACCGCCACCAAGGCAGCAAGAATGCCGCTGAACAAACCGTACCAGAAGCCTGCATACAGATATGGCCGGCGCACGAACGCGCCACTGGCGCCGACCAGCAGCAGCACGCCGATCTCCTCGCTGCGACTGGCAATATCCACCCGCACGGTATTGCCAACCACCAGCAGCGCCGCCAGTGCCAGCAGCGAAGCCAGCGCCAGCACCACGCGATTGCCTACCGCGAGCAGCGCGTCCAGCCGCTGGCGCCAACTGCCGCTGTCCTGGACCAGGTCCACGCTGCGCCATGTCCTCACGTCAGCCACCATGTCGTCCAGCGCCTTGGCACTCGTCCCTTCGCGCGGCTGCAGTTGCAGCACGTAGGGCAACGGGTTGTCGTCCAGTGTTTGCAATGCACCGGCGAAACCCTGCATCTTGGCCAGCTCGTCCAGCCCCTGTTGTGGCGTCTTCACCGCCACCGCAGCCACTTGCGGGAGCTCAGCCAGTTGCTTGGCCAGCAGTTGCGCCTGCGTCGCGCCCTGACCCGGCTGCAGGAACACGCTGATGGTCTGGCTCTGCCCCAGCGTCTTGCCCAGTTGCTGCACGTTGCCCAGCAGCAGGTAAAAGGTCAGCGGCAGCGCCAGCGCCAGGCCCATCACCGCGATCGTCAGCAAACTTCCCAACGGACGTGCAGCAAGCCGGCGCAGGCTCGACGCCGCACTCCAGCGATGATGCTCATGCCAGCTGGCGATCGGATTGCCACGGCTGTGGCCGTTGCGCTGCGCCGCATCGGATGGCACCCGCAAGGAATCGTTCGGCGTGCTCACAGCACCTCCTCGGCAGCCAGATCGGCCACCAGGCGACCATGATCGAGCACGATCACCCGCTTCTTCATGCGCTTGATCAGCTGCAGGTCGTGGCTGGCGACCAATACCGTGGTGCCAAGCAGCTGAAACTCGCTGAACAGGGCCATGATCTCCACGGCCAGCTGCGGATCGAGATTGCCGGTGGGTTCGTCGGCAATCAGCAAGCTGGGGCGCGCCACGATGGCACGGGCAATGCCTACACGTTGCTGCTCGCCGGTGGAGAGCGTTGCCGGCAACTGTTTCTCATAGGCCAGCAAGCCGACCTTCTCCAGCGCCGCACGCACGCGCCGAGCGCGCTCCTTGCCTGTGATGCCGCCGATGACCAGCGGCAATTCGACGTTTTCGAAAACCGTGCGATCCAGCAGCAGGCGATGATCCTGAAACACCATGCCCAGATGACGGCGCCACTTGGGAATACCGCTGCGGCGGATCTTGGCCAGACTCTTGCCGTCGACGCTGATCACGCCGTGCGACGGCCGCTCGATCAGCCCCAGCAGTTTCAACAATGTGCTCTTGCCGGCTCCCGAATGACCGGTGACAAAGGCCATCTCGCCCGTCGGCACCTCGAACGACAGCTGCGACAAGGCCTCATGGCCGCCCTCGTAGCGTTTGCTGACTTGATCGAATTGGATCACCGAGCGTTCCCTGACCTGCGCCTGTTGATGTCAAAGGCAAGGATAAGGGAAGCCGACCATCAGGTGCGCACTTCCGCTCGCCGCGATGCCATCGCGGCGAGCCAGCCCTCAGTGGCCGGTGAACAACCGGGTCAGCCGGCGGAACAAGCCCGGCTTCTTGGCGCCGGCGTGCTCCACGAGCTTGCCCGAGGTCACGGCGATCTGCCGCGACGGGCGATTGTGCGTGCTGCCGGTAGCCTCGGCCGCTGCGCGCTCGCGTGACGGGCGACGCTCGCCGCGCGGCGCACGATTACCTTCCGCCACGGCGCCCTGGTGACCCGTGACCTCGGCCCCATCCGTCGGCGCACCTTCGCGGCGACGGTTGCGACCACCGCGCCGTCGGCGGCGCTTGTGCGGAGCATCGCCAACCGTACTGCCATCGGCAGCCGCTGCCGCACTGGTTGCATTCACTGCCACCGCGACTGGCTGCTCGCTGGCCACTGGCGCAGCCGTGTCGGTCACCGCCGGTTTGCGCTCGCGCGGCGGCCGCGACGTGGCGCGGCTGCCGCGACCCTGCTCGCTGCGGCTGCCCGCGTTGCCGCCACGACGGGACTTTTCGCCCGGACGCGGTGGCACCACGTCGCCGAACGCGGCGCTGTCAGCTGCGGCATTGGCGGCAAATTCGGCGTCGACGGCGCGCGGTTTGGGCATGACGAGAAGCTCCGGCTCCATCGACGCCACCGGGATGCTCTGTCCGATGTAGGCCTCGATATCCGGCAGCGACATGGCATACAGATCGCACGCAAAGCTGATCGCGTCGCCCTCGGCACCAAGCCGCGCGGTACGGCCGATCCGGTGCACGTAATCCTCGGCATCATGCGGCAGGTCATAGTTGAACACGTGGCTGACGTGCGGGATGTGCAATCCACGCGCGGCCACATCGGTCGCCACCAGGATATCCAGCTGGCTGTCCTGGAAGCGCTGCAGCAACTTCTGCCGCTTCAGCTGCGGCACGTCGCCCGAGATCGCGCCGGCGCGGCAACCATGGCGCTTGACGCGTTCGGTGATGCGCTCGGCAGCCGCCTTGGTGTTGACGAAGATGATGCTGCGCGTCGGCTTGAGTCGGTCGATCAGATTGAGCAGCAGCGGCATTTTCTCTTCCTTGGCCGGGAAGTAGACCAGCTGCCGCACTTTGTCGGCGGTGACATGATCGCTTTCCACGACCAGCTTCTCGGCCTCGTGCATGTGCTCGTACGCCAGTTCCAGCACGCGATGACTGAGCGTGGCGGAAAACAGCAGCACCTGACGCTGATCGCGCGGCGGCAGCTTGCGGAAGATGAAGCGCACGTCCTTGATGAAGCCCAGATCGAACATCCGATCGGCTTCGTCGATCACCATCACTTCCACGCTGTTGAGGCTGAACACGCCCTGCTTGTGGTAATCGAGCAGGCGGCCCGGGGTGGCGATGATGATGTCGCAGCCGTCCTTGAGCTGCTGGCGCTGCTTGTCGTAGTCGACGCCACCGTAAATCAGTGCCGTGCGCAGGCCGGTATGGCGACCGATCGCACGGGCGTCCTTCTCGATCTGGATGGCCAGCTCGCGCGTCGGCGCGATCACCAGCGCGCGCGGGTCGGAGTCCTTGCGGTCGGCCACGGCAGGGGTGGTCAGCAGCCGATTCATCAGGGCGACCAGGAACGCGCAGGTCTTGCCCGTGCCGGTCTGCGCCTGCCCGGCGACGTCCTGGCCGGCAAGTGCCAGCGGCAGACTCATTTCCTGGATCGGCGTGCAGCGGGTGAAACCGCTGTCGTCGAGGCCCTGCTGCAGCAGGGGCTGCAAATTGAAGGTGGCGAAAAAGGTATCGGTGAGTACAGTTTGTGACATAAGCGGAATGGGTAACCCTTGCCTGATGGCGGCGTGATGCGCTGCACCCGCTTGGGCGATCGACGGATCGACGCGAAAGCAGTGCAGAACGGGTGCGCAATGCGCAGCGCGGCGGCTCAATGCCAGGGTCAACAAGGTCGCGCCGCGGCGTGCGACGCCGTATTTGCCGGCGACCTGACAGGCGGCCGGAAGGCCGCCCTTGAATCGTGCCCGGAGTTGCGCTGGAATGAGGATCTGCCGACACGGCGAGACCTCCTCCGACCCAACTCGCGCTTCATGGACGCCTGAGTGTAGCTGATCGCGGCCTGGTTAGTCGTCAATCCTTGTTTTTCCCGCCCGACCACCCCATTGTTCTGCATCTGCCAATTCCGGCCCCAGCTACGGAGATCCCCGGTGAGTGACCTGATTACCCATGTGAACGACGACGCCTTCGACGAACAGGTGCTCAAATCCGATACTCCCGTGCTGCTCGATTTCTGGGCCGAATGGTGTGGTCCATGCAAGGCCATTGCTCCGATCCTGGACGAACTGGCCCAGCAGTACGAAGGCAAGTTGCGCGTGGTCAAGGTCAATATCGACCAGAATCAGAAAACCCCGCGCGCTTACGGCGTGCGCGGAATCCCCACCTTGATGGTGTTCAAGAACGGCAAGGTCGAGGCCACCCAGATCGGTGCCGTCAGCAAGGGCCAACTGGCCCAGATGATCGACAAGGCCATCTGACTCACCCCCGGCAATCCCCGTCAGCCGCCTGTCCGGTCTCGCCCGGCAGGCGCGCCCGCTTTACGCCGGGCCGCTGCGGGTGTTAGATTCATGACGTCCGTCGGGACAGTCCTGTCCCCTTGCGCCTTCCGCGCGACGCACATCCTCCCTCCTGTAATTCAACGGCGCCCCGCGAGGATTGCCCGTGTCTGATACCGAAAACAACACTCCGAACGACGCCAAGAGCGTCGACGCCAAGCCTGTTGCCGAGAGCAAGCCCGAGCCGCGTTCCCGCGCGCCTCGTCGCACGTCGGCAGCCGACAAGGCGGCCAAAACCGACAAGTCTGCGGCGGCAGCTCCGGCAGCTTCGGCTCCGGCTCCGGCTCCGGCCCCGGCCCCCGCGCCGAGTCCAGCGCCCGCACCTGCCCCGGCTCCCGCGCCGGCTCAGGCCAGCCAGCCGGCGGAGCCGCCAGCACCCAGTTCCGCGCACGAACCGCGCGACGCCGCGGCGCCCACCAGCCAGGGCCAGGACCCAGGGCAGGCCGGCGGCCAGCCGGCCGGTCAGCATCAGGGCCAGAATCCCAATAGTGGCCAGAACGGCGGCGGTCGTGAAGGCCGTGAGGGTCGTGAAGGTCGCGGCCGGCGCCGGCGTGGCGAACGTGGCAACAACCCGAATCAGTCGCAGGGTCGCCAACAGGGCCACCAGCGTCCAAACCCGAACGGCCTGCCCGTCGACGACGACAATGCCGATCCGGGCAGCAACGACCGGGTGATCAACCTCACCGAGCTGAAGCGCATGAAGGCGCCGCAGCTGCTGGAATTCGCCGAGTCGCTGGGCGTGTTCGAAGGCGTTGCCCGTGCCCGCAAGCAGGACGTGATCTTCAACGTGCTCAAGGCGCATGCGCGCTCCGGCGGCGGCATCTGGGCCGAAGGCGTGCTGGAAATCCTGCAGGACGGCTTCGGCTTCATGCGTTCTGCGGACGAGTCCTACCTGGCGGGGCCCGACGACATCTACGTCAGCCCCAGCCAGATCCGCCGCTTCAACCTGCGCACCGGCGACTACATCACCGGTCGCGTGCGGCATCCGAAGGAAGGCGAGCGTTACTTCGCCATGCTGCGGGTGGAGACGATCAACGGCGATCCGCCGGAAGCATCCAAGAACAAGATGCTGTTCGAGAACCTCACGCCGCTGTTCCCGCGCAAGGCGTTCAAGCTCGAGCGCGGCAACGGGTCGAGCGAGGACATCACCGGCCGCATCCTCGACCTGATCGCACCGATCGGCAAAGGCCAGCGCGGCCTGATCGTCTCCCAGCCGAAGTCCGGCAAGACGATGATGCTGCAGAACATCGCGCAGGCGATCCAGTACAACCATCCCGAAGCGCACCTGATCATGCTGTTGATCGACGAGCGCCCGGAGGAAGTGACCGAGATCGCCCGTACCGTGCGCGGCGAAGTCATCAGCTCCACCTTCGACGAGCCGGCCGTGCGCCACGTGCAGGTTGCCGAAATGGTGATCGAGCGGGCCAAACGTCTGGTCGAGCACAAGAAGGACGTGATCATCCTGCTCGACTCGATCACCCGCCTGGCGCGTGCCTACAACACCGTGATCCCCAGCTCCGGCAAGGTGCTCACCGGTGGTGTTGACGCCAATGCGCTGCAGCGCCCGAAGCGCTTCTTCGGCGCCGCCCGCAACGTCGAGGAAGGCGGCAGCCTCACCATCGTCGCCACCGCGCTGACCGAAACCGGCTCCAAGATGGACGAGGTGATCTACGAGGAGTTCAAGGGCACCGGCAACATGGAAGTGCACCTGTCCCGCCGGATCTCCGAGAAACGCGTTTACCCGGCCATCGACATCAACCGATCCGGCACCCGCCGCGAGGACCTGCTGATCGAGCCGGACATGCTGGCCAAGATCTGGATCCTGCGCAAACTGCTGCACCCGATGGACGAGTTGAGCGCGATGGAATTCATGCTGGACAAGATGAAGAACACCAAGTCCAACGACGAGTTCTTCAATTCGATGAAGCGCTGACGCGGCGGAAACCGGAGTTGACTGCCTGCGAGGTGGCCGGCTCTGCCGGCTCCCCGTCCGACGTAAGCCTGTCGGAGAGCGGCGACCGCCACGCTCCCATCACGGCACTATGTTTCAAACCTTCCCACAAGGCCGGCATCTGCCGGCCTTGTGGTTTTTGGCGCGCATGGAATGCCTTCCACGACAGCCGGACTGGGCTGAGGCATCTGCCCGCAAAGCTATAGCGGGCGAAGCTGGCCTCACGCCTGACTGGTGAGGCAAGGTGACTCGCGCGGCCTCGCCCGCCTCTTGAACCGTCGAGTACAATTATCGTCCGCCGCGCCCTTTTGAGGCCGGCGGCGCGTCCCCATTTGTATCTCGTCCCCATGCAAGGTCTTGTCCGTGTCCATTCCCAGTGCTGTCAAGAGCACCCCGATTGCGGGTCGCCAGCAACTCGCCGATTACCTGGCTGCGGGCGAGAAGCCGCCCGCGGCGTGGCGTATCGGCACGGAGCACGAGAAGTTCGGCTTTCGCACCGACGACCTGCGTCCACCCGAGTTCGAAGGCGACCGCGGCATCAAGCTGCTGCTGGAAACGCTGGCCACGCGCTACGGTTGGGAAGTCAGTCGCGAGGGTGCCAACCCGGTCGCGCTTTCCAAGGAAGGTGCCTCGATCACGCTGGAGCCCGCCGGCCAGCTGGAATTGTCCGGCGCCATGCTGGAAACCATCCACCAGACCTGCGCCGAGGTGAACTCACACCTGAAGGACGTGCGTTCGGTGGCCGACGATCTCGGCCTGGGATTCCTTGGCGTGGGATTCCAGCCGAAATGGCGTCGCGACGAGATGCCGTGGATGCCCAAGGGCCGCTACAAGATCATGCGCGAATACATGCCCAAGGTCGGCCAGCTCGGCTTGGACATGATGACGCGTACCTGCACCGTGCAAGTGAACCTGGACTTCTCCTCCGAAGCGGACATGGTGAAGAAGTTCCGCACCAGCCTGGCGCTGCAGCCGATCGCGACGGCCTTGTTCGCCGACTCGCCATTCACCGAAGGCAAGCCCAACGGCTACCTGTCCTACCGTTCGCACATCTGGACCGACACCGATCCCGACCGCACCGGCATGCTCGATTTCGTCTTCGCCGACGGCTTCGGCTATGAGCGCTACGTGGACTACATCCTCGACGTGCCGATGTACTTCAGCCTGCAGAACGGCCAGTACATGGACCTGGCCGGCCAGGACTTCAAACGCTTCCTGGTCGGGGAACTGCCCGCCCTGCCCGGCGTTCACGCCACCATGAAGGACTTTGCCGACCACCTCACCACCACGTTCCCCGAAGTCCGCCTCAAGCAGTACCTGGAAATGCGCGGTGCCGACGGCGGCCCGTGGAACCGCCTGTGCGCGCTCCCTGCGTTCTGGGTCGGCCTGCTGTACGACCAGGAAGCGCTGGACGCTGCGTGGGATCTGGTCAAGGACTTCAGTGCGATTGAACGTCACGCGCTGCGCGACGGCGTGCCGCGCCAGGCGCTGAAACTGCCGTTCCGCGGCGGCATGGTGCGCGACCTGGCTGCGCAGGCGCTGAAGATTGCCGTCCACGGCCTCAAGCGACGGGCGCGCGTCAACAGCAACGGCGCCGACGAAACCATCTTCCTCGAACCCCTGCTCGAAATCGTGGAAGCCAACCAGACGCCCGCCGAACGCAAGCTGGAATTGTTCCACGGCGCCTGGGGCGGCAGCGTCGACCCGCTGTTCCGCGAATTCGCCTACTGACGCCTTGCTCCCTCCCCTGCTCGCAGGGGACGGCCGGGGCGAGGTCCGCTGTTGATCTTGTTCGCCCCTCCACACACGCAGAGCCCGAACCGTTTCAATGAAGGCGTCCGGATACCTCCGCACGCCTGATCAGAACGAAACTTGCCCCACCATCGACCAGGCGACCGATTCGCCAGCGCGCATCGGCTTGCAAACCGATCCGGCAAACGGATAACCATCCGGCACGACCCACGCCTCGCGTTCCAGCACCACGCGTTCGGTGTTGCGCGGCAGCCGGTAGAAGTCCGGCCCATGGAAGCTGGCAAACGCCTCCAGCCGATCCAGTCGGCCCACCTGCTCGAACGCCTCGGCGTACAACTCCAACGCCGCGTGCGAGGTATACAAACCCGCGCAACCGCAGCTCGTCTCCTTCGCCTCACGCGCGTGCGGCGCGCTGTCCGTGCCGAGGAAGAAATGGCTGTCTCCGCTGGTTGCTGCCTGCAGCAGGGCGATGCGATGCGTCTCGCGCTTGAGGATCGGCAAGCAGTAATGGTGCGGATTGATGCCGCCGGCAAAGATCGCGTTGCGATTGAGCAGCAGGTGATGCGCGGTGAGCGTGGCCGCCACGTTGGCCGGCGCAGCGCTGACAAAGTCGACCGCATCGCGGGTGGTGATGTGCTCCAGCACCATGCGCAGCGCGGGGAAGCGCTCACGCAGCGGCAGCAAGTGGCGTTCGATGAAAACCCGCTCGCGATCGAAAACGTCGATCTCGGGATCGGTGACTTCGCCATGCAGCAGCAGCGGCAGCTCGTGCTTTTCCATCGCTTCCAGCACGTCGTACACGCGCGACAACTCGCGCACGCCCGAGTCGGAATTGGTGGTGGCGCCCGCCGGGTAATACTTCACTGCAAACACGCTGTCGCAGGCCTTGGCGCGAGCGATTTCCTCGACCGTCGTGTTCTCGGTGAGGTACAGCGTCATCAGTGGTTGAAAGTGCGAGCCTTTTGGCAGGCTGGCCAGAATTCGCGCTCGATAGGCTTCGGCCAAGGCCACCGTGGTCACTGGTGGCTTCAGGTTTGGCATCACG
The DNA here is from genome assembly GCA_036563155.1 of Rhodanobacter sp. GTDB lineage: Bacteria > Pseudomonadota > Gammaproteobacteria > Xanthomonadales > Rhodanobacteraceae > Rhodanobacter. The sequence continues at coordinate 145,675 of DATCMT010000033.1, forward strand.
ATCGCGCGCGCGAAGCGCTCGGCGGTGTGGCCGATCACGGAGGCGAGCGCGTCGCCGTCGCGGAGATGGAGGTGCCAGTCGTCGGGGCGGGTGATTTCTATGCGCGTTGGCGTCATGACTGGCGAGCCTGGGTTGCGATCGGAAACCGTAATGGTATCGCGCAGGCGCGCTTCTGGCCTGCACCGAGTGCATCCATCGTGAGCAAGAGCTTTCGTCCTCCTGCGGCGCACGAAAGCTCTTGCCTCTTCAGTAAACCTGGATCAGGCGAAGAATCACATCCTGGCCCAAAAACTCTCAGCCACAATCACTCACTCCGCCAATGGATTCGGGCCAAATGCGCCCAGACACCACAACTCGCCCGCGAGCAACTTCATGGCCAACTCCAAGCGCGAGACAGCCCGGCTACTCCCCGCGCAACCACCGCGCGGCATCCACCGCGTAATACGTGAGAATCGCATCCGCCCCCGCCCGCTTCATCGCCGTCAGCGCTTCCAGCACGACGGACTTCTCGTCCAGCCAGCCATTTTGCGAAGCGGCCTTCAGCATCGCGTACTCGCCGCTGACCTGGTAGACGAAGGTGGGGAAACCGAAGGTGTCCTTCACCCGGCGCAAGACATCCAGGTACGGCAGACCGGGCTTCACCATCACCACGTCGGCGCCTTCGTTGATGTCCAGCTCGATCTCGTGCAGCGCCTCGTCGGAATTGCCCACATCCATCTGGTAGGTATGCTTGTTGCCCTTGCCGAGGTTGGCCGACGAGCCGACCGCGTCGCGGAACGGACCGTAGAAGGCGGAAGCGTACTTCGCCGAGTAGGCGAGGATGCGGGTGTGGATGTGGCCGGCCTCTTCCAGCGCCTCGCGAATCGCGCCGATGCGGCCGTCCATCATGTCCGAGGGCGCCACGAAATCCATGCCCGCTTCGGCTTGCGCCAGCGACATCTTGACCAGCGCCTCGACGGTCGGCTCGTTCATCACGTAGCCGCTGGCGTCGATCAGGCCGTCCTGGCCGTGCGTGGTGTACGGATCCAGCGCCACGTCACCGATCAGTCCCAGCTCCGGGTATTTCGCCTTCAGCGCGCGGGTGGCGCGGTGCATCAGGTTGTCGGGATTCCATGCCTCGGCGGCATCCTCGGTTTTCACCGCGGGACCGGGCGAGGGAAACAGCGCCAGCGCGGGAATACCCAGTCGCACGCATTCACCGCCCAGCTTGAGCAGCTCGTCGATCGACAGCCGATGCACGCCCGGCATCGACGGTACCGCCTCGCGTTGCGCTGCGCCTTCGATGACGAACGCGACCATGATCAGGTCGCTGGGCAGCAAGGTGTGCTCGCGCATCAGCGCACGGGAGAAGGCATCGTGGCGCATGCGGCGCATGCGGGTGGCGGGGAAGCTCATGGCAGGTACTCAACGGGCGATAGCGGGTATTTTACGCCGTTGAGCCGCGCGGCTGCCGGACACCCATACCATGTCACAGCCGGCGCGCTGAGAATCCCGTGAAAGGCAACCGCCGCGTGGTGATGCGGAGCCGGAAAAACACTGGACTAACCGGCGCCGCGACGGCAGGCTTGACCCTTCACGTCGTCAGGAAGCTCCATGAGCCAGTCCCGCAGCGCTGTCACCCTGGTCGTCGATCTCGGCGGCACCAATGTCCGTTTCGGGCTCGCCGATCCCTCCCTCGCCCAGCCATTGCTGGTCGACAGCATCCGGCGCTACCGGGTGGCCGAACACGATTCACTGGTATCCACGGCGAAGCATTACCTGACCGACATCGGCGTGGTTGTGCATCGTGCCGTGGTGGCGGCCGCGGGGCGCATCGACGACGGCGAGACGGTCAAGGTGACCAACAACCCGTGGGCAATTTCGGCCCGGGAAACTGCCGCTGCGCTTGATCTGGAGCACGTCCATCTGGTCAACGATTTCGCCGCGCAGAGTATGTCGGTGACCCTGCTGCACAGCGACGACGTGTTCGACGTGGGCAGCGTGGCGCGTGCCGTGATCGGCTCCGAGGACGAGCAGACGTTCGCCGTCATGGGCCCGGGAACGGGCCTGGGTGTCGGCGGCCTGCTGGTGCGCCAGGGACATTGCAGCGTGCTGGAGTCCGAAGGGGGTCACGCCGGCTTTGCCGCGCACTCGCCGGAGGACATCGCGATCCTCGACTACCTCAATCACAAATTCGGCCGCGTCTCGAATGAACGCCTGATCTGTGGCCAGGGCCTGGTCAACCTGCACGATGCGATCTCCCACATGGTCGGCTCCAGGACCGAAGTCCTCAAGCCCGAAGACATTACCGCACGCGCGGCGGATGCCAGTTGCCCGCTGTGCGTCCGCACCGTGGAAACCTTCGCCGGCATCTTCGGCAGCATCGCCGGCGACCTGGTGCTGACCCTCGGCGCGTGGGACGGCGTGTACCTGACTGGCGGCCTGATCCCGATCCTGCGTCCCTGGCTCGAACGCGGCCGCTTCCGCGAACGATTCGAGGCCAAGGGCCGCTTCCGCCAGGTCATGGAAAAGGTGCCGACCCAGGCTGTCGTGTACGCCGAACCGGGCCTGCTTGGTGCCGCGGCGCTGGCGATGGTGGAATCGGGCAAGCAGCTGTTGACCCGATCCTAGGGCGGACAGCTGCTTGCCCGGTTCACACCGCGTGCAGGCAGTATTCGCGGCGATGGCGTCGGACGCGCGTGCCCATCATGAAACGTTAATCCATTGCGCCGTCGCGCGCAGTAGGCTCGGGAGGCGTCCACCACGGAAGAGTCCAACATGCATCGACTCATTTCCAGCCTGCCGCTCGCGTTGCTGCTCGCCGCGTGCGCACCGTCCCCCGCACCACCGTCGACCGACGCGGCACCGACCGCACCGGCCAACGCCGCCCTGGGCTCAGCCGCGTGGTTCGCATGGGTCGACCGCTCCTTGCATATCAGTGAAGACGGTCATGGTCCGGACCCCGGTTCGGATGAATGGAACCGGGCGGTGCAAGAAAAGTTGGGGCACGAGGCACCCCAGACGCAACCGGGCTCGCCGGCCTGGCAACAATCCGTCGACGCGCTGCTGCGCACACGCCTGCGCCCATCGTCCTGAGTCGGCGCGGGCATCGCGCTGTCACGCTGCGGTGCCATGGCGGGATGCCGCGTCAATCCAACGAGACACTGCGCCTTCCGTGCGCACGATATTCCATGCCAGACTGCTCGCGCCGCACGTGCAATGAAGCGGCGCTTCTCAGGGGGAGCTCATGTACATAGGTTGGGCACTGGCTGGACTGGTGTTGTTTGCCATGGTTGGCACGATGGGCGGCTCGCGCACCGGCAGCGGTCTGGTCGGGCTGTTGACCGGCGCCTTGCTTGGCCTGATCTGGGCGCGCCAGCTGAGTCTGCGGCGCGAATTGCAGGAAACCCGCGCGCTGCTCGACCGCGCCCTGGCGCGCCTCGCCCGGGCCGCGACGCCGTCCCGCGAGGGCGCACCCGCGACCCCGCCGGCGACGGCGCAACCGGCCGCACCGGCGAACATGGCGAAGACGCCGACGGCGGCGCCACCGCCGCTGGCGAAACCTGTTGCAAGTGCCCCACCGCGCGCCGCCGCCAGCACACCGGTGCACCGCCGCGAGCCCGCCGGACCCGACGCCGTGACGCGCGCAGTACGGCGCATCAAGCAATGGTTTGGCGAGGGCAATGTGCCGGTGAAGATCGGCATGCTGGTGTTGTTCGCCGGCGTGGCGGCCCTGCTCAAGTACGCCTCGGATGCCGGCATGCTGCGCGTGCCGATCGGTCTTCGACTGAGCCTGGTGGCGCTGGCGGCGATCATCGCGCTGGGGCTGGGCTGGCGCCAACGTGCGTCGCGCCGGGTGTTTGCGTTGTCGCTGCAAGGTGGCGCGATCGGCGTGCTGCTGATCACCGTGTTTGCCGCCTTCCGTTTGTACTCGTTGCTGCCGCCGCAGGCGGCCTTCGCGCTGCTGCTGGTGCTGGTGGCCGGCGTGGGCCTGCTGGCCGTGTTGCAGGATGCCCTGGCGCTGGCCGTACTCGGCCTGCTGGCCGGCTTCCTGGCGCCGATCCTCACCTCGACCGGGCATGGCAGCCATGTCGCCCTGTTCAGTTATTACGCCGTGCTCAACGTGGCGGTGTTGGGGATTGCGTGGAAGCGTTCATGGCGGGTGCTCAACCTGCTCGGCTTTGTCGCCACGTTTGGCGTCGGCAGCGCCTGGGGCGTGCTGCAGTACCGGCCGGAATTCTTCGCCAGCACCGAGCCCTTCCTGATCCTGAATTTCCTGTTCTATCTGGCGATCCCGTTGTTGTACCTGCGCCGCGCCGCACCGGAGCAGCGCAAGGTGATCGACGGTTGCCTGCTGTTCGGCAACCCGCTGATCAGCCTGTTGCTGCAGGCGGCGTTGCTGCAATGGCGCGGCCTGCCGCTGGCGTTTTCCGCCTTGGTCGCGGCGGTCATCTACGTGATGGTGGCGTGGAGCATCCGCGGCCGCGACAACTTCGGCATCTTGCGCGATGCGTGGGCAGTGCTGGCGATCGCGCTGGCCACGCTGGCGGTACCGCTGGCGCTGAGCGCCAACCTGACTGGCAGCATCTTCGCGCTGGAAGGCGCCGGCCTGGTCTGGCTGGGCTTGCGCCAGCAGCGGTGGTTGTCGCGCTGGGGCGGTGTGGCCCTGCAACTGGCGGCTGCGGTCGCCGTGCTGATCGCGTATGCCGACCACGCTTCCGCCAGTGCCGCGGGCTGGCTCAATCGCGACTTCATCAGCGCCATGATGCTGGTGATCGCGGCGTTTGCGAGCGCGACGTTCCATGCGCGGCTGGGCAGCGACAGCCTGGCCCAGCGCCGCACCGCGGTGCTGCTGTACGGCTGGGGTCTGTGCTGGTGGCTGGCCGCCTGCTGGGGCGAGATCGATCGTCAGCTTGGATGGTCCGCCAAGTCGACCGCGCTGATGGGCCTGCTGATCTTTACCGCCTGGGCCAGCGCCGAAGTGGCGCGCCGGCGACCGCGCTTCGAACTGGGTTCGGTGGTGGCCTGGACGGCGCCGTTATTGTTTGTCGGTGTGGCACTGCTGGTGATCGGGCAACTGCTTGATGGCGCGCAACCGCTGTGGGGCTGGAATCTGCTGGTCGCCGGCTTGGGTGCGCTGCTGGGCTGGCGCGCGCTGCAATGCCTGCGCGAGTGGCCGCGGCCGGCGCTGCTGGCGCAATGGAGTTGGTTGTGGCGTTGGGCCCTGATCGCCAGCGCCGCGATCAAGGCCGCCTTCCTGGTCAACCTGACGGCGGCCGGCGACTGGTCGCTGCTGTGGCTGATGCTGCCGCTGTGCGTGCTGGCGTGGTTGGCGCTGGTGCGACCGCACTGGATCGCACCACCGCTACCCGAGCAGATGGCACGCCTGCGCGCCCCGCTGCTGCATTCGGTACTGCTGGTGCTTGGCCTGACCTGGTTCAACGGCTTGTTCCTGGCCGGCCACGCCGCGCCAATGCCATATCTGCCGCTGCTCAACCCGCTGGAATTGCTGCTGCTGGTGATCATGCTCTTGTTCGCCATCTGGCTGGACGACGCGGCACCCACGGCGCTGTGGCAGCGGCGGGCGATGCTGCTCGGCGGCGTCGGCATGGCCTTCATCACCAGCGCCACCTTGCGCGCCGTGCACCAGCTTGGCGACGTGCCCTGGAGCAACCCGGCCCTGTTCGACTCGAGCCTGGCCCAGATGGCCCTGACCGTGGTCTGGAGCGCGTTCGGCTTGCTGGCCTGGGTAGTGGGTTCGCGCCGGGGCGAACGACTGCTCTGGCTGGCTGGCGCCGTGACCCTGGGCGCCGTGCTGGTCAAACTGCTGCTGGTCGACCGCAGCCACCTGGGCAACCTGTTCGGCATCGCCTCGTTCATCGCCTACGGTTTGCTGTGCACGGTGATTGGCTACCTGGCGCCGGCACCACCACGCCGGCCACTGGCGGACAACATGGAGACTGCCGATGCGCCGTGACGCACGCTGGCTGAAGCGGGCCGAGCTGATCCTGCTCTGCGGGTGGATTCCGCTTGGCGCCAACGCCGCGACCCAGGACGATTACGCTTACCGCCACGCGCTGACCACCACCGGCCACAGCGCTGCGTGGCGGGTCGAGCTGACGCCGGCCATCTACGCGCAGTCCCGACCCGAAGCCCATCTGCGCGACCTGATCGTGGTGAATGGCCAGGGCGAGCCGGTGCCCTTCGCGCCACTGCCCGCTTCACCGCTGCGAGTGCACCCGTTTGCGCTGACGGCTGGCCTGCTGCCGCTGCCTGCCAACGCCACCGACGGGTCTGGTGCCGAGCGCGTGCAGCGCAGCCGCAACGGTGACATCGTGATCGAGCAACCACCCGCGGCGCTGTCTTCCATCCGGCCGACCCAATGGCTGCTGGACGCCCATCGTCAGGTCAGGCTGGCTCGCATCGACATCGACCCCGCCGCCCTGCCAGACGACGCGCGCTTCCACCTTTCGGTGGAGGCCAGCAACGACCTGCAGAGCTGGAGTTCGCTGGGTGGGCGCACCGAAATTGTCAGCGTGCGGCGCGGTGCCGACGCCGTCGTGCAACGATCGATCCGCGTGCGCGCCACGGTCGCGTCCCGCTACTACCGACTGAACTTGCGTGAAGGCGATATCGCGCCCTGGGCCAGTGCACAGACGCCGTTGGTGGAACTCCACGGCACCTACACCGATCCACTCGCCGACCGCGCCGCCTCGCGTCAGTGGCTGAGTGCGGACGCGGCGACCATCTCGTCGGCGGCCGGCGGCACCCACTACGACTACACCCTGCCTGCGGCATTGCCCGTCGAAGCGGTGCGGATCGACCTCGCCGGAGCAAACACGGCGGCCCGCTTCCGCCTGCTCGACCGCGACGACAGCCGCCAGCGCACGCTGGCCACGATCACCGCCGTGCAGATCGGCGACAGCGGCGACGACACCGCTCCCACCACCTTTGCCGCATCGCGCGTGCAGCACCTGCGACTGCATACCGACACACCGCTGGCGCAACCACCGACACTGCGGGTGGGCTGGCAGCCTGACGTTTTCGTGTTCCTGGCTGAAGGCAACGGTCCGTACAGTCTGCTGGTCGGCAGCTACGCGGCGCAGCGTGGAAATTATCCCTTGGCCGCCGCGCTGGCACGGATCCGGCCGCGCGATGCCAGTGTGGCGTGGCAGCCGCCACTGGCCACGCTCGGCGCCGTCAGCGACGCCGCGGGCCCGGCCGCCCTGCTGGCGCCGAAGCTGCCGTTCGACTGGACCCGATTGCTGCTGTGGTTGGTGTTGATCGGCGGTGCGCTGGCAGTAACCGCCATGGCGTGGAGTCTGTTGCGGCAACCACACCGTCCGGGCAGCGAGCGCTAACGGCTGCTGCGACTGCCGGTTACCTGACTTGACTCAGCCCGGCGCCAACAGCGAGTCCAGATCACCTTCGTCGAAGCGGAGCTTCTCGCGACTGCCGCCGCCTTCGAGTACCGCGTCGGCGAGTTCGGCCTTGCGCAGTTTCAATTCCTCGATGCGCTCTTCCACCGTGCCCGACGTGATCAGGCGGAACACAAACACCGGTTTGTCCTGACCGATGCGGTGGGCACGATCGCTGGCCTGCGCCTCGGCGGCAGGGTTCCACCACGGGTCGTAGTGGATGACGGTATCGGCGGCGGTGAGGTTCAATCCCACGCCACCGGCCTTGAGCGACAACAGGAACAGCGGCACTTCGCCGTCCTGGAAACGCTGCACCGGTTCGGCACGATCGCGGGTATCACCGGTCAGCGTGACGTACTGGATATGGCGCCGATCGAGCTCGGCCGCGATCAGTTTCAGCATGCCGGTGAACTGCGAGAACAGCAGCACCTTGCGGCCTTCGTCCAGCAGCGCCGGCAGCATGTCCATCAGCAGCTCGAACTTGGCTGATTCGTTCACGCCGCGGGCCGCCTCCAGCTTGACCAGTCGCGGGTCGCAGCAGACCTGGCGCAACTTGAGCAAGGCATCGAGCACGACAATGCCCGAGTGCGAGATGCCACGCTGGGCAATCACCTCGCGCAACTCCTCGGCCAGGGACAGCCGCAAGCCCTCGTACAATTCGCGCTGGCGCCCCTCGAGGACGACGCGACGGGTGATCTCGGTCTTCGGGGGCAGTTCGGTGGCCACCTGTGCCTTGGTCCGGCGCAGGATGAACGGCGCCAGGCGCAGGTTCAGGCGCTGCTGGCACTCCTCGTCACGCTGCTTCTCGATCGGCACCCGGTAGTGCCGGCGAAAAGCGCCTTCGTCGCCCAGCAGACCGGGCACGGCCAGGTCGATCTGCGACCACAGTTCGCCCAGGTGATTCTCCAGCGGTGTGCCGGTGAGGCAGACATACCGCGGGGTGCGCAGGCTCAGCAGCGCGCGACGGGCCTGGGTGCGCGGGTTCTTCACCTGCTGCGCTTCGTCCAGCACGATCAACGCGAACGGCTGCTTGCGCAACGGAACCACGTCACGCGGCAGCAGGGCGTAACTGGTCAGTACGATGTCCTGCGCGCCGAGTTGGTCGAACGCTTCGGCACGCTGCGGCCCGTGCAAGGTCAAGACGCGCAGGGCCGGTGCGAAGCGGGCAATTTCCGACTGCCAGTTTGGAATCAGGCTGGTCGGCACCACAATCAGTGCCGGCTGCGTCAGCTCGCCACGCTGCTTCAGCGACAGCAGGTGGGTGATCAGCTGCAGCGTCTTGCCCAGACCCATGTCGTCGGCCAGCACTCCGCCGACGCCGGCCTCGGCCAACGCGTTGAGCCAGCGCAGTCCCTCGCGCTGATATGGCCGCATCTCGACGGTGAGCCCTTCAGGCACGGCATCGCTGGCGCGCTCGGCCGCATCACGCAGGCGCGCGGCGAAACCCAGCAGTGGCTCGGCCGCTTCCAGCGTGCCGTCGCGCGGCATCGCCGCAGCCAGCTCCTCCAGGCGACCGGCCTGCACTCGCGGCAGGTGCAGCTTGCGCCTCGGCTTTTCCAGATACTCGGCCAGCGGCGCCAACAGGCCGCGCAGTTCCTTCAGTTGCACCGGGACGCGCCGACGCGCGTCGACCGGGGCATACCACACCGCATCCTCGGGCTCGTTCGGAGCCGGGCTCAGATTCAGTTGATGCTCGGCCAAGGCCTGCGCCACCGCGGGCAGCAGGTTGTACCGCGTGCCGTCCAGTTCGATGCCGATCTCGAGGTCGAAGGCATGGTCGTCAGGGTCATCCTGCGCCTGGCCGTACCATTTCACCGGGCCTTCCAATACTTCGAGCGGAAAACTCGGCGAGTATTCCACCAGGAAGTTTTCTTCTTCCAGCTTGGGTCGCAGCGCCAACCAGCGGGCGGGCGTGTTGACCTCCAGTGCGCCGGCGTAACCGGTGCCGGGGAACAACCAGGCATCTTCGGGCAGGGTCTCGGCGACATCCCACGGCAAGCCCTCGGTATCCACGCAAGGCGTGAGCCCGGCGCGTTCGAGCTGCTCCATCGCGGTCAATTCCTCCGCACGACGCCGCGTGATCTCGACCAACTGGTCGTTGCGCACGCGCCGCACCAACGGTTCACCGCCGCGGCCAGGCAGCCGTTCGCCAGCGTAGTCGAACGCCAACCGTGCATAACCCAGCGGGGGCGTGCCGGAAGCCAGGCGGACGTGGCGGGTCAGCGCGTGCAAGACCAGCACCGGTTTGGGTGCCAACGTCGAGCGGCGCACTTCATCAAACACCTGCGGCAACGGCACCCGGGTGGCCAGCCGGCTGCCGCCGAGGCGATTGCGCAAGCGGCGGCCATGTTCATGCTTCAGCGCCGGCAGATCGAGCCAGTGGGTTTCCTCGCTCGCCGCTTCGAGCGGGCCCACGGCGGCGCGTTCGACATCGAGGTACCACAACACGTCGATGCGCAGCAGCCGCTGGTTGTGCGGCAACACGGGCACCAGTCGCTGACTGCCATCCGGGTCCATCTGCCAGTGCCAGTTCAACGGGTGCGATTTGCCGCGGGACAGCCGCAACCCGGCCAATCCGCCAAGAAAACATGGCGCTGTATCGAGGATCTCGGCCAGCAGGCTGCCGCCGACGTGACTGCCCAGATGCGCATAGCTGCGCCCTTTGCGCACGCTCTGCGGCAGACCCAGCATGGTCGCAGCCAAACGCTGCTCGTGCGGCTGCAGGGCCGAGCCTGCCAGATGCCGACTATCCAGCGGCACCGGACGGCCGTAGCGCCCGTGCTCGGCCGGCGTCAGCAATGCGGGGGCCGCTTCCAGCCGCGCAAACGCGGCGCCTTCCTCGGGGATCACTTCCAGGAAGAAACCAAGCACGCCGCGCTCGCCGGCCACGACCGGCTTGGGTGTGGCGAGCAGTCGACGCCACGCCTGCGGCAGGGCTTCGTCCTCGCCCGCGACCGCCGGAGCGGCCCGTTGCTTTTCGTCCGGTTGCTGCATTCGTGTGCGGTCCGTTGCGACGACCAAATTACTGAGCTTAGCAGCGCAGCGGCTTGATACCACAATCGAAACGGATGACGTCAAGGCGCGCCGGCGCGCGCCCACCAACTCAATTCGACCCGAACAGGCCCTGCGGGTACTCCGGCTTCTGCTCGCGCGCCATCAGCGTTTTGAGGGCGTCAACCGGCGTGACCTTGCCGTGGAGTACGGCGCGTACGGCGGCACTGATCGGCAGGTCCAGCCCGTGCTTGTCGGCCAGTCGCGCCACTTCGTCGGCCGTGAGAATGCTTTCCACCACCTGGCCGATCTGGCGCACTGCTTCGTCGATGGCAACGCCCCGGCCCAGTGCGAGACCGAGCCGGCGATTGCGCGACAGGTCACCGGTGCAAGTCAATACAAGGTCGCCCAGACCCGACAAGCCGATCAGCGTTTCCGGCTTCGCACCCAGCGCCACACCCAACCGCAGCATCTCGTTCATGCCACGGGTGATCAGCCCGGCGCGCGCGTTGAGGCCAAGCTGCATACCATCGGCAATACCGGTGGCTACCGCCAGCACGTTTTTCATGGCGCCACCAAGTTCGGCACCGAGTACGTCACCGCCGGAATAGGCGCGCAGGTTTGGTGCATGCAGCAGACTGGCCAGTTGCTGCGCAAACGCCGCGTCGTCCGAATGCACGGTAACGGCGCTGGGCAGGCCGGCAGCGACTTCCCTGGCGAACGACGGTCCGGTGACCACGGCCGTCGGGCGGCCGGGCAGTCGGTCCGCGACCAGCTCATGCAGGAGCCGACCGGTACCCGGTTCAAATCCTTTGGTCGCCCAGGCGATCGCGCTATCCGCATCGAGCAGTGGCGCCAACTCGGCCAGCATCGAGGCAAACGCATCGCTGGGCACCACGATCAGTACCACGCCGGCGCCGCGGACGGCGCTGGCCAGGTCGCTCTGGTAATCAAGCGCTGCGGGCAAGTCGATGTCCGGCAGGTAGCGCCGGTTCACGTGGTCGGCCGCCATCGCCGCCAGCGCCTTCCGGTCGCGACCCCACAAGGTGGTGGGCACGCCATTGCGGGCAGCCAACGCTGCCAGCGCGGTACCCCACGAGCCGGCCCCAACAATGGTCAGCTTCGGGCATTCAGCCATGTGCACGGCTCAGCTGTTCAGGGAAGCCGGTGCTTCGTCGCCACCCATTGCGCGGCGCTGCTGCTCGGCATACAAGGCGTCGAAGTTGATCGGCTGCAACAGGAAGGGCGGGAAGCCGCCTTCGAGCACCAGCGAGGAAATCACCTGACGGGCATACGGAAACAGCAGGTTCGGGCAATAGCTGCCAATGATTCCCGCGTGATCCGCCTCGTTGAAGCCGGCAATGCCGAACAAGCCAGCCTGCTCCACTTCGGCCAGATACGCGGTGCGCTCCCCGATGGTGCAGGTCAGCGTGAGATTCAGCACAACTTCGTAGAGGTTGTTGCCCAGGTCGGTAGCCTTCTGGCCCAGATTGAGCTGCACTTGCGGCTGGTTCTTGTCGTCGACTTCCTGGAAAATCTGCGGCGCATTGGGCGCCTCGAAGGAGATATCCTTCACGTAGATTTTCTGCATCACCAGCTGCGGCTGACTGGCCTGGCCGTTGGCCTGGTCGTTGGTGATCTCTTGTGCCATGGGGCGTCCTCGGGTCTGGGTCGGGTCAGTAAAAGAGGGTGATTGTTCCATACATCCCCGCCTCGCGCACGCCGGGGCCCGGTTTCCGGTCGGCTACAGATTGCGCATTGCCTTGTTTTTCTGCGAGAATACACGGCTCGCCTCTGTCGACCCGGTAGCCCGGGCGGTCCGCCACGCGGTACGGACCTCACGAACACGCGTTGCAACAACTCCAGCATCGCGTGGCGCATGGCGCCGCTGGGCCGATCTCACCCTGGCCAACGGGTGTCGAACAGCAATTACGGAGGTCGTCATGGCCCGTGTATGTCAAGTCACCGGTAAGGGTGTGATGAGCGGCAACAACGTCTCACACGCCAACAACCGTACCCGTCGCCGCTGGTTGCCAAACCTGCACGAGCGTCGTTTCTGGGTCCCCAGCGAGAATCGCTGGATCAAGCTGCGCGTTTCCAACAACGCCCTGCGCACGATTGACAAGAATGGTATCGAAGCCGTGATTGCCGAGATGCGTGCCCGCGGCGAAAAGGTCTGAGGATTGAGCCATGGCAAATAAATCACAAGACAAGATCCGCATGATCTCCTCGGCCGGCACCGGCCACTTCTACACCACGAAGAAGAACAAGAAGAACACGCCGGAAAAGTTCGAATTCATGAAATACGATCCGGTCGTGCGCAAGCACGTGATGTACAAGGAAGGCAAGATCAAGTAATCGATCGCCACGCCACGAAAAAACCGCCCTGGTGGCGGTTTTTTTGTGCCCGTTTCGTAATGATTGGCGCCGGCACATGGCCCCGCAGCCCGTCGCGCGCAAAGAAAACCCGCCATGCGGCGGGCGTTCTGGATCAGCGTGAAGCGCGCGGATCGCGACGGGCCATCAGGCCGTCGCGACGCTGTAACCCTTGAGCCGATGCGCGAAGTCCTGCAGCGCGCGAATACCGCTTTCTTCGGCCTCGCGGATCCACTGCTGCAAGCCCTTCAAGGCCTGCTCGGCGCCCCGCTGCTCCATCAGCGCCGCCAGGCGGTTGCGGAACTCGACCACGGTGGCCAGGGTCGGCCGCTTGGCCAGCACCGCCTGCATGCGGTCGCGGCTTTCGCTGTCCAGCCAGCGACCACCGTCGGCCAGCGCCACGCGCAAGCGCCGCGGCATCGACTTGAGGCTCTCGCCGGCATGCTGCGCCTCATCGGCGATCGTCGGCAGGATCACACCGCGGTAGTAATCGGTCATGGCCTGGAAACGGTGAGTCAGCACCGCCTTCAAGGTGTCGGCATCGGGCAGACGCACGTTTGGACGCACATCCAGGGACGGCGCCACGCGCAGCACCTTGGCCAGGCCCACGGCGCGCAGGCCGCAGATGGCTGCCCAGCCAATATCGAACTCCCATTTGCGCAGGGCGAACTTGGCCGAGCTGGGGAACGCGTGGTGATTGTTGTGCAGCTCCTCACCGCCGATCCAGAAAGCCCACGGGATCAGGTTGCGCGCGGTATCGGCACTTTCAAAATTGCGATAACCGGCCCAGTGGCCGATGCCGTTGACGAAGCCGGCGGCCCAGAACGGGATCCACACCATCTGCAGCGCCCACAGCGCCGCACCGATCACGCCGAACAGCGCCACACTGATGAACAGCATCAGGGTCGGACCCCAGTACGGGTGTGCGCCATAAAGATTCTTTTCGACCCAGTCGTCCGGTGTACCGCGGCCGTACTGCTCCATGTCCTGCTTGTTCTCGCACGCATCGCGATACAGCGACACACCATCCCAGAACACCTTCTTGATACCGTAGATCATCGGGCTATGCGGATCGTCCACGGTCTCGACCTTGGCGTGATGCTTGCGGTGCACCGCCACCCATTCACGCGTCACCATGCCGGTGGTGAGCCAACCCCAGAAACGGAAGAAGTGCGCCAGCGCCGGATGAAAATCCACGCCACGATGCGTCTGGCTGCGATGCAGGTACAGGGTCACCGTAAAAATGGTGAGCTGGGTCATGACCAGCATGTAGACGGCGATCTGCCCCCAGCTCGCGCCGGTGAGACCATCGTTGAGGAAATTGAGTACAGCGTCGAGCATGGAAGGCACCGGGTGAGGGACAATTCAGTGTAGATCAGGGGTTTCCGTACCCACCAGCATGTTGCGAACCACGAAGAGTAACAGCTCGTCAAGCATCGCACGCTAAGTGGAGGTTATTCCGCTCAGCAGTGTGCCACTGTTGTTTAAGATCGGGGGCACCCTGACAATCACGCCATGACCGCGCCTACCGACACACCACCCCAAGCCATCCTGCAACTTGAGCGAGTCAACCGCCGACGCGCCGGCCGGCTGGCCGTGCACGAGCTGAGCCTGACGCTGCAGTCGGGTCAGGTCATGGGTCTGCTGGGCGTGAACGGCGCCGGCAAATCGACCACGCTGTCGATGATCGCCGGCGCCCTTCGACCTGACAGTGGCAGCATCAAGCTGAACGGCGCGGATTTCCTCGAGCATCCCGAACTGGCCCGCACGCTGGTCGGCTGGCTGCCCGAGCGTGCGCCGGCATGGGCCGAACTCACCGTCGAGGAACACCTGGACGCCCATGGTCGCCTGCGTGGCTTGACCGGGGCGGCGCTGCGCCTGGCGCGCACCGCAATCATCGAGCGGCTGGAGCTGCAGCCGCTGGCCCGGCGACTGGCCGGGGTGCTGTCGCAAGGCCAACGCCAACGCTTGGGCCTGGCCTGCGCCCTGCTGCACCGCCCCGCGCTGCTGGTGCTCGATGAGCCGGCCAACGCACTCGATCCGGTGCAGGCCGCGGCCTTGCGCACGCTGATTCGCGAACAGGCTGCCGCTGGCGCCGCGGTGATCCTGTCCACTCACCTGTTGGCCGAGGTGACCGCCGTGTGTGACCGTGTGGTCATCCTGCATGAAGGCAGGCTGCGTCACGACGGTGCAGTGCGGGCCGACGATCACGCGGCACTGGAACAGACATTCTTCGGCATCGCGATGAGCGGCAGCTCCCAACCGGCGCGCGCGGCATGAGCCTGTTTGCGGTGACGCGCCTGGAATGGCGCCGGCTGCTGGTGCGCCCGCTGGCCTGGGTGCTGGCGGCACTGACCCTGGCCTGGCTGGCGTGGAACTTCACCCTGCTGCTGGGCAATTTTCTCGCCGGGCAGATCCAGCGCGCCGGTTTGGCCGACGGACCCGGCTTCACCGATCTGGTTGGCGTGCCGCTGCTGGGCCAACTGGCCCAGCTGGCGTTCCTGGTGGTTCCGCTGCTGGGCATGTCGGTGATCGCGGGCGAGCGCCGCAATGGCACCCTGCCGCTGCTGTTCGCCGCCGGCGTACCGGCCTCGCGCATCGTGCTGGGCAAATACCTGGCCGTGCTGGGCTGGCTGCTGGTCTGGCTGGCACTGACCCTGGCGATGCCGCTGGCGCTGGCGCACGCCACGCATTTCGACTGGGGCAAACTGGCCGCTGCCACACTGGGCATGGCGCTGATGCTGGCCGCGTTGGCGGCGATCGCGGTGGCCTGCTCAAGCTTCGCCTCGCACCCGGCGATCGCCGCATCCGCCGCGCTGGTAATTGCACTGGCACTGTGGGGTGTGAACTTCGGCGCGCAAATGGCCGGGCTCCATGGTGGCGCGATCAACTGGCTGGCGATGAGTACGCACCTGCAACCCTTGCTGCGTGGCCTGGTTTCCAGCACCGACGTGGTCTGGTTCGTGCTGCTGATCGCGCTCTCCTTGGCGCTGGCTATCCGGAGGCTCAACGCCGACAAGGAGCGTGGCTGATGCGCAACCTGCTCAGACGTCTGGACGGCTGGCTGTTCACCCTCCTCCTGCTGCTGGCCGCCAGCGCGCTGGGCTACCTCAGCACGCGCTACGTGCAACAGGCCGACTGGACCGCGGGCGGCCGCACCAGCTTGACGGCGGAAAGCCGGGCCGTGCTGGCCCGCTTCACCGGTCCGGTGGAGATTGTCAGCTATGCCAACCCGCAGGGCGAGCTGCGCCAGACCGTGGCCGGCTTCCTGCAGCGCTACCAGGCAGTGAAGCCCGACCTGAGCCTGCGCTTTGTCGACCCGCAACTGGATCCGGCCAGGATGCGCGAGCTGGGCATCACGGTCGATGGCGCGCTGATCCTGCATTACCAGAACCGCGAGCAGCGACTGGACGAGCTGTCCGAGCGCAGTCTCACCAACGCCCTTGAGCGGCTGCTGCGGGGCAGCGACCGCATCGTGGCCTTCGTCACCGGCGACGGTGAGCGTCGTGCCGACGGCCAGGCCAACGCCGACCTCGGCACCTTCATGCGGCAGCTCGAAGCGCGCGGCATGCGCGCGGTGCCGCTGAATTTCGCGCAAGTGACCGCGGTCCCCGAACACACCGACCTGGTGGTGCTGGCCAGCCCGACGCTTGCGCTGCCCAGCGCGGCCGTGGACGCTCTGGTCAACTATGTCGGCAGCGGCGGCAACTTGCTGTGGCTGACCGAGCCGTCGAACGACGATCTCGCCCTGGCACCGCTGGCCAACGCGCTGGGCGTGCGTGTTCTTCCCGGCGTGCTGGTGGATGGCTCCGGCGCCGCACTGGGCTTGCGCGATCCGCGGCTGATCGCATTGGGCGACTACCAGCCCCAGGCAATCACCCGCGGGTTTGCCCTGAGCACGCTGTTCCCTCAGGTTTCCGCGCTGGCACAAGTGAGCCGGAGCAGTTGGGCGGCCGCTCCATTCTTGCGCTCGGGTCCGCAGAGCTGGACCGAATTCCAGCCGATCGACAACAGCAAGCCCTCCGACATCCACTTCGATGCTGCAGCCGGCGAACTGAAGGGGCCGCTGGACTTCGGCTTCGCCTTGACCCGGCTGTCACCGAGTCCGGACAAGAGCGAGCAGCGTGCCGTGGTGATCGGCGATGGCGACTTTCTTTCCAACAGCTTTCTCGGCAACGGCGGCAATCGCGCGTTGGGCGAGCGGGTGTTCGACTGGCTGCTGGGCGATGACAAGCTGGTCGACCTGCCGCCGCGCGGCGCGCCCGATCGTCTGCTGGACATTTCGCAAGGCGAACTCAATGCCCTGAGCTTTGGGTTCCTGATCGCGCTGCCGCTGCTGCTGCTGGCGATCGGCGGCCTGATTGCCTGGCGTCGGCGGCGGCGCTGAGCCATGCGACGCAGTAACCGCCAACGCCTGCTCCTGCTGCTCGGTGTGCTGGCGCTGCTGCTGATGGCCGGCTGGCAATGGCAGCGCGATGCACGGCAGGCACCCGGCCATCTCACGGCGCTCGAACCGGCCAGCATCCGGCATATCGCGCTGACCCTGCCCGGCACACCAACCCTGCATTACGAGAAGCGCGACGGTCTCTGGTGGCGCGTGGATGGAACGCCCGCGCGCGCCAACGACGCCCGCCTCAGCGATCTGGCCAACACTGCCGCCGCGCACGTATTGAGCTGGCGCCCGGCGAGCGATTTCGACCCCGCCAAGATCGGGTTGAAGCCGCCACGAGCTGTCTTGTCGCTGGATGGCACGACGCTGGAGTTTGGCGAAAGCGCGGTAACCGGACCACAGCACTACGTGCGCGTGGGCCAGCGGATTGCGCTGGTGGGGTCACGCTACGTGCCGCGCTCGCCGGCGACCGCGACCACCGAACTGCACTGAAGCGGGATCAGCCAACTTGCCCGAACTGCCCGAAGTCGAAACCACCCGTCGCGGCATCGCGCCGTACCTGATCGGCCGCCGCGTCACCGGTGTGATCCTGCGCCGCCCCGACCTGCGCTGGCCGATTCCGCCGGAGATCAGCGAACAGCTTCCGGGCCAACGAATCGATGCGGTCGAGCGGCGCGCAAAATACCTGCTGTTGCACACCGAGGTCGGCAGCGCACTGCTGCACCTGGGCATGTCGGGCGTGTTGCGGGTGTTGCCGCCGGACGCGCCGGTGGGCAAGCACGACCACGTCGATATCGTGCTGGAACGCACGCCGGCCCAGGCCCCGCGGATTCTGCGCTTCACCGATCCGCGCCGCTTTGGCTGCCTGTTGTGGCAGCCGCCCGGCCAGACCCACAAGCTGCTGGCGAAGCTGGGCCCGGAGCCGCTGACCGATGCATTCGATGGCGATTTGCTGTGGCACCTTTCACGCGGCCGCACGGCGGCGGTGAAACTGTTCCTGATGGACAACGCCATCGTCGTCGGCGTCGGCAACATCTACGCCAGCGAAGCGCTGTTCCATGCCGGCATCGACCCGCGTCGCGCCGCCGGCAACGTCTCACGCGCCCGCTACGCGCGCCTGGGCGTCGAAGTGAAGCGCCTGCTGGCCTGGGCCATCGAACGCGGCGGCACCACCCTGCGTGACTTCCTCAACCCCGACGGCGCGCCCGGCTACTTCTTCCGCGAACTGGCGGTTTACGGTCGCACGGGTGAAGCGTGCCACGCTTGCGACACGCCGATCCGGCAGGTCACGCTGGGGCAACGCTCCACGTTCTGGTGCCCGCACTGCCAGCGCTGAACTGGCGAATCACTGCGGCCAGCGAAATGCCACGTGGGTATTGTTGAACTCGGGGTCGTCGAGACTGCCGCCGGGCTGGGCCACCAGGCCGCCCGGCACGCCGTCCACTTCCAGCTCTTGGCCGGCGCTGAAATGTGCACCAAGCGACAGCAGCTCGACCAGCCGCTCGCACAACGCGCCGGCGCGGTCGACAGCGTTCGCGGGCACGTTGCGCAGACTGATGTCCGGCCGCGCAAATTTGCGCATGCCGCGGGTATGGATCCACGCGCGATCGCTGGCTTCGTCGGCGCTGTGCAGGATCAGCACGTGGTGCCGTGGCGGCGCACCATCCTTGACCAGGTAGTTCCGGCGCCAGTGCGCGGCGTCGAACAGAGTAAGGATTTGCGGGTCGAGCACAGCCGTGCCGCCCACGTCGAGCATGCCGGCCAGCACACCGAGCGTATCGCGCAGGTAATCGAGAGTGGCCTCGTCCTTGACGTTGCCGCGCACGACCAGGACGTCTGGCGCCAGGCGGGCCTGATCATATGCCTCCGGCGCGTCCTCCTTGAGGATGCCACCCAGTGCGCCGTGCAGCGGATAGCCTTCCCAGCGACGCAGCACGGCGTTCTGGAAGCGCTGGATCTCCACCCCGGCGGGCAGGCCCGGGCTGCCGTAGCGCGGCGAGGGAATCAGCAGTTCCGGCTCGAATTTGCCGAACACGTAGAACTGCAATACCGCCTCTTCTTCGCCGGGCTGCCAGTAGGGCCGAGGCCAGCTGGCGGGAGTGGTGACTTGGCTCATGCAGAATCCTTGATGGGTCGAATCATTCGCGCTCGCCCAGCGGCAGCACGGTCTGCTGCAGCTCGATGCGGCCGTCGCCAGCGCTGATCTTCTTGAACTCCGCCCGGCTCACCGAGACATAGCGTTCGTTGCCGCCAATCTCAACCTGCGGGCCGTCAGTAACGGCGCGGCCGTGTTCGTCCACCCGCACGACCATGGTCGCCTTGCGTCCGGTGTGGCAGATCGTCTTGATCTCCTCCAGGTTGTCAGCCCAGGCCAGCAGGTGGCGGCTGCCCTCGAACAACTCGCCGCGAAAATCGGTACGCAGACCATAGGCCAGCACCGGGATGTGCAGCCGATCGACCACGTCACTGATCTGCCACACCTGCGCCTTGGTCAGGAACTGCGCTTCGTCGACGAACACGCAATGCAGCGGCCCGCGCGCGGCCATATCCGCCTGCACCAGGGCAAACAGGTCCTCATCCCCGCCGAAACGTCGCGCGTTCGCCTTCAGGCCAATCCGCGAGGCCACCACACCGTCGCCGTAGCGGTTGTCCAGCGCCGGGGTGAGGATCAGCGTGCGCATGCCGCGCTCGTGATAGTTGTACGCGCTCTGCAGCAACGTCGTGGTCTTGCCGGCATTCATTGCCGAGTAATAGAAATAGAGTTTGGCCATGTCGATAGGTCGGATGCCGGATCGCACATGGTAGCGCGCCGGGCGGCGCCCGATCGCTCTGCTACCATCGATCGCCGCCTCACGCATCGCCTCGATTCATGCTCAACCCACAACAACTGGCCGCCGTCGAACACATCGACAGCCCGCTGCTGGTGCTCGCCGGTGCCGGTTCCGGCAAGACCAGCGTGATCACCCGGAAGATCGCGCACCTGATCCAGCGCCGGAAACTCGCCGCCTCGAAGATTGCCGCAATCACCTTCACCAACAAGGCCGCGCGCGAAATGCGCGAGCGCGTGGCAAAACTGGTCAGCGCCGAGGATGCGGCGGCCCTCACGGTGAGCACCTTTCACGCGCTGGGATTGAAGTTCCTGCAGATCGAGCATGCCCGCGCCGGGTTGCGCCGGGGTTTTTCGGTACTGGACGCGGACGACAGCACCGGCATCATCAAGGAGCTGTCGCCGACCGGCGCCAAAAAGGACGTGCTGTTCGGCATTCGCAACCTGCTCAGCCGCGCCAAGAGCAGCGGCTTGTCACCCGCCGAGGCGCTGGCCGCCGCACGCAGCCCGCGCGAGCTGGAAGCGGCCACGATCTATGAGATGTATCAACTGCGCCTGGCCGCCTTCAACGCCGTGGACTTCGACGATCTGATCCGGCTGCCGCTGCGCATCCTGGAAGCGGACGCGGAATGCCGCGACGCCTGGCGCGAGCGTCTGCGCTACCTGCTGGTCGACGAATACCAGGACACCAACGACGCGCAATACCGATTGCTGAAGGTGCTGGCCGGCGAGCGCGGCGGCATGACCTGCGTGGGTGACGACGACCAATCCATTTACGCATGGCGCGGCGCCAACCCGGAGAACATCGACCAGCTCGGCCGCGACTGGCCAAACCTGCGGGTGATCAAGCTGGAGCAGAACTACCGCTGCGGCAAGCGCATTCTGCGCACGGCCAACGCGCTGATTGCACACAATCCCCATCTGCACGAAAAAAAGCTGTGGAGCGAGCACCCCGAAGGCGCGCCAATCCGCGTGCTGGAATGCAAGGAAGCCGACCACGAAGCCGAGCGCGTTGCCGGCATCGCCACCGCGCTGGCGGAAAAGTACAAGGCACGCTGGGACGACATGGCGATCCTGTACCGCGGCAATTTTCAGGCGCGACCGCTGGAGAAGGCGCTGCGGCTGGCGCGCATTCCGTACCACCTCACGGGCGCGCTGAGCTTCCTCGACCGCGCCGAGGTGAAGGACGTGCTGTGCTACCTGCGCCTGCTGACCAATCCCAGCGACGACGCGGCGTTCCTGCGCGTGGTCAACGTGCCCAGGCGCGAGATCGGTGCGACCACCCTGGAGAAGCTCGGACAACTCGCGCAGTCGCGCCATTCGTCCCTGCTCGACGCCACCCGCAGCGATAGCGTGTTGCGCCAGCTCACGCCGCGTCCCGCCGCCGCGCTGGCTTCGTTCGCCAGCCTGCTGGATGAGTTGCGCAGCGCCTCGCTGCACGAAAGCGCCGCCGACCTGGTCGAACGAATTCTGCAGCGCACGGGTTACGTCGCGCAGATCGTCGCCAGCACGCCCGACGCCGGCCTGCGCGAACGCAGGTTGGGCAATCTGCAGGAACTCGCCGACTGGTTCCGGGCCATGCAGAAGGGCGGCCACGGCGTCGGCGACCTGGCCTCCCAGCTGGCCTTGCTCAGCCACGCCGACCGCGATGAACCGGGCAATGCGCTGCGCATGATGACCCTGCATGCAGCCAAGGGGCTGGAATTCCGCTTCGTCTTCATCGTCGGCTGCGAAGACGGCACGCTGCCGCACGAAGGCGCCATCGACGAAGGCCGCATCGACGAGGAACGCCGGCTGCTGTACGTCGGGATCACCCGCGCCAAGGAACTGCTGACGTTGTCATGGTCGGCGAAGACCAAACGCTACGGCGAAGTCCATCGCAACCAGCCCAGCCGATTCCTGCAGGAACTGCCGCAAGCCGACCTGCACTGGCAAGGCAAGGACCCGGAGGCGGACAAGGAAGTGACCCGTGAGACGGCCGAATCACACATGGCCAGGATCAAGGCCATGCTGGCCGGCGGCTGACGCCGCCGGCGTCATCGCGACTCGAACTCAGCGCTTGAGCGGCTCGATGCGCTGCTCGATCGAACCGAAGATCGAGGCACCCATCGCGTCGGTAATCTCGATCTTGAGATGGTCGCCGAACTTCATGAACGGCGTGCTCGGCTTGCCATCGCGCAAGGTCTCCACCGTGCGCTGCTCGGCCAGGCAGGACGCGCCCTTGCTGGTGTCCTCGTTGGCGATGGTGCCGGAACCGACAATGGTGCCGGCGGTCAGCGGCCGCGTCTTCGCCACGTGAGCCACCAGCTCGGCAAAACTGAACTGCATGTCGACGCCGCACTCGGCTTCGCCGAACCACGCTCCGTTCAACCAGGTGCGCATCGGCAGATGCAGCTTGTCGCCGCGCCAGGCATCACCCAGCTCGTCCGGCGTCACCAGCACCGGTGACAGCGCCGAGCGCGGTTTGGACTGCAGGAAGCCAAAGCCCTTGGCCAGCTCGCCGGGAATCAGTCCACGCAGGCTGACGTCGTTGATCAGGCCGACCAACTGGATGTGGTTGGAAGCTTGCGCCGGCGTCACCGCCATCGGCACGTCGTCGGTGACCACCACCACCTCGGCTTCCAGATCGATGCCGTGATCCTCGCTGGGCACCACTACCGGATCACGCGGCCCCAGGAACCCGGCACTGGTGGCCTGGTACATCAGCGGATCGGTGTAGAACGACTTGGGCACTTCGGCACCACGGGCACGCCGCACCCGCTCCACGTGGGGCAGATAGGCCGAGCCATCGACAAATTCGTAGGCACGCGGCAGCGGCGAGGCGAGCGCGGCCACGTCCAGCGCAAACGCACCCGGGGCCTTGCCGTCATTGAGTTCGCCGGACAGGGCGTTGAGCCGCGGCGCGGTGTTCGACCAGTCGTCCAGCGCCGCCTGCAGCGTGTCGGCAATGCCAGCGGCCTTGACCGCGCGGGTGAGGTCGCGACTGACCACGATCAGCGTGCCATCGCGGCCGCCTTCCTTGAGGGATCCAAGTTTCATCGAGTTACCTTGTGTCGAATGCGTGAGACGAACGCGCTCAGCGCGTGAAGTGCTTGCGGATATCCTGCCAGCAACGATAGTAGTCGTGCTGCAACTGCGGGGCGTCCAGCGCCTGCCGGGTGGGTCGGATCACCTTGCGTGTCTCGAACATGAAGGCCATCGTGCCGGTGACCTGGTCCGGCTTGGACAGGTCGGCATCGGAGGCTTTTTCGAAGGTGGCGGCATCCGGACCGTGCCCGGTCATGCAGTTGTGCAGCGAGGCGCCACCCGGCATGAAGCCCTCGGCCTTGGCGTCGTACACACCGGTGATCAAGCCCATGAACTCACTGGCCACGTTGCGGTGGAACCATGGCGGGCGGAAGGTGTGCTCAGCCACCAGCCAGCGCGGCGGGAAGATCGCGAAATCCATGTTCGCGGTGCCGGGCGTATCGCTGGCCGAGGTCAGCACGGTGAAGATCGAAGGGTCGGGATGGTCGACGCTGATCGAGCCGATCGCGTTGAAGCGGCGCAGGTCGTACTTGTATGGCGTGTAGTTGCCGTGCCAGCCGACCACGTCCAGCGGCGAGTGGCCGATCTTCGCGGTCCACAAGGCGCCCTGGAACTTGGCCAGCAACTCGAAGTCGCCTTCCACGTCTTCGAACGCCGCTACCGGCGCCAGGAAATCGCGCGCATTGGCCAGGCAGTTGGAACCGATCGGGCCGAGCTCAGGCAGGCGCAGCAGCGCACCGAAGTTCTCGCAGACGTAGCCGCGCGCGGTGTCATCGAGCAGGTCGACGCGAAAACGCACGCCTCGCGGAATCACCGCGATCTCCTGCGGCTCGAGGTCGATCACGCCCATCTCTGTGGCCAAGCGCAGACGACCCAGCTGCGGCACGATCATCAGCTCGCCATCGGCGTCATTGAAGAACCGCCCCCGCATCGAGCGGTTGGCCGCATACAAGTGGATGCCCACGCCCGCCTGCTCGGCCGCGCCGCCGTTGCCGGCCAGCGTCACCAGCCCATCGACGAAATCGGTGGGCGTTTCGGGCAACGGCAGCGGATCCCAGCGCAGCTGATTGGGCGTGGCCGGTGCCTCATCGAACCGATTGTGGAAGCTGGCGTGCGCCAGCGGCTGGAACGGCTGGTGCACCGCGGCCGGGCGAATCCGGTACAGCCAGCTGCGCCGGTTGCTGTGGCGCGGCGCGGTGAACGCGGTGCCCGACAATTGCTCCGCATACAGGCCATGCGCCACGCGCTGGGGCGAATTCTGGCCGACCGGCAGCGTGCCCGGGACCGCTTCGCTGGCGAACTCATTGCCGAAACCGGATTGGTAGTTCATCGATCCATCATCCTGCTGCCGTGGGTACACCAAGGATTCAACCGTCCTGCCCCGCCATCGTCCGCAACGACGACGGGCACTGGGCCCGTGATGATGCCGTCGAAGGCCGTGGAAGGGGGCCGCTTACAGGAAGCCGCGCTTCATCTGGTCGCGCTCGATGCTCTCGAACAGGGCCTGGAAATTGCCTTCGCCGAAGCCTTCATTGCCCTTGCGCTGGATGATCTCGAAGAAGATCGGGCCAATCGCGTTCTGGGTGAAGATCTGCAGCAGCTTGCGCTGCTTGGTTTCCGGGTCGGCGTCGATCAGGATTCCGTTCTTCGCCAGCCGCGCCACGTCCTCGCCGTGATTCGGGATGCGTTCGTCGATCACTTCGAAATAAGAGCTCGGCGTGTCGAGGAATTCGACGCCCGCCTCACGCATCTTTTCCACCGTGGCGTAGATGTCGTCGGTGAAGCAGGCAATGTGCTGGATGCCTTCGCCGTGATAGGCATCGAGGTATTCGTTGATCTGGCTCTTCGGATCGTTCGACTCGTTCAAGGGAATCCGCACGATGCCGTCCGGCGCCGTCATCGCCTTGGACACCAGACCGGTCTTGGCGCCCTTGATGTCGAAGTAGCGGATCTCGCGGAAGTTGAACAATTTCTCGTAGTAATCCGACCACTTGGCCATGTTGCCGAAGTACAGATTGTGGGTCAGGTGGTCGATGAAGGTCAGGCCGAATCCGGACGGATTCTGGTCCGCACCGGGAACCGGCACGTAATCGGCGTCATAGATGCTGCCAGCGCTGCCGTAGCGGTCGACCAGGTACAACATGCAGTCGCCGATGCCCTTGATCACGGGCGCATCGACCGCCTTGCTGGCCGGCTTGTGGTCGACGACCTGCGCGCCATTGGCCTGCACGGCGGCCAGCACGTCGGCAGCCGGTTTGCTGAAGCGGATCGCGAAGCCACAGGCGCTGGGGCCGTGCTTGGCGGCGAAGTCGGCGGCGAACGATGCGGGGTCTTTGTTGACCAGGAAGTTCACGCCATTCTGGCGATAGACCGTGATCGGGCGCGTCTTGTGCTTCAGCACCGCACTGAAACCCATCCGCTTGAACAGGGCGTGCAGCTCGCTGGCGCGCCCGGCCGGGGCGGCGAATTCAACAAATTCGAAACCGTCGATGCCCATCGGGTTCTCGAAGGTGGTGACCTGCATGCCAAGGTTCGGCTGGGCGTTCATGGCGCTCTCCTGAATGTCGGTGCACGACGACAGCACACAAGCGTGCCACCATCGATGGTAATCACACGTTATAGTTACAAATGAAACTAATTGCAAGGAATACTGCCGCAATGCCCGCCAAACGCAAGTCCACCCCCGCCGCCGCCGAACATGCGCCGCTGCAACTGGAGCACTTCCTGCCGTACCGGCTGTCGATCCTGTCCAACACGGTCAGCCAGGCGATCGCCGACGACTACCAGAGCCGCTTCAACATCTCCGTGACCGAATGGCGGGTGATGGCCGTGCTGGCACGCTATGAGGGCTTGTCGGCACGCGAGGTGGCCGAGCGGACAGCCATGGACAAGGTCGCCGTGAGCCGGGCGCTGGCCCGGCTGGTCGCGGTCGGACGGGTGGATCGCGCGACCCACCGCACGGACAAGCGACGGTCGGTACTCAATCTCACCGACGCGGGCTGGGCCATCCACGACGTGGTGGCGCCGATGGCGCGCGCACGCGAGCGCGAGGTGCTGGCGAAACTCGATGCGGAAGAGCGCGCCTGGCTCAACCGCATCCTGGACAAGCTGCAGAAGGCACCGGAAACGGGGAGCGGAAAGCGGGGTGCCGGGAACTGAATCTCGAACACCCGCACCGCCACTACCGCGTTGCCCGCGTTCCGCTTTCGCCGGCGCGCTACTTCACGCCATGCATCAGCCGATTGATCAGCGGCGCAATCAGGAACAACAGTACGCCACCACCGAGCAGGATCCAGAAGCCCATGGTGTAGCCGGACAGGGCCGAAGCCACGGTCATGCCTTCCTCGCCACTGACACTGGCGGCGAACAGGCCAGCCAGGTTGTTGCCGATGGCGGTGGACAGGAACCAGCCGCCCATGCCCAGGCCGACCAGGCGCACCGGCGCCAGCTTGGTCACCATCGACAAACCGATCGGCGACAGGCACAACTCGCCGGTGGTCTGCAGCACGTAGCACAGCACCAGGGTCCACAGCGGGATCATGCCGCTGTCGCCGACCAGGCTGGACAGGGCATACATCAGCACCCCGAAGCCCAGCGCATTGCCGATCAGGCCCAAACCAAATTTGCGCGGAATCGATGGCTCGATGCGGCGCTTGTCCAGCCAGCCCCAGATCAGCGCCACCACCGGTGCCAGCACCACAATGGCAATCGGGTTGACCGACTGGAACCAGCCAATCGGGAACATCCAACCGCTGAGGTCACGGTCAACGATGTGCTGGGCGAGGAAATTGAACGAACTGCCGGCCTGCTCGAAGAACATCCAGAACAGCACGTTGAAGGTGAAGATGATCAGCATCGCGATGACGCGGTGAATCTGCACCCGGCCGGTGCGGATCGCCTCGATCACCAGCATCACGCCCACGCCGATGAACAAGAGGGTGAGCAGCCACTGCAACATCACCGCACCGGCGCGATCCATCAACAGATAGACCAGCGGAATCGCCACCAGCACGCCGATGGCCACGTACACCACCCGCATGCGGCTGGCAATTTCCGGAGCCGGCTTGCCAACCGGCCCGAGCTGGCGGCGACCGAACCAGAACCACGCCAGGCTGATCAGCATGCCGACGCCAGAGGCGGCAAACACTACATGGTAGTTGTCATGTTGCGGCGTGCCGAAGACCTGCTCGGCCAGGTAGCTGGTCAGGATCGGCGCAATCAGCGCGCCCGCGTTGATGCCCATGTAGAACAGGGTGAATCCGCGGTCACGGCGCGAGTCGCCGGTCGCGTACAGCTGACCGACCATCGAGGAAATATTCGGCTTGAACAAGCCGTTGCCGACGATGATCGTGGCCAGGCCCAACATGAAGATTTCATGCTGAGGCACCATCACCATGAACAGGCCGGCCGCCATCACCATGGCACCCAGCAGGATCGAGCGCTGGTAGCCGATGATCTTGTCGGCCACGTAACCACCGAACACGGCGGTGGCGTAGACCAGCGCCAGATACGCGCCATAGGTGCGGCTGGCGGAGGCCTGGCCGGCCTCATCGCCTCCGAAGAACTGCGACACGATGTACAGGGTGAGCGCCCAGCGCATGCCGTAGAACGCAAAGCGTTCCCAGAACTCGGACATGAACAGCATCCACAACGGACGCGGGTGGCCCAGCAATTGCGGATAGTCGGGAACCGGCCGGCTGTCGTCGGCGACTTCGGTAGTACTCATGCGAACCCCTGGTTTCTCGGCTGATCGAAAAAAAATGCGACGGCCAGATGTACCCGGAGCTCACGCAATCGTCAAATGCGCCGCAGCAGAGCTCAGCTGCCCAGCACGGTGCGCACGTCCAGCAATTCGGGGAAAAATTCCAGATCCAGCGCCTTCTTCAGGAAACTGACCCCGGACGATCCGCCCGTACCGCGACGATGACCGATGATCCGCTCCACGGTCTTCATATGGCGAAAGCGCCACAACTGGAAGCTTTCCTCGACGTCCACCAGCTGTTCGCACAGGTGATATTCCGGCCAGAATTCCGCACGCTGCTCGTAGATGCGCTTGAGTACGGGCAGCAGACCCTCGTTGCGCCGATAGGCACGAGTCCAGTCGCGTTCGAGCAGCTCCGCCGGCACCGCGTGGCCACGGCGCGCCAGGTAACGCAGGAATTCGTCGTACAGGCTGGGCGCCTCCAGCACCGCACGCAGTTCGGCTTGTCCGGCCGGGTCATGCGCAAACACCTTGAGCATGTCGGCGTTCTTGTTGCCCAGGGTGAACTCGATCTTGCGGTACTGCAGGGATTGGAAGCCCGACGACGGTCCCAGCACGCCGCGGAACTCCAGATACTCCGACGGCGTCAGTGTCTCCAGCACGGCCCATTGCTCAAACAACTGGCGCTGCACCTGTTTCACTCGCGCCAAAACCTTGAGGCAGGCGTCCACATCGTCGCGTTGCAGGTGCGCCACCGCGGCACTCAGCTCATGGATCAGCAGCTTCATCCACAACTCCGCCACATGATGCTGCACGATGAACAGCATCTCGTCGTGATGCGGCGGATCGCTCAGCGGCTGCTGCGCAGACAGCAACGTATCCAGATGCAGATAGCCACCGTAGGTGATCTGCCCATTGAGGTCAGTCTGGATGCCTGCTTCGAGATCGCGCTGGTTGTCGCTCATGGTGGCCGTCACGTTTCCGGAAAAACGCCATGGTAGCGGCTGCCTGCCAGGCTACGCCCTGATCAGGGACAAGGCGCAACCTGCGGCTCCATCAGATACTCCGTAGCCCGCACAGATCGGGCCGCCATCGGCCCTGCCATCATCGATGTCACGAAAAGCGCCAAGCGCTCCCGTTCAGGCCGAGGCGAAATCGACCAGAAGTCAATGGTGGCGCGGTGTGGCCGCACCTCCAGTCGGGCAAAACCAAGCCACCCATACGGTCGGGAATGCTGCACTGTACCTTGCAGCGCAACATGCGCGCCTGTTATCAAGCGCGGTCTTGTTCGGTCGTTTGTGCGTCCCGGGAATCATTCGGCGCGCCCATCGATCAGGTTCTCCCCTCTTTCTTCACTCCGGAGCGAGTCGTGACCATCGCCGCCAAGTTCGAAATCGAATACCTGCAATACCTCGACGCCGAGGGCAAGGAGGTTCGCAAGGATCTGCCCGCGTTTGCCAAGGACCTCGACCACATGGTCGAGCTGTACAAGCTGATGCTTTCCACGCGCGTGTTCGACGCCAAGTCGATCGCGCTGCAGCGCACCGGCAAGCTGGGCACCTACGCCAGCTGCCTGGGTCACGAAGCGGCACACGTGGGTATCGGCAGCGCGATGAAGCCGGAAGACGTTTACGCCCCCAGCTACCGTGAATACGGCGCCCAGCTGTACCGCGGCGTGCAGCCGCGCGAGGTGTACATGTACTGGGGCGGCGACGAGCGCGGCAACGACTACCAGAAGGAACCGGCGCGGCACGATTTCGCCTGGTCGGTGCCGATCGCCACGCAATGCCTGCATGCGGCCGGCTCGGCGCTGGCGTTCAAGGTCCGCGGTGAGAAGCGTGTGGCGGTATGCACCATCGGCGACGGTGGCTCCTCCAAGGGCGACTTCTACGGCGCGATCAACATCGCCGGCGCGCAGAACCTGCCGCTGGTCGCGGTGATCGTCAACAACCAGTGGGCGATCTCGGTGCCGCGCAAGATCCAGTCTGGTGCACCCACACTGGCCCAGAAGGGCATCGCGGCCGGCCTGTTCTGCATCCAGGTGGACGGCAACGACATCATCGCCGTGCGCAAGGCCATGGAGGACGCGCTGGAGCGTGCCCGCAACGGCGAAGGCGGCAGCGTGCTGGAACTGGTGACCTATCGTCTGGGCGACCACACCACCGCCGATGACGCGCGTCGTTACCGCGGCGAAGAGGAAGTCAAGGAGGCCTGGGCGAAGGAGCCGATCAAGCGCCTGCGCAACTGGCTGGTGAAGAAAAAAGTGTGGGACGACGCGAAAGAAGAAGCGTGGAAGGCCGAGTGCGATGAGTGGATGGACGACGAGGTGAATGCCTACCTCGAAACCAAAACCCAGCCGGTGACGGCGATGTTCGATTACATCTTCGCCGAAGTTCCCGCCGATCTCGCCAAACAGCGCGACTACGTCCTTTCGCTTGAAAACAAGGGTCACTGAGTCATGGCACAAATCACTCTTATCGAAGCAGTCACCCAGGCACTCGCCTACGAAATGGCCCACGACGACAGCGTCATGGTGCTGGGCGAAGACGTGGGTCTCAATGGCGGCGTGTTCCGCGCCACCCAGGGCCTGCAGGAGAAATTCGGCGAACTGCGCGTGCTGGACACGCCACTGGATGAAACGACCATCGCCGGCGTCACCGTGGGCCTGGCCGTGCAAGGCATGAAGCCGGTCGCCGAAGCGCAATTCGAGGGTTTCATCTATCCGATGATGGAACAGATCGCCTGCCACGCCGCCCGCATGCGCAACCGCACCCGTGGCCGGCTCACCGTGCCGGCCGTGTGGCGCGCGCCATGGGGCGGCGGTATCCGCGCACCCGAGCATCATTCGGAAGCCAACGAACATCTGTTCACCAACATCCCGGGCCTGCGCGTGGTGCTGCCATCGTCGCCGGCACGCGCCTACGGCCTGCTGCTGGCCGCGATCCGCGATCCGGACCCGGTGATGTTCTTCGAACCCAAGCGCATCTACCGCCAGTACAAGGAAGAGGTGCCCGACGACGGCGAGGCACTGCCGCTGGACGTGTGTTTCGTGCTGCGCGATGGCACCGATGTGACCCTGGTGACCTGGGGCGCGCAGGTGAAGGAATGCCTCGAAGCGGCCGACGCACTGGCCGAGCAAGGCGTCAGCGCCGAGGTGATCGACGTGGCCACGCTGACTCCGCTGGACTTCGACACCATCGCCGAGTCGGTGCAGAAGACCGGCCGCTGCGTGATCGTGCATGAAGCGCCCAAGACCGCCGGATTCGGTGCCGAGATCGCTGCGCGGCTGGCCGAGGAATGCATCTACGACCTGCTGGCGCCGGTGGAACGTGTCACCGGTCCGGACACCCACATCCCGCTGTTCCGGCTGGAAATGAAATACCTGCCCAGCGTGGAACGCATCGTGGACGCCGCCAAGCGTACGCTGGCGGCGTCATAATCGTCGCGAACGGACCGGCGCTGCGCAGGGCGGACACGGTCCGCCGCCCTGCCGCGCACAGGCGCATGACCTGAAAAAAAGCTGGCGGGCAATGCCCGCCCTACAAAAACGGAAGCGATCCCATGGCTGATATCAAGACGTTCTACCTCCCCGACCTCGGCGAAGGCCTGCCCGATGCGACTGTCGTCGAGTGGCACGTGAAGGTGGGCGACAACATCAAGCTCGACGCGCCGCTGTGTGCGATGGAAACCGCCAAGGCCGTCGTCGACGTGCCTTCGCCCTATACCGGCAAGGTCACCAAGTTGCACGGCGCACCCGGCGACGTGATTGAGACCGGCGCGGCGTTGGCCGACTTCGAGCCCGATCCGAACGCGCGGCAGCGCGCCGAGGCCGAGTCGACCGGCCATCACCACGGCCCCAAGAAAACCGAAGCAGCCCCTGCTCCGGCGCCCGCCCCCACAGCGACCAAGGCCGACCGCGAGGACGAGGGCACCGTAGTCGGTGCGATGGTCAGCGGCAACACCGTGCACGTCGAGCAGGCCGCCAACATCGGCGGCGTCAAGGCCGTGCCCGCGGTGCGTGCGCTGGCGCGCAAGCTCAAGGTCGACCTCACCCGCGTGCGCCCCAGCGGCGCCGATGGCGTGGTCACCATGAAGGATGTGAAGGACGCCGCCGCAAATGGCTCGGCCGCGCTCGGTGCGGCCCCGGCTCGTGGCGTGCCGGCATCCGCTGGTCGTCATCTCGCCCCGGAGTTGCCGCAGCCCGAGCCGCAGCGTGGCCCGGTCTCGCTCGCCGGCAAGCCGGTGCGCACCGCGCCGCCATCGCAAACGGCCAGCGGCCAACCGGAGCAGCTCAAGGGCGTACGTCGGAACATGGCCCGCGTGATGGCCGACGCCCACGCCCAGGTCGTGCCGACCACCCTGGTCGACGACGCCGACCTGCACGCCTGGATCGGCAAGCAGGACATCACGGCGCGGTTGATCCGCTCCATCGTCGCCGCGTGCAAGGCAGTGCCCGCACTGAACGCGTGGTTCGACGGCAAGAACCTCAGCCGCACCATGCACCCGCAGGTGGATATCGGCATCGCGGTGGATACCGACGACGGCCTGTTCGTGCCCGCGCTGCGCAACGCCGACGTACTTGATGCGGCGGGTATCCGCGCCGCGATCAAGCGTCTGCGCTCGCAGGTGGAAACCCGCACGATCCCCGCCTCGGAACTGTCCGGCTACACCATCAGCCTGTCCAACTTCGGCATGTTCGCCGGCCGCTACGCCACCCCGGTGGTGGTGCCGCCAACTGTCGCCATCGTCGGCGCGGGCAAGCTCAGCCACGATGTCGTGGCCGTCATGGGCGGCATTGAAGTGCATCGGCGCATGCCGATCAGCCTCACCTTCGACCACCGCGCCGCCACCGGCGGTGAAGCGGCACGCTTCCTCAAGGCGCTGCTGGACGATCTGTCGCTACCAAACTAAGCGGTAGCGAGCGCATGGCTGGGGGGCTCTGCCCCTCAGCTGCGCTGGAGCCGAGTCGGGGCGGTCAGCGACACGTACACGCGGGCGACGCGCCCGAGCGTGCCAGTCAGCGGGCAACGTTCGTCGGCCACCCGAGGATTCCAGCCTGCTCAAGCTCGGCCAACTCGACCGGATCAATACCGAGCAAATCTCGCAGTACGTCGCACGTATGCTCGCCCAGCGCGGGCGCGGCATGGTGGTACTGTACCGGCGTCTTCGAGAAGCGGGCCGGATTGGCGACGCCCGGCACGCTGCCCGCGAGCGGATGCGGCAAGTCGATGCGCATGCCGCGCGCCTTGATCTGCGGGTCATCAAACACCTGATCGAGCGTGTTGACCGGCGCACACGGTACGGTGGCCTGCTCCAGCGCGGCCAACCATGCGGCAGCCGGCCGGGTTACCAAGCGCTGCTCGAGATGGCTGATCAGTTCGTCGCGATGAGCCACGCGCGATGCGTTGGTCGAGTAGCGCGGATCGTCTGCCAGCGCCGGCTCGCCCAATACACCGCACAGGCGTGCAAACTGTCCGTCATTACCGACAGCCAGCATGAAGTGGCCGTCGGCACTGGGCATGACCTGGTACGGCACGATGTTCGGGTGCGCCGTGCCCCGTCGCTTCGGCACCACGCCACCGACCAGATAGTTCATCGCCTGGTTGGCCAGCCAGGCTACCTGGGTATCGAACAACGCAAGGTCGATATGCTGGCCTTCGCCATGCTTCTCGGCATGCCGCAGCGCAGCCAGGATCGCCGACACCGCATACAAGCCGGTCATCAGGTCGGCGACCGCCACGCCGACTTTCTCGGGCCCGCCACCGGGCTTGCCGTCGGGCACCCCGGTGATACTCATCAGACCACCCATGGCCTGAATCGCCGCGTCATAGCCAGCGCGATGCGCGTACGGACCGGTTTGGCCAAAACCGGTAATCGAGCAATACACCAGCTTTGGATTGAGCGCTTTCAGACTGGCGTAGTCGAGTCCGTACCTGGCCAGCCCGCCGACTTTGAAATTCTCCACGACGACGTCGCAGCGCCGGCTCAACTGACGAATCAAGGCCTGCCCGCGCGCGCTGGTGAAGTCGATCGCGACCGACCGCTTGCCGCGGTTGGCACTGAGGTAATACGCCGACTCGCCGGTGGTTCCGCCGTCCCGGTCGGCCAGCCAGGGTGGTCCCCACTGGCGCGTGTCGTCACCGCCCTGCGGACGCTCGATCTTGATCACGTCGGCACCAAAGTCCGCCAGCACCTGGGTTGCCCAGGGGCCAGCCAGAATGCGCGAAAGATCCAGCACCCTGACACCATCGAGCAAGGTCATGGCGACCTCCACGGGCTGCGTGCCACCCACACCGTGGACGATGCGAGCGCCGCCCGACCGAGGGCATGGGCCAAGGCCATCTGCTGCAGCCCGCGCAAGCCACGCAACGCCCTACGGACAGGCGCCAGCCCGCATCCAACTTGTTCAAATGCCCTGCGGGCAAGCTCAGCCATGGCGCTTCTCACTCAAGCTCAGTCGGGCCGGCGCAAAAATTTGCCGCGCGCCTCGCCAACCACGGCGCCATCGGCATAGATCAACTGGCCACGCAGCCACGTCTGATCGACACGGGCCTCCATCTGCATGCCCTCGAACGGCGTGTAGCCCTGGCACGATTCGCTCTCCGCCGCGCGAATCGTGTAAGACACCGCATCGTCGACCAGCGCCAGATCGGCATCGAAGCCCACCGCGATATCGCCCTTGTGGTTCAGGCCGTAACGCTGGGCCGGATTCCACGACAGCAGTTCGGCCATCCGGTTGAAGCTCAAGCCCCGCTTGCGCCCCTCGGAGACGAGTGCGGGCAACATGTATTCGGTGCCGCCGAAGCCGGACTTGGCCACGAAGATGTCGTCCGGATGCTCGGCATGTACCTTCGACTCGGTCTTGCAGCAGGCATGGTCAGAGCAGACCCAGCTGATCTTGCCGTCGATCAGCCCCTGCCACAGATATTCCACGTCCTCGCGCGGGCGAATCGGCGGGTTGACCTTGGCCAGCGCGCCGCAGGGCGCATCGGTATCAAGCATCAGGTGGCCAATGGTGACTTCGCGCCGGAAATTGATATGCGGGAACGTCGCCGCCATCATCATCGCCGCGTCGAGCGCCTTGCGTGAGGTCAGGTGCAGCAGGTTGATGTTGACGCAGTCGGTCTCGTGCGCGAGGTAGCTGGCGATGAAGATGGCCAAGCCCTCGGAGTGTGGCGGCCGTGATGCGGAATATGCCGCCAGGCCGGCAAGCTTGCCCTCGCGCTCCACGATATCGGTATAGGCGCGCATGATCTCGGCGGTCTCGCAATGCATCGACAGCGAGATCTGGTCGGCCAGCTTCGGGAATTTTTCCATCGCGCGACGGATGCCGCGCATGACGAACTCGAAGTGCGCATAGTCGTAGCGCTCGCCCGGCGGTGTCATCAAGAACGAAGCCTGGTCGGTGCTGCGCCCGTGGAGACCGTGCTGGCCATAGAACATGAAGATCTTGAACGAGGAGACTCCGTGGTCAGCGATCAACGAATCGATCTCGTCGATGTGAGCCGCCATCATCGGAGCCAGGTGATAGGCATAATCGACGTGGAACTTGCCTTCTGACAGACGCAGCACTTCGGGGAAAAACTCGGCATACGGACCGGTCTTGTTGAGGTAGTACTGGCCCGTACGCATGTAGTTGAGCGAGCTGGTCACGCCGCCCATGGCGGCAGCCTTGCTCTCACTGACGGCGTCCACTTCCAGCGGCTGATAGATGCCCGTGTGCATGTGCGCATCGACGGCACCTGGGAAGGCCAGACGCTGTTTGCCGTCGACCACCTGCGCCGCACGGTCGGGTGCGATCGACGCGCCGATTTCGGCAAACTTGCCATGCTTGATGGCGATGTCGCCAACAGTCACCGCTTCCTGGTTGGGGCGGACAACACGAACGTTCTTGATCAGTACGTCAAATTCAACAGCCATATTCAGAACTCCGAAGGAGCAGTGACAGGAATACCAAACCGAAGATCAAATCCCGCGCGCGCGCGGATCGAAGCGCGCGTCGCGCTTGTGACGAAGCGGTATCGAGGATGGGCTGCGGGCGAAATCCCGTGACGCAACACGATCCTGGTCACGTCGCCCGCTCACGCGCCAGCTTGCGTTCCAGCCACGGCATCAACCCACCGACCGCGACAATATCCAACAATTCTTCCGGAATTTTCTGGCAGACAAACTCGCGCCCGAGGGTATGGTTGATCACGATCCCGTCGGCCGGTCGCACCTCGATGTCATCGCCGCGGCCGGCCTGCAGCTGCGGGCAGACCAGCGCCGGCATGCCCAGGTTGAGGGCATTGCGATAGAAGATGCGGGCGAAGGATTTGGCCAGCAACGCGCCGACGCCAAGCGTGCTCAAGGCCTGCACTGCCTGCTCGCGCGACGAGCCGATGCCGAACGAATCGCCGGCGATGATGACATCACCCGGCCGCACTTCACGGGCGAATTCGGGATCGATCGCCTCGAGGCAATGGCTGGCCAGCACCTCGATCGGGCCACGCATGTACAGGCCGGGGGCGAGCACGTCGGTGTCAACTTTGTCGCCAAAGACAAAGGCGCGACCACGGACGTTCATACGGCCTCCTGCAGCAACTCGCGCGGGTCGCAGATTTCGCCCTTCACCGCACCGGCGGCGACGCTGTAGGGCGACCCCAGGTAGACCCGCGACTCGGAGGAGCCCATGCGACCCTTGAAATTGCGGGCGGTGGTGGCCAGGCAGACTTCACCGGCGGCCACGATGCCTGCGCCCATGCCGGCGCAAGCCCCGCAACCGGTAGGCAGCAGGATGGCACCCGCTTCCGTGAGGATCTGCAATGTGCCGTCGGTTGCAGCTTGTGCGGTCATCTGGGTCGAGGCCGGCGCAATGAGCAAGCGAGTGCCGCGTGCCACCTTGCGCCCCTTCAGCACTTCCGCGGCCATATGCAGATCGGACAATTTCGCGCCGGTGCAGGCGCCGATATAGGCCTGGTCGATCTTGACGCGCCCATAGGTCGACGCCGGAAGACTGTTCGCCGGACTGTGTGGCGCCGCGATCTGGGGCTCCAGGGTATTGGCGTCGAAATGGTGCTCGGCCAGACACGCCGCGTCCGGATCGCTCTGCCATCGCGCGACGTCGCCGGCAAACGGACGTCCGGCAAGCTCGAGCGCATGCAGCGCGGTTTCATCCGCGCTGACGACACCGGTGACCGCGCCCAGTTCAGCGGACATGTTGCACAACGTCATGCGCTCGGACATGGACATCCTGCGCACGGCCTGGCCGTCAAATTCAACGGCCTGGTTTTCGTTGCCCATGCCCAGGGTCGCGCACAGGAACAACATGATGTCCTTGGCACTGACGCCGGCACCGAGCGCGCCGCTCCAGTTCACCCGGACTGTATCGGGCACTCTCAGCCAGATCTCGCCGGTAACCAGCGCAGCGGTGATGTCGGTGGAACCCACGCCCATCATGAACGCACCGAACGCGCCGCCGCTGGGCGAGTGGGAATCCCCGCCAACACAAAACATGCCCGGCCGGACATGTCCGTGTTCCTGCAGCACCACATGGCAGATCCCGACAGCATCGTAGTGGCGCACGCCGCTGGCCAGCGCCCAGCGACGGGTCAGCGCGAGGATTTCGGCACTTTCAACATCGACGGCCGGAACAAAGTGGTCGCTGACCAACACCACGCGGGTTGGGTCCCAGACTTTGGCTCCCAGCTTTTCAAGCCGCGAAGCAACCCGCCGGGGGCCGCCGGAGTCGTGCATCATCAGCAGGTCGATCGAGGCCGTGACAATCTCGCCAGATCGCACCTGCTCGCGCTGACAGGCGTGCGCAATGATTTTCTCGGCAAGCGTCGAGGCCATCGCCCTACCCCTTCGGTTTCCAGTTCTCGATATCGAGGCTCATCCGGTAGCGGAACTGGTCGGGCCGATACTGGATGTTCAGCAGGTCGACGAGCTGGCCGGCGGCATCGAATGACTGACGTTCAAGCGTAAGCAGCGCCGCGCCCGGTTTCACTTTCAGGTATCCCGCACTGACCGCATCGGCCGATACCGCCGACAAGGTCTGGTCGATGCGCGCCATGGGGATCCGGCAGCGCTTGAACAACACCAGGCGGGATGTCGTGGCTAGGTTGGCCTTGTTGAACTGCGGGTGGTCGGTGTTCGTCCAACTTGTGTAGTAGGCAAACGGAACCTTGTTCCGACTACGCAACCGGATCGCATGCACCATCGCCTCATCGGCGCCCAGATTGAAAAGGGCACGCACCGCCGGCGGCGGAACCGTACGGGCGAACTGCAGCAACTTCACTTCAGTCCCTTCAGCCAGGACCTCAAGGTTTTCCAACAGGCCGGTCAGGGGTGCACGCAGCGGCTTGGAAGCCGACTGATGGGTTACCAGCGTGCCGCGTCCGCGCCAGCGCTTGACCAGTCCAGCCGCTGCAAGGTCATCCAGCGCGCGCTTGGCAGTCATCCGCGATACACCGAACGAATGAGTCAAGTCGATTTCGGTGGGCAACCGTGAATCCACCGGAAGCTCGCCACTGAGTATATAGTCGCGCAAGATGGTGAACATCTGGTAATACAATGGCACCGGCAGATCGGGCTGCAACAGTCTTTTCAAGTCCGGCGACCGCAATCGATCCATCGCATTTCCGCTCATTTGATTCCATCCTCAATGACTGATTGTTATATCAATATACCATATGTGAATAGAGCGAGCGACGGGATGACCGGGTGATTTCCGCAAAATATGCTTCTTGTGATTTCATCCAATTCACGTCAGTTCGCCCATTGCCCCCAAGCCCGCCACCCGGTGGTTTGCATTGGGTCAGGCTGCCTTGACCGCTCCGCTTCCACCCAGCCTGGTCGACTAATGTCGCACGGGTGGTGAATCGACAACTTGCGCGGTCTGCCGCGGAACGCAAGGCGTCGGGGTGCCGCCGACGCGCGCCCAGGCCCCTGATGAAGCGAAAATCAGGAAGAAGCATCAGCCCATCTCCGTGCTTCTGCCGCCGCATGTCGGAACTGGCGCAGGCTGTAATACAACAGGCCTGCCGCCAGCACGCCCGCCAGCATTGAGATGGACCCGATCGAGTAACGCAGGGCAAGCGGATCCTTGAAGACGTAGTCCGTGAACAGGGCCACGCCGGTGGGGCCGATGGTCAACCCAAAGACATTGACCACCAGGTAATACATCGCCGAGGTCTGGGCCCGCATCTGATTCGGCGTCACCACCATCAGCGCCGTCAATGCGCACGAGGTTGCTGCCGTAGTGCCGATCCCGGCGGGAACCAATAGCGCAATCGCGAACCATGCAGAGGGCGCGAGCGCCGCTGCAACGCCGCTCACGCCCGCAGCAGCCGCGAAGCCCAGCGCTGCACGCATGTGAGCATCATCATGACCTCTGGCAAGCAAGCGCTCGGTGAGCCACGAGGCGGCCAATGCCGACAGCGGCGCGCCCACGATGACCACGACGCCGTACGCCATGCCAATCTCCCCAATGCTCCAGCCCCAGGTTCGGAGAAACATGGTGGGGATCCACGCAAACAATGCGTAGGCAAGCATCGTCACAGCCGACAGCGCCATGAAATGGCTCCCGTAGAGCCGCCAACGACTAAGCAGATACTTGGCGACAACAGCAATCGGCAGATTCAGGGCAACTCCTGACTCCGACGTAAGACGCTCCCGTCGCCGCGGCTCGCGAACCGTCGCCATCAGCGCGGCCATCAGCAGACCCGGCAGTCCCACGACCAGGAACACCGTTTGCCAGGCAAACAACTCGCCCACAATCGGCAAGCTAAGAGGCGGCGCATTCGACACGTAGGTAATGACCTGGCCGCCGACGATCATGGCCAACCCGACTCCAAGCAGAATGCCCATGTTGTAGACGGCAATCGCGCGGACTCGGGTGCGCTTGGGGAAATAGTCGCTGATCATGGAGAGCGCGCTTGGACTGAGTGCGCCCTCACCAATCCCCACGCCAACGCGGAACAGGAAAAGTTGGGCGTAGTTTCGCGCCAGTCCGCAAGCTGCGGTCATGGTGCACCAGATGGTGATGCCCGAGGCGATGATCACGCGGCGGCTGTAGCGGTCGGCCAACCTGCCGATCGGTATGCCAAGCAAAACGTAGAAGATGGCGAACGCAAGACCGATCAACAGGCTGACCTGCGTATCACTGATCCCCAAATCGTGCCGAATGGGTTCGATCATCAACGCCATGATCTGCCGGTCGATGAACGATACGGCGTAGGTCAGCGTGAGTATCGTCACCACGTACCAGCTATAGCGGGTCGAGGGGTAGCCCGTTTCCGAGACGGCGACCGGTGCGTGCTCATTCATCATTTGACCTTCCTGTTGCATCTACCGCATGGCGGTGCCTGATGGGACCTGTTGAAAACGCCAGCGCCTGGTTGATTTGTCCGCCGACCCGTTCGGCATCGGCGCCATGGTTAGCCGGGTTGATTGCAATCGGTAACGCTTCGCAAGAACTGCGGTGGCCGATAAACGTGGGTGGCCTGCTCAAAGGCGTACGACATTCCAATCAGAGAGGGCTCGCTCCATTTGCCGGCAAAAAAGCTCACGCCCACCGGCAGACAATGGACGAAGCCGGCGGGTACTGAAATGCTGGGGTAACCGGAAACCGCCGCAGGGGAAGAGCTGGAACCATTCATGCGGTCTCCGTTCACCAGATCGACGGTCCAGGCGGGGCTCGACGTAGGCGTCAACAGCGCGTCCAGGGCGTGCACCTTCATCGCGGCATCGATGCCATCGGGCCCGGAAAGACGCTTCGCCATCGCCAGCGCCTCGCGATACGTTTCGTCGGTCAACGGCCCTCTGGCCTCGGCCTGGACGAAGAGGTTCTGGTCGAACCACAACATCCCGCTGGCTGCATTGGCCTCGTTGTATGCGATCACTTCCGCCAGGTTGTGCACCTTCATTCCCTTGCGGGTGGCGAGATAGGCATTCAGGTCGTGCTTGAAGTCGTAGAGCAACACAGTCATCTCGGCGTAACCGAAGTCACTGACATGCGGGATCACGACCGGATCAATCACCGTGGCCCCACGCTCCCTGAGTACGGCGATGGCGTGATCCAGAACGCGCTCCACATTGGGGTCGGGACGACGGCGGCGCATCAGGCCGCGCACTACGCCGATGCGCTTTCCCGCCAGCGCGCCGGCGTCAAGAAACCGGGTGTAATCGGTCGCGTGCTGGTCGGCTTCCCTGGTAGCGGGATCCTCTGGATCACTTCCGGCAATGACGCTGAGCACCGCTGCCGCGTCGGCCACGCCGCGCGCAATGGGACCGGCCGTGTCCTGGTTGCGACTGATGGGAATGATGCCGGCCCGGCTCACCAGGCCCAGGGTTGGCTTGATACCAACGACGCCATTGGCCGAGGACGGGCAGACGATGGACATGTCCGTTTCAGTGCCGATGGCGGCGGTCGCAAAGCCCGCAGCGACGGCGGCCGCCGAGCCGGAACTTGACCCGCACGCACTGCGATCAAGCACATGTGGATTGCGCGTCAGTCCGCCTCTGGCGCTCCAGCCGTGGGTGGAGTCGCCGGAGCGAAAGTTGGCCCATTCACTAGTGTTGGTCTTGCCGAGGATCACGGCGCCAGCCGCGCGGAGTTTCGCAACCAGCGGGGCGTCACGCGCGGACGGCGCACCTACCAGCGCCAGCGACCCGGCGCTTGTTTGCATGCGGTCGCCGGTGTCGATGTTGTCCTTGATCAGAATGGAGATGCCGTGAAGCGGCTGGTTGCCCGCCGGATCGCCCGGCGACGAATCCAGCCTGC
Source organism: Rhodanobacter sp. (assembly GCA_036563155.1). Classification (GTDB taxonomy): domain Bacteria; phylum Pseudomonadota; class Gammaproteobacteria; order Xanthomonadales; family Rhodanobacteraceae; genus Rhodanobacter. Next base: position 187,150 of record DATCMT010000033.1, read on the forward strand.
GCGCGATCTCCGCGGCATCGGGGTTTATCTCGATCACCGAGTTCACACGCGGGCCGGACTGATCCAGATTGGCAATGCGATCCAGATAATGTCGGGTCAACGATTCCACCGTCAGTGCACCGCTTGTCAGTCGTCGGCGTACCTCCTCGATGGAGGCAAACTCCAATGGAGTCGCGGGGATTTGATCCCACTCCGGCTGGCGAGCCACGCCTGCAATGCCTTTCGACTGCGTGGCCTTGGGGCTGGCTTTTAGGGTTTCGTTTACCGGTACTGTTTGAGGCACGCCGGCACCGGGCAGGGTGTCCTCCGGCAACAAATATTCCGCGCCGCCACCTGCATAGGCATGGCCCACAACCACGGCCAAAAGTATCGATGACACCAACAGGTAGCGATGCATTTTTCCGTTCCTCGTACCTTGGCGATTGTCAGAGCGGGCCCGGAGTGCCTTGAGGAACCCAGGGAACGATTCCGTCCTGCCGGAAGGGCGCCTGCGCCGCCACCCTCCCCTCTCGCCCGTCAACACACTTCGCCTTCACTCAAGGGGCTGAAGGGAGCTACCCCTGTGGCTGCTGACGCAAGTCATAGTCATATTCCCTCCAACCGTCTGCAGTTAATTCGATGCCGATCTTGTAGGTGCAATCGGTAACGTAGGTTGCCCACAGCGTGGTGCCGGTGCGGACGATGGAGATGGCGTAGCCTGCGGTACCGTCGCCCCTGCTCAGCGGACCGCCATGTCCAACGCCACCGGGGCGCCACCAGTAGGTGTTGTTTCCGTAGGTGACCGGGGTCAGGCCTTGCTTCAGGCATTCGCCAATGACCGTGTCGTTGCTTTTCTCGGGAAAGAAGTACTCCTCGAAGCTCGGGTGTACTTCGTAGCCGCCGCCAAAGTTTCCAAGTCGCCCGCCAGGCGGGGCCGGAATGCCGGAATTGAACGACATCCAGGTCATTTCGCCGGTATCGGGATCTTCCCGCAGCAACTTGTGCAGGGCGCCCTTGAAGTTTCCGCCTATCCGATAATCCGGGAAGGGCTTGTCGATGTACCACGGGCCCTTGTAATTATTCCAATCACGTACGCGCGCATGCGTTCGCGCACCTTCCCTGTCACGGTTGGAGGCCACAAACTTCGGCTCGCCTTTCAGCCATTGCATCAGCACCGCCCCTTGCCGGGACTTCACCGGCCCACGCATCACACCGGCCGGCATGTAGCTGTAGGAGTACTTGGTGAGCTTTTCCGCATCGGCGCCGTCACCGATGCTGAGATCACCCTCGAGAACAAAGATCTCATTGTCGACTTCATCGTAGCCGGCAGGTTGGATCCAGCCTGCCGGCACATGGGTGATCTGCGACACGGCACCCATGCTCGTGGATTGGCTCAGCAGCTTTCTCTGCAAACCGGTGGGCATGCCGGGCGCATCGAAGGCCTCCCACGTGAGCGAGTCGAGATTGTAATGAGTCACAAATTCCGGGCGCCCTTCGGCCTCGTAGCCGCCTTTCGGAACCGGGTAGGGCGGTCCCTGATCCACCGTCGGCGGTCCCCGGGACTGCGCCGGCTCCGAGAAAATCATGGCGGCCGCTGCCAGCACGGCAGCCAGCAGAGCGCCTCCTGCGAGTGTCCAGTGCAATGGCTTCATGGCGCACGCCCCCCGGATGCTGGTGCAGACGGTTCCGCACAGGAATTGTGGTATGTCAGCCAATGCCCCGGACCGGTGCGGAACACCCACACCGCAAACGTGTCCGAGGACTGGCTCAAGCCGCCATGACTGATTCCTGCCGGCCTGAAGAAATACCCGTTCGGGTCATAGCGACCCACCACCTGGCCTTGCGGCAGGCATTCACCCATCGTCATGTCGCCGGCAATCAGAAAGCCCTCCATCCAGCCGGCGCTGGAGGCCCACAGCGGCAGGTGCCCTTCACCACTCATGGCCGGTGGGCCGCCGGGCACGCTCATCACCCAGGTCATCTGCCCGCTGTCCGCGTCGTGGCGCAGCAGCTTCACGTGGATGGGCGAGTTTTCCATGAACGGTTCGTCACGGAATTTCGGCAGGGCGCCCGGGACCGTGGTGGGGATGTCGTTGTAGAGCACGCCGTCGATGGCGCTGGCAGTCTTGGTCCCGGCGCGTGACGTGGCACTGCGGACGTAGTCGGGCGCACCGGCCCACCACTGCAGGACCGTGGCGCCCTTCTCGGTGCTCAGACTGTGCGCGTAACCGGCCGGGTAATAGGCGTAGGAGTAACGCCCCATCGGTTTGTCACCCATGTTCACGATGCCCTCGACAACCATCATCTCCAGGTCCGACGAGTGATAGCCGGACGGCTGTTTCCAGCCTGGCGGCAGTTCCACCAGCAGCGTCCTGGCGCCGGTCTTGTCATCGAAGCTCAGCTGCTTGTAATCGGTGGTCTGCAGGCCCGGTAAAACAAGCGGGCGCTCGTACAGCACGCCCGGCTGGACAAAGCCGACGAACTCGCTGGAGCGGTCACGTGACTCCGGCCTCTTCCAGTCTTGTGCAAACGCAACCGTGGAGAGGAGTAATGCGCTGCACATGAGCACGCATGATCCCAGTCGAGTTCTGCTTGACATCGGTGGCTCCCGTTATGGATCGTCACTTGATGGGTTCGTGTGGACAGCCGCTGCCGGGCAACGGCGACCACGATGAAGTACCAGCGGCCGGAGCATGCGTTGAACGCTTGTCATGCCCTGCCGGAAAAGCGTCAGAACGAGTAACCAATGCGCACCCATGTCTCGCGCGGCGCACCCAGATAGCCAACCACTCCCGGGGAAATGCGATTGGACGACGTAAAGCCATGCTCGACGTATGACTTGTTCGTCAAGTTGCGACTCTCGAGGGAGGCATGCCACCGGTTACTGTCGTCAACCCAGCGGACCGACGCATTGAAAAGGTTGAGCCTTGGCGTCGGACCGTAATCATCCGGCGGCGGCAGCGGATTGGCGCTGTGGTTGTACAGCTTGGCGGTGTGATCCCATGCGCCATTGAATGTCAGCTTTCCAGGGATATTGAGCCGCGGTGTGAAGTTGAAGCCAATGCTCGACTTCTCCGCGGGCACGCCCTTGAGTTTGTTTTTGGAGCAATCCATCAGCTGGCTGCGCTGATTGAAGCAGTTGAAGGGCTTGGTGTACTTGCCGTGCTGAAAGGCCATGACCGCGTACAGGCTCAAGCTTTCATTGACCCGCCAATTCGACTCCAGTTCGAGTCCCCTGACCTGGGTTCCGCCGGCGTTGTCATAGAACAGCGCGACGTAACCAGGTCCAGCCAGGATTCGCACCAGTTGCATGTCGCTGTAGTCAGCCTGGAAGAGTGTGGTGTTGAGCCTGAACTTGTTGTCGCTCGTCTGGAATTTCGCGCCCAGCTCGTAGCTGTCGACCCATTCGGCACCATATGGGCTCGGGTTGAGCGCACCGCTCAGGTCGCGGGTATTGAAGCCGCCGCTTCTGGTGCCCTGCGTCCACGATGCGTAAGTGAACAGATTGGGATTGACCTGCCAGTTGACGCCAAGCTTTGGCGTGGTCGAGGTAAATACGGAACGACCAAGCTGCACTCCATCGGGCGATGAGAAGTTGTGCGAGTAGTAGTGATTGGTCTCCTGCGTAAAGCGGAGGCCACCCACAAGGCTTACGCCACCGCCAAGCAGATAGGTAACCTGGGCAAACGCAGCTGGCGCCGTTACCAGGCTCTTCTGAAGGTCGGTTGCGACACCAGCCGTGTGGCCTTGCGTCCAACCTTTTTCGCGGAAATAAAACAGGCCACCGACCGCCTCGATCCGCTCGCCGGTATAGAGCAGGTTGAATTCCTGCGTATACCATTTGTCGCCAAGAAAGGCCTCGGTATTGGCCCTGAGGTCCAGGCGCCCACCGTTCGCCGCCTGAATCGCTGCAGTCATGAAGGTGTTGTTACCCTGACTGTAGGTACCCATGCTGCCGTAGCCGCTGATTGAGTCCAGCGTCAGATTGGGCGTTACTTCCCAGTTCGCGGTGAGCGAAGCGCCACGCTGGAGGATTTTCTGATTGAGGTTCTGGTCCATCTCGGTGAACGTCAGCTTGCGGCCCCGAAAAACGTACGGATTCACGACGCCGGGCAGGTTAGCGAGCGCGACCGTGACATTGGATTCCGAATGATCCTGAATCCCGTAGACCGACAAGTTGATCGCCACCTTCTCGGTAGGCTGATACAAGAGCTTGAAACGCTGGGCCGAATTGTCCTGGTTGCCGACTCTGCGCTCGCGCTGTAACCCGTAAATGTAGCCCTCCCGCTCCTTGTGCGAGCCGCTGAATGAAAAGGCCAGCTTGTCCTCAATGAGCGGTCCGCTGACATACATCTTCCCGGAGCGACCGTTGAAACTGCCCGCACCGACTTCGCCCAACCCGGTCCAGTAGTAGGCCGGCAGCTTGGTGCGGAGCTTGATGGCGCCACCGGATGTGTTGCGCCCGTACAGCGTTCCCTGCGGTCCCCGCAAGGCCTCCACCTGGTCTACATCGGCAAGGTCGAAGAACGAGCCCATGGGGCGTGGCTGGATGACGTCGTCGATGTAAATGCCAACCGTACCGTTGGACCGAATGCCTCCGGTTTCCGTTCGGGCACCCCGAAAGGTGACCTTCATCTGGCTCTGGGGAGCCGTGTTCTGCGACAGCTGAACGCCCGGAATGGAGCTCGTCAGGTCCTGCACGGTAATTATCTGGCGGTCGGCCAACGTCTCAGGTGTCAAAGCCGTCACGGATACGGGCGTCTTCTGCAGCGACGTGCCGTAGCGCTGGGCTGTCACGGTGACTTCCTCCAAGGTACTCGCCTGGGCTGCCTTGTCGTCCGTTTGCCCCTGGGCAGCCTGGTTGCCCCGCTGCTTCTCGTCTGACTCATTGATGGTTTGCCCAACCGCAATCGCTGGAAGCAACGCCACCGCTATCGAGGCTGCCAAGGAGAACTTGCTCACGCGGCGAATCTTTCTAGTCATCTCAACTACTCCCCTTAGGGTTCTGGGACGTTCTCAAAAGTTCGGACTACGCGACGGGCGCGTGTTTGACAGCCTGTAACCCCCTGTTTTCCCGGCACCCCGGGAGTGGCCGCGTCGCCTGCACGAAGTTCCTTGTGCTTGAGCCTGAATCCCCCGTGCCGTATATTCTCCATTGCACAAAGTATATACATTAGGTGTTCAAGCACAGTCAAGCGATGATGTACCCGGAAGTTGGGGAAGACAGTCGGAGGCGCACCGGCCGTGGCAATCCTGCTTCTTCGCACTGTCCCGCAGGTCATGGATATCTCAGAACATGTTTCAATCAGCCTCCTGTAGTTGGCCGTCCAAACCGTGCATGGCGCGTCTTGTGTGCATTGGCTCACGACATGCCGATCCGCTGGCCAGGTTGGAGGAGCCCCCTCACCTCCATGCAGTGATCTGGCAGAAAGGCCGCCCGAACTCCAGGAGCCTTGCCCGATGACGCAGACGGCACGTTTCGAGGTTGCGATTGCCCAAGAGTGCGTGCATTCACGGCCTAACTGCTGGATTCGTGGTGATCAAGGTGCGCTGCCTGCGACACAGGCGCCCGACGGCCTGACCGGTGTTCGATCCACACCGGCTGGTGGAGCCGCCACCGCACAACCGCCCTCCCCGAGCAATGAACCAGTGGCGCCGACTCGTGCGGGCGGCGCAGGCATCTCTGCTCCCTGTTGTGCACGGAGAGACGCCCTGAAACGAATCGATGATGGACACTGTCGACCCCGGCAACACGGGAGTTGCCGCAAGGGTCCGCACGTCGCGAGTCCCCATTCAACCGTGCGGAAGAACCATGCCAACCACCGCGCCTTACCAGCCAGCCAACCAGTTCAAGGGAACCGCCAGCCATGACCACAACCACCAGTCCCGGTGCACGCTTCCGCCGTGCTCTCGCCGAAGAAAGTCCGTTGCAAGTCGTGGGTACCATCAACGCCAACCACGCCCTGCTGGCGCAGCGCGCCGGCTTCCGCGCGATCTACCTCTCGGGTGGTGGCGTCGCGGCCGGCTCACTGGGTCTGCCGGATCTGGGCATCAACACGCTTGATGACGTGTTGACCGACGTTCGACGCATCACCTATGTCTGCGACCTGCCGTTGCTGGTGGACATCGATACCGGCTTCGGCCCCAGCGCCTTCAACATCGGACGTACCGTGCGCTCGCTGATCAAGAACGGTGCCGCGGCGTGCCACATCGAGGACCAGGTTGGCGCCAAACGCTGCGGTCATCGCCCAGGCAAGGAAATCGTGTCGGCTGAAGAAATGGTCGACCGGGTCAAGGCCTCCGTCGACGCGAAGATCGACCCGGACTTCTTTCTGATCGCACGCACCGATGCCATTGCGGTACAGGGCGTGGAGGCAGCCATCGAACGTGCGCTGGCCTGCGTGGAGGCCGGTGCCGACGGCATCTTTCCCGAAGCCGTGCTCGACCTCCCAACCTATCGCCGTTTCGTCGATGCCGTGAAGGTGCCGGTCCTGGCCAACATCACCGAGTTTGGCCAAACGCCATTGTTCAGCCGCGACGAGCTGGGCTCAGCCGGTGTTGCCATGCAGCTGTATCCGCTGGCCGCATTCCGCGCGATGAACAAGGCTGCGGAGAATGCCTATACGGCCATCCGACGCGATGGGCACCAGCGCAACGTGATCGATACGATGCAGACGCGCGAGGAGCTGTACGAGCGGATTGGCTACCATGAGTTCGAACGCAGTCTCGACCGGGTGCTTGCGACCCGGAAATAGCGAAATCGGTACGTCGTGCCGAGGGCAACAGCGCAATGGGTTGCGGGCTCCGCCGCCCGTTCATGCGCCCTGATGCAATCAACCGGGAACTGCAGTTGATCGCTGCGCCGGTTCCTTCTTTATCCACTCGGGCAGTATGCGCATCGCTGGAAGCAGCCGGGACCGACACGCGCCGCTCAATAGTCGCGGACGTCCAGCATCACGAAGCAGTGTGCGCTGTAGTCCGCGCCGCGCGGCCAGGGAGCCGAGGCGAGACCCAACGATCCCGCCGTCCACGGCTCATTGTCGAGCAATGCCTCGCACCGGATGTCGCCATCCGTGGCATGACTGTGCACCAGCCTCAACCAGTGCAGCTGAGGCGTCAGCGCCTCTTGCCTGAGCGCCGCCTCGATGGCTGCCACGGCTTCGCCCGGCATCGCAGCCGGGTCCGCGCCACGTACCACGAACGGACCGATGAACACATCCCAGGTGCGCACGCCCATGTCCCACGCGGCGATCTGCATCCGGCGGTCGTCGGTGACGTACCAGCAAGCGGCCAGCAACACATGGAACGCGCCCTGTTCGAACGCGTCCAGCGCATCGTTGCAGGCGGCGTCGCCTTCACCGACGCCGGCGAAACTCTCCTCGATACGTCGCGTCTCATCGAGTACCACATCGACATCGAGCCGACCCGGCGTGCCGGCATTGCCTGCGCGCCACTGGGCACGGATGGCCGGATAGTCACCGTCAGTCACCAACCAACCGTCTTCGTCCGGATCGAGTTCCACGTCGTGGCGCTCGAACAGGCGCAGCAGGTACTTCTGCAAGGCCACAGTGTTCATCGTCGTTCCTGCTGGCCGGCGGGAGGATTTGCCGGCAAGTCGCGCCAGGTCAGGTATACGCGCAGGTCGAATTCGCGCTGGTGGTACTCGGGCAACATGTAGGTGCACAGCTGATAGAACGACTTGTTGTGGTCGCGCTCCTTCAGGTGCGCCAGCTCGTGCACCACGATCATCTCGAGAAACTCCGGCGCGGCCGCCTTGAACAGACCAGCCACCCGAATCTCCTTTTTCGCCTTGAGTCGGCTGCCCTGCACCCGCGAGATCGCGGTGTGCAGACCCAGCGCGTTGCGCAGAACATCCAGCTTGCTGTCGTACAGCACCTTGTCGATACCCGGGGCCGACTTCATGTGCTGCTGCTTCAGCGACGCCACATACTCGTACAGCGCCTTGTCGCTCTGCACGTCGTGGCGCCCCGGATAGCGGGCGGTCAGGTGTTCGCCCAGGCGATCCTGCGCGATCAACTCGCGCACCTTGTCCTGCAAAGCGACGGGATAAGCCTGGAGATATTTCAGGGCAGCCATGCGGCGTATTCTCGCACCGCCGCCCCGGGCGCGTATCGGCGATCGTGCCTAGATGTCGAAACGGTAGCTCAGCTTGATCAACAGTTGCTCGTCGTCGCGCAGGCTGAAGCTTCGCGCGAACAAGTCGTCGGTGGCGCGCGCCATGCCATCCAGAGCATAGCCGCCACGGCCATACACGACGTACAGGTAGGAAAGCGGCGCCAGTTCGTAGCGGTAGCGGATCTGCATGCCCAGGTTGCGCACGCTGAAATCGTCGACCGGCTCGTTGCTGGCCACCGCACGGCCGTTGCCGCCCACGCGGTAGGCACCCCGCAGCCTCGCATCAAGCCCCAGCGCCTGCAGCTTCACGCGAAGCTCCTGGCGAGGGCTGATGCTCCAGTCCAACCCGGCTTTCAACTGCAACGCGTGTTCGCTGAAGCTGCCGACCAGATTGTCGCGCTGCCACACCAGCCAATCAGGGAAGTGTTCGTAATACGGACCGACGTAGACGCTGAAAGCATCGCTGACATAGTACGTGGGAAGAACGGAGGCGCTGTAACCCAGCCGGCGATTGCCGCTGAAGCCGCCACCGTCGACCGTCATGTCCACCTCGAACGACCAGTCGCCGTGGCGTGGCGTGTTCCGAATGTAGAACGCATGCAGTGCAGGTGGCAGGAACAGGGCGCCATGACCGCGGGTCAGCAAGTCGTCCCAGCCGGCACTGTTGATATTGAGAACCGCAACTTCCTGACCACCGTTGCGCAGACCACCATCACGCCGGAGTCGCAGTTGGCGACGCAAGCCCAGGCCATGATCGTTGTTCAGTCCACTGATGCGGATTCGCCAGTCCACCGAGTTGTAGGCGGACTCCGGCGGCAGCGCTGTGTTGCGCTTGCGCACTTCCCAGTGGCCGTAATTGAAGTTGTTGCGGGGCAAGTAGCCGAAATCGTTGATCTGCAACTGATCGCCGAAATGCATGCCCAGCCACTGTTGGCGCCAGCCATCGGCCATTTCGAAATCGGCGATGACGGTCCCGCCGGTGTCGCGCGTGTGCGTGCCAGCCTGCAGAATATCGCTGGCCACCACATTGCTGCTGATGGTCAGCGCCGAATTGGGCCGCCAGCGATGGTCGATGCCGGTCACCGTGGCCTGACGATCCAGCCACGGACGATCGACGCGGGTCAAGATCACACCCAGGCTCTGGTCGCCGAAGTCGTGGGTCAGTCGGGCGGCCCCGAAGAATCGCCCGGCCTCGCCATCCTCGTCGGCGGCCAACAGACCGTAATTGGTGGCACCGAAGCTGCCGTTGAGCTTGACCGCGGCGTTGATTGCGGCTGTACCGTGGCCATCGTCGGAGGCCCCGCCGACCCGCCGCGTGTAGACCAGCTGGCTGTTGTCGTCGAGCAGGCTGAAGTCGAAGATGCCCTGGTTCTCGGTGAAAAACGGTCGCTTGTCGCTGAAGAAGGTTTCGGTGGCGCCGAAGTTCACTACCAGGTCATCACTCTCGACCTGACCGAAATCCGGATTCAACGCCGCAGTCAACTGGAATTGACCGTTCGGCTTCCATAACAGGTCGGCACCCTGCTGGAACTGGCTGCGGCCGCGGACGTTGTCGTACACGCCCGATGCGTAGGGAGTAATCGCCAGCAGGGACTGGCTGTAGTGCGGCACCTCGATTCGGTTGAAATCGGACAGGAAGCGGGATTGGGCGGGGCTCGCGGCCGGCCACGCGACCCGCTCACCGGTCGATCCGGTTACGCGGTCGAGATAGATGCCCAGGGTGCGAGTGCCTTCCGTGGCGGCCTGCATTGGCGCGATGTACCACGGAATCAGCAACTCCACGGTCCACCCGGCCGCGTCCTCACTGACGGCGCTCTGCCAGTTGCCGTCCCAATCCTTGTTGAAATTGGTCTCGCTGGTGATGACCGCGTCGTTGATGCCGCCGGTGGAGCTGACCACGAAATCGTAGCCGGTGCGCCCGTCGCCATTGAAGTCGACCATCACGTTGACGCGATCCACCTGGTCTTCGAAATCGCGCTGCACGCGCTGCCGGGTACGCGGCACACCGGGCGGCTGGTCGCAGCGGAACGCCACGGCCAGGCCTTTCGGCGTGGCCATGATCCACGCTTCGGTGTGCATCGAGGAAGGCTTGCCGGTGAGCGGCTGAGTCTGGCGGAAGTCGGTAATGTGTCGGGCGTCCTTCCACTCGTCGGCGCCGATGTGGCCATCAATATCGACAGCCAGCACCGGCGCCGACCAGGCAGCCAGGATCAGGAGGAGCAACTGCGCAGCACGCATCAACGATATTCCCTTATGACGGCGCAGCACTGCGCCCCGCGGCGAGATGGTCGCCACCGTGATTCGATGCACAGATTGCCGCGCGCGTTTAACCGCCTCCACCGCCACAAGTCACGGCATGACTGATGGCACGGGTGCCGCCGCCGAGGTCGCGCCGCCCCGACGATGGCCCGCGATCAGCGTGGTCGACGCCAGATGAAGTGCCGCAGCAGCAACGCCAGCAGCAGCACAACGGTGAACGCGCCATAGCCATACAGGGCCGGGAGCACTTGCTGCCAGATCGCCCCGCTGGCCCGGCCATAGCCATCGACGGTCGGCAACTGGGCCGTCTCGAACGCCAGCACCGCGCACAGCGCGGCGCCAATCATGGCCACCAGCAAGGCCACAAAATCGAACACGCGCCGGGCGGACGTCCGGGGCAGGCTCTTCGGATAGGCCCAGTAGCCCCAGCAAAGAATCAGCAGCCATGGTGCAAGCAACAGAATGGCGAGGTAACGCATCAATCAGTCTTCCAGAAGGTCGGGGCTACACATCACGCCTGCGCAGCCAGTTGGTCGAGTGCCTCGCGCAGGCGCACCAACGCATCGTCGCGGGCCTGCTCGTCGGGGTAGTCCGGCGTACTGGCGACCGCATGGCCCGCCAGATCCAGGGTCATCTTGGTATCGCGAACCTGCATCACCGCCGAATCGCCACCCAGTGACTTCAGTTGCTGCTGCAGCGCGCCGGCAGCCTTCGGGTCGGCGAACGGCCTGGACAACAGCAGTTCCTCGCCGTCGGCGGAAAGCAGCCGGAAGCGGAAGCTGCCATCGGTGTCGCGGAAGCTGGCGAAGCGCGGCACCCTGCCCGACTTCGGCGTTTTCCTGGCGGGTGCGGCTGTTGTCGCTGCGGTCGTCATCGCACGCAAACCCAATACTTCGCGCAGCGCGGCCAGCTTGGGCGTGGCAATCGCGCGTGCCTTCTGCGCGCCGCGCTGGAGAATCACTTCGATCGCCGCGGGGTCGGCCATCAAGGCCTCGTAGCGTTCGCGCATCGGTGCCACATCGGATTCAATCCGCTCGTACAGCACCTGCTTGGCATCACCCCAACCGATCCCGTCCAGCAACGCCTGACGGAAGGCCGCGGTCTCCGCCTCGCTGGCAAACGCCTGGAAAATGGTGAACAGCGCACAATCATCCGGGTCCTTCGGCTCGCCGGGCGCGCGCGAGTCGGTGACGATGCGCATGATCGCTTCGCGCAACTGCTTCTTGCCGCCGGCGAATAGCGGGATCGTGTTGTCATAACTCTTGGACATCTTGCGGCCATCGAGGCCCGGCAAGGTTGCCACCTGCTCCTCGATCAGCGCCTCCGGCAGTACGAAGAACTCATGACCGTGCAGGTGATTGAAACGCTGGCCCAGATCGCGCGCCATCTCGATGTGCTGAATCTGGTCGCGGCCCACCGGCACCTGGTTCGCATCGAACGCCAGGATGTCGGCCGCCATCAGCACCGGGTACATGTACAAGCCGGCGGTAATGCCGGCATCCACGTCCTCACCCGCTGCGGCGTTCTTGTCCACCGCCGCCTTGTACGCATGCGCCCGGTTCAGCATGCCCTTGGAGGCGATGCAGGTAAGCATCCAGGTCAGCTCGGGGATCTCGGGGATATCCGACTGCCGGTAAAAAGTGACCCGCTGCGGATCAAGTCCCGCCGCCAGCCAGGTCGCGGCAATCTCCAGCCGCGACCGCTCGATCCGCGCCGCGTCGTCGCTCTTGATCAGCGCATGGTAGTCGGCCATGAAGTAGAACGCGTCCACGTCATCACGCCGACTGGCCGCCACCGCCGGGCGAATCGCCCCCACGTAGTTGCCCAGATGCGGCGTGCCGGTGGTGGTGATGCCGGTAAGGACTCGGGTATTCATGCTGCGTCGCGCAAGGAAAACGCCAGTCTACGACATCCGGGACAGCGCTTTGAACCGCGCCGTACCGAACGGTCGGCCTGAATCCCGCCGCGCCGTCCGTTGCTGACTGGATCCGCTTCAGCGCAGCAGCGTGGATTTGCCGAACAGCGACTCGACCAGGTCGACGGCCAGCCTGGCGGTGGCATTGCTGTTGTCGAAGGCCGGGTTCAGCTCGACGATGTCCAGCGACGCGACGAGTCCGGTGTCGGCGAGCATTTCCATGCACAGCTGTGCTTCGCGATAGTCCGGCCCCCCACGCACGGTGGTTCCCACGCCGGGCGCGATGCTGGGGTCGAGGAAGTCGACATCGAAGCTGACGTGCAGGTGGGTGTTTTCGTCGATACCGGCCAGCGCCTCCTCGACGACACGCTGCATGCCGACCTCGTCGATATGGCGCATGTCGTGCACATGCATGTTGGCCTCGCGTACCATCTTTTTCTCGCCCTCATCGACCGAGCGGATGCCGATGTAGCGGAACACGTCCGGCGTGGTGGCCGGCGTGCGACCGCCCAACCCGGTCAGTTCGTCCGGACCAATCCCGCACAGGCAGGCCACCGGCATGCCGTGGATGTTGCCCGTGGGCGTGGCCTGCGCCGTGTTGAAATCGGTATGTGCGTCCAGCCACAGCACGCGGAGCTTCTTGCCCTGCTCGCGGCAGTGCTGCGCCACGGCTGTGACCGAGCCGATCGCCAGGCAGTGGTCACCGCCCAGCAGGATCGGCAGATTGCCCGCGCCCAATTCCTGCTGGACGGCCTTGTAGACAGCGGTGTTCCAGACCACGGTCTCGGCCAGGTGCCGATAGCCATTCTCGGGCGGCAACCAGGGATTGAGCGGCCCCTGCAAGTTGCCACGATCCACCACGGTCAATCCTCGGCGCTCCAGCTTGGCCGCCAGGCCAGCCACCCGCAGCGCCTCCGGTCCCATCGAGGCGCCCCGGTGACCGGCGCCAATGTCGGTGGGTGCACCAATGAGTGAAACGGCTTTCTTGTTCATGTTTCGTGCTCCTGCATTGCGTCACGGCCGGCGCAGGGCGGAGCCACCATGGGCTGCCGAAGTCGATCCGACAGCTGACAAACGGTGATGTTGAGGCACCGCCCAGGGCCAGGCAACGCCTTTCCGGCGAGATAAGCATCTGCGACGGAGAGCGCCGCAGCCTGCGCAAAGTCTACTGGATCGAGCCGTCGGACGACGAGGCCAATCCCAGTCCAGGCCACCGTCGCCGCCGCGACCGGATCGCCCATCAGGCTGTTCGCGTGTGCAGGACAGCGGAGTGCGCGGCCAACCGGGTTCGATGCATCAGCCCCGGCAATCGCCTGACTGGCGACTTCGCGCCAGTTCGTCCTCACGCCGCGAACGCGCACCCGCGCACCACGACACCAGATCGCCAGTGGCCCGGTCGGTCAATGTGTCGAACTCGGTAGTGGATATGATTTTTCCTGACAGCATCCCTGCAAACAGCGACACTCCACGCCAGAAGGCGGAATGCGCGATAAGCGTTTGCATGTTGACCCCCGAGGCTGCCCCTGCGCAGCCGTCGAGCCGATGCTAACAAGCTTTTCCGCGGGCTGTACAGGATTTTCGGTGACGCATTCCAGCCTGCAAACCCGTCAGAACCACTCGACGCGGGTCACGGCGCGGCCCAGCGCCTTTTCGACTTTTTTGCACAGGGTAGGCGTTCCGTTGACCAGTACCGGCTCCGCGGCCAACTTGAGCATCGCTGCGTCAGCCAGTGAATCGCCGTAGGCCACCTGCCAGCCGCCAAGTCCCCGCTGCGCCAGCGACTCCACTTTGCGGTGCCCGATGTTGTGCAAGCGCGGCCGCATGCCGAGCCATCCAGGGCGCAATTGCGAGGCCAGCACCTCCAGATCGGTCAGCCCCAGCTGCCGCAGTATTTCGCTCACCAGAATTTGCTCGCAGCCGGTGACCACAATCACTCGATCACCCTGTCCCTGATGCCGGCGCAAGGCCAGCAAGCCATCCCGGCAAAACTGGCGGGGCCGTCGCGCCAGGGTTGCGCCAAACGTCGTGGCGGCCCTCTGGTAACCACGGTCGTCGAGCCCCAATAGTGCAATCCGAACCAGCAGGCGTATCGGCGCCCGGCGCGAGAACGGCAACTGCAGCAGCAGCAGCGGCAGACCCAGCAGCGCCACGAAACCGCGCCACCACGAGCGGCGGTAGCGCTCGCGAATGAACAGGTAGAACGAATCGCCGTGGATCAACACACCGTCGAAATCGAACAGGACGACGCGCTGGACCGGCGTGCCCGCCTCAACGACAGCTATCGCTTCGTGTTCGGGCTTCACGGTCACGGGATCGAGAACAACCGCCGCAATTCGTTGCCGGGATCCTCGGCCCGCATGAAGGCTTCGCCAACCAGGAACGCATGAATGCCGCCCTCGCGCAGGCGCGTGACGTCCTCGATGGTATGAATGCCCGACTCGGCCACCAGAATCCGGTCATATTCGATCAACGCCTGCAACGCCAGCGAGGTTTCCAGCGACGTTTCGAAATTGCGCAAGTTGCGGTTATTGACCCCGATCAACGGCACCGGCAGCGCGAGCGCACGCTCCAGCTCTTCCTCGTCATGCACCTCGCACAACACATCGAGGTCGAGCTCGGCGGCCAGCAGGGACAATTGCAGCAAGACATCGTCGTCAAGCGCCGAGACGATCAACAGGACGCAATCAGCGCCGATCGCGCGCGCCTCGTGGACCTGGTAGGGATCGATGATGAAATCCTTGCGCAGCACCGGCAACGAGCACGCCTCGCGGGCCTGCTGCAGGAACGCTTCGCTGCCCTGGAAGAAGTCACTGTCGGTCAGTACCGACAGACAGGCTGCGCCGGCACGCTCGTAACTCTTCGCAATCGCGGCGGGATCAAAGTTGGACCGGATCAGCCCCTTGCTGGGACTGGCCCGTTTCACCTCGGCGATGACCGCCGGCAGATCGGCATCGATCTTCGCTTCGATGGCGGCGGCAAAGCCCCGGGTGTCCGGCAGATCCGCGATGCGGGCAATCAGTTCGGCTTCGGGCACGCGCGCGCGGCGTTCGGCAACCTCTTCCACCTTGCGCGCGAGAATGCGATTGAGGATGTCAGTCATGGCATCTCACTGATCGGTTGGGGACGCGTCCGCTGCGCGACAACGGCACCGGCTCGCCGGCTGTCATGGGTGTACACACGATGCATGGCTCAGTCCGGATTGGCAAGCCGCCGGGTCGTTGCCACGAAGGCCTGCATCCTGG
The DNA here is from genome assembly GCA_036563155.1 of Rhodanobacter sp. Classification (GTDB taxonomy): domain Bacteria; phylum Pseudomonadota; class Gammaproteobacteria; order Xanthomonadales; family Rhodanobacteraceae; genus Rhodanobacter. Next base: position 202,681 of record DATCMT010000033.1, read on the forward strand.
CCAGCGCGGCGCCACTGGCAATGGCCGCACGCGCCAGCTCGATACCCGCGCCGATCGAGGCAGCCACGTCGGCCGCGTACAGCGCCGCACCGGCGTTGAGACACACGATGTCGTGCGGCACGCCGGGATGGCCCTGCAACACGTCCAGCAACATGGACTTCGACTCGACCGCGTCGTCCACCCGCAAGTTTCGGCTGGACGCCATCGTCAGGCCAAAATCCTCCGGCTCGATCTCGTACTCGCGGACCACGCCGTCGCGCAGCTCGCCCACCAGGGTTGCCGCGCCCAGTGAGATCTCGTCCAGTCCGTCGCGGCCCCAGACCACCAGCGCGTGGCGTGCGCCAAGCTGCTGCAGCACCCGCACCTGGATACCGACCAGGTCGGGATGGAACACGCCCATCAGGATGTTTTGCGCGCCGGCCGGGTTGGTCAGCGGACCCAGGATGTTGAACAGCGTGCGCACGCCCATTTCCTTGCGCACCGGTGCCACGACCTTCATCGCCGGATGATGATTCGGGGCAAACATGAAGCCGATGTCGGTTTCCGCCATGCAAGCGGCAACTTGTGCGGGGGACAGCGCAATGGCCGCACCCAGTGCCTCCAGCACGTCGGCGCTGCCGGACTTCGACGACACGCTGCGCCCGCCATGCTTGGCCACCCGCGCGCCAGCCGCGGCGGCCACGAACATCGCGGTGGTGGAGATATTGAAACTCGACGCGCCGTCGCCGCCGGTACCCACGATGTCGAGGAAATGCGGATGCGGTGCGGCCTCCACCTTCGCCGACAGCTCGCGCATCACCCGCGCCGCGCCGGTGATCTCGCCGACCGTTTCCTTCTTCACACGCAGGCCCGTGATGATCGCGGCAGTCATCAGCGGGCTCACTTCGCCGTTCATGATCTGGCGCATCAACGAAATCATTTCGTCGTGGAAAATCTCGCGGTGCTCGATCGTGCGCTGCAGTGCCTCATGGGGCGTGATGACGATGCCGCGCCCACCGCCGTTCATGCGGCCGCCCGCAATGGCTGCTGCAGGAAATTGCGCAACAGGTCGTAGCCATGCCGGGTCAGGATCGACTCGGGGTGGAACTGCACGCCCTCGACCGCCAGCGTGCGGTGGCGAAGCCCCATGATCTCGTCGATCGAGCCATCGGGGTTCTCCGTCCACGCGGTCACTTCCAGACACTCCGGCAGCGAGGACTGCTCCACCACCAGCGAGTGGTAGCGGGTGGCCTCGAACGGACTGGGCAGGCCGGCGAACACGCCCTGCCCGCGATGGATCACCGGCGAAGTCTTGCCATGCATGATCTGCCGCGCGCGGACCACCTTGCCGCCAAACACCTGGCCGATGGCCTGGTGGCCCAGGCACACACCAAACACCGGGATCTCGCCAGCCAGCTCGCGCAGCACATCCAGCGACACCCCCGAATCATCCGGCGTACCCGGTCCGGGCGAAATCATGATGTGGGAGGGACCGAGCGCACGGATTGCGGCCACATCCAGCGCATCGTTGCGCACCACCTTGACCGTCTGCCCCAGCTCCCCCAGGTACTGCACGAGGTTGTAGGTGAAGCTGTCGTAGTTGTCGATCATCAGCAGCATGGCGCGCCTTGCGGACATGACGGCGCGACGCGCCGGACACCGCATTATAGCCGTGCGCTTCCGTGCCCGGGCGCACCCGCGGGGCCGCGCGCGATCACGCGTGGTCGCGCCGCGTCTGCTTCGCCACCACGCTGGTGGCGGTGAGGTCGGCGGTGACATTGCCCAGCGTGGCCAGCGCGTCGGGGATGGTGTCCACCGCCAGCATCAGGCCCAGCGGACTGATCGGCAGGCCCATCGCCTGCGCGACCGGCAAGTTGGTGGCGACGAAGGTGACCTGGCCGGGCAGGCCCACCGAGCCCAGGCTGATGACCACGGCCAGCATCGCGCCCGCCAGCAGCTGCGCGGTCGACAGGTCGATGCCGTAGGCCCACGCGATGAACACCGCCGAGGTGATGTATTGCACCGGACTGGTCAGGCGAAACAGGCTCACCGCCATCGGCAGCACCAGCGCGGCAACCTGTTTCGGATAGCCGAGCCGGCGGTCGGCACTTTCCAGCATCGCGGGCAGCGCCGCCAGCGAGGACTGCGTACTGATCGCCACCACCTGGGCCGGCACCAGCCCCGGCAGGAAGCGACGCAAGCGCTCGCCACCGAAGATGAGTGCCACCGGCACCATCATCACGGTGACCGCCAGGTACAGCAGGCACTCCACCAGCACGTACACGCCCAGCGCGCTGAGCATGCCCAGGCCCGAACGGGCGCAGACCGACAGGATCAAGGCGAACACACCCAGCGGCGCCACCCACAGCACCCAGCGCACGACCACGATCATCGCGTCCGCGATGGCCTGGAAAAATTCCATCAACAGCGCGCGCCGCTCCGGCGCGAGCCGGGTCAGTGCAAAGCCCAGAAACAGGGCGAACACCACCAGCGGCAGCATCGCGCTTTGCGCCGCCGCCATGACGGCATTGCTGGGTACGATCGCCACCAGCGTGTCGACCCAGCTGACCGGCGTACCCTGCAGGGCGGCCGGCATGCTGGCGTGATCCAGCGCCACCATCAGGGCCGGATTGTGCGGGAACAGGGCAAACACCAACGGCGCGGCCAACGCGGCGAACAACGCGCCGCCGGTCAGGATCACCAGGAACACCACGATGGCGCGTCGCGCGATGCGACCGGAGGCTGCCGCGTCGGCCGCGGTATTCACGCCGACCACCACCAGCGACAGCACCAGCGGCACCACCGTCATCTGCAGCGCGTTGAGCCACAAGCGGCCGATCGGTTGCACCGCGTTCGCCACCTGCAGCGCCACCGGCTCATTCCATGCGGCCAGCAGCAGGCCGATCAGCGCGCCCGCGGCCAGGCCAGTCAATACACGCGAGGTGGCACTCACGGGACGGCACTCCCGTCGGCAATTGCCGGCAGATGCCACGCCGCCTGCAGCCGTTGGTATTCGGCCCGCGGCAACAGCACGAACACGGGGTGCTCCTGCGGCTTCAGCCACGCCAGCAGCGCATCCATGGTCGCCGAGGCCATCGCGGTGCAGCCGGCGGTGGGATCGGTGGGCGACTTCCACAAGTGCGCGAAGATGCAGCTGCCGCCGGCTGGCGCCGCCTGCTGATTGTGTTCGATCACGAAGCCAAGCCGATAGCGCTGGTCACCGTTGGCGTGCAGGTCACGTCGCATCGGCTCGGTGGAGCCCTGCACGGCATCCGCGCCAACGACATGTGCATCGACGATGCGGTTGTAGTGCGCCGCGCCGCTGACGTCGACGCACCAGTCGGAGACTGACAGCGCCCGATACGGCAGCGCAGTCGCTCCGTGCGCCGCATAACCAAACGCTTCGCCGATGCGGAACACGCCGGCCGGACTGCGATTGTCACCTTCGCGCTTGACCGGCCCGCCGGTTTGCGGCGGGTTGAGACCCAGGCCCCAGCCGGCGCCGTTCCGGCCGATCGTCACCGGCGCGGTCGGCTGCACCTGGCGCCAACCGTCGCCGTCGCGCGCATACGTACGCAATTGACCGTGATCGGTGTTCCAGTCCGCCGTAGTGACCAGCACCAGCTGCCGGGCATCCTGCCAGGGCAATGACGCGGCACCGGCATGCACGATGCCGACCATCGTGAATGCACCGGTCAGCAGGGCGAGGGCGTGGCGTCTTGCAGTCATGGAAGTTCCGTTGGCAGGCTGTCGTCACGCGGCGCGGATAATCACGCCACGGTCAAGGCTCAAGCATCAGCTGAATGCGATCCAGGTTGCCCATCAGCAGGGCGCGGCGCTCGTCGTCACCTTCACACAATTGCACGAACACCCCGTCGAGCAGGTGTTGCAATGCTGACTGGTACAGCACCGGCTGGATGTATGGCAGCTCGTCATGCGCCGACACCACCAGGGCGGTATCGGCCAGGGTGCGCAGCGGATTGGCGGTATGGCGCGTCACCGTGATCACCTGGCCGCGGCGCTCGCGGAAATAGCGGGCGATCTTGCACAGCGCCGGGTGATTGCCATGCTCTGAAAACACCAGCAGCACGTCGCCGGCGCTGGCCGCCGAGACATTCGCGGTCATCCGCGCGGTATCGAAATTGTGCACCGTGAGAATGCCCAGCAGGGACAGCTTCAGGGCGAAGCCCCGGGCGTAAATGTCATCCTCGCCCAGGCCAATGATGAACACCTTGCCGGCGCGGCCGGCCTGCCCGATCGCAGCAGCCACTGCCTGCAGCGTCTGGGGCGGATTGATCAACTGGGTGGCTTCTTCCGCCTCGGTCTTGCGGCGCCACAGCTGACTGGCGACGGAGCCCTGGCCCTCGCCGTCATGGGCGGCGGCGACCTCGGGCGCATCGCCATTGTCGGCCCGGGCAATCGCCTCGCCCACCGAATACTTGAGGTCCGGATAGCCCTTGAAGCCCAGCTTCTGGGTGAACTTGACCACGCTGGACTGGCTGATCCCCAGCGCGTTGGCCAGTTGCTGCGAGGAGTAGTCGCGCAGCAGCTGCGCGTTCTCCAGGATGAAGTCCGCGATGCGCCGCTCCACCGCCGACATCTGGTCACGCTCAGAGCGGATTTTGACCAGTGGCGACATCAGGCTTCGATCCTCTCCAATCCCCGGATCTCGCGGATCCCCAATCCCGGCGCATCGGTCACCGAGATCTCCGATTCGTTGAAGATTACCCCACCGTCGACCGGATTGAACTGGCACAGCGAAGGTCCGTCCAGGTCAACCTTGGTGATCACGGCCGACTTGGCCACTGCCACGTGCACGGCGGCCGCCACGCTGATGCTGGTCTCCAACATGCAGCCAATCATGCATTCGATGCCATGCATGCCCGCGATGTCGGCGATCCGGACCGCGTTGGAGATGCCGCCGGTCTTCATCAGCTTGATGTTGATGATGTCGGCAGCGCGCAGGCGAATCAGTTCGATCACTTCCATCGGGCCGAACACGCTCTCGTCCGCCATCACCGGCGTGTGGACGCGCTCGGTGACGTAGCGCATGCCCGCCAGGTCGCGCGCCTTCACCGGCTGCTCGATCAACTCCAGCTTGATGCCCGCCTCTTCCAGCGTCTGCAGCGCATAAACCGCCTGCTTCGCGGTCCAGCCCTGGTTGGCATCCAGACGCAGCAGCGCGCGCCCCTCGACCGCCGCGTAGATTGCCTTGACCCGATCGATGTCGACACCGATATCCTTGCCCACCTTGATCTTCAGCGACTCAAAGCCCCGCTCCACCGCCGACACGGAGTCGGCCACCATCTTGTCGATGTAATCGACGCTGATCGTGATGTCGGTGGTGATCCGTGGATCGCCGCCGCCCAGCAACTTGTACAGCGGCGCGCCATAGAGCTGCCCCCACAGGTCGTAGACCGCGATCTCCACCGCCGCCTTGGCGCTGGTGTTTTTCTCCATCGAGGACTGGATCAGCTGGGTGATGTGGTTCAGGTCGGCAACGTCCTGCCCGATCAGCCGCGGTGAAATGTAGTGACGGATTGCGTCGATGATCGAACCATGGGTGTCGCCGGTGATCACCGCCGTGGCCGGCGCCTCGCCATAGCCGACCTGGCCCGTGTCGGTATGCAGCATCACCACGATGTCCTCCACCGTGTTGACCGTGCGCAGCGCGGTCTTGAACGGTGTTTTCAGTGGCACCCGCAACATGCCGAACTGGATGTCGGTGATCTTCATGGGCAAACCTTCATGGAATCCTGATCCTGTTTGTGCTGGTCGCGTACCGGCTCAAGGCCGGATGCGTACGATGCTGGTCATGCGGTCGACGTAAGTCTGCTTGTCGTTGAACAGCAGCGGCAGCAGCGGCGTGACCGATACCGCGTTGAGTTTGATCTGCGCCCGGCTGCCGTCGGCCTTGCGATAGCGCATGCCGTTCACGTCGTGGATGACGTAAGGCTGCCCGTGCCACTCGCCGATGACCATCATCACGTGCCCGGGGATGTAGACCAGGTCGCCCACCTGCAGCGCGCGAGCCGCCTTGATCCGGTCCTCACGGCTATCCTTGTCGGTGAACAGGCGGTGCTCCAGCGCGGGGCTGATTGCCTGCCGGCTGGTGTTTCGAGGCATCTGCACGCCCATGCTGTGGTAGACCTCGGAGACAAAGCCGCTGCAGTCGCGACCGTCGTAGGCGTGTCCCCAGCCGTAACGCTCGCCGAGGAACTTGAACGCCTGGCGAATGATGTTGGCGCGGGTCAGTGGCAGGTAGTCGGCCGCGGTGTCGGTGTTCTTCTGCAGCAGCGCCGGGGTGAACGCCAGCGAGCCATCAGCCTGGCGCAGCGGCAACTCGATCACGTGCGAGGTGTAGGGCGACTGGCCATTGACCGGCTGGTCGGCCGGCAGCGCCGTCAACAGCGGTACGCGCGTGCCCATGTCCAGCGGCAATTGCGATACCGCGGGCTGCTCACGGGTGTACACGGTGCGCTCGACGGCGCCGGTGACTACCCGGTAGGGCGCCTTGTCCGCATAGCCGAACACCTGCGCGGCACTGCCCACAGCCACGTTTTCAGCCTCGGTCCACGCGGCATAGCGCGGGCTGATCACGAACAACCAGCGACCGTCGGCGCTGACATGGGCAACCACCACCGGCGTGCCGGGAAACTCGGCGGTCTCCTGGAAGCGGTCGATGTCGGTCTCGCCCTTTTCGCTGAACACGCGCAAGGCGGTGGGAAAGGTGCGCAGCGCGGCGCGCTGCGTGATCAGGCCGTAGCGTGTGTCCTGCTGCGCGGGAATCGCGGCAAGTGCCAGATCCGCCACCAGCGCGTCGAGCGTGGCGGCGGACACCGGCTTGCCGTCGATGTCGAACAGCGGGCGCTGCGGTCGTTGCGACAGCTCGCCGATCCAGCCGGCAATCAGCTCGCGGCTCAGCTTGGACGGCACGGCGTGCAGGTCGTGCATCGAGCGGTCGAGCTTGAACAACCTGGCGTTCTGCGCCTCGATCGCCGGACGCCCAAGCACCACCTGGTCGGGATGGGCCAGACGCCCGACCCAGAACGCCGCACTCAATTGCGCCTCGCCCACGCCAAGCACGCCCGAGGGCGGTACGGTCAGCGCGTCGTTCGCATCACGCGCCTGCGACGGTACGCCGGTAAGGGCCAGCGCGAACGCCGTGGCAACAAGCAGGGAAAGTCGCATCGTCATGGTCCTTTGTCAGTGCCGCATCAAGGTGCCGCCAGCGTCGACAGGATCGACGCCACCAGCAACCCGAAGCCAGTGCCCACGATGTAGCCGAGCAGTGCCAGCAGGATACCCACCGGCACCAGCGCCGCCGAGTAGCTGGCCGCCAGGATCGGCGTGGCCGCCACGCCGCCAATATGTGCCAACGAGGAAATCCCGCACAAAAAGAGGTCGAAGCGGAACAGCTTGGCGAAACCGATCAGCACGGCGGCGTGGATCGCGATGACGGTAACACCGCACAGCAGATACAACGGCGCCGCGGCGATGCCGTGGAAATTGCTCTGCGACGCAAGTATCGCCACCACCACAATCAGCATGGCGCTGGAAATCCTGTCGGCACCGGGGAATCCGGCCAGCGGGGTATGCGCCACCAACAAGCCGAAAGCGGTGGCCAACAGGATCGTCCAGGTGGTGGCGCCGAGCACGCCGGAAACCGGCAACCATCCGGCCAGCCAGCCCGAAAGAGCCGCCACGGCCAGTGCCATGCCCAGCCACAACAACACGCTGTCGTAGGTGATTGGCGCAGTCGTCTTCGCCGGAACCAGCGGAATGTCGGCACTCGAGCGCGCGCGGGTCCAGCGATTGAACGCCGGTGCCAGCCGGGCCACCGAGAACAGCACCACCACCCACATCGAATAACCCAGCGCATCGGTCAGCAGCGACATCGCCAGGTACGCATCGGACATGCCGATCGCCTGCTTCACCGCAATCATGTTGGCGCTGCCACCCACCCAGCTGCCGGCCAGCGCGGCCAGCGGCTGCCAGTCATTCCCGGACAACCAATGCCGATACAGCACATAGGTGCCGATGAAGGCCACGAACAGGCTGATCGTGGTGCAGACAAAGACGCCCAGCACGCGTGGACCCAACCGCCAGATCGCCCGCAGATCGCAGTTGATCATCAGCAGGAACAGCAGCGCCGGCACGGCCTGCGCCACCAGCATCGACTGGGCCGCCTTGATCGACGCATTGACCTGCCACAGGCCGGTGACTGCCAACGCGGTGACCAGCAGGTAGGTCAACACGATCGGCGGCAGCACCGAAAACAGCTTCCAGCCGAAACGGCGTTCCAGCGCCGGAAACAACCCGGCGGCCAGCAACATCAACGCCAGGTAGGGCCAGACCGTTTGGATCACATGCATCCCCTCGTGGATCGCTGCGGACACCTGGAACCAGGGCGGCCCCATGGACTCAAGGAATAGGTGATTCCTGTAAAGTTCGACTGAAGCATAAATTATTGACCGGGATTTGCAAGCGTGTTACACAGCGGTCTACGGGGATTCGTTGCGGGACGCTTGTCGATGGATACGTTGCCACCGGTCGCACCCAAAATACGCCGCCAGGCGGCTGCGCGGTGGCTTGCCGCGTGGCTGCTGGCGTTGCTCCTGCCCGTCTCGATGCCGCTTGCCGCCAGTAGTTCGCCCGACCCTGCCGCGTCCATCATCGCCCAGATCGACGCCGGGCACTTCAACAGCGCGCAGGCGGCGATCACCGCGGCGCTGGGGCAACCGGGCCTGGATGACAACGGGCGCCGCGCACTGGAATTCCAGCGCGAGCGCATGCGCCGCATCCTGCTCGATTTCACACTCAGCGCCGACGACGTCAAGGCGCGCCTGCGCCGGCAGATTCCGGATCTGTCCGACGCGGAATTCGCACAATGGAATGCCGCCGGTCTGCTGGAGCACCAGGTGATCGACGGCAACACGCTGTATTTCAAGCGCGCGCCGGCCAACCTGTTCCGCCTCAGCACCGAAGCGCTGGCTCGACGCGCGGTGCAGACGCCCATCACCGACGGCCCGATGGAGGCGCTCAACGAGCACCAGCGCGCGGTCTACCGCGCTGCCACCGAAACGCGCCGCAGCAGCGTGTTGCCACGACGCCTGCGCATGACCCAGACCTTGACCGTCGACGCCGACGCGGTGCCCGCGGGCGAGACCGTGCGCGCCTGGATCCCTTACCCGCGCGAGCTACCGGGCCAGCAGGAAGACATCCGCTACATCGCCAGCGTGCCGGCCACGCACCGGATCGCCTCGAGCGCCGCGCCGCAGCGCACGGTGTACCTGGAACAGCCCGCCGTGGCGGGGCTGAAAACTGTGTTCTCGGTCACCTACGAGCTGACCGTCCTGGCGCAATACCACGCCATCGATCCGGCCAAGGTCATCGCGCCAGCGATCAGTGCGGAACTCGCGCCCTTCGTGGCCGAACGCGCGCCGCACATCCAGTTCACCGATGCGATCCGCCAGTTCTCGCACGAGGCCGTCGGCGACGAGAAGAACCCGTACCGCATCGCACAGAAACTGTTTGCGGCGGTCGACCGCATTCCATGGGCCGGGGCGCGCGAGTACTCCACCATTTCCAACATCAGCGACTACGCGCTGCACGCCGGCCACGCCGACTGCGGCCAGCAGACCCTGCTGCTGATGACCCTGTTGCGGCTCAATGGCATTCCCACGCGCTGGCAGTCGGGCATGGTGTTCTCCGACGACGGCAGCGGCTACAGCAATATCCACGACTGGGCCTACCTGTATCTGGCGCCGTACGGCTGGGTGCCGATGGATGTCACCACCGGCCGGCTGCAGCCGCAAGCCGGCGACGACGCAGCGCTGGAGTGGTTCTACCTCGGCGGTCTGGACGCCTATCGCCTTGCGTTCAACAGCGACTACGGACGCGCCTTTGAGCCGTCCAAACAGCACTTTCGTTCCGACGATGTGGATTCCCAGCGCGGCGAAGCCGAATGGCGCGGGGGCAATGTCTACTTCGACCAGACCGACTACGACTTCAATTGGCAGATTCTGCCGTCAGCGCACGGACGCAACCACCGGTAACCAGCAGCTTTCATACACGATATCGACAGGGTCGATGGGGGAGATCGAGAGATGAGCAACAGTCGCAATTTGCGCAGGAACATACTCTGCATGGCGCTGGGCTTCGGCCTGTCGAGCATGGCTGCGGGCCCCACACTGGCCCAGGCTGTCACCGGTGCGGTGGCGGGACGTGCCGACGCAGGCGCCCAGATTACGGTTACCAATACCGCCACCGGTCAGGCGCGCTCCATCACGGTCAACGCTGACGGTACTTATCGGGTCAGCCAGCTGCCGGTGGGTAATTACGACCTGCAAGTATCCCGCGACGGCCAAGCCATCGGTTCGCCGGTTTCGGTCGCCGTGGCCCTGGGCGGCACCACGTCGGTCAATCTGGGCAGCAGCGGCGACGTGGTCAATCTGGGCATGGTCAATGTCGTGGGTTCGCAGGTGATCAACCGCGTGGATGTCTTTTCCACCGAATCCGCCACCAACATAACCCGCCAGGAACTGGCACGCTTGCCGGTGGATCAGAGTCTCGGGGCGGTCGCCCTGCTGGCACCGGGCGTGGTGGCCTCGGGCGCCACCTTCGGCGGGCTCACCTTCGGCGGCTCATCGGTGGCCGAGAACGTCGTCTACATCAATGGCCTGGACGTCACCGACCCGTATCGTCGCCAAGGTTTCTCTTCGGTGCCGTTCGCATTTTTCCAGGAATTCCAGGTCAAGACCGGCGGCTATTCGGCCGAGTTCGGTCGCAGCACAGGTGGCGTGATCAACGCCGTCACGCGCTCCGGCGGCAACGACTTCCACGCCGGCGCGGAAGTGACGATGGAACCGTCCGCATGGGCGGCGCCGAAAAAAGACCACTTCCATTCCGACGGCACCATCGACGAGCGGGACCGCACCAGTCGCGACGAGAGCCCCTTCTACAAGGCCAACGTGTGGGCGTCCGGCGCCCTGGTGAAAGACAAGCTGTTCTTCTTCGGCATGTATGAGCGGCGCGACGCCCGGCCGCAGGACATCGATACATCGCAAGCCTGGAAAACCACCAGCAAGAATGATTTCTGGGGTGCCAAGATCGATTGGCATATCAACGACAACCACCTGCTGGAGTTGCTGGCGTTCTCCGACAAGGCTGACTCGTCCACCAGCAATTACAACTACGACTGGGACACCGCCAAGTTCGGCAACAAGAAGGGTGTAGGCACAGCCGGTTCCGGCGGCGACAACGGTTCGCTCACCTATACCGGCCGGTTCGGCCAGGATTTCGTCGCCAAGGCCATGTATGGCGTGAACAAACGCAGCGTCACCAGCGGCAGTCCGTCAAACGCCGATTGCAGCATCGTCACCCGCTCGGGCAGTTATACCGCCGCATTCGGGCCGGCAACGATGCAAGAGGGCTGCCATCCCACCAACCGCAGCGTCAGCAGCCGATTCGACAAACGCACGGCGACGCGCCTGGACTTCGAGTGGACCCTGAACGAACACCTGTTTCGCTTCGGCCTCGACCAGGAAGTGATGGATTCCAACAGTTCAGTGGTGTATCCCGGCGACGGCGTGAGCTACCAGGCCCAGGCCGCCACGCCCGGTGGCAAGCTGCCCAACGACGCAGTGATTCCCAGCGGCGTTACCGCCATCGTCGACGCACGCTATTACGTCACGGGTGCGCCGGTCAGCACCAAGGCGCAGGCGTTCTACGTGGAAGACAACTGGAGGATCACCAACACGCTCCTGCTCAATCTTGGTGTACGCGCCGACAAGTTCCACAACAAGCTGGCCTCTGGAGCAACCTTCGCCAAGGCCGACTTCAGCGACATGATTTCTCCGCGCCTGGGCTTCAGCTGGGACATGAAAGGCGACGGCACCACCAAGTTGTTCGGCAATGCGGGGCGCTACTACATCCCGTTGACCAACAAGCTCACCGATTATTTCGGCGGCGGCTCCACCGATGAGCACACTTACTACGTGCTCAATGGCTGGAGCCAGAAGGTTGATCCGGTCACGGGCGGCACCTACCTGTTCCCCGACCTCGGCGCACAACTGGGCCCGGTCAACACCAACGGCAACGTGCCCGCACCCGACGATGTCCGCACAGCGGTCGACCGCGACCTGAAGCAGGTATTCCAGGACGAATTCATCCTGGGATTCCAGCAGGCCATCAACCAGACGTGGTCGTATGGCGTGAACGCCACCTACCGCAAGATGACCCGCACGGTCGAAGACGTGCGCATCAACCATGTGGAAGGATGCCCCTGGTATTCCGGCGACTGGCCCATCCTCAACCCGGGCGACAAGGCGACCTTGTGGTGCCCGACCACCAACGACTGGATCAGCTTCGACAGTTCCAAGGACGGTTACAAGGCCCTCGGCAGTGGCGCCATCATGGGCTACAAGAAGCCACGGCGTACCTACAAGGCGGTCGAATTCCAGCTTGATCGCGCGTGGGATGGCAACTGGGCGTTCAATGCCAGCTACATCTGGTCCAAGAGCGAAGGCAACATGGAAGGCCCGGTGAATTCCGACACCGGTTACGCCGACACCAACCTGGTGCAGTACTACGACCATCCGGCGGTGAACGAGCGTTACGGTCCGACGTTCAACGACTATCGCCACCAGATCAAATTGCACGGCAGCTACAAGCTCAACGACATGTGGAGCTTCGGATCGACTCTGTTCGCGCACTCCGGTGGACCGATCACGGCCTTCGGTGTGGTCTGGCCCAATGATCGGCGCAGCGCAGGTGGCCCCGGCGAATACAGCGGCGGCGGCTCGGGCTGGTTGTGCACGAACTCGGCCACCAACGATTGTTCCGACTGGAGTACGCGCGAGCTCGTCTACAGCCCCCGGGGCGCATTCGGCCGCATGCCGTGGTATTGGAACATGGGTGCGAACGTGACCTGGACGCTGCCGGTGACGGGTATCGACCTGAAGGCTCGCTTCTCCGTGTACAACCTGTTCGACCGGCAGACCACGGTGAACGTGCACTCCCGTCACGAAAGCACGCCGGGCAACAAGATGCCGTACTTCGGACAGGGCACCGCTTGGCAGTCGCCGCGCTACATGCAGTTGGTCGTGACTTACACCTTCTGATCGGACTTTACTCCGCAGGGCGGCCCGCTGGTTGGGCCGCCGTTTTTTTGGAAACAACATGCCGGAACATCAGGTTTCCATCGTTGAGGGGGCGTTTGAGGGCGTTGATTTGAAGACCCTTGCGCAGCGTGAGGGCACGCCATTGCATGCGTATTCAACACGCCTCATGCGCCAGCGCATCACTGAACTCCAAAGCGCTCTTGCTGGTCGCGATGCGATGATCTGCTACGCCGTCAAGGCAAACTCCAACCTCGCCATCCTGCAACTGATGGCCAACGCCGGCATCGGTGCGGACATCGTCTCCGTCGGCGAACTGCAGCGCGCATTGCGCGCAGGCATTCCCGCACAACGCATCGTGTTTTCCGGCGTCGGCAAGAGTGCCGATGAGATCGCCGGCGCGCTGTCGGTCGGCATCCATCGCTTCAACGTGGAGTCGCACGACGAGCTGCAAACCCTGCAACGGCTGGCTTGCGCACAGAGCGTGACGGCAGCGGCTTCCGTGCGCATCAACCCGGACGTGGACGCGCATACCCACGCCAAGATCTCCACCGGCAAATCGGAAAACAAGTTCGGCGTCAGCATCGACGAAGCACGCTTGTGGTTCGCCGAACGCAAGCGGCTGTCCCACGTACGGCTGGATGGCCTGCATGTCCACATCGGCTCGCAGATCTTGAGCCTCGACCCGTTCCGCCTCGCCCTGCAACGGGTTGCCGCGTTCTGGCGCGAGCTGGAGCAGGCCGGACACCCGATCGCCAGCATCGACGTCGGCGGCGGACTGGGCGTGTGCTATCGCGCCGGCGAAGACCACCGGGTCGCGGTGGCCGACTATGTCGCGACGGTTCTCGAGGCGCTGGCGGGCTACCGGGGTCGCTTGCTGTTCGAGCCGGGCCGGCATCTGGTCGCCGAAGCCGGCGTGCTGCTGACCCGGGTGATCCGGATCAAGCGCGGCAGCGAACGGCAATTCCTGGTGCTCGACGCCGCCATGAACGACCTGCAGCGGCCCAGCCTGTACGACGCCTGGCACGACATCGTGCCGGTGGTGGACGAGTCGCGGCCCATGGTGGCCTACGACATCGTCGGCCCGGTGTGCGAGACCGGCGACACCTTTGCCCGCAATCGTTTGATCCCCGAATGCGTGGCCGGCGACCTGTTGCTGATCAAGGCCACCGGCGCGTACGGTGCGTCCATGGCGTCCACCTACAACTCGCGGCCGCTGGCAGCCGAGGTACTGTTGAGCAATGGACGCTACGCAGTGATCCGCCGCCGCCAGAATTTCGAGCAGATGATTGCCGGCGAACAGCCGGCACGGAACTGGGAAGCAGCATGAATCCGACGACACGCCTCGCCATCCTTGCAGCCCTGACGATCGGCGCCGCCCTGCCGGCCGATGCCACGCAAGACCCGCCGATCACCATCGATACCCACGTGGACATCCCGTTCGAATACATGGCCGAGCCCCGCTTCGACGTGGGCAAGGACACGCGCCTGCTGGTCGACCTGAACAAGCTGGAACGTGGCGGGTTGAACGCGGCGTTCTTCGTGATTTGGGTGCCGCAGCACGCACTGGATGCGGCCGGCTACGCCAAGGCCGTCAATCAGGCGGAACAAAAGTACGACGGCATCGGCCGCATGCTGATGCAATACCCCGACCGCATTCGCCTGGCGACCACACCGGCGCAGGCGCTGGCCAACCGCAAGGCGGGCCTGCTGTCGGCCATGATCGGCATCGAGAACGCCTACTCGCTGGGTCACGACATCCACCGGCTCGACGCGGCGTTCGATCGCGGTGCCCGCTACGTGGGCCTGGTTCACGTCGGCAACAACGACCTGTGCACCAGCTCCCAGCCCGACACCGAACATGGCGAGCCGGCCATGAACAGCGTCGCGGACACGGGCATGAGCCCATTCGGCCGCGCGGTGGTCAAGCGTGCCAACCAGCTCGGCATGATGGTCGATATCTCTCATGCCTCGGATCGTTGCGTTCGCGATGCGCTGAAAGCCTCAAGCGCACCCATCATCGCCTCCCACTCCGGCGCCCGCGCCATGCTCGACCACCCGCGCAATCTGCCTGACGACCTCTTGCGCGCCATCGCCGCCAACGGTGGCGTGGTTCACGCGGTGGCATACAAGGAATTCCTCAAACACGACCCGGCCCGCACCGCAGCGGAAAAGGCGCTGCAGGAGGCCGTGGCGAAACAGGCCGGCGAAAAGGAATACGACAGCGACAACGATGATTATCGCCCGGAGATGGAAGCGGGCATGGCCGAAATCGACAAGCGCTACCCGCTGGCCAGCCTGGATGACTACATCGGGCAGATCCGGCACATGGTCGAGGTCGCCGGCATCGATCACGTCGGGCTGGCCTCCGACTTCGACGGCGGCGGCGGCATCGACGGCTGGCGGGACGCCAGCGAAACCCGCCATGTCACCGCGGCCCTGCGCAGGAGCGGTTTCAGTGATACCGACATCGCGAAACTGTGGGGCGGCAACCTGCTGCGCGTATGGCGCGAGGTGGAACGCCATGCGCAACACTGAAACCCCGATGAGGCTGTGCAGGGACGTACCGCGGCCAGAGGCTCTACCGTACGCCGCGGCTACTCCCTCCCAACCTGCCCCTGCCAGCCGGGACAGCAGCCAGATGCAAGAGCCTCGCGCCGTGCTCCCTCCCCTGCGAAGCAGGGGAGGATTGGGGTGGGGTGCTCTTGCTCTCACGCTCCTGCTCTCCACCCAACCCGCCACTGCGCAAACCGCCAATCCCACCTACGACAAGATCGTCGACGCCACCATCGCGCGCTATCACCTGCCCGGCATCGCCGTCGGCGTGATCGAAAATGGCAAGATCGTCTACGTGCGCACCGCGGGCGAAACCACGGTCGGCTCCGGCCAGAAGATCAATCCGCAAACCCTGTTCAAGATCGCCTCCAACAGCAAGGCGATGACGACCGCCCTGCTCGGACGGCTGGTCGACCAGGGCAAGCTGCGCTGGGACGATCCGGTCACCCGCTACCTGCCGCAGTTCCGCATGCATGATCCATGGGTGACTGACAACATGCGCGTGGCCGATCTGCTCACCCATTCCAGCGGCCTGCCGCTGGGCGGTGGCGACCTGATGCTGTGGCCCGAACCGAACCACTTCAGCCGCGCCGACATCATCCACGGCTTGCGCTACATCAAGCCCGCCTACAGCTTTCGCTCGCAGTATCAGTACGACAACCTGCTGTACGTCGTGGCCGGCGAGGTCGCCGCGGCGGCGGGCGGTGCCTCGTATGAAACCCTGATGCGCCGCGAGGTGTTCGCGCCGCTGGGCCTGAACCGCTGTCAGGTGGGCCAGTGGAACCGCGACGTGGTGGGCAATGTGGCCGAACCCCACCGCCGCGTGGGTGGGCGCAACGTGGTGATGGGTGCCGACGATTCGCTGATCCCGGCGATTTCCTCGGCCGCCGCCGGCGGTATCCGCTGCGACCTCACCGACATGCTGAAGTGGGCGCGCAACTGGCTGGCACCCGACGCGGCGCAGCTGCAGTGGTTGTCGCCCGTGCAGCGCGACATCCTGCAGGCGCCGCACATGCTGATTCCCGTTTCCGCCCAGCGGCGGGCCTGGGACAACACCCACGTGATGGCCTATGGCTACGGCTGGCGCATGGCCGACGTCGACGGCCACTGGACCGTGTGGCACACCGGTACGCTCAACGGCATGTACTCGATGCTGGCCCTGTTGCCCGATCGCCAGAGCGGCTTCGTATTCATGATCAACGGCGAAGCCGCCACCGCCCGTACCGTGTTGGGCGAAGTCCTGCTGAAGCAATTCACCGCGCCCGCCGACCATCGCGGCGTGGCCTGGTACGCCGACGCGCTGGAGCAGCAGGCGCGACAGCGACCCGCGGCGGCGGCCGCGCCGGACACGGCGGGCCAGCGGCCCGTCACGCCGAGCGAGCTGGCCGACTGGAGCGGGCGCTATCGCGACCCGTGGTTTGGCGACATCAGCGTGTGCCCGCGCGACGGCAGCCTGCGCTTTGCCGCCGCCAAGTCGCCACGCCTGGTCGGCACGGTCATGCGGTTGGGCCAGCGCCTGCTGGTCCACTGGGACGACTCGGCCAATCTGGACGCGTGGCTGGATTTCCACCCGGCCGAAGCCGGGCGCCCGGCCACCTTGCGCATGGCCAAGTTGGATCCACTGGGCGACTTCAGTTCCGATTACGAGGATCTCGACTTCCAACGTGTGGGAAGCTGCCCCGGATGAACCGCCCGCTCGCCATGCTCGCGCTGTTGGTCATGCTGGGAAGCGCCAGCACCCGGGCGCAAGCGCCGCCAACCCTGTCGTCGGCAAGCACGGCTGACGAAGCCGGTCTGATCGACGTCCGGGCGCTGGTGCCGGACATCGCGCAGGACATCAAGTACGCGGGCAGTGACAATTTCACCGGCACGCCCGTGGACGGCTACCTGGCGCCGAAATGCCTGCTGCTGCGGCCGACCGCCGAGGCGCTGGCACGGGTTGAGCACGCGCTGCGCGAACGCGGATTGCGCCTGAAAATCTGGGATTGCTATCGCCCAGCCCGCGCGGTAGCGCATTTTGTGCGCTGGGCACACGACCTCGATGACCAGCGCAGCAAGGCGCGGCACTACCCGGCGCTGGCCAAGTTGGTGCTGCTGGGTGACTACATCGCGCCCATCTCCGGTCACAGCGCCGGCGCGACCATCGACCTCACGCTGATGCGGTGCCCGACCGACGGCAGGCCCTGCCAGCCGCTGGACATGGGCACGGATTTCGATTTTTTCGACCCACGTGCCCATACCGACACAGCGGACGTCACCCGCCAGCAGCAAGCAAACCGCCACTTGCTGCGCAATGCGATGCAGCACGAAGGATTCCGCAACTATCCGCTGGAATGGTGGCACTACACACAGTCACGGGCGCCGGCACCGAATACGATCTACGACGTACCGGTGCAATGACGCACCGTGCATGACCGCAAGGGGAAACTGCCATGCAGAAACTTTTCGCCAGCCTCGCCCTGGCCACCCTGCTGGCCGGTTGCGCCACCGGCACCAAGCCCGCCGATCCGATTGACACGCTGATGCAGCGCTACAGCGGTGATGTACCCGGCGCCGCGCTGCTGGTGCTCAAGGATGGCAAGCCGGTCATCCGCCGCACTTACGGCCTGTCCAATCTGGAGGACGGCGACAAGACCCGGACGGACACCAACTATCGACTGGCGTCGATCAGCAAGCAGTTCACTGCTGCCGCCATCCTGTTGCTGGCCGAGAGCGGCCGGCTGACCCTGGACGACTCGGTCCGCTACTGGCTGCCATCGCTGCCCGAGGCGAACACCGCGGTCACCTTGCGCCAGTTGCTGACGCACACCGGCGGCCTGATCGATTACGAGGACCTGATTCCCGCCGGCACTACCGGACAAGTCAGCGACAGCGACGTGCTGCGCATGGTGGCCGGCAGCGACCGTACGTATTTCGAGCCGGGCACGGCCTACCGCTACAGCAATACCGGCTACGTGCTGCTGGGCTTGGTCGTTGAACGGGCCTCCGGCATGAGCCTGCCACTGTTCCTGCAGCAGCAGATCTTCCAGCCGTTGGGCATGGATCACACCCTGCTGTATGAGCGCGGCCGATCCGAAGTGGACCGCCGTGCCTACGGCTACAGCGAGCTGCGGGGCAACTGGACGCGCACCGACCAGAGCGTCACCAGCGCAACGCGCGGCGATGGCGGCATTTATTCATCCATCGACGACCTCGCCAAATGGGATGCGGCGCTGTACGACAACCGCCTGCTCAGCGACGCCTCGCGCCAGCTGGCCTTCAGCGCCCACGTGCAGGTCACCGGCGAGCCGTACCAGGCGGGATACGGCTACGGGTGGCGCATCACCGGCGACACGGTGTGGCACTCGGGCGAGAGCATCGGTTTCCGCAACGTGATCGTGCGCTGGCCGAAGCAACACCTCACGGTGATCCTGCTCAGCAACCGCAATGACCCGGAGCCGTATCACACGGCGCTGGCGATCGCCCAACCCTACCTGCAGCCGTGACGCAGCAGGCGACCGCTGCCCATGCGTAACCGGCCCACCACGTTCGGGTTGGTTCGACGCCTTGGCCTGCTGTCACTGGTGCTGCTGGTCGCCGCCTGCACGGCGCTGCCGCCGCGCAACCCGCTGGCCACCTGGGTGCCGTCACCAAACCACGACATGCGCCGGCCGGTGCTGATCGTGTTGCACTACACCAACCAGCATTCGGTGCAGGAAAGTCTCGACACCCTGCGCACCGCCAACCGCGGCGGTCCGGTCAGCGCCCACTATCTGGTGGGCGCCGACGGCCACATCTACCAGCTGGTGTCCGACCAGTTGCGCGCGTGGCATGGCGGTCCCGGGCGCTGGGGCACGATCACCGACATCAACTCCGCCTCGATCGGCATCGAGCTGGACAATGACGGCAGCACGCCGTTCGCCCAGCCTCAGATCGACAGCCTGATTCGCCTGCTGGGCGATCTCACCACGCGCCTGCGCATCCCGCGCACGCAGATCGTCGGTCACCAGGACTTCGCCCCGGCGCGCAAGGACGATCCCGGCCCGCTGTTCCCGTGGCAACAACTGGCTGACGCGGGCTTCGGCCTGTGGCCACAGGGCGCCCTGATCGATCCTCCCGTCGACTTCGACCCATGGCTGGCGCTGGCCGCGATCGGCTATCCGTTGGATGACCGCGCCGCCACCGTGCGTGCGTTCCGCAATCATTTCCGCGGACTGGGTGGCGACACGCTGGACGCGCAGGATCTGCGCATCCTGTACAACCTCGCGTTACAAATCACAGCCAATGGGGACCCACCCTGATTAGGGCAAACATGGGCACACCACCTTGGGGCGATCGCAAAAAATCCATCCCTCACCCTCCCCAACCCACTGATGGCCCTCAACACCGATCAGCGCCAGATCAATCCGTTACTTCAAAACGCAGGTAGTCCTCCCAACGCTTCGATTCACTCACTTCGTCGTGCGGTATCAGCAGATAGCGCCAAGGTTTGGACCCCAATTGCGTGGCATATTCCGTAGCATGTCGGCACCAGCGCGAGGCCGCCTCGGCTTTGGCGGTCACTTCAGTTGACGTCATATCGTCGCGCGCCTTGGTCTCAATCATGAAATTGGCGTCGTCCATTTCCGCCACAAAGTCGGGTACGTATTCTGGCTGTTCGGTACCCAGCTTGTAATAGATCTGGAACTGCCGCTTCGCCGGCTTGAACCACTTCAGCGCATCGCGCTCCAGGATCACGGCGAAGCGCCGTTCGGTGTCCGAATCGAACTTCTGCAGCGGATACAAGCATCGGCTGAACCCGCCGAACAATATCTGCTTGATCCGCCCGACTTCAGAAAGCGTTTCGCGAAAGTGATGCGCCGGTTGCCCGGCGGTCACCGTGTAGTTGCACGGGCGCAGTTCGGTAAAGCCGCGACTGACCTGCACTTCGTACGCGGTGGCGCGCTCCCAGAAATGCGCCTGCATCTGTGCGTGAATCTCGCGCGCAATCAGCTTGCGATTGCCATCGAGCACGTTGCGCGCTTCGGGCCCGGACAGGTAGCCCAACAAGTGCTTCACCATCTGGCCAGCCAGGTCATACAACAGCTCGGCATGGGCAACGTAGTCGATATCGTCATAGTCCACCAAGGCATGAACGATGTAATCCTCGGGGCGCCGTTCTTGGACGCCCTGCTCCGCCTGCATTGTCTCCTGTTTGTTCGTGCGCAGGTTCTGGATCACGATCTCGCGTTCACTGGGTTGCAGATGCAGCTGAGTGAGATCAAGCGCGAAGTGATCAATTCCGGTGCTGACTTCACCAGTCGGCACCACGGCGATTCGCGGTATATCAATGGTCTGCTGGATCAGCAGTTCAGTGGTTTTGGCGACCACCGCGGCCACGTCCAGATCCTCCTCTGCCAGCAGTGAGGCCTGCATCGGCTTGAGGCGTTCGGCTACCTGCGCGGCGATGTCGCGTTGCACGTCCGCGTTCAACAATGCGCCACTGCTGGGCACCTCGGCGCTGCGGACTTCATAGGTACCGATTACGTCCATCACCATCCGCGCGACCCTGCGCTCCGGCTCGGAGGCAAAGGCCGGTGTGATCGCCTCGGCGGGGCGGCCGTCTGCGCCGGACACCGGCTGCATCGAAGGCTCGGCCAGCCCAAGTCGCTCCTGCAAACCCGCTGTCACCTGCACGCTGGTCTTGCGCTCATCGGCATCAGGGGCATCCAGAATCAGCCGTTGCAGACGGATTGGCGAGTCGCCGCGATTCGCCTCGTCGATGATTTCCTGAAACTTGTCGTGCGCCACGATATTCAGCCGATCCACCGCCGCCACCCCCGTGCGCTTGCCGTACGGCAGGCGCAA
>DATCMT010000034.1:0-183107 GCA_036563155.1 Rhodanobacter sp.
CCGGCTTGTGCCGGCCCGATTGCGTTGCGGCCTGCTAACCTTTGATTTTTGCGGATTCCCGTAACAGTTTATGCGCATTGCTCTGGGCATCGAATACGACGGCACGGACTTCAACGGCTGGCAACGTCTGAAAAGCGACGTCAGCGTGCAAGGGGTGCTGGAACAGGCACTGTCCAGGGTTGCCAACCATCCGGTCGAGGTCAGTTGTGCGGGCCGCACCGACGCCGGCGTCCACGGGGTTTGTCAGGTCGTGCACTTCGATACCTCGGCGCAACGCGAGATGCACGGCTGGATCCTCGGAACGTGCTCGAACCTGCCGCGCAGCGTGGCCGTGTTGTGGGCCCAACCGGTGCAGGACAGCTTCCATGCGCGGTTTTCGGCACGCAGTCGACGCTACAGCTATTGCATCCTCAATCGGCCAGTGCGGGCTGCGCTCGAGGCGCGCTTTGTCACTTGGGAACGCTTGCCGTTGGATGCCCAGCGCATGAACGCCGCCATCCAGGCCTTGCTCGGTGAGCACGATTTCACGGCGTTTCGTGCGCTGTCCTGCCAGGCGCCACATCCGCGCCGCACCGTACTGGCTGCCAGTGTGCGCCGCGAAGGGCAGCGGGTATTGGTGGAAATCGAGGCGAATGGGTTCCTCCATCACATGGTGCGCAACATTGTCGGTTCGCTGCTGGTGATCGGTCGCGGCGAGCAGCCGGTGACGTGGATGGGCGAGTTGCTGGCTGGCCGCAACCGCCAGGTCGCCGCGGCGACCGCGCCAGCGTCGGGCCTGACCTTCGTAGGTCCTCGCTACGAGGCGCATTGGGGTTTGCCGCCCGAGGTGAGCCAATGACCCGGATCAAATGCTGTGGCATGACCCGGGTCGCCGATGCAGTCCTCGCAGCGCGCCTGGGTGCCGATGCGGTCGGACTGGTGTTTACCGGCCGCAGTGCCCGCCAGGTGTCGCTGCGGCAGGCCCGCGAGATTGTTGCGGAGCTGCCACCGTTCGTGACCACGGTGGCGCTGTTCATGGACGACCCGGCGGACCTGGTCCAGCAGGTGCTCGATCAGGTGCACCCGGACTTGCTGCAATTCCACGGTCAGGAGAGCGACCTGTGGTGTGCACAGTTTGGCCGCCCGTTCCTGAAGGCGATTGCGATGGGGGAGGGCGCGGTGATGGTGCCACGCCTGGCTGACTATCCGCACGCGGCCGGCTTGCTGCTCGATGGTCACAGCCGTGGAGCAGTTGGCGGCAGCGGCACGCGGTTCGACTGGTCGGTGGTTCCGCGGCATTTGACGCAACCGTTGATCCTGGCCGGCGGATTGCACGCGGGCAACGTGATCGAGGCGATTCGCGCGGTGCGACCCTGGGCAGTTGACGTGGCCAGCGGGGTGGAGTCGGCGCCGGGGATCAAGGATGCTGATCGGCTGGCGGATTTCATAGGCGCCGTTCGAGCGGCGCACGGCGAGCCCGCGCCTGATGGCGCGTGAGCGGTAGTCAGAGCGCGGCTGGCGTCGGGGCGGCGACGCGCGCCGTCCGTTTCCCGTGGTTGACCACGTTCGGTAGTTGGTCAGGATCACGATGGTGACGCGACTGCCCAACTTGCCGCTAAGATGATCGCTTGCCGCAGTGCGACATTCCAGCGAACAACCCGATGAGCAAGATTGTGGATTACAACGCCTACCCCGACGTGCACGGCCGCTTCGGCGACTTTGGTGGCAGCTACGTCGCCGAGACCCTGATGGCGCCGTTGGCGCAGCTGACCGAAGCCTATCTGCGTTTGCGCGAAGATCCAGCGTTCATCGCCGAGCTGGACCGCGACCTCAAGCAATACGTTGGCCGACCTAGCCCGATCTACCATGCCGAGCGCTTGTCGCGGCATGTCGGTGGCGCGCGCATCCTGCTCAAGCGTGAGGATCTGAACCACACCGGCGCGCACAAGATCAACAACACCGTGGGTCAGGCCCTGGTGGCGCGCAGCATGGGCAAAACCCGCATCATCGCCGAGACCGGGGCCGGGCAGCACGGTGTGGCCAGCGCCACGGTGGCAGCGCGGCTGGGCCTGAAGTGCGTGGTCTACATGGGCGCGGTCGATATCGAGCGGCAGAAGATCAACGTTTACCGGATGAAGCTGCTGGGTGCCGAGGTGGTGCCGGTGACTTCGGGTTCGCGGACGCTCAAGGATGCGTTGAACGAGGCGATGCGCGATTGGGTCACCAACGTCGCCGACACGTATTACATCATTGGCACGGTCGCGGGGCCGCATCCGTATCCGCTGATGGTGCGCGACTTCAACGCCATCGTGGGGCGCGAAGCGCGCGCACAGATGCTGGAGCAGTACGGCCGCCTGCCCGACGTGCTGACGGCCTGTGTCGGTGGTGGTTCGAATGCCATCGGCCTGTTCCACGCGTTCCTCAATGATGCCGGTGTGCGCATCGTGGGTGCCGAGGCAGCGGGCGAGGGTATTGCCAGTGGCCACCACGCCGCTTCGCTGGCCGCGGGCCGCCCCGGCGTGCTGCATGGCAATCGCACCTACGTGCTTTGCGATGACAACGGTCAGATCACCGAGACCCATTCGGTCTCGGCGGGGCTCGATTACCCCGGTGTGGGGCCTGAGCACGCATTTCTGAAGGATGCCGGTCGGGCGGACTATGTCGGTGTCACCGATGACGAGGCGATCCAGGCATTCCACCTGCTGGCGCGCACCGAAGGCATTCTTGCCGCCCTCGAATCCAGCCACGCCGTGGCGCAGGCGATCAAACTGGCGCGTGAGCTGCCGAAGGACGGGCTCGTGCTGTGCAATCTGTCTGGCCGCGGTGACAAGGATGTGCACACCATCGCCGAGCGTGAAGGCGTCCAGGTATGAGGCGGGGGCAAGTGGAAAGGAATGGGAAAATGAGCGCAAGGTACCAGCTGTCACACGTTCAAAAATCGACCCGGCCAGCGCAACGAGCTGTCATGCGCCTCGGTGCCCTCCTCCTTCGCGCCGACTTCGCCGCATGAGCCGCATCGACCGCCGCTTCGCCGCGTTGAAATCCGCCGGTCGCACCGGCTTGATCCCGTTCGTGACCGCAGGTGATCCGTCGCCGGCACTCATGGTCGCCATGATGCACGCCTTGGTGGACGCCGGTGCTGATGCGATCGAGCTGGGCGTGCCGTTTTCCGACCCGATGGCTGACGGTCCAGTGATCCAGCACGCCAGTGAGCGGGCGATCGCGAAAGGCGTCGGCCTGGCCGACGTACTGGGCTGGGTCGAGCAGTTTCGCCAGCGCGATGCCGACACGCCAGTCGTGCTGATGGGTTATCTGAACCCGGTGGAGGTTCATGGTTACGCCCGTTTCGCCTCAGAGGCCGCGCAAGCGGGTGTCGATGGTGTGTTGCTGGTTGATTGCCCGCTCGAGGAGTCGGCCATTTTGCAGCCGCTACGCGACGCCGGGTTGCAGCAGATCCTGCTTGCCGCGCCGACCACCGCACCCGCGCGTATGGCGCAGTTGTGCAGCTCAGCCCAGGGTTTCCTGTACTATGTTTCGTTTGCAGGTATCACTGGTGCGGGTCACTTGAGTACGGGCGATATCGCTGCGCGCGTCGCGGATGTCCGGGCCCGGGCGAAAGTGCCGGTGGCGGTGGGATTCGGCATTCGTGATGCCGCGAGCGCGAAAGCGATCGCAGGTTTTGCCGACGCGGTGGTGATTGGCAGCGCTCTGGTGGAACGGCTGGCGGGGGCAGAGGATGCTGCCGAGATAGCCGGGCGCGCCGAAGCGTTTCTGGCGCCGATACGCGCTGCGCTCGACGCGCATTGAAAGTGGCGGGGAGCGGCGGCGTGTTGCTGGGCTGCCTGCCTGGTTCGGGATCGCGCGGCGACGCGCGGGTGTACACGATTTCGGCTGACGGCCGCTGCCAGGTTCGGTAGCTCCTGTCTTCAGATTGAGGTTGGTCGATATGAACTGGTTGCAGAAAATCATGAACCCGCGCGCCCGCCCGCAGACGTCTGCGTCCGGCAAGGGCTCGGTGCCCGAAGGTGTGTGGGAGAAGTGTGGCGGGTGTGGCACCGTGCTGTACAAGCCGGAACTCGAGCGCAACCTGATGGTGTGTCCCAAGTGCGATCACCATCACTACATCGGTGCCCGCACGCGTCTGGACGCCTTGCTGGATGAAGGATCCACGCAGGAATTGTGGCCGAGCCTTGAACCAACTGACCCGCTGAAATTCCGCGACTCCAAGAAGTACCGTGACCGGATCACCGCCACCCACAAGAAGCTCGGTGAAAAGGATGCGCTGGTGGCCATGAGCGGCAAGCTCAAGGGTCGCCCATTGATTGCAGCGGCGTTCGAATTCGCGTACATGGGCGGTTCAATGGGCTCGGTGGTCGGCGAAAAATTCGCGCGCGCGGCCGAGCGTGCGCTGGCTGATCACAGCGCCTTCGTGTGCTTTACCGCGACCGGTGGCGCGCGCATGCAGGAAGCGTTGTTCTCGTTGATGCAGATGGCCAAGACGTCGGCAGCGCTCGCCCGCCTGCGTGAGGCTGGGGTGCCATACATCAGCGTGCTGACCAATCCGACCACCGGCGGCGTCTCGGCGAGCCTGGCAATGCTCGGCGACATCAACATCGGCGAGCCGCGAGCGTTGATCGGTTTTGCCGGGCCGCGCGTGATCGAGCAGACCGTGCGTGAGACGCTACCCGAGGGTTTCCAACGATCGGAATTCCTGCTCGATCACGGCGCGATTGACCTCATCGTGGACCGGCGTCAGATGCGCGACCGGCTTGCCGACCTGCTGGGCATCCTGGTGAAGGCGCCGCGCGCGGCGTGAGGCGTCACAAGCTCGCGAATGCGATGCCGCCTGCGGGCGGCATCGTCGTTTTTGCGCCAGGGTTGTCCACAGCTTTTGTGGGCCTGTGCGGTACAAACCTGTGGACAAGCGCGGTACGCCCCTTTGCGGACAGGTACTTGTCACTCATTGAGGTTTTTTTGCGCACGCCAACGAAGTTCTCCACAGCGATTGTGGAGCGCGGGCGGTAAAGCCTGTGGACAACTGCGCTATGTGCTTGAGCGCAAACGTGTGCTCGACAGGTTGCGTACATTTCGAGCAGCCCCGGTTGGTGGTGCACGAGTAGGGCGGTGGGCGGCGCGTCGACGCGGGGCCCTGGAACCATGTCTTGGAGTCCCGATGTCATCGCTTGTGGAGGAGTGCGCACAGGCCTGATCGGGTTTGTCGTCGGGCATCGGACTGACTGGTTTCCCCATGGTGTCTGTGGCGCTTACACTGGGCCCTCGACTTCCGTCTGGAGACTCCTGATGAAACACCTCCTGCTTGTGCTTGCTCTTGGTGGATTTGGTGGTGCGGTGCTCGCTACTGGTGCATCTGGCCTGCCGGTGACCCAGGCGCCTGCCAACGCCAAGGTCTACATCATTTCGCCACAGGACGGTGCGACGGTGGCGTCCGAGTTTGTTGTTCGGTTTGGCCTGGAAGGCATGGGTGTGGCGCCGGCCGGCGTGGCCAGGGAACACACCGGTCATCATCACCTGCTCATCGACGTAGAGGACATGCCGCCTGCTGGCTTGCCGATCCCCAGCGACGCCAATCACCTCCACTTTGGCGGTGGGCAGACGCAGACCACGCTCAAATTGGCGCCGGGTACCCATACCTTGCAATTGGAGCTCGGCGACCAGAACCATGTGCCGTTCAAGCCTGCGTTGGTGTCAAAGCGGATTACCGTCCACGTGAAGTAGCACGGCGCGGGCGGGGCCGGGGTCGATTGGATCGGTTAAAATCGGTGGTTTGATCCCATGGCTGCACACATTCCGATGACCGTACGTACCCGCTTCGCCCCCAGTCCCACCGGATTCCTGCACATTGGTGGCGCGCGCACCGCGTTGTACTGCTGGCTGGAGGCGCGACGTCGCGGCGGCGAGTTCATCCTGCGCATCGAGGACACCGACCGCGAACGCTCCACCGATGCCGCGGTGCAGGCGATTCTCGATGCGATGCAGTGGCTGGACCTCGCTGCGGATGAGGGCCCGTTCTACCAGACCAAGCGGCAGGAGCGGTACCAGCAGGTGGCTGAGGAACTGGTGGCCGCCGGCAAGGCCTATTACGCCTACGAAAGCAAGCAGGAGATCGAGGCGATGCGCGAGGCGGCCATGGCCGCAGGCGAAAAGCCGCGCTACAACGGCTACTACCGTGACCGGAACGAACCCCGGCGCGAGGATCCGAACCGGGTGATTCGCTTTCGCAACCCGATCGAAGGCTCGGTGGTGTTCGAGGACAAGGTCAAGGGACGCATCGAGATCGCCAACAGCGAGCTGGACGATCTGGTGATCTTCCGTTCCGACGGCTGGCCGACCTACAACTTTGCGGTCGTGGTCGACGATATCGACATGGGCATCACCGAAGTGATCCGCGGCGACGACCATGTCAACAACACGCCGCGACAGATCAATATTTACCGGGCGCTGGGTGCCGCGGTACCGGAGTTTGCCCACCTGCCGATGATTCTGGACAAGGAGGGCAAGAAGCTTTCCAAACGCACCAACTCCGTCAGCGTGATGGAGTACCGTGCCGACGGTTTTCTGCCGCATGCGATCCTCAACTACCTGGTGCGCCTGGGTTGGTCGCATGGCGACCAAGAGCTCTTCTCGCGGCAGGAAATGATTTCGCTGTTCGACATCGCCGATGTCAACAAGGCCGCTTCCCGCTTCGACACGGAGAAGCTGGCGTGGGTCAATCAGCATTACCTGAAAACGGATGATCCACAGTCGTTGGCTGCAGAGTTCGAGTGGCACCTGCGGCGTGCCGGCATCGACCCTTCAACGGGCCCGGCGCCCGCCGACGTGATCGTGGCGCTGCGCGAGCGTGTGCACACGTTGAAGGAAATGGCCGAGAAGGCAATGATCTGGTACGCCCCGATTGCCGAATGGGACGACAAGGCGGTCGCCAAGCATCTGAAAAACTCGACTGCACCCGCCGTGCTGGATGCGGCGAAAACCCTGCTGGCCGAGTGTTCATGGAAGCCCGAGCCGATTCATCAGGTGATTGAACAGGTAGCGACCAAGCTGGAGCTTGGCATGGGCAAGGTCGCCCAACCGCTGCGCGTGGCAATGACCGGCACCCAGGTTTCGCCATCCATCGAACACACGATTTATCTGGTTGGCCGGGGCGAGGCACTCCAGCGGATCGACGCTGCTATTGCGCTGGCGCAAGGTTTGTCGTGACGCCATGACGGCGACGTGCTGACCGCGGCATGGACGACTTGCTGGCCAGGGCAACCCAAGGCATCGATCCCGATGCGCCGGGCGCGTTTTGGCACGTTTTCATGAATCTGTTGAATATGCTGCCGTGGACCACCATCTTTTGGTGGAACGTGGCATTTGTGCTCGTCGGTGCCGGTCTGGGCTGGTGGCGAGGCCGTATGGTCGAAGGCATCGTGTGGGCATGGGTGCTCGGGCCGATCGGCTGGATTGTCTTGTTGTTCCGCAGCCGCACGCCGCACCGTCCCCAACCCCCGCCACTGCCGCGCTGACCCGCGCGGCCGGTTGATGGCGGCGGTGTATGATCCGACATGAGGTGAATTGCTTGAGCCACGATGCCGTCCGCGATCTGCACGCACATCATCCGCATCATCACGATGCCAAGGGTTTCGTGCGCGCCGTGGAGCATGCCAGCGAGGAGCGCGGCCTGCGCCTGACCCCGTTGCGCAAAGAGGTGCTGGAATTGATCGCGGCGGAGTCCAAGCCGGTCAAGGCCTATGACCTGCTAGACCAGTTGCGCGAAAAGCATGGCAATGCGGCGCCACCGACGGTGTACCGCGCGCTCGACTTCCTGCTGGAGAATGGCTTCATCCACAAGCTGGAATCCATCAACGCTTTCGTCTCCTGCCACCACCCTGCGGAGGCACACCAGGTACCGTTCCTGATCTGCGATACGTGTTCCAGCGCCCAGGAAGTCTGCGATGAACGGGTGGCCGATCTGATCGAGGCACAAGCCAAGGCGTTGGGGTTCCGCCCGCAGGCGCAGACGCTGGAAGTGCACGGTACGTGCAAGAACTGTCTCAAAGCCTGAGCCGGCCGGTGGTGGGTATGGCGCTGCTGATTGTTATAATGTAACATGCAGTCTCCGGTTAGCGAGTCGTCGCGTTCGACGATACCGGGGCAGGTCATGAGAACCGCACAGGCAAACAAAACTCGTTGGTGGCACGCAGCCGATCGCGTTGGTGCGATGGCTTCTTTCCTGTGCGCGATCCACTGTGCAGCGCTACCGTTCGTGATCGCGTTGCTGCCTTTGCTCGGCCTGGGGTTTCTTGCCGATCATCGTTTCGAGCGAGCGTTCGTGTTGGCCGCTTCCCTGTTGGCGTCCTTCGTGTTGGCTCGTGGCTATCTCAGGCACCGGCAGTTGATGCCCCTGCGGCTGGCCATTCCCGGCCTGGTACTGCTGCTGATCGGCGTCACCTTCATGGACGGGCCGACATTGGTCGTACACAGCGTCCTGGTTACCTGTGGTGGCTTGTTGTTGGCTGGCGCACATTTCGTCAACCTGCGGTTGGATCACCGCGCCGTCGGGGTCCACTTGCATGGCCCGCAATGCGTGCAGTGAATGCGGTGATTGTGTAACGCCAGCGGCATTTTCTAGCATGCACGCGTGAATACGCCCCACACTCATCCGCAAGGCCACGCCCACGACCACGACCACGACCACGACCACGACCACGACCACGACCACGTCGGGGCGTTGACCGGGCGCCATCGGAAACTGCTGTTCGCTTTCGTGCTGACGGTTGCCATGATGGCCGTCGAAGTGGTGGGTGGCGTGTGGTCAGGCTCATTGGCCTTGCTGGCTGATGCCGGCCACATGATGGTGGACGCAGTGGCCCTGTTGCTGGCCGTCGTCAGTGCCCGGATGGCTACCCGGCCCGCCGATGTGCGGCGCAGCTATGGTTACGGCCGCATGGAAGTGCTGGCCGGCTTCGTCAATGCGCTGAGCCAGTTCGTGTTGGTCGGCTGGATCGTTTATGAGGCCATTGCGCGGTTGCGGAACCCCGGAGAAATCCTTTCCGGCGTGATGCTGACGGTAGCCGTGGCCGGTTTGCTGGTCAACGTGCTGGTCCTGCGCACGCTGCATGGGCATGCCCACGATGATGTCAACCTGGCCGGCGCAAGCCTGCATGTGCTGGGCGATTTGCTGGGGTCGCTGGCTGCCGTGCTGGCGGCGCTGGCGATTCGCTGGTTTGGCTGGGTCTGGGCCGATCCCGTGCTGTCCATGCTGGTATCGCTGCTGATACTGAACAGCGCATGGCGCTTGCTGCGCATGTCCACCCACATCCTGCTGGAAGGCGTCCCAGACGGGGTGGACAGTGCGCTCGTCGAGGAGTCGCTGCGTAGTGCCGATCCGGGCATCCGCAGTATTCATCATTTGCATGTCTGGCAGTTGGCCTCAGGCTCGCGCATGGCCACGGTGCACGCGGAACTGCAGGAGCATGCCGATGGCGCACGGGTTTTGCGGGCGATCAAGGAAATGTTGTCGGAGCGTTTTGCGATCCAGCATGTGACGGTGCAGATAGACCCTGGCGAGTGTCAGGATTCCAGCCAGGATTGCACCGGGCGTGGGTGCCGATGACTGTGCCGTCATGCCCCGACAGCTGGTATGATCACAGGCCGTTCATCCAATAAATCAAGGAGTTCCCCATGGGCAAGGGCGATCGCAAGACCCGCCGCGGCAAGACGTATCGTGGCAGTTACGGCAATACCCGTGCGCACAGCGTGGCGCCCGCTGTGGCGGGGGCCAAGCCAACCGTGACCAAGCCCGCCACGGTCAAAAAGGCTGCTCCGAAGAAGAAATCGGCCTGAGCCACCCCAGCCGGCCGTGGCATGGCTCCGGGACCCCCGCGCACGCGGGGGTTCTTTTTTTTGCGACAAGGCAGGGCGGGGGATGCACCTTCCCAGGGCCGGCCGATCCTGCCAGTACGGCTCGAGAAAAGTGCTTGCGCATGACCATTTGCCATGTATGATGCGTACCTCTGTGTTAACGCGTTAGTACATTATGAAGCGTCGATCACGTGACCCCGAAACCCCCGACGAGTTTGCCGAGCAGAGCCTCTATGAGGCTTTGCTGTCCCTGAAGAACGTCGATGAAATGAGTGCGTTCCTGGGCGACCTGTGCACCCCGGCCGAACTCGAACTGCTGGTGGACCGCTGGCGAGTGGTGCCGTATCTCCTGGAGGGCGTGTCGTACCGCGAGATCCACGAGCGGACGGCAGTGAGCATCACGACCGTCGGTCGGGTGGCGCGCTACCTCAATCAGGGCAATGGAGGCTATTTGGCTGCCGCGGCGCGTGCTGCACGACGCCAGTCGCAAGCGGCCAGGAAGCCACGCGCATGAAAGCACGTGACCGTTTGCGCATTGCCATGCAGAAGTCCGGCCGGCTCACCGAACCGGCGCTCGACCTGTTGACCCGTTGCGGGCTCAGCTTCCGACAGAGTCGGGACAAACTGTTTTGCTTCGGTGAGGGCGAGCCAGTCGATCTGTTGCTGGTTCGCGACGATGACATTCCCGCGCTGATTGCGCAGGGCGTGTGTGACCTTGGCATCGTGGGTCGCAACGTCCTTGGCGAGTTTCAGCTGACCGCCGGACGTGACGGTGAACCCCTGTGCGAATTGCGCCCGTTGGGTTTCGGTCGCTGCCGGCTGTCGATTGCGGTGCCGCATGACATGGACTACACCGCGCGGGCGCAGTTGAGTGGTCGGCGAATAGCCACTTCATACCCTGGCCTGCTTGGCGAGTGGTTGCGCACCGAGGGGATCGACGCCGGCGTGGTGACGCTGGCCGGGTCCGTCGAGATTGCTCCGAAGTTGGGTACCGCCGATGCGATTTGTGATCTGGTGCAGAGCGGGGGCACGTTGGTGGCAAACCAGTTGCGCGAAACCGAGGTGCTGATGCATAGCGAGGCGGTACTGGCCGGTCCGCTTGCGCTGCCAGCGGATGAGCGGGGCGACATGCTCGAACTGCTGCTGAGAAGACTGGACGGCGTGATCCAGGTGCGGGAGTCACGCTTGCTGCTTTTGCAGACATCGCGGCAGACGTTGGATGCGGTGACGCGGCTGCTGCCGGGCGGCCCGCAGCCCACCCTGATGGCGGTTGCCGGCCAACCCGATCAGTTGATGCTGCAGGCCTTGTGCGCCGGTGAGGTGAGTTGGCGCCAGCTCGAGGAAATCAAGAAGGCTGGCGCGCGTGAAATGTTCGTGCTGCCGGTGGAGAAGATGCTCGCATGAAACGCCTGGATTGGAATTCGCTGGATGACGCGGCCCGTCGCGAAGCGATGGCTCGCCCGGCGCAGTCGCGGGCCGACGACCTGCGTCGTGGCGTCGAGCAGATCATCGCGACCGTTCGCGAGGGCGGCGACGTGGTGTTGCGCGAGCTCACTGCCAAATACGACGGTTGCTCGCTGGATGCCATCGAGGTCGGCGAGGCGGAGTTTGCCGCCGCCGAAGAAGCGCTTGCGCCAGCATTGAAATCGGCGATTGCCGAAGCGGCCTCACGCATCGACATGTTTCATCGTGCGACCGCGCCGCGACCGGTGGTGGTGGACACAGCGCCCGGCGTGCGGGTGGAACGGATGCTGCGTCCGATCACCCGGGTTGGCCTGTATGTGCCGGCAGGCAGTGCCCCTTTGCCGTCGACAGCCCTGATGCTGGCGGTGCCAGCGTGCATCGCCGGCTGCCGCGAGGTGGTGATGTGCTCGCCAGCACGTGCCAACGGCTGTTGCGACGAGGCGGTGCTTTATGTCGCCCGTTTCCTGGGTGTGCACAAGGTATTCAAGCTCGGCGGTGCGCAGGCGATCGCGGCAATGGCCTACGGAACGACCAGCGTACCGAAGTGCGACAAGCTTTTTGGGCCGGGTAATGCATGGGTTACCGAGGCGAAGGTGCAGGTGTCAGCGGACCCCGATGGCGCGTCGATCGACATGCCGGCTGGTCCTTCGGAAGTGCTGGTGATTGCCGATGCCGGTGCCAATCCGCTGTTTGTCGCCGCCGACCTGTTGTCGCAAGCCGAGCACGGTCCGGACTCGCAGGTGATCCTGTTGAGCACGTCGGTCGATTTGCTGGCGCAAGTCGCGGATGAGATCGAACGCCAGTGCGATGCCTTGCCGCGCGGCGCAATCGCGCGCAAGGCCTTGGCGCAGAGCCGTCTGATTGCGGTTGACTCGCTCGCCCAAGCGGTTGAAGTCAGCAATCGTTATGCACCGGAGCATCTTATTCTGCAGGTGGCCGAGCCACGCGCGCTGCTGGGTGCGATCGACAGTGCGGGGTCGATATTTCTGGGCCAGTGGACGCCTGAATCAGTGGGCGACTACTGCAGCGGCAGCAATCACGTGTTGCCCACCTACGGCTACGCTCGCAGTTACAGCGGCGTGTCGGTGGCCAGTTTCCAAAAACAGATCAGCGTGCAGGAAGTAACGCCCGACGGATTGCGACTAATCGGGCCGTGCACGGCGACGCTGGCCGAGGCCGAGCAACTGGAGGCGCATCGGCGTGCAGTGACCTTGCGGTTGGCCGCGCTGGAGGCCCGGTCATGAGCGTACTCGACCTGGCCCGGCCCGAGATCCGCGCCATGCAGCCATACTCATCCGCCCGCATGGAATCCAGCGGTGGGCAGATTTTTCTCAACGCCAATGAATCGGCCTGGGCTCCGGCGGGCGATGGTGGGCTTGGCTGCAACCGGTACCCCGAGCCCCAGCCAGCGGATCTCGTCGATGAGCTGGCGGCTATGTACGGCGTGCGCCACGAACAAGTGCTGGTCGGCCGCGGCAGCGATGAGGCCATCGATTTGCTGGTGCGTGCCTTTTGCCGTGCTGGCACCGATGCGATTCTGATCCAGCCTCCCACGTTCGGCATGTACGCCGTCTGCGCGCGGGTCCAGAACGCGGCCGTCATCGAGGTGCCGCTGGCCGACGACTTTACTTTGGATGTCGATGCGGTGTTGGCAGCGCTGACGCCGGCAGTGAAGCTGGTCTTCGTATGCACGCCGAACAATCCCAGTGGTCAGTGCGTGCCGCGAGAGAGTATCGAGCGGCTGCTGCAGGAGCTGGGCGGCCAAGCCTTGCTGGTGGTCGATGAGGCCTATATCGAATTTGCGTACGAGCGCAGCGTGGCAGACCTCATCGATCGCTATGAACACCTGGCCGTGCTGCGCACCTTGTCCAAGGCGTGGGCGCTGGCCGGCGTACGCATTGGCAGCTTGCTGGCCAATGCCCAGGTGATCGCGTTGCTGCGCCTGATCATGGCGCCGTATCCGTTGCCGCTTCCGTGCGTCGCGATTGCGCAAGCGGCATTTTCGACACAGGGGCAGCGGCAGGCCCGCGCGCATATGGCGACGGTGCGCAGCGAGCACGAGCGGGTGCGCGGGGTGCTGGCGAAACTGCCTGGCGTTCGCGCGGTGCTGCCCTCGCAGGCCAACTTTCTGGCGGTGCGCTTTGTCGACGCAGGCGCGGTCAATCGTCGTCTTCTGCAGGCCGGCATCGTGGTACGCGACATCCGGCGTTACCGCAATCTGCACGACGCCCTGCGCATCACCATTGGCACGCCGGAAGAGAACGACCGGTTGCTGGCCGTGCTGCAGGAGAGCGTGCCGTGATCTGCGACGACCGTCGGGGCGTTTGCTGGAAGCGATCGTGCAGATCGTCGGCGTCGCGGGCTGCGCCGGGACATGATTCGCCTTCTGGCCTAGCCGAAGAGAGGCTTTCATGAAGCGCAAGATACTGTTCGTTGATCGCGACGGCTGCCTGATCGAGGAGCCGGCCGATCAGCAGATCGACAGCTACGAGAAACTTGCGCTGTTGCCCGGCGTGATCGCCGCCTTGCAGCGTTTCGTGGCGGCGGGCTACGAACTGGTGATGGTGACGAACCAGGACGGCCTGGGCACTGACAGCTTTCCCGAGGCCGACTTCATCGGCCCGCACGAGTTGCTGTTGGGTATCCTGGCCTCGCAAGGCATCCGTTTTCGCGAAGTGCTGATCGACCGCAGTTTTCCGCACGAAGGCAGAGACACCCGCAAACCCGGCGTGGGCATGCTGCAGCACTATCTTGCCGATGACGGCTGGAGCCGCGCGTCGTCGGCCATGGTCGGCGATCGCGAGACCGATCTGCAGTTCGCCGCGAACCTCGGGGTGCGCGGCTGCCGCGTGGGGCCGTTGGGGATGAGTTGGCAGTCACTGGCGCATGAGTTGCTCGACGCGCCGCGCACTGCCGTCGTGACGCGTAATACCAGGGAGACGCGGATCACCGTCAGCGTGGATCTGGACCGCATGGCCGAGCCGAAAGCACGCACCGGGCTCGGCTTCTTCGATCACATGCTGGAGCAGATCGGCAAGCACGGTGGTTTCGCGCTGGAGCTGTCGTGCGAAGGCGATACCCACATCGACGAACACCACACCATTGAGGACTGCGCACTGGCGCTGGGCCAGGCATTGAAGCAGGCGCTGGGCGACAAACGCGGAATCGGTCGCTACGGCTTCACGTTGCCGATGGACGAAGCGCATGCCAGCGCCGCGCTGGACTTGTCCGGGCGGGCATACTTTGTATTCGAAGGCCGCTTTCCGCGCGAACGTGTGGGTGAGGTGCCGACCGAGTTGGTGCCACATTTCTTTCGCTCGCTGTGCGAGACATTGGGCGCAAACCTGCATCTGTCGGTGCACGGCGACAACGCCCATCACATGGTCGAAGCCTGCTTCAAGGTGGTGGCGCGCACGCTGCGCCAGGCGTTTCGCCGCGATGGAAATGAGTTGCCCAGCACCAAGGGCACGTTGTGATGAGCGTGGTTCTGGTTGACGCGGGTGGCACCAACATCGGATCGGTGCGTTACGCGCTGCAGCGACTCGACGTTGATGCGCCACTGACGTCCGATCCCGTCACGATCCGCGCTGCGGACAAGGTCATCCTGCCTGGCGTGGGCGCTGCGGGCCCCGGCATGGCGCGCTTGCGCGAGTTGGGTCTGGTCGAGCTCCTGCGCGGACTGACCCAGCCCGTGCTTGGCGTCTGTCTGGGCATGCAACTGCTTTGTACGCGGTCGGAGGAGGGTGATACCGAGTGCCTTGGGTTGATCCCCGCTCCGGTCCTGCGCTTGCGCGACCAGCCGGGCCGGCGTGTGCCGCATATGGGCTGGAACCGGCTGGTCGCCAGGCAGGCCCATCCGCTGCTGGTCGGCCTGGGTGAGGACGACCAGGCCTATTTCGTGCACAGCTACGCCGTGCCCGTGGGTGGATGCACTCTCGCCATTGCCGATCATGCAGGGGAGTTCTCGGCGGTCATCTCGCGTGGAAATTTTTATGGCATGCAGTTTCATCCCGAGCGATCCGCTGCTGTCGGGGCGAAGTTGCTGCGGAATTTTCTCCGGCTATGAAGTTCGAAGTCATACCGGCGATTGATTTGCGTGGCGGCCAGGTGGTGCGCTTGCAGCAAGGCGACTACGCGCGGCAGACAATCTATACGAGCGATCCTCGCGCGCTCGCGCGGAGTTATGCGGAAGCGGGAGCACGCTGGTTGCACCTGGTTGATCTGGACGGCGCCCGCTCTGGCAGCCTTGATAATCTTGCAGTGGTGCAAGCCATTGCCGCCGACGGCTTGCGGGTGCAAGCCGGTGGCGGCGTGCGCAACGAGCAGGATCTGCGCCGTCTCTATGATGCGGGTGTCAGCCGCGTGGTAGTGGGCAGCATTGCCATTCGCGAGCCCGAGCAAGTTGCCCAATGGCTCAAGATCTTTGGCGCGGAGCGGCTGACCATCGCGTTGGATACCCGCCGGATCGGCGACCGCTGGGCCTTGCCCAGTGCAGGTTGGACGGAACTTGAATCGCGCACCTTGGATGAACTCGCACCGTGGTACGCGGCTCGCGGGGCACGCCATCTGCTGTGCACCGACATTGACCGCGACGGCATGCTCGCCGGCTT
Organism: Rhodanobacter sp.; assembly: GCA_036563155.1. Taxonomy (GTDB): domain Bacteria; phylum Pseudomonadota; class Gammaproteobacteria; order Xanthomonadales; family Rhodanobacteraceae; genus Rhodanobacter. Next base: position 15,918 of record DATCMT010000034.1, read on the forward strand.
CAATCTCGATCTCTATCGTCACCTCGCCGGCAGCGTGCCCACGTTGGCCGTGCAGGCTTCCGGTGGCGTGCGCTCTCTCGACGATATCCGCGCCGCGCGTGAGGCTGGGGCCGGTGGCGTGATTCTTGGCCGTGCCTTGCTTGAGGGCCGTTTCACACCGGAGGAGGCGCTGGCATGCTGAGTCGCCGCATCATTCCCTGCCTCGATGTGAGCAATGGCCAGGTGGTCAAGGGCGTGCGCTTCCGCGATCACGTGGTGGTGGGCGGCATCGTCGACCTGGCGCTGCGCTATCGCGATGAAGGCGCCGACGAGCTGGTGTTTTACGACATCACCGCCAGTCCCGAGGGGCGCAGCGTGGACCGAGGCTGGGTCGACAAGGTCGCTAGGGTGATCGACATCCCGTTCTGCGTTGCCGGCGGCATCCGCAGCGTCGATGAGGCGCGTGCGGTGTTGCACGCCGGCGCCGACAAGATTTCGGTGAATTCCCCGGCGCTGGAGCGTCCTGCGCTGATTGATGAACTGGCAGCAGCATTTGGTGTGCAATGCGTGGTGGTTGGCATCGACTCGCTGCGTGATGCCGACGGCGAATGGCATGTGCGTCAGTACACGGGCGACCCTTCCAGAACCCGGGCCTTGCCGCGTCGAACGCTGGACTGGGTGGTGGAAGCGCAGCAGCGCGGCGCCGGTGAGATTGTGCTCAATTGCATGGGCAGTGATGGTGTGCGAACCGGTTACGATCACGAACAACTGCTGGCCGTGAGGGCCATCTGCCGGGTGCCGCTGATTGCCTCCGGCGGGGCCGGAGCACCGGAGCACTTTGTCGATGCCTTCAACAAGGCCGACGTGGACGGCGCGTTGGCGGCCAGTGTGTTCCATTCGGGCGCAATTGCCGTTCCTGCGCTCAAGCGCTACCTGCACCAGCGTGGCGTTTCGGTGCGGTTGACGTGAACATGCCGCAGTTGAGACGTCGTGGCGACCGGGTGCCTGGTGCCTGGCGCCGCCCGAGAATCCATTGATTTGTTGCCTGTTTCCATTCCTGCAGGGACGTGAGCGATGAGCGACGCGAATACCGATACCAGCCGTCTCGACTGGACCAAGGGCGGCGGCCTGTTGCCCGCCATCGTGCAGCATTGGTTCACTGGCGAGGTGCTGATGCTGGGCTACATGAACGCCGAGGCGCTGGCGCAGACGCGCGCCACTGGGTACGTGACCTTCTACAGTCGAAGCAAGCAGCGGCTGTGGGCCAAGGGTGAAAGCTCCGGTCACGTCCTGGCGCTGAAGTCGATCCGCATCGACTGTGATGCCGACACCGTGCTGATTCAGGCCGACCCCCATGGCCCCACCTGCCACACCGGTACCTCCAGTTGCTTTGGCGCCAGCGCCGATGTGCGGCCACCGTTGGGCTTTCTCGCCGAACTGGATGCACTGATCGCACAGCGCCACGCCGAGCGACCCGAGGGCAGCTACACCACATCGTTGTTTGAAGGTGGAATTCGCCGGATGGCCCAGAAGGTAGGCGAGGAGGGCGTGGAGACGGCGCTGGCTGCGGTGGTGCAGGGCGACGCGGAGTTGCTGGGGGAGGCGGCCGACCTGACTTTCCATCTCATGGTGGCGCTGCGCGCGAGGGGATTGTCGGTGGCCCAGGTGGTGGCCACATTGGCCGAACGGCATGGACGCGAGCGATGAACGCGCGTCAAGGCGCTTGATCGAGCACTTACCTTGTCGTAGCCGGTGACGTCGGACTCGGCGAAGACGGCATGAATGGCACGACTGGCCCCGGCGTTATGCCTTTTCGCCACAAATCCAGCTGCGCGGTGATGCCGGCACCGATGTCGATCTGCGGTTCGGACGGGGTGAGCTGATCGCGCTTTTCCCACGCGGCGATCTCGGCACTGGCCTGCCGGAACGCGTCGACGAAGTGGTCGGTATGGTTGAGGGCGTCGACCAACCAGGCCTTTCCGAAGTAGGTGATATCCGAGTCACTGCCGCAGCCGAACGAGGTGCGGTCCGCGCGGGCGGACGTGAGTATCAGCGTGCCCGGCCCTTGCAGCGGCGGCACGAAGCCGCCTGAGTAGCAGGCGTTGATCACCAGGACCTTCCATTTGAACGGGTGCAGGGCGAGGATGCCGGCCAGGTCGCTCGCGCCGAGTTGGTCCAGTGGCAACGGGTCCATGTCGACCAGCAACTCGTGGTCTTCGCTGCCGTGAGTGGTGACATACAGCAGCAGGATGTCCTGATCGGGCTGCATGACCTGGTGAAGACCGGCCAGCGCGGTTTCCAGGTTGCTCCAACTGGCCAGCGGACTGGTAGTCAACGTGGCCGGGTTGTTTTGCAGCACCAGGCGGTGCGTTCCGGGGCCGAAACGCCGCGTGAACAGATTCGCAGCGTATTCGGCCTCGTTGTGGAAGACGTCTTCGCTGCCGTCGGCTGCGAATGTCAGCAGATACAGGTTGGGCTTGCCCGCGACGCGTGGGCCCAGCTGCGCGAGCGCTTCACGCATCATTCGCGGCTGCGCGTAGAGGACCTGTTCCGGGGTCGGGGCCTGAGCGGGCCAGCGGCCGCTTTCGTCGCTCTGAAGCAGTTCGGTCGGCGCGTTCAACCAGGGCGCGCCGGCTGAGATTGCGGTTGATGGGCTGGCCCACCAGAGCGCCAGCAGTACGCCAGTAGCCAGAGCGAACAAGATCGTCAGGGTGTTTCGCATGGCCGGGTTCGCGCGCGATCAGAGGGTAATCGCGTCAAAGTCGCGATAGACCGGATGGCGCGGCGCTTCCGGCTCGGGCTGCGGCTTGCGCACCAGCCAGCCCGTCTGGAAACCGGCTGACTGTGCCGCGTCAAGCTCCTCCACGATGTCGGACAGAAACAGCAGGTGCCGGGGCTGCTCGTCGACGGCATCGGCGATGCGCCGATAGGACTCGGCGTCGCGTTTCGGGCCCGTTTCGGTATCGAAATAGCCGGCGAACAGCGCGCTCAGGTCACCCGCCTCGCTGTAGTGGAAAAACAATTGTTGGGCGGGCACCGAGCCGGACGAGTAGACGTACAGGCGTAATCCGTCGGCGCGCCACGCGCGCAGGCGCGCGGCGACTTCCGGGTAGAGGTGGGCGCGATAGTCACCCGCCATGTAACCGCCTTTCCAGATCATGCCTTGCAAGGCCTTCAGCGCGGTGGATTTGCGGTCCTGGTCGATCCATTTCAGCAACAGCTCGATGATGTCCTGGCGGCTGGCCTCGACCAGGCCCGCCTCACGCGCCGCCTCGTGCAGCCAGTGCTGCACGTCGGGCGTATCGCTGTGGGTTTCCACGAACGCTGGCAGGCGCTTGCGCGCGTACGGAAACAGCACGTCGCGGACGAAGTCGATCGAGCTGGTGGTGCCCTCGATGTCGGTGACGATGGCGCGGATTTCGGTCATGGCGTTGGCGAGGCGGGAGGGCAAGTCAGCATAGACGAAGCAGGATGTCGCTGCCGTCAACGACGCGGTTCGGCCGGCTGCATGCGGGGGAATCGCTGCGCGATGTCGTCGCCGGTGAACGTGGCCACCCAACCGTCCTTGTTGGTGAACAGTCGAATCGCCACGAAATACGGCGATTCGCTCATGTCAAACCAGTGGCGGGTGCCACCTGGGACGCCGATGAGGTCGCCCTGTGCACACAGGATGTCGTAGACCTTGCCGTCGATGTGCAGCGTGAATTGCCCGGAGCCGGCCACGAAAAAGCGTACTTCGTCCTCGCTGTGGGTGTGCTCGCTGAGGAACTTCTGACGCAGCGTGGCACGCTCCGGATGATCGGGCGTGAGACTGATCACGTCGACGGACTGGTATCCCTCCGCGCCCATCAAGCGGTCGATGTCGCCGCGGTAGGCCGCGATCACCTCATCCTGGCCAGCTCCTGGCACGATGGGCTGACTCGCCTGCCAGCGTTCGAAGCGTACGCCGACCTGGGCCAGCTCGGCCGCGATCGCGGCATGGTCTTCCAGCACCGCCCGCGGGGATTCCGGACGGGATTCGTCAAAGATACGGAGTCTGCTCATGATGCCCTCAGTTGTCTCAAGTCGAGCTCGCAGCCGAGCAGGAACTCCAGCGCCTCGAGGTGGCGACGGGTCTCGGCCATGTCGCGGCCCCAGGTGTAGATTCCGTGTCCGTCGATCAGGTAGGCATGAAGCGGCTTGCCTGCGTCGAGCCACGCGTCGACCCGCGCAACCAGTTCGGGCATGTGCTGGGTGTTCGGAAATACCGGGATTTCGAGCACATCTTCATGCGTGTGGTGACCGCTGATTGCCTTCTGCAGCTCCCAGCCTTGCAGGCGCACAAGGCCATCGGGAGCGAACAGTCGCGACGCCACGCTCTGGGTCCGCGAATGGGTGTGCAGCACCGCGTTCATTTCTGGCCAGTGCCGGTATATCTGGGTGTGCAATGCCGTTTCTGCGCTGGGTCGCGCTTCCGTGCCGACTGGCGCGCCGTCCAGATCGATCAGCATGATGTCCTCGCGGCGCAATTGCCCTTTGTGCTTGCCCGAGACGGTGATGGCCGCGTGGGTGGCGTCGACCCGCATCGAGAAGTTGCTGCTCGTGGCCGGCGTCCAGCCAAGTTCGGAAAGCTCTCTTGCGGCCTCGACGATGGCGTCGGCTCGCTGCTGGAACAGCTGGTCGGAAATCGTGGCGGGAAGCGTCTGGCTCATGCGGTTTGGACGTCCAAATGAAGGCTCGACTATATCATGCGTCGGCCGATGGCCGTGCCGGAATGAGAGCCATTCGCGCAAGTCAGGAAAGATTCGGTCGGCAGGGGTAACATCTGGCGAGGTCCTGCGCGAGGGGCGCCGGATAGGTCCTGATGGAGAGTCGCCATGTCGAAAGAACTAGATATCGAATCCCGCCGCCGGTTCCTCAAGGTTGCGGCCGGCACCACGGCAGCAGCCATGGTGTTTGGTGGTTTGCCGCGTATCGCACGCGCCGCGGATCTGCCGCCGGTGTCGGAGTCGGATCCGACAGCCAAAGCCCTGAGTTACGTCGAGGACGCCAGCAAGAGCACCAATGCCAAGTACAAGGCCGGAGACGACTGCGCCAATTGCCAGTTCTACACGGGCGGTCCCACGGGACGGGGCGGATGTCAGTTGTTCCCAGGCAAGTCGGTGAATGCCAAGGGCTGGTGCGTGTCGCACACCCTCAAGAAGGCTTGACCTGACGGCCGGTGCCTCTGGCACTGGGCCGCGGTGAAAAAAAGCCGGCCATTGGCCGGCTTTTCTTGTCCGAGAGTCCCGGCGCGCAGACCACCAGCGATCGGACAAAAGTGCGGCCCGGGCACATCAGGCTAAGGAGCTTACCCACCTGACGTGCCGAGCCGCGATCCGGGGCCCACTGCCAAGTGATATACCCGCGGACTGAGGATGATACTCCCGAGCTTGGTGAAAGGGCGACCGGTCCGGCAGGTTTCACCGATGATATCCGCGTAATATCTTTTAAAACAACGAGATATGTTCCAAACCGCAAGGTTTTCGGGGAACGCACAAGATTCGCGACAATTAACGCGATTCAGTGGAGATCGACGGAGATCGTTGCTCCTTGCTGAAGTTGGCCGAACTTCACCGTTCAGGAGCCCATCGATTCACCCGAGGGCTTGCGCAGGTGGCTGTGACGATTCCCGTAGGCGAAGTAGATCACCAGGCCAAGAATCGTCCAGATGATCATCAGCGACCAGTTGTACCAAGCCATGGTCGACAGCAGAGTGAGGCAACTGAGTATCCCCAGTGTGCAGATCACCGGCGCAAACGGGACGCGGAATGTGCGTGGCAATTCCGGGCGCGTGTGTCGCAGAATCCACACGCCAGCGCAGACCGCCATGAATGCGATCAGCGTCCCCATCGAAACCAGATCGCCCAGCACGTCGAGTGGGAATATGGCAGCAAGCAGCGCAATGCCTGACCCGGTGATCAAGGTGTTGAGGTGCGGGGTGCGGTAGCGCGGATGAATTCGGGTGAAGATCTTCGGCAGCATGCCGTCGCGACCCATGATCATGAAAATGCGCGGCTGCGCGATGATCATCACCAGCACGACCGATGCCAGGCCGAGCAGGGCGCCGGCCTCGACCAGCCAACGCAGCCACTCCAGTTGCGGGTGCCCTTGCAGCGCAGTCACCACCGGCTCGTCGGTGCCGAGCAGGGTGTACGAGGTCAGTCCGGTCATTACGGCGGCCATCGCGATGTAGAGCACGGTGCAGATGGCGAGTGACGCGAGAATGCCAATGGGCAGGTCGCGCTGCGGATTGCGCGATTCCTGCGCCGCCACGGAAGTTGCCTCGAAGCCGATATAGGCGAAAAACACCATCGCCGCGCCGCGCAGTACGCCGCCCCAGCCGTACTTGTATTGACCTTGCGACTCTGGCACGAACGGCGTCCAGTTGGACGGGTCGACATAGCGCCAACCCACCACGATGACCAGGGTGATCAGCCCGACCTTCAGCACCACCATGGCAGCGTTGGCCAAGCTCGATTCGCGTATACCGACGTAGCAGATCCATGTCAGCAGGAGGATCAGCGCCACCGCCGGCAGGTTGAACAGCGCACCGGTGGCGACCAGTTGGTGATCTGCGGTGAATGCCAGCGGGGCATTGGTCAGTGCTTCGGGCAAACTCAAATCCATATTGAACGTTTGCCCGATGTGGGCAAGCAGGCTCAGAAAGTAACCCGTCCAGCTCACCGCGACGGCCGAAGCCGATACGCCGTATTCGAGTACCAGGTTCCAGCCGATGAACCACGCCATCAGTTCACCCAGCGTGGCATAGGCGTAGGAATAGGCGCTGCCGGACAGCGGAATCATCGTGGCGAATTCGGCGTAGCACAGGGCCGTGAACGTGCTGCAGATGGCGGCCAGGACAAACGACAGGATTACCGCAGGACCGGCGTGGTCGGCTGCAGCCTGGCCGGTGATCACGAAGATGCCGCCCCCGATCACCGCGCCAATGCCCAGTGCCGTCAACCCCCAAGGCCCCAAGGTGCGGCGTAGGGCGGGGCCGTGGGCATCATCGGCTTCAGTGAAGTCGGTCTTGCGGGCGAGCAACTGCTTGAGCATGGCAAATCGTCTTGGAAAACGGGGCAGTGCAGCCGCCCGGGTACGTCATAAACGAAACGGCCGGCGGTGTGAGCGCCGGCCGCAGTGGATTAGCGCGAGTTGAGGCGCAATTTGCTGTGGCGGTAGCCGTAGAAGCCGTAGATCAGAAATCCGATCACGATCCAGCTGACCAGCAACGGCCAGCGCACCACGAAGGCCTGCCAGAACAGGAACATGCAGGCTGCGGCACCGAGCGGGCAGACCACCCAGACCAGCGGCACACGGAATGCCCGTGGCAATTCGGGTCGCGTATGGCGCAGTACCAGAACACCGATACAGACCGTGGCGAATGCCAGCAGGGTGCCCATCGAAACCAGGTCGCCCAGGACATCCACGGGGAACAGGCCCGCCAGAGTGGCCGCGATCGCGCCGACGATGATGGTGCCGACGTAAGGCGTGCGGTGCTTCGAGTGGAGCTTGCCGAACGGCTTGGGCAGCAGGCCGTCGCGCGACATCGAGTAGAAGATGCGTGGCTGGCCCATCAGCATCACCAGTACCACTGAACTCAGACCCGCCAACGCCGCGAACACGACCAGGATTTTCAGCGAGTTCAGGAGGTAACTGGATGCGGTTCCGGCGCCGACCGTGCCGAGCACATAATTGATCGCGGTAGCGACCGGCTCCGGCGTGTTGAGCAAGCGGAATGGCGTGGTGCCGGTCATCACCGCGGCCATAGCCACGTACAGCACCGTGCAGATCAGCAGCGAACCAAGAATGCCGATCGGCATGTCGCGTTGCGGATTCTTGGCCTCGCCGGCTGCCGTGGAGACAGCATCGAAACCGATGTAGGCAAAGAACACCAGGGTGGCGCCGCGGTAGATGCCGCTCCATCCAAACTTCGAGCCGCCTTCATTGGCCGGGATGAACGGATGCCACAGATCGGTATTGATGTAGTTGAACATCACGATCAGAAACAACAGGATCACGGTGACCTTGATCGCCACGATGACCGCATTGACCATGGCCGACTGCGTGATGCCGACGTAGCAAAGCCAGCTGATCGCGCCGACGATCAGCATCGCCGGCAGGTTGATCAGGGTGCCGGTGAAGATCAGTTGGTGACCGCCCTCGGCGAAGGTCAGGGGAGCCGATGAGAGCGCTGCCGGCAGGTTGAAGTTCAACCCGGTTGCCGAGGTCAGCATGCTCAGCATTTCGCTGAAGTAGCCCGACCATGCCACGGCCACGGTCGAGGCAGCGAACAGGTATTCCAGCACCAGCGCCCAGCCGACGAACCAGGCGACCACCTCGCCCAGGGTGGCATACGAATAGGAGTAGGCGCTGCCGGATACGGGCAGCATCGCGGCAAACTCCGCGTAACACATGCCGGCCAGGCCGCACGCAACAGCGGCGATCAGAAAGCTGATGATCAACGCGGGACCGGCAAATTGCGCCGCGGCCGTGCCGGTGATGGCGAAGATGCCGGCGCCGATTACCGCGCCAATACCGAGCATCACCAGATGCCGTGCCGTCAGCACGCGCTTCAGGGTAACCTCGCCGGTTGAACTTCCCTCAACGGGTTCGCCAGCGTCCACGCGAGGCATTGCCTCGATACCGTGCGTGGCAAATAGACCTTTTATCATCAAGCTCCCCTCGAATGATTTTGTCCGTATCCGTTCTGACGCGAAGGGACCGGTCGACAAGACAATGGCGGGCCAACATATCCCATGCGGCAAAGGATGTACAAGCCTCATTCATGTTGCGGCGAAACATGTCGCGACCTTTCCCGGCTCGGCCTGACGGACCCGCATGCGACAACAGACAATGATCATGATTGATGCGATTCGGCGCTACGGTGACCAATGGCAGGGGGAGGCCGTCGCCGTGTCGCAATTCGAGGCATTCGCGCGTACGCATGCGGATGCGTTCGAGCGCAGCCATGCGGCAGGTCATTTCACCGGTTCGTGCTGGCTGGTCAGTGCAGACGGTCAGCGGGTTTTGCTGATGCATCACCGCAAGTTGAATCGTTGGTTGCAGCCGGGCGGTCATGCGGATGGGGACGCGAATCTTGCACGCGTCGCGTTGCGTGAGGCGCAGGAGGAGACCGGCGTTCCCGGCCTGTGCGTGGACGAGACGATTTTCGATATCGACCGCCATCGCATTGCCGCCCGAGCGGACGAGCCCGAACACTGGCACTACGATGTGCGCTATGTAGTGCGGGCCGGGTCGGACGAGTCGTTCGTGGTCAATGCAGAATCGCACGCGTTGGAATGGCGGCGGGTGGTGGACGTGGCCAACGAACCGATGCTCGATACGTCACTGCGACGGATGGCCGAAAAATGGCTTGCGCGAGTGCGCTAGCGCTCGGCTGCGCCGCGCCTTTGATGGTTTTGCGGAAGAAGGCCGTCGCGCGCCACGTGGTTCCTATCCATACTTCTCGGGTGCGGGATGCAGGTGGCCGCAGGCGTCACAGGTGCGTGCGTCGCGGGAGCGGTAGAAGCGCTCGAACACTGGCGGGAAATCGTGCTCGATGCTCGCCAAGATGAAATATTCTTCATACAGCTTGTGGTTGCACTGCGGGCAAAACCACATAAGGCCATCCTTCTCGCCTGCCAGGCGGCGGCGCTCGATCACCAGGCCGACGGACCCGGCCGCGCGATTCGGCGAGTGCGGTACGCGTGGTGGTAAATAGAAGATCTCGCCGGCGCGCAAGGGAATGTCGCGCGGCATGCCTTCATCCTGCACCTTCAGCGTGATCTCGCCTTCCAGCTGGTAGAAGAATTCCGGACCTTCGTCATAGTGATAGTCGGTGCGCGCATTCGGGCCGCCGACGATCATGATGATGAAGTCGCCGTCGACGATGCACTTGTTGCCCACCGGCGGTTTCAGCAGGTGCCGATGCTCGTCGATCCAGCGTTGCAGGTTGAAGGGGGCGATGAGGGCCATGGCGTTGCTCGCTTGGGAGACGCCCATCTTAACGCCGGTCCCCGTTTCGGATCGATCAGACTTCCAGCGTTGCCAGGTCGCCTTTCTCTTCCAGCCACGACTTGCGATCGCTGGCGCGCTTCTTGGCCAGCAGCATGTCCATCAATTTGGCTGTGCCGTCCTCTTCGCTCACGGTCAGCTGCACCAACCGGCGCGTGTCGGGGTGGATGGTGGATTCGCGCAGCTGCGGCGGATTCATTTCGCCCAGGCCCTTGAAGCGCGTCGTACTGACTGCGCCCTTCATCTTTTCGCGCTCGATCCGCTGCAGCATGGCCTCCTTCTCGCCTTCGTCGAGGCAGTAAAACACCTGCTTGCCGACGTCGACGCGAAACAGCGGCGGCATAGCCACGAATACGTGACCTTCGCTGACCAGTTTGGGGAAGTGTCGCAGGAACAAGGCCGACAGCAGGGTGGCAATGTGCAGGCCGTCAGAGTCCGCGTCCGCCAGGATAATGATCTTGCCGTAGCGCAGCCCGGACAAATCATCCTTGCCCGGATCACAGCCAATGGCGATTGCAAGGTTGTGGACTTCCTCGGAGCCGAGCACCGAGGTCGATTCCACTTCCCACGTGTTGAGAATCTTGCCGCGCAACGGCAGGATCGCCTGGAATTCCTTGTCGCGTGCCTGCTTGGCACTGCCGCCGGCGGAGTCGCCCTCGACCAGGAACAGTTCGGTGCGGGTGAGATCCGTGGCGGTGCAATCGGCCAGTTTGCCGGGTAGCGCCGGACCCTGGGTGATCTTCTTGCGCACAATGTGCTTGGCGGCCTTGAGGCGTGCGCTGGCCCGCTCGATGGCCAGCTGCGCGATGCGCTCGCCGGTTTCGACATTCTGGTTCAGCCACAGGCTGAAGGCGTCCTGGATGACGTTTTCGACCATGCCGGCCGTTTGCCGCGAGGACAGCCGTTCCTTGGTCTGCCCTGCGAACTGAGGATCCTGCAGGCGTACAGACAACACGAAGGAAAGTCGTTCCCACACGTCCTCCGGCGCCAGCTTGACGCCGCGTGGCAACAGGTTGCGGATATCACAGAATTCGCGGATCGCTGTCGTGAGGCCGGTGCGCAGGCCGTTGACGTGGGTGCCGCCCTGCATGGTCGGGATCAGGTTGACATAGCTTTCCTGCACCAGCTCGCCTTCCGGCAGCCAGGCCAGCGCCACTTCGAGGCCTTCCACGTCGCGCGCCATGTGGTGCACGAACAGCTCGTTCGGCAGCGCCTCGAAGCCGTCGAGCTCGCCGCGCAGATAGTCGTGCAAGCCGTCTTCGTAAAGCCATTCGATGACTTCGCCGGTGTTCTCATCGGCCAGCTTGACGTTGAGCCCCGCGCACAGCACCGCCTTGGCACGCAGCAGATGCTTCAACCTGGGCAGGGAGATCTTTGGCGTGTCGAAATACTTGGCCTCGGGCCAGAAGTGCAAGGTGGTGCCGCTGCGCCTCTTGCCGATCGTGCCGACCACTTCCAGCGGGCTGACGATGTCGCCGTGCGCGAACGCCATCGCGTACTCCGAGCCGTCACGACGAATCGTCACCTCGACGCGGTTCGACAAGGCATTGACCACGGAGACGCCGACGCCGTGCAGGCCACCGGAAAAGCTGTAGTTCTTGCCGCTGAATTTTCCGCCCGCGTGCAGTCGGGTCATGATCAATTCGACGCCGGAGACGTGTTCCTCGGGGTGGATGTCCACCGGCATGCCGCGACCGTCGTCGGTCACCGAGACCGAGCCGTCCGCGTGCAGCACCACCTCGATCGATTTCGCGTAGCCCGCCAGTGCCTCATCCACCGAGTTGTCCACCACCTCCTGCACCAGATGGTTTGGCCGGGTGGTGTCGGTGTACATGCCTGGACGGCGTTTGACCGGGTCCAGACCGGAGAGGACTTCGATATCGGCGGCGTTGTAGCGACTGCTCATGCGTGTGGTTCGACCCAGACAAGACAGCGAAGCATGGGGCGCGCGGGCAGGCAGGGTCAAGCCGGGCAGTCTTGATCTGCTTGGCCGGTATCTGATCCGGTGATCGGGGGCGCTTGTGCAATCGGGCGCCAAGCGGAGGTGGTGGATCGGGTCGGGGCGAGGGTAGCCGGGTGCACTCAGGGTCGTGAGGCCAGATATTCGCGCGCCTCCGCCAATGGCGCTTGGCGGTTTCCGGTCTGGGCAATGTCGAGCAGGCTCCGGTAGAAACGACCGGCGAGGGTTGCGTTGCCCGATGCGCGAGCCGCACGGGCGGCACCCAGGGTGGCATTGAAGCGCCGGGGATAGAGTGCGATCGCACGCTGGTACGCGACCAGGGCCATGGCCGGTTGGGCCTGTTCCATCAGCAAGTCTCCCAGCATTTCCTGGGCGGGCAGGGTCGGGGCCGGTGTCACGGCGTGCTTGGGTGTGGCCGCTTCCAGATCTGCGGCTTCCTGCATCAGTTTGAGGCTGGCGGGCCGGTTGCCCTCCGCGTGCCCGGTCCATCCGCTCAGCTCCAGGCGCAGCATCCGGATGTTGTGCGCAAACAACATCTCTCCCGCGTTGTCCGAGGTCGCTTCGAGGACGGCCAGCCTGGCCATGGCCGTGTGCGCCTGGTCGATCCTTCCCAGGTGGGCGGCGCCCAGTCCCTTGGCGAACCAGGAAATCGCTTCGGGCCACGCAAACCGGTTCCAGTCGATGCCCGCGTCGGCCCGGGGTACGATCGCCGCGGCCGCCGACCAGTCTCGTCGCTCCAGCGCGTAGCGCGCCTGGGTGGACGCCAGGTGAAACGCTGTCTTGAAAGTGGGTTCCAGTCGCGTGGTGGCATGCAGCCGACTGGTCTGTGCGTCGGCCTCGTGGTCCGCGCCGATCTGCAGGTAGGCGTAGACGAGATATTCGATGGCGTGTGGGAATTCATCCGAAACCAGCTCGCCGTGATCTCCTGCCGGAGAACCCAGGGCCGCTTCGGCCGCCCGCAAATTTCCCCGGATCACCCCGTTCCAGTCACCGACGCGCGTATAGATGTGGGTTGGCATGTGCAGCGCGTGCGCGTTGTCCGGCGCGACGGTTTCGTATTGGTGGATGACCTCGGGCGAATCGTGTTCGCGCCCCGGCGTGTCGTTGGCGTGCACGAGGTAGTGCATCGCGCCGGGATGGTCCGGGTGGTACCTGTGGATGCGCAGCAGGATCGCGGCGGCGCGGTCGGCGTGATCGCGGGAGACGGTTGCCGCGGGTGCCGTCGCCAGCAGTGCCAGGGCGTAGAAAGCGCCGGCGTCGGCGTCGTCGGGAAAAGCGGCGTACAGCTCGCCCGAAGCGGCCTCCCAGCGGCGGATGCGGGCCCAGTAGTCTGGCGACGAAGGCTCGCGAAAGAACGCCGCGGTGGTTGCCACGAACAGCTGTTCCCGCTTGGTCGCGGGTCGTAACGCATTCGCGTTCCGCACCTCATCCCAGCCGAGCTGCAGCTCGGCAGGCTTGGGCCGGGTGGGCCACAGCGGCTGGAACAGAGTCATCGCAATACCCCAGTGCGCCATCGCACATCCTGGGTCGGTCCGGGCGACTTGCCGGAACGCGTCGCGTGCCTGCGGATACGTCATGTGATGCAGAAGCGCCACGGCGCGGTTGAACTGCGCCTGTGCCGGGGGCGAGCACGAAACCGCGAATGCTTCGCTTCCGGGCGCGTGTTCGACGTGTTGCCCGGCCTTGCCGGGGCCGGCGCGCGCAAAACCAGCGAAAAGCGTGGTGGTGAGCAGGGCGACGCCGACCAGCCAAGCGGGCACGCACCGCGGATGAAAGGCGGCGACACCTGTCAGCCAGCGTGCCGTAGTTGTGCGTGCCATGGCCGTCACTGCCTCCGGAATGCCGATGCGGATTCTGGCCGTGGGCAAGTCGGTTTCGTGTGAAGCGGAAGCCCCGTCATTCCCGGCTGGGTGGCCCGTTCGACACCCGACGCGGGTGGTCAGCGGTAGCCTTTCGCCTGCAGTGTGAACAGGTGGGCGTAGTGGCCGGCCAGGGCCATCAAGTGCTCGTGGCTGCCACGCTCGATGATGCGACCGTCCTGGATCACGATGATCTGGTCGGCCATGCGCACGGTGGAGAAGCGGTGTGAAATGAGGATCGCGATGCGGCCGCCGGCGAGGTCACGGAAGTGTTCGAAGATGGTGGCTTCGGCCTGGGCATCCATGGCGGCGGTGGGTTCGTCCAGCACCAGGATGTCGGCGCGTGAGCGCATGAACGCGCGGGCCAGCGCGATCTTCTGCCATTGCCCGCCGGACAGCTCGCGGCCATCGTTGAACCACTTGCCCAGTTGGGTCTCGAAGCCGGCCGGCAGGGCGTCGATGAAGTCGCTGGCCATGCCCTTGTCGCTGGCTTCGCGCCAGCGGGCCTGGTCTTCGAAGTAGGCCACGTCACCGGCGCCGATGTTTTCGCCCACCCGCATCTGGTAGCGGGCAAAGTCCTGGAAGATCACGCCGATCCGTTGGCGCAGGACCACCTCGTCCCAATCGCGCAGGTCGGTGCCATCGAGCAGGATCCGGCCCCGGTCCGGTGCGTACAGCCGGGTCAGCAGTTTGATCAGGGTGGTCTTGCCCGAGCCGTTCTGTCCGACCAGCGCCAGCGATTCGCCCGGGCGGATGTGCAGGTTGATATCCCGCAGCGCTGGCTCACTGGCGCCGGGGTAGGTGAAGCTGACCTGTTCGAAGCGAATGCCATCGTCCGGCTGTGCGCCGCGCTGCGCCGTACCAGCCGCTTCGGGCACGGGCGTTTCGAGATATTCGTACAGGGTCGACAGATACAAGTTGTCCTCGTACATGCCACCAATCGCCGAAAGCATGGCCGAGACGGCCGCCTGGCCCTGGCGGAACAGCATCAGGTACATCGTCATCTGGCCCAGCGTGATGCGCGCGACCACCGTGCTGGCGGCGATCCAGGCGTAAGCGCCATACAGAGTGATGGTGCCGAGCAGACCCAGGATGAAGCCCCAGCTGTCGCGACGGATGGCCAGGTCGCGATCGGCGCCGTACAGCTTCTTGAAGATGTCGCGGTAGCGGCCCAGCAGGAGTTGGCCAAGCCCGAACAGCTTCACCTCCTTGGCATGGTCCTCGCGCGCCAGCACGGTTTCCAGGTACAGCTGCATGCGGGTTTCCGGCGAGCGCCAGCGGAACAGCCTGAATGCGTCGCCGGAGAATTTCGTCTCGGCGAAAAATGACGGCAGCCCGGCCAGCAGCAGGACCGCCACGGCCCATGGCGAGAATTGCCACAGCAGGCCACCGTAGCTGACCAGCGAGACCGCGTTCTGGCCCAGACCGAACGTGCGCGTCACCAGCGACAACGGCCGGCTCGACGCTTCGCGGCGGGCGCGGGTGAGCTTGTCGTAGAACTCCGAATCCTCGAAGTGCGCCAGCTCCAGCGTCAGCGCCTTCTCCAGGATCATCACGTTGACCCGTTGTCCCAGCTGCGCCCGCAACAGCGACTGGCACAGCGACAACCCACGCTGTGCACCGGCCAGGGCGGCAACCAGCAGGCCTTCCAGGGTCACCCACTCGAACACGGGTCGCAGTGGTGCCTGGCCGTGCACCGCCCACAAGCGGCTGGCGTCCACCACCGCATCGACGATGTGCGCACCAACATAGGCAATGCCTGCAGGCAACAGGCCGGCAAACAGGGTGAGCAGAGCCAACGCGACGGTCAGTGTGTGGCTGGTACTCCAGACCAGCTCCAGGGCGCGCCCGCTGTAGCGGAACACGCCCAGAAAACTGCGTGAGAGCGCGCCTGACTCGCCGGATCCGGCATGGGCGTGGGGCGGCATGTCAGCAGGCCGTCAGTTTCAGGTTGCGGCTTGCGCAGGAGCCACGCGTGCGATTCAGGCTGCGGACCGTGCTGCCAGGCGCATCAGCGTGCATCAGGCAGCACATGGATCTCGACCTCGTCGATGCGGACGTGCTGCCCCGCGCGGATCTTGCAGGTCTTGCGCAGCTCAAGCTGCCCGTCCACTGACACTGCGCCGGTCGACACGATCGCCTTGCCCGCACCGCCGCTGTCGCACAGGCCGGTCAGTTTCAGCAGCATGTTGAGTTCGACGTAGTCGCCTTCCAGTTCAAATTCGATGATCTGCATGGTTGTCCAGGGGTGTGGTGGGGCGCGTGCGCCCGCTTGCGGGTGCGTGCCGTCAAGCGTGTGGTCGGGCAACGCCGGGAAAGCGGCACAGGGTACGTCATGGTCGCTGCTTGCCGTGGCGAGCCACTGGCCAGGATGCGGGGAAAGATCCCGCAGCCCGTGCAAGTCGGGGCCTTGGGCGGCACGACGTCATGGTACCCGCGTGGCGTCGGTGGCAGGAATCGGTGATCGCCGCGGCGCGCTCGCTCGATCGGACGCTTGGCGGGTAGGCAGGGCGGACAATCCCGTCGGACGGGGTGTGGCCTGGCCCGCACAGGAGGGGTTCCCGAATCGCAGGAAATTGCGCACACTCGGCGATCCCGTCGACGCGGCCCACGCCGCCACCCGTACCCTGGAGTCCGGATGAGCACTACCCCCGAGCATGCCGAGGGCCGTCTGCCACGGCAGATTGGCTACATCATCGGCAACGAAGGTTGCGAGCGTTTCTCGTTCTACGGGATGCGCAACATCCTCACGCCGTTTCTGATCACCACGCTGCTGTTGTACATGCCCGAGGGGCAGCGCATCCTGGCGGCCAAGGACGTTTTCCACACCTTCGTGATCGGTGTGTATTTCTTCCCGCTGCTCGGCGGCTGGATCAGCGACCGCTATTTCGGCAAGTACAACACCGTGCTGTGGATGAGCCTGATCTACTGCGCCGGGCATGCCTGTCTGGCGATCTTCGAGAACAATCGGCTGGGCTTTTTCACCGGACTGGGGTTGATCGCGCTGGGGGCGGGCGGCATCAAGCCCCTGGTCGCGTCCTTCATGGGCGACCAGTTCGACCAGTCGAACAAACACCTCGCGAAGGTGGTGTTCGACGCCTTCTACTGGATCATCAATTTCGGTTCGTTCTTCGCTTCGCTGCTGATGCCGCTGTTCCTGCACCATTTCGGTCCCGCCGTGGCGTTTGGCATTCCCGGCGGGCTGATGTTCATCGCCACCGTGGTGTTCTGGATGGGCCGCAAGCAGTACGTGATGGTGCCGGCCGGGCCACCGGACCAGCACGCCTTTTCGCGGGTGATCCGTACCGCCTTGCTGACTCACCGACCCGGTCAGTCGCGCCCCGGTTTGTGGGTGGCGATTGCCGCCGTGGTGGTAGCCGTGGCTGCGTTTGCGCTGGTGCCGTCGCTGGGATTCGTGATTTCCGGATGCATCGCGCTGGTGGTGCTGATCGGTGGGGTCGGTGGCGGCGCGTGGATGCAGATGGATCGTGCGCGTGGACTGCATCCGGATCACGCCGTCGATGGTGCGCGCAACGTGCTGCGGGTGCTGGTGATCTTTGCGCTGACCACGCCGTTCTTTTCGCTGTTCGACCAGAAGGCCTCGACCTGGGTGGTGCAGGGACACGAGATGACCATGCCGTCATGGTTCCAGCCCGCGCAGATGCAGGCGCTGAACCCGATGCTGGTGATGCTGCTGATCCCGTTCAACAACCTGGTGTTGTACCCGCTGCTGCGTCGGCTTGGTTACGAGCCCACGGCGTTGCGCCGGATGACGGCAGGTATTGCTTTCAGTGGCGTGGCCTGGATCGTGGTGGGCGGCCTGCAGGTGGTGATCGACGGTGGCGACCCGTTGTCGATCGTGTGGCAGGTGCTGCCCTATGCGCTGCTCACGTTCGGCGAGGTGTTGGTGTCGGCGACCGGGCTGGAGTTCGCGTACAGCCAGGCGCCGGCATCGATGAAGGGTGTCGTCATGAGTTTCTGGAACCTCACCACCACGGTCGGCAACCTGTGGGTGCTGCTGGCCAATGCCGCCGTGCGCAACTCGGTGGTAACCGGGTCAATTGCCGACACCGGGCTCAGCGTGACCGCGTTCCAGATGTTCTTCTTCGCCGCGTTCGCACTGCTCGCCGCACTGGCGTTCGGGCTGTATGCGCGACGGTACCGGGAGTTGGACAACTATCGCAGCGGCTGAGTGGGTGCCGGGCACTGACGTCGGGCCGTGTTTCAAGCGCACGGCTCGGCGGCCGCCGGCTACTTGCGCGGTAGGGATGCAACCGCTCTTTCGGCGATGGCGATGCACAGGACCAGCCATGCCGCACCGGCGGCGTAGCCGGCAATCACGTCGCTGAGATAGTGCACCTGCAGCAGCACGCGGCTGATGCCGACCGTGCCCACCAGCAGTACGGCGGCGGCGATCACGATGCGGTGGAAGCGCGGCGGCAACAGCCGCAACAGGACGTAGGCCAGCATGCCGTAAAACACCATTGATCCGAATGCATGGCCGCTGGGGAAGCTCCAGCCGGGTTCGATGACGAAGCCGTGGTCGTGCAGCGGGCGGACGCGCTGGAACAGCGCCTTCAGGCTGCCGTTGATCGGGAGGATGCCGATCAGGGCGACCAGCCAGACGCCCAGGAGTCGCCAGTGTCGGCGCAGCAGCAGGGTTGCAGCCACCACGATCGCGGCCGGCGCAACCCACTGCAGGTCGCCCAGGTGGGTCACGCCGGCAATCACCCGCAGCAACGGCAGCGCGAGTTGCGCGCGCAAGCTTTCCGCCAGGCCGATGTCGATGCCGTTTATCCGGCCAGCCTGTTCGCCACCGATGGCGAAGGCGATGGCGAGGAACAGGCCGACCAGGGCCACCAGCAGGATCAATCCGGTCTGCCAGCGCAAGACCGTCGGCGTGCGACCTTCGCTGGCGGCGCGGCGGTGCCAGCGCGCGCTGTAGTGCCAGGCGCTGTCGCCAGCCAGCAAGGCCAGCAACAGCAGCAGGCCCCACAGGCTCATCGCATGGGCAGCAATCCATTCCGCGGCGGGACTCATGGCGCTCCTTACAGTGAATGTAGTCGGGCTGGCCGCCATGATCGGGGTTGTTGCGAGCGGCGTCGAGCCAATCGTGGATCATGACTTCCAGCGCTGGTCTCGCGCCCGGTTTGCCGCGATAGTGCAGAGAACCGTCCCCAGGGGAGTCCTCGATGTTGCAGCGAATTCCTTCATTTCGTGTAGCGGGCTGCTGCGCGCTGCTCGTGTTGGCCACGACGGCCTGGGCGCAGGCCCCGGTCGCGCAGACTCCACCACCGGTATCGACCGGCGACCTCGTCCAGCCGCTGCTGCCGTCGCAGCTGCAGGATTTCGACGCCTACGTTGACAGCGCCCGCAAGACCTTCGACGTGCCGGGCGTTGCCGTGGCCATCGTCAAGGATGGCCAGGTGGTGATGGAGCAGGGCTTCGGGCTGCGCGAAATCGGCAAGCCCGACAAAGTGGGCGCGCGCACGTTGTTCGCGATTGCTTCCAACACCAAGGCGTTCACCGCCGCCGCTTTGCAGCAACTGGCGGACGCCGGCAAGTTGAAGATGGACGATCGGGTGATCGACCATTTGCCGTGGTTCCGCATGTCCGATGCCTATGTGACACGGGAAATGCGCATTCGCGACCTGCTGGCCCATCGCAGCGGCCTGAGCCTGGGTGCGGGAGACCTGCTGTACTGGCCGCCGACTTCCTACACCACCAGGGAAGTGGTGCAGCGGCTCGCCCATGTGCCGATCAAGAACAGCTTCCGCGCCGGTTACGCCTACGACAACATCCTGTTTGCGGTGGCGACGCTGGTGATCGAAGAGGCATCCGGCCAGAGTTACGCCGATTATTTGCGTGAGCACCTGTTCAAGCCGGTCGGCATGGATGAGTCGCTGGTCGACATGACGGGCCTGAAGCCGGGCATGGACGCGGCGATGGGTCATGCCAAGGCCGACTTCAAGGACCTGCGGCCCGTGCCGCCAATGGCGTGGCTGAATGATCCGGGTGCCGGTGGGATCTATTCCAGCGTGCACGACATGGCCAAATGGATGAACGTACAGCTGGCCGGTGGCGTGTTGCCAACCATGGGCGCTGACGGCAAGCCGGTGCGTTTGTTCTCCGAGCGGGCCCAGCGCGAGATGTGGAGCATGCTCACGCCGATCAGCATTCGCAAGCCGTCGGTCCCCGAGCTGGCGCCACTGACGCCGAACTTCTCCGGCTACGGCGAAAGCTGGTTCCTGTCCGACTATCTGGGCAAGAAGCTGGTCTGGCACACGGGCGGCTGGCCGGGCATGGTGTCGCGCGTGACGCTGGTGCCGGAGTTGCATCTGGGCGTGGTCGTGTTGACCAACGCCGAATCCGGGGCGGCTTTCAATGCGCTGACTTACCGTGTGCTGGACGCCTATCTGAATCCTGGCAGCAAGACCGACTGGGTGGCGGCGTACGACACGGCCGTGAAAAAGTCCGAGGCCAAGGCCGACGAGAGCCTGGCCAAGCACGAGGCGGCGCGCGACAAGCGCAGCAAGCCGTCGCTGGCGCTGGCGAAGTACGCGGGCACTTATCGCGATCCCTGGTATGGCGACGTCACCGTCAGTCGGGAGAACGGCAAGCTGCGCCTGCGCTTTTCGAAGACCGCGCAACTGGTCGGCACGATGACGCCATGGCAGCACGACACCTTCGTGGTGCGCTGGGATGACCGCACACTCAATGCCGATGCGTTCGTCAGTTTCAGCCTGGACGTGGACGGCCGGATACGCGAGGTGCGCATGCAACCGATGTCGCCGCTGACCGATTTCAGCTTCGACTTCCAGGACCTGCGGCTGACGCCGGTCGAAGACAAGAACCCGGATTCATCCCGGGGCTGAGCGGGTGCCGCACGGCCCGCGGCACTGCGTTCGAGGAGGAGTCATGGGACGGCGACGGGCTGGCGCGATGTCACCGCCCATCGCACGTCGAAGCCATGCCGGGGAGGTCGTCATCGCGTGGCACCTGTCCACGGGCGATCACGTCAACCTTGTTCGTCAGCGTCCTCGACCGGCGTCGGCAGCGTGCGCACCACCATGTTTTGCGGGATGACCATCGGCAGCTTTTCGCTGCGCAGGCGTTCGAGAATCTGGAACAGCAGGTCGCTTTTCACCCCGCTGACCTCGCGCGGGCTACCGGTGTAGGCGACGCAGTTGAACGTCATGGCACCACCCATGACGCCGTCCAGTTGGGCGTAGGGTGCCGGCGTGGCCAACGTGGCCGGGTGGGTGTTGAAGATGTCCAGCACGAGTTCGCGCACCTTGTTTGGGTTGGAGTCCAGTGGCATCGGCAGTGCGATCTTCACCCGACCCAGCGCATTGGCCAGGGTCACGTTGCGCACGTTTTGCGTGATCAGCTGCGAATTGGGCACGATGACGGTGGAGCGGTCCCACAACTGGATCTCGGTGGCGCGTACATTGATCCGGCGGATGTCGCCTTCGACATCGCTGCTCAGACTGACCCAGTCGCCGACTTTCACCGGCCGCTCGACCAGCAGGATCAGTCCGGAGATGAAGTTCTGCACGATCGCCTGCAGACCGAAACCGATGCCGACTGACAACGCGCTGACGATCCAGGTGATGCTCTTCAGGTCAACCTGAAGGGCGGCGAGTGTCAGCACCACCACCAGCAGTCCGCCGACGTAGCCGAGCAGGGTGATGATGGAGTCCTGCATGCCTTTTTCCATGGTGGATTTCGGCAACAGTTGTTCGCGCGCCCAGCGCTTGAGCACGCGCAGAACCCACCAACCGATCAGCAGCACCAGGATCCCACTGAAGATCGTGCCCGGATTGATGGCCAGCCCGCCCAGCCTGAGGTTGCCCAGTGTCTGTTCCGCGCTGGCCAGCAAGTCCGCTGGCCCGGCTCCAAACGGCGTGAGCACGGTGGCCATGACCAGCAGGACAAGCACGACCTTGCACACGCCGCTGAGCAGGATGGCGGCCTGCTCCAGTGTGTGCGGAGCCAGCGCGAAAGAAGCCTGCAGTCGTTTCCCGCTGCGCCCGCTTGGCGACAGCAAGGTATCGATCAGGTCCGTGAGCAGATGAATCAGCAGGTAGGCAGTGGCCACGATTACCCCGGCCCACAGCATCTGCACGGCAACGAAGAAGGCCATCGCGATGAAGCCGGTGGCCACGCTGACCCAGCTGGCGGCGACGCCAGCCGTGCCCGCTATGATGAGCAGGCCGATCCAGGCGGGGCGGTGGTCGGGCGTGGCTCCGCTGGCAGCCAGTTCATTGCGCGCGCGCCGCAGTTGCAGCAGAGCAAGGCCGATCACGCCGCTGATGAGCAGCGCCATCAGGCCGCGCGTTGCCACGGTGGCGGGCAGGCTGGCCCCGATCGTGCGACTGATTCGCTCGAGCAGTCCGGTCAGCAGCGCGGCCGCGCCCAGCAACCAGGGGAACCAGTGCAGCCGGCGCGCCGCCACATCCGACAGTGCCGGCAAGCGCCATGATGGTCGGCGTACCGAAAGCAAGGCGCGCCCCAGCCCGGTCAGATAGGCCGCGAAGCTGATCAGACCGACGGCGGTCGCAGTGAGTGCCTGCAGATCGCGGTCCAGCGTGTCGTTCCAGTTCAGGCCCCGATAGACCAGCTGCGCAGCGAGACCCGTAGTCAGCACGGCCGTCAGGGCCACCGCCGCAGCCATCGCGCTGCGGCGCAAGCGCCCGTTCGGCATGTGGCGGGTGGCGAGCACGACCAGCAGACGCTCGAGCGCCCAGCGGCCTGCGCCAAGCAACAACGCGGCGGCGAGCAGGCACCATGCGAAGGGTTGGCGGTTGGGTGGCTGCCACGCGTCCTGCACGGCCTGGATGTAGCGGGCGCCCAGTCGCTGCAGGCGCGTCACGTCGTCGGGAAGCGTTCGCGCAGGATCCAGCCAGAAGGTGCGGCTGAACGGGGTTGCTGTACGGAAAGCCAGCCGGGCCTGGAATTGGTCGTTGCGCATACCGGTGATTTGCGCCGCCATTTGCATGGCGTCCTGGCCGAGCAATTGGGCTTGCTTGATTTGCGCGTCCAGTTCGCTTTGGGCCTTGTTCAACTGTCGACGCTGGCTGCTGACTTCCGTGGCCTCGGCGGGCGCGCCCTTTTCCGGTGCTGGCCCAAGTACAGCCAGCTGCGCCTGCAAGGCGACCATCTGGGGAGTGAGTTTGGTGACCAGTTGGCGTGCCTGATCCTGCACGTTCAGTGCGCTGCCGCGCAGATCGGCCAGCGGCGCCTGCAGTTTCTTGCTGCCCAGCGCTGACTTCACCGAGTCGAGTTGACTGCCCAGCTTGTCCAGGGTTTGTGCAGGCGTCGCCGGCGGGGGGGCAGATGGTGGCTGGGCACTGTCCTGGGCAGACAGGCCAGAGCTGCCAAGGGTCAGCAGGAGGAGGACGAGATAGCGCGGCAGGTTAGGCATCCGCGCATGATCGGAGCGCCGCCGCAGGGGGTCAATCGCGACGGCGCAAGACCCTCTTGGCCGGGCGGCTGCCGTTCAGATTGCACCGCTCCTGCGGGTGGTGCGGGCTTCGCCTTCGCGGGTTTGGAAACGACCCTTCGAGAGAGCGTGCTGCCAATGGCACCTTGCAACTCGTTGGTCGTGAGCCATGCAGCTGCGACTCGGCGGACATTTCCCCGCGCACACGTCCCTCCACGAGACGTGAGGAAAGGGCCGCAAGCCTCGGACGCGACAGTCACCGAGGCACTGAGGGACGCACAGTTGGACGGGGGTGCGTTCATGGTGCGCACTCCTGGTCCAGAAGTTGATGTGACGGGCGGAAGCGTTTCGCGCGCCTCGCCAGGTGTCGCGCCGAGCGGCTGCATTGGTCTGGATATGGGCCGCGCCTGTTGCCAGTGGGACCCGCCGGACGCCCCCGCTGCGACGCTTCAAGGTCATCCTACGCGGCGTGAAGCGTCTGCTTGATCTTGCGCATCTGGTCGTGGCCGTTGCGCACCGACGCGTACACGTCAGCGATGATGATTTGGGTATGCGGAGAGATCATGCCGTCCTTCCTGGCATGCTCGAACTTGCTCCTGATGTGGTCCTCGTCACGCTCGACCTCGTGCACCACAGCCTTGTTGTCGGCCAACGTGATGCTGGTGCGCAGGCCGACAATCATGCGGTGTGCTGCCGCGAGCACAGTACCGTCATCGTCCGGCTTGCCACCCAGCGAACGCACGCACTGCTGCAAGGTCGCCGCCGCCGCACGCCTTTCGGTGGCGATGGACTGGAACAGCAACACAAGTTGGTCACTCCGGGCGTGCTTTGCCGCTTCGGCATAGCCGTCGGCACTGTCTAGCGTTGCGTGAATCAAGTCGTTGAGGGCCTTGATGTCGTGGTCGTTTTTCATGTGGTGCTCTCGATCCGCTCCAGGTCGGAGGCCTGGTTGTCAGGCGGGGAATGTCTCGGCAACAGTGAACGTTGTTGGGCGTGACGAATTTGAGATTGATTCGTTCAAGGCGGTGGTCTGCGTTCTTCACGGATTGATGCCACGGTGTGGCACGCTACCGATGGTGGTTGGCGCACGCGCTTCTTGCGACTCGGCCGCCACTCGGACACGACGCATGGTGTTGGCGTTGTCGTGGAGAGGAGTGCTTGCGGAAGCGCCATGTGTTCCGTGTCACCGATGTCAGCGCGGCGCGGATCTCCGCAAGGGTGCTGTGCCTGCCAAGCGGGTCCTGTGCGGACACCGAGCGGCTCACCACGCCATGTACGGCCGCGGCCCGGGCGAACCGCGTGCCGGCCGTGCGATGGGTCGGGCCTGTCTGGGGTGCCGTTGCGTCAGGCTCCCGCGTGCGCGGAGGGCGATGCGTCCAGCAGTTCCACCACGACCTTTCGCACGGTCTTCATGTCCAGTGGTTTCGACATCATCTGGATATGTGGGAACTCGGCCGCGAGCGCCGAAAGATCTCCACCCGACATCACGGCGAACGGAACATTTTTCTCCAGCAACGCCAGAATCACCGGGCGTGCGTTTTCGCCCCGCAGGCCGAGGTCGACAAGTGCCGCGTCGAACGTGCTGCCCTCGACTTCCCTGACGGCGTCGATGAGGGAGAGGTCAATCAGCACCTCCAGGCCCATGTCCAGCAAGGTGTCCTCGACCACCATCGCAACGACGGGGTCATCCTCGACCACCAGCACTCGCTTTCCCGCTTCGAACTTCATGGCATTGATCATTCCGGACGCGGATCCCCTGCTGAGGGAGTGTAGGGCTTCCGGCGCTTCAGGTGGACAGCCCTTCCGGCCGGGATTTGTTCGGCGTGGGGTGGAGGATTCGGTGTGCCAAGGGCTGGGCTGTCCGCAAAACCGGAACGGTCGTTTCGTTGGGCCGATACATGCTTTTCTCGAAGCTTGGGAGAAAGTATCAGCGCATGCCCGTACGGGGCAGGCCTGCTCATCACTGGCTGGGATTGCGGGCAGTCGGCGCCGGTCCGGGCTCAATCGTCCACCACTCTGGAGCACCCGTCCGTGTTTTGGACGCCGCGACAAGCGGGGGGGGCTTGACTCTGGACCTTGATCAAGGGTCTAGACTACTGCCATGAGCACAAATACAGCTTCATTCACCATCGGAGCGGTAGCCAAACGCGTCGGCGTGGCGATCGACACGATTCGTTACTACGAGCGCCAGGGCCTGCTGCCGGAGCCGCCGCGGCGGGCGTCCGGCTATCGCAGTTATGGCGACGATGCCGTGGCGCAACTGCGCTTCATTCGTCGCGCCAAGGATCTCGGCTTCACGCTGGAGGAGATCCGCCAGCTGCTGGCGTTGTCGGCGGATCGCCAGCACGGCGTCCGCTCGGTCAAGAAGCGGGCGCAGCAGCGGCTGGAATCGATCGAGCAGCGCATCGCCGAGCTGCAGCGGGTGCGTGACGGGTTGGCGCAACTGGTGGAATCCTGCCCGGGCCACGGCGCGCCCGAGCACTGTCCGATTCTGCGTGCATTGATTGATGACGAGGTGACCTCATGACTGGACAAGCTTCCGGCGGCAAGGGTGGTATCGCGCAGAAGGCTGGCGGCACTGTCGATCCGGTCTGCGGCATGACGGTCGACCCGTCCACGGCGCGGCACGCCAGCACGCGTGCCGGGCAGACTTTTCATTTCTGTTGCGCTGGCTGCAAGGCCAAGTTTGACGCGGCGCCGGAAACGTACACGGGTTCAGGCATCCAGAAACTACCGTTCCACCGGCACGAAGGCGGGGCCGCGCCTGCAGCGGCACAGCACGACCATGCCCATGGCGGCGGGCATGGCCACTCGCATCAGGTGAAAGACCCGGTTTGCGGGATGACGGTCGACACCCGCACCGGCAAGCACCACGTCGAGCATGAGGGGCAGACCCAATACTTTTGTTCGGCCCGGTGCCGGGAAAAGTTTGTTGCCGACCCGTCAGCCTGGTTGGGCCAGCGCGCCGCACCGCCACCGGCGCCGCCGGGCACGCTGTACACCTGCCCGATGCATCCCGAGATCCAGCAAGTGGGCCCCGGTGATTGCCCGATCTGTGGCATGGCGCTGGAACCGATGATTCCGACGCTTGATGCGGACGACTCCGGGGAACTGACGGCGATGACGCGTCGCTTCTGGCTGCTGGTGCTGCTGACGGTGCCGGTATTTGCGCTGGCAATGGGGCCGCACCTGTTCGGCTGGCACCTGCCGGCGCCGTGGGATGCCGTGGCCCGTTGGACCGAAGCGGCGCTGGGCAGCGTGGTGGTGTTGTGGGGCGGAGCGCCGTTCTTCCTGCGCGGCTGGCGTTCGCTGAAGCCGTGGCGACCCAACATGTACACGCTGATCGGCCTGGGTACGGGCGTGGCGTGGGCGTACAGCGCCGTAGCCTTCCTGTGGCCGGAAGTTTTCCCCGCGGGCTTCCGCGACGCGCACGGCCAGGTCGGCGTGTATTTCGAATCGGCTGCGGTCATCGTCACCCTGGTGACGCTGGGTGACTTTCTTGAACTGCGGGCGCGCCGACGCACGGGCGCGGCCCTGCAGGCATTGCTCGGACTGGCGCCGAAGACGGCGCGGCGAATCGAGGCCGATGGCAGCGAGGGCGATGTGCCACTGGGCGAGGTGATCGCCGGTGACACCTTGCGCGTGCGCCCCGGTGAAAAGGTGCCGGTGGATGGTGTGGTGCTGGATGGGACCAGCCACGTCGACGAATCCATGCTCACCGGCGAGCCGATGCCGGTGGCCAAGGGGTCGGGTGACCCGGTCACGGGCGGCACGGTGAATCAGGATGGCGCGCTGACCATGCGCGCGCAGAAGGTGGGCGGCGAGACCATGCTGGCCCAGATCGTGGCCCTGGTGGCGCAGGCGCAACGCAGCAAGGCACCGTTGCAGCGCGTGGCCGACAAGGTGGCGGGCTTGTTCGTGCCGGCCGTGGTGGCCGTGGCCGTGGTGGCGTTCGCTGTCTGGGCGTTGGTTGGGCCAGAGCCACGGCTCAGCCATGCGTTGATCGCGGCGGTGTCGGTACTGGTGATCGCCTGTCCGTGTGCGCTCGGCCTGGCCACGCCGATCTCGATCATGGTGGCCAGCGGTCGCGGCGCGCAGCACGGCGTACTGTTCAAGGACGCCGGGGCGATCGAGGGCTTGCGTGATATAGACACCCTGGTGGTCGACAAGACCGGCACCCTGACCATGGGCAAACCGGCGTTGGCCGAGCTGGTGGTGCTGGGCAAGCAATCGCGTGAGCGCGTGCTTGCGTTGGCCGCCGCGCTCGAGCGGCCCAGCGAACATCCATTGGCGCGCGCCATCGTGACCGCCGCTGATGATGAGGGCATACCGACGCTGGCCGCCACGGATTTCCGCTCGCTGACCGGCCAGGGTGTCAGCGCAAGTGTGGAGGGAAATCAGATCGCCCTGGGCAATGCAAAGCTGATGGCCGCGTCGCAGGTGGCGGTCGACGAGGCGGCAGTTGCGCGTGCCGAAGAACTGCGCGGGCATGGCGCGACCGTGATGTTCATGGCCGTCGACGGGGCGCTCGCGGCACTGCTGGTGGTCGCCGATCCGCTCAAGCCCGATACGCCCAGCGCCATCGACGCCTTGCACGCCGCCGGCCTGCGTGTGGTCATGCTGACCGGCGACAACGCGACCACGGCGCAGGCGGTGGCGAGTGCGTTGCACATCGACGAGGTGCACGCTGACGTGTCGCCCGCCGACAAGGCGGCGGTGGTCAACCGGCTCAAGGCGGAAGGCCGCCGGGTGGCGATGGCCGGCGACGGCATCAACGATGCCCCCGCGCTGGCGGCCGCCGAGATTGGCATCGCCATGGGGAGCGGCACCGACGTCGCCATGGAGAGCGCCCAGGTGACCCTGGTCAAGGGTGAACTGGGGGCGATCCTGCGCGCCCGCCGGTTGTCACAGGCGACCGTGCGCAACATCCACCAGAACCTGTTCTTCGCCTTCATTTACAACGCACTGGGCGTACCGCTGGCGGCGGGCGTGTTGTACCCGTGGTTCGGCATCGTGCTGTCGCCGATGATCGCGGCGCTGGCGATGAGCATGAGTTCGGTGTCGGTGGTGAGCAATGCCTTGCGGCTGCGCAAGGTGGAGTTGTGACAGGCGACAGCGCATGATTGCGCCCCGGTAACCGTCGGGCCGCTGCGTTGAGCTTGCCGGCCTCGGCACCTCGGCCATCCGCTACCACTCATTCACCAAAGTCATTGCATGAACCGTACTCTCGCCGACTGGTTGGCTTACCAGGAACACGTCAACGTCCACAGCATCGAGTTGGGTCTCGACCGCGTTCGCGAAGTCTGGCGCCGGATGGGATCGCCGGCGCCGGGCAACCAGGTCATCACGGTGGGCGGCACCAATGGCAAGGGTTCAACCGTGGCCTTGCTGGAGGCGATGCTGTTGGCCGCCGATATCCGCGTGGGAGCGTTCACCTCGCCGCATCTGCTGCGCTACAACGAGCGCATTCGCGTGGACGGCGTGGATGCCGACGATGCCTCACTGATCGCGGCGTTCGAACGGATCGAGGCAGCCCGGATCGAGGGGCCTGGCGGCGCGGTTCCCCTGACCTATTTCGAGTTCGGTGCGCTGGCAGCCCTGGACCTGTTTGCGCGCAGCGGAGTGGACGTGGCGGTCTTGGAGGTAGGACTTGGCGGTAGGCTCGATGCGGTGAATATCGTCGACGCCGACGTGGCGGTGATCACCACCGTGGACCTGGATCACATGGAGTGGCTGGGGCCGGATCGCGACAGTATCGGCCGCGAAAAGGCCGGCATCGCGCGAAGTGGCCGGCCGGCCATCGTGGGCGACCTTGATCCGCCCGCCGGGCTGCTCCAGGCGCTCGGCGACCGCGGAGCGCGAATCGAGCGGGCGGGAATCGATTTTAGGGTCGAGCGGCACGGTGACGGCTGGCGCTGGCTCTACCGCGACGGCATGACGATGGAGCTTCCCGATCCTGCCTTGGCCGCGCCGGTGCAATTTGCGAACGCCGCGGCGGCGATTGCAGCGCTGCATGAACTTGGTCATCACACCTTCACCCCCAGTGCGTTTTTCGCGGCCGTCAGCGCGGGCTTGCACGAAGTGCGCTCATCGGCGCGCCTGCAGTCACTCGGTGGCGAGCCGACCGTGATCGTGGACGTGGGACACAATCCCCAGGCCGCCCGTGCGTTGGCGGAGTGGCTGGATTCGCAGTCATGGGTTGCGGTGCATGCGGTGTACGGGGCGTTGGCCGACAAGGACTCGGCCGGGGTCATCTCGGCACTCGGCACGCGGATCGACCACTGGCACCTGGCTGGGCTGGACGGGGCCAGTCCCAGGGGTATGCCCGTGGCTACGCTGACCGACGTACTGCGGCGTGCCTTGCCGCAGGCGTCGTGTGACGCGCATCCGGACGTGCTGACCGCACTGGCAGCGGCCCGCAGGGCAACGCCGGCGGGCGGTTGCGTTTTGGCCTTCGGCTCGTTTTTCGTGGCCAGTGCAGTGCTCGCTGAACGAGTCGGGTGAGCGGTCTCGGCAGGTCCCCCGTGACACGAAGCCGAGGCAGGTATAATCGCCCCATTGCGCACCGCGTTAGCAGCCTTGGAGCGAAGACTTGAAAACACGCCTGCTGGGAGCCGCCGTCCTGATTGCGTTGGCGGTTCTGTTCGTGCCGATGTTCTTTTCCAGTACGCCGCCGGCTCCGGGCGGAGACGGGACGGTCAACCTGGCGATTCCGCCAGCGCCCGACCGCGACCTGCAGACGCGGACGATGAGCTTGGCACCGAACGCAGCCGTTAGCGCGAGCATAGGTGCGGTGTCGGCGCAGCCGCTGACACCGGCTTCGAGCGATCGTCTGGCCACGGTGAACATCGGTTCGAGCCGTCCGCGAGACGTCGAGATTGATCCGGAAGCCGGCCTGCCGCCCCAACCAACCACGATTGTCACCGGTTCGGGTTCGACCCGGAGCGAGCCGGTGATCCCACAACAGTCCAGTTCGCCGGAGACCCGGAAGCCGGTCGCCGCCGCCGCTCCTGCACCTGCCAAACCGGCGCCGGCCGCTGTTCCCACTGTCACCACGCCTCCTGCACCTGCGCCCGCAGCGGCGCGTGGCAGCTTTACGATCAACCTCAGCGCCTACGCCAACCCGACCGGTGCGGCCAGCCTGCAGCGCCGCGTGCGCGCCTTGGGGTACCCGGTCGAGGGCCGCGCGATCACCCAGGCAGGCAAGTCGATGACCCTGGTCATCGCCGGGCCATTCGAGACACGCGCCGCCGCCGAAAGCGCGCGGCTGAAGATCACCCAGTCGATCCCCGGCGTGCCGGCCCGACTCGAGCAGGATGCCGAGCGCGCAAGCGCGGCGGCACCGGCATCCGGCAATACCAGCACGGCCAAGGCGGGCGGTTGGGCCGTGCAACTGGCTGCCGTCAGCAGCCAGGCCGATGCCAATGCGCTGCGTGACAAGCTGCGCGCGAACGGCTTCGATGGATTCACCGATTCGGTGCAGTCCGGCGGCAAGCAGTTGTGGCGCGTGCGTGCAGGTCCGCAGACGCAGCGCAGCGACGCACAGCGGGTGCACGATGAAATCAAGGCCAAGTTGGGTATCGACGGCAACGTCGTGACCGTTCCCTGAGCCGGCGGTGTCGGTCGGGCGATTCACGCGGATAAATGAATGAACTGGACCGACTACATCATTCTTGGCGTGCTGACCCTGTCGGTGTTGGTCGGGTTGTGGCGCGGCCTGGTGTCCGAAGTGTTGGCGTTGGCGATCTGGATCGCGGCGTTCTGGGTGGCCTGGAAGTTCGGCCCGGCCGTGGCCGACGCGCTTCCGTCAGCGATTGAGCTGCCGTCGGCCCGGATCATCTTGGGCTATGCGCTGTGCCTCGTGGTGGTATTGGTCGTTGGGGCGCTGCTGCGTTTCGTCATCGGCAAGCTGGTCCAGAGCACGGGCCTGTCGGGCACCGACCGCCTGCTTGGCATGCTGTTCGGTTTCGTGCGTGGGGTGGTTCTGGTGACGTTGCTGGTATTTCTGGTGGGCTTCACCGCCTTGACCCGCGATTCGTGGTGGCAGCAATCGGTGTTGCTGCCGCACTTCCAACATGTCGCTGCATGGCTGGGACAGCAGGTGCCGCCTGCCGTGAGCCGGTACGTGCCATCTTCTGCGGCGCTGCAAAACCTGGCGGCCTTGCCCGCAGCCATGGCCGCCCCAACCTCAGGCACCATGCCCACTCCGGCGGCGACGCAGGTGCGCCCGCCTGATCCAGCCGTGGCGGCCAGCGGGCCTGATCCGGCCCGGCCTTTTTGAAAAAATCTCCGAAGCAGGCAACAAATCATGTGCGGAATCATCGGCATTGTCGGTACCACTGAAGTGGCGTCGGCGCTCTATGACGGCTTGACGGTGCTGCAGCATCGCGGCCAGGACGCGGCCGGCATCGCCACGGTAGATGGCGCGCGGCTACGCCTGCACAAGGGCAACGGGCTGGTGCGCGACGTGTTTGGGCAGACCACGATGACTGGCTTGCGCGGGCGTATTGGCATTGGTCACTGCCGCTATCCCACGGCGGGATCCGAGGGCACCGCGGAGGCACAGCCGCTGTACGTGAATTCGCCTTACGGCATTGCGTTCGGACACAACGGCAACCTGGTCAATACCGATGCCTTGCGCCGCGAGATGTTCCAGGACGATCGCCGCCATATCAACACGGACTCCGATTCCGAAATCCTGCTGAACGTGTTGGCGCACGAGCTGCAGATCCAGGACCGGATGGAGCTGACCCCCGATCACATTTTCAAGGCGATCGCCGGCGTGCACGCACGCGCCCGTGGCGGCTATGCCTGCGTGGCGCTGATCCTGGGTTACGGATTGGTCGCGTTTCGTGATCCGCACGGCATTCGTCCGCTGGTGCTGGGCGAGCGGATCACGGCGCAGGGGCGCGAGTATGCCGTGGCGTCCGAATCGGTGGCGTTCGACGTGCTGGGTTTCAAGCTGGTGCGCGATATTTTGCCGGGCGAGGCGGTGATCATCACGGATGATTGCCAGCTGTTCAGCCGGCGCTGCGCCGAGGCGACGTCGCACACGCCGTGCATCTTCGAGTATGTCTATCTGGCTCGACCGGACTCGATGATCGAGGACGTGTCGGTCTACAAGGCGCGGCTGCGCATGGGCGAGAAACTGGCCGAGAAGATCCGGCGGCTACGCCCCGAACACGGCATCGATGCAGTGATCCCGATTCCCGATACGGCGCGGACTGCCGCCAGTGCGCTGGCCGGCGCGCTGGGTGTCCCGTTTCGCGAGGGCTTCGTCAAGAACCGCTATATCGGCCGTACCTTCATCATGCCGGGCCAGGGCGAGCGGGTGAAGTCGGTGCGGCGCAAGCTCAATGCGATCGGCCTGGAGTTCAACAAGAAAAACGTGCTGCTGGTCGATGATTCGATCGTGCGCGGCACCACCTCGCGGCAAATCATCCAGATGGCCCGTGACGCCGGTGCGCGGAACGTCTACTTCGCATCGGCGGCACCGCCGGTGCGCTATCCGAACGTCTATGGCATCGACATGCCGTCGGCGTCGGAACTGATCGCCGCCGGGCGCACCGAGAAGGAGATCGAGCAGACCCTCGGCGCTGATTGGCTGATCTACCAGGATCTGAAGGACCTGATCTGGGCCGTACAGGACGGCAACGAGGAGTTGACGCAGTTTGACGCGTCGTGTTTTTCGGGCGAGTACGTCACCGGTCTGGATCAGCGCTACCTGGACCAGATCGAGCTGTTGCGCTCGGATGATGCCAAGGCCGCGCGACGCAGTGCCTAGGTGGAAATGGTCGGAGCCGGGAATGAAACATATCGTGACCGTCCGGCAGCCTTGCCAGCGCACGTCCGTGTCGTGCTGATGGACCTCCATGCCGCGGCCAAGCGTTGCCTCGATGCGGTTGATCCGGCCGAGAAGCTGGCGCTCACCACGGCGACGTGGGAGGCCTTTTGCGACGGCCGGTTGCGGCCCGATCACACGGCACCGCCTCCCGCGCCCATTGGTCAGCCTGGCCAGCCGGCAAAGCCGCGGCTGGTCAATGCCCGCCAGTTGCCGCAGCGTGGGCTGGGCAGTGATGAAGGTCGGGCGGCGCTGGTTCACGCCGTGGCGCACATCGAGTTCAATGCGATCAACCTGGCCTGGGATGCGGTCTACCGTTATCGCGGCAAACCCGAGGCCTACTATCGTGACTGGGCCAGTTGTGCCCATGACGAAGCGCGGCATTTCACCATGCTGGTGGGCCGTCTGGCCGAGCTGGGCCATGTCTACGGTGACTTCGATGCGCATAACGGCTTGTGGGAAATGGCCGAAAAGACCGCTGGCTGCGACACCGCGCGCATGGCGTTGGTGCCACGCGTACTGGAAGCCCGCGGGCTGGATGTTACGCCGGGCATGATCGAGCGGCTGCGCAAACTGGGCGATGAGCGCACCGTGGCGATCCTGCAGGTAATCCTGCGTGAGGAGGTTGCCCACGTGGCGGCCGGCACGCGCTGGTACCGCCACTGCTGCGAGCGCGATGGCGTGGATCCGATCGAAACGTTTTTCGCCCTGCTGCGCGAGTACATGGGCGTCAGCCTGCGTGGGCCGTTCAATCGTCCGGCCAGGCTGGAAGCGGGATTTGTCGAGGATGAACTGGACCGCCTGGCGGCGTTGGCGCTGGCGTAGCGGTGCGGTGGCAAGTGGCCCGACGGATGGGCACAAAAAAAACCGGCGCAAGCCGGTTTTCTCGTGAATTTTGGTCGGGGTGACAGGATTCGAACCTGCGACTTCTACGTCCCGAACGTAGCGCTCTACCAGGCTGAGCTACACCCCGTGGGAAGCCGCGTATCTTAATCGTCCGCCGGGGCCTTGGCAACACGTTCGACGCAGGTGACCCGCGATCTGGCTGAGGGAGAGCGGCGCCGTTCTGGTAATCTTGACGGCTGCCGTCGTGTGGCCTGCCGCGAGACGGCACGTCCACCACTTCGTCAGTAGAGGATTCCATGGCGCTTACCCCGGCCCGTACGATGCCTGGCGTGCTCGAGCTGTTGCCGCTCGACCAGATTGCCTTCCAGCGCATGCTCGACGTGATCCGCCGCAACTACGAGCGTTTCGGTTTTGTGGCCGTGGAGACGCCAGCGATCGAGTATGCCGACGTGTTGCTGACCAAAACCGGCGGCGAGACCGAGCGGCAGGTGTATTTTGTCCAGTCCACCGGCGCGCTGCATGCGGCGGACAAGGACGCCGGCGGTACGCCCGAACTGGCGCTGCGCTTTGACCTCACCGTGCCGCTGGCCCGCTATGTGGCAGAGCACGAGCGCGATCTGAGCTTTCCGTTCCGCCGCTACCAGATGCAGAAGGTGTATCGGGGCGAGCGCGCCCAGCGTGGTCGCTTCCGCGAGTTCTACCAGTGCGATATCGACGTCATCGGCAAGGACTCGCTGTCGGTGCGTTACGACGCCGAGATCCCGGCGGTGATCTACAGCGTGTTCCGCGATCTGGACATCGGTCCGTTCACCATCCAGCTCAACAACCGCAAACTGATGCGCGGTTATTTTGAAAGCCTGGGCATTGTTGACGCGGAACAGCAGGTGCTGGTGCTGCGTGAGGTCGACAAGCTGGACAAGCGTGGCGCCGATTACGTGCGCAACACGCTGACCGGCGAGGCATTCGGGCTCAGTGCCGAAGTGGCGCAGAAAATCCTGGACTTCGTCGGCATCCGCTCGACCTCGCTGCAGGATGCATTGGACAAGCTCGATGCGCTCGGGGCGGGCCCTGAAACGATGGAGCAGGGTCGCCGTGAGCTGAAGGAAGTGCTGGGTCTGATCCACGCGTTTGGCGTGCCGCAGACGCACTATGCGCTGAATCTGTCGATCGCCAGGGGCCTGGACTATTACACCGGCACGGTCTACGAGACGACCCTGAACGAGCACGTGCAGATCGGTTCGATTTGTTCGGGTGGGCGGTACGAGAATCTGGCCGGCCAGTACACCAAGTCCCACTTGCCCGGCGTCGGCATCTCGATCGGCCTGACCCGGCTGTACTGGCAGTTGCGCGATGCGGGCCTGATCGACCGGGCGAGCAGCACGGTCGATGTGCTGGTGACCCAGATGGATGAAGCACAATTGCCCGCTTACCTCGCACTGGCCGGGGAGTTGCGCGGCGCCGGCATTGCCACCGAGGTGGTACTCGAAGGCGGCAAATTGGGCAAGCAGTTCAAGTACGCCGACCGTGCCGGCATCCGCTTTGTGATCGTGCTGGGCAGCGACGAAATCAGCAAGGGCGTGGTGACGGTCAAGGATCTGCGTCGTCAGGACCAGTTTGAGGTCGCGCGCGGCGAGCTGGTGAAGACGCTGCGGGTGGAGTTGGAGCAAGCCGCGGCGATGGGGTGAAGTCAGTGGCGGGCCTCGTGCCGTGGGCCTGCCATCGGTGCGGTGCGCGACAAAAGCAAGAACATTTCTGGAGCATTCTTTGGTGAGCGACAGCATTCTTCTCGACGGCAGCAGTCTCACGCGTGCCCAATTGGTGGCCGCGGCCCGGCAGGGCATACCGGTGACTCTCGATCAGACGCAACTGCAACACGTGCAGCGCGCGGCCGATTTTCTGGCTGGGAAGGTCAGTTGTGGTGAACCGACCTACGGCGTCACCACGGGCTTCGGCAGCAATGCCGACAAGTTGCTGGGCGCGCATCGCCTTCGCGACGAACTGCCGGGCGGGAATCCTCACCATCCGGAGGGCACGCTGCTCGAGGAATTGCAGCACAACTTGATCATCACCCATGCCGTATGCGTGGGTAAGCCGTTTGCCGAGGATGTGGTGCGGGCGATGCTGGTGATCCGCATCAACACGCTGATGCGCGGCCATTCGGGAATTCGCGTGGCCACGCTGGAGGCGCTCACGGCGATGCTCAATGCCGGTGTCGTGCCGGTGGTGCCTGAGAAGGGTTCGGTGGGCGCCAGCGGCGACCTGGCACCATTGTCGCACCTGGCGATCGTGCTGCTGGGTGGCGGTGAAGCGTTTTATCGGGGCGAGCGGATTCCCGGTTCGGAGGCGTTGCGGCGCGCCGGGCTCACGCCGGTCCGGTTGTCGTTCAAGGAAGGCCTGGCGCTGAACAATGGCACCGCGCAGATGTTGGCCACAGCTGCACTGGCGCTTGAGGATCTGGAACATTTGCTCGGGGTCGCCGATCTGGCTGCGGCCATGACGCTGGATGCGTTTGCCGGGCGCAGTGGTGCCCTGCGCGCCGATGTGCATGCCTTGCGACCGCATCCTGGCCAGGTCGCCGCCGCCGCCCACCTGCGCGGATTGCTGGCCGATTCCAACCTGCTCGACATCCCGTATCACCTGGTGCCGCGCTTCAGGCCCTGGAGTGTTGATGCGTGGAGCGAGCCCGATGACGTCGCGCTCAGTTTCGATATCGGCTGGGACTGGGTGCCGGCCAATCAGCGCCACGGTCGCGAGGCGTTCTATCGCCGCTTCCTGCCGTTCAAGGGCGGCAAGAAACACCAGCCGCAGGATGCCTACAGCCTGCGCTGCATGCCGCAGGTCCATGGCGCCGTGCGCGATGCCTGGATGCAGGCGTGCCGGGTGATTGATATCGAGCTGAACTCGGTCACCGACAACCCGCTGATCTTCCCGGATTACGACGGCGCCCAGTTCATCGAGGAACAGGTGGTTTCGGCCGGCCATTTCCACGGCATGCCGCTGGCTCTGGCGATGAGTTACGTGAAGGCGGCGATCCCGGTGCTGGCGTCGATCTCCGAGCGACGCCTCAACAAGCTGGTCGACCCGGCGAACAACGACGGTCTGCCCGCCTTCCTGACCGGCAATGAGGACGGCACCGATTCCGGTTTCATGATTGTGCAGTACACCGCCGCCGCCCTGGTCAACGATCTGGCCACCCGCGCCCATCCGGCCAGCGTGTACTCGGTGCCGACCAGCGCCAATGCCGAGGACCACGTCTCGATGGGCGCCAACGAGGCGCGCCACGTGCTCGAGATGATGGAGGATCTCAGCCACGTGCTGGCACTGGAGATGTATACCGCGGCGCAGGCGCTCGACTATCGCCAGGAGATGCTGAACGCGGCCCGCCGCTTGGCGGCGCGGGGCGGCTGGCAGGCATTGGCGGCGAAGATCGCCAACGCCCCGCGCGCGGGTCAGCCACACTACGAGCAGTTTGTTACGGAAGTGAAGGAGCTGGGCGCGGCGTTGGCCGGCGCCGGTGACTTCCATGCCGGTACCGCGGTGCGCAAGGCGCACGATATCCTGCGTCAGCACATCGCCTTCATCCACCGTGACCGTGCGATGGACGGCGACGTCCGCACGGTCTGCGCGCTGGTCCAACAAGGCGCGTTCCGCGCGGTCGTCTGACGCATCCATTCAAGGAAAACTAGAGATGAGCCTGATCCAGACCCCGGTTTCCTACGGCGAACTGATCGACAAGATCACCATCCTCGAAATCAAGTCGCGTCGGATTACCGACGCGGCCAAGCTGGCGAACGTGCGCAATGAGCTGGACCTGCTCAACGCAACGTGGGCCAATGACACGGCGTCACAAACGGACATCAGTGGCGAGCGCGCCAGCCTGCTGGAGGTGAACGAGCTGCTGTGGGACATCGAAGACAAGATTCGCCTGAAGGAGCGTGCCCAGGCATTTGATGCGGAATTCATCGAGCTGGCGCGTTCGGTCTACTTTCGCAACGACGAGCGCGCCGCATTCAAGCGCCAGATCAACGTCAAGCTCGGCTCGCAGTTGGTCGAGGAAAAGTCGTACCAGGATTACCGCGCCGTTTGATTCGCGCGTGTGGATGTCGCGACGGGTGCCTAGGACAGTTTCATGTCGCGCGCGGCTGCCTCGAAGCGTTCGATGACGTCGTCGACGCCGATCAGATCCATGACACCGGGCTTTTCGATCTTGCTTCCCCATGCGATTTCGCTGGCGGACTTGCCCAGGTATTTGCGCGCCGCCGCGTCGTACTTGTTGACGCACCAGCGGCGGTCCGAATAGGGGCCGGAGCGGTCGGGATTGCTGGCCGCATGCAAACCCAGCACGCGGGTACCGACGGCATTGGCCATGTGCATCGGTCCGGAATCCGGGCTCAGCAGCAGTTGGGCGCGGCCCAGCAGGGCCAGCAGCTTTTTCAGCGTGTCCCGGCCCGTGAGGTCCAGCGGTTGCGAGGCGCAGGCTGCCAGCACCGCATCGGCCATGTCGCGTTCGCCGGCAGACGGGCCGCCGACCAGCGCCACGCGCCAGCCGCGAGCGCCCGCGTGATCGATCACGGCGGCATAGCGATCCGGTCGCCAGTTGCGCAAGGCGTGGCTTGAGCTGGGGCTGACCAGCAGGGTTGGCTCGTCGCCGCCCAATTGTTCGGCAGCCCAGGCTTGCGCGTCGTCGGGCAGGGGGATATCCCAGCACACCCGCGACTGCTTCAGCCCCAGCGGCTCGCAGAAGCTGCCGATGGCATCGAGCACGTGCTCACCGGTTCGTGCCGGGATGCGCTCGTTGATGATCAGTCCGTGCAGATCCCTGGAGCGGGCGTGGTCGTAGCCAATGCGTCGGTCGGCCCTGATGCCAAGGCTGAGAAGGTTCGAGCGCATGGCGACCTGCATCTGCAACAGGGCGTCGAACCGACGTCCGCGCAGTGCCGTGTGCACCGCGCGCATGCCGGACCAGCCGGCGCTCTTGTCGAAGACCACGAATTCGATGCCGGGCAGGTCGCCGACCAGGCGGCGTTCCAGTTTGCCGATGATCCACGTCAGGGCCGCCTGCGGGCACTCGCGTTGCAGTGTGCGCACCAGCGGCACGACGTGGGTAACATCGCCGATGGCGGACGTGCGCAGCAGGCAAATCGATTCGGGGGATGTCATAAGGCCTGGGTTAGAATCGCGATTGGTCAGCAGGCATGATGATGCAGGAACAAACCTACTGCGATGCCGAAGGCGCAATTCTGTTCGACGCCACGGTATCGCCACAAGTCGACCATCAGTGGTTCGAGCCTGATTACTGGCGCGAACGCGATGCGTTGCGCACGCAAGCGGGTGGTCGGGGCGGGGTCGCCATCGCCACCACCCCGGCGGGCGAGTGCGTATTGCGACACTATCGACGTGGTGGCTTGGTCGCCAAGGTGATGGGCGATCGCTACCTTTGGACTGGTGCCAATCGCACCCGCCCGTTCAGGGAGTTTCGGCTGCTGGCAGAGATCGCGCAACTCGGTTTGCCCGGGCCTGCCGTGGTGGCGGCCCGGTACTGCTGTCATGGCCCGCTGTATGCCGCCGACCTGATCACCCGTCGCATCGCCGACGCACACACGCTGGCCGAATGCCTCGCAGGCGGAAGGCTCGACGCCGAGCTGGCCGAAGAAGTTGGCGCCCTGGTGGCACGCTTTCACCGGGCTGGCGTCTGGCACGCCGATCTCAATGCGCACAATGTGCTGATTACGCCCAGCAGTCCCTATCTGGTCGATTTTGACCGGGGACGCATCCGCATCCCGGCAGTTGGCTGGCAACGCGCAAACCTGCGGCGTTTGCGACGGTCGCTGCTCAAGCTCGGGGCGGCCAACCTGAGTCAGGCGAACTTCGAAAAGGGCATTTGGCAGCCGTTGCTGTACCGCTATGGGCGTACGCTGAATCCATGAACTGGCACCTGCATTTTCTCGGAGCCGGTGCCGCGCATGCCGTGGCACTGGGTTCGTCTGCCGCCGTGTTGGAGCGCGATGGCGTTCCGCTGTTGCTGATCGATTGCGGACCAGACACCCTTGCCCGCTATCTGGCGAGGTACAACGCCTTGCCTCCGGCCATCTTCATCACGCACACCCACATGGATCATGTGGCCGGGCTGGAACAGCTGTTCGTTCGCCTGTGGTTCGATCCGCAGCGACGCGGGGCGACCCGCCTGTTCGCGCACGCTGCGTTGATTCCGTGGTTGCACGCCCGGGTCGCCGATTACCCAGGCGCCCTGGCGGAAGGCGGCGCCAATTTCTGGGAGGCATTCCGTCTGGTGCCATGCTCCCGCGGGTTCTGGCTGGACGAGCTTTGGTTCGATATTTTTGCCACGCGCCATCATGTGCCGGGGACCTCCTACGGGTTGGCTCTGGGCGGCAGCTTCATCTACACCGGCGATACCCGGCCGATCCCCGAAGCCTTGAGCCAGCTCGCCGTCGGTGACGAGCTGATTGCGCACGATTGCAGCCTCGTCGGCAATCCGTCCCACAGCGGCATTGACGACATCGAGCGTGAGTATCCGGCCTCGCTGCAGTCGAAACTGGTGCTCTACCACTACGGCAGCGAGGCTGATGGTGCCGCGCTGGTTGCCCGTGGTCATCGCATCGCCAGGCCCGGTGAGTCCCTGGCGCTGGCGGCTCCCGCCGGGCCTCGGGCCGATGCAGGCTGAACCGTACGCCCATCCGCTTGCCTGGATGGGGCGCCGGCAGTTATCCTTCCGCTTCTTTGCTCGATGTATTGCGTTGCGGTGAAGGGTTTTGCGTGCGGAGAGGTGTCCGAGTGGTTGAAGGAGCACGCCTGGAAAGTGTGTATACCGTAAAGCGTATCGCGGGTTCGACAAATTCGTCTGGAACGAATTTGGACAGCCGCCAGGCTGGCCCCGAACGCAAGTAAGGGGTGAGGCTCAGGAAGAGCCGAACAATCCCGCCCGGCGTGTGTCGAGTAGTGAAGGTTTTGCGTGCGGAGAGGTGTCCGAGTGGTTGAAGGAGCACGCCTGGAAAGTGTGTATAGGGTAAAACCTATCGCGGGTTCGAATCCCGCTCTCTCCGCCAACTAAAAAAAGGTGCGACAGCTTCGGTTGGCGCGCTGGGCGTTGCAGCCCATGTCTATGGTGGCCCCGTCGGTCCCCCCGCGACGATAGTTCGTAAACTCCGCCAGGTCCGGAAGGAAGCAACGGTAGCGAATGATTCGGGTGCCGGGGTGTGGCTGGCGGGGCCGCCACCATTTTCAGGCGCTTGATGCGCGCGGTGATGGTCGCGCAGTGCCCCGCTGCTTGCGGGTTGCGGCGTGGCGAATGGAGCTGTGCCTACCGCAATCGCCACCAACTTGGCACAATCGGACTTTGTCCCCATGTTGGTAGCCATGTCCTATCAGGTACTCGCACGCAAGTGGCGACCACGCAAGTTTGCCGAGCTGGTCGGGCAGGAGCACGTGGTGCGCGCGCTCACCAATGCGCTGGACACCGGGCGCATGCACCATGCCTACCTGTTCACCGGCACCCGTGGCGTCGGCAAGACCACCATCGCGCGAATCTTCGCCAAGTCGCTCAATTGCGAGCGCGGCCAGTCTGCCGATCCTTGCGGTGAGTGTTCCGTTTGCACGGCGGTGGACGAGGGCCGGTTTGTCGATTTGCTGGAAATCGACGCGGCCAGCAACACCGGCGTGGACGACGTGCGTGAGGTGATCGAGAACGCGCAATACGCGCCGTCGCGGGGACGCTTCAAGGTGTACCTGGTCGACGAGGTGCACATGCTGTCGAAGAACGCGTTCAATGCGTTGTTGAAGACGCTGGAAGAGCCGCCGCCGCACGTTAAGTTCCTGCTTGCCACCACCGACCCGCAGAAGTTGCCGGTGACGGTGCTGTCGCGTTGCCTGAAGTTCAACCTCAAGCGCTTGCTGCCGGAGCAGATTTCGGGGCAGATGCGGCACATCCTGGCTGCCGAGAACATCACCTACGAGGACAGCGCAATCAGTGAGCTGGCCCGTGCAGCCGACGGCTCCTTGCGCGATGGCCTGTCGCTGCTGGATCAGGCAATCGCCTATGGTGGCGGCGCGCTGCATGCCGACGACGTCCGCACCATGTTGGGCAGCGTCGCGCGTGGGCAGGTTCTGGGCGTGCTCGACGCGCTGGCGGCGAATGACGGCCAGCGGCTGCTCACCGAGTGCGCACAAATCGCTTCGTACTCTCCGGATTTCGGCGGCGTGCTGGACGATCTGGCCAGCATCCTGCATCGGTTGCAGCTGATCCAGCTGATTCCCGGCTACCAGCCCGAGCACGAAGGCGAGGAGGACGCGGCGTTGGCCCCGCTGGCCGGACGCATTGCGCCCGAGGACGTGCAGTTGTACTACCAGATCGCCATTTCGGGCCGGCGCGACCTGGCACTGGCACCCGATGCGCGGACCGGTTTCGAGATGACCTTGCTGCGCATGCTGGCGTTTCGCCCGGGTGACGGCACACCCGCTGTCGGTGCCACTCCGGCTACCAGCGTGCATCCCGCGACCGCCGCACGCGCGCCAGCTGCGGCCCCCGCGCGTCCGGCCCAACCTGCCCGCGCGCCGGCGGCTCCAGCGCCAGCGCGCAGCGAGTCCGTCGCCGCGATCGCGACTGCCGCTCCTGTCGCGCGTGATGCCAATGGCCTGCCTGATTGGGAGGCGTTGATCGAACGAGCGGGCTTGCGCGGCCCGTTCGGCTTGCTGGCCCAGAACGCGGTATTGCGCGAACGCGACGGCCAGACCTTGGTGCTGGCGCTGCAACCGGCTCACATGAGCCTGGCGGTGGAACCGATGGTCAGCCAGATGGAGGAGCGCATCGGCAAGGCGCTGGGTGAGCGGATTCGACTGCGCTTCGTCAAGACCAGTCAAACCGCCGCCGCGCAGACCCCGGCAGCGCGTGCAGCGCAAGCACGTGACGTGGCACAGACCGCC
Organism: Rhodanobacter sp.; assembly: GCA_036563155.1. Taxonomy (GTDB): domain Bacteria; phylum Pseudomonadota; class Gammaproteobacteria; order Xanthomonadales; family Rhodanobacteraceae; genus Rhodanobacter. Next base: position 58,823 of record DATCMT010000034.1, read on the forward strand.
GCCGAGCAGGCGATCGAGGGCGACCCCCTGGTGCAGTCGCTGAAGCGCGAGTTTGGCGCGAGGGTGGTGCCACAATCGATCAAACCCTTTGACAACGAATCCGGAGCCGTGTGATGAGAGGACAGATTGGCCAATTGATGCAGCAAGCGCAGCGCATGCAGGAAGACATGAAGCGCGCGCAAGAGGAGATCGCGAAGCTGGAAGTCACTGGCAGCGCCGGTGGTGGACTGGTCAGCGTGGTGATGACCGGGGCACACGAAGTGCGTCGCGTGCAGATCGATCGGCAATCGTTTGCGGACGATCCGGAAATGGCCGAGGATCTGGTGGCCGCCGCGATCAACGACGCGGTGAACAAGGTGGCCCAGGTCAGCAAGGACAAGCTCGGCGGCGTGACCGCCGGAATGAACCTGCCGGCCGGCTTCCAGATGCCGTTTTGATACCGGGATTGGGGAGCTTGGAGTCGTGATCCGCAAGACCGGCCTCGGGCACGACATGCTCCGGATTGATCCAGTTCCGAATCCCGTCGCTCGCATCCTGGAAGTGCAATGAGTGGTTCTCCGCTGCTGGCAGACTTGATCGAGGCGCTGCGCTGCCTGCCAGGTGTGGGCGGCAAGAGCGCTCAGCGAATGGCCTTTCACTTGCTGGAGCGGGAGCGCGAGCGCGGACTGAAGCTGGCCGCCGTGCTGGAGCAGGCGATGCGGCGCATCGGCCATTGCGAGCGTTGCCGCAACTTCAGCGAAGAGCCGTTGTGCTCGCTGTGTTCGAATGCCAGCCGTGACCGCCAGGTGTTGTGCGTGGTGGAGTCGCCCACCGATCTGGCCGCGATCGAGCAAGCCACCGGCTATCGGGGCCAGTACTTCGTGTTGATGGGGCGGCTGTCGCCGCTGGACGGGCTGGGTCCGGAGGAGCTTGGACTGGCGCAGTTGACCCAGCGTCTGGGCGAGGGTGAGATCGAGGAGTTGATCATCGCCACCAATCCCACGGTGGAGGGTGAGGCGACGGCACATTATCTGGCTCAGCTGGCTCGCGCCGGTGGCGTCCGACCGACCCGGCTGGCGCACGGCGTACCGCTGGGTGGTGAACTGGAATATGTCGATCGCGGCACGCTGGCCCACGCCTTCGGCGGTCGGCAGTTGCTGGAATGAGATTCGATCCGAGGTAATCCGTCATGAGCGACACCATTTTCAACAAGATCATTCGCCGCGAGATCCCGGCCGACATCGTGTACGAGGACGACGAGGTGCTGGCTTTTCGCGACGTCAATCCGCAGGCGCCGGTGCACGTGTTGTTCATCCCGAAGCAGCCAATGCCCACGCTCAATGATGCCGTTGCGGGCGATGCCCAACTGCTGGGCAAGTTGCTGCTGGCCGCGGTCGCCTATGCGAAGCAGGAAGGGTTCGCCGAGCAGGGCTACCGTACCGTGATCAATTGCAACGACGACGGTGGACAAACCGTATTCCACCTGCACGTGCATCTGCTGGCAGGGCGTCGCATGCACTGGCCGCCGGGCTGAGCGGAATCACTCGATGAAATGAAAGACGCCGGCACATGGCCGGCGTCTCGTTGTTCGATCAGTTGGTCGGCGGTGGCGGAGTTGCCGGTGGCGGCGCCGGACGCACCACGATGATCCGGCGGGGGTAGGGGTAGTAACCGTACGGATAGCCGCCCCAGTACGGTCCGAAGCCCGGACCCCAGAACGGGTCGTAGTAGCCCGGCGGGTAATTCACCCGGACCGGACGCTTGGGCCAGAGGTAGACCACGTCGGCTTCCACGCGGGGGTAGGCGTAGTCGTACTCACCCACCTTTTGCGACACCGTGCCGTGCAAGGTGCCGGTGACGGTCAACTCGCGACCGCGGACGAATACCTCCGGATCGTAAAATCCGCTACGACAGGCCACGAAGCGGCCCAGGTTTTCGCCGGTATTGCCGGCTGTCGGGCGCGCCTGGCTGTCCAGCGGGCGCGAGAGTACATAGAAACAGGTCTGCTGCGGGCCGGGCTCGGTCTTGATGATTTCACCACCCCAGCGCACCCGGTTGCCGCCGACGCCACCTTGTTGCGCACTGGTCGTGCTGATGTCGGTGTAGGTGCCTTCCAATGGTTTGGGAATCGTCGCGCATCCGGCCAGCAAGGCAACGGCGGCGGCGAGGGTCAGTGGGCGGTACAGGGACATGGGGCTCTCTCCGTGCGGGGTCGATGGCTGACGCCATCGAATCATCACTCATTTGACCACGACCGCGACATGAAATTCCCGAACGGCCTTCTGAAACGCGCGTAGCGGTTCAGTTGGCGGTTGGTCATGAGCATAACGAAGCTCCAGATAATTTCTTGTCAACGCAGCCAGTTCGGCCCGTTGGGCGGGCAGTGCCCGCCCTGCGCGCCGCAGGTAGTGTTGCGGACCTTCGCCCCGTTGCCGCGTCACGCCGTGGCGCGACAGCTTGCGTTCCAGCTCGCGCAGAGCGCGGCGCAATGGATCGCGGGCCGGGCGCTGGCGCAGTGCCCAGGCCAGCCCGATCGCAATGAACAGCACGCTGCTGACCGCCAGCAGCACGCCGAGCGTCGTCGTATCGACGTCGCGGATACCAAAGGGCGTCAGCAGGCTGCGCTGGCGCAGTGCGTCGAATCGGGTCACACCCTGGTCCCACCAGCGATTGACGATGTCCCACTGGTTGCGCAGGCCCTGCAGCCAGTCGCTGCGGTACCAGCCGAGTTGGCCACCCGCCGCGGCGCCGGCGCCCAGGCTGACCCGTTCCGGGCGCACCGCAGCGGTGGGATCTGCCCGGACCCAGCCGCGTCCCGGCAGCCAGACCTCGCTCCATGCATGCGCATCGGAGTTGCGCACCAAGAGATAACTGCCCAGCTTGTTCCAGTAGCCACCCTGGTAGCCGGTGACGACCCGGGCCGGGATACCCGCCGCACGCATCAGCACGGTAAAGGCCGACGAATAGTGCTCGCAGAACCCTTCTTTGGTGTGGAACAGGAAATCGTCCATGGCGTTGCGGCCCAGCGGGGCGGGCGCCAGGGTGTAACGGAAGCCGCCATCGTGAAACAACGCCAGTGCCGCACGTACAATCGCCGCATCGTCGTGGCCGTATTGCCGCCGCCATGTCTGGCCCAGGGCCACGGCTTGCGGGTTGAAGCCGGCTGGCAGTTGCAGCCAGCGGCCACGATCTACGGCGAGCTCAGGCTCCAGTCGGTATTGAAGAGCGGAATGCAGGGTGTAACTGATTGCCTCGTCGATGGGCTTGTCGGCCGTGACTACGCGATCACGCCCCATGGTGGCGCCAACCGGCGATTCGATGGGCACATCGAGTGTCGGCAGCACGTGCCGATGAGTGGCGACCAGATTGATTTGATAATCGATCGAATGCGAGACGTCCAGCCTGGCAGGCGCCACGTTCGTGGAGCCCCGATACGTCCAGCTGAACCCGTCGTATGCGGGCATCACATAGGCGCGAAAGTAGCGCTGGTCAGGTGCGGGCGGCGCGCCCTCGAAGCTGACCCGCATCGCGGGACTGTCATCGATGAGCAATTGAGTGAATGCGCCCGGCGACATGCTGTCGCTCAATCCGGTACGCGCTTCATCTGGTGATGGCGCCCCCCACAGCGGCGAACTCAGTCGCGGCACCAGCGCGAAAGCCAGCAAGGCCAGTGGCAATGCGGCCGTCGTCAGCAGCAGACCGGGCAGCAAGGCGTGCGGCAGGTCCGTCGCCACTTGACCGGGTTCCAACGCGCGGAGCGTGGCCAGCGCCGGCAACAGGCCGACCGCGACCAGCATGGTGGCGATCAGACTCTGGTCGAACAGCAGTGCCACCATCAGGGCGAAACAGGCGAAACTGATACCAACCCGGGCGTCGCGGATGGTTTCGGTTTCCAGCAGTTTCAGGACCAACAGGCCGACTGCCAGCACCGTACCTGGTTCGCGACCGAAGATGCTGCCGTACTGCACCGTGACGGCCAGGGTAAGCAGCACCAGCAATGGCAGCTTCAGCCAACGGGGTACCCGTCCGGAAGTCTGGCGCCGTTGCCACCAGCGCCAGCCCAGCGTGACGCCCAGCGCGAGGCTCAGCCACCAGGGCAGGTGCGGCGCGTGCAGGCCCAGCACCAACAACATGGTCAGGCCAAGCAGATCGAACGCACGGGTGTCGATGGGTGGCTTGCCAACGGACTGGCGTTGGGCGGATGTCATGGCATTTGCGCCAGCGCGCTCATGCAGCGCGCGTAATGCAGCGGTCCGCTGTCGCCGGGGATCTCGTTTCCGGGTAGCCACAGGCTGTAATTCGCTCGGCGGGACTGCGCTTCGTTCACCCAGCGTGCCAGGCGGGCAATGCGCGCCTCATGGTCCAGCTCGCCGAGCTGGCGCCAGTCCAGTTGCCACTGGGGCTGGCTGCGCGGCTGCTCGAAATTTTTCACCAACAGGTGTTCGTGGCGCGCGCTGATCTTCCACGCGATATGCCGTTGGGGGTCGCCCGGGCGATACTCGCGCAGCGCCGCCAATTCGTCACCACGATGCAAGCGCCTGCGGCGCGTGTCGTCGGCCGGAGCCAGCGGCGACGGGCCGGTCGCCTCCGCGCGCGGCCACACCAACACTTGTTGCTCCGGGTGCAGCCAGCTCCATGCGCGGAACAGGCCCAGCGGCCAACTGGTCCACACCCGCAGGCGGGGCAGTGGCTGCCAGCCGCGTCGGTTGGTTGGCAGTGCCAGCTTGAGCTCGGTGCTGCTGCGGCCGTCCAGGGCAAACGCCACGGTGCGTGGCCCGAGGTCGACCCGGATGGCGTTGCGCGCTCGCTCGGAGTCGAACGCCAGGATCAGATCAAGCGGCTCGCCGGCGACGGCATTGCCAGCACGGATCTGACTCAGGCGCAGGCGGTCGAGAGTGCGAAACGCGACCAGCATGCTGGCTGCGCTGGCGGCCCCGAGAAGACAGGTGAGCAGGAGCGCGGAGTTGTTCGCGTAGTTCAATGCACCGACCAGCATCACCAGCAGCAGGATCGAAAAGCCGATCCCGAAACCGCTCGGCACGATGTAGATCCGGCGCCGATGCAGCTCGATCGGCAGGCTTTCCGGGCGGCGGTAGCGGGTCAGTGCGGGCAGGCGACGTTCAGCCACCTGTTGTATCTGCTGCAGCAGGCTGCGCATCAATCCACCGCCACCTCGGCCAGCAACTGACGCGCCAGGGCATTACCGGTGCCTCCTCGCGCCGGCAGCAGGCGATGTCCGGCCAGCGGTACGAACAAGGCCTGAATGTCTTCGGGCAACACGTGGCCACGGCCACTGAGCAAGGCCCACGCGCGGGCAGCGCCCAGCAAGGCCAGGCCGGCGCGGGGTGACAGCCCGACACGAATATCGTTGTGCCGGCGGCTGGCGGCCAGCAGCGCTTGCAGGTAATCGAGCAAAGCCGCACTGGCGGTGATCGATTGTGCCTGGTGATGGAGCGCGATCAGTGCGGCGCCGTCGAGCTGTGGCGTCAGCTGCGCCAGCAGGTCGCGCCGGTCGCTGCCGGTGAGCAGGGCACGTTCGGCGGCGCTGTCCGGATAATCCAGCGACAGCCGGAGCATGAAGCGGTCCAACTGCGAATCCGGCAGGGGGAAAGTGCCACCGAGATCGAGCGGATTCTGGGTGGCAACCACGAAGAACGGCTGCGGTAGCGCGTGGGTTTGCCCGTCCACGGTGACTTGACTCTCGGCCATGGCTTCAAGCAGTGCGCTTTGGGTTTTCGGGCTGGCCCGGTTGATTTCGTCGGCCAGTAGCAATCCCGTGAAAATCGGGCCCGGATGGAAGCGGAACTGACCGGTGTCGCGTTGGTAGACGCTGACTCCCAGGATGTCCGAGGGCAGCAGGTCACTGGTGAACTGCACGCGCTGGAACTCCAGCGCGAAAGTGGCGGCCAGCGCATGTGCCAGGGTGGTCTTGCCAACTCCCGGCACGTCTTCCAGCAGCAGGTGACCGCCGGCGACCAGGCAGGCGAAGGCCAGTTTGACCTGGCGTGGCTTGCCCAGCAGGACACGGTTGACCTGGGACATCGCGGCGTCGAGACGCTGTGACAACGGTACGTCGTGGGGCTGGCTCATTGCGTCCATGGGTTTGACGTGATTCTCCGACAGGTTGGTGCTGCGGGTCAGTGTAGCCATCGTGGCAGGTTCCTATGGCAGCTCGACGCCGGCTTCGCGCAACATGCGCGCCAATGCAATCAGTGGCAAGCCGATCAGGGCGCTCGGATCGCGGGTGTCGATCGACTCGAACAGGCTGATGCCAAGGCCCTCGCACTTGAAGCTGCCGGCGCAATCCAGCGGTTGTTCGCGCTCGATGTAGCGGTTGATTTCCGCGATGTCGAGTGCGCGGAATCGCACGCAGGTGTCGTCAACGTGGGTGCGCCTGCTGCCATCCCGGGTGTCGATCAGGCACAGGGCGGTATGGAAGTGGACGCTTCGGCCGGAGCTGGCAGCCAGTTGGTCGCGCGCCCGCTCGGGGCTGCCAGGCTTGTCCAGCACCAGGCCGCCGATCTCGGCGACCTGGTCAGATCCGATCACCAGGGCGTTCGCGTGATGCCGTGCGACGGCTGCGGCCTTGTCGGTTGCGAGGCGCAGCGCGCGTGCCGCCGGGGATTCGTGCGGCAGTGCGGCCTCGTCGGTTCCCGGGGCCGCTTGGTCGAACGCAGGAAGCAGCCGGCGCAGCAGCCCGGCGCGATATGGCGAGGTCGAGCCCAGCACGATGCGGGGCGCTGAAAGGGGTTGGATCATGTATTGGAATCGCGGCGAAGGTGGTCCCGCATCGCGCTGTTCAGGTCGGCCTGGGCCTGGCCGAGGGCTTTCAGCAGGGGCTGCAACCGGTCGCGGGTGGTGCGCATGGACGCGGTGGCATCATCCAGCTCGCGCTGGCTCGCGCGCGACGAATGATCGCGAATCCACAGGCGCTGCTGCAACAGCGCCCGCAGCCCCGCTTCCACCGCGTGGCGGGCATCCTGTTCGCTGGCGGCGGGGCGGTCGGGATTGAGCGACATCACGGCGTGTGCCTGTTGCAGCCCGTTGCGGCAAGTCTTCAGATCGCCTTCCAGTTGGTCGGCCAGATCGAGCAATGTTCGCAGACTGCTGCCACGTGATGCCTCGCGTCGGCGCAAAAGTAACGCCGCGGTCAGCGCCGCAATCAGCAGAATCAGGACGACGGCGGTGCCGAGCAACAGGTAGGAGTTCAAGGGTGGCGGCTCAGGGGACAGAGAGATTCAGTCTGCCGCATCCGGGCTGGATGAGGCAAAATAGACGCCTCAGGGCAGGCGCCGGCGTCAGGGCGGCGGTGCGTCGGTTGACTTCAGCGGGCTTCGAATCTACCATTTCGCGATTATGTCCGTGACACTGCCAGAGTCCGTGGACGCTTGGCGCATGGTCTCGGCGCGGCGTTCGTTCGAGGGAACGCTACCCGTTGCGAGCCTGTCCCGCCTTGGCGGGATGTTGGCCAGTGCTGATGGGATGCTGCAGTTCGAGCTGGATTTCGGGCGTGACGAACTGGGTATCAGTTTCGTGGATGTGCGCGTGACGGCTGCGCTGAGCCTGATCTGCCAACGCACGCTGGAACCGTTTGTGCTGCCAATCACGGTGGATACGCGGCTCGGGTTGATCAGGCAGGAGCAAGAGGAGGCCGGATTGCCACCCGATTGCGAGCCACTGCTGGTACCCGAGGACGGCCGCTTGAGTCTGGCGGATGTGATGGAAGACGAGTTGTTGTTGGCGCTGCCGCTGGTCCCGGTCAATCCGGACAGCACGCTGCCCGACGAGATAATCAGCCAAGATCCGGATCCTGCCGGTGACGGGCTTGCCGAAAGTCCGTTCGCGGTGTTGCGCGAGCTGAAGAAGTAACCACCGACCCGGGCGTCCGGCCCGGGTCATGACGCCACAGATCATCTAGGTTCAGTTTGGAGAATCACCATGGCCGTTGCCAAGAGCCGCCGTACCCCGTCCACCCGCGGCATGCGCCGTGCGCATGACTCGCTGACGACTGCGCAGTTGTCCACCGATCCGACCAGTGGCGAGGTGCATCTTCGTCATCACGTCACCAAGGACGGCTACTATCGGGGAAAGAAAGTCATCGAGACCAAGGGCGCGGTGTCGGTCGAGGATTGAGCCGTTGCCATGAACCCTGCGGGGTTTGCCACGGGTCAGGCGAGACGGCGCGGCAACGCGCCGTTTTGCGTTGTTGGACACCGCAATTTTTGCATGGGATGGTTGCACCAGTGTCACGCAAGGCGTTCAATCCCCCGTTTACCATGATGGATAGCTGAATGGCCCAGATTTACTCCCGCATCATTGCCACCGGCAGCGCGCTGCCGGAGCGCGTGGCGACCAACGCCGATCTGGAAAAGATCGTCGATACCAGTGACGAGTGGATTCGTACCCGTACCGGCATTCGTCAGCGGCATATTGCAGCCGACGGTGAGACCACGGGCGACCTGGCGTTCCAGGCGGCCCAGAACGCCATGGCAGCGGCAGGCGTCAAGGCTTCCGAGCTTGATCTGATCATCCTGGGCACCACCACGCCCGACATCATTTTTCCGTCGACCGCCTGCCTCGTGCAGCATCGTCTTGGCGCCAATGGTTGCGCCGCGTTCGACGTCAATGCTGCGTGTTCGGGTTTTGTGTACGCGCTTGGTATTGCCGACAAGTTCATCCGCAGCGGTCAGTCGAAGAAGGCGCTGGTGATCGGTGCCGAGACGCTGACCCGGATGGTCGACTGGAATGAGCGCGAGACCTGCGTGCTGTTCGGTGACGGTGCCGGCGCGGTCGTGTTGGAGGCGTCCAGCGAGCCAGGTGTCTACGCCACCTGCCTGCACGCCGATGGTGGCTACAAGCACCTGTTGTACAACCCGGTGGGCGTGTCGGCCGGTTTCACGGATGAGCCCAATCACGGCGTGCGCATCAACATGGCCGGGCGCGAGGTGTTCAAGGTCGCGGTGAAGACGCTCGATGCGCTGGTCGGTGAGACGCTTGAAGCTGCCGGCATGGACGAGACCCAGATCGATTGGCTGATTCCGCATCAGGCCAATCTGCGCATCATCGAGGCGACCGCCAAGCGCCTGAGCATGTCGATGGAGCGCGTGATCGTGACGGTGGACCAGCACGCAAACACCTCGTCTGGTTCGGTGCCGTTGGCGCTGGACTACGCGGTACGTTCGGGCAAGGTGGAGCGCGGCCAGAATCTCCTGCTGGAGGCCTTCGGTGGCGGCTTCACCTGGGCGTCGGCGCTGCTGCGCTACTGAGTTCCCCAGCGCGCGGGATCTGCGGGTTGGCGCCATAACGTCGGTCGGGTCGCGGGCGCGGGTTCTTCGCCCTGTGGTGTAGGGACGGAGACGTCCAAACGGCTGCGCATGTTGCGATTTGCTGGCACCATGGCGCCCTTCACTTCAGGGAATCCGTGCGTCCATGAGTTCAAGTTCCGCCTCGCTCGCTTTTGTATTTCCCGGACAAGGCTCGCAGTCGGTCGGCATGTTGGCCGATTTGGCCGCTGCGCACGCCGAAGTCCGCGCCACGTTTGACGAGGCTTCGGCCGGCGCGGGTGTCGATCTGTGGGAGATCAGCGCGCATGGTCCGGAAGAACAGCTCAACAGCACCGAGCATACCCAGCCCGCCTTGCTGGCCGCCAGCGTCGCCGTGTGGCGGGTCTGGCGCAAGCTGGGGGGCGCATTGCCGGCCCAATTGGCGGGCCACAGTCTGGGCGAGTACAGCGCGCTGGTCTGTGCTGACGCGTTGTCATTGCATGACGCGGCGGCGCTGGTGGCCGAGCGCGGTCGGCTGATGCAGACGGCGGTACCAACCGGGGTCGGCGCGATGGCGGCGATCCTGGGCGCTGACGATGCGCAGATCGCGGCCGTGTGTGAGGAAGTGGCACAGGGTCAGGTGGTTGCGCCGGCCAATTACAACTCGCCGGGGCAACTGGTTATCGCCGGCCATGCCGAAGCGGTCGATCGTGCATTGGCCAAGCTGGCCGCCATGGGCGTGCGGAAGATGGTCAAGCTGGCCGTGTCGGTGCCGTCTCATTGCGCCCTGATGCGTGAAGCGGCAGATCAATTGGGTGAGCGCATGGCCAGCATGAACTGGCGGACGCCGTCGATTCCGGTGATCCAGAACGCCGACGCGTGCAGCCACGCCAGCATCGATGCCATTCGTGGGGCGCTGCAGCAGCAGTTGTATCTGCCGGTGCGCTGGACTGAATGCGTGCAGGCGCTGGTCGCCGGTGGAGCTGGTCGGATTGCCGAGTGTGGCCCGGGCAAGGTGCTTGCCGGCCTGGTCAAACGAATCGACAAGAGTGTCGAGGTGCGCGCGATCGGCACACCCGTCGAATTTGATACCGCGCTGGCCGAATGGGTTTGAGCGCCAGGTCTGTCACACCAGCTTCGTGAAGGAACCAATCCTATGAGCAAATTGCTGCAAGGTGAAATCGCCTTGGTGACTGGAGCCAGCCGCGGAATCGGCGCGGCCATCGCCGATGAGCTGGCATCGATGGGGGCAACTGTTATCGGCACGGCCACCAGCGCGGGCGGCGCCGCCGCGATTGGCGAGCGGCTGGCGGCCCAGGGCGGGCACGGCCGGGCGTTGGACGTGACGGACGCCGCTACGGTCGAAGCTCTCGTCGAGTCGGTCGCGAAAGAGTTCGGCCCGGTCTCGATCCTGGTCAACAATGCCGGCATCACCCGCGATCAGTTGCTGATGCGGATGAAGGAAGACGACTGGCAGGCGATCATGGACACCAATCTCACGTCCGTTTATCGCATGTCGAAGGCGGTGATGCGAGGCATGATGAAGGCGAAGAAGGGCCGCATCATTTCGATCGCATCGGTGATCGGGCTGACCGGCAACCCGGGGCAGTCCAACTACGCGGCCGCCAAGGCCGGGATCATTGCGTTCTCCAAATCCGTGGCGCGCGAGATTGGCAGCCGGGGAATCACCGTCAACGTGGTGGCGCCAGGCTTCATCGATACCGACATGACCCGTGCGTTGCCGGAGGAGTCGAAGCAGGCCCTGCTGGGACAGATCGCGCTGGGCCGCCTGGGTGATCCTGCGGACATCGCCAAGGCCGTGGGATTCCTGGCATCTCCAGCGGCTGCCTATATCACCGGCGAGACCTTGCATGTCAACGGCGGCATGTACATGCCGTAAGCTGCATGAAGGAAATTGTCGCCAGCGGCTCCGTTTTAGGCGACAATTGCGTTTTCGCGTCCGTTAACGGGGGCACTTGCTCCCGGAATCACTGGCGAACCGTGGCGGCCTTCCGGTTTAGCCACTACAATGCGCCGGCTTTTGCAGACATGAGTCGGCACGAACAAATCAATTACTCCTTGAGAGGTATGGGCAACATGAGCACCATCGAAGAGCGCGTGAAGAAAATCGTCATCGAGCAGTTGGGCGTGAAGGAAGATGAAGTCACGGCGAACGCTTCGTTCGTGGACGATCTGGGCGCAGATTCGCTGGACACAGTGGAGCTGGTCATGGCTCTCGAGGAAGAGTTCGAGACCGAGATTCCGGACGAGGATGCCGAGAAGATCACCACCGTGCAGCAGGCTGTCGATTACATCAAAGCCCACTCCAAGGATTGATCGCTACCCACTTGGTCGATCCCCGGATCGATCGTCACGCGTCGGAGTGAGTAGCCATTTGGCAGCCGCTCCCTCACGTGGCGGTACCGAACGCTGCGCCATCTTGGCGCAGTTTTCGTTTCTGGTATTTGTACCGTCCGACGCCGTATGGTGAGTGAGGTGCGCGACGGACACGGTCGGGCGACGCCCCGATCGTCGGTGCGGGGCGTCGCCGTTCAGCGGCAGATCCACGCAATCACGTAAGGAAGATCAGTATGAGCAAGCGACGTGTGGTAGTGACCGGGATGGGCATCATCTCGCCGGTCGGCAATGACATCGCCAGTGCCTGGGATCGGGTGGTCAACGGTGTCAGCGGCATCGGCCCGGTCACCCACTTCGATACTTCCGCTTATTCCACGCGTATTGCCGGTCAGGTCACGGATTTCGACCCCACCCAATGGATGGCGCTCAAGGACGTCAAGAAGATGGACCCGTTCATCCATTACGGGGTGGCGGCGGGCACGCAGGCCTTGCGTGATTCGGGGCTGGAAGTGACCGAGGCCAACGCTCCACGCATCGGCGTGGCAGTGGGCGCCGGCATTGGCGGCTTGTACACGATCGAGGCAACCGCGCTGGAACTGGCGGCGAAGGGTCCGCGTCGGGTCTCGCCCTTTTATGTGCCCAGCTCGATCATCAACATGGTCTCCGGTCAGCTCTCGATCATGTTTGGTCTCAAAGGGCCGAATATCGCGTGCGTCACCGCCTGCGCGACCGGCTCACACAATATTGGCCTGGCCGCGCGGATGATCCAGTACGGGGATGCCGATGCGATGCTCGCCGGTGGCGCCGAGTTCGCCACCACCGGCACCGCGATGGCCGGCTTCTGTTCGGCCAAGGCCATGTCCACCCGCAACGATGAGCCGACTCGAGCCAGCCGTCCCTGGGACAAGGATCGTGACGGATTCGTGCTGTCCGATGGGGCTGGCGTGCTGATGCTGGAGGAGTACGAGCATGCCAAGGCACGCGGCGCCCGAATTTATGCCGAGCTGATTGGCGTTGGCATGAGCGGCGACGCGTTCCACATGACTGCACCGAGTGAAGGTGGCGAAGGCGCGGCGCGATGCATCCAGACTGCGCTGGACGACGCACACGTCAACGCGGAAGACGTGCAGTACATCAATGCACACGGTACGTCCACGCCGCTGGGCGACCTGGGCGAGGTGATGGCGGCGAAAAAGGTGTTCGGCGACCACGCTGCCAAGCTGGCCATGAGTTCGACCAAGTCGGTTACCGGCCACTTGCTGGGGGCGGCTGGTGGCGTCGAGGCGATCTTCAGCATTCTGGCGCTGCGTGACCAGGTCTTGCCGCCGACGATCAATCTGGATGAGCCCGGCGAAGGCTGCGACCTCGATTTCGTGCCCCACACCGCGCGGGAGGCGAAGATCGACGTGGCGATTTCCAATTCGTTCGGCTTTGGCGGCACCAACGGCACGCTGGCCTTCCGTCGCGCCTGAGCGTGACCTGCCACCGCCGCATTCTGGCGGGCCGGCGCGATCTGCTCGCGCCGGCTGCCGCCTTTCCGCAGCGCTACCCCTGTCTGCTCGAAAGCGTGTTGCAAGGCACACCGCAGGCGCGCTACGACATCCTGTTCGCGTTCCCTGGTGATTCGCTGACGCTGCACGCCGACGGGTGCCTGCGCGATAGCCGCGGCACGCTGCTCGAAGGCCGCTTCCTCGATGCACTGGATGCTGCCTGGCGCGCCGAACGGCTGCCGGTCGAGGACGACGACTTGCCGTTTCACGGCGGCTGGGTGCTGCTGCTGGCCTACGAGCTGGCGGCGGAGATCGAGCCGACGCTGGCACTGAAGGCTCCCACGCGGCTGCCGTTGGCGCTGGCGTTGCGTTGTCCGGCCGCAGTGATCGTCGACCACGTGCGCCAGTGCACGATCCTGGTCGCCGAGGGCGGCCGCAGCGAACTGCTCGATCAACTGGAAGCCGATCTCTGCACCGCGCCGGCGATAGCGGGCCTGCCTGATGTCGTCGGGTGGGACGAGGATGACCCGCAGTGCTTCCTCGATGGCGTGGCGCGGATCCACGAACATCTCGCCGCGGGGGACATCTTCCAGGCCAATTTGTCGCGCAGCTGGCGTGCCCGGTTTGCGTCGCCACCCACGCCTGCCGCACTGCACGCGGTGCTGCGCCACGCCAATCCGGCGCCATTCGCGGGCTTGCTGCAACAGACCGGATGGAGCGTGGTCAGTTCCTCGCCAGAGCGGTTGGTTCAGGTCCGTGGCGGCGTGGCCCAGACCCGCCCGATAGCGGGTACGCGGCCGCGCGTGCCTGGAGATGACGAACTGGCACGCATCCGCGAACTCACGGCGAATCCGAAGGAACGTGCGGAACACGTGATGCTGATCGATCTTGAGCGCAACGACCTGGGCCGTGTCTGTGTGCCCGGTTCGGTCGCGGTTGATGAACTCATGGTGGTGGAGAGTTACGCTCATGTTCACCACATCGTGTCCAATGTGCGTGGGCGACTGCGCGCCGATGTGTCGCCTGGCGAAGTGATCGCCGCGGTCTTCCCCGGCGGCACCATTACCGGTTGTCCCAAGGTGCGTTGCATGGAGATCATCGCCGGGCTGGAACGAGCGCCGCGTGGGGCATACACGGGAGCATTGGGTTATCTCGACCGTAGCGGAGAACTCGACTTGAACATCCTGATCCGCACGCTGACCCTGACTGGCCACGAAGTGAGCCTGCAAGCAGGCGCCGGTATCGTGGTCGACTCGGTGGCGGCCAGCGAGCTGGAGGAAACCCGCGCCAAGGCCCGCGGCCTGTTGCGTGCGCTCGGGGTGCCGGACTGATGGCCACGCGCGTGCTGGTCAATGGTGAGACGGCAGACCGTATGTCGGTGCTCGACCGTGGCCTGAGCTATGGCGACGGTCTGTTCGAAAGCATCCGCCTGGTCGGTACCACCGCACCGCTGTGGTCGCGCCACCTGCAGCGACTGGCATCAGGTTGCGCGCGCCTGCACATGCCGCCACCCGAGCCCGGGCAGTTGTGGCAAGAGGCGTTGGAGGTCAGCCGTGGCATGGTCGAGTCGGTGATACGCATCACGCTGACGCGTGGCCAGGGTGAGCGCGGCTATGCCTTGCCCCATTCACCGCAGCCGACCCGGATCGTGGCGGCGTTCGCGCCACCGCAGGTTGCCGCGTCGATCTATCTGCAGGGCATTCGCATGCGTGTGTGTGAGCTGCGCCTGTCGGAACAGCCGCTGCTGGCCGGGATCAAGCACCTGAATCGGCTGGAGCAGGTCCTGGCGCGGGCAGAGTGGTCCGATCCGGCCATAGCCGAGGGCGTTCTGTGCGATAGCCAGGGTCGGGTGATTTCGGCGACCATGGCCAATCTGTTCGCCCAGGTGGATGGCGAATGGCTGACGCCGGCGCTGGATCGTTGCGGTGTGGCTGGCGTGGCGCGTGCGGAGGTGCTGCACGTCTGTCCGCAAATTCACGTGGGCGAACTGACCCTCGATGCGCTGCACGCCGCCACCGAAGTGTTCGTCAGCTCCAGTGTGCGTGGCATCGTGCCGGTGCGTGCACTGGAGAACTGCCACTATGAGCCGGGTGTGGTTACACGCCAGTTGCAGCAGCATTGGCGGGAGTTGGGGTTTTCGATGGAGCAGGGCGGATGAATGACAAGTCGATGCGCGGTCGGGCGAGGCTCCGCCTGCTGTGGTTGATCGTCGTGCTGGCGATCGCGGGTGCGCTGGTTCACGGCTGGAACGATTTCGCGCGCTTCAGCACCACGCCACTGACGGTGGCCCCGCAAGGCGACAGCATCGACATCAGCCGCGGTACCAGCTTCAAGGCCATTGTGGGCGATTTGCGTCAGCGTCATCTGAGCGATGCCAGTCCATGGTATTGGCGGCTGCTGGCCGAACAAATGGGCGTGGCCGGCAAGCTGCATGCTGGCGAATATGCACTCGAGCCGGGGATCACGCCGCGACAGTTGCTGGCCAGGATGGCCGCGGGCCGCGTACTGCAGCGGAACTTCACAATTGTCGACGGCTGGACCTTCGCCGAGTTGCGTCGGGCACTTTCGGGTGCGCCAAAGCTCAGGCACGACAGCACCACACTGGACGATGCCGCGCTGATGCAGAAGATCGGCGCGGGTGGTGAAGCGCCGGAAGGGCGCTTCCTGCCGGAAACATACGCCTATGTGAAAGGGGATAGCGACCTGGACATCCTCAGGCGCGCGCACGCCGCCATGGTCAAGGCGCTTGCTGAGGTGTGGGCCGGGCGTGCCGAGGATTTGCCGTTGACGACGCCGTACCAGGCCTTGATCCTGGCATCGATCGTGGAAAAGGAAACCGGTCGCGCCGACGAGCGTGCCCGGATTGCAGGTGTGTTCGTGCGGCGCCTGCAGAAGAACATGCTGCTGCAGACCGACCCCACCGTGATCTATGGCATGGGAGCGAATTACGACGGCAACATCCGTCGCCGCGACCTGACCACGGACACGCCGTACAACACCTATACGCGGGCGGGACTGCCACCCACTCCAATTGCCTTGCCCGGGCGGCCTGCGCTGATCGCGGCGCTGCACCCGGCCCCTGGCGATGCCCTCTACTTTGTCGCACGCGGCGACGGCTCACACGAGTTTTCCCGGACGCTGGAGGAACACAATCGCCATGTTGACTGTTACCAGAGGAAGCGTTGCCGATGACGGTCGTGCGTGGAAAGCTGATCACGCTTGAGGGCGGCGAGGGTGCCGGCAAGAGCACCTTGCTGGCCGGCTTGCGGCAGTACATCGAGCGGCAGGGCACTGAGCTGGTGCAGGCGCGTGAGCCGGGCGGCACGCCGGTGGGTGAGGCGGTTCGCGCGATCGTGCTCGACCCGGTCCTGCACGGGCTGACGGCGGAGGCCGAGCTGCTGCTGATGTTTGCCTCGCGTGCACAACTGGTGCGCGAAGTGATCGAGCCTGCGCTTGGCGCAGGGCGATGGGTCTTGTGTGATCGCTACGCTGATGCCAGTTACGCCTACCAGGGCGGCGGGCGCGGGCAGCCTGTGCAACGCATTGCAGATCTCGAACGCTGGGCCTGCATGGGGGTGCGGCCTGATCTCACACTGTTGCTGGATTTGCCGGTGGCGACCGGGCGTGCGCGCGCGGCGGGGCGTGGCGATGCCGACCGCATCGAAGTGGAGGCCGATGGCTTCTTCGAGCGTGTCCGCGCGACATATCGTGAGCGTGCCGCCGCCGAGCCGGAGCGGTTTCGCGTGATCGATGCCAGTCAGCCGCCGGATGTTGTGCTGCAGTCCGCGGTGCAGGCACTGGCGCCGTTGTTCAAGGCGGGCACGGCATGAACGCACCGCCGTGGCATGCGGAACACTGGGCGCGGCTGCAGGCGCGGCGACATCGCGGCGCGTTGCCGCATGCCCTGTTGCTGTGCGGTGCCAGCGGACTCGGCAAGCGCGCGTTCGCACGTCGGTTCGTGCAAGGGCTGTTGTGCAGCGAGCCGACAGATGGCGAAGCCTGTGGCCACTGTCGCGGCTGCCTGTTGTTCGTCGCAGGCTCGCACCCGGACGCGGTTGAGCTGAGTTTCGGCCTGCGCAAGGACAAGTCGCAACGCAGCGAGATCGTGGTCGACCAGATTCGCGAACTGTCGGCGCGGCTGGCAATGAACAGCCAGTTTGGCGGCTGGCAGGTGGCGCTGATCGATCCGGCCGATGCCATGAATGCCGCCGCTTCGAATGCGTTACTGAAGACGCTGGAAGAGCCGGCGGCGCAGACCATGCTGATCCTGCTTGCCGACGCGCCATGGCGCCTGCCAGCGACCATTCGCAGCCGTTGCCAGCGGGTCGAGCTGCACCTGCCCGCAACGGCCGAGGCGCTTGCCTGGCTACGAGCTGAAGGCGTGCCGCAGGCGGAGACGGCACTTGCCGCAGCCAGTGGAAATCCGGGGTTGGCCCGAACCTGGGCCGGCGAGGGTGCCCTGCAGCGGCGAGACGAAGTTCGCCGTGATCTGGCCGCGTTGGCCGCGGGGCGGGGTGAGGTGGGCGAGCTGGTACGGCGCTGGCTGGACGATGAGCCGGCGCAGCGCTTGTGGTTCGCCGCTCAGGCTGCGGCCGACGAGACCGTGGCGCGCGCGGAAGCTGGTGATGGTCCACTGGGCAGCGCGCTGGACAGTGAGGCGCTTGCGAACTGGTACGGGGTGGTCAATCGCACCCGTGAGGGATTGCGCGGCCCCTTGCGCGCGGATCTGTCGCTGCTGGAGTTGCTGGCGCAGTGGCGATGAACGAAGGCGGCGGGCAGGTGGTACCGGAACCCGGTGCGACCGGCCGTTTGCCGCCGTTTTCCAGCCGCACCCGGTTGCTGGTCGTCGCACCACACCCGGATGACGAAACGATCGCGACCGGCGTGCTGGTTCAACAAGTGCGCGCGGCCGGCGGCGAAGTGCGGATCCTGCTGCTGACCGAGGGCGACAACAATCCCTGGCCGCAGCGTTGGCTGGAACGGCGCGTGGTGATCAACGCCAGCGACCGCCGGCGCTGGGGGCGTCGTCGGCATGACGAAATGCTGCAGGCGCTGCGCTGCCTGGAGGTGCCGCCGGATGCGCTGCAGTCGATGGGCTGGCCGGATCTCGGGTTGGTCGGGCGGGTCTTGCACGCACGCGACGCGACGGTGTCGGCACTGCGGGCAGCGATCGAGCAATTTGGGCCCAGTCTGCTCGTGGCCCCCGCTCTGGCTGATCGTCATCCCGATCACGCCGCGGCGCATGTGCTGGTGCGGCTGGCTCTGGCGTCCATGGCGAATCCGCCGCCGCTGCTGGTCTATCTGGTGCACGCCCGCGCAGGCAGCGGCGGCGGGGCGGCCATCGATATTGCAGCCACCGCGGCGCAGGCTGCGCGCAAGGATGAGGCGTTGGTCGCCCATCACAGCCAGATGGCATTGAGCGCCCGACGATTGCGTCGTTTGGCCAGCGGAGCCGAAACGCATGCTGCCGTCGCACCCACCCAGGCAAGCCTGCCCTGGCAGCCCTCCGTCTGGCTGAGACCGTGGCTGCGACTCAGTTTGGTGGGGCCAGCGGGTACGCTGCGGTGGCGCTGGAACGACGCGCCGCTGCGCCGGGACGGGGCTGGCCGATACCAGCTGGCAGTTCCGGCTGCCGTGGCGGGTCAGCCGTCGTTCGTGCGGCTGGCACTGGACCTTCAATCCCCCTGGATCTTCGATCATTGGGGCTGGTGTGAGCTGGCTGCCAGCTCGTTCGAAGCTGGCGCGGAGTCTGGCCAGCGCGATTGACGAAATACGGCGTCGCGTCGTGTTCCATCAAGCCGCCCACCAGCGCGAGCCCTTTTGGCGTGGCGACGAGCGCCCAGCGAGGGCCTCGGGAGTGACCGCATCGCAACCAGGGGACCTCCCTGTGGTGCGCGCGCCGAACACGCTTTAAGATCGGTAGCCGACGATTGGTCGGATGAACATCCGGCAGGAGCCACGCATGAAACCCGCCTCGGCCCGACAGGGCATCATTTCGCTGAAGATCAAGGATGCTGCCTCGCTGTACAACGCGTACATGCCGTTCCTGAAGAATGGCGGTCTGTTCGCGCCCACGGCGCAATCCTATTCGCTGGGCGACGAGGTTGTGCTGCTGGTGACCCTCGCCGAGGAGACTGAGCGTTTGTCGGTGGTTGGCAAGGTGGTCTGGATCAGTCCGGTAGGTGCCCAGGGCAACCGTACGGCGGGAATCGGCATCCATTTCAATGAATCGGGCGACGCCGAGGCAGCGCGCAGTCGCATCGAGAACATTCTCGCAGGCACTCTCAATTCCGAGCGACCGACCCACACCATGTGAAGAGCCCATCACCGAGCCCGCAGAGGCTTGGCGTTAGTCCGCTCGGGCGTGGTCGTCAAGGCTTGTTGTACCCCCGCGCACTGATACAATGGCCGGATTCGCGAAGGCATTTCGCGAAGCTCCGGTTGCGCGCGGTTTCCATGTCCGCGGACGGGGTCACCTGGCTCACGGCCTGATTGGCCAGCCGAATCGCTATCGCCGGACCGTGTGGCTGAATTGCAATCCTCACGGTCACTGATGCGCCCATGGGTGCGGAGGTAAGTTGCACGTGCTTGCCGAATACTGGCCTGTCCTGTTGTTCATCGGCGTCGCCGCGGGTCTTGGCGTGGTGTTGCTTGTCCTGGGCCTGCTGGCCGGACCGCGTCGCCCGGAAGCGGAGAAGCTGTCGCCTTACGAGTGCGGATTCGAGGCATTCGAGGATGCCCGCATGCGCTTCGATGTGCGCTATTACCTGCTCGCCATCCTGTTCATCATCTTTGACCTGGAAATTGCGTTCCTGTTTCCGTGGGCCGTCGTTTTCAACGAGATCGGCATGATCGCGCTGATCGAGATGGGGCTGTTCCTGCTGCTGCTGGTGGTCGGCTTCGCCTACGTATGGAAGAAGGGAGCCCTGGAATGGGAGTGAAGAATTCCATCAGCCGGGTGATGCACAACCCGGAGCCGTTGAACCTGGTCGACGACATCCTGTTGCCCGCGGGCGACAATCCCGTTGTGCAGCACGGTTTTGCCACCACCAGCATCGATGCGTTGCTGAACTGGGCGCGCACCGGTTCGATGTGGCCGATGACATTTGGCCTGGCCTGTTGCGCCGTGGAGATGATGCATGCGGGCGCGGCGCGTCTTGACCTGGATCGCTACGGAGTGATTTTCCGCCCCAGTCCGCGGCAGTCCGACGTGATGATCGTGGCCGGCACCCTGGTCAACAAGATGGCTCCCGCCTTGCGCAAGGTCTACGACCAGATGCCCGAGCCCAAGTGGGTCATTTCGATGGGCAGCTGCGCCAACGGCGGCGGCTACTACCACTATTCCTATTCCGTGGTGCGGGGCTGCGATCGCATCGTGCCCGTGGATATTTACGTGCCTGGGTGCCCGCCCACGGCCGAAGCGCTGATCCACGGCATCTTGCAGTTGCAGAAGAAGATTCGCCGTACCAATACCATCGCGCGTTCCTGAAGGCGACGTCATGACCGACACCCCCAAGACCTCGCTGGCCGAGCAGCTCGTGGCGCGATTTGGCGAGACCCTGACTATCGCCACGATGCGCCATGAAACGATCGCCGAACTGGCTGCCGCCGATCTGATCGCGGTGGCCACTGCATTGCGCGACGAGTCGGCGTTCCGCTTCAGCGAATTGATCGACCTGTGCGGCATCGACTACATGGGTTACGGCCAGACCGAATGGAACACGCAGACTGTCACAGGCAGTGGTTTTTCCCGTGGTGTGGAGGGTCAGGCGCTGGGGCGTTTTGATTGGGCCGGCCGGCCCCGTGGCGATGGCGAGAATCATCCGCGCCGATTTGCTGCGGTGATCCAGTTGCTGTCGATCGAGCACAACCGCCGCGTGTGTCTGCGCGTATTTTGTGAAGACGACAGCTTGCCGATCCTGCCGTCGCTGACGTCCGTGTGGCCGGGCGTGAACTGGTTCGAGCGCGAGGCTTTCGACCTGTTCGGCATCATCTTCGATGGACATCCCGACCTGCGCCGGATCCTCACCGATTATGGATTCGTTGGCCATCCGTTCCGCAAGGACTTCCCGCTGATCGGCAATGTGGAAGTGCGCTACGACCCCGCGCAGAAGCGGGTTGTCTACGAGCCGGTGTCGATCGAGCCGCGTGTGCTGGTACCGCGCACGATTCGTGATGATGCCGACCTGGTCCAGGCACGGGCGGAAGCCGCCGACAGTTGGCGGGAGAATTGAGCATGCAGGAAATCCGCAACTACACCATGAACTTCGGCCCGCAGCATCCGGCCGCGCACGGCGTGCTGCGCCTGATCATGGAAATGGACGGCGAAACGATCGTTCGCGTCGACCCGCACGTCGGCCTGCTGCATCGTGGCACCGAGAAACTGGCCGAGTCGAAGCCGTTCAACCAGTCGATCGGTTACATGGACCGGCTCGACTACGTGTCGATGATGTGCAATGAGCACGCCTATGTGCGTGCCATCGAGACCCTGTTGGGAATCGAGGCACCGGAGCGGGCCCAGTACATCCGCACCATGTTCGACGAGATCACCCGCATCCTCAACCATCTCATGTGGATTGGTTCGAACGGACTGGACCTGGGCGCGATGGCAGTCTTCCTGTACGCGTTCCGCGAGCGCGAGGAGCTGATGGACGTCTACGAGGCGGTATCCGGGGCACGTCTGCATGCCACCTACTACCGTCCTGGCGGCGTCTATCGCGATCTGCCGGCGCAGATGTCGCGCTACCGCGAGTCGCCGTGGCACAAGGGCAAGGATCTCCAGCGCATCAACAGCTGGCGCGAAGGCTCCATGCTGGATTATCTCGACGCGTTCACCGCGGACTTCCCGAGCAAGGTGGATGAGTACGAAGAGCTGCTCACCACCAACCGCATCTGGAAACAGCGCACGGTGGGCATTGGCGTGATCTCGCCCGAACTGGCCCAGCAGTGGAGCATGACCGGCGTCATGCTGCGGGGTTCCGGCGTCGAGTGGGACTTGCGCAAGAAGCAGCCTTACGCGAAGTACGCCGAGATGGATTTCGACATTCCGGTCGGCGTCAATGGCGACTGCTACGACCGCTACCTGTGCCGCGTCGAGGAGATGCGGCAGTCCAATCGCATCATCCGCCAGTGCGTGGAATGGCTGCGCGCGAATCCCGGTCCGGTGATGGTGAAGAACTTCAAGGTGGCGCCGCCATCGCGAGTCGAGATGAAGGAGAGCATGGAAGCGCTCATCCATCACTTCAAGCTGTTCACCGAGGGCTATTGCGTGCCGGCCGGGGAAACCTACTGCGCGGTCGAGGCGCCCAAGGGCGAGTTTGGCTGCTACCTGGTTTCGGACGGTGCCAACAAGCCGTTCCGCGTGCACCTGCGTGCACCGGGCTTTGCCCATCTGTCATCCATGGACACCATCGTGCGCGGCCACATGCTCGCCGACGTGGTGGCCATGATCGGTACCTATGACCTCGTGTTCGGCGAAGTGGATCGCTGAGCCGGCACGACGGAGAAACGCATGAAAGCCACGGGAAATTTCGAGCAGGTCCGAAACGTCGATCCGCTCGTCGTACTCAACGAACACACGCGCCAGCATATTGATGCGTGGGCGGCCAAGTTTCCGCCGGAACGCAAGCGCTCGGCGCTGATCCAGGCGCTGTTCGGCGCCCAGGAGCAGAACCGGGGCTTTCTCACCGATGAACTGATCACCGCCGTGGCGAAGTACCTCGAACTGCCGGCGATCTGGGCCTACGAGGTGGCCAGCTTCTACTCGATGCTGGAGACCCGGCCGGTTGGCCGCCACAACGTGGCCATTTGCACCAATATCTCGTGCTGGCTCAATGGCGCCGAAGACCTGGTGCGCCATTGCGAGAAAAAGCTCGGCATCAAGGTGGGTGAGAGCACGCCGGACGGCCGGGTCTATCTGAAGCGGGAAGAAGAATGCATTGCGGCCTGTGTGTACGCGCCGGTGGCGACGGTGAACGGGCATTACCACGAGCATCTCACCACCGAGAAGCTCGACGAAATCCTCGACGGGTTGGAGTAGGCATATGGCAGTTGGACCCGTTCCCAAGGAACACCAGGTCGTCTACACCACCTTGCATTTCGACAAGCCGTGGGCGATGGACAGCTACCTGCAGGTTGGTGGTTATCAGGCATGGAAAAAAATCCTCGCCGAAAAACCCGATCCGGCCTCGCTGATCGAGGAAATCAAGAAAAGCAGTCTGCGCGGCCGTGGCGGCGCAGGCTTCCCGACCGGCCTGAAGTGGTCCTTCATGCCCAAGGGTGACATGCAGAAGTACATCCTGTGCAATTCCGATGAGTCGGAGCCTGGCACCTGCAAGGATCGTGACATCCTGCGCTACAACCCCCACGCCGTGATCGAGGGCATGGCGATCGCGTGCTATTGCACCGGATCGACCGTGGCCTACAACTACCTGCGTGGTGAGTTTCATCACGAGCCATTCGAGCACATTGAAGCGGCACTGAAGGAAGCTTACGCGGCGGGTTTGCTGGGCAAGAACGTGCAGGGTAGTGGCATCGATGTGGACATTTACAATGTTCTTGGTGCTGGTGCCTACATCTGCGGTGAGGAAACCGCATTGATGGAGTCGCTGGAGGGCAAGAAGGGCCAGCCGCGTTTCAAGCCCCCGTTCCCGGCCAATTTCGGCCTCTACGGCAAGCCGACCACGATCAACAACACCGAGACATACGCCTCGGTTCCGGCGATCCTGCGCAACGGCGCCGACTGGTTCCTCAGCCAGGGAAAACCGAACAATGGCGGGCCAAAGGTCTTCTCGGTCTCCGGCCACGTCAACAAGCCAGGCAACTACGAGGTTCGGCTCGGCACTCCGTTCAAGGATTTGCTGGCGCTTGCTGGCGGTGTGCGCAACGGCCACAAGCTCAAGGCGGTGATTCCGGGCGGCTCCTCGATGAAGGTACTGCCCGCCGAGATCATGCTCGAGAGCACGATGGATTACGACTGCCTGCAGAAGGCCGGTTCCGGCCTGGGTTCCGGCGCGGTGATCGTGATGGACGAGACCGCCTGCATGGTCCGAGTCTGCCAGCGCATCTCGCAATTTTACAAAGCCGAGTCCTGCGGCCAGTGCACGCCGTGCCGTGAGGGCACCGGCTGGATGCATCGGGTCCTCACGCGCATCGTGGAGGGCAAGGGCACGCAAGATGATCTTCATCGCTTGAAGGCGATCGCCGGTCAGATCGAGGGGCACACGATTTGCGCCTTTGGCGAAGCGGCCGCCTGGCCAGTGCAGGGTTTCCTGGCGCGCTTCTGGAACGAGTTCGAGTACTACGTCGAACATGGCCGTTCGATGGTCGATTCCCACGAGGAGGTTTCGGCATGAACGGAATGATTCGCGCCTGTGCCAAGCGGGAAACGCCGGGTAGCGTGTGCCAGCTTCCTTTGTGTGGTCAGTCCCACTCCCCATTCATGATTTTCCATGGAGTTGCTGCATGAGTGCGCAGCCAACCAGCACCGCCACCGACCTGGTCACCATTGAGATCGATGGCAAGCCGACGCAGGTGCGCAAGGGCGCCATGATCATCGAAGCGGCCGACGCGATCGGCGTCGTGATTCCGCGCTTTTGCTATCACCGCAAACTGCCGATCGCTGCGAACTGCCGCATGTGTCTGGTCGATGTGGAGATGGGCGGCAGGCCGATGCCCAAGCCGCAGCCGGCCTGCGCCACGCCGGTAGCCGACGGCATGAAAATCCAGACCCGCTCCGACAAGGCGTTGCACGCGCAGCGCAATGTCATGGAGTTCCTGCTGATCAACCATCCGCTGGATTGCCCGATTTGCGATCAGGGTGGCGAATGCGAATTGCAGGACGTGGCGCTGGGTTTCGGCCGCAGTGTGTCGCGCTTTACCGAGCGCAAGCGCACCGTGGCCGACGAGAACATCGGTCCGTTGGTTGCCACCGAGATGACCCGCTGCATTCACTGCACACGTTGCGTACGCTTTACCAGCGAAATCGCCGGAAGCTACGAACTGGGTGGCATGAATCGGGGCGAGGATCTGCAGATTGGCACTTACATCGGTCGGGCCATCGAGACTGAACTGTCGGGCAACATCATCGATGTCTGCCCGGTTGGCGCGCTGACCAACAAACCATTCCAGTTCCAGGCGCGTGCGTGGGAGCTGATTGCGAAGCCATCGATCGCCTACCACGACGCCCTGGGCTCCAATTTGTGGTTGCACACGCGGCGCGACGAGGTGTTGCGCACGGTGCCCCGTGACAACGACGCCATCAACGAATGCTGGCTATCCGACCGCGACCGCTACAGCCATCAGGGCATGTATGCGGACGACCGGATCAGTGCGCCGGAGGTGAAGCGCAACGGCCAGTGGCAGGCCACCACGTGGGAAGATGCGTTGCAATTCGCCGGCGACGCGCTGAGAAAGGCGCCTGGCAACGAGCTGGGCATTCTGGTTCATCCGGCCACGTCGAATGAAGAAGGCGACTTGCTGATGCGGTTGGCCCGCGGCTTGGGCAGCGCGCACATCGACCATCGTCTGCGTCAACTGGATTTTGCCGATAACGCGGTGGCCCGTCCCTTCGCGATGCCAATGACCGACGTCGACCAGATCCAGGTTGCGCTGCTGGTGGGGTCCGACCTGCGTCACGAGATCCCGCTGCTCAATCACCGCGTGCATCAGGCCACCAAGAAAGGTGCGAAGGTCTACGCGATCAATCCTGCACATTTCGATTTCAACTATCCGCTGGCCCGGGAAGTGGTCGTGGCACCGCAGGCGTTGGTCGACGCATTGCTGGCGCTGGCCCACGCCGCCGTGGCGAGCGGTGCGACGGCGCCTGCGTCGCTGGCCGACGCGGTGGGCAAGGCGAGCAGCAATCAGGCTGATATCGACACCATCGCTGCGCTGAAGGCGGGCAGGGCGGTGGTCATTCTCGGCGAGGCCGCGGTGACTCATCCGCAGGCGTCATGGCTGCGTGCGATTGCCCGTTTCGTGGCCGCGGCTACGGGTGCTGCCTGCGACGAGTTGCCGCTTGGTGCGAACGGTCTTGGTCTGGCGTGGCTCGGCATGGTGCCCGGCAATGGCGGGCTTGATGCGCAGGCAATGCTGGCGCAACCACGCAAGAGCTATCTGCTCTACGGGGTCGAGCCCCCGCACGACTTTGCTGATGGTGGCGCTGCACTGCGGGCTCTTCACGGTGCCGACCAGGTGGTGGCTTTCAGCGCGTTTGGCAGCGCGTCGCTGCGCGAGGTGGCCGATGTCATCCTGCCGATCGCGCTGTTGCCGGAGATCGACGCGACCCTGGTCAATGTCGATGGGCTTGCACAAGGTGTACAGGCCGGGGCGAAGGCTCCGGGACAGGCCCGGCCCGGCTGGAAGGTGCTACGCGCGTTGGGTGGCGCCATGCAGTTGGATGGTTTCGAGTTTGACGATATTGCTGGTCTGCGCGAAGGCATCACCGAGCGTGCGTCGGCGGCGCGCGATGGTCTGGCCACCCGCACGGCTGTGGAAGGGCTGACGCGGTTGGCCACATGGCCTATTTACCGCAGCGATGCGGTGTTACGCCGCGCGACAGCGCTCAACGCCCATCCGCTCAATCGCGCCCCGGCGGTGCGCGTGAACGCCAATGAGGCGGGTCGTTTGGGTCTTGCCCCGGACAGTCGGGTGCAGGTTGCGGGCGTGACGCTACCGCTGGTGGTCGACGCCGCCGTGCCGGATGGTTCGGCGTGGATCGAAGCGGCGCAGGACCTCACCGCCACGTTGCCGCCTTACGGCGCGTCCATCACCCTGAGCAAGGCTTGAGCATCATGGCTGATCAACTCATCAACCAGGTCTTGTGGCCGCTGATCTACATCATGTGCATCGTGCTGCCGCTGGTGATCGCGGTCGCGATGTTCGTGTATTGGGAGCGCAAGGTCATCGGCTGGATGCACGTCCGCCTGGGGCCGAACAAGATTGGCCCGTTTGGATTGCTGCAGGCGTTTGCCGATGTGGTCAAACTGCTGGTCAAGGAAGTGATCCTGCCGAGCAAGGCGAACCGCTTCCTCTACTACCTGGCACCGATGATCGCGTTGATCCCCGCACTGGCGGCGTGGGCGGTAGTTCCCTTCAGCGGGACGATGGTGCTGTCCGATGCCAACGCCGGCGTGTTGTACCTGCTGGCGATGACCTCGATGGGTGTCTACGGCATCATCATTGCTGGTTGGGCGTCCAACTCGCGCTATGCGTTGCTTGGTGCAATGCGGTCTGCGGCGCAGGTGATCTCCTACGAATTGGCGATGGGCCTGTGCCTGGTTTGCGTGCTGGTCCTGGCTGGCTCACTGAACCTGTCCGCCATCGTCAATGCACAGGCTGGCGGCAAGGGCTTTCTTGACTGGTTCTGGTTGCCGCTGCTGCCTGTGTTCGTGATCTATTTCATCTCGGGTGTGGCCGAAACAAACCGCCTGCCGTTCGACATGGCTGAAGGCGAATCGGAGATCGTGGCGGGCTTCCACGTGGAATATTCCGGTTCTCCGTTCGCACTGTTCTTCCTGGCCGAATACGCCAACATGATCCTGGTCAGCTTCCTGGCTGCCGTTCTGTTTCTGGGCGGCTGGTTGAGCCCGCTGCAGGGCTGGATCCACGCCGACGCGCCGGCGTGGATCAATTGGATCTGGACCGGGGGCTTCATCTGGTTGTTCATCAAGGCGTTCCTGATGAGCTTCCTGTTCCTGTGGTTCCGCGCCACGTTCCCGCGCTATCGGTATGACCAGATCATGCGCCTGGGCTGGAAGGTATTCATTCCCATCGCCATTGCGTGGGTATTCGTGGCTGGGCTGATGAAGTACTACGACGTTGTCAGCATTGGCACGGGGGCTTGAGGCATTCCATGAATCGCATTACCTCCTACTTCAAAAGTCTGCTGCTGATTGAGCTGGTCCAGGGCATGGGGCTTACCCTGCGCTACTTTTTCAAGCCGAAGTACACGATGCAGTACCCGATGGAGCACATTCCCAAATCGAACCGCTTTCGTGGCCTGCACGCGTTGCGGCGCTATGCAAACGGCGAAGAACGTTGCATTGCGTGCAAGCTGTGCGAGGCGGTATGCCCCGCGCTGGCGATCACCATCGATTCGGCACCACGCGAAAGTGACGGTCAGCGCCGGACCACGCGTTACGAGATCGACCTGTTCAAATGCATCTTCTGCGGCTTCTGTGAAGAGAGTTGCCCGGTCGATTCAATCGTCGAAACGTCGATCCACGAATATCACTTCGAGAATCGCGGCGAGAACGTGGTGGACAAGCAGCAGTTGCTTGCCATCGGCGACCGCTTCGAACAGCAGATTGCCGCCGATCGCGCACAGGATGCGCCGTACCGCTAAGGTCTTTCGATGAATCCCGAACTGTTCCAATTGATCTGCTTCTACGCCTTCAGCTTCGTTACCGTGGCCGCCGCGCTGGCCGTGATCACGCTGAAGAATACGGTGCACGCCGTCCTCGCACTGGTGCTTACATTCTTCAGTGCAGCGTGCCTGTGGTTGTTGCTGGAAGCGGAGTTCCTGGCCCTTGCCCTGGTCGTGGTCTACGTGGGCGCGGTGATGGTGTTGTTCCTCTTCGTGGTCATGATGCTGGACATTGATCAGGAAAAGATGCGCGAGGGTTTCGTCAAGTTCCTGCCGGTGGGCCTGATCGTGGCCGTCGTCATGTTGCTCGAGATGCTGGCGCTCATTGGGGTGCGTGCCATGAGCACGCATGCGATGGGTACCGATCCCGCGGTTGCAGCGGGCATGTCGAACATTGAATGGCTGGGCCATTCGCTATACACGACCTTTCTGCTGCCGTTTGAAATCGCCGCGTTGATTCTTACCGTGGGCCTGGTGGCGGCTGTCGCGCTTACCCTTCGGCAGCGCCGTGCCGCACGCTACGAATCGGCCAGTCAGCAGGTCCGGGTGGATCCGCGTGATCGGGTCCGGATCGTCAAGATGGATGCCGTGCGGCCTGATGAGTCGACCGCCAAACAGGAGCCGCAGCCATGATCTCTCTGGCGCATTACATCGTGCTTGGTGCGGTGCTTTTCTGCATTGCCGTCGCCGGGCTGTTCATCAACCGCAAGAACGTGATCGTGCTGCTGATGTCGATCGAGTTGATGCTGCTTGCCGTGAACATGAATTTCGTGGCGTTTTCGCGCTTTCTCGGCGACGTATCGGGCCAGGTGTTCGTGTTCTTCATTCTTACGGTGGCGGCGGCGGAAGCCGCCATCGGCCTGGCGATCCTGGTGTTGCTGTTCCGTACGCGCGACACCATCAACATCGCCGACATCGACAGCATGAAGGGTTGAGCCGATGCAATTGTCCACTTCCGTTCTGCTGACCATTGCGCTGGCACCGCTCGTCGGCTGCCTCATATCCGGGTTTCTGGCCCGGTTCATAGGGCGGGTCGGTGCGCACACCATCACCATCGCCGGGATGCTGATGTCCTGCGTGCTGGCGGCGCAGGTGCTGTATCAGCTCACCCTGGGCGGCGCCGAAAACTACAACCAGAATATCTACACCTGGTTCCAGGTTGGCCAGCTCAACGCCAGCGTCGGCTTCATGGTGGATCGACTGACCGCCATGATGCTGGTGGTGGTTGGCTTCGTTTCGTTGGTGGTGCATGTCTACACCATCGGCTACATGCGGGACGATCCGGGCTACACGCGCTTCTTCAGCTACATCTCGCTGTTCACCTTCTCGATGTTCATGCTGGTCATGAGCAACAATTTCATGCAGCTGTTCTTCGGCTGGGAAGCGGTGGGCCTGGTGTCGTACCTGCTGATCGGCTTCTGGTACAAGCGGCCCACGGCCATCTTCGCCAATCTCAAGGCGTTCATGGTCAACCGAGTAGGTGATTTCGGCTTCGTGCTGGGCATTGCCGCGGTGCTCTTTTTCCTGGGCACGCTGGATTACGCCACCGCTTTCGAGCAGGCACCGAACCTGGTTGGGCGTACGTTGCAGATCACCGCGAACACGCAGTGGGATGCGGCGACGGTGATCTGCATCCTGCTGTTCATCGGCGCGATGGGCAAGTCGGCCCAGGTCCCGCTGCACGTGTGGTTGCCGGACTCGATGGAAGGCCCTACGCCCATTTCCGCGCTGATTCATGCCGCGACGATGGTCACCGCTGGCATCTTCATGGTGGCGCGCATGTCGCCGTTGTTCGAACTGTCATCGACCGCGCTGAGCTTCATCCTGGTGATTGGTGCAACCACAGCCCTGTTCACCGGCATGATCGGCATCGTGCAAAACGACATCAAGCGGGTGATTGCGTATTCCACGCTGTCGCAACTGGGTTACATGACAGTGGCGCTGGGCGTGTCGATGTACAGCGGCGCGGTATTCCACCTGATGACCCATGCATTCTTCAAGGCATTGTTGTTCCTTGGTGCCGGCTCGGTGATCATCGCGATGCATCATGAGCAGGACATGCGTTACATGGGCGGCCTGCGCAAGTACATGCCGATCACCTGGATCACGATGTGGGCCGGTTCGATCGCGCTGGTGGCGGTGCCGTTCACTTCGGGCTTCTATTCGAAGGACGCCATCATCGAGGCGGTTGGCGAGTCGCATCGTTGGGGCGCGCATTACGCCTACTTCTGCGTGATGGCAGGCGTGCTGGTTACCGGTTTGTACACGTTCCGCCAGATGTACTTGACGTTCCACGGCAAGGAACGCTTCACGGTGGTCGAACAGCATGGGCATGCCGACGAGCATCATGAGTTGCCATCGGGCGTGCTGGCGCATCCGCCGAAGGAGTCGCCGTGGGTCGTCACGGTACCGCTGGTTGCGCTGGCCATTCCCTCGATCGCGATCGGCTACTTCACCATCGGGCCGCTGCTGTACGGAAACTGGTTCGGTGGCTCCATCCACGTGGACGGATCGAACGACGTACTCGCCGCGCTCGGAGCGCATTTCCACGGCGCCATGGCGATGGGCCTGGAAGGGTTCATGCACTTGCCGTTCTGGTTGATGTTTGCCGCGTTCTTGATCTGCACCTATGTCTACCTGATCAACCCTGCCATGGCTGGCAAGATCAAGGCGATGTTGAAGCCGCTGTGGACGCTGCTGGACCGCAAGTTCTGGTTCGACGAGGTGCAGTACGCGCTGTTCGCCAGCGGCGGCGTCAAGATGGGTCGCCTGTTCTGGAAGTTCAGTGATGCCGGCCTGATCGACGGTGCGGCTGTCAATGGCTCCGTGCGGATGGTGCATCGGGGTGCTGCGCTGATGCGACGGCTGCAGACCGGATATCTCTATCACTACGCCTTCGCCATGATCGTCGGCGCGATCGTGCTGCTTGGCGGTTATCGACTGTTCGGGAACTAAGGGAAGCAGGCTCCATGTTCAATAATTTTCTCAGTCTGCTGATCTGGTTGCCCATCATCGGTGCCGTGCCGGTGCTGCTGGCGGGTTCGGCGCGACCGAACCTGGCACGCTGGATAGCGCTGTTGGTCACCGTGGTGACCTTCCTGGTGAGCCTGCGTCTGCTGGTGTTGTACAACCCCGATGGTGCGGTGATGCAACTGGTGGAAACCCACCGGTGGATCTCCACGTGGGGAGTGCACTACGGCCTGGCGGTTGACGGCATTTCGGTCGCGCTGATCCTGATGACCACGTTTGTCGGCATCCTGGTCATTGGCGGCGCGTGGAAGGTGATCCAGAACCGGCCACACCAGTACATGGCGTGCATGCTGTTGCTGGAAGGGTTGTTGATCGGGGTGTTCTGCGCCACCGACGCGCTGCTGTTCTACGCGTTGTTCGAAGCGGTGCTGATTCCGATGTTCATCCTGATCGGCATGTGGGGCGGCCCGCGGCGCGTGTATGCGACGTTGAAACTGTTTATCTACACGTTCACCGGCTCGGTCTTCATGCTGATCGCGCTGCTGTACCTGTACCAGAAGGCCGGTACCTTCGATATCGCCACGCTGGCGGCGCTGCCGCTGACGATGAAGGAGCAGACCTGGTTGTTCTTCGGGTTCCTGATTGCGTTTGCGATCAAGGTACCGATGGTGCCGGTGCATACCTGGTTGCCGGATGCGCACGTCGAGGCGCCGACTGGTGGCTCGGTGTGGCTGGCGGCGGTGATGCTGAAAATCGGCACGTACGGCATGCTGCGATTCATCCTGCCGATCACGCCTGACGCCGGGGCGCACTTCGCGTGGCTCATCATCGTGCTCAGTCTGGTGGCGATCGTCTACATCGGTTATGTCGCGCTGGTGCAGGAGGACATGAAGAAGCTGGTGGCGTATTCGTCCGTGGCGCACATGGGCTTCGTCACCCTGGGCATCTTCATGGCCTTCATGCTGGTGCGTGACCACGGCAACACCGAGATGGCGATGCTCGGTATGCAGGGTGCGATGGTGCAGATGATTTCGCACGGCTTTGTTTCTGGTGCCATGTTCACCTGCATCGGCGTGATGTACGACCGCACGCACACACGCCAGATCAAGGATTACGGTGGCGTCATCAACTTGATGCCGTGGTTTGGATTCTTCTACGTGCTGTTCGCGATGGCCAACAGCGGGCTGCCTGGTACCAGTGGCTTCGTGGGCGAGTTCATGGTGATCCTGGCGAGTTTCAGTGCCAGTCCATGGATTGCGCTGTTCGCTGCCTTCACCCTGATCATCGGCGCCGCCTACACCTTGTGGCTGGTCAAGCGCGTGCTGTGGGGCGAAGTCGTGACCGAGCATGTGGCCAAGATGAAAGAGATCAACGCCCGCGAAACCTTCGTGCTGGTTGGCTTCGCCGCTGCGGTGCTGGCCATTGGCATCTGGCCGCAACCGCTGATCCATCTGATGGACAGTTCGGTGGCGCAGCTGGTGCAGCAGCTCGCCATTCACAAGATTTGATCGGGACCCGACATGCCAACACTGAATGACCTCCTGATCCTGTTGCCGGAACTTTACCTGGTGGCGGCGGCCTGCCTGCTGTTGTTGCTGGACGCCTTCATGAAGCCCCGGCTTCGTCCGCTGCTGCACTGGCTTTCCATTGCCGTGCTGCTGGTGGCCATTTACCTGGTCATGGCTGGTCAGCCGCAGCAGGCCGTAACTGCGTTTGGCGGCATGTTCGTGCGCGACGACGTGGCCGAGATTCTCAAGGTATTCGCGCTGGGTACCACCGCGATGGTGTTCGTCTATGCGCGACCGTATCTGTCCGACCGCAATCTCGGCGGCGAGTTTTACACGCTGATGATCTTTGCGTTGATCGGCATCATGCTGCTGGTGTCGGCCGGCAGCCTGGTGACGGTTTATCTCGGGTTGGAGCTGCTGTCGCTGTCGTCCTATGCGCTGGTTGCCCTGAATCGGGATGCGAAGCTGCCGCCGGAGGCGGCGATCAAGTACTTCGTGCTGGGAGCCCTGGCCTCGGGCATGCTGCTGTACGGCATGTCGATGGTGTACGGAGCGTCCGGCATGGGTGGCACGCCAACGCTCGACCTGACAATGCTGCACGGCGTGATGACCTACACCACGGCGCCAAAGCTGCTGCTGTTCGGGCTGATCTTCATGATTGTCGGGATCGGCTTCAAGCTGGGCGTGGCACCGTTTCACATGTGGATTCCGGACGTGTACCACGGTGCACCCACGCCGGTGACCACGTTCATTGCGGCGGGGTCCAAACTGGCCGCGTTCGGCATGGCCTATCGCCTGCTGGATACCGCCATGGGTGACTTGACCCAGTATTGGCAGCCCATGTTGGCGGCACTGGCGACCGCCTCGCTGGTGATCGGCAACCTGGTCGCGATCGTCCAGGCCAATCTCAAGCGCATGCTGGCTTACTCGACCATCTCGCACATGGGCTATCTGTTGCTGGGTCTTGCCGCGGCGACGCCCGAGGGCTACGCCTCGGCATTGTTCTACGCCATTTGCTATGCGCTGATGGGGACGGCAGCGTTTGGTGTGATGCTGGTGCTGACCCGTGCCGGTTTCGAGTGCGAGGAAATTTCCGACTTCAAGGGTCTCAACCAGAAGGCACCGTGGATGGCCTTCCTGATGCTGCTGGCCATGTTCTCACTGGCCGGTGTGCCGCCGCTCTTCGGGTTCTGGGCCAAGGTGTTGGTGCTGGAAGCCGCGATCCATGCCGACATGCTCTGGCTGGCGATTGTCGGTATCGTGGCGGCGTTTGTCGGGCTTTACTACTACCTGTACGTGATCAAGGTGATGTACTTCGACGAACCGGTCGAGGGTGCCGTGGTGGAAGTGAAGGGCGATCTGAAGCTCCGCGTGGTGCTCTCGCTCAATGCGCTGTCGCTGCTGGCGCTTGGGCTGTATTGGGGGCCGCTGCTGGCCTGGTGCCAGCGCGCATTCGGGGCGTGATGGCAGTCGCGACGCCAATATGGCAAACCAATGGGACTCCGCGCTTGCAAGAAACCGGCCATCCCGTTACTATCTTCGGACTCTGATGCGGGGTGGAGCAGTCTGGCAGCTCGTCGGGCTCATAACCCGAAGGTCGCAGGTTCGAATCCTGCCCCCGCTACCAGATCTTTCTTGATGCAAGAAAGCCTCCTCGTGAGGCTTTTTTGTTGGGCGCAGGGACGCGTGCCATCCGGTTGGGAATTCCCGTCGCCGGCAATGGAAGGAGCTATCCGAGGAGGAACATCGGCGGTTTAGGGAAATGGGCCGCTGGAGCCCATTTTTTGTTTCTGCTGTTCTGCGAGAGTGAGCTGGAAGGCCCCATGGATACACAGGCACTGGCACAACGCTTCAGCGAGGTACTGGCCGATCTGGGTCTGGAGTGTCTTGGCGTGGAATTCACGCCTGCGCATGGACAAAGTACGTTGCGCGTTTACATTGATTTGCTCGACCGGGAAGCGAAGGATGGCGAGCGGCGCGAGGTTGGTATTGAAGACTGCGAGAGTGCCAGTCGCGAGCTGTCCGCGTTGCTGGACGTTGAGGACCCGATTCCTGGTCATTACGTGCTCGAAGTGTCCTCGCCGGGAATCGATCGGCCGCTGTTCACCGCTGCACAGTTTGCGCGGGCGAGCGGTCAGGAAGTGAAAGTGCTGCTGAAGTCGCCGTTGGATGGTCGTCGGCGTCTGCGCGGCAAACTGGCTTCGGTTGCGGGAACGCAAATCGTGTTGGAGGCCGAAGGCAAGACATTTGAATTCGATCACGTGCAGGTGGAAAGCGCGCGAGTCGTTCCGGATTGGGTGGCGCTCGGTTATGCACCGCAGCCCAAGCTCGGTGGCAAGGCTTCCGGCAGAAAGGTCGGCCGGTAGGAAATTGAACAGTGCGACCATGGATGGTCGCGTCGTGATCCTGATGTTCATGGATGAAGGTGAAAGTCAACGTTTTCAGGCGCCGGTGGGCGTCGATGGAGTTGCTGCAATGAGCAAAGAACTTTTGCTGGTCGTCGACGCGGTCGCCAACGAAAAGGGCGTACCGCTCGAGGTGATTTTCGAGGCGATGGAGGCCGCACTGGCCTCGGCCGCAAAGAAGCGCTATCCGGACGAAGAGCCGGATATCCGCGTGTCGATCGATCGCGAGACGGGCGAGTACGAGACGTTTCGGCGCTGGGAGATCATTGCCGACGACGGTGAGATGGAGTCGCCGTTCTGGCAGTTGCGCCTGATGGACGCGCTGGATGAGCGCGAAGGCGCCGAGGTTGGCGAGTACATCGAGGAGCAGATCGAGAACGCCGAGTTCGGCCGTATTGCGGCGCAGGCCGCCAAGCAGGTGATCGTCCAGCGTGTACGCGAGGCCGAGCGTCAGCAGGTAGTTGATGCGTTTGCCGATCGTGTTGGCGAATTGGTCACCGGTATCGTCAAGCGCGTGGAGCGCGGCAACATCTATCTGGACCTGGGCAGCAATGCCGAGGCCTTCATCCCTCGCGACAAGACGATTCCGCGCGAATCGGCCCGTGTCGGCGACCGCGTGCGCGGTTACCTGTACGAAGTTCGCTCGGAGCCGCGTGGCCCGCAGCTGTTCGTGTCGCGTGCTGCGCCGGAATTCATGATCGAGCTGTTCAAGCTGGAGGTGCCGGAGGTTGGCCAGGGTCTGGTCGAGATCAAGGGTTGCGCCCGTGACCCCGGTGATCGCGCCAAGATTGCCGTGCTGGCACATGACAGCCGGACGGACCCAATCGGTGCCTGCATCGGCATGCGCGGATCGCGCGTGCAAGCCGTGTCGAATGACCTCAACGGCGAACGCGTCGACATCATCCTGTGGCACGAAAACCAGGCGCAGTTCGTCATCAATGCCATGGCGCCGGCCGAGGTGCAGTCCATCATCATGGATGAGGACAAGCACTCGATGGACATCGCGGTGGCCGAAGACAAGCTGTCGCAGGCGATCGGCCGTGGTGGCCAGAATGTACGTCTGGCCAGCAAGCTGACGGGATGGCAGCTGAACGTGATGACGCAGGATCAGGTCACCGCCAAGAGCGAGGCCGAGCAGGAGGCTGCCCGGACGCTGTTCATGGACAAGCTCGAGGTCGACCAGGAAATTGCGGTTATCCTTGTACAGGAAGGTTTCTCCAGCATTGAAGAGATTGCCTATGTGCCCAGTGCCGAGCTGCTGGCGGTGGAGGGCTTTGATGAGGACATCGTCGAGGAACTGCGTGCACGTGCCCGCGATGCCCTGCTGACCGAGGCACTGGCGGAGGCGGAGGTAGACGACGAGCATCAGCCTTCGGACGAATTGCTGGCACTCGAAGGCATGGACGAAGACATAGCTCTCGCGCTCGCCGCACGCGAGATCCTCACGATCGACGACCTGGCCGATTTGGCGGTCGACGATCTGATCGAGATCGAAGGAATGGACGAGGAGCGCGCCGCGGCGTTGATCATGGCTGCGCGAGCGCCGATGATCGCACGGCTGGAGAATGGCGGCTAACCGCGGGTAGCGGCACCCTGGACGGGTGTGCCGAGAAAGACTTCCGGGAAGTCTTTCACCAGGGATGGAGGTGGCGGCGCAGACAACGTCGCACGGAATGAAGAGCGCTGGAACGGCGGAGCAATAAACACGATGTCGGACGTCACAATCAAACAACTTGCCAAGGTATTGGGCATGCCAGTCGCCAAGCTGCTAGCGCAGCTTGGCGAAGCAGGCATGAAATTCTCCGACCAGGAGCAGGCCATCAGCAGCACCGAAAAGGTGAAGCTGCTTGGCTTCCTGCGGCGTACGCATGGCAAGGGTGAGGCGGCCGCCGAGGCTTCCTCCGACAGCACTCCGCGCCAGATAACCCTGCGACGTCGTACCGTCGGCGAGCTCAAGGTGGCAGCGCCCGGTGGCCGGGGCGGCACGGGGACGGCCAAGACGGTCAATGTCGAGGTTCGCGCCAAGCGAACCTACGTCAAGCGCAGCGTGATCGCAGCGGAAGCCAAGGCCGAGCCCGAGCGCAAAGACGCCGTGCGCAAGCTCGAGGAATCCCAGCAGCAGCGTGAACACGAAGAGCGCGAGCGGATTGCGGCTGAGCAGCGCCGTCAGGCGGAAGCGCAGCAGCGTGCCCTGGACGAGCAGCAGCAAAAAGAAGCCAAGGAGCAGGCCGAGGCCGAGGCTGGCCACGCTGCGGAAGCAGAGGTTGCTGCCCAGGCCGATTCCACGGCCGATCCGGCCGCCGAAGCGCCGTCGGCGGCGAGTGAGGACGATGCCAACGAGAGTGTGCAGCGCATCGATCAACGTGAACTTGGCATGATCCTGCCGCGCATTCATGAGCCGCGCAAGCGTGAAAAGTTGGTCAAATCGGCACCGGCTCCTGCGGCAGCCAAGCCAGCCGCGGCCGCCCGTAGTGGAACGAACGGCGCTTCAGGTGCGCCGTCCGCCACCAGCGATGCAAGTCACGGCAAGGCCAAACATCCGCGCGAGCGCGGAGAGGCCGTTGGCGGCAAGGAGGCCCGCGACGGTTCCGGCAAGCGCTTCGCCGGTGGCCAGATGCACCTGAGTGAGGCTGATCGGGCCCGCCGCTCCTCCAGCAGCAGGCGGACCAAGTCGGGCCGCGGCGGTAGCCGGGACCACGCACGCAGCGGCAGCGCCCCCACTGGTCCGCATGGGTTCTCGCGACCCACCGCGCCAGTGGTGCGGGAAGTCGTGGTGGGTGAGGCCAATGTCGTCGCCGAGCTGGCGCAGAAAATGGCGGTCAAGGGTTCCGAGGTCGTCAAGGCACTGTTCAAGATGGGCGTGATGGCGACCATCAACCAGACTGTGGATCACGACACGGCGGTTCTGGTGGTTGAGGAACTGGGCCATGTGCCGGTGGCTGACTCGCAGAACAACGCCGAGGAGACGTTGGCGGCCCGCACCCATAGTGCGGAGCTGGAAGGCGAAAAGGTCGCCCGGCCGCCGGTCGTTACCATCATGGGTCACGTGGATCACGGCAAGACGTCGCTGCTCGACTACATCCGCCGCACCAAGGTGGCGTCCGGTGAAGCCGGCGGGATCACGCAGCACATTGGCGCGTACCACGTGAAGACGTCCAAGGGCGGCATCACCTTTCTTGATACACCGGGCCATGCCGCCTTCACTGCGATGCGTGCCCGTGGCGCGCAATCAACGGACATCGTGATTCTGGTGGTGGCCGCCGACGACGGCGTGAAGCCGCAGACGATCGAAGCGGTCAAGCACGCCCGGGCAGCCAACGTTCCGTTGATCGTGGCCGTGAACAAGATGGACAAGGACGGCGCGAATCCGGACAACGTCAAGCAGGGTCTGGTGGCGCAGGAAGTTGTCCCGGAGGATTGGGGTGGCGATGTCCAGTTCGTGCCGGTCTCGGCCAAGACCGGAATGGGTGTCGAAGAACTGCTCGACGCCATCTCCGTGCAGGCGGAGGTCATGGAACTCAAGGCCGTGGTTGATGGCAAGGCCTCGGGCGTGGTGATCGAATCGAGCCTGGATCGCGGTCGCGGTCCGGTGGCCACCGTATTGGTGCAGCAGGGTACGCTGAGCAAGGGTGATTTCGTGGTGTGCGGCGTCGAATATGGCCGCATGCGTGCACTGGTCGACAACACCGGCAAGCAGGTGGCCGAAGCGGGGCCGTCAATCCCGGTGCAGGTGCTGGGTCTGTCCGGCGTGCCCGAGACGGGCGACGACTTCGTCTGTGTCGAAGACGAGCGGCTGGCCCGCGAAGTGGCGCAGGAGCGCGAGCTCAAGCGTCGCGAGACGCGCATGGTCAGCAAGAGCAACCGGCTGGAAGACATCATCGCCAAGATGGGTCAGGGCGAGGAGCAGCAGACGCTCAACATCGTGATCAAGGGTGATGTGCAGGGTTCGGTCGAGGCCCTGTGCGATTCATTGACCCAGATTGGCAACGAGCGGGTCCGGGTCAACGTGGTCTCCTCCGGCGTCGGTGGCATCAACGAATCGGATGCCACGCTGGCAACGGCCTCCAAGGCGCTGGTCATCGGCTTCAACGTTCGAGCCGACGCCTCCGCGCGCAAGGTGATCGAGGCCAATGGTGTGGACGTGCGTTACTTCTCGATCATTTATGACGTGATCGACCAGGTCACCCAGGCGGCGACCGGGCTGCTGGGCATGGAAGTGCGCGAGGACATCATCGGCATCGCCGAGGTTCGCGAAGTGTTCCGCAGCTCCAAGTTTGGTGCCGTGGCAGGCTGCATGGTCACCGAGGGCCACGTCAAGCGCAGCAAGCCGATCCGCGTATTGCGCGACAACGTGGTGATATTCGAGGGTGAGCTGGAATCGCTGCGCCGCTTCAAGGAGCTGGTCGACGAAGTTCGCGGCGGCATGGAATGCGGCATTGCGGTGAAGCAGTACAACGACGTGAAGCCAGGCGACCAGATCGAGTGCTTCGAGCGCACCGAAGTGGCACGCACGCTGTAACACCAAAAATCGGAAAGCGGGGACGGGGAACAAGCCTCCGAGGCGTCCTCCGTCCCCATCCCCTCCTTCTTACCGACTCCCAGTGCCATGCCTTCCCGTGATTTCAAACGTACCGATCGCATTGGCGCCGAGCTGCGCCGTGAGTTGGGCTTGCTGGTGCATGCGGCCGTGCGCGACCACGGGCTGCCATCGGTCAGCGTTTCCGATGTCGAAGTGACCCGCGATCTGGACTGGGCGACGGTCTGGGTGACCGCCATGCTGCCCGAACAGGGACTGCCGGCGGTGAAGGAACTCAATGCAATCAGCGCCGAGATCCGCCATGGCCTGGCCCATTGCGGAATGCGCATGCGCCGCGTGCCGGAGCTGAAGTTCAAGTACGACGATTCGGTGGACAAGGGCGAGCGGATCGAATCGCTGTTGCGTGCGCAGTCTCGCGATCTGACGCCACCGGACAATGACGGCGAGGATTGAGCGATTTCACGAGGCACCGCTGAACCGATGAGCCGCCCACCGCGTATTCAGTTTCGTGACCTGCACGGGATCGTCCTGCTCGACAAGCCGCCCGGCTTGAGTTCAAACCAGGCGCTGCAGGCTGTACGGCGGCTGCTGCGGGCGGCCAAGGGTGGTCATACTGGGGCACTCGACCCGCTGGCGACCGGGCTGCTGCCATTGTGCTTCGGGGAGGCCACCAAGCTGGCTGGCAGTCTGCTGGGTGCGCGGAAGGCCTATCTGGCGGAGTGCCGACTCGGCATCACCACGGAAACGGCCGACAGCGAGGGCAAGCTCGTTCAGCAACGTGCGGTACCGGATCTGGATGAGTCGAAAATAGAACGTGCCCTGGCCAAGTTGCGGGGCCGGATCCTGCAGGTGCCGCCCGTGTATTCCGCCCTCAGGCAAGGTGGCGAGCGCCTGTATATGAAGGCCCGCCGTGGCGAGAGCGTCGAGGTGCCGCCGCGGGAGGTGGATGTTCACCAACTGGAGCTGATGGGGCGGACCGGGGATGTCTTGCAGCTGATGGTGGAGTGCGGCTCTGGCACCTACGTTCGTTCTCTCGCGGTGGACTTGGGTGAAGACTTGGGGTGCGGTGCGCACCTGACGGCGTTGCGCCGGATCTGGGTTGATCCGTTCCGTGAACCACAGATGGTGACCTTGCCGCAATTGCAGCTGGCGGCGGAGCAGGGGGATGAAGCCTTGCTGGCGTGGCTTTTGCCGGTGTCGGCCGGACTGGCGGGCCTGCCCGTATTGCACCTTGATGAGCCACAAACCATGGCCATTTCCCGGGGCCAGCAGGTCGTACTGCCCGGGATGCCCGAAGCCGGGCGTTGCGCCGCCTATGCGAACGACGGCGCCTTGTTGGCGCTGCTGGAAACCGACAAGGAGGGGCGTGCACGCGTCGTCCGTGGATTCAACCTGCCGCCGCAGCGGCCAATTTGACCCGATAATTGCCGTCGGACTTGTTGTAACACCGTGACCGTCAGTAGAATAGGCAAGTTATTTCAACGCTTTCACTCAACTCAGGCGAAGCTTGCGCTTGCGTCATCACCGATGTCGCAAGCGCAAGCTTCGCATCGCCTTTCCAAGGAACCGTATACCCATGTCTCTTACCGCTGAACAGACCGGCAAGATCATCGCAGATTTTGGCCGCGTGCCGAACGATACCGGCTCGACCGAGGTCCAGGTGGCCTTGCTGTCGGCTCGCATCGAGCACCTCACCAGCCACTTCAAGGACCACAAGCAGGATCATCATTCGCGCCGCGGTCTGCTGAAGCTCGTGAACCAGCGCAAGCGCCTGCTCGGCTATCTGAAGGATCGCGATCTCGCGCGCTATCAGACCCTGATCGAGCGCCTTGGCCTGCGTCGTTGATTCACATCGTCGTCTACGGACGAAAGGATCATGAGGCGCTGTTGCATGGGCGCACTTCACAATCAGATCAGGAACTAATCACGTGGCAAAAGTAACCAAGTCATTCCAGTACGGTAATCACGAAGTCACACTGGAGACGGGCGAAATTGCCCGCCAGGCGTCCGGTGCGGTCATGGTCAGCATGGGCGGTACGGTCGTGCTGGTCACCGCAGTGGCTGCGACCAAGCAGAGGGAAGGCCAGGATTTCTTCCCGCTCACTGTCGACTACGTCGAGAAGTTTTATTCGGCTGGCCGCATTCCCGGTGGATTCTTCAAGCGTGAAGGCCGCCCGACCGAGAAGGAGACGCTGACCTCGCGTCTGATCGATCGTCCGGTACGCCCGCTGTTCCCGGATGACTTCAAGAATGAAGTGCAGGTCATTGCCCAGGTCGTTTCGTTGAACCCCGAAGTCGATGGTGACATCGTTGCGCTGCTGGGCGCGTCCGCAGCGTTGAGCCTCGCTGGTATCCCGTTCAAGGGTCCGATCGGTGCAGCTCGGGTCGGTTATGCCGATGGCAAATACCTGCTGAACCCGTCGGCCACCGAGTTGAAGACTTCCCAGCTGGATCTGGTCGTGGCCGGCACCGCCGGTGCCGTCCTGATGGTGGAGTCCGAAGCCCAGCTGTTGTCCGAGGACGTGATGTTGGGTGCGGTGATGTTTGGTCACCAGCAGATGCAGACCGCCATACGTGCGATTGCCGAGCTGGCAGCCGAAGCGGGCAAGCCGTCGTGGGACTGGAAGGCGCCGGCGCGTGATGAGTCGCTGGTCGCGGCCGTCAAGGGCGCGGTTGGCAATCAGCTGACCGAGGCATTCCATGTGCGCGACAAGCTGGAGCGTCGCGACGCTATTGCCGCGATCAAGGCTGACGTGCTGGCCAGTCTCAAGGCGCAGGCCGAAGAGAAGGGCTGGGCGGCCGCTGCCATGGCCAAGGAATTCGAGGAGCTCGAATACCACACCATGCGCGACAGCGTGCTGAAGACCAAGGTGCGTATCGACGGACGTCAGTTGGACGATGTGCGTGCGATCAGCGCTCGTGTAGGCGTGCTGCCCCGCACCCATGGCTCGGCTCTGTTCACCCGTGGCGAGACCCAGGCGCTGGTCGCCATCACGCTGGGTACCACGCGCGATGCGCAGATCATCGACGCTCCTGGTGGCGAGTCGAAGGA
Source organism: Rhodanobacter sp. (assembly GCA_036563155.1). Lineage (GTDB taxonomy): Bacteria > Pseudomonadota > Gammaproteobacteria > Xanthomonadales > Rhodanobacteraceae > Rhodanobacter. The sequence goes on from DATCMT010000034.1 coordinate 101,752, forward strand.
CCCGTTCCTGTTCCACTACAACTTCCCGCCGTTCTCGGTGGGTGAGGCCGGACGCTTCGGCTCGCCCAAGCGCCGAGAAATCGGCCACGGTCGTCTGGCCAAGCGCGGCGTGCAGGCTGTCAAGCCGAGCATCGAGGAATTCCCGTACGTGGTGCGCGTCGTCTCGGAAATCACCGAGTCCAACGGTTCCTCGTCGATGGCTTCGGTGTGCGGTTCCTCGCTGGCGATGATGGACGCCGGCGTGCCGCTGAAGGCACCGGTGGCCGGTATCGCGATGGGCCTGGTCAAGGAAGGCAACGACTTCGTCGTGCTGTCGGACATCCTCGGTGACGAGGATCATCTTGGCGACATGGACTTCAAGGTGGCCGGTAGCGCCGATGGCATTTCCGCGCTGCAGATGGACATCAAGATCGACGGCATCACCGAGGAAATCATGAAAGTCGCGCTGGCCCAGGCCAAGCGTGGTCGCCTGCATATCCTCGGCGAGATGGGCAAGGCGCTGACCACCGCGCGCACGGAGATGAGCGAGTTTGCTCCGCGTCTGATCACCATCAAGATCCATCCGGACAAGATCCGTGAAGTGATCGGCAAGGGCGGTGCCACCATCCGCTCGATCACCGAAGAAACCGGTACCACGATCGACATCAACGATGACGGCACCATCATCATCGGCTCGGTCAATCGCGAGGCCGGCGAGGCGGCGAAGAAGCGCATCGAGCAGATCACCTCCGACGTCGAGCCGGGCCGCATCTATGAGGGCAAGGTTGCCAAGCTGATGGATTTTGGTGCGTTCGTGACGATCATGCCGGGCAAGGATGGTCTGGTGCACGTGTCGCAGATCTCCGACGAGCGCGTGGAGAAAGTTTCCGACAAGCTCAAGGAAGGCGACATCGTCAAGGTCAAGGTGCTGGAAGTTGACAAGCAGGGTCGCATCCGGCTGTCGATGAAGGCCGTGACCGAGGAAGAGCGCGCAAGCGTCTGAGTTCCTCCGGCAGGAAAGACCCAGCAAGGCCCGGCTCATGCCGGGCCTTGCTCGTTTCGACGACGATGATCCGCGGCAGCGGCCTTTTGTTAGGATGGGTGAGAACCCTGTACGAGGATGTACCCATGGCTGACCCGGCAAGTGACTTCATGAAGGATTATCAGACGCTGGCTCGGCAGTCCTGGGACGCCTGGACGCGGCAATTGCAGCAACAGCAACCTGCGGCCAATCCGTTCGTGGCGCCACCTGCTTCGCCATCAACGGGCAATGACGCGCTGGCCCGCACGCTGGCCGGATTGCAGGGGTATTTCGACTGGATGCAGGCAGCTGCCGCCAGTGGCGCTGCGGATCCCGGTACCGATTGGCGTCAGCAGCTGCAGCAGATGTTCGGTGGAGCGAGTCAGCCGTTTGCGCAGGCCTTCGGTGGCATCGACGGCGCCGGCGCGGAGAGCTTTGCGAAACAGTGGGAATCGTGGTCAAAGGCGTGGCAGCAACCGGGCCTGGGCGACCTTGCCGGTCACGCCGGTCCGACGCCGGCATTCGGTCTGAAGCGCGAGGAGCAAATGCAGCAGCAGGCCTTTGCGGCCGCCGTGATGGAATCGATGCAGGCCGCAGGGCGCTATCAGGAGCTGCTGCAGCGTGCCAGCACGCAAGGCATGAGTCGGTTGCAGGACAAGCTTGCCGAACGCGCCGAGCCTGGTCGTCAGGTGGACTCGCTCAAGGCGCTGTACGACCTCTGGGTGGATGCGATGGAAGAGGCGTATGCCGAGATCGCGCTGTCCGACGAGTTCCGCGACGTGTATGGCGAGATGGTCAACGCGCAGATGCGGGTGCGTCAGATGCAACAGCAGCAGACCGAGCAGCTGTGTCGGGAGCTGGGTGTGCCGACGCGCAGTGAAGTGTCGAGTCTCGGCGAACGACTGCAGGCATTGCGCCGGGAGTTTCGTGCCAGTCGCTCGTCGATGGCTGCGGGCGACTCCGATGAAGTCGCCGCATTGCGCCGGGAACTGGCTGAGCTGAAACGGCGACTTGCCGCTGGTTCAAACGCGAAGCCCGCCACACGGCGAACCGCTTCCAGCAAAGCTTTCGCGTCGACCGCAAAGAAATCGTCTGCGAAGAAACCCGGGGTTGGCTCCGCGCGCAAGCCAACGGCAGTCGGCAAGGTAGGCAGCGCAGCCAAGCCTGCAGCCAAATCACGCCCCAATCCGCGCAAGAGCAAGTAAGGAGACATGGACATGTACACGCCGCTGCGGATTGACCCGACCAGGACACTGGCTGACATTGCCTCGTTTCAGCGCAAGCTCGCCACCGGCATGGCCCATCTACGCGGCATGCACGAACCCGAGTATGCCAATACGCCGCGCGAGTTGGTCTACAGCGAAGACAAGCTGAAGGTTTGGCATTTCATCGGGGGCGGCAAGGTCAAGTCGAAGACGCCGCTGCTGATTGTCTATGCGTTGGTCAACACCGTGTGGATGACCGACCTGCAGGGCGACCGTTCGATGGTGCGCAATCTGCTGGAGCAGGGAGAAGATGTCTACCTGATCGACTGGGGCTATCCCGATGGTGGCGACCGTTGGCTGACCCTGGATGACTATATCAACGGCTATCTCGATCGCTGCGTCGACGCGGTGCGTGCACGCCACGATCTGGATGCGATCAATTTGCTCGGTATCTGCCAGGGCGGTGCGTTTTCGCTTTGCTACACCGCATTGCACCCGGACAAGGTGAAGAACCTGATCACCATGGTGACGCCGGTCGACTTCCACACGCCGGACAACATGCTGTCGCATTGGTGCAGGAAGATGGACGTGGATCTGTTCGTCGACACCATGGGCAATATTCCTGCCGGTTTGATGAATTACGTTTACCTGACGTTGAAGCCGATACGCCTGAACCAGCAGAAGTACATTGGCATGGTCGACATCCTGGACAACCCCGTCGAGCTGGAGAACTTTCTGCGCATGGAACGCTGGATCTTCGATTCGCCGGACCAGGCAGGTGAAGCATTCCGTCAGTTCATCAAGGATTTCTACCAGGAAAACAAGCTGGTCAAAGGCACGGTTCAGATAGGTGGCCAGCCGGTGGACCTGGGCATGATCACCCAGCCGGTACTCAACATCTTTGCCGAGCAGGACCACCTGGTTCCACCAGATGCCTCGCGCGCCCTGGGCAAGCACGTCGGCACCACCGACTACACGCAGCTTGCTTTCAAGGGTGGCCACATCGGTATCTATGTTTCCGGTCGCGCGCAGCGCGAAGTTCCCCCGGCGATCCATGAGTGGTTGCGGCAACGGGGCTGAGTGCCGGCGGGACCACGATTGCCCGCCTCGCGCAATAAGTCAGGGCGACGGGCGATAATAGGTCGATGAGCATTCACACCGAAACCCACGATTCCATCCGTGCCGTGCAGTGGCAGGGCGATCATCTGCGCCTGCTCGACCAGCGCCGCCTTCCGGCGGAGGAAAGCTGGCTCGAATGCAGGGATGCGGAGCAGGTGACCGAGGCGATCCGCGATCTGGCGGTGCGTGGTGCCCCGGCTATTGGCATTGCCGCAGCCTGGGCTGTTGCCATGGCGGCACAGCAAGGCGTGATGATGGACCCGGTACTGACGAGTTTGCGTGCTGCACGGCCGACCGCGGTCAATCTCATGTGGGCCCTGGACCGGATGAAGCGGCGCATCGCCTCTGGCGCCCAGGCCCCGGATTTGTTGCGGGAAGCGCAGGCCATCCAGGACGAGGATCTGGCCGCCAATCGCCATATGGGTGAGTTGGGTGCCGCCCTGATCGGACCTGGGTCGGGCGTCCTGACCCACTGCAACACCGGTTCATTGGCGACCGCAGGCTACGGCACCGCGCTGGGTGTGATCCGCGCCGGTGTAGCGGCCGGTCGGATCGTGCGTGTCTACGCGGGCGAAACACGGCCGTGGCAGCAAGGCGCACGCTTGACGATGTGGGAGTTGGTGCGCGACGGCATTCCCGCGCAATTGATTGCCGACTCCGCAGCGTCTCATCTGATGAAGTCCGGAGCCGTGCAGTGGGTCATCGTGGGCGCCGACCGGATCGCCGCGAATGGCGATACGGCGAACAAGATCGGTACTTACCAGTTGGCCATTGCTGCGAAATACCACGGTGTGAAATTCATGGTGGTGGCGCCGTCGTCAACGGTCGACATGGCGACTGGCAACGGCGAGGAGATCGAGATCGAGCTGCGCGATGCGGCCGAGCTGTTGAGCATGGGTGGCAAGCGCACGGTGGTGGAGGGGGCCCAGGCATGGAACCCCGTTTTTGATGTGGCGCCAGCCGAGTTGATCGACGCGATCGTCACCGAGCGTGGCGTGATCGAACGACCAAATTCCATTGCCATGCAGGCCATGTTCGGCAGCTGAGCGCCTTGCTTCGTCGTCGGATTGACGCGACCGAACGCGCATGCCGCGAGCATTCGCAAGCCGCGTGGCGCCCGCTTGCAAGGTATACGGAGAAGCTGCAGGGCGTCCGCAATTGATCAATTATTCAGCAGTGCGCGGAACGCCGTGCGGCTGCTCCGCAATGATGCTGTAAGTCATTGATTAAAAAGGCCTAAAACCTGTCTTTTCGAGTGTGTTCGTGATACACTCAGAGAGTTGATTTCGGGTCACTCGCGCATGCGCTTGAGGCGCGGCGCCAGCGTCCTTTTTTTGCTATCAAGGAAGCCGATTCATGGCAGAACTCGCCAAAGAAATCATTCGCGTCAACATCGAAGACGAGATGCGCCAGAGCTACCTCGATTACGCCATGAGCGTGATCGTGGGACGCGCACTCCCCGATGTCCGCGATGGTCTTAAACCCGTGCACCGCCGCGTGTTGTTCGCGATGAACGAGCTGAGCAACGCGTGGAACAAGCCGTACAAGAAGTCGGCGCGCGTGGTCGGTGACGTGATTGGTAAATATCATCCGCACGGCGATCAGTCTGTCTACGACGCGATCGTGCGCATGGCGCAGCCGTTTTCGCTGCGTTACATGCTGGTCGACGGGCAGGGCAACTTCGGTTCGGTCGATGGCGACAACGCCGCCGCAATGCGTTACACCGAAGTACGTATGTCGCGGCTCACCCATGAGCTGCTTGCCGACATCGACAAGGACACCGTTGATTTCGGTTTCAACTACGACGAGAGCGAGCGTGAGCCGCTGGTACTGCCGTCGCGGGTGCCAACCCTGCTGGTCAACGGTTCGGCCGGTATTGCAGTCGGCATGGCCACCAATATTCCGCCGCACAATCTGAGCGAAGTGATTGCCGCGACGATCGCACTGATCGACGAGCCGGCATTGGGCATCGACGAGTTGATGCACTACATCCCGGGGCCGGACTTCCCCACCTACGGCATCATCAACGGCTCATCCGGCATCATCGAGGCCTACCGTACCGGCCGCGGCCGGATCCTGGTTCGGGCCAAGGCCGAGGTCGAGACCGAGTCGAATGGTCGCGAGCAGATCATCATCCACGAGCTGCCGTACCAGGTGAACAAGGCGCGGCTGATCGAGAAGATCGCCGAGCTGGTCAAGGAAAAGAAGCTCGAGGGCATCAGCGAGCTGCGCGACGAGTCTGACAAGGACGGCATGCGCGTGGTCATCGAAATCCGCCGGGATGCGATGGGCGACGTAGTGCTTAACAACCTGTTCCAGCAGACCCAGCTGCAGGTCACTTTTGGCATCAACATGGTCGCGCTGCTGGACGGCCAGCCGCGTCTGTTGAACCTGAAGGATATCCTCGAGGCGTTTATCCGCCACCGCCGTGAGGTAGTGACCCGCCGCACCATTTTCGAACTGCGCAAGGCACGTGCCCGGGCCCACATACTCGAAGGCCTCACGGTGGCGCTGGCCAACATCGACGAGATGATCGAGCTGATCAAGACCTCGGCCTCTCCGGCCGAGGCGCGCGAGCGGATGGTTTCGCGGCGCTGGGAAGCTGGCCTGGTGCGCGCACTGCTGTCCGCCACGGGCGCCGACGCGTCGCGCCCGGAGGACATGGATCCCCGCGACGGCCTGAAGGACGACGGCTACCAGTTGTCCGAGGCACAAGCGCTGGAAATTCTGGCGATGCGCCTGAACCGTCTGACCGGGTTGGAGCAGGAAAAGCTTTCCGACGAGTATCGGCAGATTCTGGATACGATTCGCGGGTTGATCGAGATTCTGGAGAATCCGAATCGCCTGCTGGAAGTCATCCGCGAGGAGCTTGAGGCGATCAAGGAGGAGTTCGGTGATGCCCGCCGCACCGATATCCAGCATTCGCAGGAAGACCTCAATGTGCTCGACCTGATTGCGCCGGAGGACATGGTGGTGACGCTGTCGCATACGGGTTACATCAAGCGCCAGCCCGCCAGCACTTACCGGTCACAGCGTCGCGGCGGCAAGGGGCGTTCGGCTTCCGCGTTGAAAGACGAGGACGTGGTCGAGCAGTTGTGGGTGGTCAACACCCATGACACCTTGCTCACCTTTACCAGTACGGGTCGCGTGTACTGGCTCAAGGTGTACCAGATTCCCGAGTCCGGTCCCGGCGCACGCGGCAAGCCGATCATCAACCTGCTGCCGCTGGGCGAGGGCGAGAAAGTGCAAGCGGTATTGCCGATCCGCGAGTACAGCGAGGACCGCTATGTGTTCTTTGCGACCAAGCGCGGTACCGTCAAGAAAACTCCGCTGAGCGAGTTCGCGTTCCAACTGCAGAAGGGCAAGCTGGCGATCAAGCTGCATGACGACGACGCGCTGGTCAACGTGGAGATGACCGACGGCAACAGTGACATCCTGCTGTTCGCTTCCAACGGCAAGGTCAACCGTTTCGACGAGAATACGGTGCGTTCGATGGGTCGTACCGCCGCTGGCGTGCGTGGCATGAGATTGATCAAGGGCGCCGAGGTGGTGTCGCTGATCGTAGCGGCCGAGGGCGACATCCTCACCGCGACCGAGCGTGGCTACGGCAAGCGGACCCAACTGGCAGAGTTCACCAAGAAGGGCCGCGGCACGCAGGGCGTGATCGGCATCCAGTGCTCCGAGCGCAATGGTGCTCTGGTTGGGGCCGTGCAGGTGACCGAGGCGCACGAACTGATGTTGATTTCCGACCATGGCACGCTGGTGCGTACCCGCGTGGCGGAAGTCTCACAACTTGGTCGCAACACCCAGGGCGTCACCTTGATCCGCCTGCCTGCCGACGAAACGCTGGTTAGCGTGATGAGGCTGGATGCGGAAGAGGACGACGGTGAGGATGCCGCGCTGGCGCCGACGACAGACCTGTCCGATGGCGACGGCGATGCGGCAGGCGAGCCTGCCGTCACCGACGAGTGAGCCTGACGTCAACGTGAAGGAAAAAGCCCCGGCTCGCCGGGGCTTTTTTTGAGTTCTTGACCTGCCGGCTGCCATCCAGGCGTGGCGGTCATCAGGGTTGGTTGTGCAATGCCTCGAGATGGAACAATTGCTCGACCGGGGTTTCCAGCGCGCGAGCCAGTTTGAGCGCGAGCAGAGTCGATGGAACCATCCGCTCCATTTCGATGGCATTGATCGATTTGCGGGTGGTGCCGATCAAGTCCGCCAGTGCGCTCTGCGTCAAATTTTTTTCCGCGCGAAGGATTTTCAGGCGGTTGGCCAGTCGCTCGCCCTGCATGCGTCAAGGCCGGTCGAACAGCAGGAAGCTGGCAAGAAAGGCGCTTACGGCAAGCGCGATGCTGAGCGCCGCCACCATCTGACCCGACGCGCTGATGGCTACAGCGGTGCTTACCAGGCAAAACGTGGCGAGCGTCCCCAGCACGGCAAAGAACGCCCATTTATAGGCTTTGGCGATAGCTGCCTGCCGCAACTCATCGCTCATCACGATGTCACGCTTCTCACGGAGGGTGTTCTTCGTGCCACGGGTGCGTTGTTGGGCCAGCCAGGTGACGGCGAACACGATGCTGATGGCCAGCGCCAGCAATAACGCTCGCCTTGTTTCGCTAGCGAGCACCAGCGTCGCCGCAAGCGCGACAACTACCAGCAGAGCGAGCCACACTCCATGACGCTCATTCCTGACCAGTTTGTCGGTCTGGTTATCTGTGTCTCGCATGCTTGCTTCTCCCAGGAGTGTTTGTGAGCCGTGGTGGCCGAGCGCAAGAATATAACCTATAGGTTTCATAATGCAACCTATAGGTTTCATTTCTGGCTGGCGCAAATGGCGCGATCACTCGGTCTGTCGGAAACGCGGTCTTGGTCTGGCCGTGCGACGTACATCACGTCACTCGCCAATCGCCGCCAGCATCGCCTCGGCGCCAGACACGCGAAACTCGCCGGGGGCCTCCACCCGGAGCAAGCGCACGACGCCGTCTTCCGCATACAGTGCGAACCGGCGTACCCGCAAGCCCATGCCGAAGGCGGTGCCATCCAGCTCCAGCCCCAGCGCCCGGGTGAACTGGGCGTTGCCGTCGGCGAGCAGCAGCAGACCGCCAGGTACCTGTTGCGCGGCAGCCCAGGCCTGCATCACGTAAGCGTCGTTGACGGCGAGGCATAGCACGCTGATCCCCCGTTGCCGGAACTCATCGAAGTGTTTCGCGTAGCCCGGCAGGTGCTTGTTCGAGCAGGTTGGCGTGAACGCCCCGGGTACGCCAAACAGCAGTACCTTGCGGCCGGCGAACAGCGCGCCGGTCTGTGCGGGCTGGATGCCGCCGTCGATGACCTTGATGGCAATGTCGGGAACGGTGTCGCCAGGCTGGATACTCATGAGCAGTGGGCGCCTGAGTGGGTAGGTCCCTCCATGCTAGCGGGCCCGCGACGTACTGTCGTCTTGAATCGCGGCGTTGCGCACCTATTTTGGGGACAGGCGGCGGTGGCGCCGCACACAACACAGGAGGCAGTGACATGAATCTGAGTCGTCAATCATTCAGGGGTCTGGAAATGGCACCGTCCGACGATTTCCGGCGTGTATTCGGCCGTTTGTTCGGTGCGGAGGACGGCGACCAGTCCACCGTGGAGACCAGCCAGTGGGCCCCGCGCGTCGATATCCGGGAAGAGGACAAGCGCTTCATGATCCTGGTCGATGTGCCGGGCGTGGATCCGGCCACCATCGAGGTGAGCATGGATCAGAGCATCCTCACCATCAAGGGTGAGCGGCAGGTCGATAGCGAGGAGAATGGTGGCAAGCTCACCCGGCAGGAGCGGGTATATGGCACCTTCCATCGCCGTTTCGCGTTGCCGGACAGCGCGGACGCCGACAACATCAGCGCACATGGAAAATATGGCGTGCTGGAAATTTCGATCCCGAAGAAGCCGGAAACCACGCCCCGGAGAATCACCATCAATACGGACGGTTGAGCGCAACGTCGTGTCATGGCCCGCTCCGCCGTGGATAATGATCCGCGGCGGGGCGCGGCTTTGTGCTGTGCGATACCGGTGAGCAGGAGCTTGCGTGGAATTCAAAGACTATTACGAGATTCTTGGCGTCAAACCCGATGCGAGCGAAGCCGAAGTCAAGGCGGCATATCGCAAGCTGGCGCGAAAATACCACCCGGACAAGAACAAGGAAGCCGGCGCCGAGGAGAAATTCAAGGCGGTCAACGAGGCGAATGAAGTTCTGAAGGATGCGGAAAAGCGGCGCTCGTACGACCAACTGCGTGCGGGCGGCTATCGGCAAGGCGAGCAATTCCGACCGCCGCCGGGCTGGCAGGGCCAGCAGGGCTTCGGCGGCGGTGACGACAGCGACTTCAGCGACTTCTTCGAGAGCCTGTTCGGGCGCGGGGCCGCCGGTGGTCACCGGGGACAGGCGCGGCCGCGGCGTGGCCGTGACGTCCAGGCGAGCGTTCAGATTGACCTGCAGACGGCCTTCGACGGAGGCCGCACGCGACTGGCCATGTCGGATGGAGCCGGCGGTGAGCGGGTGCTGGAGGTGAAGATTCCGGCAGGCATTCAACCCGGACAAGTGATCCGGTTGGCCGGTCAGGGTCAGTCTGGCGTGGCCGGGGGCCCACATGGCGATCTGCTGCTGGAGGTGGGCGTACGCGAGGATGCGCGCTTCCGGCTCGACGGTCGCAATGTAGTGCACGTGCTGGCGATCGCGCCGTGGGAAGCAGCGCTTGGCGCCACCGTGTCGGTGCCGACCCTGGCTGGCACCGTGGATCTGCGTATTCCGGCGGGTTCACAGTCCGGGCGCAAGTTGCGGCTCAAGGGGCGCGGCATGCCCGGCGCAAATCCGGGTGATCAACTGGTGGAGTTGTCGATTCGTACGCCGAGTGCCGACAGTGATGAGCAACGCGCGGCATACAAGGCGTTGCATCAGGCTTTTGCGGATTTTGACCCGCGCCACTGAGCGCCGCTCAAGGGTGGATGCACGAAAACGGCGCCATGAGGCGCCGTTTTGGCATTCAGTTCGTGACTGGTCAGCTGGGCAGGAATTCCTGCAGTGCCTTGAGCAGATCCTCTTCCTTGATGGGTTTGGTCACGTAGGCCTTGGCGCCCTGACGCATGCCCCAGACCTTGTCGGTCTCCTGGTCCTTGGTGGTGACCAGGATGATCGGGATGTGCGCCGTCTCGGCATTCTTGCTGATTGTGCGGGTCGCCTGGAAACCATTCAGGTTGGGCATGACCACGTCCATCAGGATCAGGTCGGGCATCTCGGCTTTTGCGACCTCCACACCGGCGGCGCCATCTTCGGCCGAGAGCGTCTCGTGGCCCAGCTTCTCGACGATCCGCTTGATGCCCAGCAATTGCGACGGCGAGTCGTCGACGATCAGGATGCGTGCCATTAGGTAAAAACCCCTGCGAGTTTGTTGATTCTAAGTCGTGGTTGATGGTACTTCCAAGCGGGAGTTCGTCAAACCGTGCCGTCGAGGCGAACCAGGGTTCGCCCGAATGAGTCGCCGGCGAGCATCCGTGCAAATACAGCGGGCAGCTCGTCCAGGTTGGATTCGTCCGTGACGACACTGTCCAGGTGCTGCGGCTTCCAGTCACTGGCCAGATGCTGCCAGACCCGATCCCGCAAGTCGCGCGCGGTGCCGGCCGAGGCGACACCAAGCAGACTGACTCCACGGATGATGAAAGGCATGACCGTGCTGTCAAATGCGATACCCCCGGCGTTGCCGCAGAGGGCTACATTGCCGTAGGGGCTGATCTGCGGCAACAGGCCGGCGAGCATGCTGCCGCCGACGCTGTCCAGCGCGCCGCCGAAGCGGGCCGAGTCCATCGGTTTGCCGCTGAACGCGAGTTGGTGCCGGTCGATGCACTCGCGTGCGCCCAACTGGCGCAGGAAGTCGAAGTGCCCGGCTTTGCCGCTGATGGCATGGACCTCGTAGCCGGCCCGGCTGAAGATGTCGATAGCCAGCATCCCCACGCCACCACTGGCGCCAGTAACGGCCAGCGGCCCCAACTCCGGGGTTTGCCGGTTGTCCTGCATGCGCAGCAGGGCCAGCGCTGCAGTGAAGCCGGCGGTGCCGATGATCATGCTTTCGCGCAGGCTCAGTGTCGCAGGCAGCGGAATCGTCCAACGCGCTTCCAGGCGTGCGTATTCGCCGAACCCGCCGTCACGTGTCTCGGACAGACCGCTGCCTGTGCACAGCACGGCATCGCCTTCCTTGAAGCTCGGGTCGGAAGAGGCGACCACATGACCGGCTACATCAATTCCACCATTGAGCGGGTAACGGCGGAGAATGCGACCCTTGCCGGTGCCGGCCAGCGCGTCCTTGTAGTTGACCGACGAGTAGGCGGCCTTGATGAGGACTTCGCCGGGCGAGAGCGCGTCCGTTTCCATGGGTTCGATGCCAGCGCGGTAGCCAGCATCGTCGTTGTGGATACGGAAGGCGCGAAAACGGGTCATGGGAAACTCCTTCGGTCGTCGGTCAGGCGTCGACGCTGCGGGTGTCGATCCACTTGGGTACGTAGCTGCCCTCGTATGTCTCCATCCATTCGAACAGCGCGGCAATGCCATCGCCGAACCAGATGCCGTCCCGCTGCTCGGCGCGCACAAAACGTTCGTCGACCATGTGCTTCATCATCTGGCGAAGGTCACGGTAGTAGCCGCGCACGTCAAGAAAGGCGCACGGATAACGATGCAGGCCGAGTTGAGCCCAGGTCAACATTTCGAACATTTCGTCCATCGTGCCGAAGCCGCCGGGCAGGGCAACAAAGGCATCTGACAATTCGTACATGCGGGTCTTGCGCTGGTGCATGGTTTCGACGACCACCAGCTCGCTCAAGCCCGGGTGCGCCACTTCCAGTTCCACCAGCTGTCGCGGGATCACGCCGACGACCTTGCCGCCACCGGCGAGCACCGCATCGGCGACCACGCCCATCAGGCCGACATTGCCGCCGCCGTAGACCAGGGTGATGCCGCGCCGGGCCAACTCGGCGCCGAAGGCTGCTGCCTGTTCGGTGTACTCGGGGTGCCGGCCGCTGCAAGAGCCGCAGTAGACGCAAATGGCTGTGGGTTGAGGCATGGGCTTGTCTGAGTTGAGTGTGCGAGGAATGAGAGAAGAGTCGCGGGCGGGAAGCACTCACGCGCTTCCTTTGGCTCACGGTGGAACGAAACGGCCCGCCCATGTCGCCACGAGCGGGCCGATGTGTGCTCGCCGTGTTCGGTCAGTTGCCCTTGTGAAGGGCGCGCTTGTCGACGGACAGGGCCGCCTCATGCACTACTTCGGACAGCGTCGGATGCGCGTGGACGATGCGTGCCAGATCCTCGGAAGAGCCCTTGAACTCCATCGCCACCACGCACTCGGAAATCAGCTCGGACACGCCCGGACCGACCATGTGCACGCCAAGAATACGATCGGTCTCGGCGTGGGCAATCATCTTGACCTGGCCGACGCCTTCGTTCATGGCTACCGCTCGACCGTTTGCAGCGAACGGGAAGCTGCCGACCTTGTACGGCACGCCTTCGTCCTTCAACTGCTTCTCGGTCTTGCCGGCCCAGGCAATTTCCGGTTCGGTGTAAATCACCCAGGGGATGGTGTCGAAGTTGACGTGACCGGCCTTGCCGGCGATCCATTCGGCCACTGCCACGCCTTCCTCGGAGCCTTTGTGCGCCAGCATCGGGCCGCGCACTGCGTCACCGACTGCCCAGACGCCGTCCACGCCCGTGTGGTTGTGCTCGTCGACCACGATGCGACCGCGTTCGTCCAGCTTCACGCCGGTGTCGTCGGCCAGCAGGCCGGTGGTGTAGGCACGACGGCCCACAGCGACCAGCAACTTGTCGACCACCAGCTTCTGCTCGCCGTTCTTGTCGGTGTAGACCAGGTGCACGCCATCCTTCTTCACCTCAGCCTTGCTGAGCTTGGCGCCGAGCTTGAAGTCGAGCCCCTGCTTCTTGAACTCGCGTTGGGCCATCTTGGCGATATCTGTGTCGGCGGCGCCGAGGAAGTCGGGCAGGGCCTCGATGATGGTCACTTCCGAGCCCAGCCGCTTCCAGACGCTACCCAATTCCAGTCCGATCACGCCGGCACCGATCACGCCAAGACGCTTGGGTACTTCGGTGAAGTCCAGCGCGCCGGCGTTGTCCACGATGGCCTTGCCGTCGAACTTGGCGAACGGCAACTCGATCGGCACCGAGCCCGAAGCGAGGATCACGTTGGTGGCGCTGATGGTCTGCTTGCTCTTGTCCGCGCCGGTGATCTCGACACTGTTGCCCTTGAGCAGCTTGCCGGTACCGAAGTACGCGGTGACTTTGTTGGCCTTGAACAGCTGCGCCACACCGCCGGTGAACTGCTTGACGATCTTGTCCTTGCGCCCGACGAAGGTCGGCACATCGATGCGCGGGTTGTCAGCGCTGATGCCGTGCATGTCGAAGTTGCTGGTCAAATTATGGAACTGACGCGAGGAATCGAGCAGCGCCTTGGACGGAATGCAGCCCACGTTGAGGCAAGTGCCGCCCAGCGCCTGTTTGCCGTCCTTGCCGGCGAAGGCATCGACGCAGGCGGTCTTAAGACCCAGCTGTGCGGCGCGGATCGCAGCCACATAGCCGGCCGGACCGGCGCCGATGACGATGACATCGAATTTTTCGCTCATGACGGATTCCTTGCTGGCGGGCGTGAGCCCGCGAATGAAGCTGAAGATGGATTCTGGTGATTGAAAGTTGGCCGGCTGGACCGTGTTCCCGGATCCCAGCCGGCATCAAAGCTTCGTCACCTGTTTCCTGATGGCGGGCTGGCGATCAGAGCCCCAGCAGCATGCGCTGCGGGTTCTCCAACTGGTTCTTGATGTCGACCAGGAACAGCACCGCGTCCTTGCCATCGATGATGCGGTGGTCGTAGCTGAGTGCGATATACATCATCGGGGCGGCGATGACCTGGCCGTTCTCGACGATGGCGCGCTCCTTGATGGTGTGCATGCCCAGGATCGCGCTTTGTGGCGGGTTGACGATCGGGGTGGACAGCAGCGAGCCAAAGGTGCCGCCGTTGGTGATGGTGAAGGTGCCGCCTTGCAGGTCGTCCAGCGACAGCTTGTTGCTACGCGCCTTGGCGGCGTAGTCGGCAATACCCTTTTCGACATCGGCGAAGCTCATGTCCTGGACGTCGCGCAGCACCGGCGTGACCAGGCCCCGGTCGGTCGCCACCGCGATCGAGATGTCCTGGTAACCGTGGTAGATGACGTCGTTGCCGTCGACCGAGGCGTTGACGTACGGGTAGCGCTTGAGCGCTTCGGCCGCAGCCTTGACGAAGAAACTCATGAAGCCGAGCTTGATGCCGTGCTCCTTCTGGAATGCCTCACCCAGCGACTTGCGCATCTTCACCACTTCGGCCAGGTTCACTTCGTTGAACGAGGTGAGCATGGCGATCGAGTTCTTCGACTGCATCAGGCGTTCGGCGATGCGCGCGCGCATGCGGGTCATCGGTACACGCTCTTCCGGGCGCGAGCCGGGCGTCGGCCTGGCGGCGGGGGCCGAGGCCGCCGGTGCGCTGCCGCCCTTGCCATAGTTGACCAGGTCTTCCTTGGTCACGCGGCCGTCGCGGCCGGTGCCGGTGACTTTGGACGGGTCGATCTTCTCTTCCGTGGCCACGCGTCGGCCGGCAGGGGACAGGTCGTCAGCGCCCTTGGCCGCAGCTGCGGGAGCGGACTGCGCCGGTGCGGCAGCTGGTGCCGACGCGGCAGCAGCGGCGCCTTCCTCGATGATGGCGATGACCTGTTCGCCGTTCACGGTGTCGCCGACCTGGTGCTTGATCTCCTTCAGCACGCCGTCGACCGGTGAAGGCACTTCCAGCACGACCTTGTCGGTTTCGAGGTCGACCAGGTTTTCGTCGCGCTTGACGGCGTCACCGGCCTGCTTGTGCCAGGTCGCAATAGTGGCGTCAGAGACGGACTCGGGCAGGACGGGGACTTTGAGTTCGATGGACATAGCGTTCCTTGGGTATCTTTATTCCGCGGAGTGATCGGTGCCGACCGGCGCAGTCAGTGCCTGTTCGACAAGCGCAGCCTGTTCGGCCACGTGGGCGTTGTGGTGACCGGCCGCCGGGGCGGGCGAGCGCGCGCGGCCTGCGTACGAAAGGCTGTGTTTCGCCTCGGTGCAGGCCTGCAGGTGATGGCGGATCTGGAACCAGGCGCCCTGGTTCATCGGTTCTTCCTGGCACCAGACCACTTCGTGGGCAGCCGGGTATTTGTCCAGTTCGGCGGTCACTTCGGCACGGGGGAACGGATACAGCTGTTCAACCCGCACGATCGCGACGTTGGTCAGGCCCTGCTTGTCGGATTCTTCCAGGAGGTCGTAATAGACCTTGCCCGAGCACAGCACGACCCGCTTGACCTTCTTTGCCGCCAGTTTGCGATGCTCGCCGATCACCAACTGGAAGCTGCCGTTGGCGAGCTCGTCCAGAGACGATACGGCGAGCTTGTGGCGCAGTAGCGACTTGGGCGTCATCACGACCAGCGGCTTGCGCGCATTGCGCAGCATCTGGCGGCGAATCATGTGGAAATCCTGCGCCGGCGTGGTCGGCACACAGACCTGCATGTTGTCCATGGCGCACAGTTGCAGGAAGCGTTCGAGGCGGGCGGAGGAGTGCTCCGGACCCTGGCCTTCGTAGCCGTGCGGCAGCAGCAGGATCAGTCCGCACAGGCGGTTCCACTTCGACTCGCCGGAGCTGATGAACTGATCGATCACCACCTGCGCGCCGTTGGCGAAATCGCCGAACTGGGCCTCCCAGATGTTGAGCGTGTCCGGGTCGGTGGTGGAGTGGCCGTACTCGAAGGCCATCACGGCCAGCTCGCTGAGCAGCGAGTCGATCACTTCGACATCGGCCCCTGCGCGCACAGTGGACAGCGGCATGAAGGTGTGGCCGTCCTTCTGGTCGTGCAGCACGGCGTGCCGGTGGAAGAAGGTGCCGCGGCCCGTGTCCTGGCCAACCAGGCGCATGTCGTAGCCCGCGTCGATCAGGGTGGCGTAGGCCAGGTTCTCGGCGAAGCCCCAGTCGGCGGGATGCTCGCCGGAGGCCATCTTGCGGCGATCCTCGTAGATCTTGGCGACGCGGGCCTGCAGGGTGATGTCGGCCGGCAAGGCCAGGATCTTGTTGGCGAGTTCCTGCAACTTCTTTTTCGGCACCGTGGTGTCGGTAGGCATCGACAGCTTGCCGCCGAGAAAGCGGGCCCAATCCACGTGGCCATCACGGGTCGGTGACAGATCGAGGTCGGTCATCGGGGCGCCGGCTTCCAGTCGGTCGCGGTAGGCGTCGAACTGCTTTTTCGCATCGCCTTCGCGCAGCACGCCTTGCTTCACCAGCGCTTGCTGGTACAGATCGCGCGTGGTTGGGCGCTTGCGGATTATCTGGTACATCACCGGCTGGGTCGCCGCCGGCTCGTCGGCCTCGTTGTGACCATGACGGCGATAGCAGACCAGGTCAATGACCACGTCGCGGCCGAACTGCTTGCGGAAATCGTAGGCCAACCGTGTCACCAGGATCACGGCCTCGGGATCGTCGCCATTGACGTGCAGGACCGGCGCATTGACCATCTTGGCCAGGTCGGTGCAGTACATGGTGGAGCGCGCGTCCTGCGGGTTGGAGGTGGTGAATCCGACCTGGTTGTTGATCACGATGTGCAGGCTGCCACCGATCTTGAATCCGCGGGCCTGCGACATGTTGAACAATTCCATGTTCACGCCCTGGCCGGCGAACGCCGCGTCGCCGTGGATCAGTACGGCCATCGACTGCGTGCGCAGGGTGTCGCGGCGGCGAGTCTGGCGTGCGTGCACCGAGCCGGTGACGACCGGGTTGACGACCTCCAGGTGCGACGGGTTGAACGCCAATGCCACGTGCACACCGCCCTTGGGCGTCTTGACGTCGGCGGAAAAGCCCATGTGGTACTTCACGTCGCCGGAGTGGGCCGGGTCGTCGGCGTTCTCGAACTTGCCCTCGAATTCGTCGAACAGGGTTTTCGGTGGCTTGCCCAGGATGTTGACCAGCACGTTGAGCCGGCCCCGATGGGCCATGCCGATCACCAGTTCCTTGATGCCGTTGTCACCGGCGGCGCGTACCACGTCGTCCAGCATCGGGATCAGGCTGTCGCCGCCTTCGAGCGAAAAGCGCTTCTGGCCGACATACTTGGTGTGCAGGTAGCGCTCCAGCCCTTCGGCGGCGGTCAGCCCGTCCAGCACGCGTTGCTGGCCAGACTTGTCCAGACCGCTTCGACCTGCAGCCTGCTCCAGCCGGCTGTAGATCCAGTTGCGCTGTTCATGATTGCTGATATGCATGAACTCGGCACCGATCGTGCTGGCGTAGGTCTTTTTCAGCCGATCCAGCAGCTCGCGCAGTTTCATGCGCTGACCGCCACCGGCGTAGTTGCCGGTATCGAATTCGGTGTCGAGGTCGGCGTCGGCGAGCCCGTGGAAGGCCAGGCCGAGGTCCGGCGCCGGCATCTTGCCGGCCAGGCCAAGCGGATCGAGATCGGCGGCCAGATGGCCGCGTGAACGGTAAGCGGTAAGCAGGCGCAGCACGCCGGCCTGCTTGCGTGCGTGCTCGTCGCTCATTGGAACGGCGGCAACACCGGTGTGGCGCTGCTTCTGGGCAGCCTCGATGCGTGCGATGGCGCCGGCGTGGGAGACGTCTCCCGATTCACGGCCCTTGAAAGATTCGAAATAGCGCGCCCAATCGGCAGGTACGGACGTGGCATCGGCCAGCCAGGCGTCGTACAGGGATTCGACGTAATCGGCGTTGCCGCCAGCGAGTTGGGAGGATTCGTAGAACTCGTGGATCAAAGTTGTAGTCACATCACCACCGAAGGGAAAGGATGCTTGCTGCCACACGCGTGACCATGAAGGTCGCGGCTTCCGATGGGTTTTCAAGCCCGACAGGCCGCTGTTACGGATGGCTGGGGAGAATCCTTGCGATTATAACCTTTGGCTGTTGCAATGCGGCAACCCAAGGCGCCTTCGGGGCGTCATTGATCGGAGCCTCAGACGAAGGTCGAGTGCGTCCGGGAGTTGGTGGGGTGCGGCCATGGATCATCAGCGTCGATGGCGGGGCGGGGCGACCGTCGGGCCAGCGGGCGTTCAGCTGTGGCCATCTGTTTCCGCTCATGTGGGCATTTCTACAGGCGCAACGCGTGCAGTTCGCGGGCTGGCTCTGCCCGATCCCAGACTTCGTCGAAGTACTGTTGCAGCGGAACCTGGCTGGCGCGGTCAGCGCGCGCGGCGCGACCTTTCGGACGATCGGCTTCGGGCAAAAACAGGTAGCCGCCGACATCATTGAGCAGGTAGGCCGAAGGGTAGGCCAAGTCGGCTTCCTCGACGGGGGTGCGGATCTCGATTGCGCTGGGCAGTCGCTGCGCCAGCGCGACAAGGCGGTGGTCGCTGCGCAGCGCGGCTGCCGGATCATGCAGCAGGATGCGGATCTGGGCGGCCCGGCCCGAGATCCCGATGCGCCGCAATTCGCCAAGCTCCTCCGGGGTCGCGAAGGCGTCGTTGCCCAGCCGTGGCACGTGAATGCGCAGTCGGTGGCGTGTATCGACGAGCAGGCGCAGGCGCGCATCCGCCGTTTCGCTGCCGGTCGTGGCGGGCAGCGCGCCGACATCGCGCAAGGGTGCCGGGTCACGCTGGTCGGGGGGCAGGTCTCGACGCATCTTTCGATGCGGCAGCCCGGCGTCCTCGAATTCCTCGCCGTATGCCACGAAACCCTCGCGCTCGTAGAAAGGCAGGGCGCTGACCTGGGCATCAAGCGAGACATGCGGCCATCCTTGTGATTGCGCGCGGCGGACCAGCTCGCGCAACAGCGCCACACCGACCCCCTGCCTGCGCCACTCCGACAGCACGGCCATTCGGCCGATCTTGTGTTGCGCTGGTGAGAGCCGGCCGCAGCCAATGGGCTGACCGTCAGCGGCACGCGCCAGCACATGCCAGCATTCGACGTCCAGGCCATCCCGTTCCCGCTGTTCGGGTACACCTTGCTCGTGGATGAACACGGTTTCGCGCAAGTCGAGCAGGGCAACCCGCTGGCCCTCGTTCGACCAATCGGCAACTTCGATATGGAAGTCCTGCAGCTTCATCGGCGTCGTCGCGGTTTCCGTGCCATCAAATGGCCTTCGTTGATCAGCGTCAGCAGCAGGTCGAGTTCGACCTGGTCGAGCTTGCGGTCGACGGTCAGCTCCCGTTGCTCGCACAGTTGCCGCGCGAGGGCGGGTGTGGCCGGGTAGGCCTGCCCGCTGGCGTACAGGCTGCAGGAGGCTTTGTGGCGACTCCAGGCCAGTCTGGACCACGGGTGGCGCAGCAACCGTGAGCCAGCGGCCAGTTGGCTGACCAGTGCGGCCGCGCTGGTCGGCTTGTTCGGTGCGGCTGGAGCTTGCGCGTTGCGATAGCGGGTAATGAAGCAGCCGAACCAGTCGCGCAGCATGTCCTCGCGCAACGCGGCAGCAAACGGCAACGCGGCCGTGAGCCGGTCCAGCACGGCCCGGTCGATCTCCCCCGGGGACGTCGCTGGCTTCAGGTCAGGGTCGCTGTAGCGCATTTCCTCCGGCAGGCGCTCGGCGATGTAGTCGGCCAGGTCGCCGGTCAGCTCTGCCTGGGACGGCGCCCGCATGCCGATCGAGAAGGTCATGCAGGGGCCGCCAAATGCCACGCCGTCGTGCGGTACACCGGGTGGCAGGTACAGCATGTCGCCTGCCTCGAGCATCCATTCGTGGGTTGGCTCGAAGTGGACCAGTTGCTTGAGCTCCACGTCGGGACGGAATCCCCGTGGCGCCAGCGGATCGTCGCTGATTGCCCACAGGCGTTGGCCCAGGCCCTGCAGCAGGAAGACATCGTATTGATCGACATGGGCGCCGACGCCACCGCCGGGCTCGGCGTAAGAGACCATGACATCGTCGACGCGCCAGTTCGGCAGGAAGCTGAAGTGCTCCAGCAGGCGGGCGACGTCGGTGTCCCATTTGTCGACGTCCTGCACCAGCAGGGTCCAGTTGCTGTCAGGTGTCGCGGCGAAGTCGGTCTCGCTGAGTGGGCCGGAGCGGACGTGCCAGCGATCGCGTCGTTCGTCGTGCACGATCAGTCGTGCCAGCGCCGCGGGTTCGCAGGCCAGACCAGCCAGGTCGTCGGGCTGCAGCGGGGGTTTGAAGTCGGCAAAGGCATGGCGGATCAGCAGCGGTCGCTTCTGCCAGTAATCGCGCAGGAAGCGGGCAGGTGACATGCCCAGCGGTTGTCTGGCGGAACCGCGGACTTCGATGGGAAATGAGGCTGGTTTGGTCATGCCGGGCATTGTAGCGGTGTGGGTGGTGATGCTGCCGTACCCGGCCCAGGTGCAGGCTGCCTTCGGAGTGGAGCTGCCGGTCAGCTGTTGCGATGGCTTGATCCGGTTTCATCCCGGCGCTGGCGTCGACGACCGTTCGCGCCAGTGGGGTACCTGGGCCCAGTGGCGGGGTGCCACGTCGTCGGCCACCGCACGTCGGATGGCCTGACGATCCAGGTGCGGCGCGAAGCTGGCGATGAATTCCAGCACGTACTCGCGCAGTACGGTCTTGCGGCGCAGCACGATCCAGGTCGTGCACGGCGGCAGCAGGTGGTCGGCGGCGAGTCGGTGCAGGTCGCCGTCCTCGTCGAGCATGGCCATTTCGGCCAGTATCCCGACGCCCAGGCCTGAGCGCACGTAGGTCTTGATCAGGTCGGCGTCGCCGGCGGTCATCACGATCTGAGGCAACTTGTTGATCCCGGCAAAGGCGCGGCGCAGGGACGACTCGGGATGCCGCGAGGAGTCGTAGCTGATCAGCGGCAGGCGCGACAAATCCTCAAGCGAAGGGGGTTGGCTGCCCCGCACCAGCGCGTGCCCGCGCGGCGTAATGACGACCCGGTCCCAGCGGTAGGCCGGCAGGGCAATGCCGCCGGCGGGTGCCGCCCCGGTCGTGCTGACCACGGCCAGATCGACGCGACCGTCTTCAAGTTGTGCCAGCGCTTCGGCGTCCCGGCCTGGTTGCAGGTGCACGCTGACCCCGGGGTAGTCACGGTTGAGTGCGCCAATCGCTGCGGGCAACGCGAATCGAGCCTGGGTGTGGGTGGTGGCGATCCGCAACGCGCCATGGGCCTCATGGCGCAGATTGGCCGCCAACGCCTGGATGCGGGAGGCTTCGGCGAGAATGGTCCGCGCGCGTTCGAGTACCTGCTGGCCGGCGTCCGTCACGGCGTCCAGGCTTCTGCCACGACGCACGAACAACTCGAAGCCCAGCTCGTTCTCCAGCTGCCGCAATTGCCGGCTCAGGCCTGGCTGGGTTGCATGAATGCGTTCGGCGGCGAGCGTGATGTTGAGGCCCGAATCCGCGATGGCAACCAGCTGGCGCAACTGGGTCAGGGTCATGGGGTGATTACGCGGCCGGTGGATTCGTTGGAGTGGGTTGTCGTCGTTTCGTTGAAGGTTATTGAATAGACGTCTATACGGCCAAAACGTGTTGGCGTCAAGGATTAGAATCGTTTGCCCGTCATGCCGGAGCATGCTGGTGGCATCCGCAACTGGCTGTTTGCGGTCTCTGTCATACGGCTTGTGCGCCCGATTTGTCGGCGCAGCCGGCCCGATCTGACCAAAAGTTTCACCTGTACGGGCGCATGCTCGCGGAGCGGTTCTTCCGCCGCCTGCCGGAGCACGCCTGTGATCCACGACAGCATTATTGAGACTATCGGCGACACGCCAATCATCCGACTTCATCGCCTGGCGCCTGAGCGCGTGGAACTGCTGGTCAAGGTCGAGGCCTTCAATCCCGCCGGCTCGGTCAAGGACCGGCTCGCCCTCGCCATCATTCTCGATGCCGAACAACGCGGTGCCCTGAAACCGGGCCAGACCGTGATTGAGGCCACGTCGGGCAATACCGGCGTGGCGTTGGCAGCCATTTGCGCCGCACGCGGCTATCCCTTCGTGGCCGTGATGGCCGAGACCTTTTCGATCGAGCGACGCAAGCTGATCCGCGCCTATGGCGGCAAGGTGGTGCTGACGCCTGCGGCGGCTCGCGGCAGCGGCATGGTGGCCAAGGCGGTGGAGCTGGCGCAGCAACGCGGCTGGTTCTTCACCAACCAGTTCGAGAACCCTGCCAACCCGGCCTGGCATCGACAGACCACGGCGGCGGAGATCCTGCGTGACTTCGCTGGCAGGCGGCTTGACTACTTCGTGACGGGCTGGGGCACGGGCGGGACGCTGACCGGCGTGGGTGAGGTGCTCAAGGTGGCACGGCCGGATGTGAAGATCGTTGTTTCCGAGCCCGCCGGTGCAGCGCTGCTTTCCGGCATGGAATGGCAGCCGCACAAGATCCAGGGCTGGACGCCGGATTTCGTGCCGGCCGTGCTGAACCGTGCCGTCATTGATCGCATTGTGCCGATCGATGACGTGGTGGCCCGCGATGCCGCGCGTGCGCTGGCTCAGCGCGAGGGAATTTTCACCGGCATTTCTTCGGGCGCGACGCTGGCCGCCGCGCTGGAAGTGGCGAAGGATGCGCCCGCTGGCTCGGTCTTGCTGGCGATGCTGCCCGATACCGGCGAGCGCTACCTCTCCACGTTCTTGTTTGAGGACATCAACGAAGGTTCGGACGAGGTGTGAGCTGCGTCTGTCGCCGGCTGGTTGCCGAAGGCTCGCCCTAACCGTGTCGGCGGGAACGGGTCACGACGGCTGCGGCCCTGACAGTCCGATCGAGAAGCTGGCGGGGGCGCTCGCAGGGCGGGGCGCGCGGGTGCGGTATTGCCGTGGCCAGTCGTGGTCATTTGCCACCTGCGCCACATGGCGGTTGGCTTCCAGAGCGGCAAAATCCAGCGACGCGATCGCCCACACTTCCTCTCCACGGGTGCGCGCCAGCAGGCCGTCGGCGGGCATGCCGTGGTCCATCGGAGCGTAGATCGTGGCCTCTCCTGTGTTGATGTCGAGGGCCGGACTCCAGTCGGCGAGGCCGGCCGTCACGGACTGGGCGACGAACATGCGGTTTTCCAGGGCGCGGGCCATGCAGCCCACGCGCACCCGCGTCGCTCCTGCGTCGGTATCAGTGCAGCTGGGCACCAGTAACAGCCGCGCCCCGGCCTCCCATTGCGTTCGCACGGGCAGCGGGAACTGGGCGTCGTAGCAGACGGCAATGGCTGCGCGCACGCCGCCGGTGCTGAACACGGCGGCCTCCTCGCCACCCCCGATCATGCCGGTGGCCTTTTCGAAGCCGGTCATTTGCAGCTTGTCCTGGTAGCCACTGCGGCCGTCGGCTGAAAACCACCAGGCCCGGTTGCGGTAGCGCCCGCCGCCAACATCAATCAGAAAGGTGCCGGCCTGGATGGTCAGGCCAAGATCCCGCGCCAGATCGGCGTACAGCGCACGCCATGCCGGCTCCAGCGGTTGCAGCGCCGCCAGCGAGGCCGGCAGGTCGCCGCGGACCGGCGCCGGCATGCCGGCGGCCAGCTCCAGCGCCAGATACTCGGGCAATACGGCCAGTTCGGCCCCAGCCTTTTTTGCGGCCTGCAGCAGGGTGCGCTGTTTGGTGGCAAAAGCGGCGAAGTCGGCCGGCGCGTCGACCGGGTACTTGGCAACAGCAACTTTCATCAATCGCTCTCCAGTGGGCGGAGCCAGAACGTGAGCTGCTTTTCGCGCTCGTCGGCTTCGCCGATTTCCTTCCACGCCAGTTTCATCGACATGTCCGCCTGCCGCTGATAGCCGCGTCCGCTCCAGAACTTTTCGTTGCCACGATGGCCGGGCGGTCGGCGGGGATCGTCATCGTCGCGATCGACCGCGGCAAAGGCGGTGAATCGGAAGCGGCCCAGTGCGCGGGCATGGGACTCGCGTTCGTCGAAGAATTGATGCCCGATGCCGCGGCCACGATAGGCGGGCAGCAGCACCGACTCGCCACAGTAGAAAACCTGATCGACCGGCATGCCGCGCGCCACGAATGGCGCGCTGAACCCGTCTTCCTCGTCCGCCAGCGGCAGTCCCGTGGATGCTCCCACGACGCGGTCGCCGTCCATCGCCAGCACCAGCACGCTGTCAGGTGTGCGGGTGTAGGTGGATAGGTAGCGGGTTTCGTACTGCTCGTCGCCTTCGTACAGGTAGGGAAAGTCGCGGAATACGCGAATGCGCAGGCGCGCGACGTCCTGCAGCCACGGCTCGATGTCGGCGCCGCGGGCGACATGCAGTTGGAGCTGCCCCGTCGCGTTCATGCCTTGGCGGATACCTGGGCGATCCAGTCGCTCAGGTTGTAGTAGTTGGTCACCCTCGAGATCCGGTCGTCGCGGATGTCGAAGAAGGCACCGCCCGGAATCACGTAGCGCTGACCGTGGGCCGGGGGCAGGCCTTCGTCGTCGGCCTTGTAGGTGCCGTGAACCACGTACTCCGCCGCGCCGCGCGTGCCGTCGGCGCTCACCGAGATCACGATGTCGCGCAGTTGTTCGGTGTAGCTGCGGTCCATGCGCTGGAAGAACGTGCGAAAGGCCTCGCGGCCAATCTCCCGGGGGCCCTGGTTGAGGTCGTGCGCGACGTCCTCGGTCAGCAAGGCGAGCGACGCCGCCCGCTCACCGCGGTTGAAGGCATCGTAGTAGGCCTGAATCAGTGCATGGGTGCTCATCGAAAACTCCATCGGGCTAGCGGGTTGGGCCGCGGTGGGATACCGGACCGGCGGGGGCAATGACTACGGGCAAGTGGTCACGGGGCGGCAGTATGGGCGGCGCAGGAGTGGCTGTATATGGAAGTAGTTCGCTTTCAGAATTCCGCTGGGTGGAATACTCTGGGAGCCCATCGATCACCCTCCGCGGGAGCCGGCCATGCAGGGCGAACTGGAATTGTTGCGCGTGTTTCGGGCAGCCGCCGAGTCACGCAGTTTCCGCGAGGCGGCAGTCCGGCTGGGTCTGTCGCCGCAAGGCGTGACCCGCGCCATCAAGCGGCTGGAACAGCATTTCGGCGAGTTGCTGTTCCATCGCAATACCCGGCAAATGCGCATTACCGCGTTTGGTGAGGAGCTGCTCGGCCGCGCGGTGCCGACCCTGGATCAGATTGATGCGCTATGGCAACCGGCGGCCGCCGGGGTTGCCGCCGAACTGGATGGGCAAGTGCGGATTACCGCGCCGCGCAGCCTCGGCTTGCCCGTGGTGATGCCCGCGCTGCGGCGGCTGGCGACGCTGCATCCCCGCATCAGCCCCGACGTGCGGCTGTCCGACCGCATTGCCGATACGGTCGACGAGGGGATCGACATCGGCATCCGCGTGGGCTTCATGCGCGACAGCCGCTTCGTGGCGAGGCGGGCGGGGGACTTGCGTCTGGTCATCGTCGGCACGCCGGCGCTGATTGCGCGGGCCGGCCTGCCTGAGAGCATCGACGATCTGGCGCAGCGCCCGGTGGTGGCTGCAACCGACATCAATACCGGGCGGCCGTGGCCGTGGTACTTCAAGGCAGGGCGGCAGTGGACGCCACCGCATCCGGTCATGCGGTCCAACGACAGCGAACTGGAGATGGGCGCCGTGCTGGCCGGTGTGGGTTTCGGCCAGCTGGCTGACTACATGGCCGGGCCCGCCATCGACGATGGTCGCCTGCAGCCCGTGTTACAGCACTACGCACCGCCGGCCTGGGGCATCCACGTGTACCGACCCCAGCGCGGACCGGTATCCGCACGGGTCCGCGTGGTGTTCGACGAGCTTCTACTGGCGGTGCAACAGGTGACCCGGCAACGGCCTTCGGCGGTGTGAATCGCCGGATTGGCCGCCGCGTGCAATCGACGCGGCGCCCAGTCGCAGGGTCAGATGCGCGTGGCCAGATCTTCAGCCAGGCCGGTGTAGCTGCCGGGCGTGAGTTCGAGCAATCGTTGCTTGGCGTCAGCCGGCAAGTCCAGCCCCGCGATGAAGCTGCGCATCGATTCGTGGGAAATGCCGTGACCTCGGGTCAGCGCCTTGAGCTGCTCGTAGGGTTGCGGCAGGCCGTAGCGGCGCATCACCGTCTGCACCGCTTCAGCCAGCACTTCCCAGCTGGCATCAAGATCGGTGGCGAGTCGGTCGGCGTCGACCGTCAGTTTGCCCAGGCCCTTCTTCAGCGATTCCAGCGCGACCAGGCTGTGGCCGAACGCCGTGCCCAAGGCACGCAGCACGGTGGAGTCGGTAAGGTCGCGCTGCCAGCGGCTGATCGGCAGCTTTTCGGCAAGGTGTCCCAGCAGCGCGTTGGCCAGACCGAAGTTGCCCTCGGCATTTTCGAAGTCGATCGGATTGACCTTGTGCGGCATGGTCGATGAACCTACTTCGCCGGCCTTCAAGGTCTGTCTGAAATAGCCCAGCGAAATGTAGCCCCAGATATCGCGGGCCAGGTCGATCAGGATGATGTTGGCACGGCGCACCGCGTCGCAATACTCGGCCACGCCATCGTGCGGCTCGATCTGGGTGGTGTAGGGGTTGTGATCCAGCCCCAGGCTTTCCACGAAACGCTGCGCGAACGCGCGCCAGTCGATCTCCGGGTAGGCGATAGCGTGGGCGTTGTAGTTGCCCACTGCACCGTTGATCTTGCCGGGGACCTCCACTGCCGCCAGTTGGGTGCGCTGGCGCTGCAGGCGCGCGACCACGTTGGCTATTTCCTTGCCCAGGGTGGTGGGCGAGGCGGTCTGGCCATGCGTGCGCGACAGCATCGGCAGTGCGGCGTTGGCGTGTGCCAGGTCACGCAGCTTGCCGATCACCGCATCGAGCTGCGGCAGCAGCACCCCGGCGCGCGCATCGCGCAGCATCAGGGCGTAGGACAGGTTGTTGATGTCCTCGCTGGTGCAGCCGAAGTGCACGAACTCCTTGGCCTGGGCCAGACTGGCGTCGGCGCCGATCTTTTCCTTGATGAAGTATTCGACTGCCTTGACGTCGTGGTTGGTGGTCGCCTCGATCGCCTTGACCCGCTCGCCGTCGGCTTCGCTGAAGTCGTCCGCGATGGCTTTCAGTGCGGCGATCTGGCCGGGATCGAAGGCTGGCAGCTCGGTTATCTGCGGCTCGGCGGCCAGTGCCAGCAGCCAGGCGATCTCGACCTGCACGCGGCGGTGCATCAGCCCGAACTCGCTGAAGATCGGTCGCAGCGATTCGACCTTGCCGGCGTAGCGGCCGTCCAGTGGTGACAGCGCAGTGAGGGCGTGGGAAGGCATTCAGAGGGGTCCGACAAGGCTGGGAAACGCGCATTCTACAACGTGTGCGACGCCACTCGGCCGGTGTGGCCAGCGCCCGCACCCTTGATCTGGCGCGAATCGGGACTATCGTGGAGGGCTGTCCCCATTGGCGGATTCCCCCTTCCCCGAACTTCCAAGGATCGAGCATGACCACGTTTCGCATCGAACACGACAGCATGGGCGAGCTGAAAGTCCCTGACGATGCGCTGTATGGCGCACAGACCCAGCGCGCGATCGACAATTTCCCCATCTCCGGACTGCACTTGCCGCGCCAGTTCATCCGTGCGCTGGGCCTGATCAAGGCCGCGGCGGCCGAGGTCAACCTGTCGCTCGGGTACCTGAAAAAGAAGCAGGCCACAGCCATCCGCAAGGCGGCGCTGGCGGTGGCCGACGGCCAGTACGACGCGCACTTTCCGATCGATATTTTCCAGACCGGTTCGGGTACCAGCACCAACATGAATGCGAACGAGGTGATTGCGCATCTGGCGGTGGCGGCCGGCGCGAAGGTGCACCCGAACGACCACGTCAATTACGGGCAGAGTTCGAATGACGTGATTCCCACCGCGATTCACGTCAGTGCCACGCTGACCACCACCGAGCACTTGTTGCCGGCGTTGAAGCATCTGAAGAAAGCCATCGACAAGCGCGCGCGGGAGCTGAAGAACACACCGAAGACCGGGCGCACCCACCTGATGGACGCCATGCCGATTACCTTCGGCCAGGAGTTGTCGGGATGGTCGGCACAGATGGGCGCGGCGATCGAGCGCATCGAGGACGCGCTGAAGCGCATGCGCCGGCTGCCCCAGGGCGGCACTGCTGTGGGCACCGGCATCAACGCCGATCCGAAGTTCGGACCGGCGGTGGCGTTGCAACTCAAGAAGCTGACTGGCGTGAAGTTCGAGTCGGCGGACAATTATTTCGAGGGCATGGCCGCTCAGGATGCCGCGGTGGAGCTGTCCGGGCAGTTGAAGACCCTGGCCGTGGGCCTGATGAAGATCGCCAATGACCTGCGCTGGATGAACTCGGGGCCGCTCGCTGGCTTGGGCGAGATTGCCTTGCCCGCCTTGCAGCCTGGCTCGTCGATCATGCCGGGCAAGGTCAACCCGGTGATTCCCGAAGCCGTGGTGATGGTGGCCGCGCAGGTGATCGGCAACGATGCCTCGATCACGGTCGCCGGTCAGTCCGGCAACTTTCAGCTCAATGTGATGCTGCCCTTGATTGCGCACAATCTACTGCAGTCGATCGACATTTTGGCCAACGTGAGCGTGTTGCTGGCCGACAAGGCGATAGCCGGCTTCACGGTGAACAAGGCACGGGTGAATCAGGCGTTGGCGATGAATCCGATCCTGGTGACCGCGTTGAACCCGGTGATCGGTTACGAGAAGGGCGCCGCAACCGCCAAGAAGGCGTACAGGGAACACCGGCCCATCATGGACGTGGCGCTGGAAACCACGGGCTTGTCGAAGGTCGAGTTGAAGAAACTGCTCGATCCGATGGCGTTGACCAAGGGCGGTATCCACGGCAAGTAGACGTCGCCGCTTGGATGCTTGCGAAGCCCTCGCTGCCCAGTGCAGGAGGGCTTCGCTTTCACATCAGTCCGAGAACACGGCAGCGCCGTGCTTGCCATCCTTGTCGGCTGCTTCCCTGGCGCAGTCATCGACGTCCTTCTGCTCCATCGTCGCGTACGGCCTGAATTCGGGCATCGCCGCCGCCAGCTTCTGCTGACTGGCCAACAGCCCCGGCAGTCGCCGGCACAGATTGAGCGCGGCGGCCTTGATCCTGTCGGCCTGGGGCTTGATGGCCGCCTCGATGTCCTGCTCGCTCCTGCCTGCAAGAGCACCCCATAGCGCCTGCCTGGTTGCCTGCAGGCCCAGGTCGGCCCCCTGCGTACCAATATCCATGCCCGCTTCGGCAATGGCGACGAGTTGCTGACGGTGTTCCACCAACAGCGCGTGCTGTGCCGGCGTGGCCGCCACGCGCTTGCCGCCGATCAGCAACTCACCCTGCGGCGTGATTTCGGCCTTTGGCCGCGCATCGTTATCGTGGTGCTGGCTGTTGCCGGCTTGCAGGTTGGTTACGTTGATGTTGCTGCTGGCCAATTTCTGCTTTGCCTCCTGCATGGCCTTTTGCATTTCCCCGGAGATCAATTCGGACAGGGGCGCTTTCTTGCTGGCGTCCGCGGCTGTCGATGCGCCGCTGTTGGCGCCATCGGACTGCGGATCGGCCTGCCCGGATTGGCCGCAAGCGGCCAACGGCAGCAGCAGGCTCAATGCGAGTGCGCTGAAGGTTTTGCGTTTCATGATGGGTTTCTCGCCTCGAAATCAATTGAATATCAGCTGTCATCGCGCCAGCGGCGGAACCAGATCGCACCAGCCAGCAGCGCTGCTCCAACCACCACGCCGATCCACAGATTGGGCGAGGCCAGCAGCTGCCAGGTGTTGGACAGGTTCATGAAGTCCGTGCCCGGGCTGTTGGTGATGTGGCTGGCCATGGACTCGCCGTCCGCACCGAACAGGCTGCCGGTGCCGGGAAACACGCTGAGCAGTCCACGCTGTACGACGTTGCTCCAGAACCACGAGGTGGGCAGGTTGAACAGGCCCATGAGGCCGAACCAGCTGACCAGCAGGCCGCTGGCCACCGGCAGCGCCACGGCCCAAAGGAACGGCTTGCTGCGGGCCCAGGCCGAGCACAGCAGCAACCAGCCCACCGCGGGGAGCGCCCACAGCACATACAGCGGGATGTAGCCGATCAGGTTGAACATGACCCGGAACGGGTGAGCCAGTACCAGCATCTCCCACACGTTCACGCCGTGGAACGACAGGGTGATCGCCAGGATCAGCAATTGCAGCATGCCGACGACGATCCCGACCAACACCGCGACAATCGGCGCGAGAACCGTGGCGCTGAAGACTTTGGACAGCACCGTGCTTGCATCGGAGACTGGCAATGACTTCCAGAACAGGATGCTGCGATCACGGCGGTCGTCGTACAGGGCGCCGAGGCAGTAGAAGAACACCACGAAGCCAAGTACCACGATCAGCAGCCCCATGGCCGAGTACATTGCCACATCGAGGGCAAAGCCGACCTTGCTCAGATCGCCCGCGTCCATCTCGGAGATCACCCGCTGCAGTCCGCCACTGGCGCCAAAGTTGATGCCGTGACGGGCGCCGAGCACTTCGGCGGTAATGATGCCCATGATGTTCAGCAGCAGGAAGATGCCGCCGGTGATGATCGGAGCCCAGAAGAAACCGCCGCGGTGCTCCCAGAATTCACGCTTTACCAGCCAGTAGAAGGTTTTCATGCGTAGGTTCCCTTCATGGTGGCGACGAACAGGTCGCTGATGGACGGCCGGCGGGTTTCACCGAGCTGTTCCAGCATCGCGCGGTTCGCGCCGTCAAACAGAAATATGCTTTTGCCGAAGACCTGGCGTTCGTCCAATGGATTGAGCGCGCGGGCTCCTTCGGCCTTGTCCGCATTCACCATGACTTCGATGTAACGCTCGCCCACTGCTTCCATGTCGGCGTCGAGCACGATCTTGCCGTCGCGGATGAACATCAGGTCGGTGAGGATGTGTTCCACTTCCTCGACCTGGTGAGTGGTGACGATGATTGTCTTGTTCTCGTCGAAGTAATCCTCCAGCAGACTCTGGTAGAACTGCTTGCGGTAGAGGATGTCCAGGCCCAGGGTGGGCTCGTCGAGGATCAGCAATCGGGCATCGATCGCCATCACCAGCGCCAGGTGCAACTGCACGATCATGCCCTTGGACATCTGCCGCACGCGCTGGTCGGGCTGCAGCTTGGTGCGCGCCAGGAAGGCCTCGCATTTGGCGCGGTCAAAGCGCGGGTGCACGTTCGCAACAAAGTCCACGGCCTGGCTTACCTTGATCCAGCGGGGCAGGACGGCCACATCGGCAATGAAGCACACGTCGCCCATCAGCCTGTCGCGCTGTTTGCGTGGGTCGAAGCCCAGGACGCTCAGCTCGCCGCGGAAGTCGGTGAGACCAAGAATGGCCTTCAGCGCGGTGGTCTTGCCGGCGCCATTGGGGCCGATCAGACCCACAATGCGGCCGGGCTCGATCCGGAAGCTGGCGTTGTCCAGCGCCAGCGTCGATTTGTACTGCTTGGTCAGGCCGCTGGCCGTGATTACCGCACTCATGATCCGTTCTCCTTGTCCGCGGCGGCTTCGCGCAGCAGTGTCTTGAGATCCAGCCCCAGGCGCTGCAGCCGGGCGAACAGCGCCGGCCACTCTTCGCGCAGGAAGCGCTCGCGTTCCGATTTCAACAGCGCTGCGCGAGCGCCTTCGATGACGAACATGCCCAGGCCCCTCCGTTTCTCAACCAGTTGTTCGTCGACCAGTTCCTGGTATGCCTTGGACACGGTCAGCGGATTGATCTGATAGTCCGCAGCCACCTGGCGTACCGACGGCAGCGGGTCGCCCGCGTTCAAGGCGCCGTCCAGGATCATCGCCACCACACGCTGGTGCAGTTGGCGATAGATCGGGACGCTGTCGTTCCAGGTAATGGTCATGTCTTATTCCTTGCTGATGCTGCCGAACTTGTTGCCAAACGAATAGTAGGGCATGACCAGTTGTGTCCCGAACACGTTGAACTGCTCGGACGAGCGGTCGTTTGCATCCATGCTGGCCAGCGATGGGAAGGTGGCGTTGTCGGTGTTGCCCAGCGCGGGCAGCAGCGCGGCGTGGCGCATGTCGGCGGCGTTGGGCCGCACCTGGATCGGGGCCAGGTCGGTGACGATGGCGCTGCTGGTGTGGCCAACCGAAGTCGGTGCCGCCGCGAGATTTGACGTGACGGCGCTCAAGCTTGCCAGGGTGAGCAGGGCGGCGGCGACACTGGCGATCAGATTCTGCGTTTTCATGACGGGTCTCCTTAGTGACCTCGTGGGGTGGTGTTGTAGTGAACTATAACACCGAGTTTCGCCACGTCAATAGGCAAACGGCTCTTTGGAACCGTGACTGATGGCCTACAGCCGCAGCAGCGGCCCGCCAGTCCTGAAAGCGGCCGTGACGGGGCTTGTGGGAACGATGCAGTCCCGACCGGGAACTCGCCTGGGTCCGCCCACGTCGGATCAAGCCATGCTTCAATGTGGAGACGACAGACAAGCGGAGGCGTGCATGGATCTGGGGTTGCGTGACCGACTCGTGGTGATCACCGGGGCCAGCAAAGGCATTGGCCTGGCGGCGGCCGCGGCCTTTGGTCGTGAAGGCGCCAACGTGGTCGGTGTCTCGCGCGATCCCGGCAATCTGCGTCGGGCACAGCAGCAGATGGAGTCGCTGGGACTGACCATTGCGGTGCACGTGGCGGACCTGAAAGACAGCGTGGCTGCGCAGCTGGTGATCGAGCGCATCGAGCATGATCACGGACCTGTCGATGTGCTGGTCAATTGCGCGGGCGCGGCGCGGCGGGCGCCGCCGGACGAACTGGATGCAGCGGCCATTGAGGCAGCAATGCAGGCCAAATACCTCACCTACATGCACGCGATCGACCCGGTGATCCGACGCATGGCCGAACGTGGCCAGGGCGCGATCGTCAATGTGATCGGGCAGGGCGGGCGCCAGGCCAATCCGCAGCACATCGGCGGCGGCGCGGCGAACGCGGCCTTGATGCTGGCCACGGTGGGTTACGCGAATGCATATGCCGGCAAGGGGGTGCGGGTGAATGCGATCAATCCGGGGGTCACTCGCACCGGGCGGGTCGATCAGAACCTGGAGGCGGCAGTTCGCGCCAGTGGGCGCCCGCGCGAGGAGGTGCTTGCCGCCCAGCTTGCGGGGATACCGCTGGGCCGGATGGCCGAGCCGGAAGAGATTGCGGATGTGGCCGTGTTCCTGGCGTCGGCGCGGGCCAGCTATGTCACCGGTGCGATCATTCCGATGGATGGAGGCAAGACATCGACCATTTGATGCGTCGGGCCAGTGGCGCGTCAGAGGCGGTCAGGCTGGCATCCGCGCCGGCCTGTGCCCTGGAGTCCCTTTAGTCCTTCGCCGCGTAGACCTGCTTTCCGCCAACCCAGGTCTGCAACACCCTGGTGTTCCAGATCTTGCTCGAGGGGTCCTTGATCACGTCGTGGTCGATCAGGATGAAGTCGGCCCATTTGCCCGGCTCCAGCGTGCCCAGCGTCTTTTCTGCGTGCTCGGCGTAGGCCGCATCGAGCGTGAACGCGCGCAACGCCTGGACCATGCTCAGGTCCTGTTGCGGATACCAGCCGCCGGGCGGTTGTCCTTGGTGGTCCTGACGCGTGACGGCCGAGTACAGACCGTAGAACGGGTTCGGCGATTCCACTGGAAAATCCGATCCGGCGGCGATGATGGTTCCCTGCTTGAGGAATCGTTGCCAGGCATAGGCACCCTGAATCCGCTCGTGGCCGACGCGGTCCTCCGCCATGTTCATGTCGGAGGTGGCGTGGGTCGGCTGCATCGACGCGATCAGGTGCAGCGTGGCGAAGCGTGGGATGTCCTGCAGCGACACAATCTGCGCGTGCTCCACCCGGTTGCGCAGGGCGATGGCATCGGGATGGGTCTTGTACGCAGCCGCAAAACTGTCCAGCACTTCACGATTGGCACGATCGCCGATCGCGTGCACGCCCACCTGATAGCCCTTGGCGAACGCCTTCTCGAGCTTGGCAGTCAAACGGGCGGGAGACATGAACAACAGGCCGCTATTGTGCGGATCGTCGGAGTAGGGCTGGAGCATGGCGGCGCCGCGGCTGCCCAGCGCGCCGTCGGCATACAGCTTCACCGAACGCACGGTCAGGAAATCGTTGCCGTAGCCGATCAGCGGGCCGTCCTGGCTGATGGTGTCGAACGCGTCGCCGGTGTCGCGGATCATCGCGTAGATCCGCGCAGTCAGTTTGTTGTGGTCGGCGTAATGCCGGAACAGCCGGTAGCTGTCCACGTCAATACCAGCGTCGCTGACACCGGT
Organism: Rhodanobacter sp.; assembly: GCA_036563155.1. Taxonomy (GTDB): domain Bacteria; phylum Pseudomonadota; class Gammaproteobacteria; order Xanthomonadales; family Rhodanobacteraceae; genus Rhodanobacter. The sequence goes on from DATCMT010000034.1 coordinate 136,178, forward strand.
CAGGCCGACGCGGGCCATTTCGGCCAGGGCAGTGTCCAGTGCGGCGACTCGGTCTCGTTCAGTGGGTGGGGGCACGTGAGCGTCGACCAGGTCGATTGCTCCGTCGACAAAGACACCGGCGGGGTTGCCTGCGCCGTCGCGCTCGATGCGCCCGCCGCTGGGGTCTTTGGAGGCCTTGGTCACGCCCGCCAGCTTGATGGCTGCGGAGTTGGCCCACGCGGCGTGGCCATCGACACGACTCAGCCAGACCGGCCGATCAGGTACCGCCTGGTCCAGTTCCTGCGCCGTGGGGAACCGCCCCAGTTTCCAGATTTCCTGATTCCAGCCGCGACCCAGAATCCATTTTGCATCCGGGTGCGCGTCGGCGTAGGCCTTTACCTTGGCCAGGGCCTCATCCAGTGATTGCGTTGCGCTGAGATCGACGCTGTTCCGTGCAAAGCCGAGCGACAGCACATGCCCATGCGCGTCGATCAGGCCCGGCAACAGGGTCTGGCCGTGGCCGTCTATCACGGTGGCCTCGCCCGCGCGCTTGAGCAGGTCGGCGGTGCGACCGGTGGTCACGATCTTGCCCTCGTCGACCAGCAGTGCCTGGAAGTGTTGCAGCTTGCCGCTGCTGTCCAGCGTGTAGCCGTTGACGTTGCTGACCAGCAAGTCGGCTGCTTGCGCGAACGGCACAAAGACCAGCAACGCAAGTAATGACAGACGCAGCGGACGGTTCATGTGGCGGATTCCGTGACAGGGAATGCCGAGTGTGTCGCTCCGTCCGGGATTTTTCTAGCGTGCGCTGCGGTGCACCGGTGCCAACCGGTGCACCGGAGGTTCGCAAAGGCCGATTCAGGCGGCCCGGGCAACCAGGGTGTCGATATGGCTGTGTGCCGACTGCAGCGCCGTCGTCCTCGCCTGATCGCCCATGGCCATCCCTTCGGCGCGTACGATCTCGAGGTTCTGGATGCCGATAAAATTGAACGCGGCGCGTAGATACGGTTCCTGGAAATCCATCACCGCGGCGGGGGAGTCCTGGCGGTAGATTCCACCGCGGCTTGAAGCGACGATGACGCGCTTGCCGCCGGCCAGCCCTTCGGGCCCGTGTTCGGTGTAACGAAAGGTCTTGCCGGCGACCAGAATGCGGTCCAGCCAGGCTTTCAGATTGCTGGAGATCGTGAAGTTGTACATCGGAGCACCAAGCACAACGATGTCGGCGGCGAGGAATTCCTCCAGCACTTTGTTACCGAGCGTGCCTCCGGCGGAGTTGGCGTCGGTGACCGGGGACCAGTGAGGTAGCGGTTGTGCGGCCAGGTCGTGGTAGGTGACGCTGACGCCGGGCGTGGCGCGCTTCAGCTCGGCTACGATGTCAGCCGTCAACTGCCGCGAGACGGAGTGATTGCCCAGCGCGCTGGAATCGATATGCAGGAGTTTCATGGGAGAGTTCCGCTCATGCCAAGTGGTTGGCGATGAATTAAGCATATGCGGAGAACAGAGTCGTGATAAGATGGCAGTTATCGGACTGATTGTTCTAAATGGGAAACGAATGTGACCGTATTGGCCGGCGCCATGCAGGATCTCAACGACCTCTACTTTTTTGCGGCGGTGGTCGAGCACCACGGTTTTTCCGCGGCTGGCCGCGCGCTGGGCATCCCCAAGTCACGGCTGAGCAAGCGCGTGGCGCAGTTGGAGGAGCGACTGGGGGTGCGTCTGTTGCAGCGAACCACCCGGCGCTTCGTGGTCACCGAAGTCGGCGAGCGCTTCTACGGAAACTGTCGCGCGGTGCTTGAGGAAGCTCAGGCGGCACAAGATGCGGTGGATGAGCTGCGCGCCGAACCGCGTGGCGTGGTGCGACTGAGCTGCCCGGTTTCGTTGGCGCAGACTGTGCTGGCACCGCTGCTGCCGGACTTCATGGCGCAGTATCCGAAGGTGCAGGTGCGGCTGGTGTCCAGCGATCGTCGGGTTGACGTGATTGGCGAAGGATTTGATCTGGCCATCCGTGTGCGCAACAAGCTCGACACCGACGCCAATCTCGTGATCCGTACATTTGGTCAGTCGCAAACGACGCTGGTCGCCAGCCCTGCGTTGCTGGAAACCCACGGGCGCCCGCAGCATCCGGACGAACTGGCAGGCTTGCCGGCGCTGTCGATGCGCGAGCAGGAGGGCGTCCAGACCTGGGAGTTGAGCGCCGCGGATGGCGAACGGGCCAGCGTGGAGGTGCAAACGCGCCTGGTCACCGGCGAATTCTCCGTGTTGCTGGAGGCGGCTCGCGCCGGCATGGGCGTGGCGTTGCTGCCGGAGTTTGTGTGCGCGCCGGCGGTCATCCGCGGCGAACTGGAAGTGGTGCTGCCGGACTGGAGTGCGCCGGAGGGCACCATGCACTTCGTCTATCCCAGCCGCCGCGGCATGCTTCCCGGTGTACGCGCGCTGGTCGATTTCCTGGCGGGGCGACTACCGGCCACAACCCTGTTGAAGCATCAACAGTGCAGGAAACGAACGCTCGATGACTTGCCCGCCGGCTGAGCCCGAATTTGACGCCGATGCGCTACGCTTGAACCTTTATGGACATCCATACGGCCAGAAGAAAATGATTGAAACCAAGCTTCCGAAAGTCGGTACCACGATCTTCAGCGTGATGAGCCAGCTGGCACTGAAACACAAGGCGGTCAACTTGGGTCAGGGCTTTCCCGATTTCGAGCCGCCGCAAGGGCTGCGCGATGCACTCTCACGCGCCATGAACGAAGGTTGCAACCAGTACGCGCCCATGCACGGCACCGCCGGGCTGCGTGAGCAGATCGTGTTGAAATCCCAACGACTGTATGGATGCAAGCTCGACGTCGACACCGATATCACGGTGACCTCCGGCGCCACCGAGGCGATCTTTGCGGCGATCGCCGCTACCGTGCGGGCCGGCGAGGAAGTGATCGTGTTTGACCCCGCCTACGATTGTTACGAACCGGCCATTGAACTGCAGGGTGCACGCGCGGTGCATATCCCGCTCACGGTGCCGGCTTTCTCGATCGACTGGCAGCGCGTGCGCGACGCGGTCACGCCGAAGACGCGCATGATCATGATCAACACCCCGCACAACCCGTCCGGAGCGGTGCTGTCGTCGGCCGACCTGGAAGAGCTTGCCTCGATCGTGCGCGATACCGACATCGTGGTGCTGTCTGACGAAGTGTACGAACACATCGTTTACGACGGTGCCCGGCACGAGAGCGTACTGCGCCATCCTGAGCTGGCCGCGCGCAGCTTCGTGATCTCCTCGTTCGGCAAAACCTATCACTGCACCGGCTGGAAAGTCGGCTATGCGGTGGCGCCGGCCGCGTTGAGCGCCGAATTTCGCAAGGTGCATCAGTACCTGACGTTCTGTACGTTTCATCCGGCGCAGGTGGCATTGGGCGAATTCCTGGCCAGCAGCCCCGAGCACTATCTGGAGTTGCCGGCGTTCTATCAAGCCAAGCGTGACCGGTTTCGCGCGCTGCTGGCGCCGTCGCGGTTCAAGCTGCTCGACGTGCCCGGGGGCTATTTCCAGTTGGTGGACTATTCGGCGATCCGCGATGAGGATGACCTGACCTTCAGCAAGTGGCTGGTCGAGCAGGGTGGCGTGGCAGCCATCCCGCTGTCACCGTTCCATGAGCGCGCACCAGGCACCCGCTTGTTGCGGCTGTGTTTCGCCAAGAGCGACGCGACGATGGAGGCGGCTGCCGAGCGGCTGTGCCGGCTATGAGCATGCGTCCGCTGAGAATTTCGTTGGTGCAAGGGGCTACCCGTTGGCACGATGCGCCAGCCAATCGGGACTACTACGGCGGGCTGGTGCGCACCGCCAAGGGCAGCGACCTGATCGTGCTGCCGGAAACGTTTCTGTCCGGTTTCAGCAACGATATCGAAGTCAGCGCCGAAAGCATGGACGGCGAAGGCGTCGCGTGGTTGCGCGCCTTGGCGGTGGAAGCGGGCGCCGTGATCTGCGGCAGCCTGGCTATCCGCGAAGCTGGCGTCGTCTACAACCGCTTGTTCTGGATGCAGCCCGATGGTGATTTCAAGCAGTACGACAAGCGTCACCTGTTTCGCATGGCCAACGAGCACACGCGCTATGGCTGCGGCAAGGAACGTCTGGTCGTCGAGCTGAAGGGGTGGCGGATTCTGCCCCAGGTTTGTTATGACTTGCGCTTCCCGGTGTGGCTGCGCAATCGCCGGCTGGAATCGGCACCTGGCGGCATGGATTACGACGTGGCTGTATTCGTGGCGAACTGGCCGGCACCGCGGCGACAGCCGTGGCGCACCCTGCTGCGGGCACGCGCGATCGAGAACCTCAGCTACGTGATCGGGGTCAACCGGGTCGGCGTGGACGGCAACGATATTCCGTACGTCGGCGACAGCGCCGTGATTGATCCGGTTGGCGAACCGCTGGTGGAGCTGGGCGCGCAGGAACAGGTGGCGACGATCACGCTCAGTCCCACGCCGTTGATGGCGCATCGTGAGCGCTTCCCGGCATGGATGGATGCGGACGGGTTTTCGCTGGACCCCGTGTAATTCGCCGCGCGGTACGCAGCGCATGCGTCGCTGCCGGCCGCGCTGCGGCGTGAATCAGAGGATTTTCAGGACTGCCTCGGGTGGTCGCCCCAGCGCCGCCTTGCCATTGGCGACAACGATGGGGCGTTCGATCAGCCTGGGATTGGCCACCATCGCAGCGATCAAGGCCGCATCGTCCAGCGCCGGGTTGTCCAGACCCAGGGACTGGTATTCCGGTTCGCCGTGGCGCATCAATTCGCGCGCACTCATGCCAAGCTGCTTCAGCATTTGGCTCAGTTCGATCGCACTGGGCGGCGTATCAAGGTAGTTGATCACCTCGATGTCGCTGCCATGCTGCTCCAGCAGTGCCAGCGTGGCACGGGACTTGGAGCAACGGTTGTTGTGATAGATGCGTACCATGGTTGAACGGACTCGTGTCGGTGGAAAGACTCAGCGATTGCCGGACCGATTGCCGCCCCGCCCAGGCGGACGCCCACCAGTCGGGCCACCCGGCCGGGCGCCACCGTGCGGGCGTTTGGCGCCAGGCCCTTGTGGACGACCAGCGCCGGGCGCGCGATTTCCGCCAGGGCCGTGTGGACGTGCCTGATTGCCCGGTGCCCGATTGCCCTGGGACGGTCCGGGGCCTTGGGGGCGCGCGCCGCGGTTGCCCGGCGCCCGATTGCCCGAGGTGCCACCGGCGTGGCGTGCTTCGCCACCGAACCCGCCGTACGGATTGCCTATCCCCGGACCTTCGCTGCCGCCGCGTGCGCCCGCCGGTCTGCCGCCGGCCGGCCGACGGTTGCCGCCGGTCTTGCCGCGCGGCGCTCCCGGGCGGGCGCTGCCATCACGGTTCTCACCGGCGAACCAGGTGCGCACGGAAGGTAGCTCCTGCCCTGGTGCGACCCGTCGGCCCTTGCCGCCGCGCTTGCCGCCCGCGGCGCGCTCGGGACGGATCAGGTTGCCGTTGACTTCCTTGCCGTCGCGGCGTGGCGGCTTGCGGCCGCGCACCGGCTCCTCGCGGATACGGTCGTAGGCCCGCAACTCGCGTGCCTCGTCCTGGCCGCCGGTCCATGCGGTGCCCGAACCGCGTTCCGGGCGGTATTCGGTGACATTGCGATTGGCGCGGCGCTGGTGCAGCACCGGGCTGAGTGTCAGCACCGGCTTGGCCAGGCCCAGGCCAGTGGTCTGGCGCAGTTGCTTGATGCCCTCGGCATCAATTGCCTCGCACTCGCCCCGGCGCAGGTTACGCGGGAGTTCGATCCGACCGTAGCGAATACGCTTGAGCCGGCTGACCAGAAAGCCCTGCGAATCCCATAGCCGGCGCACCTCACGATTGCGGCCTTCGCGGATCACTACCCGGAACCAGCTGTGGCTTCCGCCGCGGCTGATCACGGCGATCTCGTCGAAGCGGGCGGGACCGTCGTCGAGATCCACGCCGGCCTTGAGCCGCTCGATGATCTCATCGGGAACTTCGCCGTGCACACGGCACAGGTATTCGCGCTCGAGCCCGCTCTTGGGATGCATCAGCGCATTGGCCAGTTCGCCGTCCGTAGTCAGCAACAGCAAGCCGGTGGTGTTGATGTCGAGCCGGCCCACGGCGACCCAGCGCGCGCCCTTCAGGCGCGGCAGCTGTTCGAACACGGTTGGGCGGCCGTCGGGGTCGTCGCGCGTGGTGAGCACGCCTTCGGGCTTGTGGTAGATCAGCACCTCGGCATCGTCGCGACTGTCCGTGGCCACCACGAATTGCTTGCCATCCATGACCACGCGGTCGCCGGACTTCACGCTCATGCCGATTTCGGCTGGTGCGCCGTTCAGCTCGACTTCTCCGGACTGGATGCGCTGCTCAAGCATGCGGCGCGAGCCCATGCCGGCATTGGCCAGCACCTTGTGCAGGCGTTCTTCCAGGGCGGGTGCGTCGCTGTTGGCGCGGGGTTCGCGCTTCAGGGACAAAACAGATTTTTGCGGCGCATTCATGCGCGGTACTCCTCGGTATCTTGCTCGGCGGTGTCAGATTCGACGGCCGCGGCGGGGTTCGCTGCCTCGTCGGCAGTGCTGGTCGGGGTCTCGATGGTCAGGCCCTGGTCGGGGCTGACGTCGTCGGATTCGGATGTAGTCGACGTGTGGGCGTCGGTTGGGGCGGTGTCGTCGCCGGCGCTGGGGGCGGCCGGCTCGTCGTTGGCCGGCTCGTTCGCGTCTGTCGGCGTCGTGTCCGGGTCGATTGGCAGATCGCGGATGATGCGCGCGGGCAGGGGGTCCGGCTCAAAGCGCATTTGCGGGTCTTCCATGTCGCGGATTTCCGACAGGGGTGGCAACTGGTCCAGTGATTTCAGGTTGAAGTAATCGAGGAAGGCGCGGGTGGTGCCAAATAGCGCCGGCTTGCCGGGGACATCCCGATAGCCGACGATCCGGATCCACTCCCGTTCCTCCATCGTCTTGATGATGTTGGAAGACACCACCACACCGCGGATCTGTTCGATCTCCGGCCGGGTGATCGGCTGACGGTAGGCAATCAGGGCCAGCGTCTCCAGCATGGCACGTGAATAGCGGCTTGGCCGCTCGGTCCACATCCGTGAGATCCAGGGGTGCACGTCCTGACGTACCTGGTAACGGTAACCGGAGGCGACTTCCTTCAGCTCGATGCCACGACCGGAGCAATCCCCGGCCAGTGCTTCAAGTGCCCTGGCGATCTGCTCGCGGTCGATCCCGTCGGCCTCGACGAAAAGCTCGCCCAATTGCGCGACGGTCAGTGGTTGTGTCGAAGCCAGCAGCGCCGCCTCGACAATGGATTTGAGTTGCTCGATCTGCATAACCTTGGGTCGGATGCCGATTCAGTGGTTGTGGGTCAATTGCCGGACGATTCGATCAGCGCTGTTGCGCCGGCCCGTACTTCGTCGGCTGAAGTGTTGCCGGGTACTTCGCCGTGATCGGCCTTTGCCTTCACGTAGATAGGGGCCAACGGTTGCTCCTGGACGATCTCGATGAGCAGTTCCTTGGCCAGTTCCAGCATCGCCAGGAACGTCACCACGACGCCCATGCGACCTTCGCTCACGTCGAACAGGCTTTCGAAGCGCTGGAACGTGTTGCCGTCCAGCCGGCTCAGCAGTTCGCCCATGCGTTGGCGTACGCTGAGGGCTTCACGCTTGATGGCGTGATGGCCGAACAGTTCGGCCCGGTGCATCACATCCTTCAGTGCCAGCAGCAGCTCGTTCAATTCCAGCGGGGGCGGCAACTTGATCACGTGGTGCTCGCCCACATCGGCGTGCACCACCACGCTGTCGCGTTCCAGCCGGGGCAGGGCCTCGATGTCCTCCGCCGCACGCTTGAAACGTTCGTACTCCTGCAAGCGCCGCACCAGTTCGGCACGTGGATCTTCTTCCAGCCCTTCCTCAACCGGCGGTCGTGGCAACAGCAAGCGCGACTTGATCTCGGCCAGGATCGCTGCCATCAGCAGATATTCTGCGGCCAGCTCCAGCCGCATCACGTCGCGCATCAGCTCGATGTAGGCCATGTACTGGCGGGTGATCTCGGCAACCGGGATATCCAGGATGTCCAGATTCTGCCGACGGATCAGATACAGAAGCAGGTCGAGCGGGCCTTCGAAAGCATCGAGAATGACCTCGAGTGCGTCCGGCGGAATATAGAGATCCTGCGGCATTTGCAGCAGTGGCTCGCCGCGCACAATGGCCAGCGGCATTTCCTGCTGTTGCGGCACCGACGCGAACGCATCCTGCGTTGTGATGATCGTGCTGTGCGACTCGACGGGCTCAGTGCTCATCAATGCATGTCATTGGGCCGCCTTCAGCGGCTGGCAAGTGGGTGGTTTCAACATGATCGGAATCATTCGCATGTCGATATGGCGTGCGATGCCCGGACCTGGAACACGACGGCAGGACGATTTCGCGGGTTACAGCGTTCTTCAAACTGGTCAAGTCGATGCGCGGTTGACGCCAACAGGGCGGACATGACGAAGCCACTCATTGGTGGTTCGATCAAGCGGTTCGCCAGCGACCATGGCACGCCGACTGCGGGTTGTCAGCCACGCCAACGGCATCACGCCAAGGGGGGAAGAATCGCCACCTCTGGCTCGTCACTGGTCGGATCGAGGGCAGTCCAATGGAGACTACGGGTCGCCGTCTGGCTTCAGCGAGCGTTTTCCATGGAGCCGCGCGTGGATAAAGAGTAACCGCTGGCGAACGGCAAGTCCAGTGGGCCTGTCGCCTTGGGGCCTGTTTCATCTCGATGCACAATACGGGGGCTCTCCTTCTGGTGGAGGGCGGCACGCGCGGGGTTGACTGCATGTGACCTATTGCGTCGGAATCGAGCGGGACTGCGTCAGCGTACTTGCAGGCGGTTTGGTGAACCAGACCTTGGGTTCAGTTGCCACCGAGCTCGCGGTAGCCGGTTGCCGCGTGAACCTAACTGCGGTACGTCGCAACGGCGCCAACGGCGGTGCTTGTTGGTGTGCCGTGAGGTGAGCGGACGAATTTCACTGGCTGGCACGCCCGTTGCTTGGGAGATCAGCGAACAGCGCTACTGTCGTGTACGACCGTGGCGCCGACGGACCGCGTGGCGGAAAGTTGGTAATGGTGCAAGCGCATCGGCCGAGGGCGGATGCGGACATGAACGGATGGTGAGCTGATGGCGATCGACAAGCCCGAACAAGCTGGCGTACCCGAGAAATTGCGCCCGGCGCGCATGCAAATCGAGACCACGGTCTTGATGAGTCGCAATGGCGAGTCGCACCCCACCGAACTGGTCGATATCTCGGCTACCGGCGCATTGATGCGTCGGCCGCTGGGCTGGTCAGGGGAAGCGGGCCAGACCTGGGTGCTGGACATGATCTTCGGACACAACCTGCACATTCACCTGGAGGCGACGGTGGCGCGCATCTCGGACCACCATGTCGGCTTTTCGTACAGCCGGATCCCCGAGGACAAACAAGTGCCGCTGTGGAACCTGCTGGGTGGCTACGCTGACATTCTCGAGCACTGGAAGGACGGCAAGGACGGCTGAGACTCCAACGCATGCCGGAAAGAAAACGCCCGCATCATGCGGGCGTTTTCGTGTTCGCCTGATGCTCAGGCAGACGGCTTCTGTTCGTCGCGCAGCTCGCGGCGAAGGATCTTGCCGACGTTGCTCTTGGGCAGGCTGTCGCGAAATTCGATCAGCTTGGGCCGTTTGTAGCCAGTCAGGTTCTCGCGGCAGAACTGCTTGAGCGCCTCTTCGGTGAGCTTGGGGTCCTTCCGTACCACGAACAATTTCACCACTTCGCCGGAATGCTCGTCGGGCGCGCCGACGGCGGCAACCTCGAGCACGCCGGGGTGAGCCATCACCGCATCTTCGACCTCATTGGGATACACGTTGAAGCCGGACACCAGAATCATGTCCTTCTTGCGGTCGACGATATAGAAATAGCCATTTTCATCCATCTTGGCGATGTCGCCGGTGTGCAGCCAACCATCGCTGCCGAGAACCTTGGCTGTCTCATCCGGCCGCTGCCAGTAGCCCTTCATGACTTGTGGACCGCTCACCATCAACTCACCGACCTCGCCGGTGGGCAGCGGGCGGCCGTCTTCCGACCAGATCGCGACGTTGGTGGAAGGCACGGGCAGACCAATCGAACCGTTGTATTCCTTCAGGTCGAGCGGATTGATGCAGACAGCGGGTGAAGTCTCGGTCAGCCCGTACGCTTCGGCCAGCGTGCATCCGGTAACCTCCTTCCAGCGTTCGGCAACCTTGCGCTGCACAGCCATGCCACCGCCCAGGGTCATGTGCAAGCGCGAGAAATCCACTTGATCGAAACCCGGTGTGTTCAGCAGTCCGTTGAACAAGGTGTTGACGCCGGTCAGCGCGGTGAAGCCTGAATTTTTGAGTTCCTTGACGAAACCCGGCATGTCGCGGGGATTGGTGATCAACCAGTTGAGACCGCCCAGGCGGGCAAAGACCAGACCGTTCGCGGTGAGGGAGAAGATGTGATACAGCGGCAGCGCCGTAATGATCACCTCTTCCCCCGGCTTGACCAGATCTGTGCCAATCCAGGCGCTGGCCTGCAGCATGTTCGCGATCATGTTGCCGTGGGAAAGCATCGCTCCCTTGGCTACGCCAGTGGTGCCGCCGGTGTACTGCAGGAAGGCGATGTCGTCGTGAGTCAGGGAGACCGACGGCAGCGGGTGTGCCGCGCCACGGGTAAGCGCATCACGGAATCGCACCGCCTGCGGCAGGTCGAAGGCCGGCACCATTTTCTTCACGTGCTTGAGCACGAAATTGATCAGCGCGCCTTTGGGGAAACCCAGCATGTCGCCGATGCCGGTGGTGACCACGTGCTGGACCGGGGTCTCGGCGACCACCTGCTGCAGCGTGGCGGCGAAGTTGTCGAGTACCACGATCGCCTTGGCGCCGGAGTCCTCCAGCTGATGTTTCAGCTCACGCGCCGTGTACATGGGGTTGGTGTTCACCACCACCAGGCCGGCGCGGAGGGCCGCGAACAGCGCGATCGGATACTGCAAGACGTTCGGCATCATGATGGCGATCCGGTCGCCTTTGCCGAGTTTGAGCACGCCGGTGAGATACCCGGCGAACTGGCGGCTCATCTCATCGATCTGTCCATAGCTGAGCTGGCGACCAAAATTGGCGAACGCGGGGCGGTCGCGGAATTTGGCGAACGCTTCATCCAGCATCGCCGGAACCGACGCGTACTGGTTGACGTCGATCTGTTCTGGCACGCCGGCTGGGTAGTGCTCCAGCCAGGGACGGTCATTGCTCATGCTTTGGTTACCCCATGTTTTCGATGACGAAGGCGCTGAAGCTGGCATCAGGATGGCGGCAGCGTCCATGATGAGCCATGCGTCGGTTCATTTGAGCATACGCCCGCGTACAGCGGCAAGCCACACAGCAGCGAGTCCTGACCATGGTTGTTCACGGAAAGGTGGTACGTCTGATCACGGTCTTCGCCCTGGTTGCGTTGCTGTTGCCGGCGTGTCGACGCACGCCCGACGAAGAACAAGTCCGCCTGGCCGTGGCTGCCATGGTGCAGGCCGTCGAAGCGGGTTCTGCCAGTGGTGTTGGTGCGCCGCTCAGCGACGACTTCGACGGTAATTCGGGTCAGCTGGACCGGCCTGGACTGGTCGGCATGATCAGGCTGCTGAGTCTGCGTGGTGACCACGTAGGCGTCGTGATGGGGCCGCTGTCGATTGAGCCTCGCGGCGATCGCCTCGTAGTGAGCTTTACCGTCACGCTGACCAGCGGTGGCCGCTTGCTGCCGGATCAGTTGGGTGTCTACCAGGTCGAGTCAGGGTGGCGCCAGGAGGATGGCGAGTGGCGCTGTTACACGGCCAGTTGGAAACGTTCCCTGTAGCGATGAACCGAGGTTGCCGCGAATCCGACCCGGAGCCGGGGCGGATTCGCGGCGCTCGCGTTCGTGCCTGACTCAGGCAGCTTTCTTGCCGGCCAACTGGCGCAGTACGTACTGCAGAATGCCGCCGTGACGGAAGAACTCACGCTCCTTCGGGGTCAGCAGCATCACCTGTACCTGGAATTCCTTGGTGCTGCCGTCATCGGCCGTGGCGGTGACCTTGGCGTGTTTGGCAGTACCGTTGTCCAGGCCGCTGATGGCAAATGTCTCGCGGCCGGTCAGGCCCAGGGACTTCGCGTTCTCGCCGGACTTGAACTGCAGCGGCAATACGCCCATGCCGACCAGATTGGATCGGTGGATACGTTCGAAGCTCTCCGCAATGACCGCCTTGATGCCCAGCAGCAAGGTGCCCTTGGCAGCCCAGTCACGTGACGAGCCGGTGCCGTATTCCTTGCCGGCAAGCACCACCAGTGGCGTGCCTTCTTCCTTGTATTTCATCGCGGCATCGTAAATGGACATCTGCTCGCCGCTGGGGATATGGCGGGTGAAACCGCCTTCCACCCCGTCCAGCAACTGGTTCTTGATGCGGATGTTGGCAAACGTGCCGCGGACCATGACGTCGTCGTTGCCGCGGCGGGAGCCGTATGAATTGAATTCGATCGGCTTCACACCCCGCGAAATGAGGAAGCGTCCGGCCGGGGAGTCCTTCTTGATCGAACCAGCCGGGGAGATGTGGTCGGTGGTGATCGAGTCGCCGAACAGGCCAATACAACGGGCGCCGTGGATGTCCTCGACCGGCGTCAGCTCCATCGTCATCCCGTCGAAGTAGGGCGGGTTCTTGATATACGTGGATTCCTTGTCCCACGCATACAGCGCGCCGTCGGGTGAGGCGATGGAGTTCCAGCGCTCGTCACCCTTGAACACGTCGGCGTAGTTCTTGGTGAACATCTCCGAGGTGACCGCGCCGGCCATGAGGTCGCTGATCTCCTTGTTGGACGGCCAGATGTCCTTGAGATAGACATCCTTGCCGTCCTTGCTCCGGCCCAAGGGCTGGGTGGTGAGGTCGATGTCGAGTGTGCCGGCCAGCGCATAGGCGACCACCAGCGGCGGCGAGGCGAGGTAGTTCATCTTCACCTCGGCGTGCACGCGACCCTCGAAATTGCGGTTGCCGGAAATCACGGCGGCGGCGGTGAGGTCGCCGTCGGAGATGGCCTTGCTGATTTCCGTCGGCAACGGGCCGGAGTTGCCGATGCAGGTGGTGCAGCCGTAGCCAACCAGGTAGAAACCCAGCTTGTCCAGTTCGGCCTGCAGGCCGGTCTTTTCCAGATAGTCGGTGACCACCTTGGAGCCCGGCGCCAGCGAAGTCTTCACCCACGGCTTGGATTTCAGGCCAAGCGCAGCGGCCTTCTTCGCCAGCAGACCCGCGCCGAGCATCACCGCAGGATTGGAGGTGTTGGTGCAGGACGTGATGGCCGCGATCACCACGGAGCCGTCATGGACATCGAATTCCTCGCCGTTGCGCAGCACGTGTTGGCCGGGCGATTTCGCGCTCTTTTCACGGCCGACGGCGGTACCGCCGCCCTCGTTGGCGAAACGCGCTTCGGCGCCGTTGCGGTTGACCGTGGTGGCGCCAAGGGTGGCGTGGAAATTTTTCTGAACGTTGCTCAGCAGCACATGGTCCTGCGGGCGTTTGGGGCCGGCCATTGAAGGCTTGACGCTGGCCAGATCCAGCTCCAGCGTGACCGAATATTCTGCTGGCGGCGTGCTGTCGTCGTGCCACAAGCCCTGAGCCTTGGCATACGCCTCAACCAGCGCGACGCGTTCCTCGCTGCGTCCGGACAGGCGCAGGTACTTCAGCGACTCGGCGTCGATCGGGCTGATGGCGCAGGTTGCGCCGTATTCCGGCGACATGTTGCCCAGGGTCGCACGGTCGGCCAGCGCCAGGTGCTTCAGCCCCGGGCCGAAGAACTCGACGAACTTGCCGACGACGCCTTCCCGACGCAACAGGTCGGTCACGGTGAGCACCAGATCGGTGGCGGTCGCTCCTTCTGACAGCTTGCCGGTCAACTTCAACCCGACGACCTGCGGGATCAGCATCGAAGACGGTTGGCCCAGCATGGCCGCTTCCGCCTCGATGCCGCCGACGCCCCAGCCCAGCACGCCAAGGCCGTTGATCATGGTGGTGTGCGAGTCGGTGCCGAATACGGTATCCGGATAGGCCCACAGCTGGCCGTCGACTTCGCTGTCCATCACCACGCGGGCGAGGTGCTCCAGGTTCACCTGGTGCACGATGCCCGTCCGTGGCGGCACCACCTTGAAATCGGTCAGGGCTTTCTGGCCCCAGCGCAAAAAGCTGTAGCGCGCCTCGTTGCGCCGGAATTCGATGGCCACGTTCTTTTCGAGCGCGTCGTCGCTGCCAAACACATCCACCTGCACCGAGTGATCGATCACCAGCTCGGCGGGCGACAGCGGATTGATCAGGGTGGGGTCACCACCGAGCGACTTCATCGCGTCGCGCATGGCAGCCAGGTCGACCACGCACGGCACGCCGGTGAAGTCCTGCAACAGCACGCGACCGGGCATGAACGCGATTTCGGTATCGGGTTCCTTGCTGGCATCCCACGTCGCGACCGCTTCGATTTCCTTCGCGGTCACGTCCACGCCGTCCTCATGCCGCAGGAGGTTCTCCAGCAGGATCTTCATCGAGTACGGCAGCCGCTTCAGGTCGAAGCGCTTGCCCAACTTGGTCAAGCTGGCAAAGGCGTAGCTCTTGCCGCCGACCTCGAGCGTATCGCGTACGGAAAAGGTGTCTTTCATGGGGACGTACTCCTGGCTGAATCCTGCGGCTGGGATGGTGAACTGGCGCTGCCGGACGGCGCGGCGGGAACTTGCCATCCCGGCAAAGAAGACAATTATCGCCCAAACCCGGACTGGCCGCGAACCGGACGGACTGGCCCGATGGCGCGTCCGCGGCCGATGGACCGCCGATTGAGGGGTTGGGCAGGTACACTGTGGTGGTGCCGGTGGGGCAACCTCACGGGACAGGATGGGGCCGATGAAGCGAACACGCAAACGCCTTTGACGACATGCTGCATTCGATGATTTCGACGAACCTGGCTGCCGTGTCGCTGCGCGATCTCGCGCTGGTGCAAGCTGTGCTCCGCCACGGCAGTTTCAACAGCGCGGCGCGGGCGATGCATATCAGCCCATCGGGTCTGTCGCATCAGGTGCAAAAGGTCGAGCAGGCATTGGGCGCACCGTTGTTCGAACGTGGCGGCCGGCGCATCGTGCCGACCGCCGGAGGCCAGCGTCTGTTGCAGCAGATTGCGGCGGTGCTGGCGTCGGCCGAACACCTGCAGCAGGTGGCGCGTGCCGGCGAATGGGCCTTTGGTGGCGAGCTGCGGCTGGGCGTACCGGCGTCGCTGGGGCCGTACCTGCTACCTCATCTGATTGCGCCTTTCCCGCAGCATTTTCCCGGTGTCCGCCTGGGCATTTCCGAGGGCACGCCGCGGGGTCTGTTGCGCCGTCTGCATGAGGGCGAATTGGACGCCGTACTGGCGCCGCCGGCGGCTGCAGTCAGTGGGATCCGCTCCCGTCCGCTGTTTTTCGAACCGTGGCAACTGATGCTACGCGCCGATCATCCGCTGGCCGGCCACGACAGCATTGCCCTGGGTCAACTCGATCCGGCCGAAGCCACGCTGATGGCCGAGAATCACGCCGATGGCTTGCCCAGCGAGGGTATCGAGCATGGCCACGTGCAGGACGTGAGCCTGGAAAGCCTGGCGGCTCTGGTTTGCCTGCGTGGGGGGTACGCCCTGGTGCCGGCACTGGCGCGCGAGCGACTGGCGTCGATGCCCAATGTCGCGTTGGCGCGGTTGAAAGGGGCGGCATCGGGTCGCGAGATCGCACTGTACTGGCGCGACGCCTCACCGTGGCACGATGATCTGCAGGCGTTCGCCGAGCTGCTGCGCAAGCTGGCGCGGCAGTTGCCGGTCTTGCGCGTTCGCGGCGCGAAGGCCGGGGCCGCCCGGAAAGCTCCCGGGCGCTGATCGGGCCGGCGTTTCCGATCCGCCAACGCGCGACCTCGCAGCCGCAGGAAACCGGCTGGTGTCCATGCCGCCCTGGCGGGTAGCTGGAGCGGCAGGCAAGTGGAACGCGTTGACGCAAAAGGCCGCCCGAAGGCGGCCTTTTGCACGCTGTGCTACGCCGGATCAGCCGCGCGAGGCGCGCTTGCGGTCGTTCTCGGTGAGATGCTTCTTGCGCAGGCGGATCTCTTTCGGGGTGATCTCGACCAGCTCGTCGTCGTCGATGAAGTCCAGCGCCTGTTCCAGCGTGAACTTGATCGCCGGCGTCAACTGGATCGCGTCGTCCTTGCCGGAGGCGCGCATGTTGGTCAGCGGCTTGGGCTTGATCACGTTGACGGTGAGGTCGTTGTCCTTGGCGTGGATGCCGACCAGTTGACCTTCATAGACGTGGTCGCCCTCGGCGGCGAACAGCTTGCCACGCTCCTGCAGCGGCCCGAGCGAGTAGGCCGGAGTGGTACCGCTGGCGTTGGCGATCATGACGCCGTTCAGGCGCTTCGCGATCTGGCCTTCTTCCTTCGGACCGTAATGGTCGAACACATGGAACAGCAGGCCCGTCCCCTGGGTCAGGGTCTTGAACTGGTTCTGGAAGCCGATCAGGCCTCGCGCCGGGATCTCGTAGTCCAGACGCACCCGCCCCTTGCCATCGGACTCCATGTTCTTGAGCTGACCCTTGCGCGCGCCGAGCCGTTCCATCACGGCACCTTGGTGGACTTCCTCCACGTCGACCACCAGTTGCTCGATCGGCTCCATCTTTTGGCCGTCGATCTCCTTGATGATCACTTCCGCGCGCGATACCGCCAGCTCATAGCCTTCGCGACGCATGTTCTCGATCAACACCGACAGGTGCAGCTCGCCGCGGCCGGACACCAGGAACTTGTCGGCGTCGGAACCTTCCTCGACCTTCAGCGCCACGTTGTGCACCTGCTCGCGTTCCAGGCGCTCGCGCAACTGGCGGCTGGTGAGGAATTTGCCGCCACTCAGTTCCTTGTTGCCGGCGAACGGTGAGTTGTTGACCTGGAAGGTCATCGAAATCGTGGGTTCATCCACGGTCAGGGCGGGCAGCGCTTCCGGAGTATCCAGTGCGCAAACCGTGTCGGAGATGGTCAGGTCGGCGATACCCGAGATGGCCACGATGTCGCCAGCCTCGGCGCTGTCTTCCTCGATCCGCTCCAGGCCGAGGAAGCCCAGCACCTGCATCACCTTGCCCTGGCGCTTCTTGCCGTGGCGATCGACCACGGCGACCGGCATGCCCTTGGTCAGGGTGCCGCGCTGGATGCGACCGATGCCGATCACGCCGACGAAACTGCTGTAGTCCAGCTGGCTGATGCGCATCTGGAACGGGCCGTCCGGATCCACGTCCGGCTTGCTGACATGCTGCATGATCGCTTCGTACAGCGGTGTCATGTCGCCTTCACGAACATCGTCATTGAGGCCCGCGTAGCCGTTGAGCGCGGAGGCGTAGACGATCGGGAAATCCATCTGCTCCGGCGTGGCGCCGAGGCGGTCGAACAGGTCCCAGACTTGCTCGACGACCCACTCGGGGCGGGCGCCCGGACGGTCGACCTTGTTGACGACCACGATCGGCTTGAAGCCCATCGCGAACGCCTTCTGGGTCACGAAGCGCGTTTGCGGCATCGGGCCGTCCATCGCATCGACCAGGATCAGCACCGAGTCGACCATCGACAATACGCGCTCCACCTCGCCGCCAAAGTCGGCGTGTCCGGGGGTGTCGACGATGTTGATGCGATTGCCGCGCCAGGTGATGGCCGTGTTCTTGGCCAGGATCGTGATGCCACGTTCCTTTTCCTGATCGTTCGAGTCCATCACGCGTTCGGCCAGCACGGTGCGCTCACTGAGCGTGCCGGACTGCTTGAGCAGGCAATCGACGAGGGTGGTCTTGCCGTGATCGACGTGGGCGACGATGGCAATGTTGCGCAATTTTTCGATGGACATGGGATCAACTTGGACGGCGCAGTGGCCGTCACGCAGGTTTTGAAGGACGAATTAACCGATTATACGGAGTTGCGCCGCAACATGCCCGTCATTTCGATCGTCGATTCACCTGTCAGGCCAAATTGGCCCGATTCGCACCGCTGCGAAGTAGCTCCGGGGAGCGTCAGACTACGCCGAGCATGTAGAACGCCGCAATCACCACCAGCACGGCCAGCGTCTTGATCACGGTGATTGCAAAGATGTCCTTGTAGGCCTGACGGTGAGTCAGCCCGGTCACCGCCAGCAACGTGATCACGGCGCCGTTGTGGGGCAAGGTATCCATGCCGCCGGAGGCCATGGAGGCGACCCGGTGCAATACCTCCATCGGGATGCCCGCCGCCTGGGCATTGGCGATGAAGGTTTCCGCCATGGCCCCGAGCGCGATGCTCATGCCGCCGGAGGCCGAGCCGGTGATGCCGGCCAGCGCGGTGACGGTCACCGCCTCGTTGATCAGCGGGTTGGGGATGGAATGGAGTGCGTCGGCGACCAGCTTGAAGCCCGGCAAGGCAGCGATGACCGCGCCGAAACCGTATTCGGAGGCAGTGTTCATCGACGCCAGCAGGGCACCGCCGACGGCGGCCTGACTACCGGCAGCCAGCCGGACAGTGACTGCGCGCCAAGCGAACACAAGCACGCACAGGATACCGACCAATAGCGCTCCTTCGACCGCCCAGATCGCGGCGACCCGGGAGACTTCCTGCACCACCGCCGGGGCCGTGCCAACCACGCTGGGCAGGAACGAATGGGTCTCGCCGTAGGCGCGCGGAATCAGGTCGGTGAACACCTTGTTGCACACGCCGACCAGCACCAGCGGCAGCAGCGCGATCAGCGGGTGCGGCAACCGGGTCGCCACAAAAGGCTCCGGTTCATTGACCAGTGCCGTGCCGTAACCCTCGCCGCGGGCGGCAGCCTTGCGTCGACGCCAGTTCAGATAGCTCAGCCCGGCAATCAGGATGAACACGCCCCCGATCGTGCCAAGCCACGGCGCCGCCCAGGTGTTGGTGCCAAAAAACGCCGTGGGAATGATGTTCTGGATCTGCGGCGTGCCCGGCAGCGCGTCCATGGTGAACGTGAAGGCGCCCAACGCGATCGTGCCGGGAATGAGCCGTTTGGGGATATCGGACTGCCGGAACAGCTCGGCCGCGAACGGATAGACCGCAAACACGACCACGAACAACGACACGCCGCCATACGTCAGTAGCGCGCAAACCAGCACGATCGACAGGATTGCGCGGCTGCGTCCGACCAGGCCGATGGTGGCCGCCACGATCGACTTGGAGAAACCGGACAACTCGATCAGCTTGCCGAACACCGCCCCGAGCATGAAAACGGGGAAATACAGCTTGAGGAAGCCGACCATCTTGTCCATGAACAGGCCGGTAAACATCGGCGCGACCAGCGACGGATCGGTCAACAGCACCGCGCCTAGGGCGGCGATGGGGGCGAACAGGATGACGCTGTATCCGCGATAGGCTGCGAACATCAGAAAGCACAGCGCAGCCAGCACGATCAGGAATGCCATCCATCAATCTCCCATTGCGACAGGCATCGAGTATCCCGGACGGCCCCGTGGCAGCGGCACTGTACGAAGGTACAAGTGCTGCCGGCATCGCTGGCCGCCTACTCTCGGTGCCATCGGCATTCGCACGAGCGATGCATCCACTGCAAGGGGACGTCATGAAACGTACGCATCTGAGTTCGGCGATCGGTCTGGTTCTTGGTCTGGCATTTATCGCGCCGCTGCACGCGCAGCAGACGAGTGCGGAGGCCGCAGACAAACCGACCGCGGCGAAGCAGGCCGAGGCCAAGGAGTTGCAGGAGGTGACGGTGAGCGCGCGGCGCCGCGACGAATCGCTGGAAAAGGTGCCTGTGGCGATCACTGCTTTCAGCGGTGACGACATGAAGGACTTGCAGGCGAACAGCATCGACGGCTTGCAGGGCGCGGTGCCGAACATGAACATCGTGCAAGGTCGCGGTTCTTCTTCGGCGGTCAATATTTTCATCCGCGGCATCGGCCAGCCGGACGCCTTGCAGACCTTCGACCCCGGCGTGGGCATGTATGTCGACGACGTCTACTACTCGCGCATCCAGGGTGCGCTGATCAGTCTGTTCGACGTCGAACGCGTCGAGGTGCTGCGTGGTCCGCAGGGAACCTTGTACGGCAAGAACTCTACCGGCGGCGCGGTCAAGGTGGTGACCAAGAACCCGCCAGCGAACACCGAGGGATCGGTTGAAGCTGGCTTCGGCAATTTCGGCCGTCGCGAGGGCAAGTTCTACCTGGGTGGGCCACTGGCTGGTGCGTGGTCGGCGTCCATTGCCGGCGCGGTGACGCAAACCGACGGCTACGTGACTGACCCGTCGACCGGGCACAAATACAACGATGAAAACACCAAGGCGGTGCGCGGCAAGCTGCGCTACAACCCGTCGGATGACTTCGACGCGGTTCTCAGCCTGGATTACACCAAGATGGATACAGGGCTGACCCTTGGCCAGCCCGTGTCCACGCTAAGGCGGACCGATCTCGTGCTCGGGTCGATACCGCTGCACACACCCACGCCGGACAAGAAGTACGACTTCAAGACGCGCACCTCGTTCAGCCCCGACAAGGGCCAGCACCTCAAACATGGCGGCGCGGCGCTGAATATGAACTGGAAGCTGTCCGACCGCTGGCACCTCAAGAGCATCAGCGCATTCCGCAAGCTCGACAGCAATTCCTACATCGACATCGACGCCTCCCAGTTCGAGCTGGGCGATGTGCTGGTCAAGTTCAACCAGAAGCAGGCCAGCCAGGAATTCCAGCTGCAGTACGACAACGGCAGCAACCTGCAGGCAGTCTACGGTGCGTACTACCTGCGCGAGACCGTACCCTCGCACCAGGAAGCGTATGCCAGCGACCTGTTCGCGTTGGCCGGCACGCGGATCAACTTCCTGCGCACCATCGACGATGATCTCACCACGACCACCTACGCCGGTTTCGGTCACGTGAACTGGGAATTCGTGCCGAGATGGACCCTGGCCACGGGACTGCGTTACAGCAGCGACCACAAGGACTATGACCGCAGCACCAGCACGTTCTGGGGGGTGCCATTTGGTGTCTTGAACGAAACGGTGGCATTCAACGCGAACAAACGCTGGAATGCGTGGACTCCGACTGTCAGCCTGCAGAAGCAGTTGGACGCGCAAACCATGGCCTATGCCTCGGCCAGCCGCGGCTTCAAATCCGGTGGTTTCAATGGTCGCGCCAACACGGCGGCCGAGACGCGTAGTGCGGAATACAACCCCGAGTACGTGTGGACCTACGAACTGGGCATGAAGTGGCGCTCGGCCGACAACCGGCTGCAGGCGAACCTGGCGGCTTTCCACAGCGACTACACCGATTTCCAGGCACGCGTGTCCGAGGTGCAGAACCCCGGATCGGTCACGCCGACCTTCGCGTTCCCGGTGATCAACGCGGCCAAGTTGAAGATGGACGGCATCGAAATTGAAGGTGTCGCCATTCTCGGCCAGGGCACCCTCCTGGCTGCCCAGGTCGGTTACCTGAATGCCCGCTACGCGAAATTTGTCGACCACCGGCTCGATCCCAGCGACCCGCTGTTCAATCCGAGTCTGCATGATCACGTGCCGTTCTCGCCCAGCTGGACTTCGCGCCTGGCGGCGACCCAGACGTTCGGCATGGGAGACGGCAGTGCGATTACCCTCGGTGCCGACTGGTCCTATCGCGGCGAAACCTGGCTGAGCGTGGACAACTATGCCGCGCTGAGCCAGAAGGCCTACTCGGTGACCGGCCTGTTCGGTGTCTACGACTCGGCTGATGGCAGCTGGCAGATTCGTGCGGGCGTCCGCAACCTGGGCGACAAGGTCTACAAGACCGACGGCCAGGAGTTCTCCAGCGTCGGCAACATCCGCACGGCATACTACGGCATGCCGCGGAACTGGTACGCCAACGTGCGCTATAACTTCTGAACCGTCTCCAGCAGGGCGGATGTGTCCGTCCTGCTGGAGCCTCAGAACAAACTGATGGACGGAGTGGGCTGATGAGTACTCGAACGATCACCCGCCTGCTTTGGCTGGCACTCTTCACGGTGGCGGGCGGCGCTTGTGCCAGCGAGGGTGCATCGAGTCTTCCGGCGTTGAAACTGGATCCGACGCGCACCGCCGTGGTCGGCCTCTCCTCGGGTGCGTACATGGCCGGGCAGGTGCAAATGGCCTACCCGGAGCTGTTTCCCAATGCTTCTCTGGTCGCCGGCGGGCCGTATGGCTGTGCCGGCGGCAAACTCGAGGCCGCGCTCGGTACCTGCATGAAAGGTGAGCCGATACCGGATGTCGGGGCGTTGGTGAGCCGTGCCGTCAGCCGCTCGGCGAGCGGCGAGATCGGCGTTCTGGCGAAGCTGGCCAACGCCCACGTCTATTTGCTGCATGGCACGGGTGACGCGGTGGTGTCGCCGGTGGTGGCCGAGGCCGGAGCCCGCTTCTACGAGCAGTTGCGCGACGACACGCCCGGTCTGCAGGGCATGCAGGTGCACGACGACGGCCAGCGGCCGTTTGCCCACAACTTGCCCGTAGCGGGCCTCGGCGACGATTGCGACCAGTCTGCGGCGCCGTATCTCGGCCGCTGCGGTTTCGATGCCGCCGGCGAGATCTTTGCGCAGATGTTTGGCCAGCCCGGCAGCGTGGCGAGCGAGGCGCGCGGCGAGCTGCGCGCGTTCAATCAGAACGCACTACGTCCCGGTGGGGCTGACGCCTTCATGGCGGACACCGGCTATGTCTACCTGCCGCCGGATTGCCTCGCGGGCAAGCCATGCGGGCTGATGGTGGCGTTTCACGGCTGCAAGCAGAATGCCGATGCGGTGGGCGAGGCGTTTGTCCACGACGCAGGCTTCAACCGCTGGGCCGATGTTTACCACGTGGCCGTGTTATATCCTCAAACCCGTGCGAGTTTCGCGCCTTTGAATCCGCAAGCATGCTGGGACTGGTGGGGCTATTCCGGAGCCAACTACGACAGCCGCCAAGGTGTGCAGTTGCGCTGGCTGGTGAACGCGGTGCGCGCTCTGGGCCTGCCAGCCGCGCACTGATGGCGGGGCGTCGCCCGGTGCGCGAGTTCCTGGCCTCATTCACAGTGACTCGCCTTTCGCCGGAGGACGAGGGCTTCTCGCTGTCGAGTGATATCAAGACTCCGCGATTGAAGTCGGTGGGCCAGTCAATCAGCCGGGGTGGTGGCGAGAGGAAGGCGGTTGGCTGCCGCTTTGGCCGGAATCTCCCATGCTGAGCACCGGCGTCATTGCAGTCGCTGCCTTGTGTTGGCTCGGCTTGTTGTTCGGCGTGGCACTGCTGGGCGAACGGCGGCCGCAGCTATTCGCGAAGCGCTGGGCGATCGTCTACGCGTTGTCGCTGGCAATCCATTGCACCTCGTGGACCTTCTACGGCACCGTGACCCAGGCCAGTCGCTCGGGCTGGTGGCTGCCGCCGACGTTTGTCGGGGCGATTCTGATGTACCTGCTCGCGCTGAAGTTTCTGGGCCGCATGGTGCAGTTGGTGCGCGAATACAACGCCGGCTCGCTGGCTGACCTGATCGCCGTGCGACTGGGGCGCCACTCGGGCCTGGCGGCGCTGGTCACCGCGGTAGTCGTGGTCGGCATCGTGCCGTACATCGCCCTGCAGCTGAAGGCCGTGGCGATGAGCTACGGCATCCTTAGCCAAGGGCGACTGTCCGAAGCAGATCCGTGGCAGGACAGTGCGCTATACGTGGCGCTACTGATGGCCGTATTCGCCATGCTGTTCGGGACGCGGCGCGCGTCGACCATGGCGCAAAACCGCGGCCTGGTGCTGGCGATGGCATTCGAGTCATTGTTCAAGCTTGCCGCGATGCTGGCGTTGGGCAGCTTGCTGTTCACCACCGTGCCGGTTGCACTCCCGGCCACCCCGCCGGCGTTGCCGGACAGCGGCGGCTTCCCGGCGCTGATCCTGCTCGGCGCACTGGCCATGTTTACCATGCCGCATCAGTTTTACGCCGGCATCGTTGAGTGCCGGGACGACGGCCATTTGCGTACCGCGCGTTGGCTGTTTCCGTTGTACCTGCTGCTGATTTCGCTGCCGATTCTGCCGCTGGCCAGGTTGGGCGATGCCCTGCTTGGGCCGATCGGCGTGTCGTCGGACATGTATGTGTTGGCGTTGCCGCTTGCCCGCGGCGAGCATGGGCTGGCGCTGGTCGCTTTCCTGGGGGGGCTCAGCGCGGCTACCGGCATGGTGGTGATCGCGACATTGGCGTTGAGCCTGATGGTGGTCAATCACTTCGTGGCGCCGTTGCGCGTGCATGCCGGTTGGGGCCGCGACGAACGGGGTGACCTGCGCGGGGAATTGCTGAACTACCGGCGGGTGGCGATCCTGGTGGTGATCCTGCTGGCGTGGGCGTACAGCCGTGTGTTGGCGCGCAACGAAGCACTGGCTGACATTGGTGCCGTGTCGTTTTCCGCGCTGGCCGGGCTGGCGCCGGCGCTGCTGGCGGCGATGTATCGGCCGCAGCTCGGTTCGCGCGCCGTGATGGCCGGGCTGGCGGCTGGCACCGCGACGTGGGTCTATACCGTGTCGCCCATGTTGTTGCCGTCGGCTGCCGGGTGGCTGCAGGACGGCTCACTTGGTATCCGTTGGTTGGCGCCGGATCACTTGCTGGGACTGGGCGACTGGAGCCGGCTCGGCCGCGCGGTGGCAGCCAGCCTGCTGGTCAATATCGTGGTGATGCTGGCGGTGGCCGGTTCTCGCTTTGGACGGGCTTCGCGTGCGGTGAGCGTGGGCGATGTCGGCGTG
Organism: Rhodanobacter sp.; assembly: GCA_036563155.1. Taxonomy (GTDB): domain Bacteria; phylum Pseudomonadota; class Gammaproteobacteria; order Xanthomonadales; family Rhodanobacteraceae; genus Rhodanobacter. Next base: position 160,901 of record DATCMT010000034.1, read on the forward strand.
GTCGAGTTGCGCGCACTGGCGGCGCGCTTTCTACCGCGAGAACGGGTCGAGCGTCTGTTCGCGGACGGCTCCGACGTGGGCTTGGCCGGGGGCGCCAGGGTTGCGGAGGTGGAACTGGAGTTGGCGGCGGTGATTGGTGCGGCGTCGGCGCGCCTCCTGCTCGAGGTCGTGCACAGCCAGGGGCGCGATGAACTCGAGACCGTCGCCGCGATCGTGGGCGAGGCCGCGCAGGATCTGCGCTTCAACCAGCGTGTGCTGGAAGCGGCGCTGGAGAACATGAGCCAGGGCATTTGTGTGGTGGATGCCGACCTGCGCCTTGTGGCGTGGAATACGCCGTATGCCCGGCTGTTTGACTACCCTCCTGAGCTGTTGCAGATCGGGCGGCCGGTAGGCGATCTGACTCGCTACAACATCGAGCATGGTGTGCTGGGGTCGGGTGAAGTGGAAGCACGGGTGCAACGGCGGCTGGCGCACATGCGCAGCGGGACGAGGCACCTGTCGGAGCGGCGTTTCCCGAACGGTGCCGTGGTCGAGATCCGCGGCAACCCGATGCCCGGCGGCGGTTTCGTCGCCACCTTCACCGACGTCACCGCGTTCCGCCAGACGGAGGCGGCGCTCAAACGCGTCAATGAGACGCTCGAACTCCGCGTGGACGAGCGCACTCGTGCGCTGACTGTGGCGACCGCCGAGGCCGAAGGTGCGAACGAGGCGAAGAGTCGTTTCCTTGCCGCCGTCACCCACGACCTGATGCAACCGCTGCACGCGGCGCAGCTGTTCGCCCATTCGTTGATTGAACGCGGGGCCGATTCCGAGACCGCCCAGCATCTCAATGGTGCACTGGCCGCCACCGAAGGCCTGCTCAGCGGTTTGCTCGACGTGGCCCGGCTCGAAGGCGGTCGCCTGCATCCGCAAGCGCGCGCCTTCCCCCTGGCCGAGGTACTCGATCCGCTGGCGGCGGAATTTCGCGCGATTGCACACGATCATGGGGTGCGCCTGGATGTGGTGAACACCCGCGCGTGGGTGCGCTCCGATCCGCAAATGCTGCGCCGCGTGCTGCAGAATTTCCTGTCGAACGCGGTGCGCCACACCGAGCATTGCCGCGTGCTGTTGGGTGTGCGTCGCTGCGGCGATCAGTTGCGCGTGGAAGTCTGGGACAGCGGCCCGGGGATTGCGCGCGAAGAACAGCAGCTGATCTTTCAGGAATTCCGCCGTGGCAGTAGCGCGGGCGGGCAGGGGCTGGGGCTTGGCTTGTCGATCGCGCAGCGCATGGCGGACCTGCTCGGTCATCGACTGGGTTTGCGTTCCTGGCCCGGCCACGGCAGCGTATTCGACCTTCTTGTGCCGCTGGCGGCGCCGGCACCGCGAACGGCGAACGTGACGGATTTCATGCGGCCCTTGCCGGTCGGGCGCGCCTTGGTGCTGGACAACGAGCCGGCGGCGCTGGCCGCGTTGAGCAGCCTGCTGGTGAGCTGGGGCTGGCAAGTACATACCGCGCGCAACGCCTCGCAGGCGCTGGCGGCACCGTGGCGGCCGGATCTGAACATCCTTGATTATCATCTGGATGATGGCCAGACCGGGCTGGACGTGTGGCGGCAGTTACAAGAACGGAACGCCGCCGTGCCGACGGTGATGTTGACCGCCGACCGCGACGGCGAGCTGCGGCAACGCCTGCTCAACGCAGGTCTGGGCGTGCTGTACAAGCCGTTGAAGCCGCTGGCCCTGCGGCAGACGTTGCAACGGGTTGGACTGCTGCTGTCGCGCGGGACGGGATCGTCCTGAGAGGCCCGCCGATTCCATCGGTTGCCCCGGCGCGCCCGGGATGGCATTTCGGGAAGTGGGTGGCCTTCAGTCGATGCGTCCGGGCTCGCCCAGCTCCAGTGACTTGAACAGCATGCTCGCCTGGGTTCGATTGCGTACCTTCAGCTTTTCGAAGATCGCGGTGACGTGCGCCTTGACCGTGCGCTCACCGATGTCCAGCCGGTCGGCAATCTGCTTGTTGAGCAAGCCTTCGGCGAGCAACCCCAGCACGCGGGACTGCTGTTCGGTGAGGTGGGCCAGGCGGCGGGCCAGGTCGCTGTCAGCCGGGTCGGTCCGGACCGCTGCGACGGCGTCGACCAGGCCGGGCGGTAGCCAGGAGCCGCCGTCGAGGACGCTGCGGATGGCTGCTCCGATCTCGGCGGGGCTGCTGCTCTTGGGGATGAATCCGGCGGCACCGTGGTCGAGCACCCGGCGCACGATGCGCGGCTCGTCGTGGGCCGAAACGACCAGCACAGCAACGCCCGGGTGCTGAGCGCGCAGTGCGGCAAGGCCGGACAGGCCTCGACTTCCAGGCATGTGCAGATCGAGCAGAACCAGATCGGTCTCCGGCCGTGCGCCGAGCGCAACCAGGACTTCGGTCAGGTCAGCGGCCTCGTTGAATTGGCAGTCGGGCAAGCATGCATTGGCAGCCTGGCGCAGCGCGGCACGAAACAGCGGGTGGTCATCGGCAATCAGCAGGCTGGTCATCCGACTGAAGTTAGCGGGCCCGGCCCGTTTCGTCGAGTTCGCGTGAATGCCGTTGAGCCCGGGCGACGCAGACAAACGAGGCGCGTGCGTCGCCAATTGTGGTGTGTATGATGGGTGCGGAAGTCATCACGGGTGGCAGCCCGGTTCGGTCAGAGCAGCGGATCGACCGGGTCTTTCCCGCAGGGGCGGTGTGATGTGTGGGGCGTGCCCGTCGCAACGGCTGGCTACTCTCATTCATTTGCAGCGGGGAAGGCCGTGATGGCTTGGTGAAGTGTTGCGCTTGGCCGGGGCAGCGGTTCATCGAGTGCGGAAGCCGATGTGAGCCAGAATTGATGTCGACGCCACGGGTGTTGGCCGGATTCTGATCGCTTTACGAGGAGCCATCTGCCATTGACGTCCACAGCCATCGCGAATTTTCCGTTGCCGGCGCTCGGCGGCGCTACTTGGCGTTTATCAGTTACAGCCACAGTGACGCGCGAATTTGCGCGTGGCTGCATGCCAGTCTGGAACGTTATCGAGTACCTCGGCGGCTGCGCGGCGCACGAGGCGAGTTCGGTCAGGTACCGGACCGTATCCAGCCCATTTTCCGCGACAAGGAGGAGCTCGCCAGCGCCGGAGCCCTGGCCGATCGTCTGCAGGGGGCGCTGAATGACTCCGATGCGCTGCTGGTGGTCTGCTCGCCGGAGGCGGCCCGTTCCCGCTGGGTCAACGAAGAAATTCTGGCGTTCAAGCGACTCGGTCGCGGCCATCGGATCTATTGCCTGATCGTTGACGGTGAACCCCATGCCGGCGATGAGCGTGAGTGCTTTGCGCCCGCACTGCGCTTCGAAGTGGAAGCTGACGGGCAGCTCGGTGAGCGCCCGGCCGAGCCGATCGCGGCAGACATCCGCCCAGGCCGCGACGGGCGGGCGCTGGCCCGAATCAAGCTGGTGGCCGGATTGCTCGGGATTGACCTCGATACGCTTCGGCGGCGCGAGGCTCAGCGGCGCTACCGCCGTATGTTGACAGCCGTGGTGGCTTCGCTGGGCGGGATGGCACTGGCGCTGGGTCTTGCGGCAACCGCATGGATTGCCCGCAACGATGCGGAGCGGCGGCAGATGCAGGCCGAGGACCTGATCGTCTTCATGCTGGGCGACCTGCACCAGAAGTTGGAGAAAGTGGGACGGCTCGATGTCCTGGACAGTGTCGGGGACAAGGCGCTGGGTTATTTCGCCAGCCTGGATGCGCGCGACATGACCGACACGACGCTGGAACAACTGGCTCAGGCGCTGACTCAACTTGGGCAAGTTCAGCTCAGCCAGGGCCGCTATCAGGAGGCGTTGGCGAACTTCCGCAGCGCGTATGCGCGTTCGAAATCGCTGGCTGAGCGTCACCCGCGCGATGGCGCCCGCTTGTTTGACCGCGGCCAAGCCGAGTACTGGATCGGTTTTGTGTATTTGCAAAGTCGCGATCTCGACCAGGCGCAGGTGTGGTTCACGCGTTATCGGGATACCTGCCGCGAGGTTTTTGCCATCGATTCACATCGTATCGATTGGCAGCACGAGCTGGTTTACGGTGACCACAGCCTGGCCGTGGTTGCGCTCGAGCGGGGACAACTTGCGGTTGCCGGCGAAGGATTTGCACGCGCGCGCCAGGTGCTTGCCGACATGGCTGCCGCCGACCCGTCCAATGTCCAGTTGCAGTTCGACCTGGCCGATGAAATATCGTGGCAAGGCACCGTGGAGGAACGGTCCGGAAACCTGGTGGGGGCCGAGGCCATGTTGGCGAGCAAGGCGGACACCTTGCGCGAAATTGCCAAGGCCCAATCGGGAGACCCACGCTGGAAGTTGGAGTGGTCCAGCGCCCAGTTGATGCTGTCGGAAATGGTACGGGTGCTCGGAGACCATGGCCGGGCCGAGGCGCTCGCTTCGGCCGCTGTCGATCGCATGCGCTTGCTGGTCGCACAGGATCCCTCAAACCGGGACTGGGGAGACGCCTACCTCAGGGCGCTGACCATGCGCGCGGCGGCGCGGGTGGGTGCGGGGAAGATGGCTGCCGCAAACCGGGATCTTGCTTCGGCACGGCCACTGATTGAGGGGTTGGAGAAAAGTGTCTCCGACAACCGGATCGTTCGACGCGACGTCATCCTGGCCCAGACGCTAAGCGTCCGGGTGGCCCTCCAGGAGGGTGACGGGCCAGCCGCCGACCGAGCTGCACACGCTTTGCGGTTGCTTCTGGAAAAGGAGGATGCGTCGCCCACGGGACCGCATTCTGAGTTCCTCGGCATGAGCCAGATTGCCCTCGCCATGGCGGATGCGGCGGCCGGACGTACGGCCAAGGCCGATGCCCGTCTAGCCGCCACGCATGCGGCGCTCGCCCCTCGTGTGGTGAACTCCCGATACTGGCGAGTACTTGATCCATGGGTGCGTCTGTCGCTGCTGCGCGGGGACGCTGCCGAAGCGGCGCGGGGACAGGCGTTGTTGTCGGCCATGGGCTACGTGCCCCTGTTCGGTTGGCCACCGCTGGCCGTTGCCCGCCGCTCCGAATTGGTTTCAGTGTCGCCTCCTTTGCGTGCTCCGGCTCGCGCTCAGGCTGTAGTTCCTCTACGCCGGTAATCGCGGTCGCACCTTCGGTGTGATGGCATAGGCATGTGCAGGAGTGAATCATGGCAATCGTACGCAACCATCCGCAGGACCCACGCAACATTCGGTCCATCCGACCACCGCTTCCGGATGCCAAAGGCCGGCCGTTCCGACGCGCGTTGGCGTGTCTCGTCATCCTGCTGTCGGGAATTGTGTTCGCGCTGGGCGTGGCCGCATCGTCGGCTGGTCCGCGGATAACACTTGATGTGCACAACACCCCGTCCAATGGTTCGGACGGCTATACCGACACGACCGCTTCCAACGGAGCCACCTACAGCTATCGGTACAGCGGTGGCGAGGGGAAGGGAGGTGACGTGATCTTCAAGACACGCGGGCGGGTGACCGTCAATGTTCATCTCGCTAACGGTTCGGGCTACAGCATCGATGATGTCAGTTTCACCGACGACACCGGCGAACAGTTGTCCTGGCTCAATCCGAACGCGGTCAAGGTGGCGGTCATCCAGAATCTGAACACGGTGGTGCAGGTAGCCAACTACAAGGTGACCGTCAGGGACGAGGCGGCGGACGTCACGGTTCCCTGTGATCCCAGGATCGTCAACCAGTAACCGCGTGTGCGCGATGGCTTGAGCCGGGGCGCCCGATCACGGACGCCCCGTTCGGGTCGCGCGCCCTGGCTGCGTCGATTCCCATACGCCGGCATGGCGACGCCGATGTTGGCGGCCTGCCGGGCCGTCGGACTTTTGTACGATGGCACGCCGCGGCACGGTTGCTAAGGTGACTGCATGACGAATTCGAATTGCCGTTCCCGCGGGCTGCTCGCATCGCTGCTGGTTTCGGTCATGCTGTCGGCTTGTGCCGGCAATCCGGCGAGCCGGGAATCGGAAATGGGTGAGCTGGACCTTGGCGTGGTGCAGGTGACGGAGCATCGGGGCCACGATGATTTGCTCAGCGCGGGACTGGGGTTGGCTGGTCTTGCGGGTCTGCCGTCGCCCTTCGCCAATTCGCTGGAGCCCAGCGCCGGGGAGCTGCGGCGCAGGGCGATCCAGGCCAGTTGGAAGGGCATCGCCGACCTGGGGCCGCTGGGTGGCTATGGCGATGTCTACGGCGGGGTGCCGGACATTCCCGGGCGCGAGTATCAGGCGTTCGCACGCATCCAGGGCGCCCGCGCGCCGCATCGCGTACTGCTGCAGTTGCCGGACCAATTCGACCGGCAGAAGCGTTGCCTGGTGGTGACCGCTTCATCCGGCTCGCGCGGCATCTACGGGGCTATCGCGTTGGCGGGCGCCTGGGGTTTGCCGCGCGGCTGCGCCGTGGCCTATACCGACAAGGGCACCGGCGCCGGCTATTTCGACTATGCCGATGACAGTGGCGTGGCGCTGGATGGGCGGCGTGCAGGCCGCGGTGATACACCCCTGGAATTTGAGCCGGCGCGGGCAGCTGCCGGTGCCGGCATAGCCGTCAAGCACATGCATTCAGGCGACAACCCCGAGGCTGATTGGGGCCGGCATGTCATCCAGGCGGCACGCTTCGGCCTGGCTATGCTCGATCGAGCTTTTCCGGCGGAGGCACCCTTCACACCGCAAAACACCCGGATCATTGCCACGGGACTTTCCAACGGCGGCGGGGCCGTGCTGCAGGCGGCCGGGCTCGACAGTGGACGGCTTCTTGCCGGGGTGGTGGCGCTGGAGCCCAATGTGCACGTGGAGAATCGTGGCCGTCCCCTGTATGACTACGCCACCGAGGCAGCCATCTGGTTGCCGTGTGCGTTGAGTGCACCATCGTTTGCGTCGACGCCGTTGGCGCGCGGGCCGCTTGGCGCGGCGCTGCCGGCCTGGTCTGTTCGCTGCGCCAGCCTGCGTGCGCAAGGCAAGCTCAGCGGCAATACGGTGGAAAAACAGGCCGAACAGGCGCGGCATTATCTGCTTGCGCGAGGTTGGACGGACGAGGCGATGGCGACGGCGGCCAGTTCGACAGCATTCGATCTGTGGCGCGTCGTATCGGCCGGCTACGCGTCGTCCTATCTGCGTCGCGGTGCGAGTGACATGCCCTGCGGCTTTCGTTATGCGGCGTCTGGCGCAGGTGGTCAACCCGGGTTGCCAGACGCTGCGGCCAAGGCGGCATGGTGGGCCGATGGCTCGGGTATTCCGCCAGGCAATGGCATCGGCTTGTTCGGTGGTGTCAATGTCTCAACTGACCCGGCTCTGGTCGGCAGCGAGTGCCTGCGCGCGCTGTGGACTGGTGACGATCATGAATCGCAGGCGCTGCACGCTTCGGTGGCTGCGACCGCGGCGCGGTTGCCGCGGCGGGACCTGCCACTTTGGGTTGTGCACGGCGCCAGCGACGGCCTGTTGCCCACGGCGTTCAGTTCCGAACCGTACGTGACGTGGTTTCGCGATGAAGGACGCCAACCCATCTATTGGAAAGTGCCGCACGCCCAACACTTCGACGCGTTCCTCGCCTTGCCAGGATTCGGCGAACGCCATGTGCCGTTGCTGCCGTACGGCTACGCGGCGCTGGACCGCTTGTGGGCACACTTGTATGAGCGGGCGGCCTGGCCTTCCAGGGTTCCGACGCCGATGGCGCAACCGCGGGGAGCTGGCCGGTTGGATCGCAGCATGCTGGGGCTGGATTAGCCTGGTGGCCCCTGTGGCCCCGGGCCGACTGACAGCGATGCGCTCGCGCTGCATCGGCTGGGTTATTCTTGACCGTTCCTGCGCTGGAAATCGGCGCGGAACGGCTTTCAATCCCGAGGATTCACGATGACCATCCAAGTCACCTTTTCCACCAACCGCGGCCCGATCCACCTGCGTCTGCACGACGACAAGGCGCCGGTCACGGTCGCCAGCTTCGTCAACCTGGCCAGGCGTGGTTACTACGACGGCCTGTCATTTCACCGCGTTATCGCCGATTTCATGGTCCAGGGCGGTTGCCCCGAGGGCAGTGGTCGCGGCGGTCCCGGTTACAAGTTCGAAGACGAATTCAACCCGTCACTGCGTCACGACAAACCTGGCGTGCTGTCGATGGCCAATGCCGGTCCGCGCACCAATGGCAGCCAGTTCTTCATCACCCATGGCCCGACGCCGTGGCTGGACGGCAAGCACAGCGTCTTCGGTGAGGTGCTCGATAGCGCCGACATGGACGTGGTCAATGCCATCGAGCAGGGCGACACGATCGAGAAGGTCACCGTCGAGGGTGATGTTGACGCGTTGCTGGCGGCGCAGGCTGATCGCGTGAAAGAGTGGAACGACGTTCTCGACCAGCGCGGCTAAGCCATGTGCGATGACTCGATAAAGCCGCCGGCCACAAGCCGGCGGCTTTGTTTGTGCGGGCCCGGCGAGGCGATTGGCAAATCCGTGGGTGCAGCGGTGGCGGGTCGCGCGGCAGGCTTGCGGAGCCTGGCAGGCAGCGCTGGGCCTGGGTGACGTGATAAAATGGGCGCCTTTGCTTCCCCCTGCGTGAGACAACCATGCCCCAGCTTGCCCAGCGAGTCGGTCGCGCCAAACCCAGCGCGATCATGGTGATTGCCGAGAAGGCGAAGCAGCTGAAAGCTGCTGGCCGCGACATCATCAGCTTCTCCATCGGCGTACCGAATTTTCTACCTGGCGAGCATGTTTACGCCGCGGCACGCGAGTCGCTGTCGCACGATTCGGGTCAGTACGGCAGCAACCGTGGGTCCGATGCATTGCGGGATGCCTTTTTGAAGCACATCGAGGCACTGGGATTCCGTGGGTATACGCGGTCGAACCTGTGCATCGGCATCGGCGCCAAGCAGGTCTTGTACAACCTTGCCGAAGCACTGCTCGATGACGGCGACGAGATCTGTTTTGCGGCACCGTACTGGACCACGTACCACGACATCGCCGACATCATTGGCGCGAAGACCCATGTGATGCACTGTGGGCCTGAGCAAAATTACAAGCTCACTCCGGCGCAGCTTGATGCCGCGCTGGCGCGCAAGCCGAAGGTGTTCCTGTTCAACAATCCGTCCAACCCGACGGGCATGGTCTACACCGGTACGGAAATCGCTGCGCTGGCCGATGTGCTGGCCCGGCACCCGGACACCTGGGTGATCACCGACGATATCTACAACTCCATGGTGTTCGACGGCATCGGTTACCACCATTTCGTGTTCGCGCGGCCCGAGTTGCGCGAGCGCGTGATTTTTGTCGATTCGCTGTCCAAGACCTATGGCATGCCGGGGTGGCGCGTAGGTTTGCTGGCCGGGCCGGAGTCGATCGCCAAGGCAATCGCCACGCTCAACTCCAATCACATCACCAGCCTTCCAGAAGTGATCACGGCGGCGGCCGTGGCCGCTCTCGGTGGTCCGCAAGATGTTCCGGCGGCCCGATGCGCGGAATTTGCCGAGCGGCGTGACATCGTGTTCGCCGCTTTATCGGCGATTCCCGGTGTCGTCTGCCCGCGCCCGCAAGGTGCGTTCTATGCGTTCCCGGATATCTCGGTCGCGTTTGGCAAAAGCCATAACGGTCACGCGATTACAAATGACGTCGAGTTTTGCGCGGCGCTGCTGCAGGCCAAGGGTGTCGCCTGCGTCCCGGGCTCCGCGTTTGGTGAGCCGCGGGCGTTGCGCATTTCGTATACCTGTCCGTTGGCGCAATTGCAGCCGGGACTTGACCGTGTTGCTGAATTTTTCGCAGAACTGAATTGAACCCGTGAATCGCCAATGGGAGTCGGAATCCAAGACCCGGCCCTCGCTTCCGATTTTTCCTTCTTGTCCCCCATTCCCGGAGATCAAACAATGAAAGCCCCCGTTCGAATTGCCGTCACTGGCGCCGCCGGCCAGATTGGTTATGCCTTGCTGTTCCGTATTGCCGCCGGCGACATGCTGGGCGCGGACCAGCCGGTCATCCTGCACCTGCTGGAAATCACTCCGGCACTGCCGGCGCTGCAAGGCGTGGTCATGGAATTGAACGATTGTGCGTTCCCGACCCTGGCCGGCGTGGTCGCCACCGACGATGCGAATGTCGCGTTCAAGGACGTCGACTACGCGCTGCTGGTGGGTGCCCGCCCGCGTGGTCCGGGGATGGAGCGCAAGGACCTGCTTGCGGCGAATGGTGCGATCTTCGGTCCGCAGGGCAAGGCGATCAATGATCACGCCAAGCGCAGCGTGAAGGTGCTGGTTGTCGGCAATCCGGCCAATACCAATGCGCTGATTGCGCAGCAGAACGCACCGGATCTTGACCCGAAGTGCTTTACCGCGATGGTGCGACTGGACCACAACCGCGCCAAGGCGCAGCTGGCCGAGAAGACCGGCAAGCACAACACTGACGTGAAGAAGATGACGATCTGGGGCAACCACAGCTCCACCCAGTACCCGGATCTGTCGCAGACCACGGTCGACGGCAAGCCGGCGCTCAGCCTGGTCGATCAGGCCTGGTACGAAGGCGAATTCATCCCGACCGTGCAGCAGCGCGGCGCGGCCATCATCAAGGCGCGCGGCGCTTCGTCGGCGGCCTCGGCGGCGTCGGCGGCAATCGACCACATGCGCACTTGGGCGATGGGCACGGCTGAGGGTGACTGGGTCTCGATGGGCATTCCGTCCGACGGTTCCTACGGCATCGCACCGGGTGTGATCTATGGCTACCCGGTGACCGTGAAGAACGGCAATTACGAGATCGTCCAGGACCTGCCGGTGAGCGAGTTCTCCCGTGCCCGCATGGACGCCACCGCCAAGGAGCTGCGCGAAGAGCGCGCCAGCGTCGAGCATCTGTTCGCCAAGAAGTAACCGGCTGCGGCAATCCTTGAGGGTTGCCAGGCTGGAAATGAAAGGGGCGGCCAATTGGCCGCCCCTTTTCATTTGCTATCGGTGCCTTGATCCAGCCGTGGTACCTCCTTCCTGCGATTGCGTCGAGGTCGTGCAAGGCGTGGCGGCGCGATGGTCGGGGTACCGGTGAGCCTGTTCGGTAACTGGCCGTTGTGCGGTGACCGTCACGCGACGGCGGCTTCCTCGACCGGCTCGGCGACTGCCAGCGGGCTGCGGATCAGATGATCGAAAGCGCTCAGTGCGGCGGTTGACCCGGCGCCCATTGCGATGACGATTTGCTTGTACGGCACCGTGGTGGCGTCGCCTGCGGCAAACACGCCGGGCAAGGAAGTCTGGCCACGCTCGTCAATGACGATTTCGCCACGAGCCGAAAGCTCCAGGGTCCCCTTGAGCCATTCGGTGTTGGGCAGCAGGCCGATCTGCACGAAGATGCCTTCCAGATCCAGGTTGTGCATCGTGCCGTCGGTCCGGTCCTTGTAGACCAATCCGGTGACTTTCTGTCCGTCGCCAAGCACCTCCGTGCTTTGTGCGCTGACGATGATGTCCACATTGGACAGGCTGCGCAGCTTGCGCTGCAGAACCTCGTCGGCCCGCAATTTGCTGTCGAACTCGACCAGGGTGACGTGGGCCACGATGCCAGCCAGATCGATCGCTGCCTCGACACCGGAGTTTCCGCCGCCAATGACCGCCACGCGTTTGCCTTTGAACAACGGGCCGTCGCAATGTGGGCAATAGGCCACTCCGCGGTTGCGGTATTCATCCTCGCCGGGCACGCCCATTTGCCGCCAACGGGCGCCAGTGGAAAGGATCACGGTCTTCGCTTGCAGCGATGCGCCGCTGGCCAGCTGAATCTCGATCGGCCTCCCCACCTCGGTGGCCGGCACCAGTTTTTCGGCGCGCTGCAGGTTCATGATATCCACGTCGTACTCCCTGACGTGCTGTTCCAGCGCCATGGCCATCTTCGGGCCGTCGGTGGCGGCGACCGAGACGAAGTTTTCGATGGACATGGTGTCGAGTACCTGGCCGCCGAAGCGCTCCGCCGCCACGCCGGTGCGGATACCTTTGCGCGCGGCATAAATAGCCGCCGCGGCCCCGGCCGGACCGCCGCCGATCACGAGCACGTCAAACGCCTCCTTCGCGTTGATCTGCTCGGCCTGGCGCGCACTGGCGCCAATATCGAGCTTGGCGACGATTTGTTCCAGACTCATGCGGCCCTGGTCGAACGCTTCGCCGTTCAAGTAGATGTTGGGCACCGACATGACCTGGCGTGCCGCCACTTCGTCCTGGAACAGCGCACCGTCGATGGCCACGTGCCTGATACGCGGGTTGAGCACACTCATCAGGTTCAACGCCTGCACTACATCGGGGCAGCTCTGGCAAGACAGCGAGAAATAGGTTTCGAAATGGAAGTCGCCGTCGAGGTCGCGGATCTGCTCAATCGTCTCGGCCGCGGCCTTGGAAGGGTGGCCGCCCACCTGCAGCAGTGCCAGCACCAGCGAAGTGAACTCGTGGCCCATCGGAATGCCGGCAAAACGCACACCAATGTCGGTGCCGACGCGGTTGATCGCAAATGAGGGCTTGCGTGCGTCACTGTCGTCGCGGCGCAGGCTGATCTTGTCGGACAGCGCGGCGATCTGGTGCAGCAGCTCGTCCAGTTCCTGTGACTTGGCACTGTCGTCCAGCGCGGCGACCAGTTCGATCGGCTGTACCAGCTTCTCCAGATAGGCCTGCAACTGGGTCTTGAGGTTTTCGTCGAGCATGGCTAGCACTCCAGTGATGGATGCGGGGGTGTCAGGGGAAGGTGCTTGTGACAGCGGCTGGCGCCGGGGGAGGGGCGGCAAGCGGGGGAGCGTTGCCGGGCGTGAGCCGCTGACACAAGCATCCAGGGTAGGGGGAACCGGGCGCCTCGGCGCCCGGTTCCGATACAGCGGTGAATCAGATCTTGCCGACCAGGTCCAGCGAAGGAGCCAGGGTCTTTTCGCCTTCCTTCCACTTGGCCGGGCACACCTCGTTCGGGTGCTTGGCGACGTACTGCGCGGCGGTGACCTTGCGCAGCAGCTCGGTCGCGTCACGGCCAATACCGCCGGCATTGATCTCGATGATCTGGATCTTGCCATCGGGGTCGATGACGAAGGTGCCGCGGTCGGCCAGGCCTGCTTCCTCGATCATCACGTCGAAGTTGCGGCAGATCGCGCCGGTCGGGTCGCCGACCATGGTGTAGTTGATCTTTTTCACGGCGTCAGAGGTGTCGTGCCACGCCTTGTGGGCGAAGTGCGTGTCGGTGGACACCGAGTAGATCTCGACGCCCAGCTTCTGGAACGCCGCATAGTTGTCAGCCAGGTCTTCGAGCTCGGTCGGGCAGACGAAGGTGAAATCGGCCGGGTAGAAGAATACGACCGACCACTTGCCCTTCAGATCGGCGTCGGTCACTTCGATGAACTTGCCGGCCTTGAAGGCCTGAGCCTTGAATGGTTTTACTACAGTGTTGATCAGGGACATCTTTGCTTTCTTCCCGTGGTGGTTGAACGATGGAAGCCATGCTACGGGCCTCGCTGCCATATATCCAATTGATTGTTGGCATGACGTCAATTGACTGAGGCTATCGCGCAGCCCTATTCATGTGAGGCCGGACGGGGCCACATCAAGTCCTGTTGTGAGCACAGATCCCGAGTGGGGTCAGGGCGCCGACGAGAGACGGTCGCGCAACTGGTAGTCGACGACCGTCGCCGTGACGATGTCGCTGCCCACGTTCACCGTGGTGCGCATCATGTCCAGCACGCGGTCGACGCCGATGATGATGCCGATGCCTTCCGGCGGCACGCCGAAGGTTGCCAGCAGTCCGGCGATCATGGGTAGTGAGCCACCAGGAATTCCGGCCACGGCCACCGCACTGAGCACCGACAGCAGCATCAGGATGACCTGATGGCTGAAGCTGAGATCGACCCCGAACGTTTGCGCCACGAACAACACCACGCACCCTTCGAACAGGGCCGTGCCGCTCATGTTCATCGTCGCGCCCAGCGGCAGCACGAAGCCAGCCGTACTGGGTGTCAGGTGGAGCTCTTCGTGCGCGACAGCGAGCGAAGCGGGCAGGGTGGCGCTGCTGGAACTGGTGGAGAAGGCGGTGATCAGCAGCGGCCGGATCTGCCGGAAATACGCAAGCGGTGAGCGCTTGGCAAGGAATCGCAGCCACAGTGACAAGGTGCCAAACAGGTGAAGCGCGAGCGCCACGGTGCAGCCGGCCACGAACACCGACAGCGCCAGCAATACATCCGCGCCCACCTTGACGATGACGCTGTAGATCATCGCAGGCACCGCGTAAGGTGCCAGTTCCAGCGCGAAGCCGACGATCTTCGTCATCAGATCCGTGATGGCATCGAGCGCCTTCTGGATTCGCTTGCGCTCCTTTTCGCGTAACTTCGTGGCCGCCGCGCCGACCAGGATCGCGAAGAGGATCAGCGGAAGCACATCGCCCAGCGCATCACGGCTGGGCCCTGCGACCGCCCCCATCAAGTTGCGCGGCATGAACATCTCGACCAGCGTGCCGAAGCTCATCTTGGGCTGGGCCGCTTTCGTGGCGATCGACTGCTGGGCGCTGCTGCCGTACTCCTGCATCAACTGCGTGCGCGACTCCTGATCCAGATGAAGCCCCGGCTGCAGGGTGTTCATCATGGCCAGGCCAATGCCCACGGCGATGAGCATGTTCAGACCAAACAAAAGAAAGGTCCTGCCGGCCAATGGACCCAGGCGGTCAAGGCTGCCGAGCTGGGCCACGCCGGAGGCCAGCGAGGTGAACACCAACGGGATCACCACGAAAAACAGCATGCGCAGGAAGACCTGACCGAGTGGGTCGAAGACCGCGGTCGAAATGGTCTGCATCAGTGCCAGCGTGGGCGGGTGCCATTGGCCGATACCGAGGGTAACCACTGCGGCTACCACGCCGATCACCAGGCCCCAGAGGATGCGTTTCGCGAGTGGAGTCGATTTGCTCATTGGGCCAAATGTACGGGGCTGCGGCACATTCGTCACGCACGAATTGTCCCGGCATCGGGGCGCTGGCTGGGCTGCCGGCCACGGGCCGGTGCCAGCAGTGGCAAAAGGTCGGTCACGGCAACTACCTGCAGTGGGCTAAAATGGCGGCCTCAATGGAGGTCTCATGACACAAGCACAATCTCCCGGCGCGCGCTTCCGCGCCGCCGTTGCCGTCGAACAACCGCTGCAGGTGATGGGCGCGATCACCGCTTACGCCGGCTTGATGGCCAAGCGCGTGGGCTACAAGGCGCTGTATCTGTCGGGCGGCGGCGTGGCCGCCAACTCGCTGGGCGTGCCGGATCTGGGTATCAGTACGATGGAGGATGTGCTGACCGATGCACGCCGCATCGTCGATGCCACCGGGCTGCCGTTGCTGGTCGATATAGACACCGGCTGGGGTGGGGCATTCAACATCGCGCGCACGGTCCGGTCCTTCATCAATGTTGGCGTGGCTGCGGTGCACATGGAGGACCAGGTCGGCCAGAAGCGCTGCGGGCATCGCCCGGGCAAGGAAGTCGTGCCCACGAACGAGATGGTGGATCGCGTCAAGGCGGCGGTGGACGCGCGTACCGAGCGGGGGTTCGTGATCATGGCGCGTACCGACGCCGCAGCCGTCGAGGGCATCGACGCCGCAATCGACCGCGCCTGTGCTTACGTGGAGGCCGGCGCCGACATGATCTTTCCCGAGGCGATGAAGTCGCTGGATGACTACCGTCGCTTCAAGAGCGCCGTCAAGGTGCCAATTCTTGCCAATCTCACCGAGTTCGGCTCGACCCCGTTCTTCACCACCGACGAGTTGGCTGGCGCCGACGTGGATATCGCCTTGTACTGCTGCGGGGCGTATCGCGCGATGAACAAGGCCGCGTTGAATTTCTACGAGACCGTGCGCCGGGAAGGTACCCAGAAGAACATCATTGGCGCTTTGCAGACGCGAGAGGAGCTGTATGACTTCCTCGGCTACCACGCCTACGAGGACAAGCTCGACGCGCTGTTTTCAAAGCAAAGCTGACCGTTTGCCATGCCGTATACGGGAGCCAGTTGAAGGCTTCCGTCCCAAATCAGGCACCAACCTGCATCCTGGAGAGTATCGATGAGTGAGCAAGTCCTTCCCAAGGCCAAGAAATCCGTAGCCTTGTCCGGCGTCGCGGCGGGAAACACCGCACTGTGCACCGTGGGTCGCAGCGGCAACGATCTGCACTACCGCGGCTATGACATCCACGATCTGGCGACGAAGGGTTGTTTCGAGGAGGTGGCCTACCTGCTGGTCCACGGTGTCTTGCCGACCTGGACCGAATTGAAGAACTACCGCTCGCGACTGAAACGCATGCGGGGCCTGCCGGCACCGGTCAAGGCCGCGATGGAGTTGCTGCCCGCTGCCACCCATCCGATGGACGTGCTGCGTACCGGCTGCTCGGTGCTGGGCACGGTGCTGCCGGAAAAGGATGACCACAACGTCACCGGGGCGCGCCATATCGCCGACAGCCTGATGGCCAGCTTTGGCTCGATGCTGTTGTACTGGTATCACTTCAGTCACAACGGCAAACGCATCGAGACCGAGACCGACGATGAATCGATCGCCGCCCATTTCCTCCACCTGCTGCACGGTGTGAAGCCGACCGAACTGCACGCCCAGGCGCTGGACAAGTCGCTGGTGCTGTACGCCGAGCACGAATTCAACGCCTCGACGTTTGCCGCCCGCGTGATTGCCGGCACCGGCTCGGACATCTATTCGGCCATTACCGGCGCGGTGGGCGCGTTGCGGGGTCCGAAGCACGGCGGTGCCAACGAGGTGGCGATGGAGATCATCTCGCGCTATCGCACTGCGGACGAAGCCGAAGCCGATATCCGGGCCCGGGTCGAGCGCAAGGAAATCATCATCGGCTTCGGGCATCCGGTTTACACCGTGTCCGATCCGCGCAACGAGATCATCAAGGAAATCTCCCGCAAGCTTTGCACCGACGGCGGCAACCCCACGCTGTTCGATGTCTCGGAGCGGATCGAGCAGGTGATGGCCGAGGTCAAGAAGATGTTTCCGAACCTCGACTGGTTCTCGGCCAGCACGTATCACATGATGGGCGTGCCGACGGCGATGTTCACGCCACTGTTTGTGATCTCCCGCACTGCCGGCTGGAGCGCCCACGTGATCGAGCAGCGCCAGGACGGCAAGATCATCCGCCCCAGCGCCAATTACACCGGGCCCGAAGATCTGGCCTACGTGCCAATCGACAAGCGCTGAGAAAGGGGTTGCTCAAAAGCGAATGCCGGCCCGCTTGCTGCCGGCATTCGCCTTTTGCTGCAGGTGAAGCCGGCACTTCCATGGATCGAGTCGGCACTCGAGGGTGAGTACGCGAGGTCGATCGTCCGGCCGTTGCATCCTGCGCTTGGCTGCTGCGTCGCGACCTCGACCTCAGGCTTCGACCCGGCCCTGCAGCCGCTGCCGACGATGCAGCAACCAGCCGCCCCCGCAAATGGCGGCCACCGCCAGGGTGTCAAGTCCGTATTTGGCCCAGACGTGGGCGTCAAACCAGGCGCTGGTGAGTTGGTCGTGGGCGATCATGCGTCCGGCCGTGATTGCGATCGCCGCCGCGCCGATATACATGATGATGGGGTAACGGTCGATCAACTTGAGGATCAGGGTGGAGCCCCAGACGATCAACGGCACACTGATCAGCAGGCCAATGAGCACCAGACCCAAATGCCCCTTCGAGGCGCCGGCGATCGCCAGCACATTGTCCAGACCCATCAGCGCATCAGCGACAATGATTGTCCGCAAGGCGCTCCACAGCGTGTTGCTGGCCTTGATCTCGGGTCCGTGGTCGTCGCCGTGGTTCAGCAATTGCCAGGCGATGGGCAGCAGCAGGAAGCCGCCCGCCAGCATCAAGCCAGGTAGTTTGAGCAGGTAGACCACGACGGCAGTGAGTCCAAAGCGGACCGCGACCGCGCCGAAGGTGCCCCAGAACACTGCCTTCTTCTGCAGATGCCTGGGCAGGCGACTGGCGGCCATGGCGATGACAATGGCGTTGTCGCCAGCCAATACCAGGTCAAGCAGGATGATGGCCAGAAGGCCGGAGAAAAACTCGGGGGTAGACAGGTCCATTGATCGTTCCGTGCGCGTTAGACAATGCGGCGGCCATGGACGCGCGCGGCCCGTGACCACCGCAAAAGTCTCGTTCGCAGGATGCCTGCCGGACGACCGGAGCGATGATTCGCTCGTGCTGACGATCGTCACACCGCGGCAAGCGAGCTTGCCGCGGGAACTACTCCCCTTTGGGTAAGCCGCAATTGTCCGCGGTCGCCATGGGGGTGGTCAAGCGACGCAACAGACATCAGTCGGCTAAAATGGCCGTTTCCCCTAGCCGCGAGATTTCCCCATGAGTGCGCACGACATCCGTTCCGCCGTTCGTCCCGATCCCGATCAGCCGATGGTCGATATTGCCGACTACGTGGTCGACTATCAGATCGACTCGAAGGAAGCGTACGACACGGCGCGCTACATGCTGCTGGATTCGCTCGGTACTGCCATGCTGGCGATGAAATTTCCCGAATGCGTCAAGCACCTCGGCCCACTGGTGCCAGGTGCCACGCTGCCCGGCGGTGCACGCGTGCCGGGTACCAGTCATGAGCTGGACCCGGTGCAGGCCGCGTTTGCCATCGGCACCCAGGTCCGCTGGCTTGATTTCAACGATACCTGGCTGGCTGCGGAGTGGGGCCACCCGTCGGACAACCTTGGCAGCATTCTGGCGGTTGGTGACTACCTCAGCCGCAAGGCGGAGCGGGAAGGTGGCCAGCCGCTGACCGTGCGTGATGTGCTCGGCTACGCGATCAAGGCTCACGAGATCCAGGGTTGCTACGCGCTGCTGAACAGTTACAACCGGGTGGGGCTCGATCACGTGATCCTGGTGCGACTTGCTTCCACTGCGGTGGCTTCGGCAATGCTTGGCGGCAACAAGGAACAGATCACCACGGCGATCTCGCACAGCTGGATCGACAACGGCGCCTTACGCACCTATCGCCACGCGCCAAACACCGGCCCACGCAAGAGCTGGGCTGCCGGGGACGCCTGCCGCCGCGCGGTGACGCATGCCATCAATGCCGTGTATCGCGGCGCGGTCGGCTATCCGTCGGCGTTGTCCGCAAAGACCTGGGGTTTTTACGACGTGGCGTTCAAGGGCAAGCCATTCGAGTTTGAGCGCCCGTTCGGCAGCTACGTGATGGAAAACGTGCTGTTCAAGATCAGCTACCCGGCCGAGTTCCATGCGCAGACTGCGGTGGAGTGCGCCATGCAGTTGCATGAAGAGGTTGCCGGCAAACTGGATCAGGTCGAGAAAGTCGTGATCGAGACTCAGGAGGCAGGCTGCCGCATCATCGACAAGACGGGGCCGCTGGCGAATTATGCCGACCGCGATCATTGCATCCAGTACATGGTGGCCGTGCCGCTTCTGTTCGGGCGCCTGGTGGCGAGTGATTACAACGACGATGTGGCTGCAGATCCGCGCATCGATGCGCTACGCGACAAGATGACGGTGGTCGAGAATCCACAATTCACACGGGATTATTTTGACCCGGCCAAGCGCTACATCGGCAACTCGGTGCAAGTGTTTTTCAAGGACGGCAGCAGCACCGAGAAGGTGTCCATCGACTATCCAATCGGCCATCGCAAGCGCCGTGCCGAGGGTATACCAGTACTGCTGCAGAAGTTCGAAGCAGCGGTGCGTGACCACTTGCCCACGCACCAGGTCGAGAAGATTCTGGCTGCTACGAAGGACCCGGCTCAACTGGACGCGATGCCGCTGCAAAAGTTCCTTGGACTCTTCACGTTGTAAAGACAGCGTGAGTGCGAGTTTAACAACGGCCGGGGAACCCCATTAGCGTGGAATTCGGATGATCGGAATGATTTGTCCGTTCGACGCTGAGTGGGGTCAGACTTTTATCTGGCGGAATTCTATTTTTGATGTGACGATCCAGTGATTGTCATCCGCAGAAACTCGACATTCCTGAACAAAGCCTCACCAATAAACCGGTGGCCTGCTGTTGGGCCGTTTACAACTTAACGAGCTTGATACAATTCGCGCCACTTGTCTCAGACACCCCAAGTCGAGATTGGCAAGACCCTGTTTGACGTGGTCCATTCCGCCGCGCGACTTCGTGTTGGGGTTGAACGGACGCAACAACCTAATAATTTGAGGAGACACCTGATGAATCGTAAGGGTTTGTATTTTCTGATTGCATTGGCCCTGGGCAGCGCAGGTGCCGTCCAGGCGCAGGACACGACTGCTCCGGCACACATGGATTCGACCGGCTCCTCGTACGATGGCCGCTGGTACATCGCTCCGACGGTGGGTGGCTATTACAACGACACGGATCGCAATACCAACAGCCGTCAGGTTTATTACGGCTTGGGCCTGGGTCGATTCATGTCCGCCAACTCGTCGATCGACTTGTTCGCTGACCGCACGTCGCGCGACGCGGATGGCGGTGGCTCGTGGTCGAATACTGCGGTCGGCGCTACGGTGCGCTTCTACGCTGGTGACCAGCACGCGTGGCGTCCATACCTGCTGGCAGGCGTGATGGGCAGCAACCATCGCGGTATTCACGGCGACGGCTGGTCCCCCGCGGCTCAGTTGGGTGCAGGCCTTTCCAAGGCGGTTTCCGATCGCTCGGATTTCCGCGTCGAAGCCGGTTACCGCTACGACTGGGACAACAAGAGCCAGCCGACGAAGGACGGTTATGGTGACTGGTTCCTTGGCCTGAGCATCGTGGCGCGCCTTGGCGCTCCTGCAGCCGCACCGGTTGCCCCGGTTGTGGAAACTCCGCCGCCGGCTGACTGCTCCACGATGGACAGCGATGGCGATGGCGTGAACGATTGCGAAGATCGTTGCCCGGCCACGGCCGCTGGCACGATCGTCGGCCCTGACGGTTGCCCGCAGAAGGTCGTGATCGACTTGCGCGGTGTCAACTTCAAGTTCGACCGTCCGAGCAAGGGTGAGACCGACATTTCCAAGGCGTTGGCCGAACCGAGCGCTGACTCGATTGCCGTGCTCAACCAGGCCGTGGACACACTGCAGCGTTATCCGCAGGTCAAGGTGACGGTCGCCGGTTACACCGATTCCGTGGGTACCGACGCGTACAACCAGGGCCTGTCCGAGCGTCGCGCTTCGATCGTCTACAACTATCTGACCAGCCATGGCATCGACGCCAGCCGTCTGGAAGGTCCGATTGGTCATGGCGAAAGCAATCCGATCGGTGACAACGACTCCGATGCCGGTCGCGCACAGAACCGTCGTACCGAGCTGCAGGTTCAGCAGTAATCGATTCGCGGCAAGCAAGTAACAATGGAAACCCGGCTTCGGCCGGGTTTCTTTTTGCCTGACGGATGTGTCCTCATTTCGACATCTGGTTGTGGCCACATGGCGCGGCCTTATACGCTAGCGCGATGTCCCGTTTGCCTTCCTCCCACCGTGTGCCTGTAGTTGCTGTCGCGCAATCGCCACGGCACGGGCTGGCCCGCGTGCTGTCCAAACTGGGTGTGTGCTCGCGTAGTCAGGCCGAGCAATGGGTTCGTGCCGGCAGGGTCAGCGTCGATGGACGCGTTGTTCGCGATCCGTATCACCCAATCCTGATTGAGCGGCAGCAGGTGGCTGTCGATGGCCAGCCGGTGAAGCGTGCCGATAGCTTCTATGTTGCTTTCAACAAGCCGCGCGGCATCGTGGTCAGCGCGTCGGACGAGCACGGTCGGGCCACCGTATACACGGCGCTCGCTGCTGCGGGTTTGCCGTGGCTGGGCCCGGTTGGTCGGCTGGACAAGGCCAGCGAAGGTTTGCTGTTGTTGACCAATGACACGACTTGGGCCGCGGCGATCACCGAGCCGGCGACGCATCTGGACAAGACCTATCACGTGCAGGTGGCAGGCCAGCCAAGCGCCGCCGTGCTGGACGCCATGTTGACTGGTATCGACGACGCGGGCGATAGACTGAAAGTGCGCCGCGTAACGCTCTTGCGCGCGGGCGAAAAGAACGCCTGGCTGGAAGTAGTGTTGGACGAAGGGCGCAACCGGCACATCCGTCGGTTGTTGGCGGCCCTGGGTTTTGACGTATTGCGTTTGATCCGCGTAGCCATCGGCCCGCTTGCGTTGGGCGATCTGGCCAAAGGGCAGTGGCGGCAGCTGAATGCGGACGAAGTGGCCGCGCTCGACATTCGCCACCTCGCGTAGGGCGGGCACTGCCCGCCGGCTTGCCGTCATACGCCTGGTAGGGCGGGCACTGCCCGCCGGCTTTTGGCGGCAGAGATGGCCGGCGGGCAGTGCCCG
>DATCMT010000010.1:0-97811 GCA_036563155.1 Rhodanobacter sp.
AGCCATTGCTGCGGCTCAATGTGGAATCACGCGGCGACGATGCGCTGATGCGGGAACGCACGGCCGAGATCGCGGCGCTGATCCACGACTGACGATTGCCAGGAGCACCCCACCCCAGCCCTCCCCTACTGCGCAGCGGAGGGAGCAAAGCGCGCGGCATCGCTCTCGCTCCTCCCCCTGCACCGCAGGGGGAGGCTGGGAGGGGGTGCGCTTTTGATCTGGCGTCCCGCAAAAAGCACGCCACCCCGGCCCTCCCCCTACTGCGCAGAGGAGGGAGCAGAGCTGCAGTCTCGCGCCAGCATTTCTTCCACACCTCGCAGGGGATGGAGCGGAGCTGCGCGGGGCGCCTCCGGTGCCACGCGGTGCCGGTAGTGCGCTGCTGTATGCAACCGGCTTCAGCCCGTTAGACTGACGGCTGCTTGCGGGAAGTCAGACAAACTCATGCAGATACCAACATTGCCCTCCACCCGAATCGCCATCGTCGGCCTTGGCTACGTGGGCCTGCCGCTGGCAGTGGCATTCGGCAGGCAGTTCGACACGGTCGGATTCGACCTCGACGGGGAACGCGTCGATGCGCTGCGCGCGGGTCACGACCACACCCAGGAAACATCCGCCGAGGAACTCGCTGCGGCGGACCAACTGCGCTTTACCACCGACATCGGCGAGCTGGTTGGATGCAACGTCTTCATCGTCGCCGTACCCACCCCGGTCGACGAAGCCAACCGGCCCGACATGAGCCCGTTGGAAGGGGCCAGCAGCGGCATCGGCACGGTGCTGAAGCGTGGCGACGTGGTGATCTACGAATCCACCGTGTACCCCGGCACCACCGAGGAAATCTGCGTACCGGTGCTGGAACGGGTCTCCGGGCTGCGCTTCAACCACGATTTCAGCTGCGGCTACAGCCCCGAACGGATCAACCCCGGCGACAAGCGCCACCGGCTATCCACGATCACCAAGATCACCTCCGGCTCCACCCCGGAGACCGCCGACTTCGTCGACGCGCTCTACCAACGCATCATCACCGCCGGCACGCACAAGGCATCGAGCATCAAGGTGGCCGAGGCGGCCAAGGTCATCGAAAACACGCAGCGCGACGTCAACATCGCGCTGGTCAACGAGCTGGCGATGATCTTCAACACGATGGGCATCGACACCCAGGAAGTGCTCGACGCGGCCGGTACCAAGTGGAACTTCCTGCCCTTCAAACCCGGCCTCGTCGGCGGCCACTGCATCGGCGTGGACCCGTACTACCTCACGCACAAGGCCACCGTGTTGGGCTACCACCCGGAGCTGATCCTGGCCGCCCGCCGCATCAACAGTCGCATGGGGTTGTATGTGGCGCACCAGGTGATCCGGCTGATGGCGAACAGGCGCATCCACGTGGTCGACTCGCGCATTCTCGTGCTGGGGCTGACCTTCAAGGAAAACTGCCCTGACCTGCGCAACACCCGCGTGGTGGAAATCGTTCGCGAACTCGAAGCCACCCACGCCCGCGTGGATGTGCATGATCCCTGGGCGGACCCCGATGAAGCCCGCCAGAAGCTTGGCATCAGCCTGGTCGATGCGCCGGCCGAGCACACGTACGACGCCATCGTGCTGGCCGTGGCGCACCGCGACTTCCTCGGCCAGGACGGCGCCGACATTCGCCGCTACGGCCGCGAGAATTGCGCCGTGTTCGATATCAAGAGCCTGCTACCGGCAAACATGGTGGACGGACGCCTGTAAGCGACGCCGAATCGCGTCACGGGGCGCATCCGGGCTACCGGCACCCTGCGCGGCGCACTACCCCAGCTTCACATCGCCGTCTTCCACCCGCACCGCCACCGCGCGCAGGTGCTCGCCCCGACACGGGCCGGCGATACACAGGCCGTCGGCCTGGTTGAAGGTGGCCCCGTGCACGGCGCAGGTCAGGGTGTCGCCCTTGAGCAGGAACTTGCCAGGGGCGTAATCGAGGCGGCGGCCGGCATGCGGACACACATTGAGGTAGCCTTGCACCTGCTCTCCGCGGCGAAGCAGGATCAGGCTGTCGTCGCCGTCCACTAGCGTGGCGTCGACCGCGGTGGCGCCGCCGTCTGGAACCTCGTCGAGCCGGCACAGGGTCGGCCGATGCAGCGCTTCGGCGGGAACAAATGTATCCATCGGCACTTGCCTCACAGGCCGGATGGCCCCATGGTTGCACGCGTAAGCCATTGATTTTACCACACGGATTTTTAACATGCTCTTCGCTATGCCGCCTCCGCGCCGTCCCCGCCACCCCGTTGCCCGCGCCCTGTCGCTGCTGCTGGGGGTGGCCGTGTTGGCCGTGATGCTGGTGTTCGGCCTGGTCGTGGCCGGCGTCATTTTGGTCGGCGGCCTGGTGTTCCTGGCCGTACGCCAGTGGAAGAAGGCTCGCGCGCCAGCGAAACCCGCCGCGAACGGGGCCCAGCCGGCCGTGCTGGAAGGCGAATTCGTGGTGATCCGAGAGGGACGCCCGGTCACCCACTGACCCGCGGGGCGGGCCTCGGCCTGCCATCTGCTGATCCGCAAGGTGCGGCGCTCCCGGTTGATCAGGCAACCGCACGTCGCCCGGTGCAGGCGTTCGCCGACTGCGCCTGGCCACGGGCGGTTCGTGTTTCGCGGATAATGCACCGTCCCCCCACGATCCACTCCCATGTCCGACAGCTCTGCTCCCGCCGCGGTCGATGCACCGCGCCGCTTGGCTGATCCCCGCTTCCTGATCCCGCTGGCGCTATTTGCGCTGTACGTGATCTGGGGCTCGACCTATCTGGGCATCCGTTTCGCGCTGGAGAGCTACCCGCCATTCCTGTTGGCCGGCACGCGCTTTCTGTGCGCCGGCGTGGCCCTGTACGCTTTCCTGCGCTGGCGTGGCATGCCTTCGCCCACGCCGCTGCAGTGGCGCAACGCCGCATTCACTGGGCTGCTGTTGCTAGGGCTAGGCAACGGACTGGTGTGTTTTGCGGAAGAGCGCGTGAGTTCAGGTATCGCCGCCGTGACGGTGGCCAGCATGCCGTTGTTCGCGGCGCTGTTCACCGGCATGTACGGCGAATGGCCCACCCGCCGCGAAAGCGCGGGCCTGGCCATCGGATTCGCCGGGGTGGTGGTGTTGAACACGGGCAGCAGTCTGTCGGGCTCGCGTCTGGGTGCGCTGGCCCTGCTGGTGGCGGCCATGTGCTGGGCATTCGGTTCGGCGTGGAGCCGTCGACGCGAGATGCCGGCCGGCCCGATGAACACTGCCGCGCAGATGTTGACCGCGAGCATCGCGCTGCTGGCGTTCGGCATGCTGCACGGCGAACAAATGCCCTCGCACCCGACCCTGCGCGCCACGCTGGCGCTGGCATATCTGGCGGTGTTTGGCTCGATCATCGCGTTCAGCGCCTACCTGTACGTACTCAAGCACGCGCGTCCGGCGCTGGCCACCAGCTATGCGTATGTCAATCCGCCCGTCGCGGTGCTGCTGGGGATCGTGCTGGCCGGCGAACACCTGGGCCCCTACGACCTACTGGGGATGGTGATCATCCTGGCCGGTCTGGTGGTGATCACCCTGGCCAGGGAGAAGCGGCAG
This sequence comes from Rhodanobacter sp., assembly GCA_036563155.1. Taxonomy (GTDB): domain Bacteria; phylum Pseudomonadota; class Gammaproteobacteria; order Xanthomonadales; family Rhodanobacteraceae; genus Rhodanobacter. The sequence goes on from DATCMT010000010.1 coordinate 3,563, forward strand.
GACCTCAGCGCAACAGCGTCCTGACCTTCAGCCAGCGGGTGCACACTGCCGAACAAGACACCGGCTTGCATCTCGCCCAGCCTCCGGCGTCAGGCAAGACTTTCGTCGGCTTGCCCGCACCCGGTCCGCGCGTGACGATAGGACGATCAAGGGGAGATGGGCATGACGGTAAGGCAGGATGGATGGATGGCGCGGGCCGCACTGCGCAGTTCGGCGTGGTCGGAACGCTGGTTTCCCGATGCGTGGGTGTTTGCCGCGCTCGGCGTGGTGCTGGTGACGCTGACAGCGTTCGCGTTCGGTGCCCGACCCACTGCAACGATTACGGCATTTGGCGACGGCTTCTGGAGCCTGATCCCGTTCACCATGCAGATGGTGTTCGTGGTGATCGGCGGCTACGTGCTGGCCACCGCGCCGGTGGTGGCGCGCTTCATCGACGTGTTGGCGCGCGCTCCCCGCAGCGGGCGCGGAGCGGTTGTGTACATCGCGCTGGTCAGTATGTTGGCATCACTGCTGAGCTGGGGATTCTCGCTGGTGTTTGGCGGCTTGCTGGTGCGCGCACTGGCACGGCGACAGGATCTGCGCATGGACTATCGCGCGGCTGGTGCTGCGGCGTACCTCGGGTTGGGCGCGATCTGGGCGATGGGCCTGTCGTCCTCGGCGGCGCAGCTGCAGGCGAATCCGGCCAGCATGCCACCCGGCCTGTTGGCGATCACTGGCGTACTGCCGTTCAGTCAGACGATTTTCCTGTGGCAGTCGATCACGCTCACCGCGATTTTGATCGTGGTGTCGCTGCTGGTGTGCTGGTACACCGCGCCATCGGATGCGAGCGCGCGTACCGTCGATGAATTCGACCTCGACGAGAGCGCCGCGCCGGCACTGCCGCCCCGCACGCGTCCGGGCGAATGGCTGGAATACAGCCCGCTGCTGTCACTGGCAATCGGCTTGCTCGGGTTGGGCTGGCTTGGCCACGAATTCGCCAGCAAGCCGGCGGTCAGCGCCATCGCCAACCTCAACACCTACAACTTTCTGTTCCTGACCCTGGGCATCCTGCTGCACTGGCGTCCCCGTAGCTTCCTCGATTCGGTGCATCGCGCGGTACCCAGCACCACCGGCGTGCTGATCCAGTTTCCGCTGTACGGCGGCATCGCCGCCGTGCTCACGCACGTGCCGGGCGCCGATGGCGCCACCTTGGCACATCGACTGTCGGACCTGTTCGTGCAGGTGACCGACGCGGGGAGCTTTCCGGTGGTGATGGGCGCCTACTCGGCTGTACTGGGTTTCTTCGTCCCCTCAGGTGGCGGCAAATGGCTGGTGGAGGCACCGTATGTGATGCAGGCGGCGAACGACCTGCACGTGCATCTGGGTTGGGCGGTGCAGGTGTACAACGCCGCCGAGGCGCTGCCAAACCTGATCAATCCGTTCTGGATGCTGCCGCTGCTCGGCGTGCTGGGCCTGCGGGCGCGGGACGTGATCGGTTACACCGCCATGCAGCTGCTGGTGCATGTGCCGCTGGTGCTGGGCCTGCTGTGGCTGCTGGGCATGACGCTGACCTATGTCCCACCCGTAATGCCCTGAGCGAAGCCAGTCGTAGGGCGGGCACTGCCCGCCAGCTTCCGTCTCAAGTTGCCAACGAGCGGCGGGCGATGCCCGCCCTACGAAGCCGGAGGCACCGGGCCCCATCGCTGCCGGAGCTACAGCTCGCGCAACGCGGTGCTCACCGGCAACCTGGCAGCGCGAACAGCGGGGAACAGGCCGCCGATGAAACCTATCGCCAGCGCCCACTTGATGCCCATCCACAACAGCGTCGGCGACACCTTGAACTGGAACACCACCTGGCTGAAATTCGCGCCGAGGGTGGATGCGGTGTAGCCGTTGAAAATCAACCAGCTGATCAAGCCACCCAGCAGGCCCCCGAGCAGGGCCAGCAACATGGTTTCCAGCAGCACCGAGACCACCACGGGCAGGCCGCGGAAGCCGATCGCACGCAGCGTGGCAATCTCGCGGGCACGCGCGGCGATCGCCGCGAACATGGTATTGAGCGCGCCGAAGATTGCACCGATCGCCATGATCACGCCCACCGTGATGCCGACTGCACGGATCACCTTGGTCAGGTTCTCGGATTGCTTGCCGAAATATTCGCGGGTGGTGCTGACGTCGACCTTGAGGCGCGGATCGCTGGACAGCGCCGCCTTGAAGGCGTCAAACGACTGCGGCGATACCAACCGCACGGTCACCGATTGCGCACTGCTGCCGCGACGATAGGCCGAAGCCACCGTCTGCGCGTCACCCCACAATTCGGAATCGTGCGAGTCGCCGGAGGCGAACTCGCCCACGATGCTCCATTCCTGCCCGGCCAGGCGCAATTGCTGGCCGACCTCCAGCCCGGCGAACTGCCGCATCGCGCCCTGCCCCACCACCAGCTCGCGCAAGCCCGGTTTGAAGCGACGGCCTTGCACGATCTCCACGTTGGGACGGAGCGCCCACGCTTCCTCGCCGACGCCGCGAATCGGCACGTTGGCATCCACGCTGGGGTCGCTACGCTTGGGCAGATTGGCGACCACCGACAGCTCGGCCGAGGCCAGCGGTTTGCCATCAGCGCTGCGCGCCACACCGGGCGCCTGGGTAATCACGTTGACGTTGTCGCGACTCAGCACCGAATTCAGCTCGGCATTGGAGCCACCGCGCAGCACGATGGCGCTGTCGTCCGAGCCGGTCTGCTGCAAGGTGCTCTGGAAACCCTCGCCCATGGCCAGCATCGCCACCAACACGCCGACCACGCCGGCGATGCCGATCACCACCACCAGCGAGGCACCGATGCGCTGGCGCAAGGTGCTCAGGCCCACACCGGTGATCGACAGTGTCTGCCGGCCACGCCGGGTCAGCACCAGCCACAGGCCGAGCAATGGCAGCAGGCCCAGCACGACCGTCCACGGCAGCATCGACCAGCCGACCAGCGCGGCGATCAGCAGCAGGATCAAGCCCAGCCCACCGAGAAATGATTTCAATTTGCGCATGTTCAATCCTCCTCAGCGGCCGGCCAGTGCATCGACGATGTTCAAGCGCATCGCCCGCCACGCCGGCAACGCACCGATCACCAGTCCGATCAGCACCATCAGGACCAGGCCCACCGCCCAGCTGCCCGCACCCACTGGCGGCAGGTTGATCATGCCGCCACTGCCCTTGCCGACGGCGGGTGCCAGCACGGCAGCCAGGCCGAGTCCGATCGTGCCGCCGAGCAGCAACAGCAGTACCGATTCGGCCAGCACCAGCCCCAGCACACTGCGGCTGGAGAAACCGATGGTCTTGAGTACCGCCAGTTCGCTGGTGCGTTCACGCACGGCCTGCGCCATGGTGTTGCCGGTCAGCAGGATCAGCGTGAAGAACACGGCGCCCATGATCGAGCCCACGATCAGTCCGATGTCGCCCAGCTGCTTGGCAAACGATGCGCCAAATGCCTGCTCGGTCTGGGTCTTGGTTTCGTGAGCGGAGTTGGTCGACAACGCATCAATCGCCTGCGCCACCCGGTCGCCCAGCGCCGGATCGACCAGGCGCTCGATGTACCAGCCCACCGTACCACTGCCGAACGCATTCGACTCGTCGAAATATTTCCAGTGCAGCAGGAACAACTGATCGGTGCCGTTGGCGGCATCCTTGCTGACCGGAAAGATGCCGACGATGTCGAAGGCCCAGGTCTTGTCACCATTTTTCTGCGGAAAGATGGTCGACTGGAGCGGAATCTTGTCGCCGACCTTCCAGCCATATTTCTTCGCCACCGCCTCGCCGACCACCGCACCAGTGCGCGTGCTGTCGAAGGCCTTGCGCTGATCCGCCGACAATTGGATCTCCGGATACAGGTCGAGGTAGTTCGCGCTGACCGCGTAACTGAACACGAAATTCTTCGGATCCTGGTAGATGCCGCCGAACCAGTTTGCGTGAGCCACGTCGCGGACACCGGGTACGGCGGCAATCCGTGACTTCAGCGACTCCGGCAGCGGCTGGATGATCGAGTAGCGCGACGAGGTGATCAGCCGATCCACTCCGGCGATGCTCTGGCTGCCCGAGTCGAACGCCGTGCGCACCGCGTCCAGCATGCCGAACAACAGGAACGCGGCAATGATCGATACCAGGGTCAGGAACGTGCGGGTCTTGCGCCGGAACAGCGCAGCCCAGATCAGGTGCAGGTATTTCATGACTGCCTCCTCACGCGAGCGCCTGTTCGACCAGGGTGCCCTTGTCCAGATGCAGGGTGTGTTGCGCGTACTCGGCCGCCTTCGGATCGTGCGTGACCATCACGATGGTCTTGCCGTGCTCGCGGTTGAGCTGCTGCAGCAAGCCCAGTACATCCTCGGCGGACTGACGGTCGAGATCACCGGTGGGCTCGTCGCAGACCAGCAAGGCCGGGTCGGAGACGATGGCGCGGGCGATCGCCACGCGCTGCTGCTGGCCGCCCGAGAGTTCGCCGGGCTTGTGGCTGGCACGATCGGCCAGGCCGACCAGTTGCAGTGCGATCGCCGCGTTCTTCTTGCGCTGGGCTGCCGACAGCTTGGTCAGCAACAGCGGCAGTTCGACGTTGCGCTGCGCCGACAGCATCGGCATCAGGTTGTAGAACTGGAAGATGAAGCCGACATGCGTCGCGCGCCACTTCGCCAGCGCGCCGCTGCCAAGCTGGTCGATGCGCTGGCCACCAACCGTGATGCTGCCCGCAGTCGGCGCATCCAGGCCACCGATCAGATTGAGCAAGGTGGTCTTGCCCGATCCGGACGGCCCCATCAGGGCCAGGAAGTCGCCCTCGGCGATCTCCAGGTTGACGTGATGCAGCACTTCGACTTTCTGCTTGCCGCGGACGTAGGTCTTGGCAAGATCCGTGATTTCGATGAGGTTGGCCATCACTGGTCTCCGGTGGAGTTGAGGTGCTTCAGAGCGGCTTGATCTGGATATCCGAGCCGTCGCGCAACGGGGGCGGCGGGGACACCACCACACGGTCGCCGGGCTTCACCGCGGCCGGCAGCAGACGCAGGTCGCCGTAGGTCTGCGGGGCCGGATTCACCGTGCGTTGGCGCACCCGGTTGCCGTCGAGCACGAACACCATACTGTGGCCATTGCGCTGCACGATCGCGGTGGCCGGCACCAGCACGCCTTGTGGCACGCTGGCAGCGCTGCTGGGTTTTTCTTCGAGAAACGAAACCCGCGCGCCCATGTCGGGCACCACGCGATCGTCCTTCTGATCCAGCGCCACGCGTACCTTGACGGTGGCCTTGCCACGGTCGGCGGTGGGCACGATGGCGACCACGTGGGCGGGAATCTTCCAGTCAGGATAGGCGTCCAGCACCGCCTCGGCCGGCATGTCGGGCTTGACCCGCCCGATATAGGCCTCGTTGACGTCGACGTCGATCTCCAGCGAATCCATGTCGACGATGGTGCCCACGCCGGTGCGTGTGAAACCACCGCCAGCAGACAGCGGCGAGATGATTTCGCCGACCTGCGCATCCTTGGTCGTGATCACGCCACCGAACGGCGCACGCACCACGGTGTAATCAAAATTGACCTGCGCCACGGCGGCTTGCGCGTCGGCGGCCCTGGCCTGCTGCTGCTGCGCATTGAGCTGGGCGCGCAGACTGTCGACCTGGGTGCGTGCCTGCTCCGCGCTCTGCTTCGAGACCAGCCCGCGACCGACCAGCGAATCCAGCCGCGCGGCGTCGAGCCGGCTCTGACGCAGTTGCGCCTCGATCTGCGCCACCAGCGCATGGGCCGCGTCGGCCTGCGCTTTCGCCGCATTCAAGCCGGCCCTGTACCCGCTGTCGTCCAGACGCGCCAGCACCTGACCCTGTTTGACGTGGTCGCCTTCCTCGATGAGCACCGCGGTCAGCGTCCCGGTGATCTGCGCCGAAACCGTAGCTTGTCGCCGCGCCGTGATGTAACCGGTGGCCTGCAACACCGCTCCTGCGTCGCTGCTGCTGTTCGGCGCCACGGCGGTGGCTGCCTCCACGACGATCGCGTGATCGCCGAAGAACAGCCATCGGGCGCCGGCGAACACCAGCAACAACAGTACGACCGCGCCGCCGATCCACAACCAGCGACCCGGGTTGCGCCCGTGATCTTCGCGCTGGTTCTTTTCGATGCGCAACTGTTTCAACAACTCAGCGTTTTCCACTCATGCTCCCCGCCCGGCCGCGCCGGTTGTCTGCCGAGTACAAGATTGGCTGATTGAAGCGCGTGCGATCAGGGTGTGGCATCAGCCATCATCGATGACAGGTGTCATCTGGTCGACTCGGTACCTACTGTAACCCGTGCTTTGTTAGGCTTACGCGCATGAATTACATCATCGATCCTCCCCATCAGCCCAGCCTGCCGATCCTCGGCTCCACGCAGCGTTTTCCAATCCGCCGGGTGTTCTGCATCGGCCGCAACTATGCCGAGCACGCGCGCGAGATGGGCGCCACCGTGGACGCGTCCACGCCGATGTTTTTCTGCAAACCGGCGGATGCGGTGGTCAGTGACAGTGCTGACGTGCCCTACCCACAGGCCACCGCCGACCTGCATCACGAAGTCGAGATGGTGGTGGCGTTGGGGGCGGGTGGCCGCGACCTCGACCCCGGCCAAGCCGCCAGCCTGGTGTGGGGTTACGGCGTGGGGCTGGACTTGACGCGGCGCGACCTGCAGGCGCAAGCCAAGGCCAAGGGCCACCCATGGGACGTAGCCAAAGGCTTTGACCACTCTGCGCCGGTCTCGGCGCTGCGCCGGGCCAGCACTGCCATCGTGGGCGCGGGAACCACACTGCGGCTGCACGTAAACGGTGAGCTGCGCCAGCAGGCCGTGCTGGGCGAGATGGTGCACGACGTGCCGCACATCCTCGCTGCGCTGTCCACGTTGTTCGAACTGCAAGCGGGCGACCTGTTGTTCACCGGTACGCCAGCCGGGGTCGCCGCGCTGCAACGTGGCGACCGCTTTCACGCCGAGCTTGAAGGCGTCGCCGAAATGGACGGTCGCATCGTTTGATCAACCCCACCTGCCCGCCGACCCTGGGGGCAGGCCCAACACGCACGGGAGCACCTGCAGCATGAGCATGATCAGCGAATTCAAAGCCTTTGCGATGCGTGGCAACGTGATCGACCTGGCCGTCGGCGTCGTCATCGGCGGCGCCTTCGGCAAGATTGTCAGCTCCCTGGTCGACCAGATCATCATGCCGCCGATCGGCTGGCTTACCGGGGGTATCGACTTCAGCGAGTTGAAGTGGGTGCTCAAACCCGCCGACGCGACGGACCCGGCGCATCAGGTGGCGGAAGTGGCGATCCAGTACGGCGCCTTCATCAACACCCTGATCCAGTTCCTGATCATTGCGCTGGCAATCTTCATGGTGATCAAGGCCATCAACCGGCTCAACCGCAAGGAGGAACCGGCACCCGCCGCGCCGCCGGCCGACGTGGCCCTGCTGACCGAGATCCGTGACCTGCTGAAGAACCGCACATAGGGCACCGTCGGTGCGGGCCCGTGGCAGGCCCGCCACGCCGCACCATGCGACCTTCGTCGCGCATGACTTTTGGCTCAAGCAGCCATTGGCCATCGCGCGATAATCAAGGTTTGTCTTGCGGAGTTCTCCCGATGCGCCGTCTTTCGCTCTCCCTGCTTGCCGCCGCGCTGCTGACCAGCGGCATCGCCCATGCGATGGACACGACCATCCCCGCTGCTGCCGTGCAGACGGCCATCCAGTTGCGCGACAAGGCGCTGCACGACGACACCGCATACCGCATCACCGAATCGCTGACCACCGAGGTTGGTCCGCGCATGGCCGGCAGCGAGGCCGACCAGCGCGCCCGCGACTGGGCCGTGGCGAAATTCAGGGAACTGGGCTATGACAAGGTCTACACCGAGCCGGTGAGCTATCCGTTGTGGGTAAGACGTAGCGAGCACGGCGCCATCGTGTCGCCGTTTCCGCAACCGCTGACGCTGACGGCACTGGGCTACTCCGCCGGTACGCCGAAGGGCGGGCTGAGCGCCGAGGTCGTTCGCATCGACAGCCTGGACGCGCTGAAGGCGGTCGATCCGGCCACGGTGAAAGGCAAGATCGTGTATATCGACTACCGCATGCAGCGGGCGAAGGACGGTCACGATTACGGCCCGGGATCAGCCGTGCGCACCGCCGGACCGCCGCTCGCGGCAGCCAAGGGTGCAGCCGGTTTCCTGCTGCGCTCGGCTGGCACGGACGCGCATGCGCGCGTAGCCCATACGGGCGTGACCGCTTTCCCCGATCCGGCCAAGGCGATTCCTGCCGCGGCGTTGTCCAACCCGGATGCCGACCAGTTGGAGCGGGTACTGGCCCACGGCAAACCGGTCATCGTCAGGCTCGACCTGGACTGCGGCGTGGTTGGCCAATACACCGGCGCCAACGTGATCGGTGAAATCACCGGCGCCAGGCATCCGGACCAGGTGGTCGCCATCGGCGGCCACCTCGACTCGTGGGATCTCGGCACCGGTGCGATCGACGACGGCGCTGGCGTGGCGATTGCCATGGCCGCCGGCAAGATGATTCGCGACCTGCCGCAGCGCCCGGACCGCACGATCCGGGTCATCGCATTCGCCAATGAGGAAATGGGCCTGTGGGGCGGCCGCGCCTACGCCGACAAGCACGGGCCGAATGTGGACAAGTTCCAGCTGGGCAGCGAGTCCGACTTCGGTGCGGGCAAAATCTGGCGCATGAGTGCCAGTGTGAAACCCGAGGCGCGTGGTGCGATCGAACAGATCGCCCAGGTGCTGGCACCGCTGGGCGTTGCCTACGAGGCCGCACGACCCGGTGGCGGCGGTTCCGACCTGTCGCAGATGCACGCCAGGGGTATGGCCGCGCTGTCCCTGACCCAGGATGGTACGCGCTACTTCGACTGGCATCACACCGCCAACGACACGCTGGACAAGATCGTGCCGGCGGAACTGGCGCAGAACGTGGCGGTGTATGCCGCATTCTCGTACATGGCCGCGCAGGCGGACGGCGACTTCGGTTCGGCACCGGGCGCGTTTGCCCGCGATGGTGCGCGCGAGTAAGGCACTGGTGAGCGACGGCGGATGATCAAGAGCCTGCGGCCAGGTTACCCGCGGGCCAATGCGGGGCACCTGAGCCGCTGCCGAAGACTCGACCCTGCGGAATGCACGAGTCGCTCGAGCGGCGCGCGGTGGCTTGGCGCATGTCCCGCTGCGCTCCGCTCACGCCTTACTTGGCGTAGTACAACCCCGACGCCACCAGCGGTTCCGGTATGCAGAAGGTCTTGGGCAGTACGGTGATCGCAATCGGCACCAGCACTTCCTTCTCGACGCCGCCCGCGCTGGCGCAGTTCGCGCCCGGCGGCAGGCGGTAGTGGATGATGCGCACGGTGTACTGCGGGCACACATCCGAGCAGGGGTGTTCGGCGACCACGGGAACGCCGCGGAAGCGACCCAACTCCACCGTGCTATGCATCAGCGCGGCCTTGTCCCACGGCTGACTGGCCCAGGCCTGCAGCGCGGCGGCGTCCATCTGTGCGGGCGCACTGGCACAAGCGGTGGTACCCAAGACCAGGGCGGCTGTAACGCCGAATACGGCGATGATTGATCTCAGGCGGCGCATGCGCAACTCCTCCGGTGGTGGAAAACCCAGCGTAGCGGCTGTCGCTTCACGATCGCCAGCGCGCTGTGCCACCGCACTCAACTTTCGCCGCTGTCACCCTGCTCCAGTGCGAGCAGGTTGCCCTTGATCCGACCCATCACCGCCAGCGCCTGCTGCAGTTCGTCCTGGGTGATGCCGCGGGTGGCATCCTTGCGCAACTCGCGCGCAATGACCTCCATGTCACCCACGACACCCTGAGCCTGCTCGGTGACATACAGCCGCCATGCGCGACGATCCTTCGGGTCGGCTCGCCGCTCGACAAACCCGGCGGCTTGCAGCCGGTCGATGACGCGCCCGACCGCGATCGGCTCCATCTCCAGAAAATCGGCCAACTCGGTTTGCCGCAGCCCTTCACGGTGGTACAACACCTTGGTTGCGCGCCACTGCGCCCGGGTGAGACCAAACTTCACGGCACGGCGGTCGAAGTGCTTGCGGAACAGCATGGTTACGTCACTGAGCAGATAGCCGAAGGAGATATCTTCCGTTTTCGCCATGACCCGTCGCCACCCCGTTGCACTGAAATGCCTGCCCTGAGCATAGGGCATGCCGTGACCATCCGCTAAGCCATGACCATCACGATTATTCATGACGACATCACGCGCCTGAACGTCGATGCGATCGTCAACGCGGCCAACCCCGGACTGCTCGGCGGCGGCGGTGTCGATGGAGCCATTCACCGCGCGGCTGGTGCGGAACTGTTGCGTGCCTGCCGGGCCCTGCCAGAGTCTTCGCCGGGCATCCGCTGCCCGGTCGGCGAAGCGCGCATCACGCCCGGTTTCGCACTGCCGGCGCGCTGGGTGATCCACACGGTTGGCCCAATCTGGCGCGACGGCGACCACGGTGAGGCGACCTTGTTGGCCCAATGCCATCGCCATTCATTGCAATTGATGCGCGAGCAAGGTCTGCACAGCATCGCCTTTCCGGCGATCAGTTGCGGTGTCTACGGCTACCCCGCCGATCAGGCCGCGGCCGTGGCCATCGCTGCGTTGCGCGACGAGCTGGCCGACGCTGACGACCTCGCCGTGGCCTTTTGCTGTTTCAGTCCGGCCATGGAGCGGGTGTTCAGACGCGCGCTCGGCGCATGACGAAGTCGGTGTCGTGACGACAGCCGCGCGATTCGACGACGCCCGATCTATTCAACACGCTCGCGCCATGCGATCAACGCAGTTTGAAGGGATATAGCGGCGGCAGACCGTTTTCGGCGGCGGTGGCGGCGGTGGCGGTCGTGGTGGCCCAGGTGAACCCAGGCTTGAACGCGCGCGCGAGCTGCTCGCCGCAATCGGCGATTGCACCGCCGCCGTACTGACGCTGTTGCAGGGCGTCGATGGCGTCGCGTTGCGCGGCGTCCTCGAGCGCACTCGACAGGTCGCCCAGATGCTGGATCGACGGCCGTTCCGCCCGCGCCCAGGCAAGCAGGGCGCGTGCCTGCGCGGCTGCATCGCCGCCGCGAGCGGCCGCCAGGAACGCCAGCTGGAGACTCCGCGTCGATGGACGCACCGCGGCCGGCGTCTCGACCAAGCCGGGTCGACGCCGCCACAGCCACCAAGCCAACGCGCTGGTCAGCCACAGGGCAAGACTGCCCAACGCAATCCAGCGCCAGCGCGCGTCGCCTGGATGGCCCGGGCCAGCCGCGTTGCCGCTGGCGGGCGCGACGACCGTACTGGAACTCACGGGCGAATCCGTCGTGGTGGTGCCGAGGGCCGGCAGCACCTGGATGGTGTGCGCGGGGATCTCCGCCACTTCCTGTCGATCGGCCAGCACGTTCCACCATTTGAGGGTGGTTGGCGGGATCGTCAACGTGCCGGCCTTGGTTGGCACGATCGCAAACGACTGCTGCCGGCGACCTACGATCCACTGACCGTCCTGCCGATTGCCGGTCACCGGCTTGTCGGGATAAACCGTGGCCCCATCCAGCGTGGGCAGACTCAATGCCGGCAGCGCTTCGTACGACAGGCCGATGGCTTGCAGATTCATGGTGAGATTCAGCGGCTGTCCAACCCGTGGCGGCGCGTCTTGCGCCGTGGGCCAGCCATCCAGACTCAAACTCAGCTGTCGTGCGGGCAGCCACGCGCTATCGCCCCAACCCGAAGGCACCGGCTTGACCTCGATCGTCTGCGCGGGCGCGCTGGCGCTGACCGGCACCGTGGCACCGAAAAAACTGTTCGGGTCGCGCGGATCGGCCGCCTCGCCCTGAAAATCGACCGGCGGGATTTCGATCTGCCCGGCGTGTTGCGGGGTCAACGCATAGCGTTGCTCCAGCACCTGGTAGGTGCGGCCGCCCCGCTGGGCCTCGTACTTCAGGGGTTTGCCCAGCTGACCGACCTCCACCCCATCAACCTGCGGCGGCGGCGGTTCGTTGCCGCCAAGGCGGGTGGCGAAATACAGCCGCACGACATAGGTCAGTTGCTGGCCCACGTAAGCCTGCCTGGGCTCGACCTGCGACTCCATGAAGACATCTTTGTGGCCGGCAGCCGCCAGCGCCGGATCCGGCGCCGACACGGTCAGCTGCAGCGGCGCGGTGCGACTGCCAGCGATGTCCAGCGCCGGGATCTGCAACACGCCGACGTGGCGGGGCCGCAGCGCCACGCCGAAAGTCAATTCAGAACTGGCCTTGCCATTGACCACGCTGAAGCTGCTGTTCTGCGACGTGCCCAACACCTGGAAATCCGTGGCCAGGCTGCCCAGGTCCGGCGCCATGATGCCGGCGGTGTCGCCGCTGACGCGAATGTTCAGCGTGACGGTTTCGCCAAGCTGCGCTTCATTGCGGTCCAGCGTCGCGGTGACCTGCGCCGCGGTGGCCAGCATCGGACTCGACGCAAGGGCCAGCAAGCTCGCTATCAAGAACGCTCGGATTTTCACGGCTGTCCACCCTCATCCACGGCACCGCCATGGCGCTGCTGGTACTCCAACGCAAACTTGCGGCGCAATAGCGCGCCAGGATCGTCGGGCACGCGCTGCAGTGCGTGTCGCAAGTCGGCCGGCAACTGCGCCTGCGGATCATCCCTGGCCAACCTGCCCAGCTGATGTTCGGACGGCTTGTTACCCGACTTCGCCAGAGCTTCGTCCATCTGCTCCTTCAAGGCCTTGCGTGCCTGCTCCGCCTGCGCCTGTTGCTGCGCCTGCTCCTGCGCGCTCTGCGGCCTGGGCGCACCGCCATCCTCTTGACCGGACTGGCCAGGCGACGACGGGCGTTGGTCCTGACCTTCCTGCGACTTGCCCTGCCCACCTTCCTGCTCCGAAGGGCGCTCCGACCCGGACGCGGCCTGCTGCTCCTTGCCATCCTGTTTGCCGCTGTCTCCCTGCTTTCCCTGGGATTGCTGGCCCTTGTCCCCGTCGTGTCCCTCGTGCGGCTTCTGGTCAGACGACTGTTCCTGTTGCCGGCGCAGCCAGTCCTCGACCGCCTGGCGATTCGCCTCGGCGTCGGCATTGGCCGGATCCAGCTTCAGCGCGCGCTCGTACGCGGCGAGGGCCTGCTCGTACTGGCCCTGCCGGGCAAGGGCGTTGCCGAGATTGTAGGCGGGGTCGCTGCCTGACGCCTGCGCCAGCGCCTGCCCGGCGGCGGCGTAGTCCCCCGCACGATAAGCCGCCACGCCACGCCACGCCGGGTCGCGCGCGAGCTGCAGGGCCCGCCCCGCCTGGCCCGCCTGCAACGCCTGCGCCGCTTGCTGGTCGGGTCGTTGCCACAAGTCCTGCCACGTGGTGGTGGCAACCGCGGTCCCGGGCAGCAGTGGCAAAACGACAACCGGCAGCAGCAGCAACCAGCCACGACGGAACGCCAACGCCACCACCAACAGAAGCGGCAACAACAGCCATGGACCGCGATCCTGCCAGACGTCGCCCGACTGTCCGACCGCCGATTGCGCCGGTGCCATTCTGAGCAGGCTGTGCAGCGCGTCGATATCACTCTGGTCCGTGCTCATTGACACATAGCGGCCGCCACCCGCCGTGGCCAATGCGGCCAGCGCCGCGCCATCGCGATGCGCCAGCAACATGTGGCCCTGCGCGTCACGCAGAAAACCGCCGTCGGCCAGGGGCACAGGTCCACCTTCTGCGGTACCCACGCCCAATACCGAGACCCGCACTCCCGCCGCGTCGGCGGCGCGGGCTGCGGCCTGCGCCGCAGCACCAGCCTGATCGGTTATCAACACCAGCGATCCACCACCGCTATTGGCATCGCGGATCAGGCGCACCCCCAGCTCGATCGCCGCCGCGGCGTTGTTGCCGTCCACCGGCATGGTGTCCGGCGCCATCGCATCGAGCAGATCATCAAGGCTGTGCGCATCGGTGGTCAATGGCGCCACCACGAATGCCTCACCGGCGTACCCGATCAATGCGTTGAGCCCATCGCGGTTGGCATGCAACAAGTCACGTGCCTTGAAGCGGGCCCGATCGAGACGGGTCGGCGCCACGTCCCGTGCCAGCATCCGCTGTGACAATGAAATCGCCACCACCTGGGCAGCCCGGCTTGCGTACAGTGGCTGCGCCACGCGACTCCAGCTCGGCCCGGCCAAGGCCAGGGCACACAGGGTCCATCCCGCCGCAAACAACCATACCGGCAGGCTGCGGTTTACCGGGCGGCCGCGCAGCAGATACGGCAACAAGTCGGCATCGACCAGACGCGACAGCGCCATCTGTGCCGGATTTCGCCGGGTGCCCAGCCACGCCAGCGCGGGCAACAACAGCAACATGGTCAGCCACCACGGCCGCAGGAAATGAAATTGCTGCAGCAACTCACTCATCCGACGGACTCCCGCGCGGCCGACAAATGCCGCGGCACGATCACCAGCAACAACAGCGCCACGGCCGCCAGCAACGGCCAGCGGAACAACTCATGCCGCGGACGCAGCGTGGGGCCCGACTGCGGCATCGGCTCCAGCGCGTCGATCGCGCGATAGGCGTCGGCCAGTTCGCTGCTGTCGGTGGCACGGAAGAAACGGCCGCCGGTCTGGTTGGCAATGTCGGTGAGCATGCCCGCATCCAGATCGGCAGAAGGATTGACCAACTGGCTGCCGAAGAATCCGGGAATGCGCATGTGCGTGGCACCAATGCCAATGGTGTAGATGCGCACGCCGACCGCTTTGGCGGCCCGCGCCGCGTCACGCGGCGTGATGCTGCCAGCATTGTTGACACCGTCGGTGAGCAACACCAGTACCCGAGCCTGCTCGGGCAACGCAGCAAGCCGCTTCACCGCCACCGCAATGGCATCGCCAATCGCCGTCTCGGTGCCCGCCAGCCCCACCGCGGAACCCTGCAATTGCGCACGCACGGCTGACAGATCGTAAGTCAGCGGCGTCACCAGAAACGCCTGGCTGCCGAACAGGATCAGGCCCATTTCGTCGCCACTGCGGCGGCTGATGAAGTCACCGGCAATGGCCTCGACCGCGCCGAACCGACTGACCTGCTGCCCGGCCAGTTGCATATCGCCAGTGCGCATGCTGCCGGAAAGATCCACCGCCAGCATCAAGGCCCGACCGCTGCGCTGTTGCGCCTGCGGCGGTCCCACCCACTGGGGTCGCGCCGCTGCCGCGAGCAGGCACAACCAGGCCACGAAGAGCAGCCACGACATGACGCCGTGCGGACGACCACCAGTCAGCGCAGCCAGACGCACGCAAGGCTGCGGCAGGTGCAGAGCCTGCCCCGGCGCAGCCGGTCGCAGCCAGCGTCGCAGCAGCCACGGCAGCGGCAGCAGCACGATCACCCACGGCCATGCGAACTCAAGCATCGGCCTGCTCCACCTTCGGCACTTTCCATTTGTTCGGTTTGAGCGCGACCCGCAGCCATTGACGCACGGCGTCGATCACCGCGGTTGCGTCAAAGTCCGATCCCGGACGATAGATATGCTGGTCCAATGCCAACAGGTGCTGCAGGGTCGTGGCGTCGACCGGAACCCGCGCAAGTGTCTGGCGCCACGCGTCACCCCGCTGCCGGATGGCACCGGGCTCATGCTGTCGCGCAACGCGCCGCAGCATGGCGTTGAGTGCGCCCGCCAGTGCTGCGTTGTCTCCACCGTGCTGGTGCTGGCGGGCCAGCAGGTCGAGCTCGTCCATCACCTGCCGACGCCAATGCGCCGCGCGACGCCGCCGACGCCACCACCACCCAAGCATCCACGCGAGCAGCAGCAACAAGGCACTCACGAACCACCAGCCGGGTGCTGGCGGCCACCAGGAAGGTTCCGGCGGCAGATGGATGTCACGCAGCGTGGGCCCGCTGGCTGGCGCAGACGGCTGGATCATCGCGACACCTTGCGTGCGCCAAGCAGGCCCCGGACGGCATCGAACGGATCGGCTGCCGTGTCGATGCAGTCACGGCGCAATCCCAGCGATCGCGCCAGCTCGTTGAGCCTGGCCGCACCTGTGCCCAGCACGCGCTGAAATTCGCTGAGTTGACGCTCGGATTCCAGGCGCACCTCGCAGCGCTCTCCTTGATGCTCCACCGGATATCGTCCGGCCGGTGCGGCCTCCAGCTCCAGCGGGTCGGCGACAACCAGCACGCCGACCCCCGCGTGGCGACCCAGGTCGAGCAGGCGTTGGCGCGCCTGCGGGTCGCAACTGAAGCCGTCACTGATCAGCATCACGCGACTGGCGCCATGCAGGAGACGGCTCGCCCGTCCCAGCGCGTCCGACAATGCTTCCGCGCCACCATGGGCGGACCGCGCATCCCATCGCGCGAGGGCGCCACACACCGCCAGCGCACCGCGCGGCCCAGCCTGGGGTTTCAGCAGCTGATCATGCTGCCCGAACGCCATGACGCCGACGCGCTCGCCGGCGCGCACCGCGTACCACGCAGCCATGGCCGCGGCGCGCGCCGCCTGCACCGACTTGAACCGCACGCGGGTGCCAAAGCGCATGCTGGCGTGGGTGTCGAGCAGGATCAGCAGGCAGCCTTCACGATCCTCCTGGAACAGCTTTGTGTGCAATTTGCCGCTGCGTGCGGTCAGCCGCCAATCGAGCCGGCGCACGTCGTCACCGGCCTGATAGACGCGTGACTCGGCGTAGTCCATGCCGCGGCCATATAGACGGCTCGACTGCTGGCCGCTGCGCAAGGCCCGGCTGAGCAGAGGGGCCATGCGGGCGCGCCCGATGCGCGCCCGCATCGCAATCAGCTCGCCCAGCGCGACCGCGCTGCGGCCGTCGCCGTCGGTCTGCGATGGCGCGACGTCACTCACGGCAATGGCACGAGGTCCAGCAGACGATCAATGACCTGATCGGGCCGGACACCTTCGGCCTCCGCCTCGTAACTGAGCAGGACCCGGTGGCGAAGTACCTCGTGAGCAATCGCGTGCACGTCTTCGGGCAACACGTAATCGCGGCCGGACAGCCAGGCCTGGGCGCGCGAGCAGCGGTCCAACGCAATCGTCGCGCGGGGACTGCCGCCCCATGCGATCCATCGCTTGAGCTCCGATCCGTAACGCGCGGCATCGCGGCTCGCCAGCACCAACTGGGTCAGATACTCCTCCAGCGCGGGCGCCATGTGCACGGCCATCGCCGCATCGCGTGCGGCGAATACGTCGGATTGGCTCAACAGCGCCGGTGTCGCTGCGACCGGGTGGGCGCGCCGGGTCGCCTGTTGGCGCGCCAGCTTGAGTATGGCCAGCTCCGCCGCCGCGTCGGGATAGCCGATCGTGACGTGCATGAGGAAGCGGTCCAGTTGCGCCTCGGGCAAGGTAAACGTGCCTTCCTGCTCGATCGGGTTCTGGGTCGCCATCACCATGAACAACTCGGGCAACGGCCAGGTGCTGCGGCCCACGGTGATCTGCTGCTCCGCCATCGCCTCGAGCAGCGCCGACTGCACCTTGGCTGGCGCGCGATTGATTTCATCGGCCAACACAATGTTGTGAAACAGGGGCCCACGCACAAATTCAAAGTTGCCCGACTGCGGACGGAACACGTCGGTACCGGTGAGGTCCGCCGGCAGCAGATCGGGAGTGAACTGGACCCGATGGAAATCAGCCTCGATCCGCGCGGCCAGCGCCTTGACTGCCGTGGTCTTGGCCAGGCCCGGCGCACCCTCGACCAACAGGTGGCCGTCCGCCAGCAAGGCAATCAGCAAGCAGTCGATCAAGTGTGGTTGACCGATGATGCAATGCTGCAGCTCGTCGCGCAGGGCTGCAAACGACTGCTGCAGGCGACTCAGGGGCGGAACTTGAGGTGTGTCCATCGGCGGTTTCCGGGGTTGTCATGACTACGTGGCCGGCCAGCGACGCCAGTCCACTGCGCTGAACGCGCGACTTACAGACCATGATTGACGCCGGAAGTTTAATCGGCCGGCCTCGGCGCAGCGACACGCACAAAAAAAAGAGGCGGCCGAAGCCGCCTCTTCCTGACGTTTGCCCAGCTTACTGCAACGTGTCGCTGAGAATGCGCGGCGTCACGAAAATCAGCAGCTCGGCCTTGGTGTTGACCCGCGACGTGCTGCGGAACAGCGCGCCGATGCCGGGGATGTCGCCCAGGCCGGGCACCTTGGTCATGGTGTTCGACTTGTTGATCTCATAGATGCCACCCAGTACCACGGTCTGTCCGTTGTCGACCAGCACCGACGTGTTGATCTCGCGGGTGTCGATGGTCGGGATCTTGCCGCTTCCCGGGGCATCCACGAAGCCAGCCAGCGCATCCTTCTTGACGTTGATCGCCAGGTAGACGCGATTGTCGGCGGTGATCGTCGGAGTCACCTTCAGTTCCAGCACGGCGTCCTTGAACTGCACGGTGGCCGTACCGCTACCGGCCGCACTGCCAGCCGTGTTCTGGAACGTCACGTAGCCGATTTCCTGGCCCTGACGGATCACGGCTTCCTGCTGGTTGGCGGTGATCACGCGCGGACTGGAAATGACCTCGCCACGGCCCTCGGTCTGGGCGGCGGAAAGCTCCAGATCGATCGCGTAATTGGCGCCCAGAATGGCCAATCCGAAAGTCCCGGCAGCGGGGCTGGCGGGCAGATTCACGTTGAAGCCACCAGAAGTCACGTTGCCGCCGCCTATGCCTGCGGTCAAGGCAGGTGTCGCCGTGGCGGAATTCTGGAACTCGGTGTTGTTGACCCGACCGTTGATGCCGAACTTGGCGCCCAGCTCGCGGGTGAAGTCGTCGGTGGCAACCACGATGCGCGATTCGATCAGCACCTGCTGGACCGGCTTGTCGAGCACCGCAATCAGCTCACGCAACTGACGAATCTTGTCCGGGGTGTCGTTGATCAGCAAGGTATTGGTGCGCTCGTCGAACGACACGCTGCCCCGCGGCGACAGGAATCCACGCTGGGTGTTGCCGCCGGTGTTGCCGCCACCACCCTGCTTGCTGCCGGTGGTGAGCAGCGTGGCAATGGCCGAGGCCTTGCCGTAGCTGATCGGCACGTAGTCGGTAACCAGCTCAGCAGTGTCCTGGGCCTTCAGCTTCGCCTCGGCCAGATCCTGCTCGTACTTGGCCAGTTCGCTCTGCGGGGCAACCCAGACCACGTTGCCATTGCGTCGCTTGTCCAGAGTCTTGGCGCGCAGGATCACATCCAATGCCTGATCCCACGGCACGTTCACCAGACGCAGGGTGACGCTGCCGCCGACGCTGTCGGAGGCCACCAGATTCAGGCCCGAAATGTCGGCGATCAGCTGCAACGCCGAGCGCACCGGAATGTCCTGGAAGTTGAAGGTGACGCGCTTGCCGCTGTAGCTCGGCTCCTGGCCCAGCCGGGCCAGCTTGGTGTCCTTGGCTTCCGCCTTCTTCGGCGCAACTTCAATCACGTACTGGTTGGCAGTCTGGTACGCCGACGTTTCGACGTTGCCCTTGACCGCGATCTCCATGCGGGCGCCGCCGCTTACACCTGCCTTGGTGACGATCGACTGCACCGGCGTGGCGAAGTCCAGCGTATCCAGGCGCTGTGCCAGATTGGCCGGCAGGTTCGCGTGGTCGATGGTGACCAGCATCTTGTCACCCTGGCGGGTCATGTCGACATTCGCGCCGCTCCCGCTGAAGTCGATCAGCACGCGACCTTCGCCGTTCGGTCCGCGGCGGAAATCGATATTCGAGATCGCCGGGCCGTTCGCCGACGAGGGCAGCGCCTTGGTCGGATCGATCGTGGCTGCGGTGGTCACCGATTGGTCGGCCGTGCCGTTGTTGACGGTCAGTACCAGGGTGTTGCCGTCGACACGCGAGCGGTAGCTCGACTCCCGCATCAACTCGACCACTACGCGCGTACGGCCGCCGGCCGACACGGCGGAGACGCCGGAGGTCGAACCCTTGCCGATGTCCAGATGCCGTGGCGCGGCGTTGTCGGTGTCGGCAAAGTCGACCGCAATGCGTGGCGGATTGCCCGTGGTGAATATCCGCGGTTGCGGAACCGGACCATTGCCGAAGTCCATGTGCAGCTCGACGCTGCCACCAGGCAGTGCGTCGTAACTGATGTTCTTCAGTGTAGTGCTGGCTGCCAGCGCAGCGCCGGCCCAAGTGGCACCGACGATCAGCAGGCCCATCAACATGTAACGACTCGCATGGCGCATGACACGGCCCCGCACGGATTGGATTTGGTTGGTCATTGCATCAGCCCCTGTCTACCTATTTCGCGTCGAGCGCGATGCTGGCAGGACGTTCCATCCAGCCACCATTACCGTTGGACACCAGCTCGACCAGTTCAATATGGTCTTCGCTGATTGCCGTGACATGCCCGTAGTTCTGGCCCATGTATTCGTTGGCACGAACGCGATGGATCACGCCGCCCGGGTCCTTGACCAACACTTCCATGCCCGCTCCGGTGCCCACCGTTCCGACCATCTTCAGACTGTCCAGCGCAAACAGCTCCAGCGGCTGCTTGGCCCGGTTGGCATCCGGTCGTGGACCGGTGGTGGCTGTGTTGCTCTCCGTCTCGGTCGTGCTCGGGCTGAACGGATCACGCCGGTCCTGATCGTTGTACGTAAATGTCTCGAAGGTCTTGATGACCGGTAGTGGCTTGATCGGGGCGCCCTTCTTGGCTTTTTCCTGCGCAACCCAGGTGCGCAGGTCCGACATGCCACGTGTGCAGCCGCTCAACACCAGCGCTGTCAGCAACAACAGCAACAGGCGGGCGACGATGGCAGGTTTGATGAAAGCAAACTTGTTCATTTCCGCCTCCCTGCCGTGGCATTGCCCGAGCCCTTGCCGGCGGCAGCGCTCTCCTCGTCATCCAGGTAGCGATAGGTCTTCACGGTACCCTGAAGCACCAGCTGTCCGCTCGCTGCACCACCACTCTTGCCCGGCGTCTTGGGTGTCAGCGACACGTCGTGAAGGGTCAGGATCACCACCCGCGGCAGCGAGGCCACGCCGCTGATGAACGTACCGAACTGATGGTAGGTCCCCGTGAGACGAAGTTTGATCGGCTTTTCTGCGTAGAAGTCCTTCGGTGTTTCCGGACCGGGCTCGAACAAGTCACTCTCGAGTCCCGCCGCCTGCGCCGTCTGCGAAATGTCGACCAGCAGCTCAGGCATCTCGGTCTTGCTGGGCAGCTGCCGAAGCAGCTGGCGCAGCATGTCCTGCATCTCGTCGAGCTGCTGTTGCAGTGCTTCCAGGTTGACCGACTTGGCCTGCTTCTCGGAGAACTCGCGCTTGAGGTTGTTCTCCTTGTCCGCCATTGACTTCAGGGTGTCCTGCTGATCGCTGACGAAGACGTACCAGCCGAGCAGCAGCACGAAAGCGAACAATACGGCAGTGAAGAAGAACTTGACCGCCTGCGGCCAGCCGCCAACGTTGTTGCGGTCGAGGTTCTGGAGATCGCTGAAGAAACTCATGATCCGGCACCTCCCTTGGCAGCCGGCGCACCAACCGGTTTGGCTTCCGACGCAGCCGCGGGGGCACCAGCCCCCGGCTGGGCATCGGTCGTGTCGGCTGACGGTAGCACTGGAGTCTTGCCGGCCTCGACCTCGTCAGTTCTCGGCTTGTTCAGCTGGACATTCAGGCCAAACACGTAGGGCATGCGGGTAGCGTTATGGGTGTTCTCGGTCTTGCGCAGATCGGCATGACCCATCCACGGCGACCTTTCGATATTGCGCATGTACTCAGCGACACTTGCATTGGATTGCGCCACGCCGTCCAGCGACATGGACTGACCACCCTGCTTGAGCGCGGTGAGCCTCGCGCTGGAGGGGATGGTCTTCACCAGCTCGTCGAACAAATGCACCATCTGCGAGCGGTCCGCCTGCAGTTGTTCGATGATCTGTTTGCGTGCCAGAAGATGTTCGCGGACCTTCTCGAGATCCTTGATCTTGGCTATGCGCACATCCAGCTGCTTGATTTCCGTCTGCAGATACGCGTTGCGCTCGGTCTGGTTGTCAACGCGCTGATCCATCCAGAACATCCACAACAACAAGACGCCGACGCCGACCACGAACGCAGCGACAAGCTGCATGTAGAACTCGCGCTCGCGCTGCTTGCGTCGTTCGGCGCGCCACGGAAGTAGATTGACGTGTGCCATCAGTCGAAGCTCCTCAAAGCGAGGCCCACCGCAATCATCAGCGCGGGAGCATCCTGCGCCAGGGATTGCGCCTGAACCCGCGGCGACAGCGACATGCGCGCCAATGGGTTGGCGACGACACACGGCACGCCGAGCTGTTCCTCCAGCATCGGGCCGAGGCCCTCGATCGAGGCACAGCCACCGGCCAGCACCACCTGATCCACCTTGCTGTATTCGCTGCCGGCAAAGAAGAATTGCAACAGGCGCCCAATCTGCTGGATCAGCGACTCCTTGAACGGCTCCAGAGCTTCCGTCTCGTAGGACTCGGGCAATCCACCCTTGCGCTTGGCGCGGCCTGCTTCCTCGTACGACAAGCCAAACCGGCGCATGATCTCGTCGGTCAACTGCTTGCCACCGAAGACCTGCTCGCGGGAGTAGATCGTGCGCTGGTTGCGCAGGACCGACAGCGTGGTCATGGTGGCCCCGATGTCGACCACGGCCACCAGGGCATCGCGGCCGACGTTGAGCTGGTCGGCGACCATCGCGAACGCGTTCTCGAGCGCGAACGCCTCGACATCGATCACGGCGGCAGTCAGCCCACCGAGATCCAGCGCCGCCACCCGCATATCGACGTTCTCGGTGCGCGAAGCCGCCAGCAACACGTTGTTCATGTCCGGGTTGTCGCGAACCGGCCCGATCACTTCATAATCGAGGCTGACCTCGTCGATCGGATACGGAATGTACTGGTTCGCCTCGACCTGGATCTGGCCTTCCAGATCATCGTCGGAAAGCTCACCGGCCATCGGAATGACCCGGGTGATCACGGCCGAGCCCGCCACCGCAGCCGAGGCATGCTTCAGCTTGGAGCCTGAGCGGGCCAATGCACGACGTATGGCGTCGCCCACGGCCTCGACCTCGACGATGTTTTTCTCGACCACGGCATTCGGCGGCAGTGGCTCCACCGCGTAATGCTCCACGCGATAGCGACCGCCCGCCTGACTTAGCTGCAGCAGCTTGACGGCGGTCGAACTGATGTCGACACCAATCAATGCCGGCTTCTTCGGTGTAAAGAGCCCCACGGTGTATCCCCCTCGCCGCTGACGCCCGTAGCCAGAGTCCTGACTGGGTGCGCACAGGCATTAAATCTAAAAATTAACGTAATAGCAACGGTCTACGGAAACTTTCTCAAGTGAATGCCGTGATGCCGGCCACATTTGGGCAATCCCCGTGGCGGCAAAGCCCCTTTCAGGCGGCGCTCCCGGCCGCGTTCGGTCACCGCCCGATGCGGTCCATGCTCCTACACCTATACTCTGCCATGCTTTGACTCAAGTCTCGCTATCTCCACACCATGCAAATTTTCAAACGATTGTTGCGCTGGGCCCTGGTCCTGGCTTTTTCGGGGCTCCTTCTGGCAGTTGTCGCGTTGGGAGTGGCGTACTGGCTGATCTCGCCGAGGCTACCTTCCGTAGCCGAGCTGAAGGACTACCCGATGCAGGTGCCGCTGCGCGTGCTCAGCGCGGACGACAAGCTGATCGCCACCTTTGGCGAGACGCGGCGCATCCCGGTCGCCATCGAAAATGTGCCCGAGCGCCTCAAACACGCCGTGCTGTCGGCCGAAGACGCGGATTTCTACCATCATCCGGGCGTGGACTGGCATGGCATCGCGCGCGCCGGCTGGCATGTGGTGGTAACGGGCGGTGACAAGGGCCCCGGCGGCTCCACCATCACCCAGCAGGTCGCCCGCAACTTTTTCCTCAGTCCGGAAAAGCTGTATACCCGCAAGCTCATCGAGATCTTCATCGCACTGCGCATCGAACACGAGTTGACCAAGGACCAGATCCTCGAGCTTTACCTCAACAAGATGTTCCTGGGTCATCGCTCGTACGGCGTGGCGGCGGCGGCCGAGTACTACTACGGCAAGACACTGGACCAGTTGACCGTGGCCGAATGCGCCATGATCGCCTCCACCTTCCAGCTGCCGTCCGTGGTCAACCCGATCAACGGGCAGAAGCGTGGAATCGGCCGGCGAAACTGGGTGCTCGGCGAAATGCTGCGGCATCGCTACATCACCAAAGCCGTCTACGAGCAGGCGATTGCCGAGCCCAATCGTGCCTACGCGCACGAACAGCCGATAGAGGTCGACGCCCCCTACCTGGCCGAGATGGTGCGCCGGCAGGTACTTGATCGCTTCGGCAACGACGCGCTGACCGAGGGGTACGTCGTGCGGACGACCCTGCGGGGCGACCGCCAGCAGGCGGCCATCGAGGCGGTGCGGGCTGGCCTGGTCGCCTATGATCGGCGGCACGGCTGGCGCGGCCCCGAAGCGCACCAGGATCTCCCCGCCAACGCCAGCGATGCTGATTTCAACGAGGCGCTGTCCGCATATGGCAGCATTTCCGGCATGCAGCCGGGCATTGTCACCGCCAGCGACGCGAAGCAGGCGACGGTGTACCTGTCTGGACACGACAGCGCGATCCTCGAGCTGTCGGCCATCAGCTGGGCGCGGCCGCACATCAACGAGGATCGGGTCGGCGCCACGCCCACCCGCGTCGACGCGGTGCTCAAGCGCGGCGACATCGTCCGGGTGGCACGTGACGAGAAGGGCGACTGGCAACTGGCTCAGATCCCGGCGGCCCAGGCCGCCTTGGCTTCGGTCAACCCCGAGGATGGCGCCATCGAGGCGCTGGTCGGCGGCTTCAACTTCGTCCGCAGCAAATTCAACCGGGCCGTGATGGCAGCTCGCCAGCCGGGCTCGAGCTTCAAGCCATACCTCTACTCGGCCGCGTTCGAGCGAGGCTTCACGCCCGCCTCGATCATCAACGACGCGCCACTGGCGTTACCGGATCCGTCGCGTCCGAACGGTATCTGGACTCCGTCCAACGATGACGGCAAGTTCGCCGGCCCGATGCGTCTGCGCGAGGCGCTGGTGCAATCGAAGAACCTGGTTTCCGTGCGCCTGCTCGACGCCGTGGGAGTGCGCTTCGTGCGCGAGTACGTAACCCGTTTCGGCTTTTCGCAGGACGCCATTCCGGCCAATCTGTCGATGGCGCTGGGCACCGCCTCGGTATCGCCCATGGGCATGGCCCGCGGCTACGCGGTTTTCGCCAACGGCGGTTATCTGGTCACACCGTACTTCATCCACGAAATTGATGATCGCAACGGCCAGCCGGTGTATATCGCCAATCCTGCACGCGCCTGCCGCAACTGCCGGGAGCGCCTGCTCGACACCCAGCCGCCGGGCCCACCCCCGACCGACATGAGCGCGACGCCGGACAACCATCTGGCAGGCAGTTCATCCGCCGCCCCGGCCACTTCTGGCAGCGTCGACGGGGTCGGTGAAGCGGTTTTGCCGGCCGATGCGCACGGCGAAGGTGCCCATCCTCCGGTGCTGGCGCCGCATGTGCTCGAACCGCGCAACGACTATCTGATCGTGTCATTGATGAAAGACGTGATCCAGCGCGGCACCGGCTCGGCCGCCCGCGCGCTGGGTCGCGACGACCTGGCCGGCAAGACCGG
The DNA here is from genome assembly GCA_036563155.1 of Rhodanobacter sp. Classification (GTDB taxonomy): domain Bacteria; phylum Pseudomonadota; class Gammaproteobacteria; order Xanthomonadales; family Rhodanobacteraceae; genus Rhodanobacter. Next base: position 29,109 of record DATCMT010000010.1, read on the forward strand.
CTCCACCAACGACCACCGCGACGCCTGGTTCGTAGGCTACAACGGTGACCTCGCAACCGCCGTCTGGGTTGGCTTCGACGACTACAGTTCGCTGGGCCGGGGCGAATTCGGCTCCAAGGCGGCGTTGCCGATCTGGATGGCGTATATGGGTAGCGCGCTGAAAGACCTGCCATCAAATACATTGCCGATGCCGCCAGGAATCAGTACGGTATTGATCGACCGCAACACTGGCTTGCCATCATCGCCAGAGGACCCGAACGCCATCAGCGAGATACTCAAGGTGGAAGACCTTGATCGCCTGCGGACCCAGGCCGCCCAACAGAAGGAGCAGGATCAACAGCACGCCTACGACATCTTCTGAGTTTTCGAAGCAGCATCCAGCGAGCCTGGGGCTGCCGGTTTCCGATTGATGGGGAGTGCGCCATGTCCCGCGGCGAACACCACCGTATCCACGCAAATGACCGATTGCGGCGAAACCGCCTGCGCGTTGCCCAGGAGGCGGCGCGCCTGATGAGCGAGCACGGCATCCGCGATTTTCATCATGCCAAGCTCAAGGCCGCCGAACGGCTCGGCATCCTCGACACACTGGCATTGCCGCGCAACCTGGAGGTCGAGCAGGCCCTGCGCGAGCACCAGCGCCTTTTCCTGGGCGACAGCCAGCCACAACTGCTGCAACAGCGGCGCGAAGCGGCGGTCGAGGCCATGCGCTTCCTCGCGCCGTTCGAGCCGCGCCTCGTCGGCGCGGTCCTGGAGGGCACCGCCGACGTACACTCCGCCGTCTGCCTGCACGTCTACAGCGACGATCCCGACGCCGTGGAGCGGTACCTGCTGGAACACGGCGTGCCACTCGAGCACCAGGTCCGCCGCCTGCGCTACAGCCGTGCCGACCAGCCCGAGTTCCCGGTCCTGCTGTTTGCGGCCGACGAGCTGCCATTCGATCTCACCGTGCTGCCACGCGACGCCTTGCGCCAGGCGCCGCTGGATCGTACCGACGATCGGCCGATGCGCCGCGCCACCCTGACCCAGGTGCAAGCGCTGCTGTCAGAGGATTCCGATGCCGATCTGGACCGACGCTTGTCCGCGGCACTGCGCTGACCGCGGCGCCCACCACCCAATGAAAAACGCCCCGGCCGAAGCCGGGGCGTTTTTTGTCGGGTCCTGTTGCCGCGCGGATCAGCGCTTGGATGTCGGCACGTAATCACGCACGTCGTGGCCGGTGTACACCTGACGCGGGCGACCGATGCGCGCCCCGGGCGTTTCGTGCTGCTCGATCCAGTGCGCGATCCAGCCAGCGGTGCGCGCGATCGCGAACATCACGGTGAACATCTCGGTCGGGATGCCCAGTGCCTTGTAGATGATGCCGGAATAGAAATCGACATTCGGATACAGCTTGCGCTCGATGAAGTACTCGTCCTTCAACGCCGCCTCTTCCAGCTTCATCGCCACTTCCAGCAGCGGATCATTGACCCCGAGCTCGGCCAGCACCTTGTGGCACATCTCGCGAATGATCTGGGCGCGCGGATCGAAATTCTTGTAGACGCGGTGGCCGAAGCCCATCAGCCGGAAGCTGTCGTTCTTGTCCTTGGCGCGCAGGATCGCCGACTCGACGTTGTCGGGGGTGCCGATCTCCTCAAGCTGTTTGAGCACGGCCTCATTGGCACCGCCATGTGCCGGACCCCACAGCGCGGTGATGCCCGCGGCGATCGAGGCATACGGATTCGCGCCGGTGGAACCGACCAGCCGCACGGTGGAAGTGGAGGCATTCTGCTCATGGTCGGCGTGCAGGATGAACAGCAGGTCCAGCGCCTTGGCCGCCACCGGATTCACCTGCAGCGGCTCGCTGGGCAGCTCGAACATCATGTGCAGGAAGCGATCGACGTACTCCAGGTTGTTGCGCGGATAGCGCAGCGGCCAACCAATCGAATAGCGATAGCACGCAGCGGCGATCGTGGGCATCTTGGCAATCAGGCGGATCGCGGCAAGCTTGCGATCGGCCGGATCGTCGACGTTGAGGTCGTCGTGATAGAAGGCCGACAGCGACGCGATCGAGGCGGCCAGCATCGCCATCGGGTGCGCATCGTGATGGAAGCCCTGGAAGAAGTTCTTCAGCGACTCGTGCATCATCGTGTGATGGGACACCTGATGCTCGAACGCGGCGAATTCGGCCGGCTTCGGCAGCTCGCCATTCAGCAGCAGATAGGCCACCTCGAGGAAGCTGGACTGCCCCGCCAGCTGCTCGATCGGGTAGCCGCGATACAGCAAGACGCCCTTGTCGCCGTCGATGAAGGTAATCGCGCTCTTGGTGCTGGCCGTGCTGCCGAAACCCGGGTCAAAGGTGAAGTGGCCGGTGTTCTTGTACAGCGGTGCGATGTCGATGCACGCCGGGCCGAGTGTGCCGCTGACCAGCGGCAATTCGCTGCTGCGGTTGTTCGACTCATCCACCAACTTGACGGTCTTGGGTTCGGACACGGAAATCTCCTTGCATGTGGGTCGACGCCAGCGGCTACCCGAGTCGCGGCAGCGTCCGGCGAGGGAATATTCGCCATCGCAAGCCGGGGAAAGTCTGCGATGCGACAGGCGCATTGGCGCCGGTTCACCAGACATTATCGCACAAGGCCCCGCCCACATTCGATGGCGAATGGTCGTATTGCGCGCACGAAAAGACACGGGGCAAGCATCCGCTCGCCCCGTGTGCTGGACCTGATCTGCGTGGCCGGCGCCTGGCGCCAGCCGCGGCCGCCAATTATTCCTTGACGGAACCGGCGTAACGGCGACGGAACTTGTCGACGCGACCGCCCACATCCAGCGTCTTCTGCTTGCCGGTGTAGAACGGATGGGAATGGCTGGAGATATCCACCTTGATCAGCGGGTACTCGTTACCGTCTTCCCACTTGATGGTTTCCTTGCTGGACATGGTCGACTTGGTCAGAAACGAAAAGTCGGACGACAGGTCCTGGAATACCACCGGGTTGTAGTTCGGATGGATATCAGGCTTCATGACAGGCTCAAAAGCGTAGGGTGACAAGAGCGGCATTGTAACGACGAACCAGCGGCACTGGCAAGTCCAGCCTCGTTGAGCGGCCATTATCAGGCCTTCACACCCAGCGCCAACCGCACCATCGCGGCAAACCGCGCCTGGTCCACTTCCTGCACGATGCGCGCCTGCGCTGGCCGGCCCAGTCGCCCCGCCCAGTCGACCACGGTGGCGCCACGCGTCAAGTGGCCGTCGAGCTCCACCGCCACGGCGCGCGTTTCGCTGCGGATGACAATGGACGGATCAAGCGCCACCGCCATCGCCAGCGCGTCGGCGGCGATCACGCCGTGGCGGTCGTGCTTGGCGTTGTAGCGCCGTGACGCCCCCATGATCTTGCCGAAAAAGTCCGCGCGCTGATCGCCAGCGGCAAGCCAGCGGTCGAACTTGGCGTCATCGAACGCATGCCGCAAGGTAGCCTCCCAGTCGACCAGGTCGAATGCGGGAAACGCCTCGAACACCACATGCGCGGCTTCCGGATCGAAGCCGATATTGAATTCGGCCGGCACTTTGCCGGTATTGCCGTGACCGGTGACGGCGCCACCCATCACCACCAGCCGCGCAACCCGTCGCGGCAAGTCGGGATCCAGCCGCAACGCCAGCGCCAGGTTGGTCAGTGGCCCCAGCGCGACCAGGGTCAACTCACCGGGCCGCTCGCGGGTAAGCCGCAACAACGCCAGCGCAGCGGCCTCTGCGGATACGGCAGCAGCGGGATCGGGAAATCCGACGTCACCAAAGCCGTCGTCGCCGTGCACAAAGGCGGCATCCTCCGTCGGCGCGCGCACCAGCGGCTCCGCGCAACCGGCGAAAATCGGGGTGGCGGTGCCCATCAAGTCGACCAGGGTTCGCGCGTTGCGCACGGTGTGCACCAGACCCACATTGCCGGCGGCAATGCTGAGGCCCGCCAGGTCGGCCTGGGCGTGGGCCATCAGGATGGCCAGCGCGTCATCGACGCCCGGATCCGTGTCGATCAGGAGTTGTGGTCGGGTCATGGGATGGGAACGGTGCGGGGCAACGGGTTAGCTTAAAGGGAATCGGGAAGGTGGAACAACCGCGCGACCGCCCCGTTTGCGCCTCACGCGTGCACGAAGCGCGCCGCGCCGCCGATCCAGCGCGCAATCAGCTGCGTCGCTTGCTGCGGATTGTTCGCCAGCATGTGCGCGCCGACGTCCTGCACGGCCGGCAGCAGGTGCGCATCCCGGGCCAGATCGGCGATGCGGAAATTGAGCTGCCCGGTCTGACGAGTACCCAGCACCTCGCCCGGACCGCGCAACTGGAGGTCCTTTTCCGCGATCCGGAAGCCATCGCTGGTCTCGCGCATCACCTGCAACCGCTCACGCGCCAGCTGGCCAAGCGGCGGTTGGTAGAGCAGCACACAGTTGGAAGCCACGGCACCACGGCCCACGCGGCCACGCAACTGGTGCAACTGAGCCAGGCCAAGCCGCTCGCTGTTCTCGATCACCATCAGGCTCGCGTTCGGTACGTCCACGCCAACTTCGATCACCGTGGTTGCCACCAACACCGCAACCTCGCCCGCCTTGAACGCGTCCATCACCGACTGCTTTTCCCTGGATTTCATGCGCCCGTGAATCAGACCAACCTGGAAGCCGCCAAGCGCCGCCGCGAGTTCGGCGTGCGCCACTTCGGCTGCCTGTGCACGCAACTGCTCGGATTCCTCGATCAGCGTGCACACCCAGTACACCTGGCGCCCCTCGCGGCAGGCAGCGTGGATCCGTCCGATCACCTCGGTGCGCCGCGCGTTGGAGATGGCGATGGTCTGCACCGGCGTGCGCCCGGGTGGCAGCTCGTCGATCGAGGAGACGTCCAGATCGGCGTACGCACTCATCGCCAACGTGCGCGGAATCGGTGTGGCAGTCAGCACCAACTGGTGCGGAACCAGGCCACCTTGCTGGCCCTTGTCGTGCAGCGCAAGGCGTTGCTGCACGCCGAAACGGTGTTGCTCGTCGACAATCACCAGGCCAAGGCGTGCAAATGCCACGCCTTCCTGCATCAAGGCATGCGTGCCGATGACCAGTGGCGCCCCATTGGCGACGCGCGTCAGCGCCTGCTTGCGTGCCTTGCCGGTGACCTTGCCCGCCAGCCACTCGACCTCGATGCCCAGTGGCTGCAGCCAGCGCCGGAAATTGCGCAGGTGCTGCTCGGCCAGCAGTTCGGTGGGCGCCATCAAGGCCACCTGGTAACCCGCCTCGATGGCGGCCAGCGCGGCCAACGCGGCGACCACCGTCTTGCCGCTGCCGACGTCGCCCTGGACCAGTCGCAACATCGGCCGGGGCTGAGCCAGATCGTGCACCACCTCGTCGGCGACGCGCTGCTGCGCCCCGGTCAGGCGGAACGGCAGTGCCGCCGTCAATTGACCACGCAGCAAACCGTCGCCACCCAGGGGCGGGGCGCGGCGGCGGCGCACTGCCGCACGCAAACGCATCAGGCTCAGATGCTGGGTCAGCAGTTCCTCGAAGGCCAACCGCTGCTGCGCCGGATGGCGGCCCGCCATCAGCTGGGCCAGGTCGGCGTCCGGTGGAGGCCGATGGACATACAGCAGCGCGTCGCGCAACGAGGTCAGCCCATGGCTTGCGCACACCGGGCCCGGGATCAGCTCCAGTTGGTCGGCGTCGGGCAGCAGCGCCAGCGCCCGCTCGATGACGCCAGCCAGCCGCTTGGTGCCCAGCCCCTCGGTGGTCGGATAAACCGGACTGAGTACCTCGTCCACCGCCACCACCTCGTCACCGACAAGGCGCCGATAGTTCGGGTGCACCATCTCCAGCCCCTGTGCCGCGTAGCGCACGTCGCCATAGCACAGCAGTCGGGTGCCCGGCCGCAACTGCTCAGCCTGGGCACGGTTGAAATGGAAGAAGCGCAGCAACAGGGTCTGGCGGCTGCTGTCGCCGATTGCCACTTTCAGCTGGGGTCGGTAGCGGAAGCCGCGCTCCACGGCCTCGACCACGCCTTCCACCTGTGCCCGATCACCAGCGCGCAGGTCGGCGATCGCGGTGACGCGGGTCTTGTCTTCGTAGCGCAATGGCAGGTGGAACCACAAATCCTGCACGCGCTCCAGGCCGAGCTTCGCCAGCAACGCGACCAGCGCCGGCCCCACTCCCGACAACACCTCGACTGAGGCCATGCCGGCATCGGTACCGACGGCGGGACTGGGGCGGGCGGAACGGGTGGCCATGGCCTGCAAGCGTAACCGAGCGGCGCCGCCGGTCGTAGGCTTGCCGCCGACACGAGGCGTGGGCGCAGGCCGCGCGCTGGATCAGTCCAGCACCATCACCGCGTCAACTTCCACGTGCGCAGCCTTCGGCAGGCCGTTGACTTCGATGGTGGAACGCGCCGGGTACGGCTGCTGGAAGTATTCGGCCATCACGGCATTGACCGCCGCGAAATTGGCCAGGTCGGTGACGTAGATACCGACACGCACGATCTGCGCCAGCGAACCCCCGGCGGCGGCGGCGACCGCCGTGAGATTGTCGAACACGCGCCGCGTCTGCGCCGTGACATCCCCCTCGACCATGGCACCGGTAGCCGGATCCAGCGGAATCTGCCCGGAGAAATACACGGTGTTGCCGGCACGCACGGCCTGCGAGTACGGGCCAATGGCAGCGGGAGCCTGATCGGTGGAAATAATGGTGCGGGACATGGGCTTGCCTCAAGTGGGAGGTGAAAGAGGAATGTGAAACGGATCGATGCTACCAGCCTCGGTGCCCGCTCCTCACCATTGCCCGCGCACTTTTCTACAGCGGATAGCGATAAGCCCCGCTCACCACGCCGGTACGTCGCACCCTGCGGATCACGTCGGCCAGGTGCTTGCGGCTCTTCACTTCCATCGCGAACAGCAGGGTCGCGGCAGAGGCGTCGCGCTCGACGTACTCCACATTCTCGATATTCGAATCGGCCGCGGCGATCGCGGCCGCCACGGTGGCCAGTACGCCGGGACGATTGATCACTTCGATACGCAGCTCGGCGCGGTAATCGCCCTGCACATCGCGATCCCACTCGATCGCCACGCGCCGTTCGGGCGACTTGCCCAGCTCGATCACGTTCGGGCATTCCTCGCGATGCACGACGATGCCCTTGCCCGAGGACAGGTAGCCGACGATGTCGTCGCCCGGCAGCGGATGGCAGCAGTTGGCGAAGCTGAGCACACCACGCTCGGCGCCCGTGATGCGGATCTTCTCGACCGCATGCGTCGGCAGTTGCGGTTTGCCGGCCTTTTTGCCGCGCGACGCCAGCAGCTGGGTGGCGACCAGATCGGGCATGCGATTGCCCAGCGCAATATCGGACAGCAGTTCCTCCAGCCGCTTCAGCTTGGCTTTCTCCAGGAAACGGTCGAGCACCGCCGACGGGATGCCGTCGAGACTGCTGCCCTGCGCGTCGAGGGCACGGTCGAGCATGCGATGGCCGAAGTCGACCGCATCCTCGTGCTGCAGATGCTTCAAATACTGCCGGATGGCCGTACGGGCCTTGCCGGTGACTACCACTTCCAGCCAGGCGGGGTTTGGCACCGCCGACGGCGCGGTAATGATCTCCACCAACTGACCCGACTCCAGCTTGGCGCGCAGCGGCAGCAACTTCTTGTCGACCCGGGCCGCCACCGCGTGATCACCGACGTCCGTGTGCACGGCGTAGGCGAAATCCAGTGCCGTGGCGTTGCGCGGCAGCGACAGGATGTCGCCGCGCGGGGTGAACAGATAAACCTCGTCGGGAAACAGATCGATCTTGACGTTTTCGATGAACTCCGCGGACGACACCGTGTTGGCCGAATGATCAACCAACGAGGACAACCATTCGCGGGCACGCGCCTGCGCGCTGTTGGCTGGGCCGCTGTCGGTCTTGTAGGCCCAATGCGCGGCGACACCGCTCTCGGCCACGGAATCCATCTCCGCCGTACGAATCTGCACTTCGATCGGTGCGCCAAATGGCCCCAGCAAGACGGAATGCAACGACTGGTAGCCGTTCGCCTTGGGGATGGCGATGAAATCCTTGAAGCGCCGGTCAACCGGCTTGTACAGCGCATGTACCGTGCCCAGCGCCATGTAGCAGGCCATTGCGTTGTCCACGACCACGCGAAAGCCGTACACGTCCATCAATTGGGTAAAACTCTTGTGGTCGCCGCGCATCTTCGAGTAGATGCTCCAGGGCGACTTGATCCGGCTGACCACCCGAGCCGGCAGGTTATCGGCCGCCAGACGCGCAGACAGCGCCGCCTCGATCTTGCCCATCGCCTCGCGCCGATTGCCAAGCGCCGCGCGAATGCGCTCGCTGATCACGCGGTAGCGATCGGGATACAGGGAGCGGAAACCGAGATCCTGCAGTTCGGCCTTGAACTTGTTCATGCCCAGGCGCTGGGCAATCGGCGCGTAAATTTCCAGCGTTTCCCGCGCAATGCGGCGGCGCGAGGGAGCGTCTTTGGCACCCAGCGTGCGCATGTTGTGCAGGCGGTCGGCCAGCTTGATGAGGATCACGCGGATATCGCGCGCCATCGCCAGCAACATCTTGCGGAAGCTTTCGGCATCGGCTTCCTGCCGGCTGCCGAAGCGCATCTTGTCCAGCTTGGTGACGCCATCGACCAGCTCGGCAACGACCTCGCCGAACTCCGCCGCGATGGACGTGCGGCCCAGGTCGGTGTCTTCCAGGGTGTCGTGCAGAATCGCCGCGATAATCGTCTCGGCATCCAGGCCCAACTCGGCCAGAATGCCGGCCACCGCCACCGGGTGGGTGATATACGGTTCGCCGCTCTTGCGCTCCTGCCCGGCGTGCGCCTGCGCACCGATGCGGAATGCTTTCAACACGCGCTCGACCTGCCCTTCCGGCAGATAGGCGACGCGTTCCTTCAGGGCCAGCGCATAGGGAGGCAGCGCGGGCGCATCGGCCGTGGCGGGGTGACTGGCCGCTGGCATCGATGCCGGCGCCGAATCAGGCGCCCACCTCGTTGACGACACGACCAATGGCTGCCGCGCGCGCTCCCCTAACCGCACCGAAGCTACCGATGCGGGGTGCCCGCGTACTACTGCAGCCGCCGTTCATCAGTCGTCACCGGCCTTGGAAAGATCGTCATCCACTTCGGCCGCGGCCCACTCCAGTGCCTCGCGTTCGGCGCGCTCGCGCTCGGCTTTGTCAATCTGGTCGATCGTGGCCTGGTCGATGCGTCGGGCGGCGATCTCGCGCAACGCCAACACAGTGGGCTTGTCGTGATCGGGATTGACGGCCGGCTCGGCACCTTTTTCCAGCTGCCGCGCCCGTTTGGTCGCCATCAATACCAGCTCGAAACGGTTGTCGACCACCTCGAGGCAGTCTTCCACGGTAATACGTGCCATGCGAAATCCTTGGGGAATAGTGACTTATGTGGTCGTCCAGTGTAGATGACCGGGTGCTTTGCTGGCAATGCGGACGACGCGTATCATGGGCGGCTAACCACCGACCGGCACTCACCTCACGGCCGCTCCAGCGAAGGCCGTGCAAGTTACAGGACTGGGAAGTACACTTACTGTCCCCGACGCGAATTCCCCCTCCCGATGCCCGCACCGCTTCGAATTTCCCTGCTGAGCCGCTGCCTGTCCGTGTTCGCCATCGCGCTGCTCGCCGGCTGCACGATCGCGGCGCCGCGCACCGACGATCCACTGGAAAAATACAACCGCGGTGCGTACCGCTTCAACGACGCGGTCGACCAGGCGGTAATCCGGCCCGTCGCATTGGGCTATCGCAAAGTAACGAACCCGCCGGTACGCCGCTCATTCAGCGACTTCTTCACCAATATCCGCATGCCGGTCACGGTGGCGAATGATCTGCTGCAGGCGCGCCCGAAGCAGGCGATGCAAAGTACCGGACGCTTCCTGGTCAACCTGACCCTCGGCATCGGCGGCTTCTTCGACCCGGCCAGCCAGTTGGGTCTGCCCCTGGAAAGCAACGACTTCGGCATCACGCTGGCGCGCTGGGGTGCACCGGAAGGCAACTACCTGATGCTGCCATTCCTGGGCCCAAGCACCGCGCGCGACATCTGGCAACGGCCGGTGGACAGCTATTTCTTCGACCCGCTGACCCTGTTTGCAGCCAATCACCATTACAACGGCCTGCAGTACATGCCCCAGCTGATGTACCTGGTGACGATCCGCTCACGCGCGATCGACGCCGAAAGTTTCTTGCAGTCGGCTTACGACCCGTACGTTTTCATCCGCGACGCCTATCGGCAGCAGCGGCTTTACAAGATCTACGATGGCAATCCGCCGCTGGAAATCATCCAGCGGATGCAGGGCTTCGACGAACAGAACTTCGACCCTGAAGAGCTGCTGGACCAGCAGCACGAGTGGGAAAACAGCCACCCGAAGAAGTCCGGCTCGCCGTACTGACCGGGCCAGGCCGTTCGGAGGAAAAGGGGCCTCGCGGCCCCTTTTTTCATCGCCTGCGTGCCACCCATCTCAGGCCATCAGGCGGTCAACCTCGCACACCTGGGCCAGTACCCGCATGCCGGTCGGCATGTGCGTCACTTCCAATCTGCGTCCGCGCCGCGACGCCGCGGCCACCACGGCCAGGACACAAGCCAGTCCGGCGCTGTCGCTGTGGGTGACACCGGCCAGGTCCAGCCGGTCCACGCTGCCCTCGACCAGCGCCGTCTCGATCGCGTGAAACGCCCCGGCCGCCGTGTCAAAACTCAGCGCGCCACGCACCGCCAGCGTACCGAGCGTGTCGGTGCTCAACTGAACCCCGCGTTCGGCCACGCTGGTCACGGTGTGCCCTTGCTGTCCTTGGCCATTGCGTCCAGTGCCGTGGAACCCTGGGTCTGCAGGTTCGCAATGAGCTTCTCGATGCCGACCTTGCGGATTTCCGCATCCACCTGATTGCGATAGTTGGTGACGTAGGAGATGCCCTCGATGATCACGTCGTAGGCCTTCCAGTCGCCGGTGCGCCCCTTGCGGAAGGCGTAATCGATCGACAACAGCTTGCCGTCATCCAGCACCACCTGGGTCCGCACCACCGTGCGCTTGTCGTTGAGGTCGCCCTTGAATGGCAGCACCTTGACCCGACCGCGCGTGTAGTTGAGCAAGCCTTCGGCATAGCGATGGGTGATCGAGTTGTAGAACGCCCGCGCAAACTGCTCGCGCTGGGCCGGCGTGGCCTGGCGCGCATGCTGGCCCAATACCAGGATCGAGGCGTAATCGATGTCGAAGTGAGGCAGAAAAATGTCGTCGATGACGCCGATCAGCTTTTCCTGGTTCTTCTTCAGTTCGTCACGATGCCCCTCGACCGCTACCGCCAACTGGTCGGCAATGGACTGCACCACCTCCGCCGGAGTGGCCTGCGCGGGGGCCGTCGCGGCGGCCTGGGTCGCCCCCTGCGCGAACGCGGGAACGGCGACGATGGCGCCAAATGCGATGGCGGTGGCAAAAGCCAGTCTGCGCAACATGGGAAACTCCTTCAACTGAGCCGGCTCCAGGAACCGGGAAAAACAACGCCCTGTCACTTGCCGTTGCCGGCATCCTTCTTGTCACCGGGCGAACCATTGACGAGGAACTTGCCGATCAGGTCCTCCAGTTGCATCGCGGACTGGGTCAGGATCATCTCGTCCCCATCCTTGAGCGACTCAGGCGAACCACCCGGCTGGATCGCAACATACTGGCTCCCAATCAAACCGCTGGTGAACACGGCAGCGGCCGAGTCGTCCGGGATCTGGTCATAGCGATTGTCGATCGACAGCACCACGTCGGCATTCAGCTTGACCGGATCGGCATGCACCGATTGCACGCTGCCGATCACCACGCCCGCCATTTTCACCGGCGCGCCAGCGGACAACGTGCCGACGTTGGTGAAGCTCGCCTTGACCGCGTAGCTGCCGCCAACATTGTCCACCACGCCGCCAGCACCGAAGAACTTGCCGAGCATTTCCTCCAACGGCTGGGTGGAGCGTGTACGTGCCAGCACGCCGCCGGCAGCAACAGCCTGCGTCGCGCTGCCGTATTCGATCCCCACATATTGATCGCCCAGCAGGCCGCTGGTGAAGATGGTTGCCACCGAATCCTGGGGAATGTGGTCGTAGCGCTTGTCGATCGACATCCTCACGTCGGCCACGTCATGGCCCGGACTCAGGGTGATCGACTGCACCTGGCCGACACGTACCCCGGCGATCTTCACCGGCGCGCGCTCCTTGAGCTGGCCGATGTTGGTGAACTGCGCCTGGACGGTATAGCTGTCGCCCTGATGCACATTTGCCACTGAACTGGTCTGGGTCGCCAGATACGCCAGCGCGGCAAAGCCCAGCACGATGAACAGGCCGGTGCCGACGGCATAGGAATTTCTCGGTTTGCTCACGGCACAATCCTCAAAGGCATGTGGATAATTGAAATACGGTTCATGGAAATCACCTCGGCACGCTCACATGAGGAACGCCGTGAGAACGAAGTCCAGCGCCAGGATCGCAATGGACGAGGCGACCACGGTGCGGGTGGTCGCATAGGCCACACCTTCGCTGGTCGGCGGTGTGGTGAAGCCCTGAAACACCGCGATCAAGGCCACCACGGCACCGAATGCCAGACTCTTGAGCAGCACGCCATTGATGATGTCGGTGCGCACGTCCACCTGCGCCGTCATGTTGGACCAGAACGTGCCATTGTCGATGCCGAGCCAGGTGACCCCAACCAGATGCCCACCAAAGATGGCCATCGCGCAGAACACGCAGCACAGCAGCGGCATCGCGATCAGTCCGGCCAGGAAGCGCGGCGTGCCGACATAGGCGATCGGGTCGACCGCCATCATCTCCATCGCTGAAATCTGGTCGGTGGCGCGCATCAGCCCGATTTCGGCGGTGACCGCGGTGCCGGCGCGGCCAGCGAACAGCAGCGCGGTGACCACCGGACCCAGCTCGCGATACACCGACAACGCCACCACCATGCCGCTGGCCGAGGTGCCGCCGAAAATCGACAACACGTGGTACAGCTGCAGCATCAACACCATGCCAACGAACAGACCGCAGACCATGATGATGGTCAGGCTCATGGCGCCCACAAACCACAACTGGCGAATCGTTTCGCGCACGTAGCGGGCGCTGCGCGGAATGGCCGCCAGCAGGGTCAGCAGGAACAAGCCGCAGTTGCCGATCTGGGTCAGCGACTCGATCACCACATTGTTGCGCTGGGGCGTGAGCTGGCTCATTTGCCCGCCCCGGCAAAGCCCAGCTCGGCCGCATAGTCACCTGCCGGGTAGCGGAACGGGATCGGACCGTCCGCCTCACCACCGAAGAACTGCCGCGTCCACGGCGAGCCATCGTCGGCAATCGTCTTCGGATCACCCTGGGCCACGACCTTGCCATTGGAAAGCAGCATCACGTGGTCGGCGATCTGCTGGACCGCCGCCAATTCGTGCGACACCACCACGCTGGTGATGCCCAGCGTCTGGTTCAGCGTACGGATCAATTTCATCACCTGATTGAGGGCTACCGGATCAAGCCCGACAAATGGCTCGTCGTAGAGGATCAACTGGGGATCGAACACGATCGCCCGCGCCAGCGCGACGCGTCGGGCCATGCCGCCGGACAGCTCGTTCGGCATCAGTGGAGCCGCGCCCCGCAGGCCGACCGCCTGCAGCTTCATCAGCACCAGGTTGCGGATCAGCGGCTCGGGCAGGCTTGTGTGCTGGCGCAACGGGAACGCCACGTTCTCGAACACGTCGAAATCGGTCAGCAGCGCGGAGTTCTGGAACAGGTAGCCAATGCCTTCACGCAGCTTGTACAACTGCTCGCGCGACAACCCGGCCACATTCTGGCCGTTCACCTGGACCGTGCCCGCATCGCCACGCATCTGCCCGGTGATGTGCTTGAGCAAGGTGGTCTTGCCGGTGCCGCTGGGGCCCATGATCGAGGTCACGCTGCCGCGCGGAATGTCCATGTCCAACGCATCGAAGATGGTCTTGCCGCCGAGCACCGTGGTGAGACCCCGAATCCGCACCAGGATGTCGTCGTCAGGGTTGATACGAACCGGTTCGGTCATGGTTGCAAGAGTCGATGGGGGAGCGGACAAGGTAACGGAAGCACGGGTTGATGACCATGCAGATAGTGCGATACCGGCTCAGGGGCCGGGGGCCAGCAATTCGCGGATCAGTGCTTCGTGGCGCTGGCCTTGCAATGCGGTGCGCAGGCGCACGGCGCGCACGATGGCCTGCAGGTCGTCCAGCGCCGTTTCGAACACATCGTTGACCAGCAGGTAATCAAACTCGTGGGCGTGGGCGATTTCGCCCCGCGAATTGTGCAAGCGTCGTTCGATCACCTCGGCGCTGTCCGAGCCGCGACCGCGCAAGCGGCGTTCCAGCTCGGCGCGCGAGGGCGGCAGGATGAACACGCTGACGCAATCGGGCTTGCTGCGGCGAATCTGTTGCGCGCCCTGCCAGTCGATCTCCAGCAGCACATCCCGCCCTTGTTCGAGCAATGCTTCGACCTTGGTCCGTGACGTGCCGTACAGGTTGCCGTGCACCTGGGCATGCTCGAGGAAGGTGCCGTCGGCGATTTTCTGCTCAAACTCGGCACGATCGACAAAGTAGTAGTGCCGGCCGAACTGCTCGCCGGGGCGCGGCGGTCGGGTGGTATGCGAGACCGATAGCGAAATCGAGCTGTCGCGTCCCAGCAAGGCGTTCACCAAGGTCGACTTGCCGGCACCGGACGGTGCGGCCACGACAAACAGCGTACCCAAGTGGTTGCTCATGGGCACGCGCCGCCGTCGACGATCTCGTCGATGACCGAGCCGATTCGATCTACCGGACGCGGCCGGTGCGCAGCGCGCTTCGAAGCATGCATGCTCATTCGATGTTCTGCACCTGTTCGCGCATCTGCTCGATCAACACCTTCAGCTCGACCGCGGCGTTGGAGCTGCGCGCGTCCACTGACTTGGAGCCCAGCGTGTTCGCTTCACGGTTGAATTCCTGCATCAGGAAATCAAGGCGCCGGCCGACCGGCTCCTGCAGGCCCAGCACGCGGCGCGACTCCTCGATATGGGTGGCGAGACGGTCGAGCTCCTCGTCCACGTCGGCGCGGGTGATCTGCAGCACCAGTTCCTGTTCCAGGCGACCCGGCTCGACCGGCTGCTTCAGGTCGGCCAGCCGGGTCTCCAGCCGGGCGCGCAAGGCAGCGCGGATCTCCGGCATCCAGCCCCGCACATCAGTCACCACGCGCTCGATCGCGTCGAGCTTGTCACCCAGAACCTGCGCCAACTTCGCGCCCTCCCGCTCACGGGTGGCGGTGAGCGCGTCCAGGGCGCGATCCAGGACGTCAAACAAGGCCTGCTGCTGGACTGCCGGGTCGATCTCGGCCTGCTGCAAAACGCCAGGGAAGCGCAGCAGTTCGGTCAATTGCAGCTGGATACCCGGGAACAGCGCGCTCATGTCGAGGTTGAGTTCCGACAGGCGCGACACCAGCGCACCGTTGACCTGCAACGATCCGCTCCGCGCATCGCTGGTACGGCGCACGGTGAGGTCGAGCTTGCCGCGGGACAGTTTGGCTGCCACCCGCTCCCGCAACTGCGATTCAAACGCACGCAAATCGTCCGGCAATCGTGGACTCAACTCCAGATAGCGGTGATTGACCGTACGCAACTCGCAGCTGAGCGTCCCCGTGGGGTCGGTCACTTCGGCGCTGGCATAGGCCGTCATGCTGCGGATCATCGGCGCCTTCCAAGGGTGGGAAAGGCTGCAATGGTAAACTCTCCGGTCCCGGCTTGCCCAATCAGGGCCAGGCCATGTGAAGGACCCACCGCATGAATTCCGCCACCCGCCCCAGTGGCCGCGCCAGCGACCAGCTGCGCGCCGTCAGCATCGAACGCCACTACACCCGTCACGCCGAAGGCTCGGTGCTGGTCAGCTTTGGGGACACCAAGGTGCTGTGCACCGCCAGCATCGAGGACCGCGCGCCGGCGTGGCTGCGTGGCAAGGGCGAGGGCTGGGTCACCGCCGAGTACGGCATGCTGCCGCGCGCCACCAACACCCGCACCCAGCGCGAAGCCGCCCGCGGCGGCCAGGGCGGACGCACCATGGAAATCCAGCGACTGATCGGTCGCAGCCTGCGCGCCTGCATCAATCGTCAGGCGCTTGGCGAACGGGTCATCACCCTGGACTGCGACGTGCTCCAGGCTGACGGCGGCACCCGCACCGCGGCGATCACGGGCGCCTACGTGGCATTGGTCGACGCAGTGAACGTGCTGATGCAGCGCGAGAAGCTCAAGCGCAACCCGGTGCTGGGTTCGGTGGCCGCGGTATCCGTGGGCATCTACAAGGGGACGCCGGTGCTCGATCTCGACTACGCCGAGGACTCGGATTGCGACACCGACATGAACGTGGTGATGAACGACGGCGGCGGCTTTATCGAAGTGCAGGGCACCGCCGAAGGCCATGCATTCCGGCGCGACGAAATGGACGCGCTGCTGGCCCTGGCCGAGAAAGGGATTGGCGAGCTGGTGCTGGCCCAGCGCGCGGCACTGGGAACCTGAGACGTTCGATATCGCGTCGGGCGGGCATTGCCCGCGGCGTAGCTTACCGTGCAACAAAGCCGAAACCGGCGGGCATGGCCCGCCCTACGCGGCAAGGAATCAATCCATGACTCGACGCATCGTGCTGGCCAGCAGCAATCGTGGCAAATTGGCGGAGTTCAACGCACTGCTGGCGGACAGCGGCTTCGAGGTGGTGGCGCAAGCCAGCCTGGGCATCGACGACGCCGAGGAAACCGGCCTGACCTTCGTCGAAAATGCGCTGCTGAAGGCACGCCACGCCGCGCAGGCCAGTGGCTTGCCCGCGCTGGCCGACGATTCGGGCTTGTGCGTGGATCAGCTGCATGGCGCACCCGGCCTGTATTCGGCGCGCTACGCCGGCGGCCACGGCGACGCCGCCGCCAACAACGCCCGGCTGCTGCACGAACTCGACGGCGTACCGGCGGCGCAGCGCAGCGCCTTCTTCATCTGCACGCTGGTGCTGCTGCGTCGCGCCGACGACCCCAGCCCGCTGATGGTCGAAGGACGCTGGCATGGCCGGATCCTGGAGTCCACTCGGGGCGCCCAGGGCTTCGGTTACGACCCCTTGTTCCTGCCCGACGGCCAGCAACTGAGCGCCGCCGAACTCGACCCGGCGCAAAAGAACCGGCTCAGCCACCGCGGTCAGGCCTTGGCGCGGCTGCGCGAACAGTTGCCCGCGTTGCGCCTGCCATGAGCCTGCTCGCCCCACCGCTGTCGCTGTACATCCACATGCCGTGGTGCGTGAAGAAATGCCCGTACTGCGACTTCAACTCCCACGGACTGCGCGCGCAGCCGCCGCCCTATGCGGAGTACATCGACGATCTGCTGGCCGACCTCGATGCCGATCGCAGGGACTTTGCCGCGGCACTGCAAGGGCGTCCGATCATCAGCATTTTCTTCGGCGGCGGCACGCCCAGCCTGTTCTCGCCGGAACTGATCGATCGCCTGCTCGATGGCGTACGCAGTCGCCTGCCGCTGGCACCCGAAGCCGAAATCACCCTGGAAACCAATCCCGGAACGGTCGAGCACGGCCGCTTCGACGGCTACCTCGCGGCCGGCGTCAACCGCATCTCGTTCGGCGTACAGAGCTTTGACGACGACAAGCTGCACCGACTGGGCCGCATCCACTCGGCCGCCGAAGCGGAGGCCGCCGTGAAATCGGCCCAGGACGCCGGCTACACCAACATCAACCTCGACCTGATGTACGCGCTGCCAAACCAGCTGCTGGACGGTGCACTGGCCGACGTGGAGCGCGCGCTTGCACTGCAACCCAGCCACCTGTCGCACTATCAGCTGACGCTGGAGCCGAACACCGTGTTCGCCGCCAATCCACCGCCGCTGCCGGACGACGACCATGCCTGGGCCATGCAGGAAGCCTGCGAGGCCCGCCTGGCCGCTGCGGGCTACGGCCAGTACGAGATTTCCGCCTACGCCAAGCCCGGCCGCCGCTGCGCGCACAATCTCAATTATTGGCAATTTGGCGACTATCTCGGCATCGGTGCCGGTGCTCACGGCAAGCTCACGGATGCCGCCGCCGGCACCGTGCACCGACGCTGGAAGACCCGCTCGCCACGCGCCTACCAGGCTGCGAACGGTGGCCCTGACCGCATCGGCGGAGACGGCACGGTTGGCGCCGCGGAGCTGCCGTTCGAGTACATGCTCAATGCCCTGCGCCTGGTTGACGGCGTGCCTCACAGCGCGTTCACGGAGCGCACCGGACTGCCGGCGGCAACCATCGCCAACGCCCTCACGACGGCCCGTCAGCGGGGCTGGCTGCACGATGATCCCCAGCGCTTGCACACCACGGCGCTGGGGCAGCGATTCCTCAACGACGTGATCAGCACTTTTCTCGATTGAGCGGGCCGTTCCGGCCAGCCCCGCCGCCGGATGACAGGGCGGACGTAACCAGCATAGACTGGGGCTTCCGGGGGTACTTACAGGTTCACGCATGGATGTCGGACACGATCGGCGCCACCCGTCTGCTCCAAACCGGGGCAGCCGCATCAGCAGCGGACGCTGGCCTGCTCGCGCCCAGTTGCTGCTGGAAGGCTGTCACGCGCTGTGCGTAGAGGGCCTGCAGGAGCCACTGCGCCGTTGCCTGAGCGAATTCGAAAAGCAACTGTTCGCGCAAGCTGAACGCGCACACCACTCGGGCGAACAGCAGGACTGCTTCTCCAGTCGCCAACGGGTACTGCAGGGGCGCACCGCCTTCATGCAGCGCTTCACCGAACGACTTGCCGCCGCATTGGACGAGATCGACCGCGCCCGCGACGACCCTGCCGCACCCGATCCGGGTGCCAAGGTGTGGCAATCGCTGGAGCTGGTCGACCCGGCCGAACAGGAACTGTCGATGCGACTGGATCAGCTGGGCGCACGCGGTGAAGTACGCCACAGCACCGTGTTGCACGAGTTGGGCCACCGGTTTGCCGTGCTGATCGCTGCGCCGCCGCTGGAGGGCCCCGCGCTGCCCGTCGGACCTCACGCGCTGGCACGGGCCTGCCATGAGGCCGGCGCCCTGCTCGAATTGCCGCTGAAGCACCAATTGCAGCTGTTGCAAAACTTCGATCAGTGGGTAATCCAGGCGCTGGCGCCCCTGTACGACACCATCAACGCCCGCCTGCAGAGCGACGGCATCCTGCCCCAACTGCGCAGCATCGTGATGCCACGGCATATCGGCAAACGGGGTCGGGCGGGGGGCGCCGCCACCGAGCCGCCCGCAGAACCCACGGGGGCGGCCGAATCGATGGCCGAACCCACCAGTCAGGCCGCTGCGGCCCGGGGCGGCTCCGGCTCCGGCGGGTCGATCGATGTACTGGAGTCCCTGCGCGACCTGCTGGCACGGCAGCGTGCCGGTCAGGGTGGCGGCGCCACCGGCACCTCCGGGCGTGCGGCAAGCGAGGAGGAGCTGCAAACCGCACTCGGTGCCCTGCAGCAACATCTGGCCGATGTCACCGACAACGCCAGCCGCGAACTGCGCAGCGCGGCACGTCTGCGCGAGGAGCTGCTGGCGCAGTTGAACGCCGGCAAGCCCAGCGGCGCACCGCGCACCGAGCTGACCGACGAGCAGGGCGACACGGTCGAGCTGGTCGCGCGATTGTTCGAACAGGTTGGCCAGCAACTGCATCGGGGCGGCACCGCCAGAAACCTGCTCACTGGCCTGCAACTGCCGGTGCTGCGCATGGCCGTCGCCGATCACGGCTTTTTCGAGAAGCGCGAGCATCCCGCCCGCCGGCTGCTCGACACGGTCACGGTAGCCGCGAATGACTGGCTCGATGGCAGCGACGACGAGAGCAACCGTCCGCTGGCCATCAAACTCGAGCAACTGGTCAATCGCGCCAACCAGGAGCCACCCAGCGCCGGCCTGTACACCACGCTGCTGGCCGACATCGAACACCATCTGGCGCTGCTCACCCGCAAGGCGCAAGCCGCGGAACGGCGTCATGTGGAAGCGGCGCAAGGGCGCGAGCGGCTGGATCAGGCGCGCCATCGCGCTGGCGAGTTGATGGCCGAGCGTTTCGTGCGGGCGCCGCCAAAGGGCCTGCTGCGCGCCCTGCTCGAGCGCGCCTGGTCCGATGTACTGGCACTGACCCTGCTGCGCCATGGCGAGGACAGCGAGCCGTTCCGCGCACAGCTGGCAATTACCGATCAGTTGCTCGGCCTGCTGCCGGTGAAGGACCCGCTTCAACTGCAGGTTGAGGTGGAATCCGGCCTGCAGCAGATCGGCATGCATGCCGAGGAGTCCGTGCAAGTTGCCCAGCGTCTGCTGGGCGCCGGCAAGCCGAGCCCGGGCGCCGAGCTGCCCAGCGCCACCGATCTGGCGCTGCGCCTGAAGCAACACCAGCGACTGGGCGAGCAGAACGCCGGACACGAGGCACCAGCGCGCCAAGTGGCGACGCCGGCCAGTGCCCCGGCCGCCGCCACCGCCCGCAACGGGACGGCCACCCCGGCCACCGGCCGGGCCGCCGCCGCGCCAGCACCGGCGCGCGCAGCCGCCAAGGGACAGCCGGCCGCACCGGTGGATGCCCGCGTGCGCCGCATCGAGATGCATCTGCGTGAAGTGCCGTTTGGCAGCTGGTTCGAATTCATCGACCCGGCTACCGGGCAGATCTCCCAGCGCAAGCTCGCGTGGTACTCGCCGATGTCCGGTCGCTGCCTGCTGGTCAGCCGGCGTGGACAGCGCGGCGAGGAAATGACCCTGGCCCAGCTGGCCCATGAAGTGGCCAGCGGGCGCGTCTGCGAGGTGCCAGCCCCGACCGAGAGCCTGCTTGATCGGGCCTGGCGCAGCCTGGCCGGCAGCCTGCGTCAACAGCCCGCGGAGCCGCGCCGTCCGCCGCCCAGGACCGCACGCCAATGAACACCACCAACCATCGCCGCGCCGAACGCAAGCCGGCCACCACCAACGCCATCGTCACCGACGTGATTACCGGGGCGCCGATCGGGCACCTCGGCAACCTGTCGAGCACCGGCATGCTGCTGATCAGCGCCCAGGCGCCCCGCAGCGAGGCGCTCTACCAGGTCAGCATGAGCCTGCCCGGTTCCGGCCGGATGCTGGCGCAATCGCAGCCCATCGAAGTGGGCATCCAGGAGCAATGGCACGAATCGGCGGCCAGCTCCGGGCAGATCTGGGCCGGTTACCGCATCGTGGCCATCAACGACGCCGATGCAGCCAAGCTTGAGAGCTGGTTGACGCAAAGCTGACCGGGCCGCTATTGCCGATTGACTGGCGGTGGCGCCGTGTCGGCGGCATCATGGGGGCCTGCGTCCCCTATCCCCAACCCACTGCGGGCGGTGCCAGCCTTCCACGCCAGCGGCCATGTGCGGTCGCCGTGCACCCGATGTGCCTGGCCAATGGCCGGTCCGCTGCCAAGGAACCTGCATGGCCGACCAACTTGACTCGCTCTATCCGCAGCACCTGTCCAGCGTGTGCGCCCGCGCCGATCAGGCGCTCGCCACGGGCAACTTCGACCACCTGCTGATTGCCGCGGGCACGCCGCTGCGCAAGTATCTCGACGATCAGGACTATCCGTTCGTCGTCAATCCGCACTTCAAGCACTGGTTGCCACTCACCAGCGCGCCGGGCAGCTGGATAGCCTATACGCCGGGGGCAAGGCCGAAGCTGATTTTCGTACAGCCGCGCGACTACTGGCACGTGGTGCCGGAGGCGCCGGAAGGCTACTGGGTCAATCACTTCGACATCGTGACCGTGCGCACCGCCGCCGAGGCGATCGCGCACTTGCCCTCGGGACGGCGCGCGGTGATCGCGCCAGCCTGCCCCGGCTGCGACGGCGTGGAGATCAACAACCCGCCGTCCGTCGTCGATTACCTGCACTGGCACCGCTCGTACAAGACACCGTACGAAGTGGCGCTGATGCGCGAAGCGAACCGAATTGGTACACGCGCCCACCGCGCCGCCGAGGCAGCGTTCCATGCAGGTGAAAGCGAATTTGGTATTCACCTGGCCTATCTCGCCGCCGCGCGCCAGACTGACGCCGAGTTGCCCTATTCCAGCATTGTCGGCCTCAACGAACACGGCGCAGTGCTTCACTACATGCATTTCGACCGCACCCCGCCGGCGCAGCTGCGCTCGTTCCTGATCGACGCCGGCGCCAGCGCGGCCGGCTATGCCAGCGATATCACGCGCACCCACGCCGCGCCGCAAGCTGGCGAATTCCAGGCGTTGATCGACAGTGTCGACGCCGCCCAGCAGGGGTTTGCCGCCAACGTGCGCGCCGGGCAGGACTACGCCGATCTGCACGTCCACGCGCACCATGTGCTGGCGGGTGTCCTGCGCGAGCACGATTTCATCCGCATGAGCGCCGAGAGCGCGGTTGAGTCCGGCGTAAGCCGGGCGTTCTTTCCGCACGGACTGGGCCACTCGATCGGTCTGCAGGTCCACGACGTGGCTGGATTCCAGCAGAGCGAGCGCGGCGGCAGCATTGCCCGTCCGGACGGCCATCCGTACCTGCGTATGACGCGTGTGCTGGAACCGGGCATGGTGGTGACCATCGAGCCGGGCCTGTACTTCATCGACATGCTGCTGGCCGAATTGCGCGACAAGCCCGTGGCCGCCGACATCAACTGGGCCAAGGTCGAAGCATTCAAGCAATACGGCGGCATCCGCATCGAAGACGACGTGGTGTGCACCGACGGCGCGCCGGAAAACCTTACCCGCGACGCCTTTGCGTTGACCTGAATCGGCACAGCGTGCGTTCGGCGCGCCGGCAGGGGAAACCCAGTGGCGACTGGGATGGCGGCACCGCAGGCCCGCGCCCCGTCGTCGCTTCCGGCCGGGTCCCCGGCGACAATGCTGCGACATTCATCCACACCGCGGTGACCCCGGTGCGGCGTATGCTGCTTGGCAGGTAATGCAAGGAACCATCGGATGTCTCGTGGCACCATTGCCGACCCTGTGCCGGACAAGATCGACGTGCCGCAGCGGGCGCTGCGGCGCCTCACGCTGGAACTGGCCATCATCATCACACTGAAGATCAGCGTCCTGATGCTGCTCTGGTGGTTCGTGTTCGCACCACAACCGAAGCCCGACGTCAGTCCCGCCACGATGGCGCAACTGCTGGCCCCTTCGTCAGTCTCCGCTTCGGAAGCCCACCCATGATCATCATTGACGCCGATGTCGTCACTTTGTCACGCCTGCAGTTTGCGCTGACCGCCCTCTATCACTTCCTGTTCGTGCCGCTGACGCTGGGACTGGTGTGGATGCTCGCCATCATGGAGAGCGTCTACGTGATGACTGGACGCACGGTGTGGAAGCAGATGGTGAAGTTCTGGGGCGTGCTGTTCGGCATCAACTTCGCGATGGGTGTGGCCACCGGCGTCACCATGGAGTTCCAGTTCGGCATGAACTGGGCCTATTTCTCCCACTACGTGGGCGACATTTTCGGTGCGCCGCTGGCGATCGAGGGTCTGATGGCGTTCTTCCTGGAGGCCACCCTGATCGGCGTGTTCTTCATGGGCTGGGATCGCATTTCGCGGATCAAGCATCTGCTGGTGACCTGGTTCCTGGCGCTGGCCACCAGCCTGTCGGCGCTGTGGATCCTGATTGCCAACGCCTGGATGCAGCACCCGGTCGGGTCGGAATTCAATCCGGAAACCATGCGCATGGAAGTGACGTCGTTCTCCGAGGTGTTCTTCAATCCGGTGGCGCAGGAGAAATTCGTGCACACGGTGAGCGCCGGCTATGTGCTGGGTGCGATGTTCGTGCTGTCGATCAGCGCGTGGTACCTGCTGCGCGGACGCAACGTGGATTTCGCCAAGCGGTCGATGACGGTGGCGGCCAGTTTCGGCCTGGCCGCGGCGCTGTCGGTGGTGGTGCTGGGTGACGCCTCCGGCTACACCGTATCGCTGAACCAGAAGATGAAGATGGCGGCGATCGAGGCCATGTGGCACACCGAACCGGCGCCGGCGTCGTTCACCGTATTCGGCCTTCCCGACGTGCAGCAGCGCACCACCCACTACGCGCTGAGGATTCCGTGGGTGATGGGCCTGATCGGCACGCACTCGATC
Source organism: Rhodanobacter sp. (assembly GCA_036563155.1). Classification (GTDB taxonomy): domain Bacteria; phylum Pseudomonadota; class Gammaproteobacteria; order Xanthomonadales; family Rhodanobacteraceae; genus Rhodanobacter. The sequence continues at coordinate 53,154 of DATCMT010000010.1, forward strand.
GACGAAACAATGCCCGGCATCGCGGAGCTGGTGGATGCCGCCAAGGGGCGCATCGGCAACGGTATCCAGGCCTACGATGCCATGCTGATGCTCCGCCAGGACAAGGACAACGCGCAGGCCAGAGCCACGCTGCTGGCGCACGACCAGGACCTGGGTTATGCCCTGCTGCTGAAGAAATACGTGGACGATCCACGCCAGGCCACACCCGCGGACATCCAGAAGGCCGCCGACAGCACGATTCCGAACGTGCCGGTGCTGTTCTGGGCATTCCGCATCATGGTCGCCTGCGGCTTCTACTTCATCGCGCTGTTCGCGCTGTCGTTCTGGAAGGCCAGCCGGCGCACGCTGGACACCCATCGCTGGTACCTGCGACTGGCACTGTGGAGCCTGCCGCTGCCATGGCTCGCGATCGAGCTGGGCTGGATCGTGGCGGAGTACGGACGTCAGCCGTGGGCGATCGAAGGCGTGCTGCCAACCGCGCTGGGCGTGTCGTCGGTCAGCGCCGGCCAGGTATGGACATCGCTGGGTGGCTTCGTGATGTTTTACAGCGCACTGGCCGTGATCGACGTCATCCTGATGCTGAAATTCGTGCGCAAGGGGCCGGATGGTCTCGGCCTGTGGCCGGAGACGAGCGATGTTTGATTACGCCACGCTGCGGGTCATCTGGTGGGCACTGCTTGGCACCTTGCTGATCGGCTTTGCCATCATGGACGGGTTCGACTTTGGCGTGGCCGGTCTGCTCAAGGTGCTCGGCCGCAACAATGAGGAACGTCAGGTCCTGCTGCACGGCATCGAACCGACCTGGGAGGGCAACCAGGTGTGGTTCATCGTGGCGGGCGGGGCGACGTTTGCGGCCTGGCCGATGCTTTATGCGGTGTCGTTTTCAGGCATGTACATGGCCATCGCGACGGTGTTGCTGGCGCTGATCCTGCGCCCGGTGGGTTTCAATTTCCGGGGCAAGATCCACGACCCGCGTTGGGCGTCGTCGTGGGACTGGGTGCTGAGCGGCTCCGGGCTGATCGTGATGCTGGTGTCCGGGTTGGCGTTCGGCAACCTCTTCCTGGGGCTGCCGTTCCGCTTCGATGACGACCTGCGCATGAGCTGGGACGGTGGCTTGTTCGAATTGCTGCACCCGTTTGCGCTGCTGTGCGGGCTGGTGTCGCTGGCCATGCTGCTGGCGCACGGCGCGTGCTTCGCCGCCCTGAAAGCCGACCACACGGTTGCTGCGCGCGCGGTGACCATCGCGCGCTGGACCACGCTGGCGTTCGCCGTCCTGTACGTGCTGGCGGGTGTATGGCTGGCCTACGGCATTCCCGGCTACGCAATCATCGGACCGGTCGCGACGGAGGGCGTCGCCAATCCGCTGTACAAGCAGGTCGCCCACGGCGGCAGCTGGTTTGCCGGCTACATGCAGTACCCATGGTTCTGGACCGCACCGCTGCTCGCCCTGGCCGCGGCAGTCGGTGTGCAGACCCTGGTGGGCCGGCGCGACATCACCGGTTTCATCGCCAGCAGCCTGATGGTTGGCAGCACGATTGCCTCGGCCGGCTTCGCCTTGTTCCCGTTCCTGCTGCCCTCCAGCCTGGACCCGCGCTCCAGCCTCACCGTATGGGACGCATCGTCCAGCCGTGGCACCCTGCAGCTGATGTTGCTGGTCACCGCCGTACTGCTGCCGATCGTCATCATGTACACCAGTTGGGCCTATCGGGTCATGCGCGGCAGGGTCACGTTGGAACACGTGCGCAAATCGCACAGCAACTATTGAACGGAGCACGGATCGATGTGGTATTTCTCGTGGATTCTCGGACTGGGCCTGGCCTGTGCCTTCGCGATCCTGAATGCGATGTGGTACGAGCTGCATGCCACCGACCAGGCGAATCGCCAGCGCGAAGACTCGCAGCTGCCCGATGAGCTGATCTAGATGGTGGCGAAAACGGCAGCCGCCTAGCGCTTGGCCAGCAAGGCCTCGATCGCCTCGGCATCCTTCGGCACGCCGGCGGAAAGGACCTCGTTGCCGTCGCGCGTCACCGCCACGTCATCCTCGATGCGTATGCCGATGCCACGCCAGCGTTCGGCCACCGAATGGTCGTCCGGCGGCACATACAGACCGGGTTCCACGGTCAGCACCATGTCCGGCTCGAGCAGGCGCGATTCACCGTCGACCCGGTAATCCCCCACATCGTGCACGTCCAGGCCCAGCCAGTGGCCGGTCTTGGCCGGAAAGTAACGTCGATAGCTGCCGTCGGCGATCGCCGCGTCAGCATCGCCGCGCAGCAAGCCCAGTTGACACAGACCCTCGGTGAGCACCCGCACGGCCACCGTGTGCGCCGCGCTGAACGGGCGCCCGGGGCGCACTTCGTCGATAGCCGCCAGCTGTGCAGCCAGCACCACTTCGTACAACGCGCGCTGCTCGCGACTGAAACGTCCATTGACTGGAAACGTGCGACTGATGTCCGACGCGTAGCACTCCAGCTCGGCCCCGGCATCGATCAGCAGCAGATCGCCATCACGCAGCACCGCGCGATTGGTCTGGTAGTGCATCACGCAGGCGTTGGCCCCTGAGGCCACGATCGGCGGAAAGGCCGGCACCGCACCACGGCTGCGCACCTCCCGCAGCAGATCGGCCTCCACCTCGTACTCATGGCGACCGGGCGTAGCCACCCGCATGGCGTCGAGGTGCGCGGCACCCGCAATCGCGGCCGACGCGCGCATCAGCTTGAGTTCGGCGCGCGACTTGTATAGGCGCAGGTCGTGCAGCACATGGCCCAGGGCGACAAACTCCTTCGGCACCACGCCACCGCCGCGCAACTGGCGCAGGCGCCGCATCCAGCCCAGCAGTTGTGCATCAAACGCCGGCTCGCGACCGAAGTGGCAATACACGCGACCGCGACCCTCGATCATGCCGGGCAGGATGTCGTCGATGTCATCGATCGGGAAAGCGTCGTCCATGCCGTAGTCGGCCACCGCCCGCTCGGTGCCAATCGACTGGCCGTGCCAGCGCTGACGGTCCGGATCCGTCTCGCGGCAAAAAAGCACGGCCTCGCCCTGCCGTCGCCCGGGTAGCAGCGCCAACACCGCGTCGGATTCCGGAAACGCCGCCAGATAGTGAAAATCCGAGTCCTGGCGGTAGGGCCACGCGGCATCGGCGTTGCGCATCCGCTCCGGTGCTGCCGCTACCAGCACGACCGCATCCTCACCGGCCATCCGCATCAGCTGGCGGCGGCGCCCGGCGAGTTCGCCCGCACCGACGGCCAGCGCAGTGACGTTTGGCGTGCCGGAAATCAATGCACCGTGCCGCTGGCGGAGGCGTTGGGCGCGGCACATTCGGCAAACAGCATCATCGCCGCCACGCGCACGAACTCCTGCACCTCGATCAAGGCGTCCTCGTCCTCGTCCGCGTCGTCGAAATCAAACGATGAGGCGGCAATGGTCCCAAGGTCGCGCAGCACCTCTTGCGCCTCCTCGGACAAGTTTGCATGCGCGGCCGCCCCGGCAAGGCCAAAGCCGCCGAGGAAGCCACGACACCAGTCGACCATCGCCTCGGCGCGCTCTTCCAGCGGGCGATCATCCTCGGGCAGCAACGGCTCGAAGCCCAGCTCGACGTCCGTCAACTCGGCCTCACTGTGGCGCGCCAGGCGATCGAGCAGGGCCAGCTCAGCCGCGCCGGCGCCGGTGGCCTCGCCGTCAAGTTGCAAGGTCGCCAGCACGCCGCCGCCCGGCAGCTTCGCGCCGCCCGCCAGATAGCCGGACAACGAGCCATGCAGCTCGCTGGCGGTGGTGCCCAGGCGCAGTTGCCGGACCAGCGTGTCGAGTTCGTCATGGCCTACGGGTTCGGTAGCCGTCATGGCGGTGCTCCTTCAGGTAATGGCCGCCAGTTTAATGCAGCCGCGGCAGTCGCCCTCCCGCGGTCCTGGCCCCGGTAACAGGCAAGCTGACTTCCGCCGACGTCCTGCTATAGTTTCACTCATGAGTACGCCCGAGCCCATCGAGTCCGATCCGGTACAAGAGCTGGCCACCCTGGCCCGCCAGATTGACCGGCTGCTGGACACCGTGCGTCGGCTGAACGAGGAGAATCGCAGCCTGCGCCAGAGCCAGGAGCAACTCTCTGGCGAACGGGCGGGTTTGCTGGCCCGCAATGAGCAGGCCCGCAGCCGCGTCGAGGCGATGATCCAGCGACTCAAATCGCTTGAAAGCAACGGCTGATAAATCCCATGTCCAGCAGTGAACCGGTCGCGCTGCGACTGATCGACCGAGAATTCCTGATCGCCTGCGCGCCGGAAGAACGCGACGGTCTGCTCGAGGCGGCCGGTTACCTCGATCGCAAGATGCGTGAATTGCGCGCCAACGCGAAGGCACCCAGCTTCGAGCGCCTTGCCGTGCTGGCGGCGATCAGCGTGGCCCACGAATTCATCGGCCTGCGCAAGCAGCATGACAACCAGGCACAGCGCCTGAGTGATGGCTTGGCCACGCTGCAGAGCAAGCTTGATGCTGCACTGGAGAGCGAGCCGGCCAGGCGCTGACCAGCCCCGTCCGGGTCGCCGCCGTTCATGCCTGGGCAGTGGCACATTTCCGGGCGAACGCCTACTATCGACCTCGGCGTTTTCTGCGATGTGCGCCAGCACACTCTTACATTTGCCTTGTTCCTAAATACGGCCCCGGGTCGGCTCAACATCGGCTGTTGTGCATGTCCGCCACGTGCGGAAAGCCTTGAGGCCATGTAGCTCTCCCACCTGATCCATCGTGGATCAAGGTCGTTCGGTGGGCAGCGGCATCGCGGTTGACGCCACCCAATTTGCCGCCCCCGTCATCCTGGTCACGACGGGAAAGACCTGATTACGGAGTTTCGCGAAACGTGGACGCCCCCGACCAACGACGCGAGCTCCGACAGCGTCTGGCCGGGCAACGCCGCGCCCTGCCCCCCGGCGAACGCATTGCCGCCGCGCAGGGCCTGCGCCGCAGCCTGGAACAGTTGCCCGAATACCTCACCGACGCGCGCGTGGCTGGCTACTGGGCCAGCCACGGCGAATTGCCGCTGAATCTGGTGATCCCGCCGCTGGCCGATCGCGGCCAGCAATTCCTGCTGCCGGTGGTCTGCCCCGGCAAGCATTTGCGCTTCGTGCCATGGCAGTCCGGCGACGCGGTGCAACCGAACCGTTTCGGCATCCCCGAGCCGGTCGCGCAAACCGAACTGCTGGAGCCGTTCCAGCTTGACCTGGTGTTTGTGCCGTTGCTCGGGTTCGACCGGCGCGGCAACCGCCTGGGTCATGGCGGCGGCTATTACGACCGCAGCTTTGCCTTCCTCAACGAACAGGTGCGCCCGACCGAGCCGCTGCTGGTCGGCATCGCCTACGCGTTCCAGGAGCTGCCCGCTCTGGACGAGCAGGACTGGGATGTGCCACTGGATTTCGTTGCCACCGAGCGCGAGCTGATCGACTGCCACCCGCCCGATGTCGAACCGGAGACCGCTGCATGAATTACTGGCTGATGAAATCCGAGCCCGAATCGTTCTCGATCGACGACCTCAAGCGCAAGAAGCAGGAACCCTGGGACGGCGTGCGCAACTACCAGGCACGCAACTTCATGCGTGACGGCATGCGGCCCAACGACAAGGTGTTCTTCTACCACTCCAACTGCGCCGTTCCCGGCATTGTCGGTATCGCCAACGTCGCCACGGATGCCTATCCCGATCCCAGCCAGTTCGATCCGAAGAGCAACTACTTCGACCCCGGCAGCTCGCGCGACAATCCGCGCTGGCTGCTGGTCGACGTGAAATTCTTGAAGAAGCTCAAACGCACCATCAGCCTCGACGAGCTGAAGGAACACGAGGCGCTGGCGGGCATGCCGCTGCTGCGCAAGGGCAACCGGCTGTCGGTGATGCCCGTCGACGCGGCGCACTGGAAATATATCCTCGCGCTGGAATAACGCCGCCCTCGGCACCGACCACCCGACAGCTGCCTGCACGCACCATCCACGCCGATGAACCAGCCCCGGCATGCGTTATCCTCGGAACCCCCTTTTCAAGCCGTGATCTCGATGACCCAGAACAATGAGAAGCGCCAGGCCGGCGAAGCCGCGATCCGCTACGTCGAGGACGGTGCCATCGTGGGCGTCGGCACCGGCTCCACCGTGGCGTTCTTCATCGATGCACTGGCCGACCTGAGAGACCGCATCCAGGGTGCGGTGTCGAGCTCGGAACAATCCACCGCGCAGCTGAAAAAGCTGGGCATTCCCGTGCTTGATCTCAACGCCGCCGGCCCGCTGACGATCTACGTCGATGGTGCCGACGAGTGTGACCCATACAAGCGCTTGATCAAGGGCGGTGGCGCGGCGCTCACGCGCGAGAAAATCGTGGCGGCAGCCAGCGAGAAGTTTGTCTGCATCATCGACTCCAGCAAGCGGGTCGACCTGCTCGGCAAGTTTCCGGTGCCGATCGAGGTCATCCCGATGGCGCGCAGCCTGGTCGGCCGTGAAATCGTCAAGCGCGGCGGCAACCCGGTCTGGCGCGACGGCGTGGTCACCGACAACGGCAACTGGATCATCGACGTGCACGGCTGGCAAATCGTCGATCCCGTCGCGCTGGAAGGCGAGTTGAACCAGCTGCCCGGCATCGTCACCGTCGGCCTGTTCGCACGGCGCCCGGCGGACGTGGTGCTGGTAGGCGATCGGGAGATGTAGGCTCCGCCGCAGCGAGCCCGATCCAGGCAGCCTCAGTTACCCGACAAACGCCCCGATCGGCTGTTTGCCCCTGACCGCTCACGCCGCTGGTGTGGGCTCATGCGGTTTGCCCAGCTTGATGTGACGGCCCTTGTGGCGCGCCTCCCGCAGTCGCCTGGCGTGGGCCGCGAGAATGTCGCCCCGCGTAAGGATACCCACCAGCTTGTGCGGATCGTCCTGGCTGACTACCACCAGACGACCCACGCTCTCGGCCACCATGTGATCAGCCGCCTCGCGCAGTGAATTGCCTTCGCTGACCGCGATCGGAGGCCGCGTCAGCAACTCCCCCAAGGTCAGCGTGTAATGCCACTGGGGGTCGAGCAGGCTGCGCCGGGTCAGTACGCCCTGCACGCGACCTCGTGCGTCCACCACGGGGAAGCCCTGGTGGTTCGAGTGCGGCGAATCCTCGTTGAGCCAGCGACGGACCTCGGCCAGGACCTGGCTGGTGCCGAGCGTGGCCACATCGCGCGAGCAGGCAGCGCCCACGCTGACCTGCTCAAGGTAATCGGCCGCATATTCCGACGGCACGCGAACACCCCGGCGTGCAATCTTCTCGGTCATGATCGTGTTGTGCATGATCAGCGCGGAAATCAGGTAGGCCGCCGTGCACCCACCCAGCAGTGGCAGCAGGCACGCCGGTTGGCGGGTAGTTTCAAACGCAAATACCACGGCCGTCAGCAAGGCGCGCGAGGAACCGGCGAAAATGGACGCCATGCCGACCAACGCCGCGATGCGGGGGTCGATGTTGAAGCCAGGTAGCACGTGGTTGATGCCGATACCAACCACCGCACCGAGCGAGCCGCCGATCATGAACAACGGCGCCAAGGTTCCGCCGGAAGTTCCGCTGCCCAGCGCAATCACCCACGAGATGAACTTCAAGGTACCGAACGTCAGCAACATGGTGAGGCCAAAGTGGCCCTGCACCAGAGCGTCAATATTGTCGTAGCCCACGCCCAGGGTGCGCGGCTCGATCCAGCCCACGAAACCGGCGACCAGCGCGCCGATCACCGGCCACCACATCCAGTGGATCGGCAGCTTCCCGAACAGATCCTCGACGCCATAGACCGCCTTGGTCACCCAGACCGACGCGAAGCCGACCACGCCGCCAATGGCCACAAAGCTGACCAGCGCCCAGCCGCCCGGCTGCAGGACTTCGGGCATCGGAAACACCGGGTCCGCACCGTAGGTGGCATAGCGCACGCCCACTGCGGTCACGGCGGCCAGCGCCACTGGAATCAGCGAGCGCGGGCGCAGCTCGAACAACAGCAACTCCACCGCCAGCACCAGCGAGGCCACCGGCGCACCGAACACCGCCGCCATAGCGGCCGCCGCACCGGCCGCCAGTAGCACTTTGCGCTCGTTCGCAGTAACGCGAAGCAGCTGACCGATCAGTGAGCCCATCGCGCCGCCGGTGGAAATGATCGGGCCCTCGGCCCCGAATGGGCCGCCCGTACCGATCGCGAAGGCGGAGGAAACCGGCTTCAGCCACGTCATGCGCGCAGGGATATTCGATTCGTTGGTGAGGATCTGTTCCATCGCCTCGGGAATGCCATGTCCCTGGATCGCGCGGGAGCCCCAGCGCGCCATGATGCCCCCGAGCAGGCCACCGATGGCCGGAATCAGGATGACCCAGGCGCCCAGCTGATTGCCCGCTGGTGACAGGACAAATGATCCACTTCGCGCATGCGGGCCGATGACATCCGAAATGCGGCCATAAAAGCTCAGATCGGTGATCAGGTTGATCATCAACATCAACAGCTGGGCAACATAAGCCGCCGCCACGCCCAAAATCACCGCCAGCACGCTGATCAGCACGGTTCGATGGGTGACCAGGGTGGATTTGCGCGGCATGCGCGCGGCATCCAGCGACAGGCCGAGCGCGGGAGCCACAGGCAGTGCGTCGGTACTTCCAACTGTGCGCACATCGGCGCGCCCGACGGCATCGTCAGTGGCTGGTGTCATCGAGGTTTCGCCGCACGGAAAGCGGGAATTTTACGCTGCTGCAGTGCGGAAAAAAAGTGGCAAGATCGCCCAATGGCTCGTAATTTCCTGCGGTTTCGTCGAACTTCGCCGAACGTGCTCATCCGCGCAGAATTGGCTGCGAGACGGCGAGTCGTTGCTCGGTTCCAAACGAAAATGCCCGCCGAAAGGCGGGCATCTTGACCGGGTCAGCACGCACTACGACTGCATGTGCCGGCATCTGGATTTGGCAGCCCCGGATGGATTCGAACCACCGAATGCCTGAGTCAGAGTCAGGTGCCTTACCACTTGGCGACGGGGCTGTAGAGCTGAGCTTAGCGCTTGGAGAACTGCGTGGCGCGACGTGCCTTGTGCAGACCGACCTTCTTGCGCTCGACCTCACGGGCGTCGCGGGTCACGAAACCGGCCTTGCGCAGCGGCGACTTCAGGCTCTCGTCGTATTCAATCAACGCGCGGGCAATGCCCAGGCGGATCGCGCCGGCCTGACCGGTGATGCCACCGCCGGCAACCGTCACCTTGATGTCGAACTTGTCGACATTCTCGGTCAGCTCAAGCGGCTGGCGCACGATCATGCACGAGGTCTCGCGACCGAAAAACGCTTCGAGCGACTTGCCGTTGACCACGATCTCGCCCTTGCCCTTGCGCAGGAACACGCGGGCGGCGGAGGTCTTGCGGCGGCCAGTGCCGTAATTCTGCTGGATCGTCATGATGATTCCTTAAATTTCCAGCGCCTGCGGCTGCTGTGCGGTATGCGGATGCTCGGCGCCACCATAGACCTTGAGCTTGCGGTACATCGCGCGGCCCAGCGGATTCTTCGGCAGCATGCCCTTCACGGCCGTCTCGATCACCCGCTCAGGATACGTTGCCAGCAGATCCTTCAGGCTGATGCTCTTCATGTTGCCGATGTAGCCCGTGAAGCGGTGATAGACCTTGTCGTCCATCTTGGCGCCCGTGACAGCCACCTTCTGCGCGTTGATCACCACGATATAATCGCCGGTGTCGCAGTGCGGGGTGTATTCCGGCTTGTGCTTGCCGCGCAGGCGACGGGCAATCTCGGTCGACAGACGGCCGAGCGTCTTGTTGGTGGCGTCGACCACGAACCAGTCGCGCTTGACGGTGTCGGCATTGGCGCTAAACGTTTTCATTTCAGAATACCTGTCTGCCGCCGTGAGGCGGTACGCATGGTGCAATCGAGCATGCTTCGATGGATCAAAGGCGCGAGATGATAGCGGAGCCGTCATCCATGGCGCAAGCCCACCGACCGGCGAGCTGTGAGCTGGCAATGATAGCATGAGCGTGCGCCCCGTTGAAAAGCCCCCTGCCCCTTCAGTGCCCCGGCCGGCCCCAGCACGCCGTGACTGACCGGGCCAGCCCAAAAACCACCGAGCCTCGGGGCGCGGCCGTTCGAACCAACACGTGAAACCGCCAAAGCCATGACCATACGCACGCTCAGCCCCCTCGATCACCTGCTGGTCCGTTGCGAGCGGGCACTGGAGGCGGTCGCCGGCGCGCCGCAACCGCGGCGTCCCTCGCCCGCCGCCGGCCTCGCCGAGGCGGAGCTGGATGACGACGAGCGCCGCCATGCGGCAGGCCTGATGCGGATCAATCACACCGGCGAGGTGTGCGCGCAGGCCCTCTACTTTGGCCAGGCGGCACTGGCCCGCGATGCGGACAACCGCCGACACCTGCTGCACGCAGCCGCCGAGGAAACCGACCACCTGGCCTGGTGCGCCGAGCGCCTGGAGCAACTGGACAGCCGTCCCAGCCTGCTCAACCCGCTGTGGTACATCGGCAGCTACGCGATCGGCGCCGCCGCGGCCCTGGCCGGCGACCCACTCAGCCTTGGCTTCGTGGTGGAAACCGAGCGTCAGGTGGAAGCCCACCTGGCCGAGCACCTGGAGCAGCTTCCCAGTCAGGACCTCCGTTCGCGCGCCGTGCTCACGCAAATGCAGACCGACGAAATCCGCCACGCCCAGGCCGCGCAGCAACGGGGCGGCATCGACCTGCCCGCGCCGTTGCCCAGACTGATGCAGCTGAGCTCCCGTGTGATGAAGACCGTGGCCTATCGCCTCTAGACCGCCTGCCGGTGCGGGAGCCCGTGTCACCACCCCGCACAGGATCAGCCACCCACAAAAAATGCGGCCCGGGAATCCGGGCCGCATTGCAGGGTATCGCTCTACGCCTGCTTTTCCAGGTTACAGGCCGGTCTGGTAAACCGACTGGTAGCGACCGGCCGCGACCGCGTACGCGGCGCGCGTGACGGTCACGTTCGGATCGAAGTACGCATGCAGTGTCGGCTGCAGATCATACGGACCCTGGGTCACCGCAAAGCGTGCGTTGATGACACCGCGATCCAGTGCCAGCTGCACATAGCCACGCAGATTCGCCGGAATCATCGCCGCGTCGTCGATCGCAACGCGCCGACCGTCATAGAACACGGTGAGGTCGCCGCTGAACGAGCGCGCGGCTTCCTGCAGTGCCATGCTCTGCACCAGCGAGTAGGCAAGGCTAACCCGGGTGACACTGTCATTGGGCCGGAAGGCACCATTCGACTGCAGCAGCATCACGCCATCCTGGCTGTTGCTGAGATCACGCAGGGCAGCACCGCGAGCGATAGCCGACTCGGCAAACGGATACGCGCTGTTGCTGATACTGAGATCGGTAAAGCTGGGCTGACCCGAGAACGGCAGGTACTGGCGAACGCTGGTGCCCATCAACAGGTACTGGGCCAGCTCGCTGCGCTTCAGCGCCTGGTCGGGGCGGAACTGCCCATTCGCATAGCCATCCACCAGACGATTGGCCACGGCGAACTGGATCGCCGACTTGGCCGGATGGTTGCCAATATCGCTAAGGCCGGTGTAGCCACCGCTGTTGAGGAAGGTGACCTCGCCAGTAACCGTGCCAGGTGCCGCGTAGCCGTTGGTAACCTTGAGCGGATCCACGCTGGTCCCGGACACCGAGCCGATGCCGCGTACGGTGACCCGCCACACGCCCGGCTTGGCCGGTGCACCGGTGGTGACCGTATCACCCAAAACCGGCAAGGCGATCGACGAACCGTAGCGGACACCGTCCGGATCGATCAGCACCAGCGCCAGCGTATTGGCGTCGATGACGGCACGTGCGCTGACCCAGGCGGCGTCCGGTGAAACCGTGAAGGTCTGTTCGCCAACCGGTCCGACCGGGGCAAAATCAACCGAGAACGGTACCGGCGGGGCGCCGGCGACGAGCAGTTCATTGCTGTTGAACGTGCGCAGCGAATTGACCGTCGCGCCAAAGCCGGTGCGCACGCCTGCCGCCTCGGCCACTGCGGTGTAGGCATTGATATGACCCGCACCCGCTTCCCACGCCAACCGACCCGTCATGTTGGTGGCCGTGCGCTCGATGATGTCGCGCACATTCGCCGGGGTCAGGTTCGGATTGGCCTCAAGCATCAGCGCCACAATGCCTGCCACATGCGGCGTAGCCATCGAGGTGCCGCTCATCACCGTATAGAACGGCAGCTCGGCCGGCGACAGGGTCGCGGCGTCTTGTTCGGCCGCCAGTGCTGGCAGCGTGCCGGTGCTGTCACGGGTGGAGATGATGTCGACGCCGGGTGCGACGATGGTCGGCTGGTTGGTGTAGGTCCACTGTGCACCGTCCGGCATCGTGAAAGTGCCCGTCTCGCCGCGCTTGCCGCGCGAGGAGAAGCCGGTCAGTACGCCGTTCTTCTCGCCGGCGCCGACCGAGATCACCCACGGGGCCTGCGCATACGGATTGTGGGTATCTTCACCCGGGCCGTCGTTGCCGGCAGCGAACACGCTGACGATGCCGCGCTTGTACAGCTCGTAGCTGGCGATATTGACCGGGTTCAGTGGTTCGAACTTGCCCGAGCTGCCCCACGAGTTGCTGGTCACGCGAATCGGGCTGCGGAAGCTGAACTGGTTCGTTGCCGCATAGTCCAGGCCGCCGACCGCATCGAGAATGAGCAACACCGCGCCGGAACCATAGCCCACCAGATCAGCACCTGGCGCCACGCCACGATACAAGCCATTGGAACGCGCTCCGGTGCCGCCAATGGTGCCGGCGCAATGGGTGCCATGGCCCGAGCCCCAGTCGGTGTTGATCACACCCTCGACATAGGTGATCGGCAGCATCGAATCCCACGAGGCGAGGTTGGTCGCACCCTGGGTGTTCTGCACCACGTGCGTACCGAACTGCAGGTCCATGTGGCTGGCATCGATGCCCGAGTCATTGACGACGACGCTGACACCCTTGCCGCTGTAGGGGATGGCACGGTTGTAATCACCTGGATTCTCGACCGTACGGGCGGCGCCGGAAATCTCGCGGGCTTCGCTATTGAGATATGTCAGCGGTGCGTTGAAATAGATCGAGACCACATCGTCGCGCTTGGCCAGCGCGCGGATCTCGTCGGGCGTCGCCAGTGCACCGGCAATCGGCAGCGTGCGCATGGTCACGCCCTTGTCGATACCAAGCGCCTTGAGCGCGGCAACCTGATCGGCCGTGACCGGGCCAGACTGCTGATAGCTGATGACGACCTGCAATTGGTCCGTGGGGGCTGCAACACCCATCTTTGACAACAGCTGCGGATCGAGCTGGGCATCGGCCAGCGCAACGCCGCTGGCGAGCAGTCCAGCGGCAACGGCGCAAAGGCGAAAGGCTCTGCGTTTGACAGTTGAAGCATGCATGGATGACATGGATGTTGGCTCCGAAGATTCGCCCGCCGGGAAGGGGGCGACAACCGAGTATCCCGGCCGACGCGCCAATTTCTCCATCCGGAATTGCATCCACTCACCGCAGGGGAAATCACCCACGTTGGCGATAACGGGCCAGCTCGTACGCTCGCCGTGCAACATCGGTCTCTGACCACGATTTCGTGCGTCTGCCGCGAATTTTGCGCGAGTCAGCGCGTGACCGGGCACGGATCGACGCGTCGATCAGGCACCCCTGCGTGGCCGCAAAGCCGGGCACCAAGCGGCTCTTCCATCCAGACGCCCGCGTACTGAGTGAACCTCCCTACTGGCGCCGCCCGACTGGATCGGCTAGGTTCGAGCGGGTTGCACGTTTCCCGAGCGCCCGCCGCGCCTGACGTCGCATTCAGGAGTCCACCATGCTGAAATCCGCTTCCGTCACCCGACTGCTCTTTGCTGCCGTCCTTTGCTTATGCGTGCCACTGGTGTCGGCGCAAAGCCTGCCGGTCAGTGTGGCTATCGCCGGAAACGTGGCAACGGTAAGAGTCGACCTGCCCACTCAGCAGACGCTGGCCGAAGTGATTCTGACTTTCGATGACAGCACCGGCCTGAGCGCGGATAGCCTCGGCGTCAGCGCACAACTGGTGAATATTTCCAACCCGACGCTGTTGTCGCGACTGCCCGATGGCAGCCTGAACCGGATCGACCCGTCGTTCCCGTTGATGGTCACGATCGAGCCGCCGGCCCTGGGTGGCCTCAGCTTCAACCGGACAGTTCACGTGGAGGTGCACACACACGCGCTGACCTACACGGCCGGCAGCCAGCTGCGCTTGTTCAAGGCCCCGCTCAACGGAAGCTTCCGCGACATTACCGATAACATTGCCCCGGGCAGCGTCCGCGCGCGCGGCACCACCGGAGGCTTCTCACAGTTCCTGGTGCTGACCGACCTGCGTCCCAGTACCACCGCGGTGACGGAGAAATTCAGCCGGCTGCAGACGCTGATCTCGCAGTTGCCGCTGTCGGAACGCGGACCGTTGCAGATGTACGCGGATACGGCGCAGAGCGCACTCGACCAGGGACAGTACGGCGATGCACTGTCGGCACTCGACGACTTGCGCAGCCGTGTGGCGGCTCGTGCCGGTACGGCGATCCCGTCGCAATGGCGCGCTACCCGCGATACCGACAACCAGGCCGGAGAACTGCTGGCGGCCACGGCCACACTGGCATTCAGCATCGGCTACCAGCGCGACTTCGGACGCTGAACGACGCAAATCACTTGGCCTAGCGCAGGCGCGAAATCTGGCACCCCCGCGCCGGCCGCTTGAGGTTCGCGCGCTTGCCGGTGCGCACACAGGACGGTGCGCTAAGATGCAGGCATGCATGCACGGCTGACCGCATTCGTTCCGGACCACGCCGCCATCACCCGCTCCCTGAGCCAGGGTGACCGGTTGCGTATCGGTCGTGCCGACGATTGTGACCTGCGGTTGGAGCACTCGTCGATCTCGCGGAGTCACGCCGAGCTGGTCGAAGACGACGGACGCTGGCGGCTCGTCGACCAGGGCAGCAAGAACGGCAGCTTCGTCGAAGGCGCCCGCATCGCCTCGGCGGCCATCGACACATCCTGTTGGCTGCGTTTTGGCGACGTTCACTGCGAATTTTCCCTGCTCGACAGCGCGGCAGCAGACGCCGACATCGAACGCTGGCACCAGCGCCGTCGCGCTGCGACGGCTTGCACTGCTTACCTGGACGGCATCGCCGACGCGGATCGGGTCGAGACGAATCCGGGCCAGTCGCTGCTCGACGCCAGCCTTCGTGCAGTGACCGAGCTTGCGGGCTGCAGCCGGGGCTTTGTGTTGGTCGACACCGAGGGCAGCTACCGGGTTCGCGCGGCCCGTGCCCTCGACCGGGTCCAGATGAGCGGACGCGAATTCTCCGGCAGCCTCAGCGCAGTCACGCGTGCAATCGAACAGCGCCGTCCGGTCGTATTCAATGACATCGGGGGCCACGCCTGGCCAGGCACCTGCGCATCCGTAGTGCAGGGAGGCTTGAGGGCGCTGGTGTGCCTGCCGCTCCTCGACGGCCACCGCGTACTCGGCGCCATCTACGCCGACCGCTGCGAACCCGGCCCACCACTGACCACGCTGGATCTCGAACTGCTGGAAGCCTTTGCCGACCGTACCGCCCTTTGGATCATTGCGCACCGCGCCCGCGAGGACCTGACCGGGCACGCGGCCGCTCCGGTGGACTGGACCGGCATCCTCGCGGAAAACGTCGCGTCGACATGAGCAGTCCACCCACCTCGACGGGGATCTACGCGCATATGGACTTCGCGCCCGGCACCCTGATCGCCGGACGTTTCCGCATTGAAGCCCTGCTGGGTGTTGGTGGCATGGGCGTGGTCTACCGCGCGCACGACACCGCACTGGGTGTTCCGGTCGCCATCAAGCTGCTGCGACCCGAACTCGCCTCACGACCGGATTCGTTCGAACGCTTTCGCCAGGAACTGCTGCTGGCGCGGCAGGTATCGAGCCCGCACGTGGTGCGCATCCACGACCTGGCCGAGCACGAGGGCCACTGGCTGATCAGCATGGACTACGTGGACGGCGAAGGGCTGGACCGGCTGATCGATCGCGGTCCACTGCCACTGGAGGACGCGCTCCGGGTCGCGCGACAGATCGCGCTTGGCTTGCAGGCAGCGCACGCCCGCATGGTGGTGCATCGCGACCTCAAGCCGGCGAACGTGATGGTCGACCGCGAGGGCAACGCCTACATCACCGATTTCGGCGTCGCCCGTTCCCTCGCGGGCAGCGGTCTCACCCTGGCCGGCGCCGGTGCGGTGACCGGCACACCTGACTATCTGTCCCCGGAACAGGCGCGTGGTGATCCCGTCGACACGCGCAGCGACCTGTATGCGCTGGGGCTGATCATGCACGAGATGCTGACCGGCAAGCCAGCGTTTCAGAGTGGCACGGCGGCCGAGGCATTGGCTCAACGGCTGGTTCGGTCGCCGCCGGCGATCACGCAGGACAACCCCGGCCTGCCTGCGTGGGTCGCACGCCTCGTCGAGCGGCTGCTACGGCCCCGGCCCGCGCACCGCCTGCCCGATGCCGGCGCTGTCATCGAAGCAATCGACCGTCGCGCCATGCCGCGCGATTTTCGCGGTCGCCGGCAAACGTGGTTCGCAGCCGCGGCCCTGCTGGTGGTCGTCGGCGTGGCGGCTTCGCTGTGGTGGATGCCACGCCCCACCGCCGTAGCGGTTGCAGCAGTGCCGCCGCTGCACCGCGTGCTGGTGCTGCCACTGCAGGGCGAGTCCCTGCCGGCGCCGCGGCTGGCGGCGCTGGATGCCTACCTGCGTGCGTCCGTATTCGCGTTGCCGGGGGTCGCCAGTGTCGACGGCGAACGCACGCTGCAGGCGCTGCGCCAGCTCGATGCCGCCGGCGGCGACCCGGACCTGGCCACCTTGCGCCGCCTCGCGGTTGCCGACCGCACCCTGTCTTCCGAACTGCGTCAGCGCGACGGCCGCTGGTATATGCATGCGACGCTGCGCGATGACCACCGGGCACCGCAGGTGCTCAACGGACCCGCAGCAGCTGACGCGGTCGCGGCCTTTCGGGCGTGGCTGACGCAGCCAGCCCTGGCCGCTGCACTGGGCGCCAGCGCCACGGCAACACCACTGCAACCATCGGCCGACACGGCCACCCTCGATGCATTCGGCGCGGCCTTGCAGGCGAAAGACGAAGACCGCTTTGCCGCCGCACTGACTGACATTCGCGCTATCACCCGCAACGAGCGCGGCGATCCGGTGCTATGGAAAGTCCAGCTGCAGTTGGCCCAGATGACCGGCGAGCGCGACGTGGCACGCGAAGCCCTCGACCAGGGGCGACGCGCCGCCAGCACGGCACCGCTGAGACTGCAGCGCGTATTCGCCGCCGAGCGCGCCTTGCACGATGGTGACGTGCCGGGCGCGATCGCTCAATGGCGGGCGCAGCTTGCGGAAACGCCAGACGACACGCTGGCCGATCTGCAACTGGCACGAGCCCAGGGCGCCGGCGGCGATTTCAGCGTGGCACTGGCCAGGCTGGATCAGCTCACCGCGCGCGACAGCGACGACCCGCGCGCGTGGTTCGAACTGGGCAAGTTTTCGATCATGCAAGGAGACGCCCGACGTGCCGTCGACGACTATCTCGTGCGCGCACTGGTGCAGTTCAAGCGCGGTCGCAATCTGTTCGGCGTTGCCGAAACGGTGAACGCGCTCGGCATCGGCTACGGCCGCCTTGGTCAGACCAGCAACGCCGAGGAGCAATACCGCAAGGCCGTGGCGCTGCAGCGCGAGGTCGGCAACCGCCGCGGCGTCGCCACTGCGCTACGCAATCTCGCCAACATCCTGAGCCTGCGTGGAGCTTTCGATGAGGCCGCCAGCGAGTTGGCGCAGGCGCGCGCGCTGACGGTCGAGCTCGACGATCGCGAGGGACTGGCTGCGGTCGACAACGAACTGGGCATCCTCGCGGAGGAGCGCGGTGACTACCGTGGCGCCCTCGAAGCTTACCGGCGCGCGTTGCAGGGCTGGCAGAAGGTGGGCGATGCCCACGGACTGGCGCAGGCGCTCAACGATATCGGCTTTGCCAACTATCAGCTGGGCCGGTACGACGACGCCCAGAGCTATTGGCAACGCACCGCTGAAAGTGCGGCCGGCCTTGGCGACACCGGTCGCGTCCGCACCGGGCAGAATCTCGGTTTGCTGGCCGCCGCGCGTGGGCACTGGCAAAAGGCCCGGGAACTTCAGGATGCCGCACTGGCCGAGGCCGAGAAGCAGCAGATGCCGGAAGAGACTGCGGTGAGTCGGCGCAACCTGGCCAAACTCGCGCTGCTGCAGGGCGACGTGGCCGGCTCGCTCGCCCAGGCCGACAAGGCCATCGCCCTGTTCACCCAGCGCGGCGACCAGCGCGGCGAAGCAGACACCCGACTGCTGCGGGTGCAGGCCCTGCTTGCCGCCGGCGCGTACGCGAAGGCGCAAGGTGAGCTGAACTCATTGGCCGCCAACGATTCCGACGCCTCGCGCGAACAAGTTGCCGGCGTAGAAATCGTGCGAGCGCAGCTGGCGCTGCAGACTGGCAACACCGCGAACGCGAAAGCGGCGCTCAACCGCGCACAACCGCTGGCCGAATCATCGGGTGTGCGCGAACTGCAATTGCGCGTCGCGCTGCTCCGCGCGCATCTTGATCCGCACGCTGGCAGCGGGCTGGACGCGGCGACGGCCACCTTGGGCAACGCGGAACTGCGACTGGACTGGCTCACCCTGGCGATGCAGCGGGCGCTCGATGCCCGCGACGCGGACGCCGCGGTGCGCGCCTACCGTGAGGCGACCTCGCTGATGCGCGGCAGCGAGGTGCTGGGCGCCGCGCGCATCCATGCGCTTGGCACACGCGCCCAACGCGCGGCAGGCGACAACGCCGCCGCCACCGAGGCCGAACAGGCCGCGGCGACCGTCCAGGCCAGCTTCCAGGCCAAGCTTCCTGCCGAGCTGCGCAGTGCAGCCAGCTCGCCACATGCCCGTCAGGGCGTGAAGGATCCGACCCCATGACCCGCAGCACGCCGCCTGATTCGGCCGAGGCGCAATTGCGTTATCAGCAACTGCTGCGCCGGCTCGAAGCCAGCGAACGCGAATTCCGGCGGCTCGGGCGCTCGGTGCTTCACGTGCAGGAGGACGAGCGGCGCCGGCTGGCCCGCGATCTGCACGACGGCATCGGCCAGAACCTCACCGCGCTCAAGCACCGCCTGGCCCACCTCGGCAAGACGCTTCCGGTCGAACTCGAGGGGCTGCGCGCCAGCGTCGACGACGCGGTCAAACTGTGCGCCGACACGCTTGAGGACACCCGCCAGCTGTCACGCCTGCTGCGCCCACCAATCCTCGACGACCTCGGTCTCGAGCCCGCGCTGCGTTGGCTGGCCCGCAGTCTCGGCGAGGCCTCCGGCGTCGCGATCACGGTTGAGGTCGAGCCCATGCCGGCACTCGAGGGCGAGTTTCAGACCCTGCTGTTCCGGGTCGCCCAGGAGGCGCTCAACAACGTCGTCAAGCATGCCGACGCCCGCAGCGTGCTGGTACATCTGGTTGAACGCGCCGGCCGCATGCAGCTGCAGATCGTCGACGATGGCCGCGGGTTCGATCCCTCCGTCGCGCACCCAGGAGGCATCGGCCTGGGCGGCATCCGCGAGCGGCTGCAACTGTTCAATGGACAACTCGAGTTGCGTTCCGCTCCCGGTCACGGCACCCGATTGCGCGCGGTCGTGCCACTGGACGGCGGCTGAGCCGGAACGAGAAACCGGCTTGACGACCACGGCGTTGCCGGGCAGGGTATCGTGCATGCCATCCAGCCCAATCCGTGTCCTGCTCGTCGACGATCACAACCTCGTGCGAGAGAGCCTCGTCGGGATTTTGCAGGGCGACGGCGACATCGAGGTCATTGCCCAGGCCGCTGACGGCATCGAGGCAGTCGAGAAGGCGTTGGCCACCCGCCCCGATATCGTCATCACCGACTTGTCCATGCCGCGTCTGAGCGGGATCGAGGTCGTGCGCCGCCTGCATCAGGAATTGCCCGACACGCGCGTACTGGTGCTGACCATGCACCAGGAAGACCAGTACGTGTTGCAGGCCGTGCGCGTCGGCGCCAGTGGCTATCTGGTCAAGGACAGCGCAGCGGCCGAATTGCTGGCCGCCGTGCGCAACGTGCACGCCGGGCGCGGTCACTTCGGACCGCATGCATCTCGCGCGCTGGCCGAGCAATTGCAACATCCGGAGCGCGTCCCGGATGATCGCTACGAGCTGCTTACCCCGCGTGAGCGCGAAGTGTTCCGGTTGATCGCCGAGGGACTTACCACCAAGGAAGTTGCGCGCCAGCTCTCGATCAGCACCAAGACCGCAGAGAACCACCGGGCCCGCGTATTGACCAAGATCGCCGTACGCAACACGGCCGAGCTGGTCCGCTACGCGCTGCGCCGCGGGCTGCTTGACTAGGGGCCTGGTGGGCTTTACCCGGTCGGGCGGCGGCGTGTCATCATGCTGGTTTTGCGACTCCCCCGACTCCTCGCGCGACGTTCTGCACCGCGCGCCAATGGTGCCAACTCATGCCCACGCCAACAGCCGCCGATGCCCGCGCCGATTTCATCGAGGTGTATCCGGACGCGTTGTCGCCCGAACAGTGCGCGGCACTGGTTGAACGATTCGCCGCCAGCGGCAAGACCCGCCCGGGCCGGGTCGGCAGCGGGGTCATCCCCGAGCTGAAGGACAGCCAGGATCTGGCGCTCAGCGAACAACCGGACTGGCGCGACGCCGAGGCCATCCTCAACCAGGCCGTGTTCCGCGGATTGCTGGCCTACCTAAGGCGCTACCCGTACACGCTGATCGCGCCGCTGATGCTGGAAGTTCCGGGCCCCGGCGGCACGCGCCACCGCCTGACGGCAGAGCGCCTGCAGGCGCTGGACGATGGCGCGCTGACACAGCTGGCGGAAACGATCTTCCGGCCCGGCGCGATCAACCTGCAACGCTACAGTGCAGGCCGGGGCGGCTATCCCTACTGGCATTGCGAGCTGTACCCGCGTGATCCACGCGCCGACACCCTGCACCGGCACCTGCTGTGGACGATCTATCTCAACGAGGGTTTCGACGAAGGCGAAACCGAGTTTTACCACCAGCAGCGCAAGATCGCACCGCGCACCGGCACCCTGCTGTTGGCGCCGGCCTCCTTCACCCACACCCATCGCGGCAATCGCCCGCAAGGCGGCGACAAGGTCATCGCGACGAGCTGGGTGCTGTTTCAGCGTGCCGAGCAATTGTTCGGGGGAGCCTGAGCGGCACCAGCGATCCCGCACGATCGCGCCGGGCGCGGTTGCCGGGTCCCGCGCGGCGTGCTCCGCCGCCGGCAATCTGCCAAAAAAAACCCGCCTGCCGGCGGGTTTTTCGTCACATCAGGTTGCGGCCGTGGAACAGTTCCTCGATCTCGCGACGCAGCAGTGACTCGATGCGCTGGCGTTCCTTGAACGACAGGTCGTCGGCGTGCGACTCGAACAGGTAGGTGTCCAGGTCGAAGTCCTTGATGTGCATCTTGGTGTGGAACATGTTCTCCTGGTACACGTTGACGTCGAACATCTCGTACTTCTGCCGGATGTGCCGTGCCAGGTAGTCCTGCACCGAGTTGATCTTGTGGTCGATGAAGTGCTTCTTGCCCTTCACGTCGCGGGTGAAGCCTCGCACCCGGTAGTCGCACACCACGATGTCCGACTCGAAGCTGTCGATCAGGTAGTTCAACGCCTTCAGCGGCGAAATCACGCCGCAGGTGGCCACGTCGATGTCCGCGCGGAACGTGGCGATGCCGTTGTGTGGATGCGTTTCGGGATAGGTATGGACGGTGATGTGGCTCTTGTCCATGTGCGCAACCACGGCACCGGCGATCGAATCGCGGCCGAGCTTCTCGACCACCGGCTCCTCGGAGATCAACATCGTCACCGATGCGCCCTGCGGGTCGTAATCCTGCCGCGCGATATTCAGGATGTTCGCGCCGATGATCTCGGCCACGTCCGTCAGGATCTGGGTCAGGCGGTCCGCATCGTATTGTTCGTCGATGTATTCGATGTAGCGCCGGCGCTGATCCTCTGACACCGCATAGCAGATGTCGTAGATGTTGAAACTCAGCGCCTTGGTCAGGTTGTTGAAACCCTGAAGACGAAGACGGGGCAGTGGTTTGACCACAGGCGGCTCTCCATGACCGGACTTCGGTCAGCAGTAGAGGCGGGTTAGCGACAAGGGTCCCCGCGGTATGGTGTGAAGCACAGACCTGCGGCCTGCACGACCCTTGCAAACCCGATGCCGTAGGCTCAAAGCATCGGTAAGACCGCGGAGTATGCGGCAAAAAGTCAAAAAATTGAACCTTCCATCTGCCCGCCGGCTTGCGATAATGCCAGAGCCTGCCATGATGGCCGTATCGAGAACCATGGCGTGTGGCACGGGATTGCCCTTGTCCAGAGAACCAGCAGGAATCCACCGTGGCGCAACTCAAATATCAACTTCAGCAGGCGTTTGAACGGTCCCAGGCTCCGCTTGGCTTTGCACCCGACCCCGCGTCGATGGAGCGCTTCCTGGCGCTTTGCCATCGTCGGCGCTACCCGGGCAAGACCGCGATCATCCGCCCCGGCGATCCGGCCAATACCTTGTATTACGTGGTCGATGGTTCGCTGGCCGTGTGCACCGAGGACGAGCAGGGCCGCGAGCTGATTCTTGCCTACATCAACCGTGGCCAGTTCATCGGCGAAATGGGCCTGTTTGTGGAGCAATCGCAGCGCGAATCGCTGGTGCGCACCCGCGCGGCGTGCGAAATGGCCGAAATCAGCTACGAGCGGCTGTTCCAGCTGATGGAAGGACCGCTGCGCGAGGAATGCCCGAAAATCCTGTTCGCCATCGGCGCCCAACTGACCAACCGCCTGTTGCGCACGTCGCGCCAGGTCAGCCGCATGGCCTTCATGGATGTCACCAACCGCATCTCGCGCACCCTGCTCGACCTGTGCGAGGAACCGGATGCGATGACCCACCCCGACGGCACGCAGATCCGCATTTCGCGCCAGGAAGTGAGCCGCATCGTGGGTTGCTCGCGCGAGATGGTCGGGCGCGTGCTCAAGCAACTCGAAGAGCAGCGCATGATCGACGTCTCCGGCAAGACCATCGTGGTGCTCGGCACACGCTGATCCCGGCGCAGGATTTCAACCCGCCGACACCTGAACCGGTTTTTTACGCGACCTGGTCAAGGATGGCGCCCCGCCACCGGCTGCGAGACCGCGCTTGGATTTCGGACAGTTCCTGATCTTTGTCGGTATCGGCTTGCTCGCCCAGGTGGTGGACGGTGCGCTGGGCATGGCCTATGGGCTGATTTCCAACTCCATCCTGCTGGCGCTTGGCCTGCCGCCCGCGGTGTCCAGCGCCACGGTGCACACAGCCGAGATATTCACGACCGCAGCCTCGGGCGCGTCACACGCATGGTTCGGCAACGTGCGCTGGACGCTGTTCTGGCAGCTTGCCATTCCCGGCGCCATCGGCGGCATCATCGGCGCGTATTTTCTGGCCAGTGTGCCGGGCGAGGCGATTCGGCCCTGGATCAACGCGTACCTGCTGATCCTCGGCATCATGGTGCTGGCGCGCGCGTTCGGTCGACGGGTGACGCGGCATCAGGTGCAGCACAGCGGGGTTCTTGGTTTTTTTGCCGGCATGCTGGACGCGATCGGTGGTGGCGGCTGGGGACCATTGGCCACCAGCACCCTGATCGCGCGCGGCGGCGCGGTGCGCAGCACCATTGGTTCAGTCAACGCGGCCGAATTCGTGGTGACGGTCAGCATTTCGGCCACGCTGGTCTGGAAAGTCGGCATCGGCCACTGGCCGATCGTGCTGGGCCTGCTGACCGGCGGCGTGCTGGCCGCACCGTTTGCCGCATGGATCGTCCGTCACCTGCCCGAACGCCTGATGATGGTCGCGGTGGGCGGCCTCATCGTGTTGATCAGCCTGGGGCAACTGGCGCGCTCGCTGCTGTAGTCACGCGCGACCAGCGACGTCACGCCGCTGGTCGCTTGAAACGGACGTCCGCATCGCGAATCGCGTCGCCGACGGGCCCACGCGCTCGCGACCTGACTGCATCGAGCCGCTCAGCGACCGCCCGCCCGCTGCCCGGCCGGCACCGCGCTCAACGGCCGGCGGGATGCGCCAGCGCGAAATCGATGGCCGCACAAACGGCCGCGGCCTGCGCCGCATTGCACTGCTCGGGCGTGGCGCGCGGGCTGTCGGGATAGACCTCGGTCGTGGTCTTGTAGGGCGCGGCGGTAATGCTGGCGCACAAGCCCAGTGACGTCAGTGGATACTCGATGACTCCCGGTGCCACCACGGTCGACCCGATGATCTGGCCTTGCTCGTCCGCCGGCGCAATGTGCGTCACCTTGGCTACTGCGGCGATGATCGCCTGCTGAAATGCCGGCTGCGGCGCCTCGCTGTCGTCCACCAGATAGAAGCCATCGGGAATGCTGCCCACTTCATGCGGCAGGCCATCACGGGCCGCCAAGGCCGGGCGAAACTCGGACTCGTCGGTGTCGGTGGTTTCATGCAGGTCGACATGCACCAGGGTGCGGTCGCGGAACGGTGCAACCAGGCGCATCAGGGCCGCCGACTCCTGCGTCGGATTGGACTCGTGGAATGACCGGTTCGGATCCATCGCCTCCGCGTTCCAGCGGTGGATGCGCTCGTAACCCCAGGGACTGACGCAGGGCGCGACCACGAGGTTGATCCGCCCCGCGTACTGCGCCGCATGCTGCTGGGCGAACAGCAGCGCACCGTGCACGCCGCTGGTCTCGTAACCATGCACGCCGCCGGTCACCAGCACCCACGGCAACTCCTCGCGCACCGGGCGACTCTTGATCGCGAACAGCGGGTAACTGCCGGAGGGATAGTCCAGTTGGCCATACGACATCACCTCGAAATCCGCGCGCAGGCTTTCGACCACGCGCAGCACATCCGCTTGGTAGCTGCGCTGGACGCGTTGACGCGCCCGCCACTGCGCCACCTCCGCCTCGCCCCACGGCGTGCCAGGAGTACCGATTGGATAAGCTGCCTGAGTGGTCATCGCGTCGCTCGCTGTGCCGGAGGGAAACCAGACTGGGTACTCTAACACCGGCACCGCGCTTGCCCGGAAGGCGACACCAACCGGCTGGCGATAGTCGGCCGAGCTACGCGCTTCGCCCCGACTGCCTCGCATCCTGCGCGGTGATCCTCGCCACCGCGTCCTCGAGGCTATCGGCGAAATGCAACGTGGTGCCGTCGGCGATCACCCCCATGTCCTTGAGAATTTGCGCCGGCTGCGGTTGCAATCCGGTGAACATCAACGCGATGCCCTCGCGGCGGCAACGCGCCACCAGATTGATGATGGCGGTGGCCCCGGAGGCATCGATCAGCGGCACACCACGCAGACGCAAAATGAACACCCGCGGCGGACGGCCAAACGCCCGCAACACGTCGTCGATCCGGTTCGCCACGGCGAAGAACAGCGGGCCCGACACGCGATAGGCCTCGACACCGGACGGCAGCCCGGCGCGCCGGTTGGGCGGACGCGGGCGGTCGAAATCGTCCTGGTCCTGCTCGACCAGATCGACATGCGATTCCAGCGCCACGATCTCGCTCATGCGGTACATGAACAGGAACGCCGCCAGCACCACGCCTACCTGCACCGCCACCGTCAGGTCCACCGTGACAGTCAGCACGAAAGTCACGATCAACACCAGGCGATCGCCGATCGGCGAGCGCATCAACTGGCGAATACGTTCGATCTCGCTCATGTTCCAGGCAACGATCAGCAGCAGTGCCGCCATCGCCGGCAGCGGCACCTGATTGGCCAGCGGCGCGGCCACCACCACGAAAATCAGGATGAACACGGCATGCGCCATGCCCGCCACCGGCGAGCGGGCGCCGGCGCGCACATTGGTGGCGGTACGTACGATGGCACCGGTGGCCGGCAGCCCACCGATCAGTGCCGACGCGCCGTTGGCCACGCCCTGCGCCACCAGCTCGCAATTGGAGCGATGGCGACCTTCGATCATGCCGTCGGACACCACGGCGGACAACAGTGATTCGACCGCGCCCAGGAACGCAATGGTGAAAGCACTGGGCAGCAGTTCGTGCATGCGCGCGAGGTCGAACGACGGCAGCCGCGGCAGTGGCAACTCACGCGGGATCGGACCGAAGTGCGAGACGATGGTTTCCACCGGCAAGCCGAACAGCAGCGTCACCAGCGACGCGGCGACGACCGCGATCAGAAAGCCCGGCCAGTTGGGCCGGTACCGGCGCAACGCGATCAGCAACGCCAGCGTGCCCAGGGCCAGCCCGGTGGCGGCCGGACTGATGCTGCCGATATTCTGCAGGTAGCTCTGCCAACGCTCGAAAAATTCAGCCGGCAGGGTGGCGATATCCAGTCCCAGCAGATCCTTGATCTGGCTGCTGAAGATGCTCACGGCAATGCCCGCCGTGAACCCGGTGATGACCGGCTGCGGCATGTAACGCACCAGCGTGCCCAGTCGCAACAAGCCCGCGATCACCAGCATGACCGCCGCCATCAGGGTCGCCATCACCAGGCCGTCGTAGCCATACGTGGCGATGACGCCGAACACCACCGGAATGAACGCGGCGGTCGGACCACCAATCTGTACGCGCGAACCACCCAGCAGCGAGGTGAGGAAGCCGGCCACGATCGCGGTGTGCAGGCCCACCGCCGGCGATGCCCCGGACGCGATGGCCAGCGCCATCGACAGCGGCAGCGCCACGATCGCCACGGTCAATCCCGCAATCAAATCGCGGCGCAGATCATCCAGCCCGTACCCGCGGCGCAGGATCGTGACCAGCTTGGGCACATACAGTCGCCAGATGGGCGCGCGGTCGGGCATGCGTTACCGGTCAGCAGATGAAGGTCTCAGTATCGCAAAGCGCACCGGATTGTGCGCTGCCAGCGTTGCTTTGCCGCACCGCCGTCGATTCTTGGCGCGCGCCCCGCTTCGGTCCAAACTCGGCGTATGGTCACCATGCCCCGCTGGCCGGGCGGGGGCGGTCAGACTGTCTGGGTGCCGATCGAATCACTGCCTCCAATCGTTCCGATGCTCAAGCTTCCCATCGGCGGCCCGATACAGACCGTATACCCCTTCCCGGGCCCGCGGATTTCCCCTCCCCCCCTCGCAAGGAAATGACCCATGGCGCGCACGACCCGATTCCGCGAACAGCACGTAGAGATCCTGCAGCTGGCAAGCGAGCTGCGCAAGATTGGCCCGGAGGAACTTGCCAAGGACGCCGTTGCGGCCCGCTCGCTGCTCTCCAAGTTGATCGGCAAGCTGAGCCTCCACCTGGCAGTGGAAGACCGCTCGCTCTACCCCGAACTGCAAAAGTCCGCCGACCCGAACGTCGCCAACATGGCCAAGCGATTCGAAAATGAGATGGGCGGTCTGGCGGACGCGGTGATGGCCTGGGGCAAGCGCTGGCCCACGCCGGTTGCGATCCAGGCCCAGCCCGCCCGGTTCGTCGCCGAAACGACCGAGGTGGTGGACGCCCTGAAAAACCGGATCCTCCGCGAGCACCAGGAACTCTACCCGGCGCTCGACGCCATGTAACAAACCCGCACTCGCCGAGCATCGTGAATGATGCGCAGGACCACGGCGAGCGCGGGACTCGGCGCTTGCCCGTGCCAACGCAGCGAACGCGCGCTAACGGCAGCGCCGCAACTGGGCGCCATATTCACGTGCCCGATGATCGACACCTGCCGCGGCCTCCAGCAGATGGCGATTACGCCGCCAATTGCCGCTGCGGTAGCCGCCGATACCCTCGTGGTAGGCCAGATACAAGTGCTTGGGGTCCCACTTGGAGATGCCCAGTTCCCGATGGATGCGGTCGGTGTACCAACCGATGAAATCGAGCGAATCGTCCATGTCTTTGCGGCTCTTGAACCAGCTACCGTTCTCTTTCAGGTACTCGTTCCACACCGGATCCTGCGCCTGCGCATAGCCATAGGCGCTGGACCGGCGCGGCAGCGGCACGAACAGGAACCACGGACGATCAGGACGCGCCTTGCGGTTGAAGCCGGACTCGCGCTGCACGAATGCCATCAGCACATGCACCGGTGTCCCCCAATGCTTTTGCGCGGCACGCGCATCGCGATACCAGCTCGGGTACTGGTCAAACACCTGGCAGATGTTCTGGCTGTTGCGCGGCGGCGGCGCCGTGGCGCAACCGCCCAGCACCAGCAAGCCAATGCCCACGAAGACCAGGCCAAGGCGGCGTATCGCCGCGAGTTTCCATGCGTTGCTCATGCTCCTAGGGTAACCGGCATGCGTGCTGTCGTCCGCGCCGGCCAGCGTGCAGTTACCCCGCTTCCGTTAATGGCCCCTGGCACCATCGGCTCCGAGACCCTCACTCGGGTGCAAATCCAGGGAGCTGGGGGTCGTGGTCACCAGCGGCACGAAATGGTCGTCCGGCGTCACTACACGCTTGCGGTACATGAAGCGATGGAGCGCATAGGCGGCGATGATGCCGTCGAGCACCGCGAACCAGACAAACAGCAGTTGCGGGCTCCAGTTCATGAGGGTGCCGGCCAACAACGGCCCGACCGCCGAGCCGATGCCGTTGACCAGCAGCACCGTGCTGGAGGCGGACAAAAGGTCGTCACGCTGCAGGTAATCGACCAGGTGCGCCACCGCGATCGGGTACAAGGTGAAGCTCATGCCGCCGAAGATGAAGATCACCATCATCGCCACGGCGCCGCCGGCATCCGGTAGAAACAGATTGGTCAACGCCGCCAGCGCCGCGGTGGCACTGATCAGCGAAAGTGCCAGGCGGCGATCGATGCGGTCGGAAAATCGACCCAACGGCCACTGCAGTACGACGCCGCCCACAATCGCGACGCTCATGTAGGTACCGATGCCATCAGCGCCGAGGCCACGGGCCGCGGCATACAGCGGCAGCAAACCCCAGAACGCACCGAGCGCCAGCCCGGAAACCAGCGCGGCGACCAGCGCGGTAGGCGCCAGCCGGAACAGGCGCCGGATCTGCACCTGGGGCACCGAGCGGATATGCGGTTGCGGCTGCCGACTCGCCACCACCGGCAAGCTGGCGGCGCAAAACAGGATCGCCACGAAACAGAACAGAACGAAACCTTCGCCTTCAATGCGCAAGAACTGCTGCGCGACGGCGCTGGCGCCCAGATTCAACATCATGTAGATCGCAAATACCGAACTGCGATGCGCCGGCTCGGCAGCAGCGTTCAGCCAGCTTTCGATGATTGCGTACAAGCCGACCAGCAGCAGGCCTTGCAGTACGCGCAGAACGAACCACACGCCATAGGCCGGATCGAGCGCCTGCACCAGCACCACCAAGGTCACCAACGCCGTGCAAAACGCGAAGGTGCGAATGTGGCCGATGCGGTGGGTCAGCCGGGGAATCGTATAGGTGCCGACCAGGAATCCGGCGTAATACGCCGACGTCAGCACCCCGATCATGGCCACGGAAAAGCCCAGCGCCCGGCCCTGCAACGCAATATGCGTGTGCAGCAAGCCGACTCCCATCAACAGGAATACGGTGCTCAGCAGCAGCGGCGTGGAGGAGCGAAGACTGGTCAGCATGGGTCGGCTACAAAGGCACAGGGGCGGGTTGGAGCCGCATTTGCCAGCGCCATTCTACCGGCGCGGCGCGTGCAGCTTCGCAAGCGACTATGGACCCGTTATCGATCGATATAACCAAATTGCATCAGTGACTGCAAAACGATCCTTTGGCGAGACGAAACGCGGACCCTATTCTCGAGTCGTAACCACCCTTCCTCGCGACCCGTCCCGGAGGCCATCACCATGGCAACGCACGAATTCCACGCCCGCGCCCGCTTGCAGACGGGTGTGAAAGTAGCCGTTCAAGCGCGGCAGTTTTCGATCACCATCGACGAGCCCGCGGAGTTGGGCGGCACCGATCAAGGCATGAATCCGGTGGAACTCTTGCTGGGCTCGCTGGCGGCCTGCCAGTCCATCGTGGCGCGCGTGTACGCCGAGCAATTCAAGGTGCAGTTGGATGACTTCCAGGTGGAAGTGGTGGGCGACCTTGATCTGGATGGCTTTTTCGGCAAGTCCGAGGTACGGCCGGGCTATTCGGATATCCGCTACAACTTCCATATCCAGAGTCCCTCACCACAGAAACAGATCGACCGGTTCATCGACCATCTGCAAAAAGTTTGCCCGGTTGGCGACACCCTGGCCAACCCGGTCAGGCTGACGCTGAATAACGTGGTGGTGAATCGACAGGCTGTGTGACCGCATCCGCCGTCGTGTACGCAACAGTGCACTCTGAAGCTTCATGCCGCCGTCCCCGCACTCGCCGACACCTTGGAACCACCGACCCTGCTGTCAGGGGAACCTGCCACGTTCAAGCCGTGCGGACTGGTGCCAAAACCGGCAATGAGTGTCCCGGACTCGTTTTCTTGTCGCCGATGCCCAAGTCGTGGCCAGCTGGGTAACGTGGGTGAGAAAATGTCCCGGATATCTGCAGCCAGGAGTGCTCCATGAACAAAGTGTGCGTAATCATCGGCGTCGGCCCCGGTAACGGTGAAGCGCTGGCCCGCCGTTTCAGTGAGGGCGGCTATCAGGTGGCGATGCTGGCGCGCAGCCTGGCCTACCTGGAATCCCTGGCGCAGCAGATTCCGAATACGCACGCCTACGCCTACGACGCGACCGAACTGGACAAGGTGGAGCCCACGTTCCAGGCCATCGAACACAAGCTCGGGCCGGTTTCGGCATTGCTGTACAACGCGGGCGGCGGCGTCTTCAAGAACGTGGAGGAGGCCAGCCTGGAAGATTTTGAAGCGAACTGGCGCATCAACGTCCACGGACTGGTCGCGGCAACCAAGGCCGCCCTGCCCCAGTTGCGCCAGCACGACGTCGCCAACATCATCGTGACCAGCGCCTCGGCCGCCACCCGGGGCCGCGCCAACACCGCACCGTTTGCCTCGGCCAAGGCGGCGCAGCGCAGCCTGACCCAGTCGCTGGCCCGTCAGTTGGGGCCGGAAAAAATTCATGTGGCCAACGTGGTGATCGACGGTCTGGTGGATCTGCCGCGCGCCCGAGCGCGGCTCGCGGACAAACCGGACGACTTCTTCGTCAAGCCCGCCGCCGTCGCGGATGCCATCTGGTCCCTTTGTCAGCAGGACCCGTCGGCGTGGACGTCCGAACTGGATATCCGGCCTTTTGGGGAAAGCTGGTAGCGAGAGGCTTTGGCGATCTGCCTCATGAATCCGCCATCGAAAGTGCCCGAAATACGCCGCCGAGCTGGCCCTTTATGTGAAGACTCTCCGTATACTCGCTGGAGAAGGGCCGCCTGGCCCGAATCACGGGTCGGGAGTTTGCGTAGCCATGCCAGCGCCAGCAATCGGCACCGAGCTCAGTCCGGCCCTGATTGTCGAAGACAGTGGCGCCATGCAGCATCGCCTGCGACGACTGTTGCAAGACCTGCTTGGTGCTGACGCGGAGATTGCCGTCGTCGACAGCATCGCGCGGGCCAAGGCGCATCTGGGCGAAGACGCCCAAGGCCTGGCGTTGATCGACATCGGCTTGCCCGACGGTAGCGGCATCGACCTGATTGCGTGGCTGCACACGCACCACCCGCGCCTGACCACGGTCGTGATATCGGCCTTCGGCGCCGATGGCGACGTGCTCGCCGCCTTGCGCGCCGGTGCCAGCGGCTATCTGCTGAAGGACCGTGAGGACATCGAGCTAAGCCTCGCCCTGCAGAGCATCCGTCGCGGTGGCGCGCCGATTGACCCCAACATCGCGCGCCGCATCCTCGACCTGTTCCAGCTGTCGGCCGAACCGACCACTGCGCCGGCAGTGCCGGCCAAGCCACACGAGCTTGCGGAGCATGCCCTGTCCGAGCGCGAGTCCGAAATCCTGCGACTGGTCGCGCGTGGTCACAGCAATCGCGAAATCGCCGAGCTGACGTCGCTGTCGCGCTTCACCGTCGAGGACCACACCAAGAGCATCTACCGCAAGCTGGCGGTACGTTCGCGCACGGCGGCGGTATATACGGCCAAGGCGCGGGGCCTGCTGCGTTGAGTCCGGCGCGACTGGGGTGGATAGCCATCGGGCTGTTGGCCGCGTTTGTGATGGGCACGCTGCACGCGCAGGCCCCGACGCAAAGGGCCGCCGTTTTCACGATTACGCACGCCGAAGCGGTACGCGCCGACTGGAACTCCACCACACCACCGGCCACCGGTTGGAGCGCAGTCAAGCTGGGCGACTACTGGAACACCCGCTGGCCGCATCACGACGGGGTGGTGTGGTATCGGCTGCACTGGAACCAGGCCAGCGCGGATGCGCCGGTCGGCCTGCTGCTCCATTACGTCTGCATGGCCGACGCGGTCTACCTCAACGGCACCCTGATCCATCGCGACCCGCAACTGATCGAACCGTTGTCACGCAGTTGGGTGGCACCGCAGTATTTCCTGCTCGATCGCCCGCTGCTGCACGCTGGCGACAACACCTTGCTGGTGCGCGTTTCCGGCCTTGCCGCCTACCAGCCCGGTTTCGGTGCGGTCACGCTGGGCCACCCCGACACGGTGTTTGCGCAGTATCGCCACGACCGACGCTGGCGTTACGACGTTCGCCTGTTCAACTTCGCCATCAGCCTGGTGCTGGGTGTGCTGTTCGGCATGATCTGGCTGCTGCGACGCCAGGACACGGTGTATGCGTGGTTCGCGCTGACAACGCTGTTCGGCTCCGGCTACGCCGCGAATTATGTTGTTTCCAGCACCTGGCCGTTCGGCAGCACCGATGCGTGGCAGGCTTTCATCATCGCCTTGCTGATTGCATCCACCTGCAGCTTCGTCATCTTCCTGCTGCGCTTTTGCTCACGCCGCTGGCCGCGCACTGAAGCGGTGATGCTGCTGGCCAGCGCCGCCTCATTCGTGTTCGCCCTGCTGGCCCCGCAGGTGATGGGGCCGTGGCGAAATCTGTGGGTCATGCCCACCATCGCCATCTACTACACGGCCATCGCTGCGTTCCTGTGGCACGCCGTGCACAGCGCGCGCCTGGATGTACGGGTGCTCGGCATCACCCTGCTGCTGCCGGTGCTGATTTCCTTCCATGATCTCGCGCTGTACCTGGAACTGATCGACGGCAACACCTATCTGCGCGCGCTCACTTCGCCGCTGGAACTGGTCGGCATGGGTTTCGTCGTTGCCTGGCGCTTTGCCGAAGCGATGCGGCGGATCGAGGGTTTCAACAGCGTGCTCCGGCGCGAAGTCGACACCGCCACCAGCCAGCTCGGCGACACCCTGGCGCGCGAGCACACCTTGGCGCTGAGCAACACCCGCATCGGCGAGCGCCTCAACCTGGTGCGTGACCTGCACGACGGCTTTGGCGGCAACCTGCTCGGCGCCATCGCCACGCTGGAGCGAGCACCCGCGTCGCCCGAAACCACCCGCAACATCACCGTCTTGAAAGAACTGCGCGACGATCTGCGCCTGGTCATCGACACCACCACCCACGAACAGGAGACCGATCTTGCCGGCCTGCTCGCCCCCCTACGTCGCCGCTGGAGCCAGCGCCTGGCGCTTGCCGACATCGACATCCGCTGGACCTTGCAAGACCTCGACGGCCTGCACCTCGGCGCGGCCCGCAGCCTCAACCTGCTGCGGCTGCTGCAAGAAGCGCTGACCAATGTACTCAAACACAGTCACGCCACCCGCGTGACGCTCACGCTCACCTATACCAGCGAACAACTGTATCTTGAGTTGCGCGACGATGGCCACGGGTTCGACCTTGGCGCCACGCGCAGCACCAGCGGCGGCGCCGGACTGACCAGTCTGCATACGCGCGCCAACCGCCTCGGCAGTCAGCTCACCTGTACCACCGCCCCTGGTCGTGGCACTACGTTGCAGCTGTCATTTCCGGTCTGATCCGTCGCCGCGCGCCGACCCATGTGATCCACCGTACCCCCTGATTTCGGGGATACCCAGGCCGGACCAACCACGCTACCGTGGCGGCGGGGACCCAGTAGAAACCTGAAAACCTTCCGCCGTCCTGGCTGATGCAGGCGCGGGCGCGTGTTCGTGCCTGCCACAACACGCCGATCCGGCCACAGCGAAACGGCGACCACCCTCATTCTTCAGGTTTCCTGCGCTCAAACCGCCTGCTGCCAGTGATCTGGCAGCCAACGGCCTGAAACTACAGAAGGCGTCATGCGTCAGTTGCACTTCATCTCCGGCTTGCCACGTTCCGGTTCGACGTTGTTGGCGGCCTTGCTCGCGCAAAATCCGCGCTTTCGCGCCGGCATGTCCGGCCCGCTGGCCGGCATGTTCGGCACCCTGCTGGGTGAGATGAGCGGACGCAACGAGTTCAGCGTGTTCATCGACGACGCCCAGCGCCAGCGCGTGCTGCGCGGCCTGTTCGAGAACTACTACGCCGACTGTCCCGCCGAAGTCATCTTCGACACCAGCCGCGCCTGGTGCGCACGACTGCCAGCACTCAGCCAGTTGTTCCCGCAAGCCAAAGTCATCGCCTGCGTGCGCCACGTCCCATGGATCGTCGACAGCATCGAGCGGCTGATCCAGAAGAATGCGTTCAGTCCATCCTCGATCTTCAACTACACCCCCGGCGGCACCGTCTACACCCGCGCCAACGGCATTGCCGGCTCGGATGGCCTGCTCGGCTACGCCTACGACGCGTTGAAGGAAGCTTGCTACGGTGCTCACGCCGAACGGCTGCTGCTGGTGCAGTACGAAACCCTGACCGCCGAGCCGGCCAAGGCCCTGGCCGCCAGCTATGACTTCCTCGGCGAGCCGGCCTTCCAGCACGATTTCGAACACGTCGACTACGACGCCCGTAGCTTCGACAGCAAGGCCGGCACGCCCGGCCTGCACGACGTGCGCCCCACGGTTGCGGCGATCGAACGCCCCACCCTGCTGCCACCGGACCTGTTCCAGCGCTTTGCCAACGACGCCTTCTGGCGCGACCCCGCACGCCATCCCGCTGCCGTGCGCGTCGTTTGAACCCGCTCGTCCACCTTCCCCGATCAACCACTACCCGGTCCTCATCATGAATCACACCTACCGCCTCGTCTGGAACCGCACCTTGCGCGTCGTGCAAGTGGCCTCGGAATTGGCCCGCTCGCCTGGTGGTGGCAATCAGTCCGCCATGGACACCCGCCCACTCGGCCGGCGCCATCCACTGGCACTGGCCTGCGCCGCAGTGTTTGCGCTGGCCCTCGCCGGCATGGCCACGACGGCGGGGGCGGCGATCTGTGTCCCGGATGCCACACACGTTTGCGGTACGGACGGCAATCCGGGCACCGGCGGCTCGAACGGCGCAACAGGTGCGAACGGCGCAACAGGTTCGCACGGATCCAGTGACGGGGCATCCGGTCAACCTGGTAACAACGGTGACGTTGCCAACACCGGTAGCGATGGCAGCGATGGCGGCAATGGGGGCACCAGTGGCAGCTACGGCCCAGCCCAAACCGCACATAACAGCGTCAGCCTTACAGGTGGCAGCGGCGGAATCGGCGGCAGCGGCGGCGTCGGCGGAGTCGGCGGCAGCGGTGGCAACGGTGGCGACGGTGTCTACGGCTCTCTCGGCAACGGTGGCGACGGTGGCAACGGCGGCAACGGTGGCAAGGGCGGGGACGGCGGGTTCGGCGGCGTCGGCGGCGTCGGCGGCGCGGGGGTCAGCGGGGTTGGCTTCATATTCCTTAATGACGGTGGCGTTACCGGCGGAGTCGGCGGCAACGGTGGCAAGGGCGGTAATGGCGGCAAAGGCGGCAACGGCGGCGGGGGCGGGCTCGGCGGCTTCAGCTATGCCGGCAACGGCGGCAACGGCGGAGACGGCGCAGACGGCGGAAACGGCGGATACGGTGGCAACGGCGGCAGCGGCGGCAACGGCGGTGCGGGCGTCAGTGGTGCCAACTTCATCCTGACCAACGCGACTGGCGGCACGATCGCCGGCGGCAACGGCGGCGACCGCGGCAGCAGCGGCAACGCCGGCTTCGGCGGCTTCGGCGGAACCTTTGGAGTCGGCGGAGGAAGCACAAACGGCGGAGACGGCGCAGCCGGCGACCTAGGCGGCCCAGGCCCCATCGGCTACGGCTTCATCCCCAGCAACGGCCTCACCGGTCTCGGCGGCAGCGGCGTCATCAGCACCGGCAGCAGCAACGTCCCCAACGCCGGCAACATCAGCGGCGGCCTGTCTGGCGACGGCAGCAAACGCGCCAACGCCGTGAGCTTTTCCGGTGGCGGCAACACTTTGACCCTGGCAAACGGCTACAGCTTCACCGGTCACGTGGTCAGCAGCAGCGGCACGACCAGTGGCGGCGATACGCTGGCACTGGGTGGCGACAGCCTGGCCGATAGCGGCACCGGCGACGGCACGTTCGACGTGTCGGCCATCGTGACCGCGGCGCCGACCAGCTATACCGGCACCACCCAGTATGCCGGCTTTGCCAAGTTCGCCAAGACCGGCACCAGTACCTGGACGCTCACCGGGACGACCGGCGCAGAAACGCCGTGGACGATTGATGCTGGCGTTCTTTCAATCTCGAGTGACGCCAACCTTGGCGCGGCGCCCATCATGGCAAGTCCCGGAACTGGCGCGCTGACCTTCAACGGCGGTACGCTGCAGAACACCGCTGCGTTCACCACCGCGCGCAACGTGATCCTTTCCGGAAACGGCACGCTGCAGACCGACGCCAACCTCAACGCGTCCGGCGTGATCTCCGGCACGGGCGGATTGACCAAAACCGGCACCGGCAACTTGACGCTGACCGGCACCAACATCTACACCGGGGGCAGCACGATCAATGGCGGCACGCTGACGATCGCCGACACCAGCACGCCCGGAACAGGCACCGTCACGGTGGACAACAGCGCCAACCAGAATGCCACGCTGCTGGTGGTCGGCGGTGCATCACTCAGCAACAAGATCGTGCTGAACAATGGTGCCACGCTGGACAACGCAGGCACCATCTACGCGACTGGCTCCGGCAACGGCGTGGAATCAAACAGCGGTTTCGCATTCGTCAACAACCACGGCGGCGGCACCACGAGCGTGTTGGGTCGCGGCATGATCCTGCGCGATGGTGGCGTTGTCACCAATGATGGCGCCGGTAGCACCATCAGCGCCTTCGGCCTGAGCACCGGTGGTGCCGAGGCAGGCAGCGTTGCCATCTACATTGAGGGGGCCGCGGGTTCGGTCAGCAATACGAATGGAGCGACCATCAGCGGCGTGACCACCGGCGTGGCGCTGGCGAACGGCGGCACGATCACGAACGATGCCACCTCGACCATCGAGGCGACAAGTAGCGGTGGTGGCGAGTGCTGGACGACAGGCGCGTGCGCCATCGTCGTCGCGTCCTCCAGAGACGACGCCAGCTTCGGCGGTGCGCTGACGCTGACCAATGCCGGCAGCATCATCGGCGACGTGCAGATGGACGACAACGCGGCTAATGCCACGACGTTGTGGGCGGGTGGCAGGATCAAAGGTGATCTGACGATTGGCGGCAACCTGGCATCTACCCTGACACTGGATGGTGGCAACGTCACGCCGCAGGCGTTTTCCCAAGCTGTCACCGGCAACCTCTTGTTTTGGGGCGCGCTGATCAAGGACGGAAGCGGTACCTGGGTGATCGACACGAACGATTTGTCGGCAGCCGCCAGCACCACCATCAGCGCCGGCACGCTGCGGGTCGGCAACGGCAGTACCACCGGGGCGATCGGCGGCGACGTGCTCAACCATGGCACGCTGGTCTTCAATCGCAGCAATGATCTGAGCTTCGGTGGCGTCATCAGCGGCACCGGCGCAGTCGAGAAGATCGGCTCCGGCACGCTCCTTCTGACGGGGGACAGCACGCATACCGGCGGCACCACGATCTACGTCGGTATTCTGCAGTTGGGTGACGGCGGAACAACTGGCTCGATCAGCGGCGATGTATTGAACGACAGCTTTCTCACCTTCAATCGCAGCGATGCCGTCACGTTCGACGGCATCATCAGTGGTGCCGGCACGCTGGTCCAGGACGGTACCGGCATCCTCAAGTTTACCGGCGCCAATACCTACACCGGTGGGACAGTCGTCAACAGCGGCACGCTGGAGATCACCGCCACCGGCACGGCCGGAACATCCATCATCACGGTGGACAACAGCGCCGACCTGAACGCCACGCTGCAGGTGGACGCCGGTGCATCGCTCAGCAACTACATCGAGTTGAACAACGGCGCCACGCTGGACAACGCAGGCACCATCAACCCTGTCGGCTCAACCTTCGGCGTGGAATCGAACACTGGCTTTGCGACCGTCCATAACCACAGCGGCGGCACCATCAGCGTGGTGGGTCTCGGCATGACCCTGCACAACGGGGGCAGCGTGACCAACGATGGCGTGGGCAGCGTCATCAGCGCATCCGGCGTGAGCAGCGGAGGTGCTGAGGCAGGCAGCGTTGGCATCTACATTGAGGGGGCCGCGGGCACAGTCAGCAATACGAGCGGAGCCACCATCAGCGGGGTGACCGCTGGCGTGGCGCTGGCGAACGGCGGCACGATCGTGAACGATGCCACCTCGACCATCGAGGCAACGAGCACCGCTGGCGGGGAGTGTTGGAAAACCGGTGCCTGCGCCGTCGCCGCAGCGTCCTCCAGCGACGGCGCCGGCTTCGGTGGCGCGCTGACGCTGACCAACGCCGGCAACATCATCGGCAGCGTCCAGATGGACCAGACCGCTGCCAATGTCACCACGTTGACGGCGGGTGGCCGCATCGCCGGTGATCTGAAGATAGGCAGCAACAGGGCCTCCAGCTTGACGCTCGATGGCGGCAACAGCGCGCCACAGTTGTATGCCCAAGCGGTCACCGGCACGACTACCTTCGCGGGTGCGTTGACCAAGGGCGGCAGCGGCACCTGGGTGATCGACAGCAATGATCTGTCGCCGGTGACGGGTGTCACCATCAGCGCCGGCACCTTGCAGGTCGGCAACGGCGGCTCTACCGGCATGATCGCCGGCAGCGTGCTCAACAACGGCACACTGGCCTTCAACCGCGGCAATGCCGTCGTCCTGGGCGGCGCCATCAGCGGCAGCGGCGCGCTGCAGCAAAACGGCACTGGCACCCTCGTGCTGACCGCGGCCAACACCTTTGCCGGTGGCACTGCGATCCATGCCGGCACCTTGCAGCTGGGCAGCGGCGGTACCAGCGGGTCGATCGGCGGCAACGTGCTCAACAACGGCACGCTGGCGTTCAACCGCAGCGATGCGGTGAACTTCGCTGGCGCCATTGGCGGCGCGGGTACCGTGTTGCAGCAAGGCAGCGGCACACTGGCGCTGGACGGCGACAGCCGTGCCTTCGCTGGCCACACCCAGGTGCAATCGGGCGGCCTGATCATCGGCAGCGTGGCCGGTAACGGCGCAGCACTGGGCGGCGGCGTCACCGTCAATAGCGGCGCCCTGCTGGGCGGGCATGGCTCGATCGGCGGCGACGTCGATGTGCTGAGCGGTGGCCATCTGGCGCCGGGCAACTCCATCGGCACGCTGACCATCGACGGTGACGCGACCTTTGCACAAGGCAGCGTGCTCGACTTCGAGTTCGGCGCGCCGGGCACCTCCGACAGCGTGCATGTCGGAGGCAACCTGACGCTCAACGGCGCCGTGCTCAACATCAGCGACGCCGGCGGTTTCGGCCCGGGCCTGTACAACCTGTTCACCTACGGCGGCACGCTGAGCCAGAGCAACGGCGGCCTCACGTTGGGCAGCACGCCTGCCGGCAATACCTTGTTCATCCAGAACCTGACCGGCAGCCAGCAGATCAACCTGCTCAACGCCACCGGCATGACGCTGAACCTGTGGAACGGCAACGGCCTGGCCAGCAGCACCCGGATGGGCGGCGGTGACGGCACGTGGTCAACCACCGCGCCGCACTGGACCGACGCCGACGCTACTGTCTCTGCATCGATGACACCACAGCCGGGCTTCGCCATCTTCGGCGGCGCAGCAGGCACGGTCACCGTCGACAACGCGGCGGGTGCGGTCAGCGCCACCGGCATGCAATTCGCCAGCGACGGTTACACCCTGCACGGCGACAGCCTGACACTGGTGGACAGTACCGGCGCACCCATCGTCCGCGTCGGTGACGGCAGCAGTGCCGGAACGAGCTGGACGGCAACCATCAACAACGTCATCGCCGGCAGCGCTGGCCTGACCAAAACCGACAACGGCACCTTGGTGCTGACCGGCGCCAACACCTACAGCGGTGGCACAACCGTCACTGGCGGCACGCTGTCGGTGGCTTCCGACAACCATCTGGGTGATGCCAGCAGCACACTCACTTTGAACGGCGGCACCCTGCAAATCACCGGCACGGCGTATCGGACCACGGCGCGCGGTATCGCCCTGGGCAACGCCGGCGGCGGCTTCGACATCGCCGACGCCGGCAACACGTTCACCGCAGCGCAGTCGCTGAGCGGCAGCGGCAGCCTGAGCAAGCTTGGCAGCGGCACGCTGACGCTCATCGGCGCCAACACCTACAGCGGCGGCACCACCATCAGCGCCGGCACCCTGCAGCTCGGCAACGGCGGCACGACCGGCATGATCGGCGGCAACGTGCTCAACAACGGCACATTGGCGTTTGACCGCAGTGACGATGTTGGCTTCAGCGGCACTCTCACCGGCACCGGCACGCTGCGCCAGCAAGGCAGCGGCACGCTGGTGCTGGATGGCAACAGCGCCGCCTTTGCCGGCAACACCAAGGTGCAATCAGGTGGATTGGTCATCGGCAGCGTGGCCGGTAACGGGGCGGCATTGGGTGGCAACGTCACCGTCGACAGCGGTGCGACGCTGCGCGGCCACGGCACCATTGGCGGCAACGTCGTCAACGCCGGCACGCTGCAGCCGGGCGCTTCGCTTGGCACCTTGACCATCGGCGGCAACTTCACCCAGAGCGCCAGCGGCGTGTTGGCCATCGAGGCCACCGCCGACGGTCAGGCCAGCCAACTGGTCATCGGTGGCCAGGCCATCCTGGGCGGCAGCACGGTGACCCTGGCGCAAGCCGGCAACTGGGCGCCGCGCACCGACTACACCATTCTCACCGCCGCCGGTGGCGTCACCGGGCAATTTGCCTCGGCCAGTTCCAGCCTGGTGTTCCTTGACCCGGTGTTGAGCTACACCGCCAACGGCGTCAGCCTCACGCTGCAACGCAATGACATCAACTTTGCCAGCGCCGCACAAACGCCCAACCAGCGCGCGGTTGCCGCCGCGGCCAACTCGCTGGACTGGAGCAATGCGGTGTACACCGCGTTGACCACGCTGGACGCGCCCAGCGCGGGCAACGCGTTCCAGCAACTGTCGGGCGGGATCCACGCCAACACCACGACGGCCTTGCTCGATGACAGCCGTTACGTGCGCGACGCGGTCAACCAGCACTTGCTTGGCCTGAACGAAGGCCTCAGCGGCACCACCAACCAGGGCGTCAGCGCCTGGGCCAGTGCCTGGGGTCACGGCGGTCGCCACGACAGTGACGGCAACGCTGCCACGATGCGGGCCAATGGCCACGGCATGCTGGTTGGTGCCGATCTGCCGTTGGGTAGCGGCACCTTGGGCGCGGTCATCGGCCAGGGCCAGAACACGATCCGCTCCCGTGAGGTTGCTGCAACCGCCCGTGTGCGCGGCGACCACGCCGGCATGTATGCCAACGGCGCGTTCGGGGCACTGCGCGTGCGCGGCGGCTTTGCCTACACATGGCAGGACGTGCGCAGCCATCGGACTGTCGCGTTTGGCAGCTACAGCGACCAGCTCGCTGCCAGCTATGACGCACAAACCGCGCAAGCGTACGTCGAAGGCAGCTATGCCTTTGCGGTCAGCCCGGGTCAGCAGCTGGCGCCGTTCCTGAATGTGGCACGGGTCCGGGTGCACAGCGACGCCGCCCAGGAAGGCGGCGGCGATGCGGCGCTGGCCATCGCCCGTTCCAGCACCGCGGTGAACACCGCCACACTGGGCGTGCGCGATACGCTGACGCTGGATGCCGCCGGTGGCGTGCAGGCGCACGCCAGTGTCGGTTGGCAACACGCCTGGGGCGACCGCACGCCGCTTATCAGCATGCGTTTTGCCGCGGGCAGTGACAGCTTCGCCACGGCCGGCGTGCCGATCGCCCGAAATGCGCTGACCGCCAATCTCGGCCTTGCCGCACAAGTGACCAAGAGCGTGTCGGTGGATGCCAGTTACCTGGGCCAGTTCGCCAGCGGCGTACGCGATCAAGGCGCACGGGTGAATGTCACCGTGGCGTTCTGATCCACAGCGACAACAACGCAGCCCGGTTGCCGGGCTGCGTTGCTGCATGTGGCACCGGGGGAGGAATCGACGTTTTACCAACCACCCCGGAAAGTGCACGCTGAGCTGCCCCGGGCTTCTGTGCCTGGTGACCAGCGACAAGACGGATCCCTGCTCTCCGGCAACGCCGGAGACGTGCACGTGCGTACCGGTTGACCGTGGTGGCGACATGGCGAGCCCGCCCTTTTCTGTTTCGCACGAACCCATCGGCTCTATCCCCGCGGCAGAGAGCAAGGCAAACTACGACCTGCAATCAACCTGTCCTGCCACCACGGTGGTGGCCGGACTCCAGGCAAACATCCCCCACGTTACTCGGGACAACGCAGGCTCCCAGCGCTCAGGAAACCCATGGACCCCCTCATCGAAGTACCCCTCTGGATCTGGCTCGCCACGATGGCCGGCGTTGTCGCGCTGCTGGCGCTCAGCTTCTTCACGCACATTCGCGACGCCCACGAGCCCACGACCAAGGAAGCCGGGGCGTGGACGGCGTTTTTCGTGTCGCTGTCGATCCTGTTCGGCTGCGGGCTGACCCTGGTCTGGGGGTGGGATCGCGGCCTGGAGTTCTTTGCCGGCTACATCACCGAATACAGCTTGTCGATCGACAACCTGTTCGTGTTCGTCATCATCATGTCGAGCTTCGCCGTGCCCCGGGACCTGCAGCAAAAAGTGCTGCTGGTCGGCGTGATCGTCGCCCTGATCCTGCGCACGATCTTCATCCTGCTCGGCGCCGCAGCGATCGCCCACTTCAGCTGGGTGTTCTACATCTTCGGCCTGATCCTGATACTTACCGCGCTCAAGCTGGCGTTCGAAAAGCACGACGAGAACGAAACCTACGAACCCAATTTCATGGTGCGCATGATGCAGAAGATCCTGCCGGCCACCGATGAATACGACGGCGCCCGCATGACCACCGTCATCGACGGCAAACGCTACATGACGCCGATGATGATCGTGATGCTGGCCATCGGCATGACCGACATCCTGTTCGCGCTGGATTCGATTCCCGCCATCTACGGCCTGACCAATGTGCCGTACATCGTATTCACCACCAACGCCTTCGCCCTGCTCGGCCTGATCGAGCTGTACTTCCTGATCGGCGGCCTGCTCAAGAAGTTGGTCTACCTGAGCCTGGGCCTGTCCGTGGTGCTGGGCTTCATCGGCATCAAGCTGGTCAACGAAGCCATGCACACGAACACCCTGCCATTCCTCAACGGCGGCCAGCCGATCCACTTGCTCCCGGCCATTTCCACCTCGCTGTCGCTGGTCATCATCGTATCGATCCTCGCTGCCACCACCATCGCCAGCCTGCTCAAGAACCGCCGGGATGCGAGGGGATCTGCGAACGGGTGAGAGGCAGCGCAAAGGTGTCCGACAAACCCGGGCCAGCTCACCCTGGCCCGGTTAGTCATTAATTGTCCCTGACACCTTTTTCCCAGCCGAACCTGACCGTCTGGCTGCATGATTGAGCGGACAACTTCGTTGACAAATACCGAGGCTTAAGTAAGTGCCATTCGAACCCGACCCCTTTTCTTTAACTACGAAGTACAGAGCTTTACTGACGGCATCTCCACCCGGCGCAAAAGCAGCGACGCCAGCCCAAGATAATCCAGACACTGGCTTGGGCTTTCACTGATTCCTGGTTCGTGACCTCGCGGGTTACGAATAGCCATGACCGACCCAGAAAACATAAACTTGTAACCCTCCTGTTCGTCTTTTGACGTCTGGGATGTTAGATCTGCAAGTTGAATAAGTGGCTTGCTTTCGTTAAAAGCTTTCATCATGAGCTTCACGCCAGACTCGTTACACTTGCTAAGTTTTTGGATACGCTTATCAAGAAGTTTGAAGGCTTCAAAGGTTGCTTGAGCATAATGGCCATTATCAAAGAGTTTTTTCGATACCTTGGCTATATCCGGATGCACATTTCTTTCATCAAATGGATGGGCTGTTCCATGCTCCACGTCCGAACGGCCCTCGTCGAATCGATAAGCCTTTCGTGCCACATTTATAAAATTTTCAAGCACCTCAACCCTCAAGCAGATTCTCCTTGATGCTCTTGAATATATTGTCGTACGTAGCTCGGGACCCATCGGCCGGAAGGTTTATCTCCACCCGCACAGTCAAGCCAAAGTCGAGTTGTCCGCGGCCGGAGTGCTCAAATGTCAAGTCTTCCAAGGAGCCACGACTTTTCTTGAGGCCCTTCTTGGTTTCCCTTTCTTGGGTTTTCGGCTTTTTAGAAGTTTTATTTAAAGTAGATTTTGCTGCGGCTCGACCGGTTGGTAGCTCTCCATGACCAGAAAGTGCAGCGAGGACTTTGAACGTACTCGCTTGCCTTTTTCCTATTGCCGCTCCCGTCTGATCACTTTGCCTAAAAAACGTGATCAAAGCA
>DATCMT010000031.1:0-2291 GCA_036563155.1 Rhodanobacter sp.
CAAGCGCCAACCCGGGGTCTTGGCCATGGCCTTGTGTGCGTGGCGTGCGGTCCAGGCGATGCGCCCCATCAACAGGGTGGTCGGCGAGGCTTCGCGCAGGTTGTCCAGCTCGTCGCCCAGCACGCTGGTATCGAACAGCTCCGGGTCCAGGGTGCGGCCGCCGTGCAGAGCACCGGGCAGGTTTGGGTAATAGTCGGGATACTTGTCCGCCACGGTGTAATGCACACGGGTGTGCTGCTCCAGGTAGCGAATCATTTCCGGTGCCTGGCTCAGGTAGGCATGCAGACGCGTCTCGTCGACACGATCA
The DNA here is from genome assembly GCA_036563155.1 of Rhodanobacter sp. Taxonomy (GTDB): domain Bacteria; phylum Pseudomonadota; class Gammaproteobacteria; order Xanthomonadales; family Rhodanobacteraceae; genus Rhodanobacter. Next base: position 308 of record DATCMT010000031.1, read on the forward strand.
CCGACAGACGCTTTCAAGTACGCCATCGCCTGCTCATAGCTGTCCTTGCCGCCGATGGCCTTGAAATAGTGATTATTGGGTATCCAGATGCCGCCGCCAGACAGCGCCGAGGTGCCGCCATACTGGGCAGCCTTCTCGATCATCAGCACCGAAAGGCCCTGATCTGCCGCGGTCACGGCTGCCGTCATCGCCCCCGCGCCCGAACCGACCACCAGCACGTCGCAGGTGGCCGCGTACTCATTGTTGTTATGCATGTCCGACTCACTTGCCAGGTTCAACGAACCGCCACCTGCGAAGGTGGCGGGCTGCGCGTCACACGTACGGGTCAGGGTTGGGCAGACCGAGCTGCACCGCGCCGTAGGTGCGGGCGAACGCCGCAACGTTGTTCGAGATGTGCCCTCGCGCCTGGTGCAGGTCACGGAAGATGCGCGCCACCGGGTTGCTCTCGTACAGGCCCGAAGCGGCCATGCAGCGGAGGATGCCGCTGACCTTTTCGGCACAGGTGTTGGTGACGTAGGCAGACTGGTAGCGATACAGCAGCCGGGTTTCGACGTCCGGGAATGCGTTGCCGGCGGCGATCTGCTGCAGCTGCTCGTAGTTGCGTTCGAGCACCAGGCGCAGCATGTCCAGGGTCAGCGCGGCATCGGCCACGGTTTCCTGCGCCAGCGGGTCTTCGGCGGTCTTCGCGCCGTGCTTGCCGATATGCCGCGCGGCGTTCTCGCGGAACTCGGTGATCGCGCCCTGCAGCGCGCCCAGACAGGAGGTGGACACCGCGCGGGTGAAGACCTGCGCGAACGGAATGCCGTACAGCGGGTTGCTGTTCACCTCGCGGCCCGGCGTGGCTTCGAGGCTGGAGTTGTTGGTGCGCTGCACACGATGGGCCGGGACGAAGGCATCCTCGACCACGATGTCGTGGCTGCCGGTGCCGCGCAGGCCCAGCACATCCCAGTTACGCTCGATGCGGTAGTCGCTGCGTGGCACCAGGAAGGTGCCGTGCTCGGCGCCCTCGCCGTTCTCATCGGCCGGGATGATTCCGCCGAGCAGGCACCAGCGGCAATGTTCGCTGCCGCTGGAAAAGCCCCAGCGCCCGCTGATGCGATAGCCGCCCTCGACCTCGGTCACCTTGGCGACGGGCATGTAGGTGGATGACATCAGCGTCGACTGGTCGTCGCCCCAGACGTCTTCCTGCGCCTGCAGCGGATAGCGCGCCAGCTGCCAGGGGTGCACGCCGATCACGCCATAGATCCAGGCCGTAGACATGCAGCCCTCGGCCAGGGCCATCTGGACTTCGGCAAAGGTGCGCAAGTCTGCCTCGTAGCCACCGAAGCGCTTGGGCTGCAGCACGCGGAACAGCCCGGCTTCCTGCATGTCGGCGATCGTTTCGTCGGGGATCTTCTGCTGACTTTCTGCCTGCGCGGCTCGCGCCTTGAGCGCGGGGATCATCTGCCGCGCGCGCTCGATCAGATCGATTTCTTCTTGTGTTTTCTGGCGAGTGGCTGCCATCTCGGAATCCTCACGTGTGCACCGCAACAGGACGACGCGGTTGGCCTGATTATCGAGAGGACGGAGCACCGGACTCATCGTCAAAGTGGACTAGGGTTGTGCCCGGCTGGCACGACGAGAAACCGCCCGAAAAGCAGGCGCCCGGCGGCCCGGACCGCTTCTGGTGAATACGGTGCAGGCCTACCGGGCGGCTGCGGCAGTGAGGGGCCGACGCGGGGGCTAGACCACCAGGCGCGGACGGCGATCGGCCCAGGGGCGGGTCTGCTCCAGCTGGCTGGCCAGGCGCAGCAGCAGCGCCTCGTCTCCCAGGCGCGCGGTGAACATCATGCCGACCGGCAATCCGTCGGGGCTCATGCCCAGCGGTAGCGAGATCGCCGGCTGCCCGCTGACGTTGGCCAGCACGGTGAAGGACGCGCTGCCCATGGCCTTGTGCGCGTATTCGTCCCAGGGCTGCGAGAGGCGCAGTTCACCGAGCTTCGGC
>DATCMT010000007.1:0-50972 GCA_036563155.1 Rhodanobacter sp.
ACCGGTTACGGAAATGCAGTCTGACACTCCTTGTACCCGCGCAGCACTGACACGCAGCACGTAGAAAACAAAACAACACCGCTACCGGCAGCCGCCCGAAAGCCCAGGGCCAAAGCATCATGCGCCCGGGATTGACGGGAAGTCTCTTACGGAATTGTTAGCACGTTACCCAAACCAGCTTATTACCCATTGAGGCGTATGAAAAACTAGCGAGTAAGCGCCAACTGGAGCGGTTACGATGTAAAATAATGGAAATAGGCCAACCAAGAACATGGTAAAGCTCTTGAGTTGTATAGCAATCCAGAGCCAATACACTCCTCCAACGAGAAGGAGCATGTAAAGCGCGTACAAGGCCAAACCGAAACCAGACCCAACGATGCCCAAGGCTCCGTCGCGTACATCAGTGAGAGGGTGATCGTGTTCGCTTTTAGCTACGAACAGCAACGCAAGTGTCGAAATGATAGCAATTGGCCCGATATAGATGCCAAGCCAAATGATAGAAACTATGGACGCGCCTATAAACCAATGGATGCGCTTTTTTGGTTGAGCGCGCCTGACGAGCCAGAAGGATATGACTATCGTCAACGCGAGTGACACCAGTGTGACTATGGCGTAGATGTGTCTTGCATCCATTCCCCTGTCTCCCATGCCTGCGGGTGCTAACGCTGGAGTTGAGCGGCGGCGGAGCCGTCCGCCTCGGACGACTGGTTAGGGGCCACGGTAGCAGCAGCCGAGCGGAAAACGCGCCTTACCTCGACCTCGCCCTTGGGAACCCAAGGCTTCCCATGTGATGCGAAAGTACCACCGGAATCCGTTTTGACCCAATGAAAGACGACTTCCGCCTGTACCACTCGTTTTGTGCCAGGACCATGGCGCATCACGCCGTTTACCAACAGTTGCTCGAAGCGACCTACGGACCCGTCAATGTCGCTTTGCTTGACGCCGAGTTGCACCCAACAATTTGTGTTTGTTGGATCTATGAGGAAAGCACCGTGACGGAAGTCGGTCGAGTACAACGCCAATGTTCTGTAGATACGTCCATCGTGTTCAGGGCCGAAATGTGTGAGCTCACAAACCGACGCTCGTGCCAGACGCTCATGGCTTGAGTGAGCGACAGACGGAAGACAGAAGGCCCCGAGCAAGGCGATAAAGAGGCAGGCCAAGCCGTTACGTTCCATGAGTGGCCCCTAACGCTGGAATTGAGCGGCGGCGTAGCCGTCCGCCTCGAATGACTGGTTAGGTGTGTGGGCCACGATCTTTGCCTGCAGCACCCGCGATTGCTAGTAAAAGACCAATGCCACCTGCCGCGAAAGACCAAATGCTGCTTACGCCAACCTTGACGTGAAGTTGCCACAAACCGATGGCGCAGATAGCGACGAGTAGCCCAATAGCCTCGACCGCTCCAAGCGACTTGTTGCCGGCACGATAGAACTTGCCGTCATCGCGGTTGACCCATTGTCTGAGCTTGGCAAAGCGACTCATTCTTGGACACACCTAACGCTGGAGTTGAGCGGCGGCGTAGCCGTCCGCCTCGAACGAGTTGTTATGCGGCACCTTACTTGCCGCCGCCGCTGCCGAGGAGGGTATTTGCCCCACTCAGCTTATTGATAAGACCGGCAAGTTCTTCGAATTGATTCATGACGCCGGGCAGCTGACAGCCCCAGTAGACCTCAATTCGTTTGGTCTTGCCGTCACGTACCGCATAGAACGTTACAGACGTTTGGTCTGTGTGGAGTTCCTTGCAGCCGTCGTCTTTGGAAGAGTACGAGTCGCGTAACGTGAAATATTTCATCTTGTGAAGCTGCTGCACTATTGCCGTAAAGGATGACTTCGGCACTTTGAGCGCGACGCCACCTTTGGTCTTGGCAACTTCCAGTCCGATGTAGCTGCCTGTGCCGTCGGAGTTGACTGCGACCATGTAGTGCGCGCAGTCGCCCCAAAAGGAACACGTGCCTTGCTCCAGTGCCACAACTGTCACTGCACCTTCTGACGCTGTCGCTTGCGCCGGAGCAGCGAACGATGCAAGAAAGATGAGCACGCTGATTGCGATAATCTTCATGGACGGCATAACGCTTAAGTTGAGCTGCGGCGGGCTCTATCCGCCGTCAGCTCGGACGCAGTGTTATACGGCAACTGCATGGAGACGAGAATGCATTACGCACAGGTTGTGAAGGTTTACACAAAGAGCGTGTGGATTGAGTCGGATATTTTGGGCGCGAGACACGTCATGGTGCAGCACAACGCACCAGGCGAAGAGCCATTTTGCTACGCGACGTTCCACTACAACCACCGACATACCAGCAACAGCGGAACAATGAATGCGGCCACGCGCGTTGCAATTGCGCTTGGAGCTACCGAACCAGTGGAACAGCGGCAGAGATCCATTGCCGTATAACGCTAAGTAGACCCCAAAAATGGGGTGTTGCGCCGAGTATGCGACTTCGTTTCTGACCGGACAAGAGGGGAATTCCTACAACAGATCAGGAGCTTGCACGGCTGCGTGATGCTTGATGTGGGCGCAAACTTCCAGCGTTATCAGACACTTTTGAGGGTGTATGAGTTACGCAGGCGAAAGTGAGGGTGTAACGGGGGCGAAAACGCCGCGGTTACTGGATCAGGTGCGTGCGCGGTTACGCGTGAAGCACTACAGCATCCGCACCGAGCAGGCGTATGTGGGTTGGATTCGCCGCTTTATCCTGGCCAGTGGCAAGCGCCATCCACGGGATATGGGCGTGGCCGAGGTCGAGGCGTTCCTCAGCGGTTTGGCGGTCCACGGGAAGGTGGCGGCGGGAACCCAGAATCAGGCGTTGTCCGCCTTGCTGTTTCTGTATCGCGAGGTCTTGTCGGTTGAACTGCCGTGGATGGGATCGGTGGTGCGCGCGAAGCGGCCGCAGCGCGTGCCGGTGGTGCTTTCGCGTGACGAGGTGAATCGTTTGCTGGCGATGATGGACGGCCGCTTCGGGCTGATGGCTTCGCTGCTGTATGGGTCGGGGATGCGCTTGATGGAGTGCGTGCGTCTTCGGGTCAAGGATTTGGATTTCGCGCTCAACCAGATCTGTGTTCGCGACGGCAAGGGCGGCAAGGACCGACACGTACCGCTGCCGCAGCGCGTGCGCGAGGCGCTGCAGGCGCAACTGGAACGGGTGCGCCTGATGCACCAGCATGACGTGGCGGCCGGCTTCGGCGCGGTGTGGTTGCCGTACGCGCTGGCACGCAAATATCCGTCCGCGCCGCGTGAGCTGGGTTGGCAGTATGTGTTTCCGTCGGATCGACTTTCACTTGATCCGCGTGACGGCCACCAGCGCCGTCATCATGTGGATGAGGCTGGCCTGCAACGGGCGGTGCGTGCGGCGCGGCTCAAGGCGCACATCGTCAAGCCCGCCACCTGTCACACGTTGCGTCATTCGTTTGCGACGCATCTGCTCGAGGCGGGCCAGGACATTCGTACCATCCAGGAGCTGCTCGGTCACAAGGATGTGGCGACGACCCAGATCTACACCCACGTACTCAACCGTGGCGGCCACGGCGTGCTCAGTCCGTTGGATCGCTGAGCACGCCCGGCCAGCGCGGGTGCGCGGTTCGGGTGGTGCCGGTCAGCGTGGCCGCGGCCAGTCCAGCTCGACGCTGTGTTCGGCGCCGTCGTCGGTCAGCGCGATGCAGCCGTCCGGCTGCGCCACGCCGTCGAGCCGCAGTGCCTGGGGACTGCCGGCATCGCGCTGCCGCACCTGGATCCGGTACAGGGTTTCCCGGTAGCGGTAGTCGATGTTGAATCCCTCCCACTCCGGCGGCAGGACCGGCGCGAAGCGCAGCGCGCCCGCTTCCAGGCGCAGGCCGAGCAGGGATTCGAGCATGAGGCGATACATCCAGCCGGCCGAGCCGGTGTACCAGCTCCAGCCGCCCCGACCGATGTGTGGCTCAACCGCGTAGACGTCGGCGCTGATGACGTAAGGCTCGACCTTGTAGATGTTCATCTGCGCGGCGTCGAGGCCATGGTTGACCGGGTTGATCATGCGCAGCAGTTCCCACGCGCGCGCGCTGTCGCCCAGCTCGGCGAACGCCATCGTGGCCCAGATCGCCGCATGGGTGTACTGGCCGCCATTTTCGCGCACGCCGGGCACGTAGCCCTTGATGTAGCCGGGGTCCATCGGCGACTTGTCGAAGGGTGGATCGAGCAGTTGCACCAGGCCGGCGTCGCGGCGCACCAGGTGTTCGTCCAGCGAGTCCATGGCCAGCAGGCGACGTTCGGGCGACGCGACGCCCGACAGCACCGACCAGCTTTGCGCGATCGAGTCGATGCGGCATTCGTCGTTGCCGTGAGCGCCCAGCGGGGTGCCATCGTCGAACCACGCGCGGCGGTACCAGGCGCCGTCCCAACCGTGTTGCTCCAGCGCGATGCGCAGGCGGGCGACTTCGCTGTCGCAGCGCTGCGCGAACGCATCGTCATCATGCAGGCGCGCCACCTCGGCGAAGCGGGTCAGTACCTCGGCGCTGAAGAAGCCCAGCCATACGCTTTCGCCGCGTCCCTGCTCACCGACGCGATTCATCCCGTCGTTCCAGTCGCCGCCGCCGATCAGCGGCAAGCCGTGGATTCCGCGCAGGGCCATGCTGCGCTCGATGGCGCGGACACAGTGCTGGTACAGCGGTTCGCGCACCGCGGACGGCTGCGGCAGGTCATAGTAGGACTCCTCGCCGGCGTGCAGTTCGCGCCCTTCGATGTAGCCGACCTGCTCGTCCAGCACGCCGCGGTCGGCGGTGGCCAGCACGTAGCGGCTGGTGGCCAGCGGCAGCCACAGGTAATCATCCGAACAGGTGGTGCGCACGCCCCGATCCATCGGCGGGTGCCACCAGTGCTGCACGTCGCCTTCGACGAACTGGTGGGCGGCGCACAGCAGCAGTTGTGCCCGTGAGATCTCGGGCGCGGCGTGCACGGTGGCCATCGAATCCTGCAGCTGGTCGCGGAAGCCGAACGCACCGCCGGACTGGTAGTAGCCGCTGCGTGCCCACATCCGGCAGGCGATGGTCTGGTACAGCAGCCAGCCGTTGGCCAGCACGTCCAGCGCCGGCTCGGGCGTGCGCACCTGCACCGTGCCCAGGGTGCGGGTCCAGTGCGCGCGTACCTGGTCCAGCGCCTCGGCCGCGCTGCCGTTGCCGCGGAAGCGTTGCACCAGCGCGCTGGCATCGGCGCGGTCACGGCCCAGGCCAAGCCGGAAAATCAGTTGCCGCTGCTCGCCGTCCGCCAGTTCCAGCTGCGATTGCAGGGCGGCGCATGGATCGAGTCCCGCGCCGAGTCGGCCTGATAGGCTGGCCCGGGTCAGCCCGGCCGGGTCGACCATGCTGCCGTTGCGGCCCAGGAATTCGCGGCGATCACCGTCGATGCCGCGCTCCGGGTCGTCCACGTCGAGGAAGGCCACCCGGTTGGGGAATTCGCTGTTGTAGGCGTTGCGGGCAAACACCGCGCCGCTGGCCGGGTCCGATTCGGTGACCACGTGCATGGCGGTCTTCTCGCGCAGATCGCCGAGCAGCCATTCGACGTAGGCCGTTACGCTCAGCTGGCGTGGCTGGCCGGAGTGGTTGCGCAGTTTCAGCACCGAGAACTTCACCGACGCATCCAGCGCCACGTACACCCACAGCTCGGAGTGGATACCGTCTTCGTGATGCTCGAACACGCTGTAGCCGAAGCCGTGGCGCGTGGTGTAGGTGCCGCTGCCGCGACACGGCAGTGGCGTGGGCGACCATACGTGGCCGGTTGCCTCGTCGCGCAGGTACAGCGCTTCGCCGCTGCCGTCGCTGACCGGATCGTTGTGCCAGGGCGTGAGCCGGAATTCGTGGGCGTTCTCACCCCAGGTGTAGGCGCTGCCGCTGTCGGAGATCACCGTGCCGAAGTGCGGGTTGGCCAGCACGTTGGACCACGGCGCCGGAGTCGGTTGACCGGCACTTTGGGTGATCACGTATTCGCGGCCGTCGAGCGTGAAGCCACCGTGGCGGTTGGCCAGCTGCAACGTGGGCGCGGTGCTGACGCTGGTGCTGGCGACGCTGCTGGTGATGCGGTGCGGGCGGCTCGGTTCGAGACGCGGCGCGTGGGTTTCGACCCGCCGCCGGCCGATCTGCTCGGCCAGGCTGCCGCGGTCGTCGCGCAGGATGATGCGCGCGCTGGCCAGCATCACCAGGCGATCCTCGCCCGACAGCTGCTGTGCGGGGCGCACGTAAATGCCGCCGGGCCGGTCCAGCAGGCTGGCCTCGCTGCCGGAGGCGATCAAGCCCATGATCTGGTCGTGCAGTTCCTGCCGGTAGCCGGCGCGATCCTCGTTCCAGATCACCAGGTCCACCGCCAGGCCCTTCAGCCGCCAGTACGCGTGCGCCTGCACCAGTTGGCGCACCAGCTCGATCCGCGCGGGACTGCTGATCTGCAGCAACACGATCGGCAGATCACCCGACACCGACTGGCTCCACAGTCCCGACTGGCCGCGCCGGTTGCCCTGCAGCACGCCCCGCTCGGCGCGCAGGCTCGCATTCGGATACACGATGGCGGTGGCCATGTGCTGGTACAGCTGGGCATCGGCGAGGCTGGCGTTGAGTTGGCGCAGCAGCACCTGACTGTGGGTCCAGGCCAGGTCGAACACGCGGTCGGCCAGGTGGCGATCGCGGTATTTGCCGATCAGTTGCAGGCAGCCGTCGCGCTCGTCGGCGATGCCGGTGACGAAGTCGACCGTGGCGGATTGTTCCGGCTCCAGCGTGATGCGGCAGCGGATCGCCACGATCGGGTCGAGCACGGAGCCGGCGGTGTTGGACAGCCGCACGCAGCCCGAGTCCAACGCCTGCGGTGCCGCCGTGCTGCGGCCACGGCCGATGAAGCGCGCGCGATCGGTTTCGTAGGAGATCGCGTCGATGTCGGCGTCGTGCACGGCCAGCAGGTGGAACATCCACGGCCGCGGCTCGCCGGTGGCGCGCGGCCGGCGCGAGCACACGATGGCCTGCAGCTCCGGCATCAGCTCGGTCTGCACGAACAGTTTGCTGAAGGCTGGGTGCGAGGCGTCGGCGATCGGCGGCGCCATCACCACCTCGGCATAACTGGTCAGCTCGATCGTGCGGCGTTGGCGGCTGCGATTGCTGATGCGGGTGCGGCGCAGGCCGATGTCGTCCTCGGGCGACACCACGATTTCGGTGTGGGCGTCGAAGTCGCGCTCGCGCACGCGGAACTCGGCGCGGGCATCGGAGAAGATCGCCTCGAACTTCTCGGTCTTGCGGGTGGTGGGCTGGTACGCGGTCGACCAGTACGCGCCACTGGCCACGTCGCGCAGATAGCAGAACAGGCCCCAGTTGTCGCGCGTGATGTCCTCGTGCCAGCGCGTCAGCGCCAGCTCGCCGCGCCGCAGGTAACCACCGCCGGCGCTGCTCAGCATCACGTGGTAGTGACCATTGGACAGCAATTGCAGCGCCGGCCGCGGGCGGTCGGGATCGGCGAACACGCGCAGGCGCGCCTCGACGGTGCGCGCCGCCGTGTCGGAATCGGGGAAGCCCGACGCGTGCAGGTACTCGGCGGCGGTGCGCGGCACGCGCTCCTGCAGCAGCAGGCTGGTCGCCTGGAACTGGGGGTCGGAGGCGAAGCGCCGTTGCATCGGCCGGTCCAGCAGGGCGTAGGCCAGCGCCAGCAAGGTCATGCCCTGGTGATGCGCCATGAACTGCCGCACCACGGCCGAGTCCTGTCCCACCGGCAGCCGCGCCTGGGTGTAGTCGATCGCCTCGTACATGCCGAAGCGCCCGCGGGCACCCGCGTCGGCCAGCCGCTGCAGGTTCCGGGTCGCGGCGGCGGGCGCCACCATCATCGCCAGTGCGCTGGCATAGGGCGCGATCACCACGTCGTCGCCCAGGCCCCGCTTCAGGCCCAGTCCCGGCACGCCGAAGGCGCGGTACTGGTAGGTGAGGTGCGCGTCGAGTGTGTTGTAGCCCGATTCGGACACGCCCCACGGCACGCCGAGCTGGTTGCCGTATTCGATCTGCCGGCTCACCGCCGCGGCGGAGGTCTGATCCAGCAGCGCACCTTCGTAGCCGGGCATGACCAGCATCGGCATCAGGTATTCGAACATCGAACCGGTCCACGACAGCAGCACCGGCTCGCCGCCAACCGTGGTCAGCAAACGGCCCAGCGCGAACCAGTTGTCCTGCGGCAGCTGGCCCTGCGCGATGCCCACGAAACTGGCCAGCCGGGCCTCCGAGGCCAGCAGGTCGTAGTAGCCCGCGTCGAGCCGGCGCTGGTCGACGTTGTAGCCGATCGACAGCAGGTCGCGGGCGCGGTCATACAGGAAGCGGTAGTCCATCAAGGCCAGCTGGCCGGCGTGCAACGCCAGCTGCTCGGCCAGCTCGATGCATGCGCGGGCCCGCTCGCGCACTTCTTCTGCACCCTCTCCCGTCGGCCAGCACAGCGGCTCGATCCGGGCCAGCTGGCGCAGCGTGGGGATGCCGGTGAAACCGGCGTTGTCCTCGGGCGCTGGATCGAGTCGGAACGCGTAGGCCTCGCGGGTGAGGTCGTGGCACTGGGCCAGTAGCGCGTCGAGCCAGAAGCGGGCGTCGCTGTCGGCCGCCGTGACCAGTGACCGGGCCAGTGCCTGCGCCATCGCCGCGGCTTCGTCCAGCGCCTGGGCCGCGGCGCCCGCCGTGGCCGGCGGTGCATCCAGGCCATCGCGCAGCAGCCGTTGCAACGGATCCAACGCGGCCGCGTCACCGCCCAGTGCGTCGCGCAGCAGGTCGAGCGTGTCGAGCAGCCCGCGCAACAACGCGGGTCGAAACACCGGCAGGTCGATCAGTTCCAGCAGGCCCGGCCCCAGGGTCAACAGGTGACCGGCGAGGTTGCCGCTGTCCACCGACGAGACGTACAGCGGTGCCAGCGGTTGCAGCGTTTGCGTGTCGTACCAGTTGTAGAAATGGCCGCGATGGCGCGGCAGTTTCTCCATGCTGTCGAGCGTCAGCCGCGTACGTTCCAGCAGGCGATTGGTGCTGAGGAAACCGAAGTCGTGCGCGGCCAGGTTCGACAGCAGCGCCATGCCGATATTGGTCGGCGACGTGCGATGGGCGATCACCGGCCCGGGTTGTTCCTGCAGATTGTCCGGCGGCAGCCAGTTTTCCTGCGCGTTGATGTGGGTGTCGAAGAACGCCCAGGTCTGCCGCGCCAGCGTGCGCAGGAAGCGCTGCTGTCCACCGTGCGGCTTGAACACGCCCAGCTTGCGCGGCTGGCTGATCCACCACGCAATCGTGGGTGAGCCCAGCCACAGCAGCAGCAGCGGCGCCGCCAACCACAGCGCCAGCGGTCGCTGCAGGAACAGCGTCACGCCCAGCACAATGGCCAACAGGGGGCCGATTTCCATCAGCCGCCACAGCGCGAGCGGTGCATTGCCGGTGCGCCGTTCAACCTCACCCGAGGTTTGCCACTGCAGCAGATGCCGCTGGCTGATCGTCACGCGCCACAGCGTGCGCACGATCGCATCGATGTGGAAATGCGCCTCGTGCGGCAGCCACGCCAGACCCAGCACCATGCGCGCCACGTGTTGCATGCCCGACACAAAGCCCGCGCGCAGATGCTGGTCCAGCTGCACTTCGCGCGGCTTCTGCACCAGCTCGAGCAGCGCCGACAGCAGCGGCGGCAGCAGCACCATCGACAGCACCGCGATGGTCCACGACAGCATCGGCGAGATCACCAGCCAGCCGGCCAGCAGCAACACCAGCACGGACGCGGGCACCAGGCTGCGGCGCAGGTTGTCGAGGATCTTCCAGCGCGACAACGCCGTCAGGGCATTGCGCTGCCAGCCGTCGTGGGCGGTCGGTGCCCACGGCAGCAACCACGGCAGCAACTGCCAGTCGCCGCGGATCCAGCGATGGCGCCGCCGCACGTCGGCCTCGTAGCGGGTCGGGTAGGTTTCAAACAACTGCACGTCGCTGAGCAGTCCCGCCCGCGCGTGGCAGCCTTCGACCAGATCGTGGCTGAGGATGCGGTTGTCGGGGAAGCGACCATCCAGCGTGCGCTCGAACGGATCGATGGCGTAAATGCCCTTGCCAATGAACGAGCCTTCGCCGAACACGTCCTGGTAAACGTCCGACACCATCCGGGTGTACGGGTCGATGCCGGCGTCGCTGCCGTACAGCTGCGCGTAGCGGGAGCGCGCGCTGCTGGGCAAGCTGATGCCCACGCGCGGCTGCAGGATCGCGTAGCCGCTGACCACGCGCCGCCGCGCCGGGTCGTACACGGCACGATTGAGCAGGTGGTCGATGGTGCCCACGAATGCCTGTGCCGAATCGCGCGGCAGCTCGGTGTCGGTATCCAGCGTGATCACGTATTGCACCTTGCCCAGCGACGCCAGGTCGCCGACCACCAGCATGAAACGATCACCCGCCTGCCCGCGCAGCAGCGCGTTGAGATCGGCCAGCTTGCCCCGTTTGCGTTCGTGGCCCATCCAGCATTGCTCGCCGGGGTTCCAGCGGCGCCCCCGATGGAACAGGTAGAAGCGGTCGGTCAGGCTGGTGGCGTAGCGGTCGTTGAGCGCCTCGATGCGCCGACGCGCCAATTGCAGCAGCGCCTGATCCTGCGGCAGCGACTCCTGCGCCGCGTCGGCAAAATCGGACAGCAGCGCAAAGTGCAGATTCGGATCGCGGTTGCCCAGGAAGCGCACCTCCAGCGCTTCGACCAGCTCCTCGACGTCCTGGGTGCTGCCGAACAGGCACGGAATGGCCACCAGCGTCCGTGCGCTGGGCGGGATGCCGTGCGAGTAATCCATTCGTGGCAGCTGGCGTGGCGCAATCGACAACGTCATCAGCCAGTTGAGCAGGCTCACGCCCAATTGGCTGGCCAGAATGGTCGCCGGTATGGCCAGTGCCACCAGCGCCCACAACGGCGGCTGGTCGCTGGCGGCAGCGGCGACCAGCGGCTGGGCGAACGCCACGGTGAGCAGGATCAGCGCACCCAGGTAGATCGGCAACGGCGCGCGGTCGAAGCGGCGCCGCAGGACTTGGCGCAGACGCGGGCGGACGCCCAGGTGTTGCTCGAGCTCGCGCTGGCCACGGTCGACCAGGTAATAGCCCACGTGATGTGGCAACGGTGCGGCAGGGTCGGTTTGCCCGGCAGCCCGGCCCAACGCGACGGCCGCCTCGGCCACCTCCATCTCGGTCAGTCGGTGTCGGCGTGCGATCGCCTCCACCGCATGGCGATAACGGTCGCGGGTGGAAAAATCCATCGCGGCGTAGACCCCGGCCGGATCCTTGCGCAGGCACCGCTCGACCAGACTGCTCAGCTCGACGAAGTCGCGCCAGTCGATCGCCGACAGCGTCCGCAAGCTGCCAATGCTGTTGCTGATGGTGACCTGGTTGGCTGCCTGCTGCTGGGCTTCCTGCTGGACCAGATGCTCGACGCTTTGCCCCGACGCAGCCAGGCGCTGCTCGATCCAGGTCAACGGTAGCGCGAGCGCCGGGCTTTGCCCCTGCAGCCGGCGCGCCATTTCGGCCACGAACGGACCGTTCATCGGCGGATCGGAGCGGGCCATGTCGGCCACCACCAGCACCACCGAATTCGGATCGCGCTCGGCGGTACTGGTCATCGCGTCGGCCCAGCGCGCCGCCTTGCCACGGAAATCCCAGTCGGCCGTCACCCGGGCGGCCACGCGCCGGAGATTCTCGATCAGTGCCAGGCGCAGCATGATCGGAATGGCCCACAACTCGCCCAGTTTCAGCGGCGTCACTTCCTGGTAGGCGGTGATGAAGCGCAGCAGGCCATGGGTATCGACGCGCCCGTCGCCGTGGGAAATGATTTCGAGCGCGATGTCGTAGACGCGCGGCAGGCCAACGGATGCGCTGTTGGCCAGCCGCGGCAGTTCGCGGCTGTAGCCCTTGGGCAGGTGCCGGCGGGCGATCCGGATCTGCTCCTCGATCATGTAGAAGTTGTCGAGCAACCACTCGCCGGCCGGCGTGATGCGGCGGCGCTTGCGGGTGGCGCGGGTCAGTCGTTCGCAGGTGTGGGCCAGCACCGCCTCGTTGTCGTCCAAGCGGGCGAGCAGCAGGTCGGCGTTGGAGCGCCTGCTCAATTGGTGCAGGGCGGCCAGTGCGCGACCATGGCGCTCCATCTGTTCGGTGCTGAACAGCTCGGCACGGAGCGCCGGCTCCTGCTCCGGCCGGGTCCGGGCGGCGGCGCGGCGGCGGAATGCATTCAGGCGCCGCGGCTTGAGCAGGTCGAGGATGTAGCTGATGTTCAACCGCACTATTCCTTGGTTTTTCCCGACAGGTCGGCTACACGTGCCCCGGTCCGGGTGCGGCGTCGGCAGCAGCGCTGCGGCAGCCGGTTGTCCCTCCTACGGTACTCGTGAGTGTGTGAAGGTTGCGCGCTACGATGCGTCCTCACCCTGCCGTCGGAGTCGACCCGTGCCACTTCTGATCCGCGTTGCCGTTCCCGCCGACCTGCCCGACCTGGCTGCGTGGAACGCGGCGATGGCCTGGGAAACCGAGCAAAAGAGGCTGGATGCCGCCACCGTGCAACATGGTGTCGCCGGCATCTTCGAGCAGCCGCAGCGCGGCTTTTATCTGGTGGCCGAGTGCGACGGCGTGGCCAGCGGCGGCCTGCTGGTGACGTACGAGTGGAGCGACTGGCGCTGCGGCGATTTCTGGTGGATCCAGAGTGTCTATGTCGCCCCGTCGGCGCGCCGGCGCGGCGTGTTTCGTGCGTTGTACGCCGACGTCGAGCGCCGCGCCCAGGCAGCGGGTGCGGTCGGCTTGCGGCTGTATGTGGAAACCGGCAATGGGCGCGCGCAGGCAACCTACGAGGGGCTTGGCATGCAACGTTGCCACTACCACATGTACGAAGCGTCGTTGCCCGGCACAACCCGCTAGACCGACGCGTGTCCTTGCCGCTGGACCAGTAGCCGTTCGAACGCGGCGGCTGGCATGGGTTTGCCGTACAGGAAGCCCTGCAGCTGGGAGCAGCCGGCCTGGCGCAAGAAGTGGCCCTGTTCGTGCGTCTCCACGCCTTCGGCGATCACGACCTTGTTCAGGCGGCGAGCCATCGCAATGATTGCGCTGGTGATGGTGGCGGTGTCCCGATCCGTGGTGAGGTCGCGCACAAAGATGCGATCGATCTTCAGCGCGTCGATCGGGAAATGCTTCAGGTACGACAGGCTGCAGTAGCCGGTGCCGAAATCGTCCAGCGACAAGCGCACGCCGCGCGCCTTGATCCGCCGCAGCAAACTGGTGGTGGCCTCGCCGCCGGACATCACCATGCGCTCGGTCAGCTCCAGCTCGAGCCACTCCGGCGCGGCCCCGGTTTCCTCCAGCACCCGATCCAGCCGGCTGTAGAAATCGGCATGCTCGAACTGCAATGGCGACACGTTCACCGAGACGGGAATGCTGTGGCCGGCTTGTTGCCATTGCCGCGCCTGACGGCACGCCTCCGTCAGCACCCACGCGCCAATCGGCAGGATCAGGCGGGTGTCCTCGGCGACCGGGATGAACTGGTCCGGTTCGTACGCGAGTTGGCCGTCGACGTGCCAGCGCAGCAGTGCCTCGGCGCCCACGATCTCGCCGTTTTGCGCGTCCACCTTGGGCTGGTAATACAGGCTCAGCTGCCCCTGCGGCAGGGCGTGGCGCAGTGCCGTCTCGACGCGCCGACGCGCTCGCCCGCGTTCTTTCATGGCCACCGTGAAAAATCGGTAACCCGGTGCTCCGCGCGCCTTCACCGCCATCAGTGCGGTCTCCGCGTGTTGCACCAGCGCATCCGCTTCGGTGGCGTCGTCGGGATACACGCTGGCGCCAACGCTCAGACGCAGCGACAACCCGGGCAGCCCGTCGACCTGGGTCTGCTCGCCGCGTTCGATCAGGGTCCGGCACAGGCTGGCTGCGTCGCCGGTGCCATCGAGGTGCGGCAGGATCATCATGAACTCGTCGCTGCCGTAACGACTCAGCAGCTCGTCACCATTGAGGCAGCCGCGCAGCTGGGTGGCGAGCGCGCGCAACACGCGGTCGCCGGCGGCGTGGCCATACGTTTCGTTGATCTCCTTGAAATGTTCGATGTCGATGTGCAGCAGCGCCGCACGCTGCTGGCGGCGATTGGCGCTGGTGATGGCCTGGCTGATGTGCTCGTGCAGCTGACTGCGGTTGGGCAGCCCGGTGAGCGTGTCGTGCTGGGTCAGGTGGATCATTTTCAGCGCCAGTGCGCGCGTTTCACTGACGTCGTGGAACACCAGCACGCCGCCGATCACATTGCCGGCATGATCGTGGATCGGCGCCGAGGAATCCTCCACTGGCGTGTCGAAGCCGTGCCGATGCCGCAGCAGGGCCTTGCCGGCCAGGTCCACGATGGCGTTGCGTCCGATGGCTTCGCGCAGCGGATTGGGCACGATCTCGCCGCTGTTCACGTCGATCAGCTGGAATACCTCCTCGATCGGGCGGCCCTGCGACTCGCTGCTGGTCCAGCCGGTCATGGCTTCGGCGATCGGGTTGAGCGAGGTGACACACAGCTGCGGATCGGTGGTGATCACCGCGTCGCCGATCGAGCGCAGGGTCACTTCGGCCAGCTCGCGTTCGCGGTGCAGCGCGTCCTCGAACGCCTTGCGCTGGGTGATGTCCTGCACTTGCGAGACGAAATACAGCGGCGCGCCCAGTTGATCGCGCACCAGTGACAGGCTCAGCAGGATGTGCACCACCCGCCCGTCCTTGTGGAAGTTGCGCTTCTCCAGCTGGTAGGACTCGCGCTTTCCGGCCAACAGCTGCTTCATCAGCTCGGCGTCGGCGGCCATATCCTCCGGATGGGTGACCCTGGCGACGTCCAATTGCAGCAATTCCGCCTCGCTGTAACCCAGCATCTGGCAGACCGCCGCGTTGACGCGCAGGAAATGGCCGTCCGGGTGGGTCAATGCCATGCCGATCGCGGCGTGCTGGAAGGCGCCGAAAAAGCGCTGCTCGCTCTCGTGCAATTGCAGTTCAAGGGTGCGGCGCTCGGTGATGTCGACCAGCGCGGTGAAAATGCCGCAGACCTTTCCCTCGGCGTCAAAATCGGGCTGGAAATTGCCGCGCGCGTAACGCCGTTCACTGCCGTTGAACAGCTCGCCCTCGTAGCTGGCCACTTGGCCGGAGTAGGCCTGGGCCAGCGCTGCGCTGGCCAGTTGATAATTGCGCTCGCCCGCCACCTCGATCAGGCGCCGGCCGATCAGTTGCTGCGGATCGATGTTGAGCCAGCTGCGATGGGTATCGTTGGCGTAGCGGAAGCGTTGCTCGGCATCGAGGTAGGCCAACAACACCGGAGCACCGCGCAGCACCTTGTCCGCCCATTCGGACCGACGTTTGAGCGAAGGCAACACCTCGGCAGACTTGGGCGGCCGCATGGTTATTCCGTCAGCTTGGCGCCCCCTCTTGGCGCGGCTCCATCATGCACCGAGTTGGCGCAGCTGCCCATAGGCCGCGGCAGGTAGGGCCTCCGCCGCGGCGTGGCCCCACAGCGGCGGTCGCGCGACCAACCTGCGGTGGGCGAGCCAAGTATCTGATTTGGCAGGTCGCCCCAGAGAATTGGTGGTGCCGGGCTTGGTCCGGGCGCATGGCCGCGGCGGCGCCGTTGCGCCTCAGTGCAAGGCGGCAGCTGGCGCGCCCAGGGCGCCCTGGGCGTCGAGCAGGATGCGTCCGGACGCATGCAGCTCGCTGGCGGTACCGAAGCGCTCCGCCAGCAAGGCCAGCAACGGCCCCAGCGCCGGCGGCTGCAGCGGATAGCCGTGCGCCAACGCGCGAGCGCGGCCACCGGCGGTGCGTTGCGCCACAGTGACTGCTACCACACCCAGCCCAGGCGCTTCGTGGGCGAACAGGCTTGGTGTGTCGTAGCCGGCCTCGGCCTCGGCCAGCGTCTCCAGCAGAAAGCCGTCGGCGGCTTCGACGGCGTGCTCGGCGTCCGGCTGCAGTTGCAGCGGTAGCTGATGCGCACCCAGCAGCGCGGCGTACTGGCGCAGCTCGAACACGATGCCGGCGAAGCCGTGGGCACGCTCGGCGGGCTCGCCGTGCTGCATCGCCAGCCATTGGGACGGCGACTGCACCTGCACCGTGCCGGCGGTGTAGCGCAGGCCCAGGCCGCGCGCGCTCATCGTCGACTCCGCGCGCTCGGGAGTCAGCAGCGCGGTTTCCAGCAGCGCCCACATCGGTGCCAGGTTGACGTGTTCGTACTGCACGCAGGTCAGCGCCAGCAGGTCGTTGCGGCTGAGGTAGCGCACATGCTCAAGCCGTGTGCCCAGCGTCCGCATCAGCCAGTCGGCGGTGCGCGTGCCGGCCTCGCCGCGGCCGACCAGCTGGATTTCCAGTTGCTCGGACAGGTCGCCAGCGGCCTCGGGTGGGGCCAGCAGCGTCAGTGGCAGCAGGCGCATCGGGCCCTCGGCGTACAGCGCGTCCGGCTCCAGCGGCTGCGTGGGCATGTGCCCGTCATGACTGCCAAAGGCCACTACGTTCTCCAGATGGCCGCGCGGCACCCGGCGGGCCAGCTCGTCCAGCGCGGCCCAGACCGGGAAGCCCGGACGCAGCAATTCGACCTGGTCAAACAGGGCGCCGGCCAGCGCCAGCCGGGCCGCGTCGACCTGCGGCACCAGCCCGTGCAGGTCGATCGCAACCAGTGCAGCCAGTTCCGCTGCCTCATCGCGGGTGAAGGTCAGCCGTGCCGCCGGCTCGCCGGCAACCGGTTCCAGCGCCAGCACGATCGGCAGGGCCAGCAGCTTTTGCGCTTCCACAGCTTGTCGCTCCCGCAAACAAAGACCGCCAATTCTACCAGCGCCGACCTTCCGGCCCGTTCAGCGATTTGGGCTTTCGCCGCGCCGCACGGCGGGTTAGCCTTGAGGAACTTGAGTGGTGGACTGTTTTGAGCATGGAAAACACGCACAGACGCGTCGGAATCATCGGCGGCGTTCGCATTCCGTTTTGTCGCAACAACACCGCCTATGCCGACGTCGGCAATTTCGGCATGTCGGTGAAGGTGCTGGGTGCGCTGGTCGAGCGCTGTGGCCTGCACGGCGTCGAGCTTGGCGAGGTGGCGCTGGGCGCGGTCATCAAGCATTCGTCCGACTGGAACCTGGCGCGCGAGGCGCTGCTCAGTTCCGGGCTGGCGCCCACCACGCCCGGCATCACCACCGCGCGCGCGTGCGGCACCTCGCTCGACAACGCCATCATCATTGCCAACAAGATCGCTGCCGGGCAGATCGAGGCGGGTATCGCGGCCGGTTCGGACACCACCAGCGACGTGCCGATCGTCTATGGCACGCGCCTGCGCAAACGGCTGCTGGCGATGAATCGCGCCAAGACGCCGGTGGACAAGCTGAAGGCGGCCCTGCGCGGGTTTTCCCTGCGCGAGTTGAAGCCCTCGTTTCCGGGCGTGGCTGAGCCGCGCACCGGCAAGTCGATGGGCGACCACTGCGAGCAGATGGCGCGCCAGTGGCAGGTCGGCCGCGAAGCGCAGGATCAGTTGGCGCTGGAAAGTCACCGCAAGCTGGCTGCCGCGTACGAGTCCGGTTTCTTCGATGACCTGGTGGTGCCGTTCCGCGGGCTGAAGCGCGACGGTTTCCTGCGGCCCGATTCGACCATGGAAAAGTTGGCTTCGCTCAAGCCGGCCTTCGACAAGACCTCCGGCCACGGCACGCTGACCGCCGGCAACTCCACCGGCTTGTCCGACGGCGCGGCAGCGGTGCTGCTGGGCAGCGATGCCTGGGCCGCCCAGCGCGGGTTGAAGATTCAGGCGTATCTGCGCGACGCCGAGGTTGCCGCGGTCGATTTTGTGCACGGCGAGGGTCTGCTGATGGCGCCGACGATCGCGGTGCCACGCATGCTGGCGCGCCATGGGCTGACCCTGCAGGATTTCGATTTCTACGAGATCCACGAGGCGTTCGCCGCCCAGGTGCTGTGCACCTTGCGCGCGTGGGAATCGGCCGATTACTGCCGGGACCGGCTGGGCCTGTCGGCGCCGCTGGGATCGATCGATCCGGCCCGGTTCAACGTGCATGGCTCCAGTCTTGCCGTCGGTCATCCGTTTGCGGCCACCGGCGCCCGCATCATCGCCACGCTGGCCAAGCTGCTGGAGCAAAAGGGCTCCGGGCGCGGCCTGGTGTCGATCTGCACCGCCGGCGGCATGGGCGTTACCGCGATTCTCGAACGGCCGTGAGCCGCCGGCCGATGCCGCGCCTGCGCACCACCAGCGGGTTGAGCCTGCTGGCGCTGCTGATCGGCGTGGCCGGTACCAGTTGGCTCAGTACCTTGACCGACCAGTGGTCGGGCCCGCCGGCACGCTTCGTTGGTGCCACGGTTGCCTCATCCGCCGCGCGCACGACGCATCCGTCGCGGCAGCTACGTGCTCCAGCTCACGTGGTGCAGCATCGTGCGCTGGCCGTCAGCCGGACGACCACCGACGCGGCTGGCGCGCAGGCGGCCGTGGTGTCGCCAACGCTGGTGCCGCTGTCGATGCCCGCGGATACCACCCAGCCGTGGTATCGCTTGCGCGGTCACCTGGACGGACGCCTGCGGGTGCATGTCGAGGTCGACGCCGGTGGGCGCGTTCAAGCGGCCCGCGTGACCGAGTCCAGCGGCGACCCGGTACTCGACGCCCACGCCCTGCGCAGCGTCAGCGGCTGGCGCTTTGCCATCCCGGCCGATCACCCGGCAGGCCTGAGCGGTGAACTGCCGATGCGGTTCTCCTCGCAGGGCAATCGCATTGCGCAGGTGCGTTAGGGCTTTTCCCCGCCGCGCCGGTGCCGCAGTTCACCGCGACGCGGTGGGAATTCGGCTGGCGCGGCGCTACTTGGCCTCAACGCCTGGCGCTCACAACACGCCCTTCGCACCCACGCCGAACGCGGTGAACAGCCGGGTGATGATCAACTTCGGTGACAGCGCCACGTCGGGAAAATCGCCGACCGGTTGGTAGCAGGCGTAGAAGCCTGGGTCAGTGGCACGCATTGGTTGGCAACCCGGCTTGAGGTCGAAGCTGGTGGCGTAGCGGAACGGCCACAGATCGAACAGCGGCAGTTGCTCGGAAACCTTGCCGATGGCCTTGTTGATACGGTTGAGTACCGGCACCGTGGGCCGCCGGGGCGCCAGCACCCAGGCATTTTCCGGTTGGGTGGTGCGCATGATGCGTTGGCGCAATTGGTCGGCAAAGGCGCGGTCGTAAATGATCACGCCGGCCTCGGTGTTGTAGTGGTCCGAGCGCGGGTCGAAATTGTGTGAGCCGACCATCGCGAAGGCGTCGTCGACCACGATCGACTTGGCGTGCAGGCCGAAGCGACGACCGCTGCTGCGCAATGGCGCCGGCCGATTGTTGCTGCCGCGGCTGCCCAGCAAATGAAAGCGTTGGCGCGCGGCGCCAGCCGGACTGGCGTTTTCCCCCGGCTGTATGCGCGTTGCCAGGCCCAGATTGGCCAGCTCGTTGTCCACCACGGCACTGGGCGCATGCGGCTTCATTTCGTGGATCTCGAAGCCGAATTTCTTCAGATAACGTTTGCGGTGCTTGTACGACATGGCGTATACGGCGAATGCATCGGTAGACGCGAGCGAATTGGTGGAGACGATCACCCGTGGCGGATCGGGGCGCCGATGCAGTATCCGGAACACGTGGCGGGCGCGCTTGCTCATCACCAGGTACGGCGTCTGCAGCACGACTTCGCGCTTGGCCCCGCCGACCATCTCCATGATGTGGTGGGTGAAATCGCGCGCCAGCTGCCGGTCCGGCTTGTCGGTCTTGGCTGGCAGGTCGCTGAAGTAATCCACCGCACCCACCTGCAGCGATGCATCGACCAGCCAGGTCTTCAGCCAGGCCGGGTCCTCGGCGTCACGTTGCACGCGCGCCACCCGTTCGGGTTGTCGGTAATCAGGCGTCAGCCACGTTGGCGTTGCGCGGTCCGAGCGGATGCGCCAGTTGACGTCGCGCAGGTGGGTCAGTGGTGTCGCGCGCGGATGGTTCCAGAACAGGTCGAAACTGGCCGCCATTTCGCGCGCGGCCGGTCCGCCGACCATCACGTCGCGGTCGACGTAGTTGAATGCATCGTCCCAGTTGAAGTATCGGTCCTGGTAGTTGCGCCCTCCGGTGATGCCGATCGTGTCGTCTACCAGCAACAGTTTGTTGTGCATGCGCTGGTTGAACTGCATGAAGCAGCACAGGATGCCCGCGGCGAACTCCAGCGGCTGGGTGCGGGCTTTCTGGAAGGTCGGGTTGTACAGACGCACTTGCAGGTTCGAGCTGGCTCGCGACAGCTGGTCGAGCAGGTCCAGGTCGCCGAAGGAGAACAACTGGTCGGCCAGGATGCGCACCTTCACGCCCCGCCGCGCTGCCTGCACCAGCTCGTCGAGCATCAACTGGCCGGCGTCGTCCTGGTCCCAGATGAAGGTCTGCACTTCGATCGATCGCCGCGCGGCGCGCACCAGGTTGATGCGCGCGGCCATGGCCGGCTCGGTGTCGTCGAGCAGGGTGACCACGTGGATCGGCGCTTGCGGGGTGGACTCAGCCAGCGCGTCGCTGGCCGCATCCAGCAGCGGTGACGGCACGGCGCAATGGTCCGGACCCGTGCAATCGGCGTGGCGGTACACGGTGGCCGCGACCACCGCATCGGCCTGACGGATCTGCGCGCGCGACACGGTGCAGCCTTGCAGCAGCACGAGTGCGAGCAGGAACAGGAGTGGGGAGGCGAATCGGCGCAGGGCGGGCATCACCCCATGATACGTACCATGCGTGGGATTGCTGTGAGTGCCGCGTGCCACCATGGGGTTGTGGCGCTGGTTGGTCGACGCGGCCACCCGAAGTCAGTGGAACGGCGCCGTCAGGGCGACCAGAACGCATCCAGGCGGGCGTTGCCCGGCTCCAGCGTACCGCCGACGTGAAGCACGGCCAGCCCGCCGGGCGGCATGCCGCGGAATTCATCCGAGCGCCCCTCGACCAGCAGTGCCACCAGCCGTTCCATGCCGGGGTTGTGGCCAACCAGCATGACCGTGTCGGCGTCGGCGTGTTCGTCCAGCAGGGCCAGCAACTCGCCGGGCGAGGCCTCGTAAATCTCGTCGGCCTGCTGCGGCATCGGTGCGTGGTCGATCGCGGCCAGCGCCAGGCGGGTCGTCTCGTCGGTGCGCCGGGTCGGCGAACACAGCACGCGGTCGGGACGCAGGCCATGATTGGCCAGCCACTTGCCGGCGGCCTGGGCTTCGCTTTCGCCGCGTTCGCTCAGGGGTCGATGGCGGTCGTCGCCAGCGGCCTCTATCGGCACCGCTTCGGCGTGTCGCAACAGGATCAGTGCTTGCATGGGAGACTCCAGAACGGGTTGGCGCGAACTGCGCGATGGAAGGACATGGGAACGCACTTCACTGCTGTCGCTTGATCCAGCGCAGCAGCGCTTTCCAGTCCTGCTGGTGGCTCCGCACGTGTTCGGACTGATAATCGAAAATGCCCTTGCCCAAGCCGCTCAGCAGGACGTAGGCCTGGCTGTCGCGCAATTGCGCGGCGACCGGGAAAGGCGCTTGGGCGGCGAGCTGGGCCACGGCATCCTGGCTGGCGTTGGTCCATGGCTTGAGCCGATTGGCCACCAGCGCCACCGGCAATTTGCCGCGACGGATCCGGCTGATCGACTGCAGTTCAGCGAGGAAGTGCAGCGTGGCGTCGAGGTCGAATGCCGACGGCAGCACCGGTACCAGCAGCACGTTGGCCAGTTCCAGATACGGCTCCAGCTCGCGTTCGCCGGAGCCGGCCGGCGTGTCGATCAGCAGTTGTCCGGTGTCCGCCGGCACGCGCTGCAGGCCACGGCGGCCTCCTTCGAGGGCCAGGACGCCGGGCACGTTGTCCGGCCTCCTCTCGGCCCAGCGAAAGCTGGAGTGTTGCCGGTCGGCGTCGACGATCGCGGTGTGCTGCCCTGCTTGCGCCCAGTGTGACGCCAGTTGAGTCACCAGCGTGCTCTTGCCGCAAC
Source organism: Rhodanobacter sp. (assembly GCA_036563155.1). Lineage (GTDB taxonomy): Bacteria > Pseudomonadota > Gammaproteobacteria > Xanthomonadales > Rhodanobacteraceae > Rhodanobacter. Next base: position 21,921 of record DATCMT010000007.1, read on the forward strand.
CGCCCTTGCTGCTTGCCACCAGCGTCGTAAGCATCGAATCACCCCTGCCACGGAAGGTGGACCAAGCCTAGCCGGGGCGACCGGAAAGGGGAATCCCATGGCGGGCTGATACCCGCCGCTTACTCGGGTTTGCGCGGCTGCCAGTCGGCCGGAGGCTCCGTCGGGATGTTGTTGGCGCGCAGCGCGGCCGCCTGCAAACTCAATTCGGTGCCACCCTGGCGTGCCAGCGACAGCAGCTGCTGGGCCAGCGCGGAATCGTCTTCCACCCGTGCCAGCAAGCTGGCGAACTGCTGCACCTGCCAGATCAACTGCCGACGGGCGTCCTTGGCCGCCTGCTGCTGCGGGTCGTCGGCGAGCACTTCGCGCAGATGCAGGCCCAGCGAGCGAGACAGCGGGCTGGAGCCCCATTCCAGCGTCTTGGCCAGCGCCACGCAATCGGCCTTGATCGTGGCATCCTGGCCCGCGTTCTCGCACAGTTTTGCCACCAGCGGCAGACTGGGCTGCGGCTGGGCCGCGGCCAGGCCGTACACCAGCACAGTCTGCATGCCCACCGCGCCGCCAGCTTGCGCCGGGTCAAACGTGCCGGGAGGCGGTGGCAGGACTCCCACGGAGTTGGCCAGCGCCTGCAAGCTGATGCCGGCGTAGTCGTCGTAGTGTTTGGCGGCCGCCGCCCGGGCCAGATCCTCGCGGGCATCGTCCGGCTTCATGCGGCGGGCGTCGACGCCGAGCTTGACCAGCCAGACGGCGGCGTTGTCCGGCGCCCGCGTCAGCAGCTGTTGCAGTGCTTCATCGTTGGGACAGTCGGCAGCGGCCGGGCTGCAGTCGGCCAGGCGCACCCAGTCGATGGCCGGGCCGGCACCTTCGGCCTGGGTGGCGCGCTCGATCAGGCGCTGAAAGCTGTTGGCGGGCGGCTGGTTGAACAGTGGCCTGGCCAGCAAGGCCGCGCCAAGCAGCCGCTGCGGGTCGCCGCCCGGCGCCAGCACGCTGACCAGGTCGCGCTGAAACGCGAGCTGGGCCTTGTCGCGGGCCTGGGCAGTCGAATCCGGGTCGCCGCCGTGGCGGCTTTTGGCATCTTGGCCGGCGCCGGCTGGGGCGCTGGCCAGCGACAGCAGGCAAACCAGCGCCAGGCAATGCAGTCCACGCATCATGGGTTTGCGTCCGTGGTCAAAGCCGTCAGCATACTGCCGCCAGATTAAGCGCCGCTGATCCGCCGGTTGGCGGATGCGGGCTGGAGCGGCGCGGCTTGTTAGGATGGACCACCGGGGCGCACCGCTGCGCACCATTCAGTCTTTCGGGAGACTCTTAGTGGATCATTTGCCGACTTTCGCCAACGGCGCCCCCTGGTTCGTCGGCTGGGGCACGCTGGCCCTGATCAACGCGGCGCTGGCCCAGGGCAAGAACCGCAGCGGGCTACTGTGGTTTTTGCTGTCGCTGCTGGCTGGCCCGTTGGCGACGCTGCTGCTGGTGTTGCTGCCCAAGGTGCGCACCCGGATTTTCTGAGCTTCGGGGTGCGCGGTCCGACGAAGCGACGCGCGATGCGGTTCTGCCCCATCGCGCGTCTTCCGTTCCGACCTAGTCGCCCAGCGCCTCGCGCATGAATTCCGGCTGGGCCAGGGCGGCCTTGTGGATCTCGGCGTTGTAGTAGCGCGTGGCAAAACCCTTGCTCAGCGCCCCGCGTTCGCGGAAGCCGGACAGGTCACCACCCTTGCGTGCCATGGTGCAGCTCCACCAGCCAGTCGGGTAGCACGGCTGCGGGAACGGCAGCGTCTTGACCGCGCTGAAGCCGCACGTGCGCATGGCCGAGCGCATCGACTTGATCAGCTCCAGATGGGCCAGCGGCGATTCACTCTGCTGCACCAGCAATCCGCCGTGGCGCAATGCCTTGAAGCAGCTGGTGTAGAAGGCCGCGTTGAACAGGCCCTCGGCCGGCCCGACCGGGTCGGTTGAGTCGACGATAACCAGATCCACCGACTCGGCTTCGCATTCGGCCATGTACTTGATGCCGTCGATGAACAGCAGTTCGGCGCGCGGATCGTGGTTGGACTCGCACAGCTCGGGGAAATACTGCTCGGCCAGGCGGGTCACCCGCTCGTCGATTTCCACCTGCACGGCGGACTCCACTTCCTCGTGGCGCAGTACCTCGCGCAGCGTGCCGCAGTCGCCGCCACCGATGACGACCACGCGCTTGGCGCGTGCGTGGGTGAACAGCGCCGGATGGGTCATCATCTCGTGGTAGAAAAAGTTGTCGCGGCTGGTCAGCATGACGCAGCCGTCGATCACCATCAGGTTGCCCCAGTCCGTGGTCTGGTGGATTTCGATGGACTGGAATGGGGTCTTCTCCGCGTGCAGCAGCTTCTCGGTGCGGAAACCAATGGAGGAGCCGGAAGCCTCGTGCGCTTCGGTGAACCAGCTGACTTCATTCGGCGAGGGTTGCTGCGACATGGCGGATGATCCTGACGAACCGGGATGGGAAAGCAAGACTGCGTATTGTAGCGGTAACCGCCGCGGCCGTCGCGACCGTCCGCTTCCGCCGCGATCCGCCCACATCGCGGGGATGCGCCGTTACAATGGCGCCCTGGCCTGACCCGTGCAACGCACCGGAGGCCGACTTGTCCGATCGGCCCCGCGGCGTGCGAGGCTTCCGGTCGCTCGGACTCGTGCTCGTGTGGAGCAACCCCGTCAAGGCTCGCCGCTGCGACGACATCGTCCTTTTTCATCGAGGAGATTTCGCTGATGGCGAACCATTGGACTGTTGACACTGCCCGACACACCTATGCTGTGCCGTACTGGGGCGACGGCTACGTCGACATCGACGAAACCGGCGCCATCGTGATGCGCCCGCGCGGGGCCAAGGGCCCGGCATTGTCGCTGCCGCAAATCGTCGAACGGGCGCGCGCCGAGGGCTTGCGGCTGCCGCTGCTGGTGCGTTTTCCCGACATCCTGGCCGATCGCCTGGCCCGTCTGCAGGGCGCGTTTGCCAAGGCCATCGACGAGTCGAACTATGCCGGCGGCTATACCGCCATCTATCCGATCAAGGTCAACCAGCAGCGCGGCGTGGCCGGTGAGCTGGTCGCCGCCGGAACACACGGCTTTGGCCTGGAGGCCGGTTCCAAGCCGGAGCTGATGGCCGTCCTGGCGATGGCGCGGCCGGGCTCCATCGTGATCTGCAACGGCTACAAGGATCGCGAGTACATCCGGCTGGCGCTGATCGGGCGCAAGCTGGGCTTGCGCGTGTTCATCGTGATCGAGAAGCTGTCCGAACTCGATCATGTATTCAGCGAAGCCGCGGCACTGGGCGTGGAGCCGCTGCTGGGCGTGCGCGTGCGGCTGGCCTCGATCGGCGCCGGCAAGTGGCAGAACACCGGCGGTGACAAGGGCAAGTTCGGCCTGTCGCCCCATCAGGTGCTGTCCCTGGTCGAGCGGCTTGATCGCGCCGGCCTCAAGCACACGCTGAAGCTGCAGCACTTCCACATGGGCTCGCAGATCTCCAACGTGCGCGACATCGCCAACGGCATGCGCGAGGCGACCCGCTACTTCGTCGAGCTGCGCCGGCTGGGCGTGCCGCTGGAAATCGTCGATGTGGGCGGCGGCCTGGGCGTCGATTACGAAGGCTCGCGCTCGCGCAGCCACAACTCGATCAACTATTCGATCGAGCAGTACGCCGCCACCATCGTGCAGTCGCTGGCCGAGGCGGTGGTCATCGAAGGACTCGACGCACCGCATATCCTCACCGAGGCCGGCCGCGCCATGACGGCACACCATGCCGTGATGGTGGTCAACATCACCGAGGTGGAGGAAGTGCCCGCCGGAACCATTCCGCCACCGTGCGACGATGAGCCGGCCGTGCTGCGGCGGCTGCGCGAAACGCACGAAGAGCTGGACCGGCGCCCCGCGCTGGAGCTGTTCCACGAGGCCCACCATCATCTGGTCGAGGGCCAGACGCTGTATGCCCTGGGCCAGCTGGGGCTGGCCGATCGCGCGAAACTGGACGAGATGTACTACGCGATCGCCAATGCGGTACGTGCCCGCCTGCTACCGGCCGAGCGCTCGCACCGGCAGGCGCTGGACGAGCTGGACGAGAAACTGGTCGACAAGTACTTCGCCAACTTCTCGGTGTTCGAGTCGATCCCGGACGTATGGGCGATTGGCCAGATCTTTCCGATCGCCCCGATTGCCCGGCTCGCTGAGGAACCGACCCGGCGCGGCGTGATCGTCGATCTCACCTGCGATTCGGACGGCCGCATCGATCACTACGTCGATGCCGAGGGCGTGGACGTCAGCCTGCCGCTGCATGCCTTGAACGAGGGCGAAAGCTACCGGCTGGGTATCTTCATGGTCGGCGCATACCAGGAGACCCTGGGCGACATCCATAACCTGTTTGGTGACACCGACGCGGTCAACGTGCGGGTGGAAGGCGACAGCTACGTGTTCGCGCACAAGCGTCGGGGCGACACTACCGACCTCATGCTGGACTACGTGGGCTACGACCTGGAAGCCTTGCGGCAGAGCTATCGCGAACGCATTGCCGGCGCCGGTGTGGTTGGCGACGAGGCAAGCAAGCTGTACCAGACGCTGGATGCCGGGCTGACCGCCTACACCTATCTGGCCGAGGATGCCGGCTGAGCGCGCCGCAGGCTGCGCCATTCCCGAAGGTCCGATGGCGCCGCTTCCCGCGGCGCCTACAATTCGCCTGATTGGCGTGCATCACGGTCACGCCACCCCCAATTGAAGGAGTGCTGCATGACAAGTCTCGATGGCAAGGTTGCCCTGATCACCGGTGCCGCCAGCGGCTTGGGCAAGGCGATCGCCGAGCTTTACGCGAAGCATGGTGCCAGCGTGGCGATCGCCGACATCAACCAGCAGGCCGCCGATGCGGTGGCCGCGCAGATCAATGCCGCTGGCGGCAAGGCGCTCGGCGTGGCGATGGATGTCTCCAGCGAGGAGGCGGTCAACGCGGGCACCGACCAGGTGGTCGCTGCGTTTGGTCAGCTGGACATCCTCATTTCCAATGCCGGCGTGCAGATCATCAATCCGATCGACCAGTTCGCGTTCGCCGACTGGAAGAAGATGCTGGCGATCCATCTGGACGGCGGCTTCCTCACCACCAAGGCCGCGCTCAAGCACATGTACAAGGATGACCGCGGCGGCGTCGTGATCTACATGGGTTCGGTGCACTCGCACGAGGCCTCGAAGCTGAAGGCACCCTATGTCACCGCCAAGCACGGCTTGCTGGGACTGGCCCGCACGTTGGCGAAAGAAGGCGCGCCCCACAACGTGCGCTCACACGTGATCTGTCCCGGCTTCGTGCGCACGCCGCTGGTGGAGAAGCAGATTCCCGAGCAGGCCAGGGAGCTGGGCATCAGCGAGGACGAGGTGATCCGCAACGTGATGCTGAAAGACACCGTCGACGCCACCTTCACCACGGTCGAGGACATTGCCCAGACGGCGTTGTACCTGGCCACCTTCCCGTCGGCCGCGCTGACGGGTCAGAGCATCGTGGTCAGCCACGGCTGGTTCATGCAGTAGGGCCGCGCGTGAACCCGTAGGGCGAGCACTGCCCGCCGCTGTTTCGTACGACATGTCGGAAGCTCGGCGGGCAGTGCCCGCCCTACGCGAGGGGTCAGTCGCGGTGCACCTGCAGCCCGGCCGCCGACTGGCTGACCGGCATCACTTCGAGTCGATTGATGTTGAGGTGAGCCGGCAGGTTGGCCACCCACCAGATCGTGTCGGCGATGTCGCCAGCGGTAATCGGGTGCGCGCCGGCATATAGCTTGTCCGATGCGGCCTGGTCGCCGCCGGTGCGCACCACGGTGAATTCGGTTTCCGCCATGCCCGGCTCGATCGAGGTCACGCGCACGCCGCTGCCATGCAGGTCGGTGCGCAGGTTCTGCGAGAACTGGGTGACAAAGGCCTTGGTGCCGCCGTACACATTGCCGCCCCGGTAGGCGTAGCTGCCCGAGATCGAGCTGATGTTGACGATCGCGCCACGGCGCTCGATCAGCTGCGGCAACAACAGGTGGGTCAGCGTCACCAGCGCGGTGACATTGACGTCGATCATCTGCTTCCACTGCGCCAGGTCTGCCTGCTGGGCCGGCGCCGTGCCCAGCGCCAGCCCGGCGTTGTTGATCAGCAGGTCGATGTCGGCAAACGCGGGCGGCAGCTTGGCGTGCGCCGCGCGCATCGCGGCCTCGTCACGGACATCAAACGCCGCCGCGTGCACGTGATCGGCGCCGTGTCGGTCGACCAACTGTTGCAGTCGTTCGGCGCGACGGCCGCTGGCGATCACGCGCCAACCGCCCGCCACGAAGCGCTCGACGGTGGCGGCGCCGAACCCGGCGGTGGCACCGGTGATCCAGACAGTCTTGGTGGTCATGTGGGAAAAGTCTTGGGGCTGTGGTGGAGGTGTCGGCTCAGCGGCCTTCTTTCAGCGCGATCGCATTGAAGCCGGCATTGGCGAGACGCTGCTTGGTCGTCTCCAGCGCGGTGGCTGACGGAAACGGGCCCAGGCGTACCCGGTTGTAGGTCTGCCCGCCGATGTCGACCGACTGGACGTTGGCCACAAAGCCCTGCAGCGCCAGCTTGGCCTTCAGCGTTTCGGCATCGGCCGCGTTGGGGAACGCGCCCACCTGCAGCAGGTAGCCACTGCCGGTGCCCGGCTGCGACACGGCGCTGGGCGGCGCCGCGGTAATGTCCCGGGTGACCGCAGCCGGCAAGTTGGCCAGTGCTGCTTCCTGCGCCGCCTGTGACTGCTGTTGTGCCTGCAGCTGCGCCGCCTGCTGCTTCTGTTGTTGTTCGGCACGGGCCTGCGCGCTGATCTCGGCGTCGGGAATGCGCACCTCTTTCTCCGACAGCACCGAGTAGAAGTCGAATTGCGGCTTTTTTGGCGTGGTGTCGCCGCTCGATTCCAGGACGCCGGGCTCGCTGGCATGCTCGGCGGTCGCCTGCGGGTTGGCCTGCGGACCGTCCGCCTTGCTCAGGCTGGTCAACAGACTGCCGCGCATCATCACGGCCATCAGGATCACGCCGGCCACCAGACCAATGACCGCGTAGCCCCATCCGGGGAAGCCGCTGCTGCCGTTGCGGACGGCCTGCCGGCCCCTGCCCTTGCGTGCTGCCATTACATTTTCTCCGGGGCGTTCAAGCCCAACAGGTCCAGTCCATTCTTCAACACTTGCTGCGTCGCTACCACCAGCGCCAGTCGCGCATTGCGCAGCGCGGCGTCTTCGACCAGGAACTGATGCGAGTTGTAGTACGTGTGGAAGGCGTTGGCCAGTTCGCGCAACCAGGTGGCAATCAGGTGTGGCTCCAGGTTGGCGGCGGCGGCCTCGACCTGCTCGGGATACTTCGACAACTCGGTGAGCAGGATCTGCTCGTGCTCGTTGTCCAGCCGATCGAGGTGGCTGAGGCCGTCGGCCAGGTCGAACGTGAAGCCCTTCTCCGGCGCCTGGCGCAGCACGCTGCACACGCGGGCGTGCGCGTACTGGATGTAGTAGACCGGGTTGTCGTTTGACTGCGAGCGGGCCAGGTCGATGTCGAACACCAGCTGCGAATCGCTCTTGCGCGCGATCAGGAAGTAGCGGGTGGCATCGCGGCCGACTTCGTCGATCAGGTCACGCAGGGTGACGTAGCTGCCGGCACGCTTGGAGATCTTCACCTCTTCGCCGCCGCGCATCACCGTCACCATCTGGTGCAGCACGTACTCCGGCCAGCCCTGGGGAATGCCGCAATTGAGCGCTTGCAGGCCGGCTTTCACGCGGGTCAGCGAACCATGGTGATCGGAGCCCAGCTCGGTGATCGCGCGTTCGTAGCCGCGCTGCCATTTGCTGAGGTGGTAGGCCACGTCGGGCAGGAAGTAGGTGTAGGTGCCGTCGGACTTGCGCATCACGCGGTCCTTGTCGTCACCGAAGGTGGTGGTGCGCAGCCACAGCGCGCCGCCTTCCTCGTAGGTGTGCCCGTGCGCGACCAGTTCCCGCACGGTCTCCTCGACCTTGCCGTCGCTGTACAGCGACGATTCCAGGAAATAAGTGTCGAAGCTGACGCCGAATGCCTGCAGATCCAGATCCTGTTCGCGGCGCAGGCTGGCCACGGCAAACCGGCGGATCGCCTCCAGGTCGTCGACGTCGCCAGCACCGACCACGGTTTCGCCATCGGCCACCACCGACTCGCGGTCGAGATAGGCACGCGCCACGTCGGCAATGTAGTCGCCACGATAGCCAGCCTCCGGCCAACCGCTGTCGTCGGGGGTGATGCCGCGGGCGCGCGCCTGCACCGAGATCGCCAGGTTGCTGATCTGCACACCGGCGTCGTTGTAGTAGTACTCGCGCTTGACGTTCCAGCCGCTGGCGTCGAGCAGCCGGCTGAGGCAGTCGCCGATCGCCGCAGCGCGACCGTGGCCCACATGCAACGGGCCGGTCGGATTGGCCGAGACAAACTCCACACCCACGGTCTTGCCTGCGCCGCCGGTACCGCGGCCGTACGCATCGCCCTGGTCAAGAATGCGGCGCAGCTCGGCGTAATAGGCGTCGGCGGCGAGGAAGAAATTGATGAAGCCGGGGCCGGCGATTTCCACCTTCGCCACCAGCGTGTTGGCCGGCAGCGCCGCCACCAGTTTTTCGGCCAGGTCGCGCGGTTTGGCGCGGGCCGGTTTGGCCAGCAACATCGCCACGTTGCAGGCGAAATCGCCGTGCTCACGGCTGCGTGCGCGCTCGATCACGAAGTCGGGCAAGGCCAGGTCGGCCGGCAGGGTGTTGTTGTTTTGCAGGGCGTGGATGGCCTGCAGCACCAGTTCGCGCAGCTGTACTTTCACGGGCGGGATCGGATTCCTGATGGAACCGGCAATCCTAACAGACCGACTGATCCACGAAACGCGTGCGAGTGGGGCGTGGATCGAGCACTGCAGCCCTCTCCGGGCGTTGTTGCGCTGCGGCGGCCCGACTTGTGGATAAGTCTGTGGGGAAAAAGTCTTGCATCCCGGCTGTTTCCGTGAATGGCGCCGTTTCGGCTCTCGTCCAAACCAAAAAATACTGTTATATCAACGTGATATAGCACCAAAGCTCGACCAAACAGGCGATAGACCCGCCAAGTGTCGGTATCTTGGCGCTGTGAATAAGTTTTGGCCGTCTGAATCAGCACTTGCCGCGGGTCCGGCCGCTCAACCCGCCGCTGTGTGCCGTGCTCGTACCGCCTCGGGTGGCGTCGGGTGCCCACTATTTTGTGGGGAAGTTGCCGTCTGCGCTGGGCCGGTGCCGCCCGGCGGCGACGCCAAGCCGTGCCGGCCTTCCGTGGTCACATCAGTCCGCGCGCCGCCATCGATACCGGCTCGCCGCTGCCGATGACCAGGTGGTCGAGCACGCGAACGCCGACCAGCTGCAGGGCGTCGCGCAATTCGTGGGTGATCGCGCGATCAGCGGCGCTGGGCTCGGCCACGCCCGACGGATGGTTGTGCGCGAAGATCACGGCGCAGGCGTTGTGGTGCAGACAGGCCCGCACCACCTCGCGCGGATGCACGCTGGCACCGTCGACGGTGCCGCGGAACAGTTCCTCGAACGCCAGCACGCGGTGGCGGTTGTCCAGGTAGAGGCAGCCAAACACCTCGTACGGCAGGTGGCGCAGGCGTGCGCGCAGGTACTCGCCGCTGTCGCGTGGGTTGCCCAGGCTGGGTTTGTCCTGCAGTTGTTCGGCCAGGCTGCGCCGGGCCAGCTCGAGCGCGGCGGCGATCCGCGCCCGTTTGGCCGGACCCAGTCCTCCCGCGCGGATCTGCTGCTCGGGGCGGCTGAGCAGTGCGCCGAGGCTGCCCGCATTCGCCAGCAGCTCCCGGCCGAGCGCCAGCGCATCCTTGCCGCGGCTGCCACTGCCCAACAGCACGGCCAACAGTTCGGCGTCGGACAGTACGTTGCTGCCCCGCGCCAGCAGTTTTTCGCGGGGTCGTTCGCCTTCGGGCCAGTCGCGTATGCTCATGTCATCAACTTGCCGGACTGCGCGCCCGTCGGGCAGCGGTCGTGGGGCGTGAATCCGGTAAGCTACCCCTCTGCCCGATTGTCAGGCCTGCCTTACATGAGTCTTGCCCAACGCCGCATCCTGCTGGGAGTGTCTGGCGGCATTGCCGCTTACAAGTCCTGCGAACTGGTCCGCCGTCTGCACGACCTCGGTGCCGAAGTGCGCGTGGTGATGACCGAGGGCGCCACGCACTTCGTCAGCCCGACCACGTTCCAGGCGCTGTCCGGCCAGGCCGTGCGAGTCAGCTTGTGGGACGCGCAGGCCGAGGCGGCGATGGGCCACATCGAACTGGCCCGCTGGGCCGAACGCATCATCGTGGCGCCCGCCAGCGCCGACCTGCTGGCCCGGCTGGCGCACGGCATGGCCGGTGATCTGCTGACCACGCTGTGCCTGGCCAGCGCCGCGCCACTGTTCCTGGCGCCCGCGATGAACCAGCAGATGTGGGCGCACCCCGCAGTGCAGGCGAACATCGACCTGCTGCGCCAGCGTGGCGCGCACCTGCTGGGACCGGCGGCCGGCGAGCAGGCCTGTGGCGACATCGGCAGTGGCCGCATGCTGGAGCCGCACGAATTGCGCGATGCACTGGTCGCCTCGTTTGGCAGCCGTACGCTGGCCGGCGTGAACGTGGTGGTCAGCGCTGGCCCGACCTACGAAGACATCGATCCGGTGCGTTTCATCGGCAACCGCAGCTCGGGCCGGATGGGGTTCGCCACGGCCGCCGCGGCGGTTGAGGCCGGCGCCGCAGTGACCCTGGTGGCTGGTCCGGTGAGCCTGGCCACGCCTGCAGGCGTGGCCCAGCGGGTCGACGTGCGCAGCGCGTCCCAGATGCACGACGCGGTGCTGGCGGCTGCAGCAGAGGCCGACATCTACATCGGTGCGGCCGCGGTAGGCGACTATCGGCCGTTGGCCGCGTCCGCGCAGAAGCTGAAGAAGCGCGATGGCGCTGGGTTGACCCTGCAGTTGGGCGAGAATCCCGATATTTTGGCCAGTCTGTCGGCGCAACCCGGCCATCCGTTCCTGGTCGGATTTGCCGCCGAGACCCATGATGTGGCGGACTATGCGCAGGACAAGTTGCAACGGAAGGGATTGGACATGATTGCGGCGAACCAGGTGGGTGGCGGTCTGGGATTCGAGACGGCCGACAATGCACTGACCCTGTACTGGGCCGGTGGAGGGGTCGAACTGCCGCGGGTGGCCAAGTCCGAGTTGGCCCGCCAACTGATCGCCCACGTGGCTGAGCGTTACCGGGCGGTACGCGGATGACCCTCGAGATCGAGCTGAAGATTCTCGATCCACGCCTCGGCGACAGCATCCCGTTGCCCGAACCAGCCACTTCCGGCAGCGCCGGCATGGATCTGCGCGCGGCGCTGGAGCAGCCCTTGACCCTGGCGCCGGGCGACACGGCGCTGGTGCCCAGCGGCATCGCGATCCATATCGGCGATCCGGGCTGGTGCGCGCTGATCGTGCCGCGCTCGGGGCTGGGTCACAAACACGGCCTGGTCATGGGCAATCTGGTAGGCGTGATCGATGCCGACTATCAGGGCCCGCTGATGATTTCGTGCTGGAATCGTGGCGCGCAGTCGTTCACCATCGGGGTGGGCGATCGGATCGCCCAGCTGTTGTTGGTGCCGGTGGCGCAGGCGCGGCTCAAGCCTGTGGCCGAGTTCGCGCCGAGCCAGCGCGGCAGCGGCGGTTTCGGCTCGACCGGCAATCGCTAGACAGATAAGTTGGCCCGAACCGATCGGGTTGGTGCACAGCTACAGCGGCGGGGACGAGGGATGGCGTTGAAGATGGCCAAGCAATCGTTGCGCAACCTGCATGCCGACTGGCGGGCGCTACTACTCTTGGCCGGCGGCACCTTGCTGTTCCTGCTGGGCTTGTTTTGTGCGTGGCAAACCTGGTTGATCGCCAATGAGGGCAGCGCGATCCAGCGCGTCCACGCGGCGCAGGACGCTGCGGTCAAGGCGATGTCGGCAGAAATCATGAACCAGCGTCGGGCCGTCGAAAACGTGCTTTATGACGTGGATCCGGCGACTTTGATGAGCGATCCGGCGCAGTCCGCTGCCGCGCTGCGCCAGCGGTTGCCGCAGGCGCAGAAGCTGGAGCTGTACAGCGGTGACCTGGCCGAGGTACTGCGCGCGAACTACCGCGAATTTGGTTACGCGAAGGCAGCCCAGCTGATGGCGGCGCAAAGCGCGGAAGGCGTGCCGCTGGCGCAGAGTGTCTCTTATGGTGGCGGCGATCGCCGACTGAGTCTGGTCATTCCCCTGGGCCCACCGCAGCGCGCCCAGGCGTGGGCGTGGATCGAATTGCCGTTCGCGCCGTTGCAGCAGCGTTTCGACGCCATCTCGCCAGCTGGCGGACGCCTCGATCTGCGCCAGGGTGACGACAGCGGCTACATCCAGCTGTTCGCCCATGGCGACACATCGGCCGAGATCGAGGCAGTCGGGAAACCGGTGAGCGGCAGCGTGTTCAGTGTGGGCGCCGGCCTGCCGCGGGCTTTCATTGTGTTGCCGCGATCGTGGCCGCTGGCTGCATTTCTGGCTTTGCTCTGCCTGGGCTTGGGCGCGGGCCTGTGGTGGCTGCGCGCCCGTCATCTGCGCAGCTTGTCGGCCCCGCCGGATGAGGAGGCCGAAGCCCCGATCGAGCTCCGTCGGGCCGCTTCGCGGGCACCCCCGGTCGCCGCCCCTGCGCCCGCTCCGGCACCGGCGCCCATCAGCGTCGACCCGGGTATCTTCCGCGCCTACGATGTGCGCGGCGTGGTCGGCAAAACCCTGAGCGGGAGCGTGGCGCGTCTGCTGGGCCAGTCGATCGGCACCCTGATGGCGGAGAAGGGTTTGCACGAAATCGTGGTGGGCCGCGACGGTCGCCTGTCCGGGCCGGAGTTGTCCGACGCGCTGTGCGACGGGTTGCGCGAGGCCGGCGTGGGCGTGATCGACATCGGCGCCGCACCGACGCCGGTGGTGTACTTCGCCGCGTACCGCTTCAACACCGGCTGCGGCGTCGCGGTCACGGGCAGCCACAATCCGCCGGACTACAACGGTTTCAAGATCGTCGTGGGTGGCGAGACTTTGTCCGAGGGCGCGATCCAGGACCTTTACCAGCGCATCGCCAGCGGCGCGCTGGCCGATGGTGGCGCCGGCGGCATCCGTCAGGTCGACGTGGCGCCCGACTACATCGAGAAGATCATCTCCGACGTGCTGGCCGAGCGCCGCTTGAAGGTCGTGGTCGATTGCGGCAACGGCATTGCCGGCGCCATCGCGCCGCAGGTGCTCGAAGGCGTCGGCTGCGAGGTCGTGCCGCTGTATTGCGACGTGGACGGCACGTTCCCGAATCATCATCCCGATCCCACTGACCCGGCCAACCTGGAAGACCTGATCCTCGCGGTGCGGCAGACCGGTGCCGATCTGGGCATGGCCTTCGATGGCGACGGTGACCGCCTGGGTGTGGTGTCCCGCTCGGGCGAGATCATCTATCCGGATCGCTTGCTGATGCTGTTCGCCCGAGACGTGTTGTCGCGCCAGCCAGGCGCAACGGTCATCTACGACGTGAAGTGCACCAGTCACCTCAAGTCGCAGGTACTCGATGCCGGCGGCAGCCCGTTGATGTGGCGCACCGGGCATTCGCTGATCAAGGCCAAGATGCGTGAGACGGGAGCCGAATTGGCCGGTGAAATGAGCGGGCACTTCTTCTTCAAGGAGCGCTGGTACGGTTTTGACGACGGTATTTACGCCGCGGCCCGACTGCTTGAGATACTTGCCGGCGATCTGGAAGGGCGCTCACCGGAGGAGATATTCGCCACCCTGCCCAAGAGCGTGTCGACCCCGGAGTTGAAGGTGGAAATGGGTGAGGGCGAGCACTATCGCTTCATGGACAAGCTGCGCCAGCAGGCCAGCTTCGAGGATGCCAGCCTGATCACCATCGACGGTTTGCGTGCCGACTGGCCCGACGGCTGGGGCCTCGTGCGGGCATCCAATACCACGCCTGTACTGGTACTGCGCTTCGAGGCGGACGACCAGGCGGCGCTGGCGCGAATCCAGAAAGTCTTCCGCGGACAAATGCTCGCCGCGGATCCGAGGCTGAAACTTCCCTTCTGAATTTGCGTGCGTCGACGGGTCTACACATCAACGGTGATGGCGCAGGCTGGCGAATCGCGATGATGCTCGCCGGTGCCTGATGGGACTCAGGCGGTCGGGTCGTCCAGTTGTTGCTCCGGCTGCCCTTGCGCTGCCTTGAGCTCACGATAGTGCTTCAGTTGTGCAGCCTGTTGCTGCACGGTCTGTGTGCGCAGATCCTGTTGACGCTGCAGCGTGTTGCGCAGGCCCGCGACGATGTTGCGCTGTTCGGCGATGCTGTCGACCAGAAACTTCGGTACGGGGTTCTTGCCGTTCTCGATGTCGGCGGCGCGGCTGAGCAGGTCGGTCAGTGCCTTTTCCTGACTGCGCAGGTTGATCCGGGTGGTGTGGATCTGCTGGTCGTGAGTCTGTAGCGTCTGTTGCAGCGAGATGCGATAGGTTTCTTCGTCGGGGTAGGCGGCGAGCATCTGCGCATCGGCATTGGCGCGCTCGCGGGCCGCCCGCTGTCTGGCCAATTGCTCGGCTGCCAGCTTGTTGGCCGCGGCGCGCTCCTGGGCATTCATCTGACGCGCCACGCGCCGAACGACCAAGCCTCGGTCGTTGACCAGTTCGTAGCCGTACTTCATCGCTTCGGCAGTCAGGCTGTCGCTGAAATGCACCAGACCCTGCGTATCCTGCCATTTGTAACGGAGATTGCCCGAGTTCTGCGCTTGCGCAGAAAAGCTCGCGAGCAGCACGACAGCAGCGATGGCAAGCAGTGGTTTGCGCATGTAATTCCTCTCCCGTCGCCAGTATAGCCACCGTCTTGACGCTGGCTAGCGCCCGCCCGCTGGTATCGCCCGACGTGTGACCGAATTGGCATCAGTCTATCGGGTCGAGGATGAACTCAGGGCTGAACCCCGTAGCGCTCGCGGTAGGCCAGCAGCCGGGCGTGTTCGGTGCCCAGGTGCGGCTGTTCGCCCGCGTAGGCGAGCACGTCGTCCAGGCCGGTGATCGCGATGACCGGGATGCCGTAGTCGAGGGCCACTTCCTGGGCGGCGGAGCGTTCGCCCTGGCCGCGCTCCTGCCGGTCCAGCGCGATCAGCACGCCGGCAGGCTTGGCACCGTGGGCGCGGATCAGCGCCAGCGACTCGCGTACCGCGGTGCCAGCGGTCATCACGTCATCGACGATCAGCACGCGACCGCGCAGGGGTGCACCGACCAGCACGCCGCCCTCGCCGTGATCCTTCGCCTCCTTGCGGTTGTATGCCCACGGCAGGTCGCGCTGGTGCTGTTCAGCCAGCGCAATGGCCGTGGCGGCGGCCAGCGCGATGCCCTTGTAGGCGGGTCCGAACAGCATGTCGACGGTGATGCCGGAGGCCACCAGGGCCGCCGCGTAGGCGCGCCCGAGCTGGCCCAGCGCGGCGCCGGAGTCGATCCGGCCCATGTTGAAAAAGTACGGACTCTGCCGTCCAGACTTGAGGGTGAACTCGCCGAAGCGCAGCACTTCGCGCTGTACGGCAAGTTTGATGAAGTCGCGTTGGTATTCGTGCACGGGTTGTCTCGCCAAGGTTCGGATCAAGGTGTCGGCAGCTGCACAGCGCGTGCCGGAGTGCTCGCCATGGTACAGCTCGTCGCCGGAAATACCGCCGATCAAGCGATGTTCGCCGCGCCGCCTCGCCCGTCGGAAAGCTCGTGCAAGTCAGGCTCGGCGGACCGCCGCACCGGCGTGGACGTCACCAGTGCGGCGGTTGATATGATCACCGACCACCATACCGGGAGTGCTCATGCGCATCATCAGTCTCAACGCCAACGGCATCCGTTCCGCCGCGACCAAGGGGGTGTTCGACTGGCTGCGCGAACAGCAGGCCGACGTGGTCTGCCTGCAGGAAACCAAGGCGCAGGAGCATCAGTTGACCGACCCGATGTTTCGTCCCGACGGTCACCATTGCATTTACCGCGACGCCAGCAGCAAGAAGGGTTACAGCGGCGTGGCCATTTACGCCAGGCACGAACCCGATCAGGTGCTGACCGAGCTGGGCTGGGATGAATTCGACAACGAAGGCCGCTACGTCGAGGCGCGCTTTGGCAACCTCAGCGTGGTCTCGCTGTACTTCCCGTCCGGTTCATCCGGCGACCCGCGCCAGCAATTCAAGTTCAAGGCGATGGAGTGGATCACGCCGATCTTCGACGGCTGGCTGGCGAGCGGCCGCGAGTACATCGTGTGCGGCGACTGGAACATCGTGCACACCAAGAACGACATCAAGAACTGGTCATCCAACCAGAAAAATTCCGGCTGCCTGCCCGAAGAGCGTGCGTGGCTCGATCTGTTGTTCCATCAGCGTGGCTGGGTCGACACCTTCCGCGCGCTCAAGCCGGATGCGGTGGAATACACGTGGTGGTCGAACCGCGGCCAGGCGCGTGCGAACAACGTGGGCTGGCGGATCGACTACCAGGTGGCGACACCCGGCGTCGCGGCGCTGGCCCGGAACGTTTCCATCTACCGGGACCAGCGGTTCTCGGATCACGCCCCGTTGATCGTCGATTACGACCACAGTTTGTGAGCCGTATCGGCTGGTCTTCCAGGTGAAGGTGGTTGCCGGCAGCAACGGGCGCGTCACCGTGGTGAGCGTGAGCCGCGCGAGCAGACCACGGACAAGCCGCCGCCGGCGCACCCATCGCCCCGGTTGGTGCACCCATCAAACCCTTGTGTAATGCGGGTTCAGCAGACACTTCAGGCGCCGCAGGATGATCAGTGACGTCACCCGGCCCCAGCCGAACAGCACCTGCTGGTGGAGCCGGAAGATGGTGTTGTACAGGCGACGAACCATGCGTCCACTGACGACGACGCGGTTGTTCATCAGCGCACCCACCGCATTGTTGTGACCGATGGCGATCATCACGCCGCCGTCGCGGAACACCAAGGGTTGCAGCGAGCGACCGTTGAACAGGCGCTTGAACTGCTGTGCCAGATGGCAGGCGGCCTGATTCGCCGCTTGTGCCCGGGCCGGCGCAAATGAGCCATCCGGCTGGGGGCACTCGGCGCTGTCACCAATCACGAAAATGTTCGGGTCCCTGCTGGTCTGCAAAGTGGCGCTGACTTTCAGCTGGTTCAGCCGATTGGTCTCCAGGCCGTCGAGCTCGCGCAGCCAATCGGCACATTTGATTCCGGCGGCCCAGACCTGCAGATCGGACGCCAGGCGCTCACCGTCGGCGGTGATCAGCTGGCCCTGTTGCGCGCGCTCGATGCGGGTATTCACGCGCACATCGATGCCTTGCTCGAGCAGGGCGCGGTGGGTTTTCCCGGACAGGCTGAGCGGCGCGGCCGGCATGATCCGGTCCGCCGCTTCGACCAGCACGATCTCCAGTTTCGCGGTGGCGTTGTGGCTGTGCATCCGCTGGCTGACCCTGGAAAGTTCGGCGGCCAGCTCAACCCCGGTCGCACCGGCGCCGACGATCGTGACGCGGCGCTTGCGGCGTGACTGCAGCAAGGGGTCGATCTGCTGCCACGCCCGCAGCGCCTGCAGCGACGAGTCCATGAACAGGCAGTGCGCCATGACCCCGGGGTGGCGAAGTCGTTGCTCATCGCCCCTACCGCCAGCACCAGGTAGTCGTAAGCCTGTTCCATGGATTGGCCGTCCGGGCCGCGCAACTGCACAGTCTTGCTGTTGCGGTCGAGCCCCACCATGGTCGCCTGCACATAACGGTAGCCGCTGCAGCCGGCGTGCTGGAAGTACGTCACGGCGTCGAGTTCGCCATCGAACGAGCCTGCCGCAACTTCATGCAGCCGCGGCTTCCAGTAATGCGACGCAGCGCGCTCGACCAGGATGAGTTCGTGCTCCTGGGTTCCCCGAAACTGTCGACCCAGACGGGTGATCAGTTCCAGCCCGGCGGCGCCGCCGCCAATGACTACAATTCTTGACATGGAATGCTCCCGATGACTCGACCGCCGTGCGGCGCCACGATCGGCGTTTCCCGCAGCGGGGATGGTGGATTGCATTATCTTTCTTGCGCGTCGTGCCGATAATCGGCCGGCCGCGCAAATCTCTCTTGATGCGAGGTAACAATCTGTGGCGCATCGCCATGGTCTGGTCGCGGGACGACGTCACAGAGGTGATCGTGGGCTGCTCCTGAGCCGAGCTTGATAGGGTCACGAGTCACGAACATGCACCGGCCCGCTGCATCGCCAAGGAATACCCGAGAGAGGCAGCCTGCAGAGCCCTGTGCCCCACAACCACCAGGTCGATGGGAGCGGTTCGCCAGTCGCCGATTGGCGCGTGGATCAAATCAAAAGCTGCACTGTCATGTAAACGCCAACCGCCATCAGAAAGGCCGGGAATGAAGAGGGGTGTTCACGCGAAAACTCTTCTTCGAGCACGACCAGCACGATTCCCCCTGCGAGAAACGACAGCAGCAAGGTGACCAGGACGGGCGAGATCACGGTAGAGACGCCAACAACCCAGCCGGCGAGAATGGCGACGGTCAGTGCCCATCGTCCGATCCGCTGATAGACGCCCTTGTGGATTTCCATCATCCGATAGTCCACTACCAGAAAATGGACCGCCATCGACACGCCAAAAACGATCATGGATGCCGGGTGGTGCATCTGCGCGATCAAATAGCCGATGATCGCCTTGTAGAAGGTGTAGGAGGCGAGGTGAATCCACACTCTCAGTCCGGTCGCGTCAGCGGCGACGCGAGTGCCGCCGCCGACGCGCAGTTTCTCCACCATCCGCTCCATGCCGTAGAACATGACCAGGCCGATCAGCAATGGCAGGAACGGGCTGTCTTTCAGAACGTCGGCTGTCCGGCCCAGCGAATCGGGCAGATGCATCGTTCCGTCCACGATCTTCGGCAAAAGGCCCAAGAATACGTAGCTGATGGAGATGCCGTCGGCGAAAGACAGCCAGTATTTCTTTGGCAGTTGCCGTTTCCATCGAACCATGTCCGCCAGTACGTGGATCAGGCTGAGCAGCACAACCGATGCCAGCGACAGTCCGATCAAGCTGGTGGAGTTCATGTTGAAATCTCCCATGCGCATCGACAGCGCTGTATTGATCTTCGCAAGGCAAGGGTTCTTGGGGGTTACGCGCTCATATGCTGGGCGTGAAAGCGCAGATGCTGCTCGATGAAGCTGGCGATGAAAAAGTAGCTGTGGTCGTAGCCTTCATGGCGGTTGAGCACCAACGGGTAACCGCTGGTCTTGGCGGCGGCCAGCAGCGCTTCGGGCTTGAGTTGTTCGGCCAGGAACTCGTCCGCCTCACCCTGATCGACCAGGGTCGGCACGAATTGGGTCGCACGGCGCATCAGCAGACTGGCGTCGTAGTCTGCCCAGCTGTCGGTGTTTTTCCCCAGATAAGCGGACAGCGCCTTTTTGCCCCAGGGGCAATTGACCGGGTTGCTGATCGGGCTGAACGCCGACACCGACTTGAATCGCTCCGGATTGCGCAGCGCCATCACCAGGGCGCCGTGGCCGCCCATCGAGTGACCGGAGATCGAGCGCACCTTGCTGACCGGGAACGTGGACTCGATCAATTGCGGCAACTCATCCAGTACATAGTCGTACATCCGGTAGTGCTCGCTCCACGGACTTTGCGTGGCATTCACGTAGAAACCGGCGCCCTTGCCCAGGTCGTAACCGTCGGCATCCGCCACCGCGTCGCCGCGGGGGCTGGTGTCGGGGGCCACGATCGCGATACCCAGCTCGGCCGCGATGCGTTGGGCACCGGCCTTGTGCATGAAGTTCTCGTCGGTGCAGGTCAGGCCCGACAGCCAGTACAGTACCGGCACCTTTTGCCCGTTGGAGGCCTGCGGGGGCAAATAGATGGCAAAGCGCATGTCGCAATTGAGGCTGCTCGAAGCGTGCCGGTATTGCTTGTTCCAACCACCGAACATGCGGTTGCAACTCACATTCTCTATCGTCATCAGATGGTCCTCGTCATCAGGGCGGCCACCCGCACGCGAGTGGCCGCGCCGTCTTACTTGTCGAAGTGGATTACGCTGCGGATGCTCTTGCCCGCATGCATCAGTTCGAACGCTTCGTTGATCTGGTCCAGCCCCATAGTGTGGGTGATGAAGTCGTTGAGCTTGAATTCACCCTGCATGTAGCGGTCGACGATGCCGGGCAGTTCCGAGCGGCCCTTGACCCCGCCGAAGGCCGAACCGCGCCAGACGCGGCCGGTCACCAGCTGGAACGGGCGCGTGGAGATCTCCTGGCCGGCACCGGCCACGCCGATGATCACCGACTCGCCCCAACCCTTGTGGCAGCACTCGAGCGCGGAGCGCATCACGTTGACGTTGCCGATGCACTCGAACGAGTAATCCACGCCACCGCCGGTCAGCTCGACGATCACGTCCTGGATCGGCTTGTCGTAGTTCTTCGGATTGATGCAGTCGGTAGCGCCCAGCTTGCGCGCCAGCTCGAACTTGCTCTCGTTGATATCGATCGCGATGATGCGACCGGCCTTGGCCATGGTGGCGCCAATAATGGCTGACAGACCGATGCCGCCCATGCCGAAAATCGCCACGGTGGCGCCCTCCTCGACCTTGGCGGTGTTCATCACCGCGCCCATCCCGGTGGTCACGCCACAACCCAGCAGGCAGACCTCTTCCAGTGGCGCCTCCTGGTTGACCTTGGCCAGCGAGATCTCCGGCAGCACGGTGTACTCGGAGAATGTCGAACAGCCCATATAGTGAAAAATCGGCTGGCCGTCCTTGAAGAACCGGGTGGTGCCGTCCGGCATCAGGCCCTTGCCTTGCGTCTCGCGAATCTTCTGGCACAGGTTGGTCTTGCCCGACGTGCAGAATTTGCACTCGCCACATTCCGGCGTGTACAGCGGAATCACATGGTCGCCCACCTTCACACTGGTGACCCCTTCGCCGACCGACTCCACGATGCCGCCGCCCTCGTGGCCGAGGATGACGGGGAAGATGCCTTCCGGGTCATCGCCGGACAAGGTGAACGCATCGGTATGACAGACGCCCGTGGCGATGATGCGGATCCGCACTTCGCCGGCTTGTGGCGGCATGACATCCACTTCTTCGATCGACAGTGCCTGGTTGGGACCCCATGCAATGGCGGCCCGGGATTTGATCATCTGGGACATGTTTATCCTTGGTGGGTTGCGCGACTTTGAGGGACCTGGAGGAACCGTGTTGTGCGCTGCAGTGGGAGGCCGACAAGGCCGGATCGTCGTTCCTGGCTTGCCGCAGCAGCGGAGCCAGCGATCACTGGCTCCGCGTGTGCGTTCAGGCGGGCTGGAAGCAATACACGGCGAGCTTGTTGCCGTCGGTGTCGCGGCTGTAGGCGGCGTAGGCGTTGGGTGCCCAGTCGCGCGGGCCCGGTGCGCCCTCGTCCTTCGAGCCAGCGGCCAGCGCCGCTTCGTGGAAGGCGTGGATCGCGGCGCGGTTGGGCGCTTCGAAGCTCACGGTGACGCCATTGCCGACGCTGGCGGGTTGGCCGTTGGCGGGCTTCAGCACGAAGAAGGACGGCGCCTGGTCGCCCCAGATCGAGCCGTTCTCGCCCAGGTCGGTGATGCGCTTGAGCCCCAGCGTGCCCAGGACCGTATCGTAAAACTGGCGCGCCTTGTTCAGGTCATTGGTGCCAACGGTCACGTGCGTAAATGTCGTCATTACGGTGTCTCCAGGAAGTGGGTGGCGGGACATCGGCACACGGTGGTGCAGCAGTGGCGTGGGGCGATGGACACATTGTATTGATTACGGACTAACCTATAATCTGGGCACGTATCAAAACACTTTTACCGTGCAGCAATAGTGTAGGCAGCGCTAACTTTTGCGCCTGACCGACATTTCAAGCACCAGGATGGGCGATGTTTGGATGGGAGGGTGTCACCGAATTCGTGGCCGTCGCCGAGACGGAGAGTTTCACGCGGGCGGCGAAACGGCTGGGGATTTCCACCGCCCAGGTCAGCCGGCAGGTCAGCGCCCTGGAGGCCCGGCTGGCGACCAAATTGTTCCACCGAACCACCCGCAAGGTCTCGGTGACGGAAACCGGGCAGATCTATTTCCAGCATTGCCGCCAGGTACTCGACGCGCTGGAGGAAGCCGAGCGCACGGTCACCAACTTTCAATCGGCGCCGCGCGGCAAGTTGCGAATCACCGCGCCAGTGATCTATGGGGAAAAGACCATCGCGCCGCTGGTCAATGACTTCGTGCTCCAGTATCCGGAACTCGACGTGCAGCTGAACTTGACCAACCGGATGGTGGACCTGGTGGCCGAGGGCTATGACCTGGCCGTGCGCATGGGCACGCTGGAGAGTTCCACCTTGATGGCCCGGCGGCTCGCCTCGAGAACCCAGTACGTGTGTGCGTCACCCTTGTACCTGGCAAGTCGTGGAACCCCGCACTCCTTGTCGGAGCTGGACAGTCACAACTGCCTGCAGGGCAACCAGGACCATTG
Organism: Rhodanobacter sp.; assembly: GCA_036563155.1. Classification (GTDB taxonomy): domain Bacteria; phylum Pseudomonadota; class Gammaproteobacteria; order Xanthomonadales; family Rhodanobacteraceae; genus Rhodanobacter. The sequence goes on from DATCMT010000007.1 coordinate 44,391, forward strand.
GCGCTTCCAGGAAAACCGCAAAATCAGAAGCCTCAGGATCCAAGGCAACATCACCTGTGGCAGCGGCTGGGCCTTGCTCGACGCGGCCTTGAAAGGCGTGGGCATCGTGCAGCTTCCGGACTACTACGTGCAGACGCACCTGGATTCGGGGCAACTGATCGCATTGCTGACGCAGTACCAGCAGCCCGAGGAGGGCATCTGGGCGGTCTACCCGCACAATCGCCACTTGTCGCCCAAGGTGCGCCTGCTGCTTGACCACCTGGCGCAAGGCCTCGGCAGCGCGGCGCCCTGACCGCTTCGCGCCGGATGCCGCTTCGGCGCGGCTGCCCGCCGCGAAAACCTAAGCCGCGGCGCGCACGTCGACTTCGGCAATGGCTTGGTCAACCAGTCCCCGATGCATCATCCACGCGAACAGTGCCACACCCGGCAGCGCGACCACCGTCGTCATCAGGTAGAAGTCGACATAGCCCATGCTCTGGATCAGGCCACCGGCCGTGGTCCCGGTGACCAGCCGGCCAACCACCGACGCCGCCGCTGACAGGAGCGCGTACTGCGACGCGGTGTAGGACAGATTGCACAGCGCGGACAGATAGGCCACCACCACGACCCCGCCGATGCCGCTGGCGATGTTCTCGAAGCCGATCGTAAAGGCCAGCATTTCGTTGCTGTGCCCGGTGTGCGCCAGCACGGCGAACGAGATATTGGACACCGCCATCAGGATCAAGCTGAGCAGTACCGCGCGCTTCATGCCAAGTCGCACATAGAGCGAGCCGCCAATGAAAATACCGATCAGGTACGCGATGAAGCCAAAGCCGACGTCGTAGGTGGCGATCTCTTCGTTGCTGAAGTGCAGGTCCTGCAACAGCAGCCGCACGGTCAGGTTGGCCAGCGTGTCGCCGATCTTGTGGATCAAGACGAACAGCAACACCAGCCACGCGCCACTGCGCCGGAAGAATTCCGTCAGCGGACCCACCACCGACGACATCGCCACACCCAGTCCCTTGACCGGGATCGGTTCGCGATGGCGCGACGGCTCGCCAAGCCAGAACGCCACGAAAATGGCGGGAAGCACGAACAGGGCGGTCAGCAAATAGGCGGCCGCCCAGCCGGACGATGCGGCGACCAGCAGCGCCAGCGCGCCGGCGCAGACCGAGCCAATGCGCCAGCCGTACTGCGACATGCCCGAGCCGACGCCCAGCTGCCGCGGCTCCAGCAGCTCGATCCGGTAGGCGTCGATGACGATGTCGAAGGTTGCTCCCGCCACGCCGACCAGGACCGCGGCAATCGCCAACCACTCGAGGCTGGCCTTCGGGTCGACCATGCCCAGGAAGATGATCGACGCGGCAACGGCGGCCGCTGAAAACCACAGCCACGAGCGCCGCTGGCCGAGCCTGCCCAGCAACGGCAGCCGGACCCGGTCGACCGCCGGGGCCCATAGAAACTTCAGGTTGTAGACTAGAAAGGCCAGTGAAAAAGCGGTCACGCTGCGCTTGTCGATACCGTCCTGGGCCAGCCGCGTGGTCAGCGTGGCACCGATCATGGCGTAGGGAAAACCCGAGGAGATTCCCAGCAGCAACGCACCAATGGGCGCGCGCTCCAGATAGGGCTTGATCGAGGCGAGAAGTCCCGGGGAGGCAGGCACATCGGTGTTTGTCATGGGCCTATGCTAGCGAACTGTCTGGCGTGATGCGGGTTTATTTCGGGGCAATCGTCGGTCCGGATCGTGCCCTTGCCGTGCGTGGTCGCGACGGGCCGGCATCGGCGCGCCAGTCCCGATAGCGTGCAGGGTTCACGGCGCAATTGCCAAGCGGTCCACGGATTGACCATCGGAATCCCTGATCGCGAAATTCTTGTGCAAACATCCGGGCCACAGGGCCTCTGCAACAGGGAGTCACGCGAGTGCCGGATCTGATCGTGCAACACGTCGAAGGCCTGCTCATGGAGCGGATTCGTACCTTGGCCCGGGAGCGCCAGTGTTCCAGCAATGACGTGGTGCTGAGCGCGCTGCGCCATGGCCTGGGGATCTCCGTAGCCCAGCAATACACCGAGAGCGAGCGCGAGCCAGCGGGGTTGAACGCTGTCGACGGGCAGTGGGAGGCGGCCGAGCAAACGGTGTTTCAGGACGCCTTGCGTGCCCTGGCGCGGACCCGCGCCACGCAGTTGGCCCCTGAGACCATTGGCTATGCCGAGCCGGCGTCGGGCGCGGAGTAGATCGCGCCCAGCACGCGCGGACCGCGTGCTCCGGTAACGGCTGGCAGGTTGCCGGGCAGACCGAGCAAGCGCTGGCGCGCCAGCCATGCGAACGCGGTGGCCTCGAGAAAGTCCGGATCGACTCCGTAGCGGGACGTGTCCAGCACGGCGCACGGCGCCAGCAGCTCGCCCAGCCGACGCATCATCGCGCCGTTGTGCACGCCACCACCGCAAACCAGCACTTCGTCCGCGGCCGGTGCGAACCGCGCGATCGCCGCGGTCACGCTTCGTGTCGTGAGTTCCAGCAGGGTTGCCTGTACGTCCGCCGGATTCTTTGCCGTGCGGGCCGTGTGCGCCGACAGCCAGTCCAGATGAAAATACTCGCGGCCGGTGCTCTTGGGCGGCGGCTGGGCGAAGTAGGGGTCGGCCAGCAGATTGTCCAGCAGCGCCGGATCGGGCCGCCCGCTGGCCGCAAAAAGACCGTCGCGGTCGAATGGCTCACCGCGGTGGCGCTGGCACCAGGCGTCGAGCAGGCCGTTGGCTGGACCGGTGTCGAAACCGAGCACGCTGCCGTCGGCGCCCAGCACCGTGATGTTGGCGATGCCACCCAGGTTGAGCACGACCCGGGTGTGCCCCGGTCGCGCCAACAGCATCGCGTGGAGTGCCGGTAGCAGAGGTGCGCCCTGCCCGCCCGCCGCGACATCGGCGCGGCGAAAGTCGGCCACCACGTCGATGCCGGTGCGTTCGGCAATCACGCTGGGGTCACCCAATTGCAATGTGAAAGGGTGTTGGCCCGTTGGGCGGTGACGCACGGTCTGCCCGTGCGAGCCGATGGCGCGAACCGACGCGGCCGAGTGACCGCTGTGCTTGAGCAAGTGCAGCGCGGCATCGGCAAAGCTGTGGCCGATCTCCACATCCAGCTGCCCGAATGCGTCCAGATCCAGCACGGCCTGGCTTTGGGACAGCGCCAGCAGCTGGTCACGCAGTGCTGGCGGCCACGGGCGCGCGGCACTGGCCAGCAATTGCGGCACGCCGCGATTGAAGGTCACCAAGACGCTGTCGATACCGTCCGCGCTGGTGCCGGACATCAGCCCCAGGTAGACCGCTGATGCGTCCTCGTGCACGTGCCGCGGATGCTCAGTTGTCGTGATTGGCGGGGGCGTTGGCACGCGCCAGTTTGATGCGCGTGTCCAGTTCCGTGAGGCGTGCCAGCTGCGGCTTGACCACGTCGGCCTTGAAGCGAGCCAGCTGTGCGGCCGGCAGCGGTTCCGGCTTCGGCAATGTCACTGTCTGCGGGTTGCGTTGCACGCCGTTGACGCGGAATTCGTAATGCAGGTGCGGTCCGGTGGCCAGGCCGGTCATGCCGACGTAGCCGATGACCTGGCCCTGGCGCACGCGTTGGCCGACGCGCTGGCCTTTGACGAAACGCGACATGTGGCCGTACGCCGTGCTGATGTGCTTGTCGTGCTGGATCACCACGAAGTTGCCGTAGCCGCGCTCCCAACCGTGATACTTGATCACGCCGTCACCGGCGGCGTGGATCGGGGTGCCGCTGGGTGCTGCGTAATCCACGCCCTTGTGCGCGCGCATGCGACCGAGGATCGGGTGCAGGCGTGCCGTGGTGAACTTGGAAGATATCCGGGTGAAGTCCACCGGAATGCGCAGGAACGATTTCTGGATCGGGCGGCCGTCCTCGCTGTACCAGCCATAGTGGCCATCGGCCTTCTTGAAGCGATACGCGGTGTACCGCTTGCCCTGGTTGATGAACTCGGCCGCGATGATGTCGCCCTGGCCGTAGCGCACGCCGTCCCGGTAGATGTCGTCGTAGATCACTGTGAAGCTGTCGCCGACGCGAATGTCCTGCACGAAGTCGATGTCGTACTTGAACAGGTCGGCCAGCTTGCCCACCATGGCCGCATCCATGCCCGCCTGGTCACCAGCCGCATACAGATTGCTGCGGATGACCCCGTGCGCCATCTGTTCGCGCAGATCCATGTCGCGCTGCTGGATGGTGACGGTAGGCTGGGCGCCATCCAGCCGGACGATGGCGCGACTGGCTTCGTCGCGATCAAAGCGGAAACCCTTGAGGCTGCCATCGCTGCCGAGCAGGAAGTCGAATTCCTGCCCTGGACGAATGCGGTGCAGCGTGGAGTTCACGTCGCCTGCAGCATCAAGCACCCGTTGCAGGTCGGTCATGCCCAATCCGCGCGCCGCGAAAATGTCTGACAAGGTCTGGCCGGGCTGCACGCGCACCACGCGCCAGTCGTCCAGTGCCACGGTTGCCGGGCTGGTTGGCGCAATCTTCGGTAGCGCCAGCGGCAGCAGCGCGTGCACCACGGGTGCAGGAGCCGGGCGCATGGCGCTGGCCCAGGCCGGCATGATGAAGCCGGATATCAAGGTGATCAGCAGCGCGGTACCGGCGAGCACCAGCCGTTCGCGGTGCCAGCGAATGGGCTCGATCTCGCCCGAACGATTGAACGACCAGTGGGCGCAGCGCGCATAGAAACCTGAGTGCCGGCGCTGTGCCTTGCGACACATCGCCAGCTTGCGGATTTGCCGCATCCCCTGTTTCTCTTCTGCCATGCTCTATATGCCCACGCTACAAAGTAACAAACTGCGCGTACCATAGCGGTCATGTGCAAAGCGCGTCAACGCCTTTTGCATCAAGGGTTTGCAACACTTTCCTGGTTAACACACAATTAACGTTGACGGCACGGTCACACTGTTGCCGGCGGCGCACTTCCACCATGAGTAGACATAAATGAGCGAGCTTGAGCTTGAGCAGGCGCTGGCCACGATTGCCCGCGGCGCCGACGAAATCATCAAGCGGGAGGACCTGGCCAAGCGCCTGAAAACGGGTCGCCCGCTGCGGGTCAAGGCTGGTTTCGACCCCACGGCGCCGGATCTGCATCTGGGCCACACGGTATTGCTGAACAAGATGCGTCAGTTCCAGGATCTCGGCCATCAGGTGATCTTCCTGATTGGTGATTTCACGGGCATGATCGGCGACCCCACGGGCAAGAACGTCACCCGCAAGCCGCTCAGTCACGAAGACGTACTGGCGAACGCCGAGACGTATGCCGAACAGGTCTACAAGGTGTTGGACAAGGAGCGCACCGAGCTGCGCTTCAACGCCGAGTGGTTCGGCACGATGTCCGCCGCCGACATGATCAGGCTCGCGGCCCAGCATACGGTGGCCCGCATGCTCGAACGCGACGATTTCACCAAGCGTTACGCGGCACAACAACCCATCGCGATCCACGAATTCCTGTATCCGCTGGTCCAGGGCTACGACTCGGTGGCGCTGAAGGCGGACGTGGAACTGGGCGGCACGGATCAGAAGTTCAACCTGCTGATGGGCCGCGCGCTGCAGGAACATCACGGCCAGCCGCCGCAGATCGTATTGACCATGCCGCTGCTGGAAGGCCTGGACGGTATCAACAAGATGTCCAAGTCGCTGGGCAACTACATCGGCATCAATGAGCCGGCGATCGACATCGTAACCAAGACCATGAAGATCGGGGACGAGCTGATGTGGCGCTGGTTCGAGCTGCTCAGTTTCGACGTGTCCCTGGACGAGCTGGCCCGAATGAAGCGGGAGGTCGCTTCGGGTGCGCTCAATCCGCGCGACGCCAAGCTGCGTCTGGCCCGCGAACTGGCCACCCGGTTCCACGACAGCGCCGGTGCCGAGCAGGCGATCGCTGGCTGGCACGCAGTCGTGCGGGGCGAAGGTGACACCTCGATCTTGCCGCAAACCGACCTGGCAGTGCCCACCGAGGGCCTGCGCTTGCCGGCCCTGCTGACTGCCGCCGGGCTCACCGCCAGCAACTCCGAGGCCAACCGAAAACTCAAGGAGCGCGCGGTGCGCATTGACGCCGAAGTGGTCGAAGACCCGCAGCGTGTGTTCCTTGCCGGCTTCACCGGCGTGCTGCAAGTGGGCAAGCGAAACTTCGCCCGTGTACGGCTGGTGTCTGCCTGAACTTGCGGTCCTGCAGCAGCAAAACCGGGCGGAAGTCGCCTCGCCTGCGGGCGTGCTGAAAAATAAATTCGCCGTGCTGGCAGGTGCTTGCGCAGCATCCCTGAAATTTGTCTCAGGAAACGCTTGCCAAACGAGCAGGAGGCCGTATCATTCGCGGCCCGTCGTCCACCAATGCATCGCGCAGGACGCATCGTCGGGACCCTCGAGAGAAACAGTGAAAAGGGTGTTGACGAGGTCAAAAAGCGATGTAGAATGGGCGGCTCACACCGGACGAAATGTACGGTGGTGCAAACCGGAAACGGCAAGCAAAACAACGATCTTTGACAGTGTGCGCAGGTGAATTGTGTGGACGTCTTGTGCTGGAGGGTTACGACCTGTCCAAGCAATGCAAGCGTCCCACCAAGTAAAAAGTC
>DATCMT010000014.1:0-55355 GCA_036563155.1 Rhodanobacter sp.
GGCCGCGGCGGTCAACGCCGCGGCGGGGTCGCGCAGCGCCAGCGCCAGCTGCTGCGCGCCGGCACGCTCGGCAGGCGGCAACCAGGTCGCGAGGCTGGCAATCGTGCCGGCCTGGCCGGCATCGGCGGCGCGGTCGATCCGCGTCCACAATCTTGCGTCGGTCAGCAGGCCCTGATCGTGGGCTGCGGCCAGGACCGGATCGCAGGCGTCGGGCAGGTTTGGTTTGGCCCACAGCCCGGCCAGGTCCCGCTGAAAATCCAGGCTGCCGCCGCCGCTCAGGCGAGCCTGCAGCGCGTTGCACGTCAGCGCGTCACCCAGGCCTGGCTGGTACAGGGCAAGAAATCCGCTCCAGTCCTGCCGCTGCGCCAGTTCTCGCAGGAAGGCGCGGCGCAAGTCGGCGGCGGGAATCCAGTCGGGGTATTGCGCCAGGTACGATTCCACGCTGGCACGGTCGATCTGCCGGATGTCGTGCTGCAGCGACGCGGCTTGCAGGTACGGATACAGCGGGTAGTCGCGCAGGTCCTTCGCCAGCGCACGCCAGCCATCGCCACCATTCTGGGCGACTGCATACGCCTGCTTGAACGTATTGCGCTGGGCCGCGTTCGGTTCCACGGCATGCGCCCAGCCGGCGATCAGCAACCAGCCAGCCAGCACCACCAGCCCTATCGGCCGCCGCCGCGACGAGGAAGCACAGACAACCATGGAAACTCCTGCATTCGATCCGGTCAAGTGTAGTCGATGGTCCACAACCGGTTGTGGCGAGCGGGTGATTGCGTTGGCGTGCGCCTGCTAAGCTGGCGTGCTTCGCCAGCACTTTCTTCGGGATCGGCATGTCGCCAGCAGCAAGGCCTGTTTTTCGTCGCGCGTGGCCGGCGTGGCTGGCATTGACGGCACTGGCCCTGGCCGCGGCGTACTGGTGGTGGGACATCGGCCGGCCCGTCGCCCTGCCCGATGCGCCGTCCACGCGCATTGCCTGCGTCTCCTATGCGCCGTTCCGGCTGGTCGGCGAATCGCCGCTGGATGCGCGGGCGCAGGTCAGTCCCCAACGCATCGAGGAAGACTTGAGTGCCTTGTCCAGGCGCTTCGATTGCGTGCGCACCTATTCGCAGGGGCAGGGTCTCAGCGCCGTTCCGGCCATCGCCGAGCGCCACGGCATGAAGGTGCTGCTGGGCATCTGGCTGGGTGGCGATCCCCAGGCCAATGCGCAACAGATTCGGCTGGGCATCGCCACGGCCAATCAGTATCGGCAGGTCGTGCGGGGCCTGATCGTCGGCAACGAGGTGTTGTTGCGCGGTGACCTGTCGTCGGCGCGCTTGGCTGGATACCTGGATGAGGTGCGCGCGGCGGTCAGCGTGCCGGTGAGCTATGCCGACGTGTGGGAATTCTGGCTGCGTCACCCGGAGCTGGCGCGCTCGGTGGACTACCTGACCATCCACATCCTGCCGTACTGGGAGGATCGACCGGTGTCGCCCGAGCGGGCGGTGGAGCACGTGGCGGCGACCTACGCGACCGTGCAGAAGGCATTTCCCGGGCGGCACGTGATGATCGGGGAGACCGGTTGGCCGAGCGCGGGACGGCCACGGCAGGCGGCCACCGCCAGTGTGGTGAACGAGGCGCGCTATCTGCGTGAGTTCCTGATTTACGCAGCCTCCGCCAACATGCCATACAACGTGATCGAGGCATTCGACCAACCATGGAAGCGCGCCCAGGAAGGGACGGTTGGTGGCTATTGGGGCATTTTCGATGGCCAGGCGCGGCCCAAGTTCGCGATGCAAGGTCCGGTGGTCGAGGAGCCGCGCTGGTGGATGGGCTGGCTGGCGGGGCTGGCGGGTGCGGCCGCCAGCGTGGTGGTCGGTGCGTGGCGCCGGCGCTGGCGCGGCTGGCGGGGTTGGTTGGCGCTGGTGCTGGCCGGCGTGGCCACCGGCTGCGCCCTGGCCTGGCAGTATCGCCAGATGCTGTACGCCTGCCGCGACGGATGGGAGTGGACGGTGTCCGGAGCGGCATGCCTCGCCGCATGGCTGACCGCATTGTGGCTCTCCCGCGCGGTCGCCACGCGTCTGGCCGGCACGGCGACCGCGCTCGAGTCACCCGCCTGGTTGCGGCTGGCCTGGCTGTTCGCGCTGGCTTATTACGGCCTGTTGCTGGTCGTGGACGGGCGCTATCGGGACTTTCCGCTGGGCCTGTTCCTGTTGCCGTGCGCGGGCTATGCCTTGCTGGGCTGGTTGTCGGATCGCCGCAGACTGTTGATGCCGTTGCAGGAAGAGCGCTTCCTGGCGTTGGGCCTGCCGCTGCTGGCCGCCGTGGTACTGGTGCAGGAAGCAGGCCTCACGCCGGTGGCCTGGTTATGGCTGGTCGTGAACCTGCTGCTGGCGGTGCCGGTGCTGGTCGATTGGCGCAGCGCGGGTCGCCTGCAGGCGGAGCAGCCGTAGGCAGCCCACCAGCACAGCCAGCGCGCCGGCCTCGAAACAGTACAACTGCACCGCCAGGATGCCCAGTGCGGCAGCCAACCAGGCAGCGCCGACGGACGGTCGCAGCAGCGCCAGCGCGGTCGCCGCCAGCGCGGCCAGGCCGTAGATGTTGTGCAGGAAGCCCAGCACCAACCACTGGCGCCAGGCACACCACCATGGCTCCACGCTATTGCCGCACTGCTGCGCCATCGTGGCCGGTTCAATCACGCCGTAACGCAACCACGCCACCAGCAACGCCAGCAGCAGCAGCGCCAGCCAAGGCCACAGCCGTCGTGCGCCGGCGCCCGTCACCGCTTGCTCTTGCGCGGCGACGCCTTGCGGCCGACGTGCGCAGGCAACCGGATCTCGGCCGCCAGCGGCAGGTGGTCGGAAAACGCCTGCGGCAATGCCCAGGTCTTTTCCAGCTGGATCGCCGGTGAAGTGAGAATATGATCCAGCGCCCGGCGCGGCTTCCAGCTGGGAAACGTCAGCGTCGACTGGGTCGGCGGCTGCAGCGCGGACTTGGCGAACAATTGCTGCATTTCCGTGCTGTCCGGTTCGGTGTTGAGGTCGCCCATCAACACCGCGTGCTTGAAATCCTGCAGCAGTTCGGCAATCAATCCGAGCTGGCGCGCCCGTGCCGCGGCGCTGAGTGAGAGGTGCGCGATCATGACCGCCAGCGCGTTCTCGCCTTCGCCGAATTGGGCCAGCAGGGCGCCGCGCCCGGGAATCCGGCTGGGCAGCGGGTAGTCCATCACCGAGTGCGGCTCCAGCCGGCTGATCAGGCCGTTCGCCGAATACGCCAGCTTGGCCATGGCCCGGTTCGGCTGGTGGCTCCAGAACGGCAGCCCGGCGGTTTCGGCGAGATAACGGGTCTGGTTGAGAAAGCCCGAGCGCAGGCTGCCGGCGTCTGCTTCCTGCAGCCCGATCACGTCGAACTGCGACAGCACTTCGGCAAGCCGGTCCAGGTTGTCCATTTTCCGGCGCCCGGGCAACACCGCGTTGAGGCTGTGCGTGAGGTACTCGCGGTAACGCTGCACGCTGGCGCCGGCCAGGATGTTGCAGCTCAGCAGGCGCAAGCGGCGTTCGCCGGAGGCGGGTGCGGCAGTTGGGGCGGGAACGGCGCGATTCATTGCAGGGCACGACACGGTGAGGGGCGCAGGTGCGCACTGGCGCGCCGGGCGCGACGGTAGATCATGAACCATCGGACGTGAACAATGTGCCAGCCGCGCAGCTGAAGCGCCTATTTTTTCGCCAGTTCGCGCTCAACCAGCCATTTTGTCACGGCGGCCATTTCATCGTACGAATGCACCGCCGCCACCCGATACTTGCCGTCGACCACGATGCTGGGGGTGCCATCGACTTGCCACTTCTGGATCAGGGCCAGGTCGCTTTTCATCTGCTCGGTGGTCTGCGGCGAGGTCGCGACGCGCATGAACTCGGCCCGATCAACGCCCTGGCGGGCGTAGAAGTCGGCCAGTTCGTCCAGCGTGTTGATCGGGAAGTGCTGGACGAATTTGGCGTCAAACAACAGCATGTGGGTGCGATCGAGCACACCCAACTGCTTGGCCGCATAAAACGCGCGGGCAAACGGGACCCACTGGGCGCTGAACGGCGCCGGCACCATTTTCATTTCCACGCCCGCGGGAAACTGTTTGTGCAAGGTTGCCGCCGTCGGCGCGAACTGCGCGCAGTGAATGCAGCCGTAGGAGAACACCTCCACGACCTCAACCTTGCCTTCGCTGCTGTAGCGCTGGTGCGGCGCCGGCAGGGTGACGTATTCGTTGCCCTCGGTGTACGGCGCTGGGGTGCCGGGCTGGGCGGTGCAGGCAGTGGCCAGCAACAGGCCGCCCAGCAGGGTGGCGGCGCGAAGGGGAATGAATCGATTGAACATGTCGGGTGCTCCTGGCGCGGTGGCGATAGGGTCCGGCAAGCCGGCGGGCCGGAAACTCCGGGCTACTTGCCGGCGGCTTCCTTGGCCACCAGCCACTGGGTCAGTTCGATCGACTGCGCGTAACCGCCTGCGCTGGCAGCGGTAAAGCGATATTTGCCGTTGACCACCATCGTGGGCGTGCTATCCACGCCGTACGCCTTCATCAGGTCGTCCGCACGCTTCATGCGGGTGTTGACGGTAAACGAGTTGGCGACTCCGACGAATTCCTTTGGATCGACGCCGAATTGTGCGTAGAACTTGGCCGCATCCTCGATGGTGGGCCATGCCGAGCGCGGCTTGAGGCCGTTGCCTTTCAGGTTGTAGGTCGACAGTTCGCCGCTTTTCCAGACGGCGTCGAACATCGCGTCGTGCGACTTGGCGACCAGTCCCAAGGCCTGCGCGGCGTAGAACGCGCGCTGGTACATCGGCCAGTTCTCATCCGGGCGGAACGACGCTGCGAGGTAGTTCATGACGGCGCCCGCGGGCAGGCTGCGGGCGATCTGTTCGGTGGTCGTGTGGAAGCCATTGCACGCCGGGCAACCGTACGAAAACACCTCGGTCACCTCGATCTTGCCCGGGTGGCTGGTGGGTTGGGCGGGCTCAATCAGGAAGTAGTTCTTGCCCTCGACCCACTTGCCGTCGTCCACGAAGGGGGCGGCGGCCACGGCCGGGGTGGCGGGTGCGACCGGCTCGCTACCGCCAGCTGGCGATGCGGCGGCGGCGTCGGTCGCCGTGCTGGCTGCGGCCGGCGCTGCGCTGGTTGTCGCACTGGCCGGCGCGGTGGCTTCCACACTGGCGGTGGGAGCCGGGGTGGCGGCCTCCGTCGCGGCGCCATTGCCGTTGTCGCGACTGCAGGCGGCTAGGACGAGCAGGGCGGCACACAGGAACGGCAAACGCTTCAACATGGCAGACCTCAAGCTGGGCAAAACGCAAAACGGTGGCGCCGCCAGAAGGTGGCGCCACTTCGATCAGGGCGTGGCGGCAGGCTTGCTGTCCGCGCTGTGCAGGCCCTCAATGTAGCTCGCCAGGGCGGTAATGTCTTCGGCGCTCAATTGCTTGGCGATCACCGGCATGATCCGCGAATGGGCGTCATCGCCCCAGCTGGTGCCGTCATGCCATGCCTTGAGGGTGGCTTCGATGTACTGCGCGTGCTGTCCGGCCAACTGCGGGTACTTCGCGCCCGGATTGCCGCGGCCATCGATGCTGTGACACGCCATGCAGGCGGGGATGTCGCGTGTTGAATCGCCTTGGCGGAACAGCGTCTGGCCATGTTCAACCAGCGCCTGGTCGGCGACGCCCGGGCGTGAGGTCTTGCCGGCGAAATACGCGCCGATATCGTGCATGTCCTGGGTGGACAGCGGGGCGGCCATACCCATCATGATCGGATTCTGGCGCTGGCCGGCCTTGAAGCTGGTCAGCTGCTGCACGATGTACTGTTCGCTCTGGCCCGCCAGCTTCGGGTACTGCGGGTCGGCCGAGTTGCCGTCCATCCCGTGACAGGCGCCACACACGGCCGCCTTGGCCTCGCCCGCGCCGGCATCGCCGGGCTTTACCGCCACTTCGGCGGTCGAGGCAACGGGTGCCGCCGCAGTCGCCGGTGTCATCGCGGTGCTGGCGGCGGCCGGCATGACAGTCTCCGGCTGGGCATCTTGCGCAAACACGGCGCCGGCGGACAGCGCAAACACGAGGACCAGGGCGGACCCCAGAACAGGTGGCCGAAAACCAGCGGACCGAAAACTCATACACTTGACTCCCGAGAGACGTGCAAACACTGCCGGCAATTGCCGTGATGCGGACTGCGGCAAGCAGAAACCGCAGAATTATCCCTGTGCCACCATAGCTTGGTCAAACCATTCCCATGCCCAATCCTCTGCAAGGAGCGCAATTCGTGCTCGCTGCCCACCGCATCAGCCAGCTTCCAGCCGACCACGGCGCCGAAGTGGCGTTCGCCGGGCGATCCAACGCGGGCAAGTCCAGCGCGCTCAATACGCTGACCGGGCACAAGGGCCTGGCGCGCACATCCAAGACGCCTGGGCGCACCCAGCAGATGGTGGCCTTCAGCCTGCCGCCCGCTGCGGGCGGTGCGTCCGGGCCTGATCTGCGGCTGATCGACCTGCCCGGGTACGGCTACGCCAAGGTGCCGCTGGAAATGCGCGAGCACTGGAAGCTGGAGATCGACGCCTACCTGCATCAGCGCCGCAGCCTGCGTGGGCTGGTGCTGATCGTGGACATCCGCCATCCGCTGAAGGAATTCGACCGCACGATGCTGGAGTTCTGCTTCGCCACCCAGCTGCCCTGCCACCTGCTGCTGACCAAGGCCGACAAGCTTTCGCGGGGGCAGGCTACCCAGGCGCTGGCCACCTTGCGCAAACAGTTCGTCGACGAAAGCCTGCATGCCACCGCGCAGATCTTCTCCTCCTCGGCCGGTACCGGCGTGGAGGAAGCACGGCAAGCGGTGATGACCCTGCTGGCCACGCCGCGTGAAGGCGCCCATCAGGGTCGCTGATCGGCGGTGATCCCGGCGCGTAGGGCGGGCACTGCCCGCCCTGCGTGAATGCATGCCGGTCAGTCCTGCACGGCGGCCATGAAAACGGCGCACAGCGCTTCCATGCCGGCACGGTCGTCGTCGTCGAAACGGTCGGTCACCGGGCTGTCCACGTCCCACACGCCGAGCAGGCTGCCGTCGCGCCTGACCAGCGGCACCACGATTTCCGACTGCGAAGCAGAGTCGCAGGCAATGTGGCCGTCGAACGCGTTGACGTCGCGTACCAGTTGGGTTTCGCGGGTCTGCGCCGCGGTGCCGCAGACGCCCCGGCCCAGCGCGATGCGGATGCACGCGGGCTTGCCCTGGAACGGGCCGACCACCAGTTCGGTGCCGTCGTACAGATAGAACCCGGCCCAGTTGAGCTGCGGCAGGCTGTGGTAGATCAACGCGCCAAAGTTGGCGGCATTGGCGATCAGATCGCGCTCTCCGGTGAGCAAGCTGCGCGCCTGGCGAACCAGGTCGTCGTAATGTTCGCGCTTGCTGGCGTAGCTGTGGGTTTTGAGTTCGAACATGCGACGCATCCGGTGACAAAGCCCGTATTATGCGCCGGGCCACGGAGACCGAGCGATGTTCAACCGATCCAACTGGGGTGGGGAGCGTCCGTGATCGATGCCATTTTCATTGCCGGTACCGACACGGGCATCGGCAAGACCCATGCATCCTGCGCCCTGCTGCACGCGCTGCGCGCCGCGGGACACCGGACCTGCGGCATGAAGCCGGTCGCCAGCGGTTGCGCGCCGACGGCGCACGGCCTGCGCAATGACGACGCGGCGGCCCTGCAAGCGTGCGGCAGCGACCCGGAGCTGCCATACGGGTTGATCAATCCGGTCGCCCTGCGCGATCCGTTGTCACCGCATCTGGCGGCGGCGCACGACGGCGTGGTGGTATCGCTCGACTCGTTGCGCTCTGCGTTCGAGCAGCTGCGTGGTCGCCATCAACGGGTGGTCGTTGAAGGCATCGGGGGCTGGCTGGTGCCGTTGGCCCCCGGTTTGTTCGCCTCGGATATCGCCCGGCAATGGCAGCTGCCGGTGATCCTGGTGGTGGGCCTGCGGCTGGGTTGCCTCAACCACGCGCTGCTGAGCGCGCGGGCGATTGTCGCTGACGGCTGCCGCCTGCTGGGCTGGATTGCCAACCGGGTTGATCCGACGATGGATGCACCGAAGGAGAATCTGGCCACCTTGCGCGAGCTGTTGCCGGCGCCCTGTCTGGGCGTGCTCCCGCACGGCGTGCCGCCAGCGCAAGCCAGTGCCTGCCTGGCTGCCGCCGTCGCCGCGTTGGACTGAACTTCACGTCGGGCGTGCTTGGATAGGCTGGTCACTTGAGCTCTGGACGCCTCATGGCCCGCAATCACTACTATCTGTCCGTCGCCGACCTGGCCCACGCGCGCGGTGATGATCCGCGCTTCGCCTACGATGGGGCCGGACCGAATGACTTCGCGGCGGCGTTTCAGCGGGCCTTGCGCCAGGATGATCTGTTCCAGCACTGGCGCGCGGCGCAGCCCGATCCGGATGCCGTGGATGCAAGCCTGGGGGTTGTCGATTCCGCGGCGCGGGTAACGGCACAGGTGGCGGATTTGCGCACCGACGTCGACCTGATTACCGATCTGCCCATGAGTGTGGTGCGACACCGCCTGTACCTGTTGATCGGCGCCGCCTGGCAGCTGCGCGATTTGCGTTCGGCGTGAGCGCAGGATATTGCGTCATTGGAAAGTGGCGCAGCCACCGTTAAAGTCGTTGGTCATGTCTTTTCGTGTCCGCCAGCGGACGCCCCACTTGGGAATTTCGATGTTCAATCCCCGCTTGATTGTGATCGCCACTGCGCTGGCCTTGGCTGCCTGTTCGCAGCAGCCTGACAGCTCGACCAATGCACCCACACCGACGGCTTCCGCCGCCACCAGCGCCGCTTCAGCCCAGGCCAACATGACCAGCAATCCGTTCTACCGCGCCAGCACCTTGCCGTTCCAGGCGCCGCCGTTCGACCAGATCCACGACGGCGATTACCAGCCCGCCATCGAGGAGGGCATGCGGCAGCACCTGGCCGAGATCGAAAAGATCGCCGACAACCCGGAACCGGCCACTTTCGAGAACACTTATGTGGCGATGGAGAAGTCCGGCGCCATGCTGCATCGCGTGCTGGCCGCGTTTGGCGCCGTCACCGGCGCCAACACCAACGAGGCGTTGCAGAAGGTCCAGGAAGAAGAAGCGCCCCGACTGGCCGCGCATGAGGATGCGATCCACCTCAACAGCAAATTGTTTGCGCGCGTCCAGTCGGTCTACAACCAGCGCGACAGCCTCAAGCTCGATCCCGAATCGGCGCGCCTGGTCGAAGTCGTCTACGCCAATTTCGTGCACGCCGGGGCGAAACTCTCCGACGCCGACAAGGCGAAACTGAAGGATCTCAACAAGGAAGCATCCACGCTCAGCACGGCGTTCACCAACATGCTGCTGGCGGCCACCAAGGACGCCGCGCCGGTGATCGCCGACAAGGCGAAGCTGGAGGGCCTGTCTGACGCCGAGCTCGCCGCCGCCGCGCAGGCGGGCAAGGACCGCAGGCTGGACGGCAAGTACGTGCTGGCATTGCAGAACACCACCCAGCAGCCGGTGTTGCAGGATCTGAGTGATCGCGACACCCGCAAGACACTGTTCGCAGCCTCATGGAACCGCGCCGAGCGCGGCGATGCCAATGACACCCGCAAGACCATCGAGCGGCTGGCGCAGATCCGGGCCGAACAGGCGCGGCTGCTGGGCTTCCCCAACTACGCGGCGTGGAAGCTCGACGATCAGATGGCCAAGACGCCGCAGACCGCGCTGAAGTTCATGCACGATCTGGTGCCTGCCGTCACGGCGCGGGCGAAGGCCGAGGCGGGCGACATCCAGGCGCTGATCGATCGCCAGCACGGTGATTTCAAGCTGCAGCCGTGGGACTGGAACTTCTACGCCGAGCAGGTGCGCAAGGCGAAGTACGACCTGGACGAACACCAGATCAAGCCCTACTTCGAGCTGGACAATGTGCTGCAGAACGGTGTGTTCTACGCCGCCAACCAGCTGTACGGACTGACCTTCAAGGAACGCCACGATATCCCGGTGTACCAGCCGGATGTGCGTGTGTTCGAGGTGTTCGACCAGGATGGGCGCTCGATGGCGCTGTTCTATACCGACTACTTCAAGCGCGACAACAAGAACGGCGGCGCGTGGATGGACAACCTGGTGACCCAGTCCAGGCTGCTGGGCACCAAGCCGGTGATCTTCAACGTGTGCAACTTCAGCAAGCCGGCCGCGGGCCAGCCCGCGCTGCTGTCGTTCGATGACGTGATCACCATGTTCCACGAGTTCGGGCACGCGCTGCACGGCATCTTTGCCGATGAGCAGTACCCGACCCTGTCCGGCACCAATACCGCCCGGGACTTTGTCGAGTTCCCGTCGCAGTTCAACGAGCACTGGGCGACCGACCCGACGGTGTTCGCCCACTACGCGAAGAACTACAAGACCGGCGAGCCGATGCCGCAGGCGCTGGTCGACAAGATGAAGAAAGCCGGCAAGTTCAACTCCGGCTACAACATGACCGAGCTGGTCGCCGCGGCCCTGCTGGACATGAACTGGCACATGCTCGACGCCGATGCACCGCTGCAGGATGCCGACCAGTTCGAGGCCGCCGCGCTGAAGCAGGACAAGATCGATCTCAGCTACGTCCCGCCGCGCTACCGCTCCAGCTACTTCCAGCACATCTGGGGCAACGGCTACGCCGCCGGCTACTACGCCTATCTGTGGACGCAGATGCTGGCCGACGATGCGTTCGTGGGGTTCACGGAGCATGGCGGCCTGACCCGCGAGAATGGCGACCGCTTCCGCGCGATGGTGCTGTCGCGCGGCAACACCGAGGAGCTGGCCAAGATGTACCGCGACTGGCGCGGCCACGATCCGGAGATCGAGCCGATGCTGGAGAACCGGGGGCTCAAGGACGCAGCAAAAAAATAATTTGTTGCGTCATGTTCCATAAAAAAGGCCGGCGCTGCCGGCCTTTTTTATGGGTGGGTTCCAAACCGCCGACCATGATTGCATTCGCGGACTACTGGCTACTCAGTCCGGCTCAATCGGGCTGATGCCGGATCGTAAGCATATTCGGTGATGGAGCCGTCAACGATGCGCTTGACCGCCTCGTCAATGACTTGAAGTGGCACCAGGAACCACTCCCTGGGCTTGACCGGGTTGCCGAAGCGGTCCGGTATCGTCAAGTCGATCTGGACGGCGCCGAACAAGCGGTGGAACAGGTTTTCCAAGCGAGTGCGGTTGATGTTGTGAAGTCGATATTCGGCCACGATCTCCACCCCTGCCAGCAAGTACGTGGCGTCGTTCTCCGCGTTGGCGATCCGTGTTGCCACCTTGCCGCCGGTGACGCCGATCTTGTGAATCAGCTCGCGGTGCTGGGCGATGAAGGGGTGTTCGGAGCGGCTGCGAAGCACGTAGATGGTGCCAGATGCGATGTCGTCCGCTTCGGCCACGTTGCCGAATAGCGGCCCGGCGTCGACTTTGATGACCCGGCTACCGGCGCGCCCTTCGCTGTCCTTGTAGAGCGCACGCTGCAGGGATCGCAGCAGCAGGTCGCTCTCCGTGCCGTTGGAATAGATGACGCGGAGCCGGCCGTTGGTCTCGGCGTTCGGCGTCTTGTAAGTGTTGCCCACTTCGGCGACATACGTGACCAAGCCGCCCAGCACAAAGAAGTCCCCCGCCTCGATACTGGCGTTCTTGCCAAAGGGCTTCGTTGTCCATCGTTTTTGCTTGAGGCCCGACTCTACTTCGTCGAAAAGCGGCTTGAATTGGCCGAAGTCGGCGCATGGCGTGCGATCGGCGATTTCTTCGGCCGCCTTGACCTCGGCATGCGAACGCACGTGACGCAACACGGTGATGTCGTTCTCTGCGGCCACGTCCAGAGCGGCAAGCAGGGCATCCTCGTCCAGCGCGTCGATGTCGGCGGGTATGGTGGTCGCACTCGCGAGCAGGCCCGGCGCATCCAGCTCGGTCAGCAGCGTGCGTGCTTCCGGCAGCTTGCGCAATTGATCCAGGCGCACTGCGTACAGCCGTTCAAAGATGTCGCGACCCTCACCGTGCAGCGGTGCGTAACCGTGCGTCTGGTGAAAGCGCAGGATGTCCTCGAAGCCTGCGATGATGCGTTCCTCGCGCGGCGTGTGGCTGACCGCCTTGAGCGGCGCAGCCTCCACGCCAAGCGCGGCCAGCAGTTCGTCGTCGTCCATCTCAGCCATGGTCGGAAACTTCCCTGGCCTTGGCTTGGGCGCGATAGCGTGCCAGTGCGGCCACGCCTTCGGCCATGCGCTGCTCCCAGGCGTCGGCTGCATTGATGTCGGGCAGGCGACCTCGCTCGTGCTTGAACAGCAAGGCGCGTCGGGCCAGCTCCCGGGCTTCCTCCTCGCCGATCTTGATCTTCTTGGCGGCGATACTGGCCTGAATCTGGCGCAGCGATTTCTCGTCCATCGCCTTGGCCAGTACGGCGTACGCCGCCTCGAATGGATTGATGCTGTCGATCAGGTCGATGTCCAGGTCGCGCACGTTGATGAACTTGCGCACGCCATCGATGAGGGACGTGTTGCCTTGCTCCGTTGTAGCGGCGCTGGCGTCGTCGTAGGTGCCTGCCTCCTCGGCAATGGACGGCCCAAGCCCCAGCTTGGCCTGCTGGGTGATATTCATCACCGCGATCGCGTGCTGGCGCACCGCCTCCTGGTCGCCATCGCTCAGGTCCGGGTAGCGTTCACGCACGATCTTGCCAAGCCGCTGCACGGTGAGCTCCTGTGGCACGGTGTTCTCGGCATCCAGCGTTCCGCGTTCCAACGAGACTTTGTCCTGCAGGAAATCGGCAATGACCTCGTTCAGGTCTTCCTTGCAGATGCGCCGGGCCTCACGGCTTTTGGGCGTGGCAAGGCCGTTGATCTCGATATGCACTTCGCCGGTTTCACGGTTCACGCCGAGATTTCTGCCGCCTTTCACGTAGCCCTCCGCTCCATACTCGAAGCCTTCCTGCGGGCCCTGGTTGCGCGGAGTGAACTCGTAGCGTGGCGCCAGCACCTGTTCCATCAGCAGGCTGGCGGAAATCGCCTTGAGCATGTCGTTGACAGCTTCGGCCACCGCAGATTGGTCCGCGGTGGGCTCGGCGATCAGGTTGGTGAAGCGGGCGCGCTCCTTGCCTTCGGCGTCGCGGGTGGCGCGGCCGATGATCTGCACCACTTCAGTCAGGCTGCTGCGATAGCCAATGGTCAGCGCGTGCTCGCACCAGATCCAGTCAAAGCCTTCCTTCGCCATGCCCAGCGCGATGATGATGTCCACATGGTCACGATTGTTCTTCTGCGCCGGGTCTTTCAACGCGGCCAGTACGCGCGAGCGCCGCGCCGCGTCGCTGTCGTCCACCAGATCGGCCACCTTCAAAGTGCGGCCGTCCATGGTGGTGATCCGGTGGAAGCCGGTGGCCTCGTCCACGCCCTGCCATTCGCCCAGCGCGGACAGGATCTCGTTGACCTCGCGCTCCTTGTCTTTCAGGCTCTCGCGCGAATTCACGCTGGGAATGTGCACGATGGTTTTCAGCGCCGGGTCGAGCACCTTCGCCACCGCGTCCACATAGCGGCCGGTATAAAAGAAATAGCCGATGTCCAGCGACTTCAGCCAACGGTAACCGTTGAGTTGCTCGTAATAGGTGTAGGTGACCGTCTCGAAGCGATTCTCGTCGATCGGCAGCAGCACCGCTTCGCTGTCGCCACGGAAATAACTGCCGGTCATGGCCACCACATGTGCCTGATCGCGAGCGATCAGCTCGCTCAGCTGGCTGCCCAGCTTGTTGTCCGGGTTGGCGGAAACGTGGTGGAACTCGTCGATCGCAAGCAGCCGCTGGTCGAACGCCCCGATACCCAGCGCTTCGACCGCGAAGCGGAAGGTGGCGTGGGTGCACACCAACACCGGGTCGTCGCCGTGCAGGAACTTGCCGACCGCCTCGACCTTGGACTTGGCTACGCGCGGCTCGTCCACGCCCGGCGCGTTGCACAGGTTCCACTGCGGGGCCACCGTCCAGTCCCAGTAAAACCCAGACTGGCTCAACGGCTCATCGGCAAAACTGCCGCCGATGGAGCGCTCTGGCACCACCACGATGGCTTGCTTGAGGCCCTGGTTGTGCAGCTTGTCCAGCGCAATGAACATCAGCGCGCGGGACTTGCCCGAAGCTGGCGGCGACTTGATCAACAGGTACTGCTCGCCGCGCTTGGCCCAGGCGCGCGCCTGCATCGCACGCATGCCCAACTCGTCGGCGCGGCTGGATGCGCCCGTGCGCGCGGTGGCGATGGACACCGACGGTATGGTGCGGGCGTTGGTGGGATTGACGGGCATGGTCATGGCTACGTTTTCGGGTGGGATAGGGCGGAAAGAATCAGCTTGGCGCGGATCACTCGACACTCTCCACACCTTCTACCGCCCGATACGCCTGATGCGGATGGTTTGGCACCTCCGGCAGGGTGTATGCCAGCACACCGGCATTGACCAGCGGCCGCAGGTATTGTGTGCCCAGATACACCGGGTTGCGCCCAAACAGATTGCCCAACTCGGCGGCCTGCCACGGACGGTACTGGCACAAGCGGATGATGGCCTCGCGCAGCTTGTCCGGTGTGGTGCGCTGGCCCAAACCCAATACCAAGGCCTGCAACTCCGCTGGCAAGGTCTGCCAGTGCGGGTTGCTAGACAAGCCTTCGGGGTCGCTAGACAGGCCTTCGGGGTTGCTAGACAAGCCTTCATCCTCGCCGTTATCAAGCAACCACGCCGTCGGTACGTAGTAGGTGCCGGAGCCGCGCCCCCTCTGCTCCAGCAAGCCGGCATCGCGCAGGCGGCGCAGCGAGCCGCTGGCACTCAGGGTATCCACCCGGTTGAGTTCCCGGTACATCGAGTTGTCGATCGCGCCCTGCTCACGCACGGCCACCAGCGCACGCGCTTCCTCGTCGCCCAAGTGCAAGTCGCGGAAACGGCCCAACCATTGGATGGCCTCTTCGCTCAGAAAATGCTGAAAGTAATAGCGAGCCACGAAACTGTCGTTGCCGCGCAACGATTCAAACAGCGGCGGCTCCAATCCGGCCGCGACCATCATCTCGCGCATGACACGGATGCCACTGCCCTTGGTTTCGGCAAAACGCGTATCCAGCAACACGGCGGCAATGCGGGGATTGCGTGGCACGGAACCCGGTTCGCCCAGGTGTTCCGGTGACTTCAGCGAGTGGCCAG
Organism: Rhodanobacter sp.; assembly: GCA_036563155.1. Lineage (GTDB taxonomy): Bacteria > Pseudomonadota > Gammaproteobacteria > Xanthomonadales > Rhodanobacteraceae > Rhodanobacter. Next base: position 15,187 of record DATCMT010000014.1, read on the forward strand.
GGTTGCGGATCTCGATGCGGTTGGCATAGCGGATGATCTGGATCGGCGCATGCGTGCGGTAGCTGCGGTGCATCAGCGCATTGACGATGCCTTCGCGCAGCACCCGTTGCGGAATCTGTGGCTTGTCGGTGCGCTGGGCGTCACCCTCGGCCAAACCGAAGGTCTTCGGCAGATCATCCAGTACGGCCGCCAGGGCGCGACGGATGGCACGAAACAGGTAATCACGGATTTCCAGCGAATCAAAGCGCCGTTCCGGATCGGGCACCCACTCCTTGCCGGGTACGCGGATGTAGTCCACGCGGGTCATCGGAAACACGCGCCGCAGCGCCTGCGGCTTGCCGAACAGCAGCAAGCCCGCCACGGTCGGCAGCAACACACCGTTGTGGTGGCGCACGCAGCCGAGCGATTCGAGCAGCTCTTCATGACTCCAGTGCAATTCTTCGGCATCGGCATTGGCTTCCGCACGCACCTTGCGGTAGTCCTCGATAGCTTCCGGCGCAAGGTCGGCCAGCGAGGTGTCGGGCAACACGTTGCAATCGTAGCTTTCGATCTGCCGGCCCTGGTAGAGCGCCAGCAAATCGTCCTCGGTGCATTGCTGATCGGTGCTGCCCACCCGACGGAACGCGCCCCTGGGCAGGCCGCGTGACTTGATGAAAACCGGCTTGTCGCCCGACTGCGCCTCGGGCACGGTGACGACCAGCACCGTCTTTCCCCCAATCTGCTCGTTGGAAACCTGCACGCGCACCGGAAGGTTGAACTGCTCACGGCATTGCGTGGCGAGGCTGGCACTCAGCGCATCGGGTTGCTCGACGCCTTCGACCACGTAGCTCGAAAACAGGTCGCTGTCATCGCGCACGATGCCAAGCAACAAAATGCCACCCTGCAAGCCCGGCTCATTGGCAAAGGCACAGATGGTTTCCAGCACGGACGCGCCAATTGCGCTGCCGCGCTTGGCTTCCAGCCGCTCGTTCTCATCGAGGGTGTTCAGGATGTCCAGGTAATCGGTCATGTGTTCTTCCTTGCGGCCCTCTTTCGGGCCGGTGCCTTTTTTGCGGTCGCCGCAGTCATCTTCGTGTACAGCTCGAACAGCTTTTCCAGCCGTTCGGTATCGTTCCTGAAGCGGCGGCCGATATAGATGCGTTCCAGCACCTCATCGTTGCGCTCGTGGGCGTGGCGCAGGTTGTCGGGCATCTTGTCCGGGTTGTACAGCTCGGCGATGGTGGCGGGGAAATGCGCCTCGCGGGCGAGCAGGATGTTTTCGGCGCACTGCGTCAGGTCGGCCTTGTTCTGCGCGGTGAGCGCGGGCACGGGGAAGGTGTTCCAGCCGAGGGTGTTGGAGTAGCGGTAGCGCGTTTCCAGCTTGCCGCAGACGGTGGCGATCCAGACCAGGTGAAGGCGCGAGGCGATCAGGGCCATGTTCCAGAGTGGGGCGTCGTAGAGGGCAAAGGCGAGGTTGGAGACGACAGAGCCAGCTGGCAGGTATCCGCAGGGCAAGAACTCGCGAGATTCTGACGAGACACTCGGGACAACGAGAGTAGCCTTCTTACCCACATACATACGTTGAAATTGATGCGATCTCGCCGCAATTTCACGAGCGGTCCTTCCGCCTTTGACCCGAACTTCCTGAACTGCATGGATGCGCTGCGCGATCGGCTTGATCGCTTGTGCCTCAGCCAGACTGCGATCTTCGATCCACAAGCAATAGCGCTCCAGTCCACGAATGAACTCAGCCGAACCATAGATGCGTCGAATGAACTTTGCTTGCTGTTCGTCAGTGAGGTGAAGTTCCTCAAGTTCGTCGCGAGAAAGCAACAAATGACCACCATCGATAGGTGTGTTGCCAAAGGTCATATCGTGTTGCTCGCCCCGTGGGCGACTGGCTTTCTCCACAGACACATGGCTACCAGGAATGAGGTACGCGTTGATTGCCTCACACTGTCGCTCGATCGTCTGTCCTGCATCGTCGAGCGAGAACAAGCGCCGGAATTTCCTTGGGTGACTGGATATCCCCACGATGGCGACAGTCACCCCGGCGTTGTGCGCAGCCAGATTGGCCCAGCGAAAGGACGTGTGCGCGAATTCAATTTGGCAACTGGTGGCAAATATCTCTGGCCACAAAACTGGCACTTGCAGGCCCTGACAGATCGAATTGGTGGAGACAAAGGCGGCTGTGGATGGCGTCTGAGTTCCATAGTCGGCGGCTTTTATGAACCATCCCGCCACGTAGTCCAGCGACTTCCAGTTTTTCACCCGCTTGTCGAAGATCGCGCCGAGTTCGGCCTTCTGCTCATCCTGTTGCTCGCGCGAACCCAAGTACGGCGGATTCCCGCAAATAAACGTCTCGCCACCCTCATTCTCGAAGTCGATCTCCGCCTGATCCAATGGCGTCTCGAACAAGTCGTCCGCCGTCAGCCGCACACCCTTGCCGGTAGGCGGGCATACCGAAAGCCAATCCAGCCGCAGCGCATTGCCGCGCACGATCCAGTTCTCCGCATCCAGCGGCAGAAACTCGGCCAGCGCTTCCTTCTGGCCCCGATACAGCACGTCGCACTGGTACTCGGCAATGATCAGGGCCAGCCGGGCGATTTCGGCGGCGAAGTCGCGCAGTTCGATGCCGCGGAAGTTGGTCAGCGGGATCTCGCTCTTGTGGTCGAGCTCGCCGCGGCGGTCGTTGATTTTCGCTTCGATGGCGCGCAATTGCTTGTAGGCGATGACCAGGAAGTTGCCGCTGCCGCAGGCCGGATCGAACACGCGGATGCGCGCGATGCGTCGGCGCAGCGCCAGCAACTTGCGCTTGTCCATGCCGGCGGCCTCGAGCTGCGCGCGCAGTTCGTCGAGGAACAGCGGGTTCAGCACTTTCAGGATGTTGGGCACGCTGGTGTAGTGCATACCCAGTGCGCCGCGCTCCTCGTCGTCGGCCACGGCCTGGATCATCGAGCCGAAGATGTCCGGGTTGATCTTCTGCCAATTGAGGTTGCCCGCGTGCAGCAGGTAGGTGCGCGCCATGCGGGTGAAGCGGGGAACCTCGGTGCTGCCGGAAAAGAGGCCGCCGTTGACGTAGGGAAAGCCGTTGGCCCAGTTGGGCAGGCCGGCGGCGGCGCGGTCGGTGATCTTCACGTTCATGGCGCGGAAGATTTCCGACAGCACGTCGTGCGTGTTGGCCGCGTCGCGTTCGCTGAACGTTTCCAGCGTGCGGGTGAACAGGCCTTCGCCGTTGAAGATGTCGGTGTCTTCGGCGAAAAAGCAGAAGATCAGCCGCGCCATGAAGTGGTTCATGTCGGCGCGACGTGCCTCGCTGGCCCAGTCCGGGTTTTCCCTCAGCAGTTCGACGTAGAGCTTGTTGAGTCGCCCGGTGGCGCGCACGTCGACCGGGTTTTCCTTGATCTCCTTGACCGTGGAGATGCCGGCCAGCGGCAGAAAGAAACCGAAATGTTCGGGAAAATCAGAATACGCGCAGGCGACGGTTTCGCCGCTGTCGAGGTCTTCGGCTTCCAGCGTCTCGCCGTCGGTAGCCAGCAGGAACCTCGGCTTGCCCTTGTTGTTGGCTGCGCTGGCGCGCAGCGCTTGCAGCGTGGCTTCGACCTGGCCCGGCACGCACACCGCCGAGTGCAGGTGGTTGCGCAGCAAAACGGCGCTGATGACGTCAGTGCCGCGCAGGTCTGAATGGTTGCTGTTGCCGGTGCGCAGGCGTTTGAGCGCGTTTTCCTTGCGGCCAAAGGCGGCCAGCAAGGCGAAAGGAAACTCGGGCCCGTCGAACGGTTGCAGAGCAAGGTCGGATACGGCTTGTTCGATCTCTACGACATTCATGCGGGGCGGGCGACGGATTTTGCGGCGATGCCTCGAACTTTAGCGGCAAAGCCGAGAGTCCGTCATTTCAACGGAGGCCGGGGTGACGCATCTGCAGAGTTCGGAGCACCGGGACTTACGGTCGCCTTCACTCCCGGCCTCGTTGCCACCGGCCCGGTATGCGGCATGCGGGGCCGCGCGCCGGAACGTTTCATGAGCAATCACCATAGACTCCCCCGAGTACCTGGCTGCCCGCGTGGTGACAGCTTGCTCGGCCAACCTCTGGCTGTCTGTCCCGTGTAGAAGGTGTCGGGCCAATTTGTGTCCGTCGCGCTTGTACCCGCCGTCAGATGCCCGGGCAGGCCATTCGCGGGCGCGGACTTTTTCCCGAGGTATGCCGTGCGGTCAGCATGCGAGTGGAATAATCTGGCATCGCCGACTGGAGTTGCGAGCGCGTGGACAGCCATCACTTTCTGCAGACCGCCGTGGTGTTCCTGCTGGCCACGGTGATTGCGGTGCCGTTGACCAAGCGTTTCCGGCTGGGTGCCGTGCTCGGTTACCTGGTGGCTGGCGTGGTGATCGGGCCGCAGTTGCTGCGCCTGGTCAGCGACACCCAGGGTGTCGCCGCGATCTCCGAGCTGGGCATCGAGCTGATGTTGTTCGTGATTGGTCTGGAGCTGTCGCCGCAACGCCTGTGGGTGATGCGCAAGTCGGTGTTCGGCACCGGTCTGCTGCAGGTGCTGGCCACCAGCGTGGTGATCGCGGCCGCCGCCTACTACCTGTTTGGCCTGACCGGCAAGGGCGCGGTGATCGTGGGCGGCAGTCTGGCGCTGTCGTCCACCGCCTTCGGATTGCAGATCCTCACCGAGCGCAAGGAGGCCGGCTCAGCCTACGGTCGCCAGGTGTTTTCGGTGCTGCTGTTCCAGGATCTGGCCGCGATTCCGCTGATTGCCGCGGTGCCGCTGCTGGCCTCGTCGACCGCCCAGGACATCAACCTGCTGGCGATCGCCCGCACGGTCGGCGTGATCCTGGCCGTCATCGTCGGTGGTCGCTACCTGTTGCGGCCGATATTCCGGTTCGTGGCCCGGGCCGACTCCGTGGAAGTCTTCACTGCCACTGCCTTGCTGGTGGTGATGGGCGTGGCCTTGCTGATGGAGTTGGCGGGTGTGTCGGCCACGCTGGGCGCCTTTCTGGCTGGCATGCTGCTGGCCGACTCGGAGTACCGGCACGAACTGGAATCAAACATCGAGCCGTTCAAGGGCTTGCTGCTGGGGCTGTTCTTCGTCAGCGTCGGCATGTCGATGGATTTGTCGCTGCTGGTGCACAGCCCGGCCCTGATGGGCGCCCTGGTGCTGGCGCTGCTGGTGCTCAAGAGCGCGCTGTTGTGGCCGCTGGGGCGACTCTTGGGTGGGCTCAATCGGTCCGACGCGCTGCGGCTCATGGTGCTGCTGGCTTGCGGCGGCGAATTCGCGTTTGTGGTGTTGCGTGAGGCAGCCGCGCAGCATCTGATCAGCGTGATCCATCGCGATGCGCTGGTGCTGGCAATCACCTTGTCGATGGCGTTGACGCCCTTGCTGGTGGTGCTGGCGGCGAAGGCGTTGAACGTGGGACCAGGCAAGCCCGGCCGCGAATTCGACGCGATCGACGCCGATACGCCACGGGTCATCATTGCGGGCTTCGGTCGGGTTGGCCAGATCATCGCCCGCGTGCTGCGCGCCCAGGGCATCCCGTTCGTGGCGCTGGAGCATTCGGCTGACCAGGTGGACATGTCGCGGCGCTTCGGCAGCATCAACCTGTTCTTCGGCGATCCGGCCCGACCGGAACTGCTGCGCGCGGCGCACGCGGACAAGGCCGAGGTGTTCGTGCTGGCCACCGACGACCCCGAGGCAAACCTGCGTACGGCGCGGTTGGTACGGCGTCAGTATCCCCATCTGAAGATCATCGCCCGCGCCCGCAACCGGCAGCACGTGTTCCGGCTGATGGACATGGGCGTGGACGAGCCGATTCGCGAGACGTTCCACTCCAGCCTCAAGATGACCCGCATGACCCTCGAGGCGTTGGGCTTGTCGCATGAGCTGGCGGCTGACCGGGTGGAACGTTTTCATCGCTATGACGAGGAACTGCTCAAGAAGCAGGCGCTGGTCTATGACGACGAGACCAAGCTGATGCAGAGCACCCGCGACGCGTTGCGCGACCTGCAACAGCTGTTCGACGCCGACGCGCAAACCAGTGCCGGACGCGAGCGTCAGCGCAATTCCGAAGGCCCGTTGTCGACCGGCAAGGAGTGATGCCGCCGCGGCGCGGCGCGGGTCAGTTCGATGGTTCCGCGGGCTGGCGCAGCGTCTGCCGTACGCTGGGGATGGCACTGCTGCTGCGGGCCCCCAGTTCGTGGGCGATGTCGATATAACCCAGTTGCCGCGCCACGTCGGCCGCGGTGCGGCCGAACGCGTCGGCCGCGGACCGGTCGGCGCCGCGTGCCAGCAACACCCGCGCCGGGGGCAACAGGGCGTGCATGGCGCAAGCGTGCAACGCCGTCACGCCCCGTTGGTCGGCGTGGTCAACCCGGGCGCCGGCATCGAGCAGCAGGGGTACCAGCGCGCCAATGTGGGTGGCGTCGCACTCGGTGCCCGGATGCAGTTGGGCACCGAGCAGCAGCAGCAGCGGGGTCTTGCCTTCCTTGTCGGCGCAATTGAGCTCGGCGCCACGCTTGAGCAGGACGTCGAACAGGCGCCGCGCGCGCAGGCTGTCGTTGTGCTCGAAGCCGAATTGCGCGGCCGCGTGCAACGCGTTGCGGCCGGCCTCGTCACGCGCATTTGCGTCAGCGCCGCCGTGGAGCAGTTGTTCCGCCGTGTCGGGGTAGCCCATTGCCGCCGCGACCATCAGCGCAGTCGCATCGTTCGGCAGACGCTGGTCGACGGCGACCTCGTGTTGCAGCAACAGCGTGACCAGCGCCTCGCGCCGCGCCGCCACCGCCGCCGCCAGCGGCGTCACGCCACTGCGTGCGGCCAACGAAGGATCGGCGCCTGCCTCGAGCAGACAAGCAGCTATCTCCCGATGGCCGGCACCGCAGGCGTGCAGCAGGGCGGTGGCGTCCTGACTGTCGCGGGTGTCCACCGCAAAACCCAGTTCGAGCAGGCGCTGCACGCTGGCCAGTGCGCCCGCCTTGGCCGCGGCAGGCAGGTCGCTCGCGCGCAGCGCGCGGTTGGGCAGCGGCCAGTCACGCCAGTCCAGCCAGCGCTCGACAGCCGGCAGCTCCAGCGACAACCCCAGTGGGGTTTCCCCGTTGGCGTCGGCGCCTTCGGGATTGGCGCCGTGGGCGATCAGGGCGCGCACCAGCGGGAGGGCCTGCGCGCCGTGTTCAAGCGCGGCAAACAGCGGTGTGCGGCCGTCGCGGTCGCGCGTGTTGGGATCGCAGCCACGATCCAGCAGCGCCTGCAGCAGGGTCAGATTGGCATTGACCACGGCCAGGTGCAGCGGCGTCCGGTCGCGTCCGTCCGGGCCGAACGGGTCGGCACCACGTTCAAGCAGTTTCAGCGGCAGGGCGGCGCCTTGCGCGGCCCCGTTGAGGTGTACCAGCGCCTGCGCCAGCAGGCCAGCGCCGGCGGGACTGGCGCCCGCCTGCAGCAGGTCGTCGATCGCCTCGGTGGCATCCGGCAGGCGTTGCAGCAGGGCGTCGAACAGGCGGGTGCCCAGTGGCGTCGGGGTCGGTGCGTCGGCCGTTTCGGCGTCGTCCGTATGTGGGGGTTCCAGCCGCGTCTCGGGATCGAGCCCACGCTCCAGCAGCCACTGGCGCGCGGTGGCGAGGCCCGGGGTGGCGAGGTCCAGATAGAGCGAGGCCAGTTGGGTCGATGGCCAGTCGCGCACGCGTTCGGTGAAGCCCGAAACGATCGCCCAGTGGCCAAAGCGCAGGGCATCCAGCAGATGGGCGGGCGTATCGCTGCCTTCGCCCAGCACGTCCTGGCTGAGGCTGGCGGGCAGCGCCGTGTCTGGATCGAGCAGGGCGACCAGATCCCAGCGTCCGGCGGCCGCGGCATGGTCGAGCGCGCTGCGACCGTCGCTGCCGGCCGCCTTCGGGTCGACGCCCGCGGCCAACAAGGCGCGCACGGTATCGCCTTGTGCACGGGGCGACTGGCAGGCCAGCGTCAACGCGTCGCGCCCGTGCTGGTCGCGCAGTCCCGCATCGGCCTTCGAATCGATAAGAAGTTGCACGATGCCGCTGGCGCCGGCCCGTGCCGCTTCCATCAGCGCACTGCTGCCGTGCAGGTCGACCAGATTGACGTTGGCACCGGCCGCGCACAACGCGCGGGCGATCTGTTCGTGCCCTTCGGCCGCAGCGCACAACAACGCGTGGCGTTTGCGCGCGTCGACCGCGTTGACGGCGGCGCGCTGCTTCAACAGCAGTTTGACTCCTTCGACGTCGTCCTCGGCAATGCCGGCTGCGGCAACCAAGGCCGGCTCCCCCTTCGCCGGGGCAGGGTTGGCACCGTGCTCCAGCAGGAATTTCACCAACGGCCAGTTGGCGGCGTGACAGGCCGCCACCAGCGGGCTGATACCCGCCTTGTTCAGCGCGTCGATGGGCGCGGCAGCGTCCAGCAGCATCGCGGCCACCCCGGCGTCGCCACTGAGCACGGCACCGTGCAGCGGGGTGTTGCCCTCTGCGTCGGTGACCAGCGGGCTCGCGCCGTTGGCCAACAAGGTCATCACGGCCTCGGCGCGTCCATGCCAACTGTCGCGGGTGGCGGCCAGCAGGGCGGTGACGTCGCCGGTGGCACGATTGACGTCCGCACCCTTGGCGATCAGCGCACGCAGCAGACGCGTGTCGGGCAACAGCGCCGCCAGCATCAGCACCGGGCGCTGGTCGCGGTCATCGGCGGAGGCGGCGCTGTCGGGGTCGGCCCCGACTTCGAGCAGCGCGAGTGCCCGCTCGATGTCGCCATCGCGGGCGGCAGCCAGCAGCGCGGCGGCCTGTGCCGGGGAGCCGGCCGTGCGCTCGGCGTCGGTCAGCAGGGGCCGGGGTGCCGCGGTCGGGGCCTGATCGGCGTGTCGGCGTGGATGACGGCTCTCGCACAACAACGCGCGCAGCGTGCGGTTGGCCACGACCAGGCAGCCCAGCGGCAGCAGCACGACGCCGTAGAGCGCCAGTGCGGCGGTGCGTGGCTCGGGTGGCAGCAGCCCGTACAGGCCGGTCAGCGCAATCGCACCGAAGGCCAGGACCAGGAGTGAAAGCGACACTGGCAGGAAATGGCTGAAGAACCGCTCCTCGTGTGACAGATGACGGCCAAACGCCATGCTTCGCAGGGTGGCCGTGAAGATCCACGAGCCGTCGCGCTGGCTGGGATAGGCGTCGTCCCAGACGAACACCAGACCGAAGGCAGGCCACAATCGCCACAGCGCAACCAGCGCCAACACCATCGCGGCGGCAAGCAGCAGTGCCGCACTGAGGCTGGGTGTGTGGGTCAACTGCAGCATCGGCCAGGCGACCAACACGAAGACCAAGACGGTGTACCCGGTAAACATCACCAGGTGGGCAGCGCCACGGCGCAGCACGGTGCGGATGAATTGGGGCTCCGGGTCGAAGCCGATCGCGTGGCAGATGGCCGCCATCGTCAATGCGTTCGCGAGCAGGAGCGGAACCAGCGTCAGCGGATGGGTGACCTGCCCGGCGATGGCGACCGCCAACCAGCCGGGAATGAACCAGGCCAGAGCGTGCAGGAAAGGGGGGCGGCGTCGCGATTTGGGCTGGGTCATGGGGAGAGTATAGAAATCGTTCGCTGTGCAGACGGTAACCAAGTGTTAACGCGCACAACGTCACGTTGCGCGGATCACTTCTCATCCGTCTCGTGATGGAGAGTGGGTGTACGCAGGATGGTTGGCCCCGACAAGTGTTTCCGGCGGCGGCACTTGCAGATGCCAGCCCTGTGATCGCAGATGCGCCAGCACTTGCGCAGCGCTCTCGACGGGAAGTTTGCGCCGCTCGTCCAACTGCACTTCCATCACGAAGCGCAACTCACCCAGCATTTCCCGCATCGGTTCGGGCAGCGTATCGAACGCGTCGCGCCGAGCCAGCCAGACGTAGCTGTCGACCTTGCGCTGGCTGGCGTAGACGAAAGTTTGCATGGCGGTACCGCGTGGTGGGTGGGCCGGGCAGGCGGCGTCGGTCCGTGAGGGTAGCAGGCCCGCAGGCCCCAACCGACTGGCCGGATTTCGGGCCTGACGGCATGGGGCATTGTTAGTTATTTGTTGCGTTTGCACTTGCAACGCCTTATCCAAGAGGGCAAAGTCGCAACCAGGCAGTTCAAACGCGCGTATGAATTTGCGCTTACCGCCCGTGATCGACCGACCTTATTATCCTCTGGCACCAACAAAAGCAGGAGCTAGCGATGCATATGTCTTTCCGTTCCGTTACCGGCGGAGCCCGCCCCTTGGCGCTGGCCGCGCTGGCCATGGCCATTGTCAGTGCGTTGGCCGTGCCAGCTGCCGCCGATGCGAGTGCGTTCCAGTTGAAGGAAAACAGCGCCAAGAGTCTGGGCCGTGCCTTTGCCGGCTCCGCTACAGCGGGCGGCGACGCCTCGGTGGTGGTCAACAACCCCGCCGCGATGAGCGAGCTGAAGGGCACCTACCTGCAGGCCGATGTCACCGCCATCAACTTCAGCACCAAGTTCAGCGGCAGCGCCACCGACGCGCTGGGCCGCCCGATCAGCGGTGGCAATGGCGGCGACGGCGGCACCACCTTGCCGGTACCGGCGATGTTCTTCGCCACCCAGGTCAGTGACCGTGTCCATGTGGGCGCTGGCTTCTCGGTGCCGTTCGGTTTCCAGACCGAGTACGACAAGGATTGGATGGGCCGCTACAACGGCATCAAGTCGAAGTTTCAGTCGCTGGACGCCACGCTGTCGGCGTCGTTCGATGTCACCGATGATTTCAGCATCGGTGCGAGCTTCATTGCGCAGCAGACCAGCGCCGAGCTGACCAGCGCAATCAACTACAACGCCGTGGGCTTGAGCATTCAGCAGGGGATTGCTGCGCAGACTGCCGCCGCCGTGGCGCAGATTCAGGCGGCTGCTGCTGCCAACCAGATTACGCCGCAGCAGGCCGCGGCGCTGATGCAGCAGGCGGCCCAGCAGGGCCAGGCGGCCGCGGCTGGTGTGGCCGCCATGACACCACAAGGTGTCGACGGCTACGCCCGCATCAAGGGTGACGACTGGGCGTACGGCTGGCAGTTGGGCGGCTACTGGAAGTTGACCTCGAACGACAAGCTGGCCTTCAACTACCGCTCCAAGATTGCCCATACGCTGGAAGGAACCGGCAACTTCACCCGGACCGCGGGCTATGACGTCCTGTTGGCCAATCCGGCGCTGGCCTCCAGCATTCCGCCGTTTTCGCACACCACCGGTACCGCGGACTTCACCACGCCCTCGGTCATCAGCGCCAGCTACTGGCACCAGGCGGAGAAGTACGGCTTCGGCGTCGACGTGGCCTACACCAAGTGGGACGTGTTCAAGAACCTGACGGTCAACTACGGCAACTCGCAGCCGGCCACATCCGAGAAGTACGCCTGGCGCAACACGATTTACGCGGCGGTTGGCGGCGACTACTACGTCAATGACAAGCTGACGCTGCGCGGCGGCATTGCGGTGGACAGCACCCCGACCTACCTGGAAACCCGCAGCCCGCGCGTTCCCGACTCGACCCGCAAGATGGTCACGGTGGGTATGGGTTACAACGCCAGTGAGCATCTGGAGTTGAACGTCTCCTACGCGCACATCTTCGTCAACAATGCCCACGTGCAGAACAGCAGCAGCACGCACGACACCCTCACCGGCAATTTCGACGACTACGGCAACCTGCTCAGCATGTCGGTGATGTACAAGTTCTGATCTTCAACCGTTGCGGTGTCGCAGCAGGAAAAATCCCCGCCCAGGCGGGGATTTTTTTGTGCGGACGGATCTCAGCCGCGTCGCAGCAGCAGGCTGAGCAGTCGACGGAAGCGCGCGCCGTAGGGTGGATTGAGCAGACCGGCGCTGTTCCAGCGGGCCTGGCGGAACACCGGTTTCAGGTGCGAAAACGTGCGGAATCCGGCCGCGCCGTGATAGCCGCCCATGCCGGAGTTGCCGACGCCGCCGAACGGGAGGTCGTGCTGGGCAATGTGGTACAGCGTGTCGTTGAGGCTGACCCCGCCGGCATGGGTCTGCGCCAGCACCTCGTCGATGCGGCGCGTGTCCGTCTCGAACAGGTACAGCGCCAGCGGATGGGGGCGCGCTGCGATATAAGCCAATGCGTCTTCGAGTGAGTCGTATGGCACCAGTGGCAGCAGCGGGCCGAAGATCTCCTCGCGCATCACCGCCATGCTCGCGTCGACCTCGCTCAGTACCTGCGGTGGCAGCATCCGACGCGCCGGGTCTTCGGTGGCCGCGCCCAGCGGGTGCACCCGCGCGCCAGCGGCTTGTGCTTCATCCCGCAGCGCCGTCAGACGCTGGAACTGACGATCGGAGACGATGCTGGCGTACTGGGGATTGTCTTCCAGCTGCGGATACATCCGCCCTACCAATTTCTTGGCAAGCTCGATGAATTCGGCCTGGCGCGACCGCGGCAACAGCACGTAGTCCGGCGCAATGCAGGTCTGCCCCGCATTGACCAGCTTGCCGAACACAATGCGTTCGACCGCGCTTTCAAAGCGCGCACCGGGGCCGATGATCGCGGGCGACTTGCCGCCCAGCTCCAGCGTCACCGGGGTCAGGTTGGCGGCGGCCGCCCGCATCACCTCGCGGCCCACGGCGGTGGAACCGGTGAACAACAGATGGTCGAACGGCAGCGCCGAGAAGGCTTGTGCCACCGTCGCGTCGCCATTGACGACCAGCACCTCGTCGGACGCGAAGTACCTCGCCACTTGCTCGGCAAACAAGGCGGAGAAGCGTGGTGTGAACTCGCTCATCTTGATCATGGCGCGGTTGCCCGCCACCAGGGCGTCGACCAGCGGGCCGATCGCCAGGTACAGCGGGTAGTTCCACGGCACGATGATCCCGACCACCCCCCGCGGCTGCGGACGCAGCTCGGTGCGTGCGGGCAGGAACAGCAGGCCGGCAAGGCGGCGGCGTGGCTGCATCCATCGCCGGCCGTGTTTCAGCGCGTGGCGGATTGCCGACAAGCTGGGGAAGATCTCGAGCAGATCCGTTTCCTCCGTCGGGCGCTGGCCGAAGTCGGCGTTGATCGCCGCGGCGAAGGCATGGCGCTGTTCCAGCAGCATGCGTTCGAGCGCGCGCAATCGTTGCGCCCGCACCGGCCACGCGGGCATCGGCTCACGCGCCTGCGCCGCGCGCAGGCGTTGCAGGTCGTCGGTCAGTTGGCTGCTCTGGCTCATGGGGAATTCCGGAACTCCGTGCGCAATTCGACACCTACGATACGCGGTCGGAGCATCGTCGCGAAGTTCTCGCCGGCGGGCAGGGCGGCCCGACGGCGCTGGCGCGTGTCTGCCGTGCCGGCGCCCTTGCTTCCTCCGCGATGGACCTATTCGCCGATGGTCAGCAGCGAGGCGTTGCCGCCGGACGCCGTGGTGTTGACGGTGAGCACGCGCTCGCCGGCGAAGCGCAACAGGTAGTGCGGGCCGCCAGCCTTGGGTCCGGTGCCGGACAGACCTTCACCACCGAACGGCTGCACGCCGACCACCGCGCCGATCTGGTTGCGGTTGACGTAGCAGTTGCCGACGCGGGCGTGCTGGCTGATGTAATGCACGGTGGCGTCGATGCGGCTGTGGACACCCAGGGTAAGCCCATAGCCGGTGCTGTTGATCTCGTCGATCACATCCTTGAGCTGACTGGCCTTGAAGCGGATCAGGTGCAGCACCGGGCCGAACACTTCGCGCTTGAGCAGCGCCAGCGACGGGATTTCGTAGGCACGTGGCGCGAAGAAGGTGCCATGACCAGTCAGCTCGGGATCCATCGGTACTTCGGCGATCTTCTTTGCCTCGACGTCCATGCGCGCGGCGTGGGCCACCAGGATGGCCTTGGCTTCTTCGTCGATCACTGGGCCCACGTCGGTCGACAGCAGGCCCGGGTCGCCCACCTTGAGCTCGGCCATGGCGCCGGCCAGCATGGTGATGACCTTGTCGGCGATGTCTTCCTGGATGTACAGCACGCGGGCGGCCGAGCAGCGCTGCCCGGCGGACTGGAACGCCGAGGCGATCACGTCCTTGACCACCTGCTCGGGCAGCGCCGAGGAGTCGGCGATCATCGCGTTCTGGCCGCCGGTCTCGGCCACCAGCACCGCAATCTGCGAGTCGCGCGCGGCCAGGGAGCGGTTGATCGCCCAGGCGGTTTCGGTGGCGCCGGTGAAGACCACGCCGGCAACGCGCGGGTCGCGGGTCAGCGCCGCGCCCACGGTCGGACCGTCACCGGGCAGGTACTGCAGCACGTCCTTCGGGATCCCCGCATCGTGCAGCAACTGGGTGGCGAGGAAGCCGATCAGGCTGGTCTGCTCAGCCGGTTTGGCCAATACCGTGTTGCCTGCAGCCAGGGCGGCACTGACCTGGCCGATGAAGATCGCCAGCGGGAAGTTCCACGGACTGATGCCCACGAACACGCCGCGACCTTCCAGGTACAACTGGTTGGTTTCGCCGGTCGGGCCGGGCAGCAATTCGGGTTCGGCGAACAGGCGCCGCGCCATGGTGGCGTAGTAGCGCAGGAAGTCGGCCGCCTCGCGGATCTCGGCGATGGCGTCGGGCAGGGTCTTGCCAGCTTCACGCACGCACAACGCGATGAACTCGGCGCGACGCGCCTCCAGCTGGTCGGCGGCGAACTCGAGCATGGCTGCGCGGTTGGCGACGGGCAGGTTGTTCCAGCTGTCTTGCGCGACGGCAGCGTTGGCGACGGCCTTGTCCACGGTGGCCTGATCGGCGGTGACGTAGCTGCCGATGATGCGGCGGCGGTCGGACGGGTCGGTGACCTCGACGGTGGCGCCCTTGCTGTTGGCGCCGGGTACCAGGGGACTGGCCTTCCACGGGCCTTGCTGCTGGTTGACCGCCTCGGCCAGTTCTTTCAGTTCGTTGTCGTTGGCAAAGTTGACGCCCATGGAATTCTTCCGAAGTTCACCGTAGAGATTGGTCGGCAGCGGGATGCGCGGATGCGGGATCGAGTCGAACGCGCGCACGGTCTCGCAGGGGTCGGCGACCAGTTCGCGTGGAGCCAGGCTCTCGTCGACGATGCGGTTGACGAAGCTGGTGTTGGCCCCGTTCTCGAGCAGGCGGCGCACCAGGTACGGCAGCAGATCCTGATGCGAGCCGACTGGCGCGTAGACCCGGCACGGCACGTTGAAGGTCTTCTCGCTGATCACGTCGGCATACAGGTCCACGCCCATGCCATGCAGGCGCTGGAACTCGAACGGCCGCCCCTGCGCCAGGTGGTGCACGGCGGCGATGGTGTGCGCGTTGTGCGTGGCAAATTGCGGGTAGATCACGTCAGGGCCGGCGTTGAACAGGCGCCGCGCACAGGCCAGGTAGGCGACGTCGGTGTTCGGCTTGCGGGTGAACACGGGATAGCCGCTGAGCCCCTGTTCCTGCGCTTTCTTGATTTCGGCGTCCCAGTACGCGCCCTTCACCAGTCGCACATACCAGCGGCGTTTGGCCGCCAGCGCGGTCTCGACCAGCCAGTCGATCACGAATGGGGTGCGTTTGGCATACGCCTGCACCACGATGCCCAGGCCGTTCCAGCCCTCCAGCGAGGGGTGCTTGAAAGTGTCGCCAATGACATCGAGCGAGAGTTCCAGCCGGTCGGCTTCTTCCGCGTCCACCGACAAGGCGATGCCTTGCTGCATCGCCAGTTGGCACAGCTCCAGCAGCTTTTCCGACAGGGCGGCGTAGGCGCGCTCACGCTGCGCCAACTCGTAACGCGGAAACAGCGCCGACAATTTGACCGAAATCGATGGCGCATCGGTGTGGCTGGTGTACGGGCCACGGGCGCCAATGGCGGCGATGGCATTGCGGTAATCCTGTTGGTAGCGTTCGGCGCCGCGGGCGGTGACCGCCGCCTCGCCGAGCATGTCGTAGGAGTAGCGGTACGGCGCGTTCTCCTTTTTGGCGGCGCGCTCCAGTGCCTCGGTGATGGAACGGCCCATCACGAACTGGTAACCCATGATGCGCATCGCCTGACGCACGGCCACGCGGATGGCGGGGTCACCCACGCGGGTGATCAGCCGGCGCATGGCGCCGACAAAATCCTTGCGGCTGTCGTCGAGCTTGACCAGTCGACCGGTGAGCATGAGGCCCCAGGTCGAGGCGTTGACCAGCAGCGACTCGCTGCGGCCCAGGTGTTTGCGCCAGTTGGCGTCACCCAGCTTGTCGTGAATCAGCTTGTCGGTGGTCGTGCTGTCGGGAATGCGCAGCAACGCCTCCGCCACGCACATCAGCAGCACGCCTTCCTCAGACGAAAGGTCGTACTGGCGCATGAACGCTTCGACCGCGCTCTGGTCCTTGGCGCGGGCGCGCACCCGGGTGACCAGGCTGGCGGCCACGTCGATCACATGCTCTCGCTCGGCATCAGGCAGCGCGGCCTGCGCCAGCAGGTCGTTGACCGCTTCGGTTTCATCGCGCAGCCAGGCAGCGGTGATCCGCGCACGCGCAGGCGTGCTGGCGACGGGAAGTTCGGGGGAAAGAATGGATGGGGTCACGGCAGGTCGACAGAGGGCGCGGGAACGCGTTGAGCAGCGAATTGTACGATGGACGCCGCAGCTTGGGGTGGACCCAAGCCCCCACATCGTGCGCTGAAGTCGGCACAAAGGGCGTCGGATGGTCGCTGGCCGACCCAGCAGGTGGCTGTGATCGCTACCCGAGAGGTGCGACATTCTTGCCCGTTTCGCCGCCGCGGCCTATCATTCCGGCGTTACAAGCACGAGGGGCACCCATGATCGTGCTTCGACCAGCGACCGCCGGCTTGCCGTGCGTGACGATGTGGCTCAAGCCAAATCGCGCGCTCAGCAGGCGCGGCTTGCGCCGGTTGATCGTGGTCCTGGTGTCTTTGGTGTTGATGACGGCTGTGTTGGGTGCGTGGCAGGGAAATGTGTTTGCCCCGTTATTCGCCTTGATCGAGTCTGCTGCCGTGGCCATCGCCTTCAGCGTGGCCTGGCGGGCCGGCGACCGCAGTGAGCGCATCACCCTCGACGCTACGTCGCTGGAGGTGCGGTCCCTGCCGGGTCGGCGCCGTACGCGTTTCCAGACGTACTGGGTTCGCGCGCGACTGGAGGCTGGGGACCGGCGTCATCGGTTGTTGCTGTCGTCGCACGGTGGCGCGCTGGAAATCGGCGCGTTCCTGGCGGACCAGGAACGCATCGCACTGTCGAAGAAACTCATGGCGCTGCTGGCCGAGATCCAGGGCCAACCTCGCAAACAGATTCAATAAAAGGTGCAAGACATGACATCTGGCAGCAACAGGCTCCACCGCATCAAGCGCGCAGTCACTCTGTTGGCGATGAGCGCCATGGCGCTGGTTTGTGGCGTGGTCCAGGCTGAGCCGCATCCCTGGCAGCTGAACATGGACCCGGGCGCAAGCACCTGGTCGCACGTGCCTTACCATCTCAACAACACCGCGCTGGCCGTTTGCACGGTCATTGGTGTGCTGGTTTTCGGCGCGATGTTCATTGCGATATTCCGCTTTCGCAAGTCGCGCGGCGTGGTCGCCGAGAAATGGGCGCACAACACGACCGTCGAGGTCGTCTGGACGACCATTCCCGTGCTGATCCTGATCACCCTCGCCTATATGGCAACCGGCGGTCTCGCCAGCTGGGCCGACACCACCGGCTCGCAGATGACCGTCAAGGTCACCGGTTACCAGTGGAAGTGGCGTTACGACTACGTGGACTACATGGGCAAGTCGATCGACAAGGTCGGTTTCGTGTCCAAGCTGGATACCCTGAGCGACCAGACGCGCCAACTTGGTTCCGGACTTGACCCGTACGCGGTCAAGGTGGGTAACGAGAACACCTACCTGCTGGATGTCGACAAGCCGTTGGTGGTGCCGGTCGACACCAAGATCCGTTTCGTGATTACCAGCGGCGACGTGATCCACTCGTGGTGGGTGCCGGCGACCGGCTGGAAGATCGACGCCATCCCCGGAATCATCAACGCCGCCTGGGCCAACTTCACCGCGACGGGCACCTATCGCGGCCAGTGTGCCGAGTTGTGCGGCCAGGACCACGCGTTCATGCCGATCGTGGTGGTGGTCAAGTCCAAGGCCGATTTCGCCACGTGGCTGGCGGAGCAGGAGGGCCAGGCCACCGCGCCACAAACGGCGCAGGTTCCCGCACCGGTCGCGGACAAGCAAGGCTGAGACCGTTAACCGACGTTTTCGCCCCACATTCTTTTTGCAGTCGCATTCAATATTCCAGGTTAGAGGTGCAAGGCCATGTCCTACGCAGCCACCCACGATCAGCACGATGATCATCACGGCGCGCCGAAAGGTTTCTTCCGTCGCTGGTGCATGTCCACCAACCACAAGGACATCGGCACGCTGTACCTGATCTTTTCGCTGACGATGCTGTTCATCGGCGGCAGCTTTGCCATGGCGATCCGCGCCGAGCTGTTCCAGCCCGGCATGCAGCTGATGCAGCCGTATTTCTTCAATGAAATGACGTCCATGCATGCGCTGGTGATGATCTTCGGCGCGATCATGCCGGCCTTCGTAGGCCTCGGAAACTGGATGATTCCGTTGATGGTCGGCGCGCCGGACATGGCGTTGCCGCGCATGAACAACCTGTCGTTCTGGATCCTGCCGTTCGCCTTTGCACTGTTGCTGTCCACCCTGTTCATGGCAGGCGGTGCGCCGGCCGGCGGCTGGACCATGTACCCGCCGCTGTCGCTGCAGAGCAGCTCGCTGGCCTATGCGGTGTTCGCAATCCACTTGATGGGCATCAGCTCGATCATGGGCGCGATCAACATCATCGCCACCATCCTCAACATGCGCGCGCCCGGCATGGACCTGATGAAGATGCCGATCTTCGTCTGGAGCTGGTTGATCACCGCCTTCCTGCTGATTGCGGTGATGCCCGCGTTGGCCGGTGCGGTAACCATGCTGCTCACCGACAAGTATTTCGGCACGAACTTCTTCAACCCGGGCGGCGGCGGCGACCCGGTGCTGTACCAGCACATCTTCTGGTTCTTCGGTCACCCCGAGGTCTACATCATGATCCTGCCCGCGTTCGGGATCGTCTCGGAGGTGGTGCCGACGTTCGCGCGCAAGCCGATCTTCGGCTACAAGGCGATGGTGTTCGCAATCGCCTGCATTGCCTTCCTGTCGTTCATCGTGTGGGCGCACCACATGTTCGCAGTGGGTCTGCCGCTCGGCGCCGAGCTGTTCTTCATGTACGCCACCATGCTGATCTCGGTGCCGACCGGCGTGAAGGTGTTCAACTGGGTGGCCACCATGTGGGGCGGCTCGATGACGTTCGAGACGCCGATGCTGTTTTCCATCGCGTTCGTCATCCTGTTCACCATTGGCGGATTCTCCGGCTTGATGATGGCGTTGGTGCCGGCCGACTTCCAGTATCACGACACCTACTTCATCGTGGCCCATTTCCACTACGTGCTGGTGACCGGGGCGCTGTTCGCCATCCTCTCGGCGGCCTACTACTGGCTGCCGAAGTGGACCGGCAACATGTACAGCGAGTTCTGGGGCAAGGTGCATTTCTGGAACAGCGTGATCTGGGCCAACGTGCTGTTCTTCCCGCAGCACTTCCTGGGCCTGGCCGGCATGCCGCGCCGCATCCCCGACTACAACGTGGCGTTTGCCAACTTCAACATGATCAGCTCGATTGGCGGCTTCCTGTTTGGCGCCTCGCAGCTGATCTTCGTCGGCGTGCTGATCCACTGCGCGTTCTTCTCGAAGAAAAAGGCCACCGACCGTGTGTGGGAGGGGGCCAAGGGGCTTGAGTGGACCCTGCCGTCACCGGCCCCGCACCACACCTTCGAGGTGCCGCCAGTCATCAATGACGACGAGCTGGCGCACGGCCATGTGGACCAGTGATTAATTGCCACGCCGCCCTGGTTGCATGCGACCGGGGTGACGCAGCGGAGCGAAACGGGTCATGACGCAACAGACAACGGGACACACTGACGAGCACGATCCCCGCAGGGGCGTGCGACGCACGGTGAAATGGTTGGCGGCAGCAGCGCTGCTGGTGTACCTGCTTACGTTTGCCCAGATACTGTTGATGAAATAGCCGTATCGTTGTCGCTAGATGTTTTTTCAACCGGTCGACTCCAGCGATCGGCACGCAGTTCCCCGGGCCGTATGACGGGGCAAAGGTCATCAAGAGAAATCCACGGGGTTCCACCATGGGTCAGCAGCACGACGCTTACTTCGTTCCGACCAAGAGTTACTGGCCGTTTGTGGCCGCGATGGTCATGTTCATCACTGTGTTCGGGGCCGCCCACTGGTTGAACGCGGAGCCCGGCGAGACCGGTTTCGGCAAGACGGTGTTGACCATCGGCGTGGTCGGCATCCTGGGCATGTTCTTCGGCTGGTTCCGGTCGGTGATCAACGAGTCGCTGGCAGGCAGTTACAACCGCCAGGTCGACACTTCGTTTCGCATGGGCATGATGTGGTTCATCTTTTCCGAAGTGATGTTCTTCGGCGCATTCTTCGGCGCATTGTTCTACATCCGCATGTTCTCGCTGCCCTGGCTTGGTGGTCACGGCCACGGCGTGCTGACCCACCAGTTCCTGTGGAGCGACTACGCCACCGCGTGGGGTGCCGATGGCGGCAATGGTCCGCAGCAGATCGGCGGTACGTTCCGCACGGTGCCGGCATGGGGCCTGCCGCTGCTGAACACGCTGATCCTGCTCACTTCGAGCGTCACGGTGACCATTGCCCACCATGCCCTGCGGGCGGGTCAGCGCGGCAAGATCCTATTGTTCCTGGGCATGACCGTGCTGCTGGGTTCGATCTTCCTGTATTTCCAGGCGCATGAGTACATTGAGGCCTACGAAGAACTGAACCTGACTCTGCACAGCGGCGTCTACGGTTCGACGTTCTTCATGCTCACCGGATTCCATGGCGTGCACGTGACCTTGGGCACGATCATGCTGGCGGTGATCTGGTTCCGCGTTCTGAAGGGGCATTTCAACAAGGATCATCACTTCGGCTTCGAGGCGGTGGCCTGGTACTGGCACTTCGTCGATGTGGTTTGGCTCGGCCTGTTCATGTTCGTCTACATTCTTTGAGGCCTGCTCGGCTTCGCGAACGGCAAATCCGGCCAGAGATGGCCGGAAGTTCCACGGGGTCGCGACGCGCGCACAACAAAAAGCCCGCCATTGGCGGGCTTTTTGCTGGAAAGGTGCTGGTCCGGTGGTTGCCCGAACCGCGTCATCGTGTGCCACCGGGACGCCGCGGCGGTTCAGCCGTTACAATTACTGGCCAACGTCGTGCGGCTGCAGCCAACCAATCCAGATGCCGAACGCAACCATGGCGAAGAACAGCAGCGACAGGCCGATGCGGCGCGTCAGGGCCCACACGGTCCGCCTGTCGTCGTCCTTGTCGATCATCATGAAGTACAGCGCCTGGCCGAGGCTGAAAATCACCACCAGCAGCACCGCGACCAGCGCAAATTTATAGACGGTTTCCACGTGATTGTTCCGATCCAGTTCGACAACGCCAGTATAACGGCCGCTCACAGGCGTCCGGCATGATCGGATTTCGCCGTCCGTCATGGTGGGCGCTGCTGTTGACGGTCGCCGGGGCCTTGCTGTTCATACGTTTGGGCGTCTGGCAGCTGCACCGCGCCGACTTCAAGGAAGACCTTCTGCGTCGGTATGCCGCAGCATCCGCCGCGCCCGTCCAGGCGTTTGGCCAAGTGGCCGCCAACCCGCCCGTTGACGGCTTTCCGCGGATCCGGCTGAGCGGGCACTACCTTGGCGATCGGATGTACCTGCTGGACAACCCCAAGCACGACCGACGCGGTGGCGTGCAGGTGTTTGCACCGCTGGTGCTGGACGCCCACTCGCCGCTGCTGCTGGTCGATCTCGGCTTCCTGCCCGGCAATGGCAGCGACAAACCACCACAGCTGCCGCCGTTGCCTACCGGCGCGGTGACTGTGCAGGGGCTTTACGTGCCGCCGCCACCGATCGGTCTGGAGATGGGCGGCAACGCGTTGGCCCGACAGGTGCGGTGGCCGAAAACCACGATCTACCTGGACCCTGGGCAGGTGGCCGCTGATCTGGGGCGGCCACTGTACCCGAGAGTGCTGGCGCTCGATCCGGACCCGGCCGCCATCTACGAGCGTGAGCGTAGCCTCGACGTTTCCTCGATGCCGCCGGCGCGTCATCGCGCCTACGCGTTCCAGTGGTTCACCTTTGCGCTGGCCGCGGTGATCATCCTGCTGGTCGTGCACCGCAAGCGCAAACCCCGCAAACCCTGATTCCGCCAAGGTTGGTAAAGTCCCATGAATGCTGCTGATCCCGCCGCCGTCCGCAAGAGCCGTGTATTTCTAGTGCTGATCGGCCTGGTCTTTGCTGCCCCGATGCTCGTGGCCGGGCTGCTCGGCTGGGGCGGCTGGCAGCCCGGAACCAAGGCCCATGGTGAGCCGATTCTGCCGCAACGAAATTTCGTCAGCGAGCAGGTGCATGTCGAGCTGGATGACGGCCAGGCCTATGCCTGGCGCGACAGCGAACCGCGGCTGACCTTGATAGCGCTGGCCGGGCCCGGTTGCGCCACGAACTGCCTGGCCGCGTTGACCAGCATGGCGGCAGCACGCGTCACGCTCAATCGCAACCAGTCGCGCCTGCGCCTGCTTTACCTCGGCGCGCCGCCACTGGATGAGTCGCAGGACGGCATGCGCAACTACTGGCTGCTGGGCCGTGATGTCGACGGCAAGTTGGCCAGCTTTGCGCCAACCGCGCCCGATACCGTGAGCGCCGTCCTGGTGGAATCCAATGGAACAGCATTGTCGCTGTATCCGGCCGGGTTCGATCCGACCGGACTGCGCAAAGATATGCAAAAGGTGATCAAGTGATGGCGCAACGATCAGTCCGACTGCTGCGCTGGTTGGCGGCGTTTGCGGCCGTGTTCGCCTTCGGCCTGGTGATGTTTGGCGGCTTTGTCAGGTTGTCCAATGCGGGGCTGTCCTGTCCCGACTGGCCGACCTGCTACGGCCAGATCACCTGGCCGCAGCACGCGCAAGCCGTGGCTCACGCCGATGCGGCGTTCCCGGATCGCCCGTACGAGGCGCACAAGGCCTGGCGCGAACAGGGGCACCGCTTTCTGGCGGGCACACTTGGCGTACTCGTGTTGCTGCTGGCGCTGATTGCCAGTTGGCGGCGGCGCGGCCCGGTGCAGGCGGTCCTGATCGGCGCGGCGTTCGCGGCGCTGGGTGTGGGGTTGTACATGCGCGGTGAACACGTGTGGTCGTCGGTGCTGGCTGCCCTTGCCATCGGCCTGCCGTTGTTTGCCGCTATCCGGCTGCATCGTCCGGGCGCGTGGAGAATCTGCGTGCTGGTGCTGTCGGTCATCATCTTTCAGGCGATGCTCGGGATGTGGACGGTCACGCTGCTGCTGAAGCCAATCGTGGTGATGGCGCATCTGCTGGGCGGCATGGCCACCTTTGGCCTGCTGGCTTACGCGGCGTTGCGATTTGCCGGGGTGGCGGCGGTGGACAATCGTTTCGCCGGCCTGCGCGCCATGGTGACGATCGGCATTGTGCTGTTGCTGTGCCAGATTGCCCTCGGAGGCTGGACCTCGGCCAACTACGCGGCGCTGGCCTGCGGTTACGGTCCGGGCTCGTTCCCGCAGTGTCTGGGTCAGTGGGCACCGCCGATGGATTTCCATGAGGGCTTTGTGTTGTGGCGCGGGATTGGCGTCAACTACGAGGGCGGCGTGCTCGACATGGCGGCGCGCAGCGCGATCCAGGTGGCGCATCGGATCGGGGCGCTGGTCGTGTTCTGCTATCTGGCCTGGCTGTCGATCAAGGCGGCGCGGTCCGGCTTGCGCGTGGCCGGCTTCGCGATCGCGCTGGTGCTGGCTGGCCAGGTGTTGCTGGGAATCAGCAATGTGTACTTCGGTCTGCCGCTGGCGGTGGCGACAGCGCACAATGGCATGGCCGCACTGCTGCTGTTCACCCTGCTCGCGACGCTGGCACGTACGCAGCGGACGCATGACGAATCCATGTTTTTGTCGTTGGGGCGACACTGAGAATGAACCTGTTCCGCGAATACCTGCAACTGACCAAACCACGCATCGTCGCCTTGCTGGTGTTTTGCGCAGTGATCGGCATGTTCCTCGCCGTACCCGGCATGCCGCCGTGGCGCGCAGCGGTGTTCGGCACGCTGGGCATCTGGCTGGCCTCATCGTCGGCTGCCGCGTTCAATCAGCTGATTGATCAGCGCATTGACAAGGTGATGGTGCGCACCGCCCATCGGCCGCTGGCCACCGGGAGCCTCAACCCGTACCAGGTATTCGTGTTCGCACTGCTGCTGGGCATCGCCTCGATGGTGGTACTGGTGCTGCTGGTCAATACGCTGACCGCCGTGCTGACGTTTGCCGGGTTGATCGGATATGCGGTGATCTACACCGCGTTTCTCAAGCGCGCGTCGCCGCAGAACATCGTGATTGGTGGCCTGGCCGGCGCCATTCCGCCGGTGCTTGGCTGGACCGCGGTGACCGGTGCGCTGCACCCGTTTGCACTGCAGCTGTGCCTGATCATTTTCGTGTGGACGCCGCCGCATTTCTGGGCCCTGGCAATCTTCCGGCGCGACGACTATTCGCGCGCCCAGGTGCCGATGCTGCCGGTCACCCATGGCGTGGTCTACACCCGCTGGCACATCCTGTTCTATACGGTGCTGCTGGTGTTGGTCACCCTGCTGCCGTCGCTGACCGGCATGAGTGGACTGGTTTATCTGGGGGGCGCGGCGGTGCTGGGCGGGGCATTCCTGTATTACGCGATACGCCTGCTGAATCCGCCAGACGAGCTGTATGCGATGAAGGTGTTCAATTACTCCATCGTCTACCTCATGGCGTTGTTCGCCTTTCTGCTGGCCGATCATTGGCTGGTCGATCCGATCCTGGCCAACGGGCTGGATATCTATCGTCCGGTCTGAATGCAGGCCGGGTGCCCGGGCTCAAGTTCTGGTCGCGATTCCGGCGTCGTTGAGCAACTGTTCCAGCGGTTGGAGCGCAGCACCATATCGCAGCCAGCGACCGATCGAGGTTGCGTAGATTGGCTCGCGCACCTGCACCGTGCTGGCGGTGGCCACCGCCGCCGGGTTTTGCTCGAAGCGCAGGCAGGCGTCGTCCCAGGGCAGCTCGCAGTGGGCCAGCAAACGGCGTGAGCACGATTCCTGGTCTGCAACGATCTCCTCGTAGCTGATTTCCAGGATCCGGCCCGGCAACACCTTCCTCCAGTGCGCCATCATGCGATCGAACTGGATGTAGAACCGTCCGATGTCCAGCAGGTCGAAGCTGTAGCCGTGCAGGGGCGAGTCTTCACTGAAAAGCTCGCGGAAATTGCTGAGGCAGGTGTCCATCGGGTGTCGCCGCAAGCAGATGATTCTGGCGTTGGGCAATGCGTTGGCAATGAATCCGGCGAATAGAAAGTTGTGCGGCAGCTTGTCGATGAAGCGAGGCTTGTTGGTGGTTTGCGGACGCGTGCTGTCCACGTAGCGCAACCCCAAGCGCTCCCAGTCCAGCTCATGGCAGCGGTCGATCAGGTCGGGGCTGAGCATGTCGGAAGTGGCGACACCGGAAAGGCGTTCAACCTGGATGCCGAAGTTGGGCAGCTCCCCGGCTGAATGAACTTCCGGGTGGCTGGACAGGATGCGTTCCACCAGCGTGGTTCCCGAGCGAGGCATGCCGACGACGAAAATGGGTTCGTTGCTCGGATAGCTCTTCGGTTGTGGGTGCCGCTCGGGGAACGCGCGAATCATCGCGTCCACGCGCGCCCGATCCAGCGTGCTGGCATAGCCCACGCGGCTGGCACCTGTCAGCTTGCTGGCTGTGTAGTGCTCAAACGCCTTAGCAAGGTCACCCAGATCTTCCAGTTCCTTGCCCAGCGCGGAGTGCAATTCCGTTTTCGCTTCGTCATCGTCGAGGTGTTTGGCGAGCAAGCCCTGCATCTGTGCCACGTGGTTGCGTTCGACCGTTTGACGCCGCAGGCGCGAGCGCAGACCGTAAGCGCGCCAGAAGTCCGCCCGACTACCGAGGCACGCGTTGAACTCCACTTCGGCCAGATCCGGACTCCCCAGAAACGTCGACGTGACGCCCAAGTTGAAGCGTGCAGCTGCGTCTTTGGGGGCCAGCGTAGCGGCTCGCCGAAACGCGGCGTGTGCCCGTTCGAACGCGTGGCAGCGCATGTAGACCGAGCCCAGCGTCAATAATGTTGCACTGTCCTCAGACGGCAGCGCGGCCGCGATGTTGGCGACCTGGATGGCCTCGCCCGTGCGCGAGGCGCGTGCCAGTGCGCTGGCGAAATGGGCGGTGTATGTCGCGCTTTTGGGATTCAGTGATGCCGCGCGCTGCAGATGCTCCAGTGCCCGGCCGATGTAACCCAGATCCAGGGACGCCCTGCCCACGAAGTAGTGTCCGCCAGGATGGTCGGGCCGCAGACGCACGACGCGTTCCGCCAGCGCACCCGTGGTGGCCGGGTCGTGGGCTTGCATGGCAACCTCCGCCTGTTGCAGCAGCAGGTCGATTTGGCTGTCGGGTTCGAGCGAAGTGGTCATCCGGGGTCCTGTTCAAGATCAGGGCGCGTCGGCGGGCAAGCGGTAGTGGTTGGTGGCGCTTCCCATGATGCCCGCTTGGGTGCGGCGATTCACCTGCTCGGGCGTGCGATGCCAAAAATCAGGAGGTGGTTGGGCAAACTGGTGTCGCGCCATGGCCATCGTGCTGGCAGCGTTGGCCGCGCTTTTGCGCTGGCCCGATCAGGCTGTGCTGCGGGCGTTTCGAATTGACACCTGCGTGGTGCGGCACGACAATACGCGCGCCCCGGCGCATCGCGCCAGTCGGCATCCTGTCCTGACTAACCAAGGCATATGGACGTTTACCCTAGTCGCAACGTCGACATCCGCTTGCTTCGGATGCCGGCGCCGCAAAACAAGTTGAATGCCTGCGGCGACCGCCTGCGGTCGGCTGGTGCTTTCCACTAGGGAAAGTCCGGCCCACTCCTGAGGACGCCAACGGCGTCGTCATGAGGAGATGGGCTGATGAAGCTCCTGCACGATTTTTTCCGCCTGCGGCTTGCAGGCCTCCGCGGTGCAACGTTTCGCGCCGATGCCGGGTTGTCCACGTTCAACGAGACTGCTCCCGTACCGCTGGCCAAGCCGGCCGTGGGTGAAGTTGTTTCCGTTGCGCCGGCCTCTGGGCGGCGCGAGCCGGCGTCCTTCCTCAAGGCGCCGCGGCACCTGCGGTTGACCACGCACCGCTGACTCCCAAATGTATTGCGGGTCGCATCGGCGCGGGGCGCCGTAAAGGAATCTACAGTCGCCGCGATGGCCGATGGTTGTGGGCAGAGGCGATGCAGGGGCAGGCTGGGTCCGATGGTCGCCTCTGTAGCGCGACGCCATGTATGCAGGGTTCGCCTAGACCTTGCGGTCCGCGTTCCCGGCGCCTGGCTTGGGAGCGGCCAGTGTTCCCCGCGCGGCGTAACGGCGGGCCACCACGGCACAGACCATCAGCTGCAACTGGTGAAAAATCATCAGCGGCAATACCAGTGCACCGAGCCCGCCAAGGTGTCCGGCAAACAGGATTTTTGCCATCGGGATGCCACTGGCCATGCTCTTCTTGGAACCGCAGAACACAATGGCGATCTCGTCTTCGCGCGAGAAGCCCAGCCGACGTGCGGCCCAGGTCATGGTGGGCATCACCAGTGCCAGCAGCAACGCACACACGGCCAGTGTCGCGCCCAGAGCCGCGAGCGGTGTGTCGCGCCAGATCCCGTCGACAACTGCTGCACTGAAGGCGGTGTAGACAACCAGCAGAATCGTGCCCTGGTCGGTGCCGCGCACCAGCAGGTGCTGCCGGTCAAGAAAGCTGCCGATCCAGCGGCGTGCCGCGTGCCCCAATGCGAACGGCAGCAGCAATTGCAGCACGATGTGCAGCGCGCCTTGCCATGAGACGCCACTGCCGTGGCTGGCCAGCAACAAGCCGACCAGCAGCGGCGTCAGCATGATTCCAATCAAGTTCGACACGGACGCGCTGACCACGGCGGCCGACACGTTGCCACCGGCGATCGACGTGAAGGCGATCGAGGACTGCACGGTCGACGGCAGCGCGCACACGAACAGCACGCCCAGGTACAGCTCGGGCGTCAGCAGCACATGCCCAACCGGCTGCAGCGCCAGGCCCAGCAGGGGAAACAGGATGAAGGTGCTCGCGAAGACGGTCAGGTGCAGGCGCCAATGGATCAGCCCCTGCATGATCGCCGTGCTGGAAAGCTTGGCACCATGCAGAAAGAACAGCAGCGCGATCGCCGCGTCGGTCACCCAGTCAAACACCCGGGCCGTTTCACCCCGGCATGGCAGCAGCGATGCCAGGATGACCGTGGCGATGATCGCGAGGCTGAAGTTGTCCGGACGCAGGCGGCGCAGATCCATGCCAGCGACTCAATCCTGCGCGCAGCGGGCGCGCCGCCGGCGTCGCCACCACACGGCCAGCCCGATCACCAGCAAAATGCCAATCAGCACCCACAGGCTGCTCTGGCCGCGATGCATCCACTTCACCAGCCATTCGTGGTTGTCCGCCCCGAAGAATCCCAGATAGACCCAGAACGGGACGCTGATCAGCGCCGCCATCGTATCGATCAGCAAGAAGCGCAGGAAGGACACTCGATGGGTCGTGCCGGCGATGAGGTAGACCGTGGTGCGCATACCCGGCAGGAAGCGGGCGATGAACAGCAGGCGGTTGCCGTAGCGGTCGAACTTTTCCTGCACCCTGGCGTAGCGCGCCGGGGTGAGCACGCGCGCCACGAAGCGCCACTGCAGAATGCGCGCCCCGTAGTGATGACCCAGGATGAAAATGGCCGAGTCGCCCAGCAGCACGCCGAACATCGCCAGTGCCACCATCGTGTGGACGTTGGCGTAACCGAGGCCCGCGATTACGCCACCCGCGACCAGCGTGATGTCCTCCGGCAGCGGCAGGCCGGCACCACAGATCATCAGCGCGATGAACACCGCCACATAGCCGTTTTCGGCGAAGATCGTGGTCAATTGTTGCAGCAGGTCCATCAGTAGCCTCGTGCGTCAGACACTGCGCGCCGAATCGCAGCCAGGCATGGTCCCACAGTCCGGATCGGAGCGGCGCGGACCGAGGCGGAATGACGCGGGGCGCCACAGGTCGTGCGGCAGCACATCACGGCGAGGGCGATGCCATGGGCGGCCGCGCCCGGGCGGCCAGCAGCTCGCGCAACTCGGCCTTCTCGGCGCTGCTCAGCGCGCCTTCGCGGCTCTTGGCAGTCAATGCGTCGCGGCGCTGGGTGATGGCATGGTCTTCCATCCGCGCCAGCGCATCGAAGAACTCGGTACGCTGGATTTCCGGCTCGCCCACCGACAGCGAGGCCATCAGTTTTTGCAGCGACGGGTATTCGGGGCGGTCGGCAAAGTGCTCCACCAGGATGGCGGAGTTGATGCCGGGGCGTGCGCGCGCCACGTCGAGCAGTTCCGCCAGTAGCGTCACCCCGGGCTTGTCCAGATGCAGGAAGCGATACGGTTTGTCGACCTGGTCGGCCAGCTCCGGTTGGGCCAGCAGCAGCGAGATCGCGCTGCGCACCAGGCTGCGCTGCACGGCCGTTGGTCGCTGGACAGCGCGGTAGTTGGCCGGGTCGCCGTGAGGCATGGCGCGGGCGCCGCTGCGCCGTTCCAGCTCCTGTGCCATCAGATCGCGAAAGGCGCCGTCGGGCAGCTTCGCAATCAGCGGGCGGGCACGTTCGGCCAGTCGCGCGCGACCGTCGAGGCTGGCCATGTCCACGTCATGCGACAGTTCATTGAAGAAGTAATCGGACAGTGGCATGGCGTCCTTGATGCGTTGCTCGAAGCCATCCTTGCCTTCCTTGCGCACCAGCGAATCGGGATCTTCACCGTCAGGCAGAAACAGAAAATACGCCTGTCGCCCATCGCGCAGTCGCGGTAACGCCGATTCAAGCGCCTTCCACGCTGCCGCGCGGCCCGCGCGGTCACCATCAAAACAGAACACCACGTCAGGTGCGGCGCGAAACAGTACCTCGGTGTGCTCAGGTGTCGTGGCGGTGCCCAACGTGGCCACGGCGATCGGCAGTCCGGCCTGGTGCAGTGCAATCACGTCCATGTAACCCTCGACCACCACGATGCGCGCAAGGCTCTGGTTGGCCTGTTTCACCTGCCACAGCGCAAACAGCTCGCGTCCCTTGTGGAACAGCGGCGTCTCGGGGGAGTTGAGGTACTTCGGCGCCTGCTCTGAACTCAGCACCCGGCCGCCAAACGCGATCACCCGGCCGCGGCGATCCAGGATCGGGAACATCAGCCTTTCGCGGAAGCGGTCGTAGCGGTTGCCCTTGTCGTTGCTGGCCACCATGCCGGCCTGGGTCAACAAATCCATGCGTGCGGGCGAGGTGCCCAGTGCCTTGATCACGCCGTCGTAGCCTGCTGGCGCCCAGCCCAGCCGGAAGCGCCCGATCGTCTCGGCGTCCAGGCCGCGCTTTTTGCAATAGGCCTGGGCATCCGCATGGCGGGGCAGTTCACCCTGGAACCAGCTGGCGGCATCATCGAGCAGCGTGTACAGGTCGGTCTTGTCTTCGCGCGGGGCCGCATCGCGGCCGCCTTCGCGGGGCACTTTCAGCCCGACCGTCTGTGCCAGCTCCTCGACCGCGTCGGGAAATTCCAGCCGCTCATAGTCCATCAGGAACTTGATCGCACTGCCGTGCGCACCGCAGCCGAAGCAGTGGAAGAACTGCTTGGCGGGGCTGACGTAGAACGACGGCGTGCGCTCGTTGTGGAAGGGACAGCAGGCGGTCCATTCGCGGCCGGCCTTCTTCAGCGGCACCCGACGCTCGATCACGTCGACGATGTCGACGCGGGCAAGCAGTTCATCAATGAAGCTGTCGGGGATCAGGCCACGCATAAGTGGCCTAGTTTAGTCGGTCGACGCCGTGTGGGTGCGACCTTGCCCCATCAGCATGAGGCAAGGTGTGGCCTGCGCCAGCGGCGGGCCGCCCGGGCGGCCGTCATCGAGATCTGGCGACGCGTTGCGATCGGCCGGATTGCCTTGCGGGAGTCGGTCCAGCACCCTCACCAAGGCTGGCGCTGTGCGGGTCGTATCGCGACGATGTGCCACGCCGCGGGGGAGTGCCCCGTCAGAAGAG
This sequence comes from Rhodanobacter sp., assembly GCA_036563155.1. Taxonomy (GTDB): domain Bacteria; phylum Pseudomonadota; class Gammaproteobacteria; order Xanthomonadales; family Rhodanobacteraceae; genus Rhodanobacter. Next base: position 46,270 of record DATCMT010000014.1, read on the forward strand.
GTGGAGCACGCCAATCACCGCCAGCACCGCAAGCAGGAACAGGATCACGAAGCACGCGAACAGCACTTTGGCGATGGTGGCAGTAGCGCCCGAGACGCCGCCGAAGCCGAGCCAGCCGGTAATCAGCGAGATGATGGCGAATATGATGGCCCACTTCAGCATGTTTCCTCCTGCGGCGTTACTCGTGCGGTCGGCCGGTGCCGATGGTTCGGCGTCGTTGTAGCGAGGCGGGTGTGAAATCGATGCATGGCGTCCTTGCCAGCACCGCTGGCGCGCGGCACGCTGCGCAGTCGAGCATGGGAGCGACCATTCATGGTGATCAGTACGGTGATGATGATCAGGCAGCGCGCGATTGTGCGCGCGTTCGAGCGGGCTGCCGCCACGACGGCCGCCACGGCCTGCACGGTGGAGCGTCTGGGACTGCGGCCTGGCGGCCTGGCCTGGTACCAGTTGGTGACTCTGGCCGTGCTCCGCTGTCCGGGCGAGGGCCGCTATTTCCTGGACGTGGCGAACTGGCAGCGGCTGCGCAAGCGCCGCCGGCTTGTTGCGCTGGGCATCGTTGTTGGTTTGCTGGTCCTGCTTGGCGTGTGGGCCATCGCGCGCCAAGGTTGAACGGTTCGGCGTTCAGCCGGCCAAGCGCGCCTTGATGCGACCGGATACCACGCCCATGTCGACGCGGCCCGCAGCCTTGGCCTTGACCGCAGCGACCACTTTGCCCATGTCGCGTGGCGAACTGGCGCCGGTGTCGGCGATGGCGGCGGTTATCAGTGCGTCAATCTCGGCGTCGCCGAGTTTGGCCGGGAGGTAGCCCTCGATCACCGTCATCTCGGCGCGCTCCACGTCGGCCAGGTCCTCGCGGTTGGCGGCCGAGTACTGGTTCACCGAATCCTTGCGCTGCTTCATCATCTTTTCCAGCACATTCAGGATCTGAACATCGTCCAGTTGGATCCGCTCGTCGACTTCGCGCTGCTTGATCTCCGCGAGCATCAGCCGGATCACGCCCAGCCGCTGCTTGTCCCCGCTACGCATGGCGGTTTTCATGTCTTCGGTGATCTGCTGCTTGAGCGTCATGGCGGTGCCTCGATGGGTGGGATTTCGATTCTACGGAGACGGCAAAGCCGGCGTTGTCCTTGGGGACAACACCGGCCCATGTCGAATCCGAGAGCTTGCGGTGGCTGCGAGAACCCGCGCCGACCGTGTTTCTTGCAATTTGCGGCGCTGGGCGTCGCATGATCCACCGTTGCACGGCGGATCGAAGAAACTCAGTACAGACGGACCTTGCGGGAAACGTCGCGCGACAGACGGCGCAGGTGACGCTTCACCGCGGCCGCGCGCTTGCGCTTGCGTTCCTGGGTCGGCTTTTCGTAGAACTCACGCTTGCGCGTTTCGGCCAGGACGCCGGCCTTCTCGCAGGTACGCTTGAAACGACGCAGTGCGATCTCGAACGGCTCGTTCTCGCGAACTTTTACGTTGGGCATGGAAACTCCGAGTGGTAATCTGCCCGCTGGTACGGGACTGTTGTTGGGGCGAGCCGGGAATTATACCGTGGAAACTGCAGAACTTTCAAAGCCGGTGAACAAGCCGGTACTGGGCATTGAGACCTCGTGTGACGAGACCGGGGTGGCGATCCTGCGCTGGGAGCCGGATGAGCCGGGAAGGGGCCTGCTGGCCCATACGCTGTACAGCCAGATCAAGCTGCATGCCGATTACGGTGGCGTGGTGCCGGAGCTGGCCAGCCGCGACCACGTGCGCAAGCTGTTACCGCTGATCCGCGAGGCGCTGAAGCAGGCCGGGCTCAGTGTCAGCGACCTGGGCGGGGTGGCCTACACGGCCGGTCCGGGTCTGGTGGGGGCCTTGCTGGTGGGCGCGTCCGCCGGGCGTGCCCTGGCCTGGGCGCTGGGCGTGCCGGCCATCGGCGTGCATCACATGGAGGGCCACCTGCTGGCCCCCCTGCTGGAGAGCAACCCGCCCGAGCCGCCCTTTGTGGCGCTGCTCGTGTCCGGTGGCCATTCGCTGCTGGTCGAGGTCAGGGCGATTGGCCAGTACACCATACTGGGCGACACGCTGGACGACGCCGCTGGCGAGGCCTTCGACAAGACCGCCAAGATGATGGGGCTGCCGTATCCGGGCGGCCCGGCGCTGGCCAAGCTGGCCGAGCAGGGCCGTGCTGGGGCGTTCCGCTTTTCGCGGCCGATGACCGACCGGCCCGGTCTGGATTTCAGTTTCTCCGGCTTGAAAACCCAGGTGCTGCTGGCGTGGCAACACTCCGACCACAGCGAGCAGACGCGTGCCGACGTGGCTCGCGCTTTTCAGGAAGCGATCGTGGACACGCTGATCATCAAGTGTCGCCGCGCGCTGGAGGCTGCGGGCGCGCAGCGGTTGGTGATCGCCGGCGGGGTCGGAGCCAACCGGCATCTGCGCAGCGAGCTGGCCCGGGTCGGCGCGGAGGATGGCTTCCAGGTGTATTTCCCGCGGCTGGATTTCTGTACCGACAATGGCGCGATGATTGCGCTGGCCGGCGCCATCCGTTTGGCCAGTGGCCAGCATCAGGACGGAACCATCCAGGTACGGCCGCGCTGGGACTTGCAGAGCCTGCCCGCCGCATAGTTGCGACTCTGTGGCACGCCTGCCTCGGCTCACTGCCGGCTGCGTCCCATCGGTGGCGCGTTGCCCAGCGCACCGCTCCCGGTGGAAGGCCCGCCCCACGCTGGTTACCTTGCCTGGATCACCACCGCGTGCGCTGGGGCAGCAGACCTTTCAACTCGGCTTCGGTGAGGTTGCGCCATTGGCCGATTTTCAGGTGGCCCAGTCTGACATTGCTGATGCGCACGCGGCGCAACTGGGTCACGCGGTAGCCGAACGCAGCCGCCATCAGCCGGATCTGTCGGTTCAGGCCTTGGGTCAGCACAATGGAAAATCCGAATTTCGCGATCCGGCGCGTGCGACAAGGCCGGGTCATCTGGCCGCGAATGCGCACACCCCGCGCCATGTTCTCCAGAAAATCATCGGTGACCGCCTGGTTCACACCGACCAGATATTCCTTCTCAAGATTGTTTTCGGCGCGAAGAATTTCGTTGACGATATCGCCGTTGCTGGTCAGCAGGATCAATCCTTCCGAGTCCTTGTCCAGTCGGCCAATCGGAAAGATCCGCTGCGCATGGTCGATGAAATCCGTGATGTTGCCGGCGACGGCGCGGTCGGTCGTGCAGGTGATGCCGACTGGCTTGTTCAGCGCGATATAGATGGCTTTCTTGCTGGCAGGCGTGGCGGCGAGGATGCGCACGCGCACGATCTCGCCGTCCACGCGGACCTCGTCACCATCCAGCGCCTTGGCGCCGGTGGAGACGATTTCGCCGTTGATGCTGACGCGGCCGGCCAGCAACAGCTCGTCCGCTTCGCGGCGGGAGCACAGGCCGGACTCGCTGATGTATTTGTTGACACGCATGGGCGAAGCCGGAAGGCGGGCGGAAGACGGGGAACGGGCGGACTGCTTGGGATGGGAGCGTGCTGCGCTTGACTCGTCTTTCAGTCGCGCGCCCAGTCAGGACTCCGCAGCGACGCGTGAGTATCCGTTTCTCGCGGTCAGGAGCGCAAGCCGACGCCGCGCTTGAGCAGCTGCAGCGCCAGGATCGACAGGGCCACCACGAAGCCGATCATCACCACGAACGCCCAGCCCACGTGCACGTCGCTGACGCCCAGGACGCCAAAGCGGAACGCGTTGACCATGTACAGAATCGGGTTGGCGCGCGAGATCGACTGCCACGGCTCAGCCAGCATGTTGACCGAATAGAACACGCCACCCAGATAGGTCAGGGGGGTCAGGATGAAGGTGGGCACCAGCGCGATGTCGTCGAATTTCTTGGCGAACACGGCGTTGACGAAGCCGGCCAGCGAGAAGATCGTGGCCCCCAGCAGTACCGAGAAGAACGTGATCAGCGGATGCGTCAGCTGCAAGTCGGTGAAAAACAGCGCGATCAACAACACCAGCACGCCGACCACCAGCCCGCGCACCACAGCGCCCGCCACGTAACCGGTCAGGATCACCCAGTTTGGCATCGGCGACACCAGCATCTCCTCGACTGCGCGACTGAATTTGGCGCCGAAGAAGGAACTGGAAATGTTGCCGTAGCTGTTGGTGATGATGCTCATCATCACCAGGCCCGGCACGATGTATTGCATATAGGTGAAACCACCCTGGATCGTGCCGATGCGGCTGCCGATCAGCTTGCCGAAGATCACGAAGTACAAGGTCATGGTGATCGCCGGCGGTATCAGGGTCTGGGTCCAGATCCGGATGATGCGCACGATCTCGCGCCGCACCAGGGTATGCAGGGCCACGAGGTTGGCGGAGACATGGCTCATGCGCTGTGCTCCGTGACCAGGCCCGCCGCCGGATGTCGCCCTTGTTCGACCAGCCGCACGAACAACTCCTCGAGTCGATTGGTCTTGTTGCGCATCGAGGTCACCGTGATGCCGTTCGCCGACAGCTGGGCGAACAACGCGTTGAGGTCGTGCGAGCGGGCCACTTCGGCGTCCAGGGTGCGGTCATCGCGCCGACGCAAGGTGACATTGGGCAGGGTGGGCAGGGTCGCCGGCATCGTGGTGACGTCCAGTACGAAGGTTTCCACGTCCAGGGTCGCCAGCAGGCGCTTCATGCTGGTGTTCTCGACGATGGTGCCGTGGTCGATGATTGCGATGTTGTGGCACAGCGACTCGGCCTCTTCCAGATAGTGCGTGGTGAGAATCACCGTGGTGCCGGCCGCATTGATGCCGCTGATGAACTGCCACATCGACCGGCGGATCTCGATGTCGACCCCGGCCGTCGGCTCGTCCAGGATCAGCAGCTTCGGCTCGTTCATCATCGCTCGGGCGATCATCAGCCGCCGCTTCATGCCGCCCGACAGTGTGCGTGCCTGCTGGTGCGCCTTGTCCCACAGGCGCAGTTCTTTCAGGTATTTTTCCGCGCGTATCGCGGCGGGCCGGCGCGGTATGCCGTAGAAGCCGGCCTCGTTGACGCAGATGTCGAAGGGCTTCTCGAACTGATTGAAATTGATCTCCTGCGGCACCAGCCCGATCATCCGCATGGCGGCGCTGCGGTCGGTGTTCACCGACAGGCCGAACACCCGCGCGTCGCCGCTGGTGGAGTTCACCAGGGACGACAGAATGCCGATGAGGGTGGATTTGCCCGCGCCATTGGGGCCGAGCAGCGCGAAGAAGTCGCCTTGCTGCACGGTCAGGCTGACGCCCTTCAGGGCTTCCACCCCGGTACTGTAGGTTTTGCGCAAATTGTCGACGACCAGCGCGGGGGGCGCATCGGGATACTGCGGGGACATGGGCTGCACCGGAGAGGTTAGCGTCTATTATAGCGGGCCATGCCCGTCGTTCTGGCCATGCCAGAGGGCGCATCCAAGTCCTACGGAACCCATTCATGGTCGACCGCTTTCAGCTCCGCCTCGCCGACAGCCGCATGCTCGCGGCCTCGGTGCGCCATCTTGTATTCGAACGCGTCGACGGCCAGCCACTGGCATTTGCGCCCGGCCAGTTCCTGCAGATTCATTTTCACTACGACGATGGCACGCCAACCAAGCGCAGCTATTCCGTGGCGACGGTGGGTGACGGGCGGTCCCCGGTGCAACAGGTCGAAATCGCGGTGAGTTATGTCGAGGGCGGTGCCGCCAGCAAACTTCTCGGCGAGTTGCCGATTGGCGGCGTCATTGATGCCAGTGGTCCCTACGGGCGCTTCTGCCTGCAGGCCGCAGACACGAATTCGCGCTACCTGCTGCTTGCCACCGGGACCGGCGTGACACCGTATCGCGCCATGCTGCCTCAGCTGGAGACGCTGCTGGCACAGGGTGGTCGGGAAGTTGTGCTGCTGTACGGTGCCCGCAACGAACGCGAGCTGCTCTACGGTGATGAGTTCGAGTCGTTCGCCCAACGCCATCCGGGTTTCACTTTTCATGGTTGCCTCAGCCGCGAAGCCCGTGCCGTGCCGCGACCGACCGATCGTGCTGGCCACGTGCAGCATGTGCTGGCCGAGCTTGGCCCCAGCGCCGAGCGCGACATCGCCTACCTGTGCGGCAATCCGAACATGGTCGACGCAGCCTTCACGGCGCTGAAAGAGTGCGGCCTGCCGGTGCCGCAGATTCGCCGCGAGAAATACGTCTCGTCGCGCTGATCAAGATCGCGGCAATTGCGCCGATAAGACACTTGACCCTGGACCAGGCCGTTTCCATGGGGCGGGTGTGTCCTGTTGCCTGCGGGGGTCGACTCACGTGGAGCTCACGGAGCGTGGCCTAAACCAGTCATTCCCCCGGTCAATTTGGTGCAATCCGCTGCCACCCCTGCTTAGTGTGATGCGCGTCACAGTTTGCGGTGTGGGCCGGTCCCGACCGTTAAAGCCCGGGCGGAGGGCGCCGAAAGCCACTTAAGGGACCCCGTCATGACCGGGGCGCCTCAAGAGGTGAATGGAATGGCGAGTCCACTTGGCATCCGGCTGGCGTATTGCGCAGCGCTCACGTTGGCGCTGTCAGCAGGCGCGTCGAGCGTCCATGCCGCAAGCGGCAGTATCACCTTTTCCGGGGCAGTCTTGGAACCAACCTGTTCGAACGTGAGTGTGTCCGCCGATGCCGGGTCTGTCGCCAATCGCCTGCCGCAGCGCTTCACCTGCGGCCAGACCGCCACTGATCCAGGGCGCTCGTACTCACAAACGGTGACAGAACTCGACGCCAACGCCGTCGCGAATGATCGCCTGCTTGGTTATTGGGCCAGCTACGCCAGTTCGGCAGGTACAGACAAGCCGGCAGCAACGCTCGTGATCCACATCTACGAGTGAGCGCATGTTGCGCAGCTCGCATGGCGAAGCTCGCGTCGCTACGAATCTGCTCCGCTACTGATAGAAGATATCGAACGTCACGGTAGCCTTGACCGGGCCGCCCGTAACGGTCGGCGCGGTCTGGAAGTATTCCGCGAAGTACGAGATCGAGGCCGTCGCGTTCGGCGGTGTCACCACGGTTTGCGTCTCGAAAACCATCGGATTGGAATTACCGTCGAGCACCCGCACGCCGATGCCAGCCGCGTAGCCGGGCCCGGACGGTGCGATGACGCCGGCATGGCTGTCCGGCGTGCTGGTGTGCATGGTGATTTTGGCCACGGCCGCCCCGGTCGGGCACGACAACTGGATTTGGAATGGCGTCCTGCCCGAAGTCGCGCCGACCCCACTGAAGGCACTGGTGGTGACAGTGGGAAGTGTCACATTGATCGGATCCGTGACGATGGTGCAGCTGGGCGTGGTGAAGGTGACCGAGTTGCCGAGCTGGAAAATCTCGGGGATCAGCGAGTTCCACCGCCAGTCACCCAGCTTGCCTGCAGCCAGCACACTACCGCTGGTGATCGGGCCAGTCTTGATCAGCTCCAGGCCGGACGTGACGCTGAATACCGCAGAGGAAACCAATTCACTGTTGAGCGGATAGGGCGTCAGGTAATCGGTCGGGTGGGTGATGCGATAACTCACGCCGGGAATACCGGTGTCATAGGTGACATTGTCGGCCAAGTATCCGCCACGACTGTTGACGACACCGTAGGTCATCGTCTCCGCGGCAGGCTTCCAGTTGGGGCCCGCGTAACGCCCGCATTCGATGGTTGGGGGATTGGCGGGGCTGACCTGTCCGGTGGAGGCGATCACCGTGCCATTTGGCGTGTTGGCGGCGATCGAGATGGTCGGCGGCAGGTTGAAGGTGACCGGGGTGGTGCCACCGTCAGTGAAGCGGCATTCGGCACGGGCGGTCAGCGGAGCCACCGTCAGCAGCAGCAGCATGCTCCACGGTACGGTAGCGCGCATCATGTTCCACTCCTGGCGACATGCGCCGTAGCCTCTGGCTCGTCACAGGTCGCGTCGATTCGCTCGATCGCGTCGCTTTTCTGCTTGCCCTTGGCGCGGGGTTTGATGGTGTACGGCAAAGTGCAGGTGCGCGTCGCACCTTGATCTTCCCAGATCACGCTAAGTCGTCCCGTGTCATCGGACACCCTGACCATCACGCGTCCGGCTTGACCCACGACACCGATCGGCTGGCCGTTCTCATCCTTCACCTCCGCGCCGAACGGCAGTGTTTTGCCGTCAATCAGGTGCACCTGGATCAGCACGAAGCGGCCACTCTCGCTCTTGAACCTCACCATCACTACCGAGCCGGCGCGAGGCGCAACCTGGGTGCTGGTGTTGTCCAGTTGCACGTCCAGCGAGAGTCCGGCCGGGTCGATGTTGACGTTGTTGAGCATGTACGGTGTGAGGTAAGGCACCAGGGCATACCCGCTGCGATCGATGCGCACGCCGGCCGCATTGCCGATGCGCGCGCCGGTGGCGTCGCGCGCCTCCACAATGGCCACGGTATCGCCCATGTTCTGGCCAAACGTGACACCTCCAGGATGGGCCACGATGCCGCCAGTTGCGTTGAGCGATGCTTGCGAATAGCCGCTGCCGGCACCGAATCCGGCGTTGACCTGGATGTGGGAGCCTCGGTAGCCCGCATTGATGCTACCCGTGCTGCCCGCGGACGCTGACTCCCGTCCGCCTTCATGTGTGGCGGTGGCCCCATAGTTGAACTGGTCGTCTACTCCGGCCGTGCCGTTGAGCGAGGCCTGTTCCTGCATGCCGCCGTGGCTGCTTCGGGTCAGTCCGCCAGTCAGGGTCGGGGTGTGCGAGCCATTGCCCAGCGGGATCGTGACGGTGGCCATGTAGCGGTTTTCGCTGCGCCCGAACAGGTCACGTTCGCGGCTGGCCGACAGGTTGTAGATCACCCGGCCAATCGCGTTGTTGTAGCCCAGCTGGAACTGCGTGTCGGTCCCGCTGCGGTTCCAGTAATCGCGCGCTGAACCACTGGCGTACAGCGAGCCGCCCCGATCACCGAGGCGTTGGCTGAGGTTGATGCTGAAGTTGTTGCGCTGGCGATCCACCCCGACCGGGACCAGAAATTCGCGCAAGTCGACGCCCGCCAACGCCGCCTGCTGGGCCGGTGTGAGCAGGCCGGAGACCGGCACGCCGTTGATCAGGATCGGTTGGGCCGGGCCGGTAGCGAACACCGGCAGGCCGCGAC
>DATCMT010000009.1:0-35467 GCA_036563155.1 Rhodanobacter sp.
TGCCCGTTCGAAAAGCCCGGCCCCGGCTCACGGACTTGCCGGGCAGGATGCCCGGCAAGCGCCAAGCGGGGTGGCCTTTCTCTTTGGTTATCTTTCTCTTTGGCCACGCAAAGAGAAAGTAACTCGGGCGCCGCAGGCGCATGAAAGCTCTGCTTTTCAGGGAACTCCAATGCCGCGAAACCGGGTCGGAGGAAGCCATATCCCCCCAGGCTCGATGTCGGCTCACGCCAGCCATTCGAGTCGCCAACTTCGACCGCGCGACCGAAGGAAATGCCTCCGGTCATCGGCCCCATGCCCATCTATCTGCTAGCGTTGAGCCCCACGCACCAGCGCCGCTGGTGCCATTCCTCGATTGCCGGAGACCATGCATGCGTTGTCGCCTGATTGCCATTGTGGTGCTGTCGCTGGCTTGCGCCCCGGTCAGCGCCCAACAGAAAAACCTGCGCGCCTACGGGGTCGCGATCGGCGTGCTGCAGCCCGGTACGCTCAACGCCATTACCGATGTTCCCGGCGTGCTGGTCGGCCACAAAACATTGGTCGAAGGCGACGACGTGCGCACCGGTGTCACCGCCGTGTTGCCGTATCGGGGAAACATCTTCCAGCAGAAAGTGCCGGCCGCGATCCATGTCGCCAACGGCTTTGGCAAGCTGGCGGGCTCGACCCAGGTCGAGGAGCTGGGCAACCTGGAAACGCCGATCATCCTGACCAATACCTTGAGCGTGCCGACAGCTGCCGACGCCCTGATCGACTACACGTTTTCGTTTGACGCCAACAAGGATGTGCAATCGGTCAATGCCGTGGTTGGCGAAACCAACGATGGCTACCTCAACGATATTCGCGGCCGTCATGTCGCCAAACGCGATGTGCTCGATGCCATCGCTTCGGCCCGCGGCGGCGCCGTCGAACAGGGCAATGTCGGTGCCGGTACCGGCACCATCGCCTTCGGTTTCAAGGGCGGTATCGGTACGTCTTCGCGCAAACTGCCGGCCAAGCTGGGTGGCTACACCGTCGGCGTGCTGGTGCAGACGAATTTTGGTGGTGTGCTGAACGTGGCCGGCGTGCCGGTCGGCAAGTCGTTGCACAAGTTCTATCTGAGCGACGAACTCAACGACTCACCCGACGGCTCGTGCATGATCGTGGTGGCCACGGACGCACCGCTGGACGCACGCAATCTCAAGCGACTGGCCAAGCGCGCCATGCTGGGTCTGGGTCTCACCGGTGGCATCGCCTCAAACGGCAGTGGCGACTACGTAGTCGCCTTCTCCACCAACGCGTCGGTGCGCGTACCGCACGAATCGAAACAGCCGACACGCCAGATCACGGTCGTGCGCAATGACGCCATGTCACCGCTGTTCATGGCCACGATTGAAGCTACCGAGGAAGCGATCATCAACTCGCTGTTCCACGCACGGGACATGAACGGCCGCGACGGACACAAGGTGGAGGCGCTGCCGGTGGACAAAGTCCTTGGCCTGATGAAACAGCACGGCTACACGATTTCGGACTAGCCGCCCACCATGCGCAAGCCTGCCGTGTTCCCGCCCGCGACCATCAGAAACGATCGGCCCGGAACGGTGCCATGTCGACGAGCGGCTTCTCGCCGTCCATCATCTCGCCGATCAACCGACCCGTCAGCGGACCGGAAGTGAAGCCTTGATGGGCGTGGCCCAGCGCAAACCACAAACCGCTGTGACGCGGCGCCGGACCGATCACCGGTTTCATGTCAGCCATGCACGGTCGTGCACCCAGCCACGCGCTCGGATCAAGCCGCTCGCCCAGCGGAAAGATCTGGCGCGCCTCATGTTCGGCCGCCTGCAGTTGTCCCGGCAACGGCGGCGCATGCAGGCTGTTGAGTTCCGCCCCGGTGGTCAGCCGGATGCCGGCGCGCTTGGGCGCCAGCAGATAGCCTTTTTCGTAATCCAGCACCGGCTTGTTGAGCACCTGCCCACCAAGCGCCGCGTAATGCATGTGGTAACCACGCATGTAGAACATCGGCAGGCGGTAGCCCAGGCGCGCAAGCCATTCGCTCGACCAGGGACCGGCAGCCAGCACCAGATCGCTGCCCGAAAATGCACCATGATCCGTGCTCAATCGCCATGTGCCACCGACCTGGGTCAGCGCACTGGCCTCGGCTTGCACCACGCGCCCGCCGAGTGACGCAAACGCAGCGGCATAGGCTTGCACCAGCGCTCGGGGATCCACCACCGACCACGAGTTGGTCCATTCGATCGCCCCAATCAACCGATCCGACAATGCCGGTTCGCACTGGTGCAGGCCAGCTTGATCGAGCATGCGGTAGTCGGCACCAAAACGGTCATGCGCCTCTTCCGCCAGCTCCAATTGATGGTCGAACACGGACTGGCTCCGAAAGCCATAGCGCCAGCCATCCTTGCGCACCAACGCGTCGGCGCCGGCGTGCTCGATCATGACGGCATGCTCGTCCGTGCAGTGGCGGATCAACGATGCGTACTCCGGCACGATCCGGGCAAAAGCCTTTGGCGCGGAGTTGTGCCAGTACCCCGCCAGCGCGCGGGCGGCCGCCAACACCGCAGCACCGCGATAGCGCACGTCAATGCCGTGATTCGGCAACAGCCGCCACAACGTCGCCACATCGCGCGGAAACGGTCGCGGACGAACCGCCTCGCGCTGGATCAAACCGGCGTTGCCGGATGACGTTTCGCACCCCGGGGCGCGTCGATCGACCAGGGTCACCGCATGTCCACGCCGGGCCAGATGCCAGGCTACGCTGACGCCGACCATGCCCGCACCCAGAACCACGACATCCCTCAACATCTGTGTCCCACCCCGAGCGAACAGCGGCCCATCGAATTGACTGATGATATAGCCGCGCCGACGAAAACCGGGCCGCGGCGTTTCCGTGCAGTCGCACAAACCGTTGCCAGCAACGCGGTGCCAACGCCGCTGGGCGGGGCCCTCACCCAGCCCGTTGCAACAAATCCCACGCATTGCCGTACAAATCCTCGAACACGGCCACGGTGCCGTAGGCTTCGTGACGGGGCTCCTCGCGGAAATGGACGCCTGCGGCGCGCATGTGCTGCCAGTCGCGCTGGAAGTCGTCGGTATGCAGCAGCAGGAACACCCGACCACCTGTCTGGTTGCCAACATGCGCAAGCTGTTCGTCGCCGCTGGCCTTGGCCAGCAGCAGGCGCGTCTCGCTGGAACCGGGCGGTGCCAGCAGCACCCAGCGCTTGCCGCCACCCAGGTCGGTGTCCTCGACCACCCGGAATCCCAGGGCGCGGGTGTACCACGCGATGGCGACGTCGTATTCGGCCACCAGCAGCGCCAGCGCGCCAATATGTTGATTCATGACTGGCCCTTCCCTGTCACCGGAACCGGCCCCAGTGTCGCCTGCAGCTTCTTGGTCAGCTTCGCGCGCACCAGCGTGTAGGCATTGAGGACGAATGCCTCCAATTCGGTGGTGGCAAAACGCTGGGGCTCGACGATCGATATCCAGTGGGCGCGCGCCAGGTACGGCGCGGGAATGATGCCCGGCTGATCGGTCAGCTCGAGGAATCGTTCGTCGGCCACCTTGACGGACAACCGTCCGCCTTCACTGCCGTCCGACGGCATCACGGCAAACATCTTGCCGCCGACGCTGAACACGCTGTCGATGCCCCACTTGGTGTCACGGGTCACGCCGGGCCAGCGCCCGCAAAAGGCCTCCAGTTGCGCCACGTCAAGGCCGCGAGCGGACTGCTTCACCATGCCATGCTCCAGAAAAGTCGAGCGTCGCATTGTGCGGCGTGACGACCTGCCTGTCTCTCCCACCGCCCATCTTTCCGTGCCGCAGCATGGCAATGGCCTCCATTTGGTCCGTCGGGGCATCAGTTTGAGGTTCATTACCGTTTCCGTCATTGCAAATTCATGTTGCATTGCACACAATACGCAAAAGTATGGAGTTGCCATGATCCCTGCCGTCGACTTTTCTGCACCCACCCGCTACGCCTCGCTGCCACCTCGCAGCCGCGAGCGTTTCGCGCAGCCCAAAGTGACCCCAGCGCCGCGGGGCGAGCGGGTGCGTACCCAGGATGGCCGCCAGCTGGTGCTGCGTGGGATCGAATCCGGCGATGTCGCCGCCATGCAACGTTGCTTCACCCGGCTGTCACCAGAGGACGTGAGGCGCCGCTTCATGCACGCCATGTCGGAATTGCCGACGCCGATGGCACAACGGCTGTGCCGCATTGACCCTGCCGTGGAAACCGCTTTCGTGCTGATGGATGAATCGGTCAAGCCGGCCGAAATGCGCGGTGTGGGCCGCATCTTCGTCGACGAGGCGGCTGACAGCGCCGAGTTTTCGGTTCTGGTGGAACAGAGCTGGAGCCGCCTGGGCCTGGGCGCCTTGCTGATGCAGCGACTGGTGGACGACTGCCGCCAACGCGGACTCGCCGAAGTGTGGGGCTACGTACTGCAGGAAAACCGGCCGATGCTGCAACTGTGCAAGGAACTGGGCTTCATCGAGCGCATGATCCCCGACGAACCCGGCACGGCGCGGATCGCGCTGCAACTCTAGCTTCTGTCGTCGCACCGCCCCGGAACGCCAATCGCAGGACCTGCTCCGCTGAGCGGAACGCGCCGATGCTTCGGATCCCCCGCCGGGCCCACCGTTGGAACCGGCGGGCCGCGCTACACTTGTCCGCTTTCCCCGGCGCGGCACGATTTCGCGCCAACAAGACGCAGCGTCTGAATGTCCAGCCCGATCAAGCACCCGCCCCTGCCGACCACCCCCAGGCAACGCCGTTACTGGACCTCGCCGCATGGCTCGGCCCGCGCGCTGCTGATTGCCGAGACGGCGCGAACCCATGAGGGCGTGCTGGTCGTGGCCGCGCGTGACACCCAGCGCGCGCAGGCACTCGAATCCGAACTGAGGATTTTTGCTGGCGAGCTGCCGGTACTCAATTTCCCCGATTGGGAAACGCTGCCATACGACGCGTTCAGCCCCCACCCGGAGATCGTCTCGCAGCGCATCGCCACGCTGTACCGCCTGCCGACGGTGAAGCACGGCGTACTGGTGGTGCCGGTGGCCACGTTGATGCAACGGATCGCGCCGCTCACGCACATCACCGGGTCGGGCCTGCTGCTGGAAAAAGGCCAGAAGCTGGACCTGGCCGACGAGCAACGGCGCCTGCAAGGGTCTGGCTACCGCCACGTGCCACAGGTGGCCGAGCCCGGCGATTTCGCCGTACGTGGTGCCCTGCTCGACATCTTTCCGATGGGCACGGCGGAGCCTTACCGCATCGAATTGTTCGACGACGAAGTGGAATCGATCCGCAGCTTCGACCCGGAAACCCAGCGCTCGCAGCAACAGGTCGACCGGGTTGAACTGTTGCCTGCACGCGAGTTTCCGCTGACTGACGAAGCGGCGAAGACTTTCCGCAGCAACCTGCGCGAGCGCTTTCCGATCGACGTGCGCCGCTGCCCGCTGTACCAGGACATGAAACACGGGGTCACGCCCGGCGGTATCGAGTACTACTTGCCGCTGTTCTTTGCCCAGACCGCCACCCTGTTCGACTATCTCGCCGACAACGCACTGTTCGTGTTCGGCGAGGGATCGACCGAAGCGGCCGAACAGTTCTGGGCGCAGACGGCCGAACGTTACGACCAGCGCGCGCACGATATCGAACGGCCCGTGCTGCCACCGGCCGAGATCTACCTGCCGCCGGAAAAGCTGCGCGAGCATCTCAACCAGCGGCTGCGCATCGAACTGGTCGACGCCACCCACGAACACGCCATTGCAACCGGCACCCAGCCAGCACCGGAACTGCCGCTCAATCGCAAGGGCGAGGAGCCCGGCGCATCGCTCAAGCTTTTCCTGGCCAGCTATCCCGGCCGAGTGCTGATCACGGCGGACTCGGCAGGCCGACGCGAAGCACTGCTCGACACGCTGGCCACAGCCGGACTGAACCCGCAGAACATCGAAGGCTGGCCCGATTTTCTTGCGTCCCGACAATCGGCAGACGGCATCAAGTTCGCGATCACCATCGCCGGGCTCGAACAAGGCTTCGCGCTCGACAAGCCCGCCATCGTGGTACTCACCGAACGCGAGCTTTACGGCGAGCGGGTGCGCAGCGAGCGCGACCGCAAGCGCCGTCGCGGCACCGCGCGCGATCCAGACGCGATCATCCGCGATCTCACCGAACTCACTCCCGGTGCGCCCATCGTCCACGTCGACCACGGCGTGGGCCGGTACCGCGGCCTGATCTCGATGAACGTGGGCGGCATGGCAGGCGAATTCCTGACCATCGAATACGCCAAGGGCGACAAGCTGTACGTGCCGGTGTCACAGCTGGCGCTGGTCAGTCGCTACTCCGGCACCGCGCCGGAGCTGGCGCCGCTCCATTCCCTGGGCGGTGACGCGTGGGAGCGCGCGCGCCGCAAGGCGGCCGAGAAGGTGCGCGACGTGGCCGCCGAACTGCTGGGGATCTACGCCCAGAGGCAGGCGCGCGGCGGCGAAGCCCTGCCGATTGATCGCGCCCTGGTGGAGGCGTTCGGCAGTACGTTCCCGTTCGAGGAAACGCCCGATCAGGAAAGTGCGATCGAGGCGGTGCTGCAGGATCTGTCAGCGCCGCGCGCGATGGACCGGGTGATCTGCGGCGACGTCGGTTTCGGCAAGACCGAGGTGGCGCTGCGTGCCGCCTTCGCCACTGCCACCGCGGGCAAGCAGGTGGCCGTGCTGGTACCGACCACCCTGCTCGCCCAGCAGCACTACCGGAATTTCGCCGACCGCTTTGCCGACTGGCCGGTTCGCGTGGATGTGCTGTCGCGTTTCAAGTCGTCCAAGGAAGTTGCCGACGCCCTCAAGCGCCTCGCCGACGGCCAGATCGACGTGATCGTGGGGACGCACAAGCTGCTGCAGTCGGACGTCAGGTTCAAGAACCTGGGCCTCGTCATCGTCGACGAGGAACAGCGCTTCGGGGTGCGCCAGAAGGAGCAGCTGAAAAAGCTGCGTGCCCAGGTCGACCTGCTGACGATGACGGCGACGCCGATACCGCGCACGCTGAACATGGCGATGTCCGGGCTGCGTGACCTGTCCCTGATCGCCACGCCGCCGGCGCACCGCTCGGCCGTGCGCACCTTCATCTCGGCGTGGGACCCGGCCACGATCCGCGAGGCGCTGCAGCGCGAGCTGGCGCGCGGTGGCCAGGTCTATTTTCTGCACAACGAAGTCCAGAGCATCGAGCGCACCGTGCGCGAGCTGGAGGAACTGGTCCCCGACGCGCGCATCCGAATCGCTCATGGCCAGATGCCGGAACGCGAGCTGGAAGGCGTGATGGCGGACTTCCACCGCCAGCGTTTCAATGTGCTGGTGTGCACCACGATCATCGAAACCGGCATCGACATCCCGACCGCCAACACCATCATCATCGATCGTGCCGACCGCTTCGGGCTGGCCCAGCTGCACCAGTTGCGCGGACGCGTGGGCCGCTCGCACCACCGCGCCTATGCGTACCTGGTGGTGCCCGACCGCCGGTCGATCACGGCCGACGCCCAGAAGCGGCTCGAGGCGCTCGCTTCGCTGGAAGAACTCGGCGCCGGCTTCACCCTGGCCACGCACGACCTCGAGATCCGGGGCGCCGGCGAGTTGCTTGGCGACGAGCAGTCCGGCCAGATCCAGGAGATCGGCTTTGGCCTGTACACCGAGCTGCTCGACCGCGCGGTCCGCGCGCTGAAGTCGGGCAAAGTGCCGGACTTCGACCTCGGCAGCGACCACGAAACCGAAGTTGAGCTGCACCTGCCCGCGCTGATTCCCGACGATTACCTGGGCGACGTGCATACGCGCCTGACCCTGTACAAGCGCATTGCCAGCGCGCGCAACGAGGAGGAGCTGCGCGATCTGCAGGTGGAAATGATCGACCGCTTCGGCCTGCTTCCCGTGCCCGCCAAGCAACTGTTCGCGGTCGCCAGCCTGAAATTGCTGGCGACGCCGCTGGGCATCCGCAAACTGGATTTCGGCGCCAACGGGGGCCGTATCCTGTTCCGCGAGAAACCCGACATCGACCCGATGACAATCATCCGGCTGATCCAGAGCCAACCCCGCGTGTACAAGCTGGACGGTCAGGACAAGCTCAAGGTCATCCTCGATCTGCCTGGTGCCAGCGAGCGAATCCGCAGCGCGCAGGAAGTGCTGGTTACCTTGGGGGCGCGCCGTCCCGGCTGATTGCCAGCCCCTGGCGACCGCGCGACGCCGGACGACCGCACGCGGCCCCCGGCCGGGCACTTCGGCGACGTCCAAGCTGGCAGCCAGGGTGGCCCGAAAGTGCCCAAATTGAGCCGTTTCGGCTCGCCGAGGACAACTCGGGAGCCACTCGCGCCGACGCAAAGTCAACGGCGACGCGGTTCGCGAGCGTTTCACCGCGTTCGGTGCCTGATGGCACGGCACGTGCTTGACAGACGAGATGAACGCAGGCAGGTTCATCGGCTGTCGCCTGTGACGGCCGATGCGGACACGCGCCGAAGGATGTATTCCGTTCAACCGGGTCATCGCCGACCATGAATGTGGTGTCACCACCCGATTCCGGGAGGGGCCAGTCGTCCACAGTCCAGCGACAAATGGGCAGAGCGAGAAATTGCAAATGGACACGCTACTCGCAGCACGCATGCACCGGAACCGATGGCGACCATGGCGCGCATTGGCGCTCGGCCTGCTCTGGCTGGGTGTGGGCGTCGCGCATGCCTCCGCACCACTGAACGGAGCCTGGCGCGAGGCGCGCGCCGGTGACACGCCCGACTCGATCATGCAGGAATACCGTGCCGGTCTCCTGAAAAGCTTTGATCCTTCGCTGCTGCAGCAATTTCCGCAGAACGACACGGGCAGTTGGGTGGTGCTCACCCAGCAACCGCCTTGGGACAAGGCCGACCGGGTCTTGACCATCTATCCCCCGACGCTGGCCAGCGTGACCGTCTATGGCGACGATCAACCGCAGACCCTGGCGCTGGACAGCTTCAACGCACAGACCCAGGCACACGGCCGGCTCGCATGGAGGGTGCCTCCAAGCGCGGCCGCGTCAACACCGATCGTGCTGAAATTCGAGCCGGCACGAACGCTGAGCGCACCAGTTCGCTTCCACCTGGATTCGTCGAAGGAATTCCTGCGGGAAGACGCGCAATGGTTGGTCTTTGCCAGCGCCAGTTTCGCCGTGATGCTGGCGATGGTACTGATGGCCTTGTGCTTCGCACTGATGCTGCGTGACGTCGCCTTCGCCTGGTACTCCGGGTACATCCTTTGCTACGCCCTGATCCAGGGTATCCAGACCGGATTTGTGTTCCATCCCCTGGAATGGGAGTGGCTGGCCGGCCTGGCCTTGCTGGTTGGCTCCGCCGCCGTGGCGCTGTCCGTGGCATTTGCTTCGCTGTTCATGATGCGATTCTGCGAGCTGCAACGTTATGCACCCTTGCTGCGGGTACCGGTCGTGGCCGTGGCCGTCGGCATGATCCAGCTGGTGTTGATGAGAACCAGCGGCATCCCGTTGCTGGTGAATTTGGCGCAAACGCTGCTCAACCCACTGCTGATGATCGGCGCCGTGGTGCTGTTGGTGGCTGCCACCGTGGCAGCCGTGCGTGGCTCGCGTCCGGCGTGGTTCTTCCTGGCGGGTTGGACGCCACTGCTCGTGCTCACTGCAATGACCAGCGCCCAGGTCAATGGCGCACTGCCCCAGTGGGACTGGCTCAACGACGCCAGCCTCGCTGGCGGGGCGTTCGAGGCGATCGTACTGTCGATGGGCCTGGCAGACCGGGCGCTGCGGCTGCGCCACGACCGGGACACGGTGCGGGCGCTGGCCGACCGGGATGCACTCACCGACGTACTCAATCGCCGTGCCTGGTCGGAGCGGGCCAGCGCGCTGTTGGCCAGTGGCGAGCCGCGGCCGATCGCCATGCTGTTCCTCGACCTGGACCATTTCAAACTCTTGAACGACCATCGCGGTCACCATGCTGGTGACCGTGCGCTGGTGGCGGTCGCCGACGCGCTGGCCGCGGAACTGCGTCCCACCGACCACCTGGGCCGTTACGGCGGGGAGGAGTTCGTGGCTCTGCTCGATGGCACCCAGGCGGAACAGGCCATGTACGTAGCGACCCGGCTATGTCGCCGGGTGCACCGGCTGGAAATCCCCGTAAGCCATGACTCGCTGCTTTTGACCATCAGCATCGGCGTGGCCATGTGGCGCGAAGGCGAGGATCTGGCGACACTCGTCGACCGCGCCGACCAGGCCATGTACGAAGCCAAACTGAAGGGGCGCAACCGAGTCATGATCCAACCCGGCAGCGCTGCCGCAAGCGGCGGACCGCGCCTTCGCGTGGTGGAAAACCGCGAGTCCTGAGCCGCCCGCCATCAGTGCCGCGACAACGCCTGTGCCGCCGCCACCACGTCGGCCTCACCGGGCAGCACCAGCAGTGCGGCGCCCGCCAACGGCGTGAACGTGTCAGCGCCGACCACGCGCCTGATCGGCGTGCCGCTGCAGCCAGCTTCGACAATCGCGGTGATCACGCCTTCGCCCACGCCCGCACTCTTGCGCCCTTCGTCGAGCACCAGAATGCGCTTGGCGGTCTTTGCCTGAGCGGCGATGAAAGCGTCATTGAGCGGCGCCAACCAGCGCAGGTCGACTACCCGCACCTGCCAGCCCAGATCCTTCTCAATCGTCCGCGCAGCACGCAAGGCCATCGGCACGCCGTTGCCGAAGGTGAACACCACCAGGTCGTTGGCCGCCTCGTTGTAGATGCGACCCTCGCCCAGGGTCATGGCCTGGTCCGGCGTCGGGTAGTCGAACTGCCACTGGCCATCGCCCGCTTCGTACAAGTCCTTGGCCATGTACAGCGCGATCGGCTCCAGGAAGGCGCACACGCGACCGTCCACTTTCGCCAGCGCCATCAGCGTGCGCAGCATCATCGCCGCGTCGTCGCCGCGGCTGGGGCAGCCCACCACGAGGCCGGGAATGTCGCGCAGCGCCGTGATCGAGTTGTCGTTGTGGAAGTGGCCGCCGAAACCCTTCTGGTAACCCAGCGAGGCCACCCGCATCACCATCGGGTTGCGGTACTGGCCGTTGGAGAAGAACTGCAATGAAGCCGCCTCGCCACGAATCTGGTCGCAGGCGTTGTGAAAGTACGCCAGGTACTGGATCTCGGGAATCGGCAGCATGCCCATGTTGGCGTAGCCCTGGGCCAGCCCGAGAATCATGGTTTCGTCCAGCAGCGTGTTGAATACACGGCTGCCCTTGAAGGTCTTGTGCAGTCCCTTGGTGACGGTGTAGACGCCGCCCTTTTGCGCCACGTCCTCGCCAAACACCAGGGCCTCGGGATACTTGGCCAGCAAGTCGTGCAGCGCCTGGCCGATCTGGATCGCCAGATGACGCGGTGGCAGGTTCTCCGGCAGCTTCGCCTCACCGCCGAACACCGCCAGACGCTTGTCGGCGTAATCCGCGCGAGTGGCTTCCGCCTTCACCGCCACCGGCGTGTACGGCGCCAACGGCTTCATCACATCTTCCAGCGAGGTCAGCCGGTGGCGCGAATCCGCATCTTCGGCGGCCGCGAAGCAGCGCTTGCGGGTGGCCTCGTACAAGGCAAGCAGCGCCTCCTTCGAATACAGGCCCGACTCCAGCGCGATTTCCGCCGAACGCAGCAACGGATCGGAGCACTCCACCGCGAACAGCTCCTCGATGCTGCGCCACTCGATCTCGAAATCGCTGCCGGCGTGACCCATGACGCGGGTCGTCTTCAAGTGCAGGAAGGTCGGGCGGCGGGTCGAGCGGCAATGCTGGACGGCTCGCTGCACCTGGGCGTAGCCCTCGGCCAGGTCAAGGCCGTCAGCGAAGAAGTAGTCCAGGTTGGCGCGATGCTGGTAGTTGTTGGCCACCCAGCCCGACGGCGTCTTCACCGAAATGCCGATGCCGTTGTCCTCGCACACGAACAGCACAGGCGCGGGCAACTTCTGGTAGGCCGTCCATGCCGCCGTGTTGAACGCCGTCTGCGCGGTGGCGTGGTTGCTGGACGCGTCGCCGAACGAGCAGATCGTGATGCTGTCGTCGGGGATCGGCAGCGGGTGATGGATGCGGCGCGCCTGTTCGATCGCCACCGCCGTGCCCAAGGCCTTGGGCAGGTGTGAGGCAATCGTGGACGTTTGCGGAAGCACCCACAACGGCTTGCTGCCCCACACTTTGTGGCGTCCGCCGGAGGCCGGGTCGTCCTTGCTGGCAGCGAACGACAGCGCCGAATCCACCACCGGGTCCATTCCGGGAATCTTGCGGAAACGCTCGGCCATGAAGCCGCCGGAACGGTAATGCAGGAACGCCGGATCGGTGTGCCGGGTCAGTCGCGCCACCATCGCGTTGCCTTCGTGGCCGCTCGAACCAATCGTGTAGAACACTTTGTCCTGCACGCGCAGCACGCGCGCCATCAGGTCGAGGTGGCGCGAGACCAGTTGCGATTCCAGCAGCTCGCGAAAGCCGCGCGCATCCAGTGCACTGCCCGGCAGCACGGCCTGGTCGTCGCGGGGCGTCGCCCGCACCTCGCCATGCCACAGCTGCACGAATTCGAGGAAGTTATGGTCGACGACCTCGGCCCGGTTGAAACCCTTGTGGCGGGCGCTGAGCGCAAATGGAATGGCAGTCATGGCAAAGCTCTTGTGGTGCAGGCGGGTGGCTGCAAGGCAGCCTTCAATGGGTTGAAACAACAGGCGGGACGGAAGCGGTGGACGCCAGCGCGCGCAAGACGGCGGCGCGGCGCAGGTCCTTCTCGCGTCCAAAGCTTTCGAACAGACGAATCTGGTCGTCAAGGCAAGGCACTGGCACGGCCAGGCCGTTCAGGCCGGCCAGCACCAGCCGACCCGGCGTCACTGCCTGCCAGCGGCCAGCGGCGTGCATCTCGAGTGCGCCCATCAGCTCCACCGGCGTACCGGGAAACGCGAATCGCGCGAAATGCGAGCGGAAGATCTCGCTGCCGGCCGCGACGGAGACCGGCACACGCCATTCGGCCCAGTGCGCCATCAGCGCATCGGCATCGGCCCGGGACGTCAGGACATCGACATCCGCCGCACTGACCTGCGCACCCAGCAGCAACGCCGCTGTGCTGCCGATCAGGCACCACGGCGACGCGCAATGCACATGCAGATCCGGCACGATCTCGGCAAGCGTGGCGTACAGCGCGGGCGGAACGTGGCTCATGCGCGACGCCGTTTCCACGCGTCACGACTCTGCCCCCACACTTCCACCGCCAGGTCCTGATAGGGCTCGGGCAACCGGCCGGGGCCGATCAGGCTCGAACCGAGGCGACGGGCGACGCCCTGCGAGGCAACGTTGTCCGGCGCGATCGTGTGGATCACCTCGGTCCAGCCCAGATGATCGAACGCCCAGTCAATCGCCGCGATTGATCCTTCGGTGGCGTAGCCCTTGCCCCAGGCCTCGCGCAACAGACCCCAACCCACCTCGGTGCCGGGCCAGCCTTCGGGACACCACGGGCCGAGCCGGCCCAGCCAGCGACCGCTGTCCTTCTCGATCACCGAGAACATGCCGAAGCCCTGGATCGCCCAGGCACCGGCCATGGACAGAAATCCGCGCCAGGCGGTCGCGCGCGGTTGCGGGCCACCAATATGGCGCGAATTTTCCTCGTCACCCATGAGAGCCGCCCAGCCTTCGAAATCCTCCGCCCGGGTCGGGCGCAGGATCAGGCGATCGGTTTCAAGACGGATAGCGGATACATCCAAGGGTTTGGTGTCCTTCACTCCCACGCGCACCGGGACACAGGGAAAGTCAAATCAGAACGCGTTGATGCCGGTCAATTCGCGACCGACCACCAGCTCGTGCACCGTCTCGGTGCCTTCATAGGTGATCACCGATTCCAGGTTCAGCGCATGCCGGATCGCGCTGTGCTCGGTGGTGATGCCGGCGCCGCCGAGGATGTCGCGGCACTGCCGTGCGATATCGATCGCCATACGGCAGTTGTTCCACTTCGCCAGTGACACCTGGGTCGGCTGCATCTTGCCGGCGTCTTTCAAGCGACCAAGCTGGAGCGACAGCAATTGCGCCGTGGTGATCCGGCGCGCCATGTCGGCCAGCTTCAGCTGCACCGCCTGGTTTGCGGCCAATGGACGGCCAAACAGGATGCGCTCCTTCGTATAGTCGAGCACTTCCTTGAGACAGGCCTGGGCCGCGCCGATCGGCCCCCAGGTGATGCCGTAACGCGCCTGGGTCAAGCAGCCCAGCGGACCGCGCAGGCCTTTCACCTTGGGCAGCCGGGCGCTGTCAGGCACGCGCACATTGTCAAAGAACAACCCGCTGGTGACCGAGGCGCGCAGGCTCATCTTCTTGTGGATTTCCTGCGCCTTGAATCCGGCCGTGTCGGTCGGCACCACGAAGCCCTGGATGCCCTCGTCGGTCTGTGCCCACACGATCGCGATGTGCGCCAGATTGCCGTTGGTAATCCACATCTTGGCGCCATTGATGACCCAGTCGCCGCCGTCCTTCTTCGCGTGGGTCTTCATGTTGGCCGGATCGGAGCCGCCGTGCGGCTCGGTCAGGCCGAAGCAGCCGATTACCTCACCGGCCGACATCCGCGGCAGGTAGTGCCGCTTCTGCTCGTCGCTGCCGTAGGCAAAGATCGGGTACATGCACAGCGAGCTCTGCACCGAGGCGAAGCTGCGCAGGCCCGAATCACCGCGCTCCAGTTCCTGGCAGATCAGGCCGTAGCTGACTCCGTTCATGCCGGCGCCGCCAAATTCCTCCGGAATCGTTGCGCCCAGCAGGCCCAGCGCCGCGATTTCCGGAATCAGCTCCTTGGGAAAACGCGCCTGATCGAAGCAGTCGCCGATGATCGGCAACACGCGCTCGTCGACGAACCGACCCACGGTATCCTGCACCATGCGTTCCTCGTCGCTCAGCAAAGAGCGGATATCGTACAGATCAAGCGGATTCAGACTGGCGGCCATGGGGACTCCGGTGTGGGGTACGTCTACGCTGTGGGGGGAGGGACGTCTAAAAGCCGGTATTGTAGCGCGAGCGGTGCGGTCGCTACGACCGTCCAACTTTCCCACCCGCCTCGACTGGAATCCATGTTCAAAGGTGTCTTGCTCGGTTTTGCGGCCTTCGCGGCATTCGCGATCAGCGACGCGTTCGTGAAGGCACTGCACGGCTCGCTGCCCGCCTACGAAGCGGTGTTCTTTGGCGCGGCCCTGGGGCTGACGGCACTGCCTCTCATTCGTGAGTCGAGTGATCGCTGGATCGACGTGGTCGTGGCGCGCCGCCAAAGCCTTTGGCTGGTGCGGGCGGTGGCTGGCGCGGTGGGCAGCACCGCAGCGGTGATCGCGTTCACCGCGCTGCCGATGGCCGAGGCGTTCGCACTGATCTTCCTGCTGCCGATTTTCGTCACCATCCTGTCCGTGCTGATTCTGCGTGAGGCGGTGGGCTGGCGGCGCTGGTCGGCGGTGGTGGCCGGTTTCGTCGGGGTCCTGGTGGTGCTGCGGCCGGGTTTTCGGGAACTCGGTGCGGGGCACCTGGCCGCGATCATCTGTGGCCTGTCCGGCGCGGTCTCGATGATCGCCCTGCGCCTGTCCGGCCCCCACGAAAAGCGCATCACTCTCTACGGCGCCGGCATGGTCGGCGCGCTGCTGCTGGCAGGTCTGCTGATGCTGCCAAGCTTCGTCTGGCCGACCATGCACCAGTGGCTGTTGTTGCTCGGTTACGGACTGCTGGCCGCGCTTGCCTCGGTGCTGCTGATGCTGGCGACGCAGCGCGCACCCGCCAATCAGGTGGCGCCGACCCAGTACAGTCAGATGTTGTGGGCGGTCCTGCTGGGCTATTGGGTGTTCAACGACCGACTCGACTGGCCCATGGCGGCCGGCATCGCCATCATCCTGGGTGCCGGGCTGTTCACCTTCGTGCGCGAGGAAAGGGTCACCGCGTGGTGGAAGCGCACGCGACTGCTGTGACGAAGGCCTGGCGGCTCACGGCAGAATGGCTTCCGTTATGCTTGGGTGGCATCCCCGCAACGAGATGACATGAACTACTCAAGCCCCGAGAGTCTGGCACCCAGCCACCTCGTCGAGCGAACCAGCCAACGCGACCTGCTGCCTCGACGAATCTACCGCTTCCGGGTTCTCGGCATGGGTCTGGCTGCATTGCCGATCGGTGTCGTTTTGCACGAACACCAGGCGCCGCTCGGCAGCTGGATCTGGATGGTGTTCAGTTGCCTGCTGTGGCCGCATCTCGCCTACTGGCGCGCGCTGCGCAGCCAGAGCAAATTCCACAGCGAGCTGCACAACCTGATGTTCGACTCGGCGGTCGCCGGTTCGTGGGCGGCCTTGCTCCACTTCACCGTGCTGCCCGCCGTTCTGCTGATTGCCGTGACCACGGCCGACAAGATCAACACGGGGGTGAGCGGACTATGGCAACGCTCGCTGCCGGGCATGCTGCTGGGCCTGTTGGTCGGTGGATGGCTGACCGGCTTTGCCTTCCAGCCCGAAACCAGCATGGCGGTGATCCTGGCCTGTCTGCCGATCATGTTGATCCACACGCTGATGGTCAGCCTGGCCAGCTACCAACTGGTGCGGCGAGTTCAGCGACAGAATCGCCAGCTTGACGAATTCAGTCGCATCGACATGTTGACTGGCCTCAACAACCGCAGATCGTGGGAGGACCTGGCCGCCGGCCTGCTACAACGGCACCATGAGACCGGATTGGCGGTCACACTGATGATGATCGACGTCGACGGCTTCAAGGAGATCAACGACCGGCACGGCCATATCCTGGGTGACGACGTGCTGCGCAAGATCGCTTCGATCCTGCGACACGGCAACGGCGTCGATGCGTGCCTCGGCCGGTTTGGCGGCGACGAGTTCGCGGTTGCGGTGCCGGCAACGCTGGCCGAGGCATCGGTCGTGGCCGAACGCATCCGACACACGGTTGAGAAACTGGACCTGCCGCAGACACCCAATCTGAACTGCTCGATCAGCATCGGTCTGGCCGTGGCGGACGGGAAAGTCAGCAGCCTGCGTCAATGGATGGAGTTGGCCGATCACGCGCTGTACCAGGCCAAGCAGGCCGGGCGCAACCGGACAGCACGCGCTGGCGAAACGGTCATGGCCGACGCCTGATCACCCCGTGCGGCCGAACCCACGCCGTCAGCGGTTGCTGACCCCGTGCGGCACATGTCCGGTGGCCACGTGCTTGCGCGCAGACTCCACGTTGGCCGGTGAGTCGTCGAAGAAAATGTCAGCGCCAAATGCGCCCAGGAACGGACCTTTGTCGCGCCCACCCAGGAACAGCGCCTCATCAATGCGCACGCCCCATTTGCGCAAGGTCAGGATCACGCGCTTGTGCGCCGGTGCCGAGCGGGCCGTGACCAGGGCGGTGCGAATTGGCGAATGCTCGGCCGGGAATGCCGTCTGCAGATGGTGCAGCGCGGTCAGAAAGCCCCGGAACGGTCCCACCGACAACGGCTCGGCCGCATGTTCGGACTCGCTGCGATGGAATGCCTCCAGTCCCTCTTCCTGCGACACACGCTCGCCTTCGTCACCAAACAGCACCGCATCGCCATCGAAGGCGATGCGCAATTGCTCGCTGGCGCGCGGTGGCGCCGTGCTGGGCAAAATGGTGGCCGCCGCAACCCCGGCCGCCAGCGCCCGACCCACGTCCTCGGCATTGGCCGACAGGAACAGGTCCGCCTTGAACGGCGCGATGTAATCCGAGGTCGGGGCGCCACTGGTGAACGCCGCGCGACTGATTTCCAGACCGTAGTGCTGGATCGCGTTGAAGATGCGCAACCCGGTGTCGCCTGAATTGCGCGATAGCAGGATGACCTCCACCGGCGGCACGTCGCCGGCCAGTTTGTTCAGCCCCAGCAGCTTCTGCACCAGCGGAAACGCTACGCCAGGCTGCAGGATTTCGTCCTCGTGCGCGATCTGGAACGAACGGTAGGCATCCAGGCCCTCGCGCTCGAACAGCGCGTGGCTATCGCCCAGATCAAACAGCGCGCGCGAAGAAATGGCCACAACCAGGCGGTTGTCGCCACCGGCGACAGGATCGTGCACATCGGATGACGAAACAGACGGGTTCACTGTCGTATGCTGGCTATTCGATGAAGAGGTCACGGTCAATCTAGCACGCAGCACGAATCATTCCGCGGCGAATTGCTCGTCCAGAATACGCTGCTCCAGGTTGTGCTCCGGATCGAACAGAAGCCGCACGCCCTGGTTGCCGGACTGGCGTATGGCCACCGAGTGCACATCACGGATCTCATGGAAATCCGCGGTCGCACTGACCGGCCGTTTGGCCGGATCAAGCACGCGCAGGACCACCTCGGTGCGGTGCGGCAGGATGGCACCGCGCCAGCGACGCGGACGGAATGGGCTGATCGGGGTCAGCGCCAGCACGTTGGCGTCCAACGGCAGGATCGGGCCATGCGCTGACAGGTTGTAAGCGGTGGAACCGGCGGGGGTGGCCACCATGATGCCGTCGCAGACCAGATTGGGCAGCTTTACCACCTCGTTGAGCATCACTTCCAGATGCGCGGCCTGGTTGCTCTGTCGTAGCAACGAGACTTCATTGAACGCCAGCGCGCGGTGCACTTCGCCTGCCGCGTCGGTGACATCCATCTGCAACGGAAACAGCGACGCCGTGTGCGCGCGAGCGATGCGCTCCGGCAGCTCCTCGAGCCGGTGCTTGTTCATCAAGAACCCGATCCGGCCCAGCTTCATGCCATACACCGGCAGTTCGAGTGCGCGGTACGCGTGCAGCGTGCGCAGCATGAAGCCATCGCCACCCAGCGCCACGATCAGCTCGGCCTGCTCTGGCGGCACGTCGCCATAACACTCCACCAGCTTGCGCCGCGCCTGCCGGGCGACGCTCACATCACTGGCGACAAAGGCGAAGCGCATGGCAACCCCCACGTGGTGGAAACAGCGGCCAGAGTACGACAGAGTGGTCAGCTGACCCTAGCGCCACGCCCCGAACCGACACAAGCTCCCGCACACCAGCCGACGCACGACGTCTGCCGGCAGCACTCCACCCGCACCGGCGGGTCCCCCGGCACGACCTCCCCCTTGCAGGGAGAGCAGGTCATGCCGGGTTCCGCGCCACGGCAAACACTCAGACGGGCCCGCAGGAGTCCCCTACACCGGTACCTGGGCCAACTGGGCCAGGCGACGGAGTGCAACCGAGGCGATCGGGTAGTCCGCGTTCTGGGTGAGGATTTCCGCCAGCATCTTGCGGGTGTAGACCAGCGTGGCATTGTCGCGCTGCAACCAGGCTTGTACCGGCGAAACGCCCTTGTCCGCAGCGTCCAGGGCCAACACCTGGAGCGCCAGCGCGCGGTGCTGATGGTTGAGTTCATCCAGCAGCGAGCCTCGAGCCTGCGCATGCCAATGGCCTTCCACCGGCAGCGCCTCGATCTGGCCGCGCAACCACTCCAGGTCCAGCTCCTCGCCCAGTTCGTAGAACACCCGGGCGACTTGCTCGATCGACTGGTTGCTGTCCTGTGCCACTTCGACCATGTCCAGCGCCGCCCGCAACACCGGCATGCGGGACAGCCGCAGAGCCAAGTCGGCAGGCAGACCCAGACCCGCCCACTTCTCTTCGGTGCAGGAGAAGTCGCGCTGGCCGTTCGGGGTCAGCACGCCCGGCAGCGCCTGGCGCAGGGCCGAAACACCGGCCTGATACCGCTCGACATTGGCCGCGATGTCCAGCGTGCCACCCGGGCGATTGAGCAGCCAGCGCGTCATGTGCCGCAGCAACGACCAGATCTGCTTGACCGCGTCGATCTGGGTCTCCTCGGCAACCTTGCTGTCGAGCGCCTCGATCATGGCCCACAACTGACGAGCGTCCAGCACCTCACGCGCGGCGGTGTATGCCTTGGCGATCGCAGCAGGTCCGTGCCCGGTGTCCTCCTGCATGCGCATCATGAAGGTGGCGCCCATGCGGTTGATCGTGGAATTGGTCACCGCGGTGGCGATGATCTCGCGCTTCAGTCGATGGCGCTGCATGTGTGCTGCATATTTCTCATGAAGCGGCAACGGGAAGTAGCGAACCAGTTCCTTGGACAGGTACGGATCCTCTGGCACATCCGACTCCAGCAACTGCTGGAACAGACGCATCTTGTCGTAGGAAAGCAGTACCGCCAGCTCGGGCCGGGTCAGGCCCAGCCCACGACTCTTGCGCTCGGTCAACTCAGCCTCGGACGGCAGGTTCTCGACCTGGCGATCCAGCGTGCCCTCGGCCTCCAGTGTGCGAATGAAGTGGGCCATCGAACCGATACGTCCGATCGACTGCCGCTCCATCAAGGTGATCGCCTGGTTTTGCCGGTAGTTGTCCCACAACACCAGCTCGGCCACCTCGTCGGTCATGGCTGCAAGTTGCTCGTTGCGCTCGTCGAAGCTGAGCTCCTTCCGCTTGACCGCATCGTTGAGCAGGATCTTGATGTTCACCTCGTGATCGGAGGTGTCCACACCGGCAGAGTTGTCGATGAAATCCGTGTTCAGCAGTACGCCCTTCTGCGCCGCCTCGATACGACCCTTCTGGGTCATGCCCAGGTTGCCGCCCTCACCGATGATCTTGGCGCGCACGTCGGCGCCGTTGATGCGCAGCCCGTTGTTGGCGCGGTCGCGCACGTCGGCATGCGTCTCGGTGGACGCCTTGATGTAGGTGCCGATGCCGCCGTTCCACAGCAGGTCGACCGGCGCCTTCAGCACGGCGCTCAACAAATCATTGGGTGCCAGCTGTTCAACCCCCGCGGCCAGACCCAGCGCAGCACGCACTTCCGGCGAAATGGGAATCGACTTGGCACTACGCGGATACACACCACCGCCAGCTGAAATCAGCGACTTGTCGTAGTCGTCCCAGCTCGAGCGAGGCACGTCAAACAAGCGCTTGCGTTCGAGGAAGGAGCGCGCCGCGTCGGGGTTCGGATCAAGGAACACGTGGCGATGATCGAACGCCGCCAGCAGCCGGATGTGCTCCGACAGCAGCATGCCATTGCCGAACACATCGCCGGACATGTCACCGATGCCCACGCAGGTGAAGTCCTCGCTCTGGCAGTCGCGCCCGAGTGCCCGGAAGTGCCGCTTGACCGACTCCCAGGCACCACGCGCCGTGATACCCATGCCCTTGTGGTCGTAGCCGTGCGAACCGCCCGAGGCGAACGCGTCGCCAAGCCAGTAGTTGTGCTCGATCGAAATGGCATTGGCGATGTCGGAGAACTTGGCCGTGCCCTTGTCAGCCGCCACCACCAGGTACGGATCATCGTCGTCATGGCGAACCACGTCATGCGGATGGGTGATCTTGCCGTCGACCAGATTGTCCGTGATGTCGAGCATGCCGTTGATGAACATGCGGTAGCAGGCGATACCTTCTGCCAGCACCGCGTCGCGGTCGCCGCCGGCCGGCGACTTCTTGACGAAGAAGCCACCCTTGGAGCCAACCGGCACGATCACCGTGTTCTTCACCATCTGGGCCTTGACCAGGCCCAGCACTTCCGTACGGAAGTCCTCGCGGCGATCAGACCAGCGCAAGCCACCGCGGGCCACCGCACCAAAGCGCAGATGGATACCCTCGACCCGTGGCGAGCACACCCAGATCTCGCGATACGGTATCGGCTTGGGCAAATCGAGCAACTTGTGCGAGTCGAACTTGAAGCTGATGTAGTCGCGATACTCGCCCTCCCATTGCTGGAAGAAGCTGGTCCGCAAGGTGCCGCGGATCAGGTTGACGAAACTGCGCAAGATGCGGTCCTCGTCGAGGCTGGCGACGTTTTCCAGCAAAATCCAGATCGCGCCCTCGACCACCTGGATCTGCTCGTCGCGCGATTTGGCAAGCATCGCGCCCAGACTGTCGATCAAGCCCGGATGCGCGGCCACCACGCTGGCCGGCATCAGCGCCTGCATCTCTACAACCAGCGTGGCGCCGGCCGTCTTCAGCTCGTCGGCAGACAGTGCTTCGCGACGTGGATCGAAGCGGACCAGGAACAATTCCACCAGCAAGCCAGCGATCGCCGGATAACGATTGAGGGTCTCTTCCATGTACGACTGGGAGAACGGGGCACCCGCCTGCAACAGGAACTTGCAATAGCCGCGCAGCACCGCCACCTGGCGCCAGCTCAACCTGGCACCGAGAATGAGCCGGTTGAACCCGTCGTTCTCCGCGCTTCCCCGCCAGATTTTCTCGAACGCTTCCTCGAACAGCGTGCCAACCTGCTGAACGCTGAAAGTGAGCTGCCCCACGGGCTGGACCTCGAAGTCCTGGATCGAAAGCGGAGCATCGCCGGGGATGCTGTAGACGTGCTCGGTCAGCACGCGCAAACCGAGGTTCTCCAGCTGCGGCATCACTTCCGACAGGGCAATGTCCCCACCGGAACGATAAACCTTGAAGCGCAGCTTCTCGGAATCCTCGGGTGGGTGGTAGAACGACATGCGCAGCGCATTCTCACCATCCAACTGGGACAGCTGATGCACGTCTTCAGCAGCAACCGCCGGGCTCACGTCCTCGACGTAGCCGGCCGGCAGCGAACGGGCGTGGCGATTGGCCAGCACCACACCTTCATGCTCACCGAGCAGCTTTACCAGCGCGTCGCGTACCTCGTCATGCCAGTTGCGCACGATGCCGGCGACACCACGCTCCAGCTCGGCGACGTCGTAGTCGGGCTGGTCGCCAATTTTCGGCCGCAGCACGATCGTCAACCGGGCCAACGGGGCCTCGCCCATCTGCACCGAGGAATCACTCTCGACCGCATGCAGTGCCGTGCCGAGCAGCGCCTCGATGCGCTCGCGCACGGACGTATTGAAGCGGTCACGCGGCACGAACACCAGGCAGGTGAAGAACCGCCCGTAGCGATCACGTCGAATGAACAGCCGCGTGCGTGCGCGCTCGCGCAGGTCGAGGATACCCATCGCCGTGCTGAACAGCTCGTCGCTGGTGCTCTGAAACAGCTCCTCACGCGGCAGCGTCTCCAGGATATGCCGCAGTGACTTGCCGGAATACGAATCGCGCTTGAGCGCCGAACGGGCCATCACGGCCTCGACCTTGTGCCGCATCAACGGAACGTCCTGCGGACGCGACATGTAGGCATTGGAGGAGAACATGCCAAGGAAACGCTGCTCCGCTATGGCGCGACCGCTGTCATCGAAGCGCAGCACGCCAACGTAGTCCATGTAGCCGGGCCGATGAACGTGCGAACGTGCGTTCGTCTTGGTCAGGATGATCGCGTCGGTAGAGCCGGACTGCGGCAGCTCGCTGGCGGCCAGGGTACGCAGTGATCGCGGGGCGACCGATCGTTCGTTCGTGCGCAGGATCCCGAGACCGGACGACTCGATCGCGCGCAGAACCTGGTCACCGTCAGCATCCGTGACCTCGTACTCCCGATAGCCGAGGAAGGTGAAGTTGTCGGCGGCGATCCAGCGCATGAACTCACTGGCCTCGCGCACCGAGTCGGTGCCCAGGGGCAGTTTGCGCTGCGGCAATTCGTTGGCGATCGACAGCGCCTTGTCACGCATCGTTGACCAGTCGTTGACCGCCGCGCGTACGTCGTCCAGGGCACCTTCGATCCGCTCGACCAGGCGGGCCTGCTCGGCACCGTCGGCCACCCGGTCGATCTCGAAATGCATCAGCGATTCAGCCGCAGCGCCATCCTCCTGCAACGACAACAGGAGTCCGGACGCATCACGCCGCGCCGTCAGGACCGGATGGATCACGGCATGGATCTGCAACTGACCCGAAACAATCATGCTGACCGTATCGACCAGGAAAGGCATGTCGTCGGTGACGACCTGCAGCACACTGCGACCGGCGTGAACCTCCGCCGGGCTGAGCACGCGCACGTTGGCATGACCGGCCTGGCGCTGCTGCATCAGTTCCAGCAGGCTGCCAACCAGGGCCGCCCATTGACCCGGCGTGTGCAGATTCGCGTCGCCGCCTCCTACACGTGCAAAAAAGGCCTCGCAAAAAAGCTGCGCCTCATTGAGGCGAGCGGTGGGAAAACCGCTTTTTTTCAGCTCTGCAAGGACTGCCGACGGGAGGGAGGGGTCATTCGCCGCATGGGTCGCATTCATGGCATCTATTGGTCAGTGGAGATGATGGTGGGAAAGTCTCTATAAAGCCTTGGAAGGATACGCCGCGTGCCCAGGCTTAGCCAGCCAGAGCGGGCGACGCAGACCATGCCCACGCGCACGGTTTTGCCTCGCGCGACGCTTCCTTCGCCACGGTGTTCATCGAAAACACGATCCACACGCGGTGCGTCGCATGAGGGTCGCTTCACTAACTGACCGTTCCGATGCACAACATGCCGACACCCTTTGTTGATGATCAGACTTGCAAGCGCTTGTCAACGACTGGATTCGCCGCCCAAGTAAAATGTAAACTGACCGGTATAGTCTGGCCGAATGAGACCGCCTCCGGGCGATTTCGGGCTTGGCGCACCGGCTCAACCGGTGCGATGCCCGCTGGCAGGGCCTACTTCTGACACAAGACAGTGTGGAGCGCGATGCGATATTCCATGGATGGATTTTCTCGAGACACCGCGGCACCCCATATCCCCATCGATGCACGTTCTGGAGTTCCCATGAAGTCCCCTTCACCGAGCACGCTGCTGCTGTGCCTGAGTTTGCTGGCGCTCTCCGCCTGCGGCAGCAAGGGCAATGACCACGCAGCCCAGATGCCGCCGCCCGAAGTCGGCGTACTCAAGGCGCAGCCGCAGACCTCGCCATTGACGCGCGACCTGGTCGGTCGCCTGTCCGCCTACCGCAGCGCGGACGTCCGTGCGCGCGTGGCCGGTGTGCTGCTCAAGCGCAGCTACGAGGAAGGCACCAACGTCAAGAAAGGCCAGTTGCTGTTCCAGATCGACCCGGCCCCGTTGAAGGCCTCGTTGAATGCAGCCGAAGCGTCGCTGGCGCAGGCCCGCGCCACGCACGCCAACGACAAGGTCACCGCACAACGCGTGCGGGAACTGGCTCCCAAGGGCTATGTGTCGAAATCCGACCTGGACAACGCACTGGCTGCCGAACGCAGCAGCGCAGCTGCCGTGCAGGTAGCCCAAGCCAACGTGCAGACGGCCCGCATCAATCTGGGCTACGCCAATGTCACCTCGCCGATCGACGGCCGCGCCGGCCAGCAGCAGGTGACCGAGGGCGCCCTGGTCGGCAACGGCGAAGCGACCTTGCTGACGACGGTGGAGCAGATCGACCCGTTGTATGTGAATTTCACGCTGAGCGTCGAGTCGCTCGAGCAGATGCGACGCGCGCAGAGCGAGGGCCAGGTCACTCTGGCCGAACAGGACAAGGCGGCTATCGCGGTCACGCTGCCCGACGGCAGCCCCTACGGTGAACCGGGCACGTTGGACTTCTCCGCCGCGACGGTCAACCCGGCTACCGGTTCAGTCAACTTGCGCGCTACCGTGCCCAACCCCCAGCACAGCCTGTTGCCCGGCATGTACGTCACGCTGAAAGCAAGCCTGGGTGAGCAACACAACGTGTTCCTCGTCCCGCAACAGGCGCTGCAGCGGGACACCGCTGGCGCATTCGTGTTGACCGTCGGCGCCGATGGCAAAGTCGCTCGCAACAATGTCACAACGGCCGACATGGTCCGCGGTGACTGGGTGATTACCAGCGGCCTCAAGGCCGGCGACCAGATCGTGGTCTCGGGCCTCCAGAACGTCACGGAAGGCGGGCCGGCCAAGCCGACGCCGTGGCAGCGGACGCCGCCACGCAACGCCACCCCAGCAAAGACTTCAGGCCATACCGGCCAGAACGGCAAGTAACGGAGCGACGACGATGCCGAGTTTTTTCATCGACCGCCCGATCTTTGCCTGGGTGGTGGCGATCCTGATTTCCCTGGGTGGCGTGCTGGCCATCCTCAATCTGGGTGTGGAGTCGTACCCGGACATCGCACCGCCCTCGGTGACGGTGAGCGCCAGCTACCCCGGCGCCAGCGCCAACACAACCGAGAAGGCGGTCACCCAGATCATCGAGCAGCAACTGACCGGCATCGACCACCTGCTGTATTTCAATTCGTCATCCAGCGCCAGTGGCCGCTCAAGCATCACGCTGACGTTCGAAAACGGCACCGACCCTGACATTGCCCAGGTCCAGGTGCAGAACAAGGTCGCGCTCGCCACTCCTCGCCTGCCGTCCGAGGTGATCCAGCAAGGCGTCGTGGTGGCCAAGGCGAATGCCGGCTTTCTGATGGTGGTGGCGCTGCGGTCGGACAACCCCGACATTGATCGCGACCGCCTCAACGATATCGTCGGATCGCGGGTGCTCGACCAGATCGCCCGCGTTCCCGGCGTCGGCAGCACACGGCAATTCGGATCCGAGTACGCCATGCGGATCTGGCTCAACCCGGACAAGCTGCACGGCTACAGCCTGTCGGCAAGCCAGGTACTGGCCGCCATCAAGGCTCAGAACGTCCAGTTTGCGGCGGGCGCCGTGGGTGCGGACCCGGCCCTGCCCGAGCAAGGGTTCAGCGCCACGGTTTCGACCGAAGGACGCTTCACCTCCCCTGAGCAGTTTGCGGACATCATCCTGCGCGCCAACGCGGATGGCACGACGGTAAAGCTGGGCGACGTGGCCCGGATCAGCTTCGGTCCCGGCGGCTACGGCTTCGACACGCAACACGACGGCAAGCCGATCGGTGCATTCGCCATCCAGCTGCTGCCGGGTGCCAACGCCCTGAATGTGGCGACCGCGGTGCGCGGCAAGATGGACGAACTGGCACCCAGCTTTCCACGGGGCGTCAGCTGGTTCACCCCGTACGACAGCACGGCGTTCGTGACCATCTCGATCAACGAGGTCGTCCACACCCTGATCGAGGCGATCATCCTGGTGTTTCTGGTGATGTTGTTGTTCCTGCAGAACATCCGCGCCACCATCATTCCGACCCTGGTCATCCCCGTCGCACTGCTCGGCACATTCCTGGGCATGCTCGTTCTTGATTTCACCATCAACCAGCTGACCCTGTTCGGCATGGTGCTGGCAATCGGCATCGTGGTGGATGACGCGATCGTGGTGATCGAAAACGTCGAACGCATCATGACCGAGGAAGGTCTGTCGCCCAAGGACGCCACACGGAAGGCGATGGGCCAGATCACCGGTGCCGTGGTGGCGATCACGGTGGTGCTGGCGGCGGTCTTCATTCCCTCGGCACTGCAGCCGGGCGCGTCAGGCATCATCTACAAGCAGTTCGCACTGACCATCGCCGTTTCCATGGGTTTCTCGGCGCTGCTCGCGCTGTCGTTCACACCGGCGTTGTGTGCCAGTTTCCTGCGGGCGGAGCACGAAAAGAAAAAGAACATCGTCTTCCGCAAGTTCAACCAGTTCTTCGCGTGGACCACGCGCACTTATACGGGCCACGTCGGCGCAGCCATCCACAAGTCGCCACGCTGGATGGTGGTCTTCGTGCTGCTCGCCGTACTTGGCGGATTTCTTTACACGCGCCTGCCCGGCAGTTTCCTGCCCGAAGAGGATCAGGGCTACGCGATGGCGGTAATCCAGCTGCCGCCCGGGGCGACCAAGCAGCGTACCCTGGCCGTGATGACGCAAATGCGCGAAATCCTGCACAAGGACCCCGCGGTGGAAGGCGTGTTGCAGGTCACCGGGTTCAGCTTCATCGGCTCAGGCGAGAACGCCGGCATGGGCTTCATCAAGCTCAAGGATTGGTCCGAACGGGACGTCACCGCCGCGCAATTCATCGCACGCGCCAACGGCGAGCTGCACCAGATTCGGGACGCACGAATTTTCGTGGTCAACGTACCTACCGTGCAGGGTCTTGGTCAGTTCGGCGGATTCGACATGTACCTGCAGGACCGCAGCGGCGCGGGCCGGGATGCGCTGACGGATGCCCGCAACACCCTGCTTGCCAAGGCCAACGCGAGCACCGTACTCAACGGCGTACGACCCAATGCGTTGGAGGACGCGCCTCAGCTGCACCTGGACGTGGACCGCGTCCAGGCCCAATCCATGGGCGTATCGGTGGGTGACATCTACAACGCGATCGGGCTGATGCTGGCACCGGTCTACGTCAATGATTTTACCTATGCCGGCCGCATCAAGCGGGTGATCATGCAGGCCGACGCACCGTACCGGATGGGTCCGGATGCGCTTCGCCACATCTTCACCCCCAGCGCGCAAACCGACAGCGACGGCAGCCCGGAAATGATCCCACTGTCCAATGTGGTGCGCGCCACGTGGGAAGTCTCATCGCCCTCCCTGACCCGCTACAACGGCTACTCGGCGGTCGAAATTGTCGGTGCGCCGGCGCCAGGCCATGCCTCGGGCGAGGCGATGCGGGAGATGGAGAGAATCGTCAACAACGAGCTGCCCCCGGGAGTCGGTTTCGACTGGACCGGACAGTCCTACCAGGAAATCCTGTCCGGCAACGCGGCAACGCTGCTGATGCTGTTGTCGATCGTCGTTGTGTTCCTCGCCCTGGCGGCGCTGTACGAAAGCTGGTCGATTCCGGTCGCCGTCCTGCTGGTGGTGCCGCTGGGCCTGCTGGGTGCCGTGGTGTTCACGCTGTTGCGGGGATTGCCCGACGACATCTATTTCAAGATCGGTCTGATCACCGTGATCGGGCTGGCCGCAAAGAACGCGATCCTGATTGTGGAGTTCGCGGTGGCCGAACAGAAGGAAGGGCGCACCCTGCGCCAGGCCACCGTCGATGCCGCGAAGCTGCGACTGCGGCCGATCCTGATGACCTCATTGGCCTTCATCCTGGGCGTGTTCCCACTGTTCATTTCCAGCGGCGCGGGCGCCAACGCGCGCCACGCCATCGGCACCGGCGTGATCGGCGGCATGATCTTCGCCACGTTCCTCGGCGTCTTGCTGATTCCGGTGTTCTACGTGGTCGTGCGGCGCCTGCTGGGCGACAAGCTGGACGGCGACACCCTCCCGGAGCCACAAGCCGTCGGTGGCATGCAGTCGTTCGACTCCGATCCGCGGCGCGGTCGCTGAGCCGACATGACGCATCGAGGAGTGTGCCGGAACAGGTGAGAAGCGCGCGGCGTCGTCTCGCTGAGCTAACAAAAAAGCCCCGACTTCGCGCCGGGGCTTTTTTGTTTCGGCAGAGGACGGAAACAAAACGCAATGCCGCGGTGGGTGCCCTGGACGACGCCTCAGCGCCCCGCGCGCCCGCCTTCGATGTTCAGCGCAGCCCCGTCTCCGCCCGTGCAATCACCAGGCGCTGGATCTCACTGGTGCCTTCGTAGATCTCGGTGATCTTCGCGTCGCGGAAGTAACGCTCCAGCGGCATTTCCCGCGAATAGCCCATGCCGCCATGGATCTGCACGGCCTGATGGGCGATCCACATTGCCGCCTCCGACGCGACCAGCTTGGCAACCGCCGCCTCGGTGCCGAACCGGCCGCCGTGCTTCTCGGTTTCACCCTTCATCCATGCGGCGCGCAAGGTCAGCAAGGTGGCTGCGTCGAGCTTGCACTTCATGTCCGCGATCTTGGACTGGGTCATCTGGAACGTGCCGATCGGCGCACCAAACGCCTTGCGCTCACGCGACCACTGCAGCGTGGCCTCATAGGCGGCACGCGCAATGCCCACCGCCTGCGACGCAATGCCGATGCGACCGGCGTCCAGAACACCCATGGCGATCGAGAAGCCCTTGCCCTCTTCGCCCAGCAGACACTCCTTGGGACAGACGTAGTCGGTAAACTCGATCTCGCAAGTGGCCGAGGCGCGAATGCCCAGCTTCGGCTCGGTCTTGCCGGCAAGAAAGCCAGGCAACTGGGTGTCGATAATGAACGCCGACACGCCCTTGGCCCCAATGCCCGGGGTGCTGATCGCGAACAACACGATGTAACGTGCCACCGGACCCGACGTGATCCAGCTTTTTTTGCCGTTGATGACCCAGTCGCCGTTCGCGTTCCGGGTGGCGCGGGTATGCATCGCCGAGGCATCCGAGCCGGATTGCGGTTCGGTCAACGCGTAGGCTGCGATGGCCTCGCCAGTGGCGATCGCGCGCACGTACTTCTGCTTCTGCTCTTCGCTGCCGTGCTTCAGGATGCCGTTGCAGAACAGCGAATTGTTCACCGACATGATGGTCGAGGTGGCCGCATCCGCCGCGGCAATCTCGATCATTGCCAGCACGTAGGCCACCGGGTCCATGCCCGCACCACCGTACTCTTCCGGCACCTCGATACCCATCAGGCCCAGCCGCCCCATCTCCCGGATATTCTCCAGCGGAAACTCACCCTTGGCATCCAGCTCGGCCGCCACCGGCGCGATGCGCTTCTGCGCAAAATCGCGGGCAATCGACTGGATCGACAACTGGTCTTCGGTGAAGCTGAAATCCATGGAGAACTCCCACAGGCTGGAAAGCCGCTCAGTTTAGCGCGAAGCCACGCAGCGCGGACGACCCGCGGCAATCGAACGTAGTTAGGCAAGCTGCTGGGCGCATCACTGCGCGCCGCCCTTGGCGCGTCCACTTCGCTGTTGCTACCCGCTTCGGTCCACCGGCGCTTGACGCCTCGTCGCACCGCGCCTAGCCTATGCATCTTTATATCGCGATACAGGGATGCTTATGGATCTGGCCACCATGTCCAGCGTGCTTCGTCTCCTGGCCGACCCGACCCGGGTGCGCCTGCTGGCCCTGCTGGAGAAAGAAGAGCTCACCGTGGCCGAACTGGCCGCCGTCCTGCATCTGGCGCAACCGCGCGTCTCGACCCACCTGGCCAAGTTGAAGGAAGCGGGCCTGGTGCGCGATCGCCGTGCCGGCGTGTCAGCCTACTATCGCGCCAACAACGAAGGCGATGAGCCTCGAAACAGCTTGCTCACTTCGCTGCGCGACAGCATCGACGACGCCCTGCTGCGCGAAGATGCAGCGCGCCTGCCCGGCGTGCTGGCGAATCGTGCCCGGGCCGAAGGTTGGGCGGACACCGTGGCGGGCGACATGGAACGCCACTACTCGCCGGGACGCACTTGGGAGACCCTGGCCAGGTCACTGCTGCAGCTGCTGGAAACCGGTGACGTGCTGGACATCGCCTCGGGCGACGGCATCACCGCCGAGCTGCTGGCCCCGCACGCGCATGCAATTGTCTGCGTGGACTCCAGCGAGCGCGTGGTCGAGGCCGCCGCCAGGCGTCTGAAATCTTTCTCCAATGTGCGCGTCATCCAGGGCGACATGCACGCACTGGACCTGGGCGACCAACGCTTCGACCTGGTCCTGATGCTTCATGCATTGACGTATGCGGAACATCCCGCCCAGGCCGTGAAGGAAGCCGCGCGACTACTCCGTCCAAACGGCCGCCTGCTGGCCGTGACGCTGGGACAGCATGACCACCGCGCCGCGGTCGAACCGTTCGACCACCGCAACCTCGGCTTCGGTATCAAGCAACTGGACGGCTACGCCCGCGCGGCCGGCCTCGATGTGCTCAGTTGCAACCGGCTCAGCCGCGAGCGCAAAGCCCCCCATTTCGAAGTGATCAGCCTGCTGGCACGCAAGTCCGCGTGACCTCAGGTTTCCTGAAAGGAAGTCCCCATGAGTACCCTGCCCTGGCTCCACCCCGACCGCGTCGCCGCGCTGGAGCTTGCGCTGCATCAACGCATCCTGATCCTCGACGGCGCCATGGGCACCATGCTGCAGGCGCATCAGCTGGATGAAGGCGGCTTTCGTGGCCAGCGCTTCGAACACGGCCATGACGCACACGCACACGACCACGCCGGCAGCTGCGACCTCAAGGGCAACAACGACCTGCTCAGCCTGACGCGGCCCGAGATCATCCGCGGCGTGCACGACGCCTATCTCGAGGCCGGTGCGGATCTGGTCGAGACCAACACGTTCAATTCCACCCGCGTCAGTCAGGCTGACTATCACCTGCAGCACCTGGCGCGCGAGTTGAATGTCGAGGGCGCCCGCCTGGCCCGCGCCGCATGCGATGCGATGACGGCGAAGACACCGGAGCGCCCGCGCTTTGTGATCGGCGTCTTGGGGCCGACCAGTCGCACCGCCTCGCTGTCCCCCGACGTCAATGACCCCGGCTTTCGCAATGTCACGTTCGAGGAACTGGCGACCAATTACACCGAATCCGCCAACGGACTGATCGATGGTGGTTCAGATGTGATCATGATCGAGACGATCTTCGACACGCTGAACGCCAAGGCCGCGCTGTTCGCGCTCAGCGAGCTGTTCGAGCAACGTGGCGCGCGGGTGCCGGTGATGATTTCCGGCACCATCACCGACCGCTCCGGCCGCACCTTGTCCGGCCAGACGCCCGAGGCGTTCTATTACTCGATGCGCCACGCCAGGCCCCTGTCGGTCGGATTCAACTGCGCACTGGGCGCCGAGGATCTTCGCCCGCACGTGCAAACCCTGGCCAATCTCGCCGAAGGGTTTGTCAGCACCCATCCCAATGCGGGCCTGCCGAATGCCTTTGGCGAATACGACGAGACACCGGAACACATGGCCCAGGTGATTGGCGGTTTCGCTCGCGACGGCCTGCTGAATCTTGTCGGTGGCTGCTGCGGTACGACGCCGGCCCATATCCGCGCAATCGCCGAAGCGGTGCGTGACTGCGCACCGCGGACGCTGCCCGGCAGCGCGCAGGAGGCCGCATGAACGGGCTTCCATCGATCCCCGACCCTTCCCTGCAGGCAGGCAAGGGCGCGTGGGCGTCAGCAACTGCACGGTATTGCCACTCATGAACACGCGCCCCACCCGCCTTTCCGGCCTCGAACCCCTGGTGATCACGCCCGATCTCCTGTTCATCAACGTGGGCGAGCGCACCAACGTCACCGGCTCGGCCAAGTTCAAGAAACTGATCAAGGAAGACCGTTACGACGAGGCCGTCGAAGTGGCCCGCCAGCAGGTCGCCAACGGCGCACAAATCATCGATATCAACATGGACGAGGGCCTGATTGATTCCGAAGCCGCGATGACCCGCTTCGTCAACCTGATGTCGTCCGAGCCCGACATCGCCCGCGTGCCGTTCATGATCGATTCGTCCAAGTGGACGGTGATCGAAGCGGGCCTGCGCTGCCTGCAGGGCAAGGGCATCGTCAACTCGATCTCGATGAAGGAAGGCGAGGCCGCGTTCCTTGAACATGCACGCAAGGTGCGCCAATACGGCGCCGCCGCCGTGGTGATGGCGTTCGACGAGCAGGGCCAGGCAGACACCTGCGAACGCAAGGTGGCGATCTGCGCACGGGCCTACGAGCTGCTGACCAACGAGCTCGACTTCCCGCCCGAAGACATCATCTTCGATCCGAACATTTTCGCCATCGCCACCGGCATCGAGGAGCACAACAATTACGCAGTCGACTTCATCAACGCGGCACGCGAGCTGAAGCGCCGATTCCCGGCCTGCCACATCTCCGGCGGTGTCTCCAATGTGTCGTTCTCGTTCCGCGGCAACAACACCGTGCGCGAGGCAATCCACTCGGTATTCCTGTATCACGCGATCCGTGCGGGCATGGACATGGGCATCGTCAATGCCGGTGCGCTCACCATCATGGACGACATCGACCCACCGCTGCGGGAACGTGTCGAGGACGTCGTACTCAATCGTCGCGAGGACGCCACCGAGCGGCTGCTGGACATTGCCGACAACTACAAGGGAAAGCGCGGGGCGGCCGAGGTGGAAACCCTTGCATGGCGCGAAAAAGGCGTGCGCGAACGGCTCAGTCATGCGCTGGTGCACGGCATTGATCAGTTTGTCACCGAAGACACCGAGGAAGCGCGTCAGATGTCGACGCGACCGCTCGACGTGATCGAGGGCCCGCTGATGGACGGCATGAACGTGGTCGGCGACCTCTTTGGCGCGGGCAAGATGTTCCTGCCGCAGGTGGTCAAATCGGCCCGCGTGATGAAAAAGGCCGTCGCCCACCTGCTGCCCTACATTGAGGCGGAAAAGCAACGTACCGGCGACACCGGCAAGAACAACGGCAAGATCGTGATGGCGACGGTGAAGGGGGACGTGCACGATATCGGCAAGAACATCGTCGCGGTCGTGCTCCGTTGCAACAACTTCGAAGTCATCGACCTGGGCGTGATGGTGCCGGCGCAGAAGATCCTCGCCACCGCGATCGCCGAGAAGGCCGACATGATCGGCCTGTCCGGCCTGATCACCCCGTCGCTGGAAGAAATGGCCCAGGTCGCCAAGGAGATGCAGCGACAGGACTTCCACATCCCGCTGTTGATCGGCGGCGCCACCACCTCGCGCGCCCACACGGCGCTGAAGATCGAACCGAACTACAAGGCCGGCACCGTGTGGGTCAAGGACGCCTCGCGCGCCGTGGGCGTGGCCCAATCATTGGTCAGCAAGGACCTGGTCCAGGGCTTCCTGGACAAGATCCGTCTCGAGTATGTCGACGTGCGCGAGCGCCATCGCAACCGTGGCCCCGGCAAGAAGCTGGTGTCACTCGAGCATGCCCGCACCCATCGGTACAGCTGCGACTGGGCGGTGTACGACCCACCGCAACCGAAAAAGCCTGGTGTCACCGTATTCGATGATTACGACCTGTCCGTAATCCGCCGCTACATCGATTGGACACCCTTTTTTCAGGCATGGGAACTGGCTGGCCACTACCCCGCCATTCTCTCCGACGATGTCGTCGGCAAGCAGGCACGCGAGCTTTTTCACGACGCCCAATCCATGCTGGACAAGATCGTCGAGGAAAAATGGCTGACCGCGCGCGCCGTGATTGGCCTGTGGCCCGCAGCCAACGTGATGGACGACGTGGAGGTCTACACCGATACCAGTCGCACCACGCATCTGGCCACGCTGCGCAGCCTGCGCCAGCAGGCCGACAAGCCACCCGAGCGCCCCAACCTGTGCCTGGCCGACTTCATCGCACCGAAGGAGTTCGACAAGCCTGACTGGATCGGCGGCTTCGCCGTCACCGCCGGTCTGGGTATCGAGGAGCACCTCAATCGATTCCTGGCCGACTACGACGACTACTCCTCGATCATCCTCAAGGCGCTGGCTGACCGTCTCGCCGAGGCATTTGCCGAGCACATGCACGAGCGTGTGCGCAAGGAGTTCTGGGGCTTCGCGCCGGACGAGGCGCTGGACAACGACGCGCTGATCGCCGAAAAGTACCGCGGCATCCGCCCCGCACCCGGCTACCCCGCCTGCCCCGAGCACACCGAGAAAGCCACCCTGTTCGAGCTGCTTGACGTCACCGCCAACACCGGCATCGAATTGACCGAAGGCTTTTCGATGTATCCGGCCGCCGCGGTTTCCGGCTGGTACTACTCGCATCCCGACAGCCAGTACTTCGTGGTTGGCCGGGTCAGCAAGGAGCAGGTCGAGGACTACGCCAGGCGCAAAGGCTGGACGCTGGCTGAAGCGGAACGCTGGCTTTCGTCCAACCTCGACTACGAGCCGGAATAGCCAAACGTCGGTCGTAGGGCGGGCACTGCCCGCCTGCTCTCGCGGGAACTGCGGCGGGCAATGCCCGCCCTACAAACGATCCGGTCAAGCGCTGGCATCACCGGCAACGTCGTATTTGCGGTGGCGCAGGTGCACCACCAGGTTGTAGACCGA
>DATCMT010000026.1:0-71164 GCA_036563155.1 Rhodanobacter sp.
CCAGCTGGCCCGACGGCGCGCGCCAGCGACAGGCAGCCACACTGGCGCTGGTGCGCCTCGCGCGGCGCCAGTCCAGCAGCGCCGACGCCATGTGGGAAAAGCTGCGACCCCGCTTGCAGTTCAGCGAGGCCCAGCGCAACCAGATCGAGCAAACCCTCGCGCTGTTCCACGCCACCGATTTCGACGACGACGCGCTGGCCCGCCTGATCGCCTTGCCCGCGGCCGCGCAGACCGACAGCACG
Organism: Rhodanobacter sp.; assembly: GCA_036563155.1. Classification (GTDB taxonomy): domain Bacteria; phylum Pseudomonadota; class Gammaproteobacteria; order Xanthomonadales; family Rhodanobacteraceae; genus Rhodanobacter. Next base: position 243 of record DATCMT010000026.1, read on the forward strand.
CGCGAGTGGCGCGTTCGCGTGGCGCTGGCACGGCAGAACTGGCGCGCGGTGCTGGCCGGCATCGATGCGATGCCCGCCACCCAGCAACAGGACGGCGAGTGGCAATACTTCCGCGCCCGGGCGCTGGCCGCGCTGGGCCGGGCCGACGAGGCCCGCGCCATTTTCGCCAGCCAGGCGCAGCAGCCCACGTACTTCGGCTTCCTGGCCGCCGACCGCGTCGCCCAGCCGTACGCGATCTGCCCGCTGACTCTCGCCGACGACCCGCAGCGTGAGCAGGACGTGTTGGCCCAGCCCGGTCTGCTGCGCGCGTTCGAGCTGTACGCGGTGGACCTGCCCGCGTTGGCCCGCCGCGAATGGACACGCGCCCTGCAGGACGCCGACCCCGCCACCCAGCGCATCGCCGCCGACCTGGCGAGCCAGCGCGGCTGGTACGACCGCGCCGTGTTCACCTTCAGCAGCGGCGACGCGCTGCGCCTGTATGCCCTGCGCTTTCCGCTGGCCAGCCAGGATGGCCTGGTGCCGCAGGCACAGCAGGCCGGAATCGAACCGGCGTGGGCCTACGGCATCCTGCGCGCGGAGAGCGCCTGGATGAGTGACGCCCGTTCCAGCGCCGATGCGCGCGGTCTGATGCAACTGCTGCCAAGCACGGCCGCCCAGGTAGCCAAGCGTAACGGGCTGAGTTGGGGTGGCGGCCAGACGTTGTACGACCCGGTCGTCAATATCGCGTTGGGTACCCGTTACCTGGCGCAAATGGCTGCACGCTTCAACGGATCGCCCTGGCTGGCCAGCGCGGCCTACAACGCGGGCCCGAGCCGGGTCGACCAGTGGCTGGCGGCACGCGGCAACCTGGCGCCGGACCTGTTTGTCGCCAGCATCCCGTTCAAGGAAACCCGCGAGTACGTGGCGCGGGTGATGGCGTTCAGCGTGATCTACGACTGGCGGCTGAGCGGTGATTCGGCGGTGCCGCTGGCCACCCGCATGAGCGCGATCGGCCAACCCTATGTGATACCCGACGCCGCCAGCGCGCGCCGCCCGGTCCGCTGCCCCACCGAGGCCGCGCCGGCACGGCCAGGCAGCGTCGCTCCCTGATTTTTCCCGTTCACCCGTTTCAGCAAGGATTGTTACGCATGGCTGCACAGCAACTTGTCATCCTCGGCGGCACCGGTTTCGTCGGCCATCATCTGGTGCCTCGCCTGGCGGCCGATGGGCACCGCATCGTGTTGCTCAGCCGCAATCGCGAACAGCACCGCGAGCTGGGCGTGCTGCCCCAGGTCAGCATCCGCAGCGCCGATATTTACGACGACAACGTCTTGCGCCAACACCTGCGCGGTGCCGATGCGGTGATCAACCTGGTCGGCATCCTCAACCCCACGAGCCGCCACAGCTTCCAGCGGGTTCATGTGGAGCTGACCGAACGGCTGATTGCCGCGTGCGAGGCCACCGACGTCGACCGTCTGCACCAGATGAGCGCACTCAAGGCCGGTCAGGGCCTGTCGCAATACCTGCGCAGCCGCGGCGAGGCCGAGGTCCGGGTCAAGGCCTCCCGCTTGGACTGGACGCTCTACCAGCCCAGCGTGATCTTCGGCCCCGGCGACGGGCTGGTCACCCGCTTCGCGAAACTGCTGCGCCAGTTGCCGGTGTTGCCGCTGGCCCGCGCCGGATCACGGATGGCGCCGACCTGGGTCGGCGACGTGGCCGAGGCAATCGCCCGTTGTGTCGACGACGCCAGGCTTGGCCAGCGGCGCAGCTTCGAGTTGTACGGCCCCGAAGTCCTCACGCTGGGCGAGATCGTGCGCAAGATCCGCCAGGCCGCGGGACTGCGCACGCCGGTCTGGGCACTGCCCGACAGCCTTGGCCAGCTGCAGGCGCGCGTCGCCGAGCTGCTGCCCGGCAAGCCGTTTTCGCTGGACAATTTCCGCTCACTGCGCACCGACTCGGTCGGCAAGGTGGATGGCTACTCCGCACTCGGCATCGTGCCGCAATCGTTCACACCGTGGCTGCCGACGCTGCTTGATGAGCCACCGCTGCAACGCCGGCTGGCCGCGGCACGTTCGTCGCGCCGCTGAGCGGGGCCGACCAGGCCTGACCGCCGCCGCACGCGCGCCGCGCACCGACTCGAACACCAGCAGCACAACCAGCCCGGCTGCCACCATGGCGTCCGGGTCCTGCAGTGAACCGAACCCGCGGTGGCTATCTCGCCAGCAGATTCTTGTAGACCTTGCCGTCCTTCATGATCACCACGAAGTTCTTCGCCGGATCGGCGACCAGACGGATATCGGCGATGGGATTGCCGTCGACGAGCAGCAAGTCGGCCAGCGCACCTTGCTCGACCACACCCAGCTTGCCAGGGTAGGGATTGCGCGGCCCGGACAGCGCCAGCAACTCGGCGTTGTTGCTGGTCGCCATCGTCAGTATCGCGGCGGGCGCATACCAGCGGACCATCTTCGCCAACTGCGCACCCTCGCGCCTGGCCAGTTTGGGATCGAACAGCGTGTCCGTGCCCCAGGCCGTCTTGACCTGGTACTTCCGGGCAAGTCTGTAGGCCGTGTCGGTGCCGCTCAGCATGGCGACCTGCTTCGCGCGGCTCGATGAACCTTCCGGAAACGGAAAGGCGTCCTGGTCGTCCAGGAACGGCTGGATGCTCAGCCACACGCCTTTTTCGGCCATCAGCCTGGCGGTCGCCTCGTCCATCAGCTGTCCGTGCTCGATGCACTTGACGCCGGCGCGGATCGCCGTCTGGATCGCCTCCGGCGTGTAGGCATGCACGGTGACGTAGGTGCCCCACTTGCGGGCGGCCTCGACCGCGGCATGGATTTCAGCCTCGGTGTACTGGCTCACATCCAACGGGTCGTGCGCCGACGCCACGCCGCCGCCGGCTGCCAGTTTCAACTGGGAGGCTCCCAGCATCAGCTGCTCCCTGGCCCGCAGCAGTACCTGATCCGCACCATCGGCCACGATCCCCGCCCCGATCGCCTCCACGTGACTCAGGGGCGAATTCGGCGTCCTGGGTACCTCGTAGGAAAAGCGGAAGTCACCGTGCCCGCCGGTTTGCGAAATCATCGCGCCGGAAGGCCAGATGCGCGGGCCCACCGTGACGCCTTCATCGATCGCGCGCTTCAGGCCGAACACCGGACCGGCCATGTCGCGAACGCTGGTGAAGCCGCGCAGGAGCGTTTGCTCCGCTTCATCGGCCGCCACCAGGTTGAGATAGCCCACATCGGCGGTCATCATCACGCCCATCGGCACGGCGGCCAGCATTGCGTGCCAGTGCGCGTCGATGAGTCCGGGCATCAGGGTCCGCCCATCACCGTCGATGATGGTGACGTCACCGTCCGGCTGCAGGTCGATCGCCTCACGGGAGATGCGTTCGATCAGATTCCCGCGAACCAGGACATGGCTGGGCGCGGAGAGCTCCGCGCTATGGCCGTCGAAAATGCGGACGTTGCGGAACAGGGTTGCCGCGGCCGGCCTGACGGACGCGGCAGCCCCCGCGGCAGGCACGGATGCCGCCGCGGGAATCGTGCGCACAGCGGTGGCGGCGTCGGCAGCCGCACGGCTGCCAGACGATGTACTGATGCCTGCATCGGCCGGCGGCGCCGGCGCTGAACATCCCGCGCACAAGCCGAGTGACAACACTACGGTCGCGATCAATCCTGGCACCTGTCGCATGGTTCGCTCCTCACTTCTCGATGTTCTGTTCAAACCTGCCTGGCAACGCCGTCACCCCTTGGCGGCGTGGAGGCGAAGGCCGTGTGGATCGGAAGCAGGCATTCTTGCCAGGCCACGCACCGTGGTCCGCCCGCCGAGCAGCGTCGGGCTGCTTTCCATGAATTCGCGTTACGCCTGCACCGCCGCGAACACGCGCAGGAAATTGCCGCCAACCAGCCTGGCGACCTCGCTCTCGGTCAGGCCGCGCTGGAACAAGCCGGCGACGTAGATCGGCAGATTGGCGTAACTGTCGAGGACGGGCTTGTAGTTCGCGTCCATGTCGGTGCCAAGACAGACATGGTCGATGCCGACGCTGTCAATCAGCTCCAGCGTGCGATCGACAAAGCCGTTCAAATCCGTGATGCCCACGCCGGCCGGCCACGCGCCGACCAGGCCACCGCCGCCCGCCGCGATCGCGGTGGCCAACCCGCGGGAAATGAAACGCGTCGGCGCATTCGGCTCGCCATGATGGACATGGGCATGCGAAGCCATCACCGGGCGCGTGCTCGTTTCCATGGCGCCGAACGCGGTCGCTTCGCTCGCGTGCGCGAGATCGACGATCATGCCGCAACGGTTCATGGCGCTTACGACCGCGGCGCCGGCGGCCGTAAGCCCGCCGTGGCGCGGCGGCGCCGTCATGATGTCGCCCAGTTCGTTGTTGCGATAGTGCATCAGGCCAATCGAGCGCACGCCGTCGGCGTACGCCTGGGCCACGCGCTCGGGCTGGCCCTCCAGGAAGTCTCCGCCTTCGACGGCCAACAAGGCACCCACCCGGCCGGCGCGCCGCGCGGTTTCGACGTCACCCGGTCGATCGATACGCTGAACCAGGCCCTGCGCCACGAGCGCGTTGAGATTGTCGATCTGGCGACGGTAGCTGGCCCAGGCTTCACCCGGCTCGAACGCGCGCACGCTGGCCAGACCGGCCCCGTCGCTGGGCGCCAGAGTCTGGAAATCGGACACCGCCGCGAAGGCGGCCGCGCTGACGCCGCCAGCCCGCATGTCGGCAATCGTGGTGCGCTCGAACGTACCCCGCCAGACGTACAGGCGGATCAGGCCCGACACATGCTCGGCCCCGCGCACAAAGGTGCGCCCCGGGTGGGCATGGCAGTCGATCACCGGGTGCGTGGCCATGAAGGCCCGCGCCCGCGCCAATTCGTCGGTACTGACCGCAAACCCGATCGGCGCCGGGCGATGCCGCCGTTGCCACCAGACACCGCCAGTCGCTGCGGCGGCCAACGTGGTGGTTGCTCCGATCAGGAATCTGCGGCGCGCGCGTTGCGTCATGTCATGCCACCAGTGCGGTGCCTGTTCAGAAGTTGTGCCATAGCTCGAGACCGTAGGCGCGCGGCTCGCCGTACTGGACGAACTGGTTGCCAAGGAAATCCCGGCCGCGCGTGCTCAGGAAATCCCGGTTGAACAGATTGCGCGCCCACAAGCTGACCCCGTACCTGCCACTGTCGTGGCTGTAGCCCAGGCGCGCGTTGACCAGGTTGCGACTACCAATCCGCTCCAGCACCGGATCGTTGTTGGCACCCGAGAAAAAGCTGCCCCGATAGCTGTACTCGCCATAGAAATCGAGGCGGCCGGCCAGCGCGGGCAGCGCGACACCGTAATCGAGCGTGAGCGCGGCGGTGAAGCTGGGCGCCGGCAACTCATGCCCCGACAAGTCGGCGCCACCCGGACCGCCATTCGGGAACTTGTCGAAAGTCGCATCGACGTAACCGAAGTTGCCCGACAGGCGCAGGTTCCGGTTGGCCTGGAAGCTGGTGCTGAACTCCACGCCGCGGGTTTCGACCTTTGCCGCATTGCGCAGCTGCAGCACCGACGCACCGCCCCCCAGCGCCACAAACTGGAACACCTGGTAGTTGTCGAACTGGTTGTGGAAAGCAGCCATGTCGAAACGCAGCCGCCCGTCCATGGCGACGCCTTTCAAGCCGACTTCGTAGCTGTCCACCGTCTCGGTATCGAAGTCGAAACCGGTGGCAATCTGGCCGGCGTTGAGGAAGTCGATGTTCCAGCCGCCGCTCTTGAAGCCGCTGGCGTACTTTGCGTAGACATTGACATGCTCGGCCAGGGCGAAGGTCAGGCCGGCGGTCGGATTGAAGGAACCGTCGGACCGGCTGTCGCGGAAGTTGTTCAAGGTGGCGATGCGGAAGCCGCCACTCTTGCTGCCATCGAGATTGAACACGATGTCCTTGGTTTCGTGCGTGTAGCGCGCGCCCAGGTTCAAGGTGAGCCGCTCGACGAGGTCGTAATCGAACGCGCCGAACACCGCGAGGTCCTCGGTCTTGACGTTGGCGATGGCCGGCACCACGCTCCCTGCGGTCAGGCCGAACGCAAGGCCCACCGGGGCGAATGGCACCGGCGACCCGGCCGGCAACGGCACGATCGCGTTCATGTCCTGGCCGATCCTGGCGCTGCGGGCCGAGTCGGCATCCTCATGCAGGTAGTACAGCCCGAACACATAACGGGCACGCCCCTCGTCGGGCGAGCCCAGCCGCAATTCCTGCGAAAACTGTTTGAACTTGTCGTTGAAATTGATGTGCAGGATGTCCTTGTTGCTGTAGTCGGTATCGTTCTGGCGCCGCTGAGCCACGTCGCGATAACCGGTGACCGAGGTCAGCGTGTGCCCGTTGTCCATGCGGTAAGTGGCGTTGGTGCTGCCACCGTAGAGGGTGACGTCGATGAACGGGGTGGTGTTGAAGTCCACTTGCCGCTTGGGCAGCGGCAAGCCCGGTATTTGCACATCGAAGAAACCGGTGGTGGGTTGGCCCACCAGGGTGTTCTCGTCCGCGCGCGAGTAATCGCCGTAGACGTCGATCGTCAACTTTTCGCTGGTCTCGAAGCGGAGCTGTCCGCGCGTACTGAACCGGTTCAGGTCATCGAGGTAGCTGCCGTTGAACCGGTTGCGGGTGTAGCCGCTGCGGCTCTCGTGTGACGCCGAAAGCTTGCCGGAGACGCTGTTGCCGAGCGGGCCGGTGACACTGCCGTGGAACTCCGCCGTATCGTGGTTGCCGGCCACCGCGCGCAACCGGTAATCGAATACCGGGCTGGGCGCTTCCGTGGTGATATTGACCGCGCCCGCCACCGTGTTGCGCCCGAACAGATAGCCCTGCGGGCCGCGCAGCACATCCACCTGCGCGATATCGAACAAGGGCATGTTCAGCGCCTGCGACTGGCCGACATAGACGCCGTCGAGGTAAACGCCGACCCGGGGGTCAAAGCCGATATTGCGGCCACCACCGCCGATACCACGAAGACTCAGCGTGGCGGTACCGGCGCGGTCGAACGAGAAATTCGGTACCAGCTGCTGCACATCGGCCAAAGTGTGCGAACGACCCTTCTCAAGGGTTTCACGATCGATCACCGAGATGGCGATCGGGACGTCCTCCAGGGCCTGCGTGCGCTTCTGCGCGGTCACGATCACCGCATCAAGCAGACTGGCGTCGGCCTGTTTCGGCTGCTTCGCCTCGAGCGGCTTGGCGTCGTCCGCCACACCGGTCTCGGCTTGCTGGGCCCAGGCAGCCGCGGGCGCCAGCGCAACGGCAATGACCATGAACAGGGCCCGCCGGTGGAGTGAATGATCGTCTTTGCTGTGCACGATTGCCCCCATGAAAACGAAATGTCCCGCTGAAACAAGGTACCTGCGACTGCAGGGCCATCGATGGCGCCCGACCCGGGCCGTGAATGTCGATGACGCCGGCAGTTTTCCCCTCGACATCGGGCTGACGAGCGGTCCTTGGTGCCACGCACGACGCCACCCTGCCTCCAGCCGCCGGTACCCTCAGGAAGTTGCGGTATGGCATGCTGGTAGTCCGCAAGATCATGCTGTCTTGCGTAACCTATGCCACGGTGGTCACCAATGTGAATGACCGAACTCCGGCGTCCTTGACCGAAGTTCCGCTGCTGACCCGGGAAACCGCGAGTGTGGCGGGACATCTGGTTCGCCTGGTCACCGACTACGCCGAACAACGCGGTGTGGCCAGCGCGCCACTGCTGGGCGAAATCGGTCGATTGCCGGCCGACCTTGACGACACCGGTCACCGGCTGCGCTACGTGGATTTTTCGCATCTGTGCGAACGGATCGCCCACGAACTGGCAGACCCGTTTCTCGGGCTGCACGCCGGCGTCCAGGTGAAACCGGGGCATCTGGGCTCGCTGGGTTTTGTGCTGATGAGTTGCGCCACCGTCGGCGAGGCATTGCACCGGTCACAACGCTATTCGAGCATGGTGCTGGATGCGTTCAGCAACGAGCTGGCCGAGCGTGACCAGTTGTGCGTCCGCTCCTGGCGCAGTCGCCTGGTCGGGGGCGAGAAGGTGGGACGACTGCAGGACGAACTGAACACCGCGGTCTGGATCACGCTCGCCCGCTGGATGATCGGCCGCGAGGATTTCAACCCGACCTGGGTTACGTACCAGCATCCGCAACCCGATGGCGCGGAGGAATACGCTCGCGTGTTCCGCTGTCCGGTACGGTTCTCGGCGGCCGAGACCGCCATCGCAATTCCCGCATCCATGCGCACCATGACGTTGCCGCAAGCCAATCCGGCCGTTCGGCATATTCTTGATGAATATTGCGAACGCCTGCTGCAACAACGCGTCGACCGCGACGCTCCGGCCTGGCTGGCCGTCGTCAAGAAGGCTGTCGTAGAGTCATTCGAGCGCGGCGGACCGGAGTTGGCGGCGGTGGCGGCAACGGCGCGCATGGGTACGGACGAGCTGGGGCTGCTGCTGTCCCGCCACGGCACCAGCTTTCGCGCGCTGGTCGACGAACTGCGCCGGGAACTTGCCCTGGCCTACGTGCAGAACCAGGACCTCAGCCTGGCGGACATCAGCTACCTGCTCGGCTTCTCCGAGCAAAGTGCGTTTCACCGCGCATTCAAGCGCTGGACTGGTCAGCCACCGGGCACGTATCGTCGGACGATTCAAGCAGCACCCGGCAACCGACTTTCAAGGTGACGCGGCTGCCGACTCACGATTCCGTGCCCGCCATGGCCACGGACAACACCACTCGCATGCAGTCGCTCGTCGGATGTGGCGAAGCCGCTCCCTGCACCGGCACCAACCCCGCGAGCGCATGTCGCGCCGCGCGTGGCAGAATCCCTCCATGCAAATCTATCTGGTCGGCGGCGCGGTCCGCGACAAACTGCTGAACCGCCCGGTGGTCGACCGTGACCACGTGGTGGTCGGCGCCTTGCCGGAGCAGCTGCTGGCGCTGGGCTACAAGCCGGTAGGCAAGGACTTCCCGGTATTCCTGCATCCCGACAGCGGCGAGGAGTACGCGCTGGCGCGCACCGAGCGCAAGAGTGGGCACGGCTACCATGGCTTCGTGTTCCAGGCCGACCCCACCATCACGCTGGAGCAGGACCTGGCCCGGCGCGACCTCACCATCAACGCGATTGCCCAGGACGGACACGGCGTGCTGACCGACCCGTTCGGCGGTGTGCGCGATCTCGAGGCGCGCCTGCTGCGCCACGTGTCGCCGGCATTTGTGGAAGATCCGGTGCGCGTGCTGCGGGTTGCGCGCTTCGCCGCACGCTTCGCGCCGCTGGGCTTCAGCGTGGCCGACGAGACGATGGCGTTGATGCGGCAGATGGTGGCGGACGGCGAAGTCGATCACCTGGTGCCCGAACGCGTATGGGCGGAAACGCGCAAGGCGCTGGCCGAGCCGCAACCATCCATGTTCCTGCGCGTGCTGCGCGCCTGCGGCGCATTCGCCGTGCTGTTTCCCGAGGTGGATGCACTCTACGGCGTGCCCCAGCGAGCCGAATTCCATCCGGAGATCGACACCGGCATCCACGTGGAAATGGTGCTCGATGCAGCGGCGAGACTTGCGCCCGGCAATGACATCGTGGGTTTTTGCGCGCTGACCCACGACCTCGGCAAGGCGCTGACCCCGACCGCTGAACTTCCACGGCACACAGGCCACGAGCATCGGGGTGTGGCACCGCTGCGCGCACTGGCTGCCCGGTTGAAGGTGCCGACCGAACATGCGGCGCTGGCCGAACTGGTCTGCCGCGAGCACCTCAATGCGCACCGTGCGCTGGAGCTGAAGCCAGCCACAGTGCTGAAGCTGCTGACGTCGCTGGACGCGCTGCGCCGGCCGGCCCGACTGGAGCTGTTCCTGGCCGCCTGCACCGCGGACAAGCGCGGACGCTTGGGCCACCACGACGATGCCTATCCGCCAGCGGACTACCTGCGCGCGGCGCGCGAAGCGGCGGCAGGCGTGAGTTCTGCCGAATTTACCGACCGCGGCCTGAGCGGGCCCGCCGTCGGTGCCGCCATGGAAGGTGCGCGCATCGATGCGATCGCGCGAATGAGAGCCAATCGATCCATCGATCCATCCGCAGTATAAAGTCCGGATATCTCGCACCCTTCGCGGGACCCGATTGACCACTCTTGCTGGAGTTGCCCGTGTCGCGAGCATTCACCTCGATCTCTCCCTTGCGTCAACGCTTCCGTCCGCTGTGGTGGCTGGCGATTCTCTATCTGGGTATCTCGCTGGTAACCCGCGTGGTGCTGCTGGTGATGTCCGGCAGCGAGGTGCCGCACACAGCGTTGAATCTGCTGTATGCGTTCGGCGTAGGTCTGGGCTTCGACCTGATCACCTTCATCTACGTGGCCTGGCCGCTCGTCCTGTTCCTGTGGATCGTGCCGACCCGCTCCGGCCGGGTGGCACCGCTACTGCGCTGGCTGCTCTACGCCATCGGGCTGGCCTTGGCCTGCGCACTTTGCCTGGTTGCGCTGCACCTGCTGTATCACGCCACGCTGAAGCAAACCTGGCCGCTGTTGCTGCCGTTCCTGTTCGTGCTGCCCCTCGCCGCATTCACCTACACCTCGCGGATTGGCCAGACGGTGTTGCACGGGTTCGCCTTGCTGCTGATCTACGGGCTGCTGTTCGTGGCAGCGTCGGAACTGGTGTTCTGGGAAGAGTTCAGCGTCCGCTTCAACTTCATCGCGGTCGACTATCTGGTCTATACCACCGAGGTGGTGGGCAATATCCGCGAGTCCTATCCGATCGGCCTGTGGCTGACGCTGCTGGCTGGTGCCACGCTGGTGTTGTTTGCCTTCAGCCGGCGCGCACTGCGCGTGCGCGATGACGGCAGCCGCTTCTGGCAGCGCGGCAAGGTGGCGCTGCTGTGGCTGGTGTTGACGGTGATTTCGGTCGCCGCGGTGAACGGCAGCATGAAGGACCGCACCGGCAACAACTACGTCAACGAGCTGGCCGGCAACGGTATCTACCAATTCTTCAATGCGTTCCGCAGCAGCCATCTCGACTACGCCACGTTCTACCGCACGCTGCCGGATGACGAGGCGTACCGGCGTGTGCGCCAGATGCTCAAGACGCCTGAGGCAAGCTACGTCAGCGACGACTCGCGCGACCTCACCCGCGCCATCCGCCGGGTTGGCCCGGAAAAACGGCTCAACGTGGTGTTGATCAGCGTCGAAAGCCTGTCCGGTGACTACCTGGGGACATTCGGCAACCAGGACCACTTCACGCCGTACCTCGACTCACTGGTCGACCAGAGCCTGTTCTTCGACAACCTGTATGCGAACGGCACGCGCACGGTGCGCGGGCTGGAAGCGCTGGCGCTGTCGGTGCCGCCCACGCCCGGCGATTCGCTGGTGAAGGCACACGACAACGAAAACCTGTTCTCGCTGGCCGACATTTTCAACGACCGCGGATACCAGTCCGATTTTGTCTACGGCGGCTACGGTCAGTTCGACAACATGAATTACTTTTTCAGCCACAACGGCTACCGGGCGGTGGATCGGCGCGACATTCCCAAAGGCATGCCGATCCATGGTGAGAACGTCTGGGGTGTGGCCGACGAGGATCTGTACACGCTGGCGCTGGGCCAGATGGACCAGATTCACGCCGAAGGCAAGCCGTTTTTCCTGCACATCATGACCACCTCGAACCATCGCCCGTACACGTTCCCCGCGGGCCGCGTGCCACAAGCCAACGGCACCCGCCAGGGCGCGGTGGCCTATACCGACTGGTCGATCGGTGACTTCATCCGGCGGGCCCGCGGGAAGTCCTATTTCGACGACACCGTGTTCGTGATCACCGCGGATCATTGCGCGTCCAGTGCGGGCAAGACCAGCGTGCCGATCAATCGGTACCACATCCCGTTGTGGATTTATGCGCCTGCGCACATCCAGCCGCAGCGGGTGGATCGCCTGATGGGGCAAGTCGATATCGCACCGACCCTGCTGGGCTTGCTCAACTTCAGCTACCGCTCGCGCTTTTTCGGCTACGACCTGTTCCAACTCGAGCCCGGCCGCGAACGGGCGTTCCCGGCCACCTACGAAAAGCTTGGCTACCTGCACGACGACGTGCTCACCGTGCTGGAGCCGCAGCGCAAGCTGGAGCAGATGAAGCCTGACTACGCCACCGGTGATGCCACGCCGATCGAGCCGCAGAACCAGGAGCGGATCGACGAAGCCGTCGCCTATTACCAGGTGGCCAGCGAGCTGTTCAAGCGGGGCCAGCTGGTGCGTCGCGCCGCCGATTCGACACCAGTGGAGCCGTTGCCGGCGCCGACCGCCTCGGTGGCGGCACCCGCACCAGCCGGCTCGGTCGGTGCCTCAGCCGCGCCGGTGCCGGTGCACTAGTCGGACTTCCAGGCTCGCCAGCACATTGGCCAGCGGTGTCCGCAACAGCAGCAGCGCCAGCAGGATGCCGAGCCCGTCAGCGAGAACATCGACGGGGTCGGCATCGCGCGGCGGTGACAGCCACTGGGCCAGCTCGATGACGATGCCGAACGCCAGGCACCCCGCCGCGGCCCAGGCCCGCGCGCGGCGCTGCATGTAGACATTGCCCCACCAGCCCATCAGGCCGGTGAACGTGGCCGCGTGCAGCAGTTTGTCGGCATCGGGAAACGCCAACGAAAAGCCGGGGTCCGGGCGCAGTGCCAGCCACAGCACGCCCACCATGATGGCCATGCCCAGGGCAAACCAGACACGGTGCCAGCGCAACCGGCCGAACGGCTGCGCCGCCGGCCCCGCCGTCAAAGCCGCGCGCCCTGATCGGCGGCCAGCAAGTCGGCCGACAACGGCAACACATCGAGGCCGCGTGCCAGTAACATCGCCTGGAATCGCTCGCCCATCTGTTCGGGCAGCATCAGCCGCTTCGCCTCCTGTGCCAGTCGGAAGCGGCCGTGTTCGTCGGCCATCCCGGTCCGCGCGCACTCGAATACATCCTGCAGCCCGGCGCCAATCAGGAACTGCGCCTGCGGCAGATAGGCCGCCACGCCGAAGCCGGCGCTGTTGCCGGCCTCGGCCAGGGCCGTGAAATCGACCGAGGCGGTGAGGTCGTTCAGGCCGGGGAGATACAGCGGATCGCCGTGTGCCCGGTGGCGGTAGTGCGCCATCAAGGTGCCATCGTCGCGCTCCGGCAAGTAGTACTCGCGACGCACATAGCCATAATCCACGAACAGCATCACGCCGGCGGTCAGCGTACCTGCCACTGCCTGGATCCAGTACGGCAGCTGGGGCAAAACCTCCGAGCGATAGCCGTCGAGGAACTGCGCGCCCAGGTCGCGCTCGACGTGACGAACGGCACCGGCCACCAGTGCATCGGCCGGACGATCGACGCGCAACAGCCGGCCTTCGCCATCCAGTGCCACGTGCTCTTCGTAAACCTCGCCGTCGCGCAGCGCGAAGCGGGTTGCCGGCAATGCGTCGATCACTTCGTTGGCGAACAGCACGCCGCGCCAATCCTGCTCGGGCGGACGATCCAGCCAGCGCACGCGTTCACTCAGCTCGGCCGGCAGATTGGCCCGCAACCGCTCGCGCTGGCGCTCGCGCAAGTCGGCACTGGGTTCGAGGATCAGGTACTCCCGCGGCAAGACCTCGGCGGCGGCCATCGCCTTCAGCGCAACTTCGGCGAACGCGCCGCTACCGCCACCCAGTTCGAGGAAATCCGCGTCGTCCCCCAGCATCGCCAGTACCGGTTGCACCGCACTGACCACGCAACCGGCAAACAACTCGCCCAGTTCCGGCGCCGTGACGAAATCGCCGGCGGCACCGAACTTGGTGCGCCCGGCGCTGTAGTAGCCCAGACCCGGCGCATACAGGCAGCGCTCCATGTACTGCGAGAACGGCATCGGACCATGGCTCGCGATGCGCTCGCGCAGCAACTGCAACAGGCGATCGGAATGGGCGCGCTCGTCGGCCGTCGGTTCGGGAAGGCGGGAAGACATGTTTGTTGCCGGGCATGAAAAACGCGCCAAGCATAACGGATCACGTCGCGCGCCCTTTGCCGAAGAGCCGCGGCGCTACCCAACCTCGTAGGGCGGGCACTGCCCGCCGCAGGCGCCCCTTCACCGCGCCGCCAGAGCAAATGCCGGCGGGCAATGCCCGCCCTACGAACATGTACGGCCGAACGAAAACCTGCAAAGCACCCCGACCCCGTAGAGCGGGCACTGCCCGCCGCAACGACACCTTCACCGTGCGGCCAAATCAAATGCCGGCGGGCAATGCCCGCCCAACGATGCTGACGCGCCTTCACTGTGCGGCCCGAGCAACTGCCGGCGGGCGGTGCCCGCCCTACAAACGTGCGGCCGAATGGGGCGGGCGGCGTCTGTCTTGCAAGACGTACCGCGCGTTCCCGCGATCAGAAATCCTTTTGCACGCTCAGATAGACGCCGCGACGTGGGCCGAACTGCGGGGCACCCACGCCGATGCCGCTGCCATCGCGCAACTCGTAGCTGCGATCGAGCACGTTGAGTACAGCCAGTTGCGTCTGCAGCGGGCCGAGGCGGTCAAACGCGAACGTGCGCGCGACACTGAGGTTCAGCTGGAAGTAGGCCGGCAGCGACGCGCCATTCGGCACGTCGCCATCCGTGCGCAGCCCGCTACCGAACAGATAGTCGGCACCAAACCGGGTCTTGTCGTTCCACGCGTAACTGATGCCGCCGGACGAGGTGAACTTCTGGTCGTGGTCCAGCATGATCCAGTGCTGGTCGATGTAGGCCAGATCATCCGGATCGAAGTTGTACTGGCTGGTGATGATGCGTTTGCCGATCGCCTTGGCCAGCGCCGCATTGAACCAGACTGACAGCGGATCCTGTTCGTAGTTGACGGTGAACTCCACGCCCTTCACCCGGCCCGCGGCGAAGTTGAAGGTGGAGTAGACCAGCGCCGAGCCAAACTGGCCTTCATCCTGCAGGCGGCGCACCTTGCGATAGTAGGTGTCCACGCCTACCGTCCAGGCCGCGCCAAAGTTCTGCGACACACCGATGTCGTAATAATCCGAGCGCTCGGACAGCGGTGTGTTGTTGCCACTGTCCGCCACGGCGTTGGTGGTGCCGTCGAAGCGGGCGATATTGGCGCTGGCGATCAACTCGGTCGCCGGCGGCGTGAAATAGCGTGCATAACCCGCATGCACGGCGGTGTCGGCGCCAACCTGCCACACCACGCCAACGCGCGGGCTCAACTGGCTCTCGCTGCGCGCCAACTGATAGCGATCCCCGCGCAGGCCATAATTCATGGTCCAGTCGTCGGCGAAGCGCCATTCGTCCTGCACATAGGCCGACCAGGTCGTGGCGCGGAGCCGGCTGCCATCGAGGATATTGATCGGCACGGTACTGGTCTGGTCGCCCTGGGCATCCGCCGGGAAGACCCATGCATCATGGCTGCTGGTCGCGCGCTCGAAGCTGCCATACAGGCCATAGCGCAAGGTATGCCGATCACCCCAGGGCATGGCAAGGTCGGCCTGCAGAGTGCTGGCCCGATTGCCACGTACGACCGTCGACGCCACGCCGTTGAACATCAGCTCGCCGATGCGATCGGGCGCATAGGCAAGATGACTGTTGCGCTGGCCCAGCGACACCTGGTAGTCGGTGCGGTCCAGCTTGCCCTGCAGTGCGAGCACGCCGAAACGGGTGGTCTCGCGCTGGTGCTGATCCAGCGCGAGCGAATCGAAGCTCGACTGATCGACACCATCGCTTCCGCGATAGGCGAACGACGGTGTCTGGCCGGGCCGGTTCGGGATCTGGAAGCGATTGTTGGCCACGCCGAACAACAGGCTCACGCGGGTGTCGTTGTCGATCAGGTAGCTCAGACCACCAAAGCCCTTGGCCTGGTTGGTGCGGTCGTGAATGGGTTTGCGGCTGGCCGTGGGGTTCTCGATGCCCGCATCGCTGTGCAGGTAGTTGCCGGTGAGGAACACACTCCAGCGATCGTCGCTGGCCCACAGCGAGGCGTTCGGGTTGAGCAGCGCGTTGCTGCCCGCCGTGATACCCACGCTGCCGCCGTTGCCCAGCTCATGGCCAGCCCGCGTGGTGATGTCGACCACAGCGGCCGTGCGCAGCCCGTACTGCGCCGGCAAGGCGCCGTCGAGCAGCTTCACGGAATCGATCATGCGGGTGTCCAGGCTTTGGCCGAAGCCACCGATCGACTCGGGAATGATCACGCCATTGATGCGGTACTGCAGGTTTGCGTGGTCACCACGCACATGCATGCCGCCGTGGGAATCCTGCACCACGCCTGGCGCCCGCAGCAGCACCTGGTTGAGCGGAGTGGATGCACCCAATGGCAGTTGTGCGATCGCCTTCTGGTCGATGACGTACTGGCTGCTGCCGGTGTCAGGCGACAGCGTGTTTCGTGCCAGATCGAGCGCACCCGACACTGAAATGGCAGCCAGCTCCTGCACGGGCAACGGCTGTCGGTTGCGACTGCCCGCCTGCTTGGCGTCGGCGGCAGGCGCCACCGTTGCCGACAGGGCAACGGCGGGCATGGTGGTGGATCCGAGCGCCGTGGCGAGGCTCAAGGCAAGCAAACATGGTTTCATCGGAAGTTTCATCCAAAGCAATGGGCGTTGCGGCGTTATGTTATAACATTTCAATCATCGATTCGCACCATACCGTGGCAAAAGTCACGCTTGAAGGCACGCTGTTGATGCCCGCTTGATGCACAGCACCTAGACTGCAAGGGCACCGCGACCAGCCCGCGGCCCCTTTTCACGGAGTCACGCATGACCTCCCCGAGCCAGCAAGTTCCGGCCGTCCTCGCACCGCTTGAGCAAAGCCGGATCACCAAGGCCATTCTGGAGTTTCTTGGCCAGGTGCCGGCCAGCGCGCTGGAGGGCGCCGCCGCACCGGCCAGCGCCGCGCAGCATCTGGCCAAACGCGCCGCCCAGCGCGCCGCGCTCACCGCCGGTTCGCTGGCGCTGCCGCCGGGCCCACTTGGCTGGCTGACCCTGCTGCCGGAGCTGATCGCGATCTGGAAAATCCAGGGCCAACTGGTCAGCGACATCGCCGCCGTCTACGGCCGCCATGCCACGCTGGGCCGCGAGCAGATGATGTGGTGCCTGTTCCGTCACACCGCGGCGCAGGCGTTCCGCGATCTGGTGGTTCGCATGGGTGACCGACTGATTTTCCAGAAGATGTCGTGGGGCATGGCCGAGCGGGTGGCGAAGCAGATCGGGATCAAGCTCACCCAGCGCAGCTTGAGCAAGGGTGCGTCGCGTTGGCTGCCGGTGATCGGCGCGCTGGGTGTCGGTGCCTACGCGTACTACGACACCGGGCAAGTGGCCCGCACCGCGATAGCGCTGTTCGAGGGCGAAATCACGCTGGTCGAGGACGACGGCGAGTCGCCCGAGGTTCACGAGAGCGGCGAGCGCGGATGACGTTGCGACCGCTTTGCGGCAAGCTGTCTTCCGGATACTGAACTGGAGCCACCCCGTGCCGACACCCGCTGATCGCCCGGTTGCCTTGATCACTGGCGCGGGACGGCGCGTGGGGGCGGTGATCGCGCGTACCCTGCATGCGGCCGGCTTCGATCTGGCCCTGCACTATCGCCATTCAATTGACGGCGCCGCGGCGCTGCGCGATGAGCTGGAGCAGCACCGCGCCGATAGCAGTTTGCTGCTGCAGGCCGAGCTGGCCGATCTCGCGGCCTTGCCGCGACTGGTCGAGCAAGTGCTGGGCCGCTACGGGCGGCTCGACGCGCTGGTCAACAACGCCTCGGCGTTCTTTCCCACGCCGATGGGAACCGCTACGGAGCAGCAGTGGAACGAGCTGTTCAGCCCCAACGCACAGGCCCCGTTCTTTCTCAGCCAGGCGGCGATGCCGGCACTGCGCCAGGCGCACGGCGGCATCGTCAACCTGATCGACATCTACGCCGAACGACCGCTGGCCGACCACCCGCTGTACTGCATGGCCAAGGCCGCACTGGCAGCGATGACCCGTTCATTGGCCCTCGATCTCGGCCCCGACGTGCGCGTCAACGGCGTGGCGCCGGGCGCGGTGATGTGGCCCAGCGATGGCAAACCGCATACCGACCAGCGCGCGATGCTGGAACGCACACCGCTGCAGCGCGCGGGCACGCCCGAAGACGTGGCCGCTGCCGTCTTGTGGCTGTTGCGCGACGCACCGTTCGTGACCGGCCAGATCATCCGGGTGGATGGCGGACGCACGTTGTCCGTGTGAGGCCGGCCGATTACTTCTTTTTGGGTGCGAAGGCTTGCTGCAGCAGCGCCTGATCAAAGCCGACACTGACTTCGCCGGCCTCGGCATAGCGATAAAGCGCCGCCGCATAAATACCCTGCAGCGAGGACTGGATCAGGCCGAGCAGGACGAAACCAAGCACCACGACCACCACCGTCAGCACGATCGCCGCCAGCGACTGCAGCGCCACGGCGCCCGCGATCAGCACGGCGCCGACGATCGCGGCCAGCACCATCAACAGCCCGAACACGATGCCGATACCACCCTGGCCGATCAGGTTTTCGCCCCAACTGCGTTTGAGCAATTCCACGCTGTGCTTGACCGCATCGACCGGCCCAACATCCTTGCTGACCAGCACCGGCACCACCAGGAAGGTAGCCACCGTCCACGCCAGTCCGATGAAACCGATCACCATCCGCCCGATCAGTCCGAGCCGCTCTTGCACCATCCGCAGCAGCACGCCGACCGTGGCGGCGATCAGCGCGTAGCCAAGAATCTGCGGCAACTTCGCCCGGGCCAGCGCAAAGCCGGCACCAACACTGGCAGGCTCACCACGCAGGCGCATCAGCGCCACGGCGGTCAGCGCGGACTGGAAAAAAATGATTACGAAGTACTGCACCAGGTAAAAACCGAACAGCAGCACATAGGCAGCCGGTGACATATCCGGTTGCATTTCCGCCCCGGCCAATCCGCTGCTCATCGTCATGACGCCCACTGGAATCAGAAAGCTGGCCGCCACCAACAACGTGCACAAGCCCGACAACAGTGGAAACAACAGCAGCGACTTGTCCGAACGCAGCACCGCCGCGCTCGCCTTCAGCAACGCCCAACTGCGTGCCATCTTCCCGGCCATGCGCACCCCTCCCGTCAATGATTGATTCCACCGCCCCGATTACCTCACCCGCGGTGCACAGGCACTGGCCCTGCCCGCCGACACTTGTCGCGAGCATCGAGGTACCCGCTATCTAACCATTAGCGCGGACCGGGCGACAGTGCAGCAGCGTCAGTCCAGCGGCGGCTCCGGCTCCAGCGGCTCAGACTGCAGTGGAAACGCCGCCCACATATCCGCCATGGTCTTCCCACTGAGCGGATGCCGGAACGCCGGGGCAATGTCAGCGATCGGCCGCAGCACGAAAGCATGTTGCAACTCCCTGCGCGGCAGTTGCAGATGGCCGGGGCCGTCGAGCACCAGGGCGTCGTAGAACACGATATCGATGTCCAGCGTGCGGTCCGAGAAGCGCGGCACGTCGCGGCGGCGCCCGTGACGGTCCTCCAGCGCATGCAGCCAGTCGTTCAATGCCTGCGGCGACAGCATCGTGTCCAGCCCCACCGCAAGATTGACGAAGTCCCCGCCGTCGAAGCCCACCGCACGGCTGCGATAGGCCGGCGACACGTCGATCGGGCCGAACTTTTCGCGCAGTTCGCGGAGCGCAGCCGCCAGATGGGCGCGTGGTTCCAGATTGGAGCCGAGGCTCAGATAAACGCGCGCCATCCCGATCAAGCCCCGGCGGAATCGTCGGACCCGCTTTCGCCGCGCGGCCGAACTGGCTGTGCCGGGCCCGGTAGCAGCGCCGCCCGCACATCCTGGCCGGAAGGCTGCTGGTACAACGCCAGCCCGAACTCCGGCAGCAGCGCGAACAGGTGGTCGAAGATATCGGCCTGGATGCCCTCGTACTCGGTCCACTTGACCGTGGCGGTGAAGCAGTACAGCTCCAGCGGAATGCCCTGCGGCCCGCTGGCCAGCTGGCGCACCATGCAGGTGAAGTCACGATGGATGCGGGGATCGCTGTCCAGATACGCCTGCACATAGGCGCGAAACGTCCCCAGGTTGGTCAGGCGGCGGCGATTGGCCGCCACGCCGGCGGCATCGCCCAGTGCCTCGTTCCAGCGCGTCACCTCACGTTCTTTCGACGGCAGGTAGTCCGCCAGCAGGCGCATGCGGGACAAGCGTTGCACCGCAGCCTCGTCCAGGAAGTGCACGCTGGCCGCGTCGATATACAAGGCCCGCTTGATCCGGCGCCCGCCCACCTCCTGCATGCCGCGCCAGTTCTTGTAGGACTCCGAAATCAACCGCCAGCTGGGAATGCTGGTGATCGTCTTGTCCCAGTTGCGCACCTTGACCGTGTGCAGCGCGATATCAATCACGTCGCCGTCGGCATTGAGCTGCGGCATCTCGATCCAGTCACCCACCCGCAGCATGTCGTTCGACGACAACTGCACGCCGGCCACGAAACCCAGGATGGTGTCCTTGAAGATCAGCATCAGCACCGCCGACATCGCGCCCACGCCGGACAACAGCAGGCCAACCTGCCGACCGGTGATGGCCGCGATAATGACCAGCGTCGCGATGACGAACAGGGCAATCTTGATCAGCTGGACCAGGCCCTTGATCGAGCGCTGCTGACCACGCGGAGTCTGCCGGTACATGTCCTCACTGGCGGACAGCGCCGCACTGATGGCCATCACCACGCAGAACACCACCACGGCCGTCATCACGTTACCGAGCAGGCTCTCGGTGCTGGCGGCCACATCCGGCACCAGCACGATGCCGTATTGCACGATCAGTGCCGGCACCGCCCGCGCCAGCCAGCGGAACACGCCATGCCGCAGCAGCACATCATCCCAACGGGTGGCCGTTCGCGCGGCGACCCCGCGCAGCACGCGCAACAGCACCCGACGGACCAGCAATCCGGCCAGCCAGGCCAACGCCAGCAAGGCCAGCAGGCCCAGCGTGGTGCGCATCCAGGGAAGGCTCATCAGGTCTTGCAAGGTCTGCATCAACTCGTTCCTGTCGGCACGGCCCGCCCTCAGGTCGGCGGGGCGCGAAGCGGCGCGACTTCAGCCGCGACTGGCGTTCATGTACCCGGCAAGGATGGAGACAATCCGCGCGCGGCACAACCGCGAACAACCCCCTTTGGGCGACATCAGGCCGGTCGCGTCCCCCGCTCGATGCAGACGCCGACAGCTCTGGCACCTCGCACGGCGCCGGGCTTGGACAGCTTCAGACGGACCCAGTCCACTCCGAATTCCTCCCGGATGATCGCAGCACAGCGTTCGGCCAGCGTTTCGACCAGACCAAAGCTGGACGCTTCCACATAGCCGATCAGCCGCTTGGAAACGTCCTTGTAGTTGAGCGTCTTGCTGATGTCGTCGTGCGCGGCGGGCACCGTGTTGTCGAACGCCATCTCGATATCCAGCGACAGCGTCTGGCGCACTCGACGCTCCCAATCGTAGATGCCGATGACGGCATCGATGCGGAGGTCTTCGATGAAAACAATATCCATGGTGGTCGTCACGAAAGGCTACGGCGGTACAGGGTCGGCGAGCCGCCGCGCGGATGCAAGTCCGGTTTCGTTGCGCGAGATGGGTAGCCAGCCGCCACCCGGCCACCTCGACAACGGTTCGATGCGGCAAGCGGGTCAGGGTTCCCGGGACGCGCGCATCGCCTTGAGGCCACCGGTCCAGAACAGCAATTCGTCCAGCAAGCTGGTGGCGGACTTGTCGACCAACTCGTTGGAGTTGAAGCGGCCTTCGGCGTCGAGTTGTTTGGCCACCATCGGCACCATCACACCTTCCATCATCGGCATCATTTTCAGCGTGGTGACCAGCAGCTTGGCAGCCTGCACGCCGCGCAGACCACCGGAGACGCCGCCGTAGCTGACAAAGCCGCACGGCTTGTAGTTCCATTCGCGGTAAACGAAGTTCAACGCGTTGACCAGGGCGGGAGTCGGGTTGTAGTTGTACTCGGGCGTGACAAAGATGTAGGCATCAGCGGCGGCCACGCTCTCGCTCCAGCGCTTGGTATGCGCGTGCTGGTACTTCTGTTGCGCGGGATGCACCGGCTCGTCGTAGATCGGCAGATTGAAATCAGCCAGATCGATCAGGTGGGCGTCGAACTTGCCGTGTCGCACCGAAAAATCATGAAACCAGCGCGCGACTGCCGGCCCGACCCGGCCGGGCCGGGTGCTGCAAATGATCGTGTGAAGCCGAGGTGACATGGTGATGACTCCTGATACGCAAGGAACGAAACCGACGACAAGCGTGGCTTGCCTGATTCATTCCATTGTATCGGCCGGCCTGTGAACGTCCCGGGCGTCGGCCGCAACACTGCGTTTTCCACACGAAACGCAGGCGCTGAAGTGGCGCGCCCACAGGCATTGGTCATGGCGTCCATCATCTGTTGCGATTGCACTCATGCGATCATGCGCGGATGACCGCCTTCAGTACGCTTCCGCTCAAACCCGCCCTGCTCGCCAGCGTCGACACGCTGGGTTACACCGAGATGACCCCCGTCCAGGCGCAAAGCCTGCCGCCGATGCTGGCCGGGCGGGACGTGATCGCGCAGGCGCAGACCGGCAGCGGCAAGACCGCCGCGTTTGGCTTGAGCCTGCTGCAAAGCCTCGACGCGGACGCCATCCGCTTGCAGGCGCTGGTGCTGTGTCCCACCCGCGAGCTGGCCGATCAAGTCAGCAAGTCGATCCGCAAACTGGCCGCCAACATCCCCAACGTGAAGCTGTTGACCCTGTGTGGCGGCATGCCGCTGGGCCCGCAGTTGGCTTCGCTCACGCATGATCCGCATATCGTGGTCGGCACACCGGGGCGGGTGCAGGAGCATCTGAAGCGCAAGAGCCTGCACGGCGGCGGCATCACGGTGCTGGTACTGGACGAAGCCGACCGCATGCTGGACATGGGTTTTTCCGAAGCGATTGACGACATTATCGGGCGCATTGCGAAACACCATCAGACCTTGCTGTTTTCGGCTACGTATCCGGACGAAATCCGCGCAGTGAGCGAACGCGTGCAAACCGACCCGGTCGTGGTGACGGTGGATGTACCGGCCGAGGAGCAGCCGGCGATCGAGCAGCGCTTCCACGAGGTCGAACCGGCGCACAAACCCGATGCGCTGGCGCAACTGCTGGGCGGGTCGCATGACGGGCAGGCGCTGGTGTTCTGCAACATGCGTCGCGAGGTCGATGCCGTCGCCCAGGAGCTCGACCGCCGTGGCTTTTCCGCCCTCGCACTGCATGGCGACATGGAGCAGCGGGACCGCGACGAAGTACTGGTGCGCTTCGCCAACCACAGCTGCGCCGTGCTGGTGGCCACCGACGTGGCGGCGCGCGGCCTCGACATCATCGGGCTGCCGTTGGTGGTGAGCTACGACATCGCCCACGATCCCGAAACCCACACCCACCGCATTGGCCGCACCGGTCGTGCCGGCCAGACCGGCACGGCAATTACGCTATGCACGCCGCGCGAGCGGCCGAAGGCGGCGAACATCGAGGAACTGACCGGCGCACCCTTGCCGTGGCGGCCGTTGAAGGTCTCGCCGCCTCGGGGCAAGACGCTGCATCTGGCGCCGATGAAGACCCTGGTGATCGACGCCGGCCGGCAGGACAAGCTGCGTCCCGGCGACATCCTTGGCGCGCTCACCGGCGATGCGGGACTGGCAGCGAAAGACATCGGCAAGATCGACGTGTTCGCCACTCGCGCCTACGTGGCGATCACCCGCGCGCTGGCGAACAAGGCACTGGAGCGACTCCGCGCGGGCAAGATCAAGGGCCGCAACTTCCGCGTCCGTCCGTTAGGCTGATCACCCCACCCGTCTGGAAGCCGACCGATGCTGCGCTGGCCGCTTGTCATGTTCGCCGTCACCTTGCTGGCTTTCACCCAGGTCACGCGCGCCGCCATACCGGTCTACGGCTACGAAGTCGTGCGCGCCTACCCGCACGATACCGGCGCCTACACCGAGGGCCTGTTCTACAAGGATGGCTTTCTGTATGAGAGCACCGGTCGACTCGGCGCCTCGACGCTGCGCAAGGTGGAACTGGAAACCGGCTTGGTAGTTCAGCTCCATCGTTTGCCGAAACGGTACTTCGGCGAAGGCATCGTCGACTGGAAGAACCAGCTGGTGCAGCTGACCTGGCAAAGCCAGCTGGGCTTTGTCTACGACCTGGCCAGCTTTGCTCCGCAACGCACGTTCAACTACCTCGGCGAAGGCTGGGCACTGACCCGCGATCATCAACACCTCTACATGAGCGACGGTTCACCGGTCCTGCGCGTGCTGGACCCGGAAACGCTGGCGGTCATCCGCCAGATCCACGTGACCGCCGAGGGCGTGCCGGTGAACCGCCTCAATGAGCTGGAGTGGGTGGACGGCGAAATCTACGCCAACGTGTGGCTGACCGACCGCATTGCGCGGATCGACCCGGCCAGCGGCAAGGTCGTGGGCTGGATCGACCTCAGTGGATTGTTCGACAGCAGCCAGCTACCCAATCCCGTCGATGATGTGCTCAACGGCATCGCGTGGGATGCCACGCGCAAGCGCCTGTTCGTCACCGGCAAGTCCTGGCCGAAGCTGTACGAGATCAAGCTGGTGCGCAAGCCGATTCGCTGAATCAGCGCAAACGGGTTCAGCGCTGCAACCAACGCGCGGCGCCGCGACCGGCAGTCAGTCCGCTGGCGAAACACGCGGTGAGCAGATAGCCACCGGTAGGCGCTTCCCAGTCCAGCATTTCGCCGGCACAAAAAACACCGGGACGATCGCGCAGCATCAGGCTTTCATCGAGTGCCTCCAGGCGCACGCCGCCCGCAGTGCTGATCGCCTCAGCCACCGGTCGCGGCGCCTGCAGAGACAGCGGCAGGGCCTTGAGTTGGGCCGCCAGCGCCAACGGATCGGCCAGTACCGCTTTGGCGGTCAGCTCGAACACCAGGGCCGCCTTGGCACCATCCAGCCCCGCACGACGGCGTAACCAGTCGCCCATGCTGTGCCTGCCACGCGGCGCAGCGAGCCGCTCGGCCAGGGCGGATTCGGTGTAGCCCGGCACCAGATCCAGGCTCAGGGTGGCGCAGCCGCGCTCGGCAAGCTGCTCGCGCAATTCGGCGCCGATCGCATAGATCAGGCTGCCTTCAATGCCGTATTCGCTGAGCACGAACTCGCCCTGACGCGCGTGGCTCACGCCGCCGCGGTCGACCCAGTGCGCCACGACCGGCTTCAGCGGTGCCCCGGCGAAGCGGCTGCGCAGGTGTTCGCTCCACGCCAGCTCGAATCCGCAGTTGGCCGCTTGCAGCGGCGCGACATCGACCCCGGCGTTTCGCAGGGGCGCGACCCACCCACCATCGGATCCCAGCCGTGGCCAACTGGCGCCGCCAAGCGCCAACACGGTCGCACCCGCCGACACGGCCCGTTCGCCCTGCGGCGTGGCGAAGTGCAGCGCCCCGTCCGCCTGCCAACCGAGCCAGCGATGATTCACATGAAAGGTCACGCCCGATTCGCGCAGGCGACGCAGCCAGCCGCGCAGCAGCGGCGCGGCTTTCAGGTCGCGCGGGAATACCCGCCCGGAACTGCCGACAAATGTTTCCACGCCGAGCCCACGGGCCCACTCGCGCGTGGCGGCCGCATCGAACACCGCCAGCCAGCGGCCCACCGCATCGCGCCGCTCGCCGTAGCGCTCGACAAAGCGCGCGGCGGGCTCACCGTGGGTCAGGTTGAGGCCACCCTTGCCGGCGAGCAGGAATTTCCGCCCGACCGAGCCCTTGGCCTCGTACAGATCGACCGTCACACCAGCCGCACACGCAGCTTCGGCCGCCATCAGTCCCGCCGGACCGCCGCCGATGATTGCCAGTCTCGGGGTGGCCGGGCCGCTCATGGGTCTATGGTCGCACGCCGCGGCGGCAAGTCGATAACGCCGCGCCAGGCCAGCTCAGTCGTGCTGGAACACCGCCAGCTCCGGCTGATGCAGGCTGAATCCCTGCACCGCGTTCACACCCAGGGCAGCCAGCGCCTGCACCGTCTCCGCGTCGGTCACCCACTCGGCAACCACCTCCAGGCCGAGGCGGTGCCCGATGTCAGTGACCGCTTTCACCATCAGATAGCTCACCGGGTCGGTCTGCATGTCGCGGATGAAGCTGCCATCGATCTTGATGAAATCCAGCGGCAGGTTTTTCAGATAGGTGAAGGACGACATGCCGGCACCGAAATCGTCGAGCGAAATGGCGCAGCCGACAGCGCGCAGGCGCTCCATGAAGCGTACGACCTGGGACAGATTGCGCACCGCCACCGTCTCGGTGACCTCGAAACAGACCCGCGCCGGGTCCACCTGGTACTGCTCCAACCAACCCACGATGTCATCGGCCAGCGAGCTGTCATCAAGACTGGCCCCGGACAGGTTGATGGCCGCCAACTGCAAGCCCGTGCCGACCCGATGCAGGCGATCGAAATTGGCCAGGGTCGTCTGGACGACCCAGCGGTCAATCGCCGGCATCAAACCAAACCGCTCGGCCGCCGGCATGAAGACGCCGGGCACGACCAGTTCACCGGAGTCGTCGCGGAAACGCAGCAGTACCTCGACACTGATCCTGCCGGATCCGGCACTGACCAGCGGCAGCGGCCAGATTTCCTGGCAGACCAATACCAGCCGCTTGCCATCGATGGCGCCACGAAGGCGACTGGCCCACTCCATCTCGCTGCGACGAAGCGCCGTCTGGCCGTCGTGCTCGAGGTAAAAGTGGACACGATTGCGACCGAGCTCCTTGGCGACATAACAGGCGGTGTCGGCCTGGGAAAGCAGATCTTTCACCAGGATTCCCGGGCCATCGATCGCCACCGCGCCGATACTGGCACTGATGTTGTAGCTGCGCTGCTCCCAAATGAACACGTAACCGTCGATGCAGCACCGGACATTTTCGGCAATCCGGCTGGCCTCCCCGCGATCGCTCACTTCCGACACCAGCACGCCGAACTCGTCGCCACCGAGCCGCGCCAACAAGTCGGTGTCGCCCACTTGCTTGCGCAGGAGCAGCGCCAGCTGGGCCAGCAACTGGTCACCGGCCAGGTGGCCGGAAATGTCGTTGATCAACTTGAACTGGTCGAGATCGATGTAGAGCAACAAGGCCAGGTGCTCCCGCGCCGTGATCTGCGCGAGGAGGAGCTGCAGACGGCGCTCGAATTCGCGCCGGTTGAACAACTCGGTGAGCGCGTCATGGCTGGCCTGGTAGCCCAGCATCTCGGTCAGCTGGCGTTGCTCACTGATGTCGCTGGCGACCATCAGCAACTTGCTGCTGCCATTGAGCTGCACCTGCGAGATCGCCACATTCGCCCAGAACGACTCGCCCTTGTCGTCGCGCAACATCGCGTCAGCTTGACGACAGTCGCCGGAATCGGCGTCCAGCAGATGCTGGCGCGCGTCATGATCCACCAGCAGATTGGTCAACTGACTGTCGATCAGGTCTTCGCCAAAGCGATCGCGCGATGCCCGATTCGCATAGATGATCCAGCCACCCTGAAGTTCGGCCAGCACGACCAGCGCGGGCAGCAACTCGTTCAGCGCCCGGAAACGCTCCTCGCTCTCGCGGTAACGCCGCGTCATCCGCCAACCCAATTCAAGCGCGCGCTGGCGCGTTCCCACCACCGAATACACCAGCAGTGCCAGTAACAGACTTGCCAACAGCCCGATCGGCAACAGCGACCGGTTCCAGTCGAAGGCAGCCGGAGCATGATCCCGCGGATGCATCGCCACGTGCCACACGCGACCACCGAAGTTCAGCTGGCGCTGGAATCGGTATCCGTCCGGGTCCGCTGCCGAATCGGGCTCGGCGCCGAACAGCGAAACCGTATGGTCGGGATCGGTGATGTCCGTGACATGCAGGCGCAATTCGCGGGACGCGTGATCGGGCAACACATGGTCGATCAGGTCGCCGGCCACAAACGAAACCGCGATGGACCCCTGGATGCGCTGTCGCCGCTCCTCGATAGACTGTGGCGGACTTCCCGGGCTGAACAGGGGCAGACGCAGGATGACGCCCTCGCTTTCGGTCGCGCCAGCCGACTGCTGTGCCAGGCGAAAGGGTGCCGACAGGGTTGCCCGGTCGCTGTCGCGCGAGGCCAGCAATGCGGCAAGATTGCCGGGCTGTCGAGCCACATCGAGCCCCAACACCGCGTCGTTGCCCGCTCGCGGCTCGACCCAGCGAGTCCTGTAGCGATCGCCATCGGGGCCCTGCTCGCGTCGGGCTTCGGCCAGTGCGATCAGGCTGGGGAACTGGTCGCGCGGGCGCAGATTGGCGTAGAAAGTGGTGAATTCCGCAGCGGTCACCTCATCGGAGGCGAGGTACAGGGTCTGCACCGCCCGCAGCAGAGACTCCGCCGCCTGCAAGCGCGTCTGCAGCGCAGCAAAGGTCTCTTCGGCCAACTCGCTGCGAACCAGGTCCTGGCTGAACTGCTGCCTTTCCAACTGCCGATGGTGGGCAACCAGTGACAGCGTCAAACCCAAGACCAGGGCCAGCAGGCCCCACAGCCCAGCCATCAACCGCCGCGGAGCCGGCATCGGAGCAGTGGCGCCATGATCGCCGCCCTCATCCGCAGGAACGGAGTGATATGGCTCGAGATCCTGTGTTCTTGGCAAGGAGTCCACCAGGCAACGGTGCGGAACACGATGGTACACAAGTGGAACGCGCTTGGCAGGTGCAGCGGGGCACGGCGCGCTTGCACCGTCGGGCCCGCCCACTCAGCGACGCGGTCTCGGCTTGGCCCGATGGGTTGGCGTGGCCGTCCACGGATCGTCCGGCCAGGGATGACGCGGATAGCGCCCCTTCAACTCCTTTTTCACTTCCGGATAAGTCCGCTCCCAGAAGCCCTTGAGATCCCGGGTGACCTGGATCGGTCGGCCGGCCGGCGACAACAGGTGCAAAACGACCGGGATCCGCCCGCCGCCCACGCACGGAGTATCGGCCAGGCCGAACAACTCCTGCAGCTTGACCGCCAGAACCGGCGGCTCGCCGGCAGGGTACTCAAGCCGACGACGCTGCCCGCTGGGTACCACCAGATGCTCGGGGGCCTGTGCATCCAGCGCGCGGCGTTGGTCATGACCCAGCATCGATGCCAGCGCCTGGCTCAGCTGGTCGGGAGCCAGCGCATCGAGCCGGTGCCGGCCATCGAGATAGGGGGCCAGCCAGTGCTCCAGTGAGGCCAGCAGGGCCGGCTCGGAGACATCCGGCAGGCCCAGCTCGGGCATCCACTCGCGCAGCGCCTGCATGCGTGCACGCAGCCGTCGCGCGTGCTCGCTCCAGGGCAGCGTGTCCAGACCTTTTGATCGCACCGCAGCCAGCAAGGCAGGCAGGGCATCGGCGGGCTTCACTGGCACGCTGTGACGTGCCAGCACGATCGCCCCGAATCGCCGTTCATCGAACGCCTCGGCGGCGCCCCGTTCATCGTTCCAATGCAAGGTGCGCTGACGGGTGAAGCGCGCCGGAAAATCACGCTCCAGTACGTCCGGATCGAGCGGGGCGGCGGCAAACACCAGGCTGTCGCGCGCCTCCAGTCGCAGATCCAGCACCACCAGCCACGGCTCGCCGAGCAGCGCGGTGTTCTCGTGCAGCCGCGCGCCGCGGCCATTGGCCAGCGTGTAGCGCAGTGGGTTGTGGTCGTCGCGTCGGGCGATGCGATCGGGAAACGCGTGCAGCAGCAAGTCGCCGACCGCGTGGCTGTCCGGCATCCCGCTGGCGGCTGTGCGCACACCCAGCCGCCGACGCCAGCCCTTGCTGGCCTGCTCGACGGCGGCCAGCGCCCCACCATCGGCCTCGCCGCGCTGTGCACGACCGCGGCGGTCGCGCCACGCATGCAATGCCAGCAGCCGCGCGCGGAAATCATCGCTGCGCGCCTGCTCGCCGCGCAATGGCGAGCGCGCCTCCATCAGGGCCAGCAAGTCGGCCGCCAGTGCGCGCCGTGCGGGAGGCGCGCGCAGCGCCGCGGCGGCCAGCCTCGGCGCGGCGCCCAGCTCCAGCATGCGGCGGCCGAGCGCGGTAATCCGGCCGTCGGGCTCCAACGCGGCGAGATCCACCAACAACGCGCGCGCCTGCGCCAGCGCCCCCGGCGGCGGTGGATCGAGCCACGGAAGGTCCGCGCTGCTGTTGGCCGTGATGCCCCAGGCGGCCAGCTCCAGCGCCAGCGCCGACAATTCCGCGTGGGCGACTTCGGGACTGCGTGCCGACTCCAGCCGCTTGCTCTGCGGCCACAACCGGTACGCCGTGCCCGCAGCCACACGGCCGGCACGGCCGGCACGCTGATCGGCCGACGCCTGGGAAATGGCCACGGTTTCGAGTCGGGTAAAGCCGGAATTGGGATCGAAGCGGGGCTCGCGCGCCAATCCGCTGTCGACCACCGCGCGGATGCCCGGCAGAGTGATGCTGGACTCGGCCACATTGGTGGCCAGCACGATCCGGCGCGTACCCGGTTCGGCTGGCGCCAGCGCGGACTGCTGCTCGGCCAGCGAGAGTTCGCCATGCAGCGCGACCAGCTCCACGTCATCACGGCCGAGGGTTTGCGCCAGCACGGCCTGCGCACGCGCGATCTCGCGGCGGCCAGGCAGAAACGCCAGCACGTCGCCGTCGCTTTCCTCCAGCGCTTGCCGCGCGACACGGGCCAGCTGATGGCCCGCGCTTTCCTGGGTGCGCGCAGGCGGATATTCGATGCGCACCGGGAAACTCCGGCCCGGGCTGGACAACCGCGGCGCCTGCAGCCAGCCCGCGATACGTTCGCCATCGAGCGTGGCGGACATCAGCAGCAGGCGCAGCTCCGGCCGCAGCGTGGCCTGCAAGTCCAGCGCCAGTGCAGCGCCCAGGTCGCCGGTGAGGTGGCGCTCATGGAATTCGTCGAACACGATCGCGCCGACGCCGGTGAGCTCCGGATCGCTCTGGATCAGGCGGGTCAGAATGCCTTCAGTAACCACCTCGATGCGGGTCGCTGCGCTCACTCGCGAATCGAAGCGGATGCGGTAACCGACCGTCTGGCCGACCGCCTCACCCAGCTGTTGCGCCATGAATTGCGCGGCGGCTCGTGCCGCGATCCGGCGCGGCTCGAGCATTACGATCTTGCGCCCCGCCAGCCAGTCGGCGTCGCACAGGGCCAGCGGCACCTGGGTGGTCTTGCCTGCGCCAGGTGGCGCCTCCAGTACCAGCCGCGGATGCGCCGCCAGCGACGCGCGGATCTCCCGCAGCAGCGGGGTGATCGGAAAGGTCGGGGTGGCTGCTGTCATCCCTGGGCATGATAGTGGCTGGTGGCGGAGCAGGCGCGCGCCGCTGCGCCACCCGGTGACCCTATGGCGACTTCAACGGCACATCGCACGGGGCCGGTCGATCGCGCCATGCTGCGCCACCAGCCCGGACCCGCTCCACGGCTAATGGGCCGGCGGCGAAACCGTCGTACCCGATGCGCGCAGCGGCGTCAGCGACTCGAACTTGCTCTGGTAGTCGTCGGTGATCTGCTTGGCATCGGCACCGCCGCGGATCACCCGGGGCGTGATCAACACGATCAGCTCGGTGCGGTTGCGGCTGCGATTGGTGCTGCCGAACAGGCGACCCAGCACGGGAATCCGGTTGAGCCCGGGAATACCGGTGTCGGTGTTGCCCTCGGCCTGCTCGATCAAACCGCCCAGCAACACGGTCTGGCCACTCTGCACAGCGACCTGGGTGGCCAATTTACGCTGCGAGATGGCCGGATTGCCGTTGACCAGCGGTATCGACTTGTCCGCCTGGCTCACCTCCTGGCTGATGTTCATGTAGACCAGACCACCGGGATTGATGCGCGGCTGCACATTCAGGATCACGCCGGTGCTCAGGTAGCTGACCTGGTTGTAGCTCGTGGCATTGCCAATGCCGGTGTTCACACTGGTCTGATTGATCGGAATCTGGTTGCCAACCGCAATGCTGGCCATCTGGTTGTTCATCACCACCATCGATGGCGCCGACAATGTCTTGGTGTTGCCACTGGTTTCCATGGCCCGCACGGCAACCTGCAGGTTGCTGTTGAGGAACGAGTAGAAGAACGGCTCGCCACCGAACGCGTTGCCACCCTGACCCAACGCGGCCTGGCGGTGCCGGAACGGCTGCCCGGGCACGAGGTTGCCGCTGCCGTCCACGGTGCTGCCGGTCAGTCCCTCCAGATACCACTGCACGCCAAACTGGAATTCGCCGGTCAGGCTGACTTCGAGGATGCGCGTTTCGATCTGCACTTGCAGCGGCACGTTGTCGAGCTTGCCGATGGCCGACTTGATCTCTTCCCACTGCGACGGCCGCGCGCGCACCAGCAACTGGTTGTTGCTGTCCACCGAGCTGATCCGCACGCTGCCGTCACTGGAGCTGTATTGCTGCTCGTTCGCGGCACCCGTGTTGCCACCCGCCGAGTTGGTGGTGAAACCGCCTGCCGTGGCACCGAAGCCGCCGGCCGCCGCGCCGCTGTCGTGGCCGCTGCCGCCGAGGCCGAAGCCGCTGCCGCCACTCTGGCCGGCATCGCGAGCGGCGCCGGCGCTACTGCCGAAGCTGCCGGCGGTACTGCCCATGCTGGTGGCGCCCGCATTGTCGGCGCTGCCCAGGGTCATCCCGGTCAGGCCTGGGCCAACCTGCCCGCCGCTGTCGCCGCCGCCACTCGCACCGGCACCGTTGGTGTAGATCTGCGCCAGGTAGCGCGCCAGATCCGACGCCTTGATGTTGCGTACGTCGTAGACGAACAGTTGTGGTTCATTGCCGCCGCCGCGGTCGATGCGGGTAATCCAGTCACCGACTTCCTGCAGATAGTCCGGCTGGGTGCTGATCACCACCAGCGCGTTGGTGCGTTCGATCGGGATGAAGCGCAACATGCCGGCCAGCGGCGTGTTGCCATTTGCGCCAAACATGCCGTCGAGCTTGGGCATCAACTCGGCCACGTTCGCATACTGCAGGTTGAACACGCCGACCGACATGCCGCGCAGCCAGTCGACGTCGAAGGTACGCACCATGCTCTGGTAATTGGCCAGCTCCTGCGGTGTACCGGACATCACCAGCAGGTTGCGTGCCGGATCCGCCAGCAGGATGGCGCCCGGGCGCGCGAACGGCTTGATCAGCTTCTGCATCTCGGTCGCCGAGATGTAGCGCAGCGGGAACAGGCGCGCCTGCAGACCGCCCTGTGGCGCGGCGGCGCCGAGGCTCGGCACCAGGTTGCCCGCGACAGCGTCCTTTTCCGGCATCACCACGTAGCCACCACTGCGATGGACCAACGCATTGCCGGTCCAGCCCAGCAGGGTTTCCAGAATCGGCAGGGCTTGCCCGGCGTCGACCGGCTCGGCGGTGGAGAACGAGATATTGCCCTGCACGCCGGGCACGATCGTGTAGTTCTGCTTCAGCAGGTCGCCGAGAATCGCCTTGACCACCGCCTGCACCGGCTGGTTCTCGAAGTTGAACGTGACCGCGCCGCTGCCGCTGGCCGCCGGTCGCGGTGTGGTCAATCCGCCGGGGCGGATGAACTGGCCGCTGCCGTGGCTGATCTCGGCGGTGGCGGCCGCGCCGGCTTCGCCTCCCGCATCAGTGTTGAGGGGCAGCGGTGCCGGTACCGGATTCTGCGTGCCAGCCATCGCCTCGCGCTGCAACGCGCCGTCGTCATGCGGTCGCGGCAGACTGGCGCAACCGGCCACACCCACCACCAGGGCGAGTGCGACGACGCGCAGGGTTTGCTGAGTGAGCGTGGGGAACATGGATCAACGTACTCCTTCGTTGGCCGCGGCGGCGCGGGCGGCCCGACGTTTCTGGATATTTTTGCGCAATCGCTCGGCGGCGGATTCCCCCGCGGCATTCGGCGCGACGGCCCCCCGGGGGACGCTGGTGGGCATCCGCTGCACGGGCGAGCCGACCGACGGCTCGGCGGCAGCGCCATCGTCTACGGGCTGCTCGGGTGCTACACCCCGGGGCGGGTCGATCGGTGCGCCGGCGGGCAACTTCAGCTCGGTACGCCCCGTGGCCGATTCGAACACCGCCGAGCGAGGATGCAGCTCGACCAGTCTCACGCTGCCATCGGGCAAGGACTCACCCTGGCGCAGGCGCACCTCGCGCTCGGCATTCCGGTCGCGCAGCAAGGCCATCTGCAGGCTTGGGGTGAGAATGATGCCGGTCAGCTCAAGATCACCCAGATTGCTGCCACCCTCGGCCGCACGCGCGACCGGTTTGCGATCAGGACTGAACAGGGGTTTCTGCCACACCAGCGCGTAGTGCTGCAGCGAGATGGGCTTGGGCAGGTCAGCCGCGCTGGCGCCAGGCGGCAATGGTGCCAGCGAGCGCGGGCTGTCCCAACGCACGCCCTGGCCGAGCCCGCCCAACAACAGCAGCAGCAAGGCCCCCAACAAGGCCGCCATGACCACCAACAGCGGGGTCAATTGACGTTGATTGGCGGCATTCATGGCGACACTCCTGCGCCCTCACGTAAGCGACCCGACGTCGGCGCACGCGCCGGACGCACGTAGCCGGACAGGGTGAACTGTACTTCCAGCGCCGACCCCTGATTCTGCTGTGCGGACACCGGATTGCGGTAAATGCTCAGGTCGTCGACGAAAAGATACGGTGTGCCCTGCTCCAGCGCCTGCAGTACTGCCGCCAGCGGCTCCACGTCGCAACTCAGGCTGATGCTCACCGCGGCCTTGCGATACGGCTCGCCGGCCGTGGCAGGCGGATTCGGCAGCGGCATCTTCTGACTCACCACGCAACGTCCACCAACGGTGTTGGCGGCAACCACATCGACCACCCGTTGCATCAGATCGGCCGCCGCAGTATTGGGATCGTCGGTGGCAAGGAACGCGCTGCTGGCCGCCTGACCGGCACCCAGCGTCGCCAGCCGCTGCTGCAGTGCCGATCGCTCCGCGATCACGGCGGCATAACGGCCGTGGGTATCGCGCAGATCCGCCATCTGGCTGCGGACCTGTTGCAGCGGCGCCACGAACCACCAGTGCAGCAGCACGAAATAGGCCAGCAACAGGGCCAGCAGCAACAGCGTGACCGCCGCAATCCGGCGATCGCGCGCCTTGAGGGCGTCCATCCTCATCGGGCAACCCCGTCAGTTGCCGAAGCGGAAACCGCTGGCCTGGGCTGGT
The DNA here is from genome assembly GCA_036563155.1 of Rhodanobacter sp. Classification (GTDB taxonomy): domain Bacteria; phylum Pseudomonadota; class Gammaproteobacteria; order Xanthomonadales; family Rhodanobacteraceae; genus Rhodanobacter. Next base: position 35,287 of record DATCMT010000026.1, read on the forward strand.
TCACGCGGGCAGTCAGATAGAAGCGTTCCTTGCCGCTGGTCGGGTCGGGTTGGATGCTGCCCTGGAAGCTGGCATCGGTGATCAGCGGCGAATCCTTCAGTGCATCGAGCAGCTTCGCAGCCTGCTGGCTCTGGCCCTGGAATCCGATCTGGCCCGAACTGTCCACGCTGAAACGTTCCAGCCATGCGCTGTCCGGCAATCGCGCCGTGGCGTCCTGCAGCAAGGCAAGCATCGAGACCGTGTTCTTCTTGCGCTGGGCCAGGAAGCCTGCCGCGCCGGCGTTGTCCTGCAGTTGCTGGCGCAGTGAGGCCACCTGTTGTGCCTCGCCGCGCATGGCCTCGACCTGCGCCTGCATGCGCTCCAGCGCAACCCGCCGATTGTGCAGCCATTCGCCCAGCACCAGGGCAGTCAACACCACGCAGGCGGCCACCAGCACCAGGTTGAGGCGACGCCGGGGGTGCCGACGGTGCGGCACCTGTTCCGGCGGCAGCAGATTGACGCCCAAACGGCCGTTGGCCACGGCCACATCCACGGCATCGACCACGATACCCTGCGCGCGCAGGCGTGTCAGCGGCGGATCCAGCGTGTCTCGCCGCACCACCACCAAATCAGCATTGAAGCGACCGGCCGGCGCGGGCGCCGCCAGTTCGCGCACGGCGAAGTACACCTGGGCCAGCGTGAATGGCGTCTGCCGATCCATCTCGAAGCCAGCCACCTGCCGCAGGTTGTCGCGCGCGGCCAGCGGGAGTACCAGGGTACGTCGCAACACCGACTCCGGCGCCAGCAGCATCGCCACCCGCAGGTCTTCGCGATCGACATGTCGCAATGCCGCGTCAAACGCGCTTGGTGTGGCGCGCTCGTCGCGACTGATCGGGTCGGTGGGTTCGCCCCAGCCGGCCAGTACTTCGTCCTGTCCGCTGCGGCGCAACTGCCATTGGCCGTCCCGGTACTCCAGCACATGCCAGTCCGCACCACTGCCGAACCAGGCGCGCCAGCGTGGTGGCAGCAGGCCACGAAGCTCGGTCCCCCACCAGCAAAAAAATGTCGGCATCGGCGAAGCGCGCCAGCCGCGGCGCAAGCGATCCACCCACGGCTGCCATGCATGCGTTGCCGTACTCATTCAGCCTCCCCCTCACGCCAACGCAGCACGACATACGGCTGCGCCTGGCCGACCTGCATGCGAATGGTCGCGCGCAACACCGCGCGCGTGCCATCAGCCAGCACGGCCTCAGACCGAATACTATGCGTTGTTCCGCTGTCGAGAACCAGTCGGGGATCATCCGCGTTCTTCCGGCGGGCCGCCTGGATTTCCGCGATGCCTTCCGGTGTCATCCCCGGAATGGCCGCCAACGCCAGCGGCGGCGCGGTATTCGGGTTGGGACTCGAACCACCGGCCCAGATGGTGATCACGGGCGCCACCTGCCGATACAGCGCCGGGGTCATGCCCAGCACCATCTGCAATTCCTCGACGCTGGCGAACGGCCCGTTGCGCGGCCCGTACTCGCGACCGTCGGCGAGGTACGCCGTGCGCTGGCCGGCGGCGTCGCCCTCAAAGCCCGCCGGACTGCGCCAATCGACCACGCGCTGTGCCAATTGGCCTGCCGCCTGCGGTTTGAGCCCGGCGGCCTGGAACAGGCCGGCCAGCACCTCCGCCGACGCCGTATTGAGGTCGACCTTGCCGCCTTCGTCGATGGCCCGAACGCTCACCGTGGCGCTGTCGTAGTAAAACGTGTAGTTGCGGCCATCGGCGATCCAGCGTTGACCCGGCTGCGGAGTCTGCAAGCCGTAGACGGCACGCATCAAGCCGGCCTCGGCCGCGTAATGCGCCTGCGTTTGTGCGAACTCATAACGGGCCAGCAAGCCCTCGGTGCGCGCCATCGCGGCGTAACCACCCAGCAGGATCGCCAGCAACGTGCACGCCCACAACACCAGCAACAGGGCAACCCCGCGCTGTCTGCCCACGCTGCGCAGCGGCCCGCGCCTCACCGCAGTCTCCCGCCGAGCATGCTCCGCGGCACCGCGCCACTCGGCGTCGGATTGACCCGCAGCGGCACGTCCAGTTGCGGCCATTCGACTTTGCTGTGCAACTGCAATTCAATGCGCACCAACTGTGGCAGCAGGCGCGCATTGTCCCAGCCCGTCGACCACCCCAGGCTGGTGCCGTGCTGGTCGACGCCGCGGTAATGGAAGCTGCCATCGGCAATATGGTCCAGCAACACCTGCGGTGGACCCAGCGCCTGCGGTGATTGGCCATCGGGCGGCAGTACAACCACACTCAATTCCAGGCGAAAGCCGCCGTCACCATCGTCAACCAGTTGCAGCCGCTGCAACTGCGGGCCCAGTTTGCCGAGGTAGCCGGGCAACGGCGCCACGAAGCGCATTTCGTGCTCGCTGCCGGCGAAAAAGACCGGCTCGCCATGATCGGTCCTGGTGATCGGTTGCATCAGGCTCTGGGCGAGCTCGCGGCGCAGGAACTGCTGCGCCGAACGCACCTGGTCCATCCGCTCGATCGCGGCGCTGCCCGCCCGTACGCTGTGGGTGGCGGTGCGGATGCCCGAGTACACGCCGGTCAGCAACAGTGCCAGCAACACCAGCGAGGCCAACACCTCGAGCAGGGTGAAGCCGGCCGCGCGCTTCACGGCAGCGCCTGCGCGGTGGTATTGGCCAGCACCGGCCCGCCCAGCCGCAAGCTGCGGAAATGGGCCGACCGTGGCCGCGCCGGCGGCCCCCACGACACCGAAAGGTCCAGCTGGTACAACTGCATCGGGGCGCCCGGCAGGGCCGTCCCGGCACCGTTCCACGCGGTCACATCCAGTTGCCAGCGATAGCGTTGGCCGAAGTGGCCGGCGCTGTGGCCCGGCCGGATTGGTTCACCCACGAACGCGCCGTCCAGCAGGCTGCGCGCATGCAGGGCTGCCTCGCTGTGTTCGGCCGCGTTGTTGCTCAGCGCCATGGATGCCCCGGCCACCTTCATCAAGGCCGTGAAGGCGATCGCCAGCAGCATGATCGCGGCAATCACCTCGAGCAGGCTGAAACCACGCTGGCGGGAGCGCTTCCCACCAAGGCACGGCCCGGTGTGCTGGTTTGCGCGCAACGCTTTCATTGCCGCGCCACCGTATCGACCACGCTGACGCCACCGGTAAGCCACGACACGTTGACGTGCCACTCACGCTCACCGCTGCGCAAGGTGATGCGCCCGCCGGTGGAACTGCCATCGGGGAAGAAGCGGATGCGGCCGGTGTGGTCGTTGGGCTGGTCCTCCTGCGCGCTGGTGATGCTGACCTGCAAACCCTTGGGCAGCGACACGTTCTGTCGCTTCGCGCCGTCGTAGCTGTTGGCGCGGGTGTCCACGTCGAAATGCTGCTCCTGACTTTGCACGATGGCCTGGGCGCGGGTGGCGCGCAGCGCAGCGGCCAGCTCACTGCTGGCGGCCCGCACCCGCGCGCTGGCCAGGCCACCGGTGACCGACACCGATACCGCTGCAGCAGCGATCCCGATCAACAGGATGACCGCCAGCATTTCCAGCAGCGTGAAACCCCCGGTGCGTCTGGCGCGCCCGACGCGAGTGGCGCGGAACACGGAACAGGCAGCAGCGCCGCTGCCGCGGTACGCCCATGCCCGACCCGCCACGCTGCGGTCGCCGGCGTTCATTGCCAGTTTCCGACGTCCTTGCTGTAGCCGTCACCGCCGGGCTGGCCGTCCTGACCGTAGAAGATCAGGTCGAAACCGCCATGCTCACCGGGTGTCTTGTATCCGAAGGCGTGCCCCCACGGATCGCGCAGATCCGATTCCTTGGCATAGGGCCCCTGCCAATTCGGTGCATTGGCTGGCCGGGTCACCAGCCCTTCCAGCTGGGCCGGCGGCGAGCCGTTGTCCAGCGAGTAGTTCTCGATTTTCTGGCTCAGCGTCATCAGCTGTGCCTTGCCTGCCCCGTACTTGCCCTTGTCCACATTCTTGCCGACCTGGGTCACCACCACCGCGCCGATGATGCCGATCAGCACGATGACCGCCAGCATCTCCAGCAAGGTGAAGCCGCCGGCGCGGTGCGCGCGCCCGCGACTCGGGATTCGGGCTGAGCGGTTCGGATTGGCGGTACTCTGGCGCCGGAGCACCGGGTGGAAGCCCAGCCCGCCAATGCCGGCCCCCCTCGTCTGTTCAGTCATGAAAATCTCCACGTTTCACTGGATGTTGCTCGTCAGACTCAATAGCGGCAGCAAGATGGCCGCCATGATGATCGCCACCAGCACCGTCATCACGATGGTCAGTGCCGGCACCAGCGCCGCCAGCAAACGGTCGATCGCGCGCCTGGACTCAAGTTCAAAAGTGTCGGCGACTTTCAACAGCATGGTATCGAGCTGACCGGCTTCCTCGCCCACCTGCACCATCTGCATCGCCAGGCGCGGAAACAGCTTGGCGTGGCCCAGTGCCAGGCTCAGCCCGGCGCCGGCCTTGACTTGTTCGTGCGCTGCACTCAGCGCGCTGTCCAGCGCGAGGTTGCCGGTAACCTGGCGTGCAATGGTCAAGGCGCTCAGCAACGGTACGCCGTTTTTCAGCAAGGTGCCCAGCGTGCGCGCGATCCGGGCGGTCTCCACTTTGAGCAGCAACGGGCCGACCAGTCGCCACTGCAGCAGCCGGCTGTGCCAGGCCAGCCGCGCGACCGGGTCGCGCAGTCGGGCGCGCCACACGAACGCGCCGCCGCCAAGCATCAGCAGGATCAGCCACCACCAGGACTGCAGCGCGTTGCCGAGCGCCAGCACGGCGGCAGTGATCCACGGTACCGGCACCTGCATGTCTTCGAAGATCGGCACGAACTGCGGCACCACGTAGGCCAGCAACAGCACCAGCGAACCCAGCACGCCGACCAACAAAAATGCGGGGTAGATCAGCGCATTGATAATGCTTCCGCGCAGCGCCTGGGCGCGTTCCAGATAATCGGCCAGGCGCCGCAGGGTTTCCTCCAGCGAACCACCCGCCTCGCCCGCGCGCACCAGCGACACGTACAGTTTCGGAAATACGCCGTGCTCCTCGTCCAGCGCCGAGGACAGCGCATTGCCGCCGCGCACCCGATCACGCACCCGCTCGATCAACTTGCGGGCGTGCTCGCCCTCGGGCAGTTCGAGCAGGATCGTCAACGCCCGATCGAGCGGTTGGCCGGCACCCAGCAAGGTGGCCAGCTGATGGGTGAACTGAGCCAACTGGTCGCCGCTGAACGGACCGCGCCGGAACAGCGCCGCCAGGCCGCTGTTGCCGCCCGCACCATCGGTCGGCTGCGCTGCCAGCGGGGTGTGACCCTGATCCTGCAATCGGGCGATCACTTCCTCGACACTGGCCGCCTCCATCTGGCCCTGCAGGGTCTCGCCGGCCTCGCTGACGGCCTTGTAGCTGTACTGGGTCATGCCGCCGCGATCCGTCCTGATGCAAGGGCGTGCCACTCACCCCGGTCCTCTGCCCGCGTGGGAAGCGGCATCCCCGCACGATTCAAATCCCCAGTGGCGCGATGCTCAGCCTTCCTGCGTGACACGCAGCACCTCCTCCAGCGTGGTAATGCCGGCCACCGCCTTGGCGATGCCGTCTTCATACATCGTACGCATGCCTTCGGCGCGCGCCTGCCGCTCGATCGCGCCCTCGTCGGCGCGCTGCATGACCAGCCGACGCAGCGGGTCGCTCATGGTGAGGAATTCCATGATCGCGCGGCGGCCGCGATAGCCGGTGGGGTTGGCGGTGCTGCTGCCCGGTTTCCACAGCCGGATCGGTCGTTCCTCGGTGTACTTCGCCAACTCGAACTGTTCGATCACCTCGGGCAGTGCCTCGTACGCGATTGCGGTCTCCGGGTCGAGTCGCCGAACCAGCCGCTGCGCCAGAATGCCGTTGATGGTCGAGCCCAGCAGATAATCCTCCACACCCATGTCGAGCAGGCGCGTGATGCCGCCCGCGGCGGAATTGGTATGCAGGGTGGAGAGCACCAGGTGACCGGTGAGCGCGGACTGGATCGCGATGCGGCAAGTCTCCAGGTCGCGCATCTCGCCGATCATGATCACGTCCGGGTCCTGCCGCATGATCGAGCGCAATGCGCCGGAGAAATCCAGTCCGATCTGCGGCTTCACCTGGATCTGGTTGATGCCCTCGAGCTGGTATTCGACCGGATCTTCGACCGTGATGATTTTCACGTCCGGCGTGTTGATCTGCGACAGCGCGGTGTACAGCGTGGTGGTCTTGCCCGAGCCGGTCGGCCCGGTCACCAGCAGGATCCCGTGCGGGCGGTTCAACACCTCGACAAAGCGCGACTGGAAGCTGTCGGTGAAACCCAGCGAGGCGAAGTCGAACACCACCGATTCGCGATCCAAAATGCGCATCACCACCGATTCACCGAAGCTGGTCGGTACGGTGGATACGCGCAAATCCAGCTCCTTGCCCTGCACGCGCAACTGGATGCGGCCATCCTGCGGCAGGCGGCGCTCGGCAATGTTGAGCCGCGCCATGATCTTCACGCGCGAAATCACCGCCGCGGTCGACGACGAGGGCGGTGCCTCCACTTCGTGCAGCACCCCGTCGATCCGGTAGCGCACTTTCAAGCGGTTCTCGAACGGTTCGATGTGCACATCCGAGGCGCGCTGTTCGGCCGCACGCTGCAGGATCAGGTTCACCAGCCGGATCACCGGTGCTTCCGAGGCCAGGTCGCGCAGGTGTTCGACGTCGTCCTCTTCGGCCGCGCTGCCATCGAGGTTTTCCACGATCGCGCCCATCGCCGAGCGCCCGCTGCCGTAATAGCGTTCAATCAGCCCGTCGATCTCCGAGCGCAGGCCCACGCGCAGCGCCACCGGACGACCGGCGGCCAGTTCGACGGCCTGCCGTGGATACGGGTCGGCCGGATCGGATACCAGCAAGGCCAGTCCGTGTTCACCGTCCTGCAGCGGCACCACATGCTGCTCCTTGAGAAAACGCAGCGACACGTCCAGGTCCGCCGGCGGCAACTCCGGTGCATCGCGCGCGGTCAGCAGCGGCACCTGCAGCAGTTCGGCCCAGCCTTCGGCGAGGTCGCGCTCGGAGACCAGCCCCAGCCGCGCCATCAGCGTGGTCAGGGTGCCCTCGCTGGATTCCTCGTGCAGCCGCCGCGCTCGGCCCAGGTCGCCGTCCTTCAGGCGACCACGCGCCACCAGCCAGGCGCAGACTTGCGCCTCACGGTCGTCCACGGCGATGCCTGCACCGCTGACCGCCGGTTCAAACACCTCCGTCATCGTCCACCCCGCCTCATCTATTGAAAGGCCGTCGACGCTCCCCATGGCGAAACGGCGGACGCCATAGGTATCACATCCGCGCGGCAACAAGCGAGCGCCGGGACGCGGTTCGAGTTTGCGAAAAGGCCGGCACCTGCGCGGACGCCGGCCTTTTCCAACGCGCTGGGTAGCAGGCTACCAGCCGATGCCCACGCCGACACCGCCCGACGTTTCGTTGCCGCTTACTGCCGCGCCAAAGGTCAGGTTGGCCTTGGGCGACAACTGCCGCGAATAGCCCACCGACAAGGCCGCTTGGCCACCATAGCCACCCACGCCCACGCCCAGGCGGTTCGGGGTGTTGATGCCCTGCGTGCTGAATGCCATCTGCGCCATCGCCGTGCCCATCGCACCGACCTGGTTCACGCGCTTGTCCATCACGTGGAACCGCTGGTTCACGTCGCTGCGCAGCGAACTGAGGTCGGCCGTGCTGGCCAGGCTGCCGAACTTCTGGTCGGTGTACGCATTCGCGCTTTGCAGCGTTTGTTGGGCGTTGGCGTCACTGTAGTTCCTCGCGGTGACCAGGGCTTCCTGCACCTGACCCCAGTTCGCCGCGTCGGTGGTCTGCGTCCCAGCGGCCACGTTGGTGATCTGGCGCTCAAAACCGACGCTGCCCACGGAAACCGTGTTGGCCCGATCTGCCAGCGACTGGGCCCCAAGAGCCACTGAATTGTCGGCATCCAGCTGGACCCACGCAGCGGAGCCCAGTGCCGTGCCGTTGGTCGCACCGGAGCCGGCCAACCAACCGAACGCTGCGGCATAGTCGGCCATGGCGTAACTGCCGGCGCCCAATGCCGTGGCGCCAAACCCGGACGCCTCGGTCACAAAGGTGGCGCCTGCCGCCGAGCCGCCCAAGGCCACGGACTCGTTGCCACTAGCGTGGCTGCTGTCACCCACCGCGACGCTGCTGGCGCCGCTGGCTTGTGCGGCTGCCCCACTGGCGAGCGAATAGTCGCCGAGCGCCAGCGAGCTGTAACCGAGTGCTGAAGACAGAAAACCCGTTGCCCCGCTGAAACCACCAAGCGCCATTGCACCCGCGTTCAGCGCACCACTGTTGAAGCCCAGCGCGACTGCCTGTTGACCCGTGGCACCACCGTTGCCGCCAGCGGTCTGGCTGCCAATGCCGATAGCGTAGCTACCCGCGGCGTAGCTGTCCGCACCGAGCGCCATGGCGCCGGTTGCCAGCGCAACGGCGTTGCTGCCCAATGCGGTCGCCGAGTCGGCACCACTGACGGCCGCGCCACCGACCGCAGTGGCACCGGCGCCCTGCGCCCATGCCCCATTGCCGGTCGCGGTTGCATTGTCGCCGATGCCCACCGTCTGGTAGCCAAGCGCCATCGCCCCGCGACCTTCGGCCGCCGCCAGGGAGCCCACCGCGATCGACCCTTCACCCTGGGCCTCGGTGGCCAGATACCCGTTGGCCGGGTCCGGATCGCCGCCGCCGATCGCGATGCTGCCGCGATCAGAAGCCTGTGCGTTGGCCCCCAGCGCCACGCTGTTGTAACCGTCGGCCCCGGCGTTGCTGCCGCCCGCGAACGCTCCCTGGCCGGTCGCGTAGGCGAGCGCGCCCACGGCGGTGCTGTCGGCGCCATCCGCGCCGGCGCCGGCGCCCAGTGCAGTGGCCCCGAACGCGCTCGCCTCGGTGTTGTAGACGGTGCCGTCGATGTCGACGTAGGCACCACCCACGGCGGTGGCCGAACCGGCGGTCGCGCTGGCGTTGGAACCGACCGCGCTGGCGTTGTCGCCAACGGCGTCGGCGTCCACGCCGCAAGCGAACGCGCCGTCACCGACGGGCGTGGCCGGTACCGTGGTGGTGACGCCGTCGGTCGTAATGGTGCATGTGGCCGGTGCCGTCTGTGCCTGCACGGTCAGAGGTGCGAGCGCCAGCGCCAGTGCGCCGACAAGCAACCGCAAACGCGTGGCGCCCGCTTGGCGGCGGCTGTGCGCCAACTCGGACGCGACGACCATCGCGCCGGGCGCCGGATTCCATATCTTGCTGTGGATCTTGTTCATGGCAATTTCCCTGTGCGGTCGCAACGACTTGTCGCGCAGCGGCACCGCTTTCGTGTGATCTGGATGCATTGGGCCCGGACCGCCACCCGGAACCGAGCCGGGTGGTTGTCCCCGCCTCAACAGGAAGGGTGAGCGACCGGCGGCCGCTGCACAGATGGCCTTTATCTGGGCGGATTGGCGCAGATGACGCTCACCGCATCAAACGCCGCCGCAACATCACTGTCGCTGTAGCCGCGATCCACTGCTGCCTGCTCGACACCGCAAGCGCCCGTGTCGAATGTCTCCGTCGGGCCCCAGTACAGCGCGTTGGCGTCGTGGAAGACCTCAAACGCCATGCGGGTGTTCCAACCGGAGGTTTTCGCGAGCTGGCAGAACGCACGGTTGTAAACACCACTGCTGTAGTGCACGTCGAGTCCGTCGTAGTAGTCGCGTGCACTGTCGATGGACACCCCGTCGTTGCTGGGCGTGCACATGTCGCGCAACGCCGCCATGCCCAGCAAGGGCACCGTGGCCGGCTTGACCATGTCCGCGCCGACCATGAAGTCGTTGCGGCCGCGGTCGAAGTACTTCACCGCCTCGCCAGCCATGTCGGAGAACGCCTCGTTCATGCCGCCGGACTGCCCCGTGTACTCGAGGCTGGAATGCTGCTCGGTGAAGCCGTGACTGATTTCGTGTCCCGTCACGTCCAGCACCACCAGCGGATAGAAATACTGGTCGCCGTCGCCGAAAACCATTTCGCTGCCATCCCAGAATGCGTTGCCGTAGTTGGTACCGTAATGCACCCACATGGACAGTTGCATGGGTGAGCCGTCCGGATTCTGCAGCGGCGGCGCGCCAAACCAGCTGCTGTACATGTCGTGCACCACGCCACCGAAATGGTGGGCGTCGTTGATCGGCGAGTACGCCCCATTGATGGCATCGCCGAAGCTGACCCAGTTCGCGGGATCGGAACCGGCGCAGCCGAACGACCACTGATTGACGCGCTGGCCGCCAGCCAGGTTGTAGGTTGCCACCTCGTCATTCCGCAGGTAGCAGACGTTGCTCACGCGTTCGGCACTGAGAAACTCCCGACCCGGACCCGAGTTGTCGTAGTGATAAAGCCCGGTGAGATCGTTGCCGCCGGGGCCAGTAGCAGACACCGGGATCGGAGTGACGCCGCCACGCGGGCGCCGACCGTAAGTGAGACCCTCCCACTGCTTGACCACTTCGCCGGTATTGGCGTCGATGATGGCGGTGGGGCGGGACGGGTGCCCCTGGACGTTGACGACATACGAGGTTTCGTACACCAGCCTGGTGGCACCCTGGCTCTGCGGATAGACGAACAGTTTCGCCTTGGTGTTGGTAACCGGCAACGCGGCGTGACCCATCTGCGACTGCAACGCGCTGGTCGCCTGCGCTGCCGGCAACCGTGGGGTCACGGAAATCAGGTCCGCGCCGACATCGCGCTCAGCCGTGCCGCGAACCGACACCACCAGGCCGCGCGCGTCACGCTCCACCACCAGCGCGCGCCCATAAACGGGGACGTCTTTGTATGTTTGCTGCTCACGGGTCTTGACCGTGCCCCGCCGGGTGCGCAACTCATGCTGCACCACGAAGGCCGATCCGACACCAAGATTCAGATGGTTGGCCAGCGCGGTCGGTGCAACACGGCCCAGCTGCGTTGCGTGAACGTCAACCTGCGTCGCTGCCATGCACCACGGCGTGGCAGCGCTACCGAAGACCATCAACAGCGCGCCGGCGAGTTTCTTCTTCAACATTCGCTTCCCCCTGAGAAACAGAACCCACGACCGGCGCCCGCGAAGGTGCCAGCTGGTTTGAATCGAGTGATATCGGTCGCCCCCGAGCTGCCGACCCGTGCAAACTAGAACGCAGCAGAAGTTCCGTCAATCGGAAAAATTCCGAGATGGGCTTCGCCCGGCAACATATCGCTGAGACAATGACCCTTTTGCAGGCCCCGCATGAACCTCGTCGACATCGGCGCAAATCTCGGTCACGAATCCTTCGCGCACGACCTCCGCGAGGTGCTTGATCGTGCATCGGCACAGGGGGTGCAGCGCATGATCGTCACCGGCGCCTCCTGCGAAGGAAGCACTGCCGCGCTGGATCTGGCACAGCGTCACCCGGGCATCCTGTTCGCCACAGCCGGCGTGCATCCGCACCACGCAATTGACTACGACGACGATACCGATGCGCTGCTGCGCCGGCTGGCACAGTCGTCGGAAGTACGCGCGGTAGGCGAAACCGGCTTGGACTACCACCGCAACTACTCGCCACCCGACGTGCAACGGCAGGTATTCGAGCGGCAGCTGCAGATCGCGGTGGATCTGCAAATGCCGCTGTTTCTGCACCAGCGCGATGCGCACGCCGATTTCATCGCGCTGCTGCGGCGCTATCGCGACAAGGTGCCTGCCGCGGTGGTGCACTGTTTCACGGATACCGGCGAGGCGCTGCGCGACTACCTGGACCTGGACTGCCACATCGGCATCACCGGCTGGATCTGCGACGAGCGCCGCGGCACCCACTTGCGCGAGTTGGTGCGCGAAATTCCCGCCAACCGATTGATGATCGAGACCGACGCGCCTTACCTGTTGCCGCGCACGGTTCGACCGCAGCCGCCGCACCGTCGCAACGAGCCGATGTACCTGAGACACATCTGCGAGGAAGTCGCCCGCGATCGCGGCGAATCCGCGGACGTCACGGCGGCGAACAGCACGGCCACGGCCGAGGCGTTCTTCGGCCTGCTTTGATCCCGGGCCAAATGCGCTACGGCGCGATGATCCGCATCTCACCCGGCGCCAGACCATCGAGTGTGTAGTCACCAATCCGCACGCGGATCAGTCGCAAGGTCGGAAAGCCCACTGCCGCGGTCATCCGGCGCACCTGGCGGTTGCGGCCCTCGCGCAGGGTCAGGCTGAGCCAGCTGGTGGGTATCGATTTGCGGTACCGCACCGGCGGGTCGCGCGGCCACAGCCACTCGGGTGCGTCGGCGAACAAGGCCTGTGCCGGCAAGGTCGGCCCGTCGTTCAAGGTCACGCCGTGGCACAACGCCCGCAACGCAGCCTCGTCGATCGTTCCGTCGACCTGCGCCAGGTAAGTCTTGGCCTGCTTGTGGCGCGGATCGGTAAGGCGATGTGCCAGCGGCCCGTCGTCAGTGAGCAGCAACAGGCCTTCACTGTCGTGATCCAGCCGTCCGGCCGCATAGACGTCCTTGTGCCGCACATAGTCAGCCAGCGTGGGCCGACCACGATCGTCGGTGAACTGGCAAAGCACGCCATAAGGCTTGTTGAGCGCGATCAGCACGGAACCGGTTCAGCCCCGGGAGGACCGGGGCCAAGCGCCTGCGGGGCGCACCCTACATCGGCTCCGCGGCACTGCCGGATTGCGCCGGTGCCACCGGCTTGACGAAACGCAGCGTCATCCGATCAGACTCACCGATCGCCAGATAGCGTGCGCGATCCTTGTCGCCCAATGTCAGTGTGGGCGGCAACGTCCATACGCCCTTGGCGTAAGTCCGGGTGTCCGCGGGATTGGCGTTGATCTCGCTGCTTGCGTCAAGCATGAAGCCGGCATCGGTGGCGAGCTTCACCACGTAGCTCACGGGCAGATAGCCGCTGTTCTTCACCGCCTCCAGCGAAGCGGCGGGATCGGCACGGTGATCGACCACACCGAGCACGCCACCGGGCTTGAGCACCGCAAAGAACGCCTTGAACATCGCCGGCGCCGTGTCGGCCATCACCCAGTTGTGCACATTGCGAAACGTCAGCACGGTGTCGGCCGAACCCGGCGGCCCCAAAACCGGCTTGGCACCATCGAACTGGATGATCTGCGCCTTGCCATAACGCGCGGGGTCCGCGGCGAATTTCCGGCGCAAGGCGCTGTCGTTGTCGCGCGCCTCGCGGTCCGCGGCGGGCGCTTTCTCGGCGGCAATATAGTGGCCGTTGTCGTGCAGCAGGGGGGCCAGGATCTCGGCATACCAGCCGCCACCGGGAGTGATCTCGATCACCGTGCGGTCCGGCCGCACCCCGAAGAACTGCAAGGTGGCCTTGGGGTGGCGATAAGTATCGCGGGCGCGGTTGGCTGCCGAGCGCCAGTCGCCGGACAGGACGTCGTCCAGCCGCGAGGCGGTGAAATCAGTGGCGCTGGTGGGCGGCACCAGCGCGTCGGTCGGCTGGTCCGCATCGGCGGATGCCACCTGGTTGGCCTGCGCGCTGGCCACGGCCGGCAGGCCCAGACACATCGCCAGCAACAAGCCCGCAACTACGCGCGCCGGCCCTTGCGACGCCCTTCGCTTACCACGAATCATGGGTGACTCCCCGAACGGTTGACCATCTGTTGCGACCCAATATCACCAATAGCGTGTGCACATTCGGTAGACGACCTGAAGTGCCCGGACAGCGCCACATGCACACGGCACCGGAGCCCCATCCATACGAGAGGCTGCGAGCCGCCATTCTACGCCACGGCGACCCCGTCGCAGGGCCATTCGTCCCGGCCACTTCGCATCCGGCAAGTAGCGGATCACCGAACGGATCACCTTGCCCTCATGGATCCGCTCAAACGCGCCGTTGGTGCACATCGGCGGCGTCACCCCGGTGATCATCGGGTGGGTCTTGCTGCCACTGGCCACGTATCGCGCAAGGCAACCGGACGGCTGCGAGTGTCCCACGCGGCCAGCGCCCGGTCACGTTCGGCGCCGGTTGCAAGCTCGACGCCGGCTTGATTCCGGGCTCGACCGCTACCAGTTCATTGAAATCGTTCGACGCTCGCCCCGAGGTGTTTCATGCAACAGCGCCGACTCGGCAGGTCGCCCCTGTCCACCGCTCCGCTCGCACTGGGCGCCAATGTGTTCGGCTGGACGGTGGACGAGAAACGGGCATTCGAATTGCTCGATGCATTCGTCGATGCCGGCGGCAACCTGATCGACACGGCCGACGTCTATCCCGCGTGGGTCCCCGGCAATCGGGGTGGCGAGTCGGAAGCCATCATCGGCAAATGGCTGAAGAAGAGCGGCAAGCGCGAGCGGGTGGTGATCTCAACCAAGGTGGCCAAGTGGGCCGAACATCCGGGCTTGTCGCCGGTGAACATCGCCCAGGCGGTGGACGGTTCGCTGGGCCGTCTGCAGGTGGATTGCATCGATCTTTACCAGGCACACGAAGACGATGCCAGCGTGCCGATGGCCGACACGCTGGGCGCATTCGCCCGATTGATCGAGGCGGGCAAGGTGCGCGTGATCGGCGCGTCGAACTTCGGCGCGGCGCGCTTCGCTGACGCGCTGGCGGTCTCACGGCAACACGGCCTGCCCCGCTACGAAACCCTGCAGCCGGAGTACAACCTGGTCAGCCGCGCCGGCTACGAAAAGGAACTGGAAGCGCTGGTCCGTCGCGAGGAGATTGGCGTCATCAGTTACTACGGACTGGCCAGCGGTTTCCTCAGCGGCAAGTATCGCAGCGAAGCAGACCTGGCCAAGAGCGCCGCGCGCGGCAGCGCGGTGAAGAAGTATCTCAACCCGCACGGGATGCAGGTGCTGGCTGCGCTCGATGCGGTGGCGGTCGCGCAGCACGCCACGCCGGCCCAGGTGGCACTGGCCTGGCTGATGGCGCGACCGGGCCTTGCGGCACCGATTGTCAGCGCCACCAGCCTGGCGCAGTTGCACGAGCTGCTGGGCGCCAGTGAGTTGCGCTTGAGCGCGAACGAGGTCGCGCAGCTCGATCTGGCCAGCGCCTGACGCACCGCACTTTGCCGCGCGAAGTCGTTCAGGACCAGGCCATTACTCGGGCACGTCGACCCGGTAGCCCTCGGCCTTCAGCGCGGCCAGATATCCATCGGGCTTGAGCAGCTCGTCCATCGGCAGCAGCGCGAATGTCTGCTGGTTGGTGGCCAGTGCCTGGCGGGCGGCAGCCAGCCATACCGCCCGCAGCCGGGTCGGCACGTCATCCAGGCCCAGCGTCCGCGCGAAGCCGGCTTCGGTGAGCGCCGCCACGCACGCGTCACGGCGATCGCTGTCGGGCAATGCCCGCAACGCCTGCAGGTCGCCGGTCGCCCAGGCATTGGCGCGCGCCGCCATCGCCGGCATGTCGTGTTCGACGCTGTCGAGGGTGCGGATGAAACAGGTCACGTCATGCGGCGCGGCTTGCTTGAACGCCTTGATGGCCGCACGGGGATGATCGATCAGCACCTGGTAGTCCGTCGCCGTCTCGGGCACTCCGTGTTGTCGCGCCAGCGCATCGACGGTTGCCTCGATGCCGCCTGAGCGACTCAGCCCGTTTGCCTTGAGCGCCTTGCGAAACAGTTCCTGCGCCGCAAACATCGGGCGCCAGCGCTCGATGCCGCGCGCATCACCCAGGTACTTGTGTTTCAGTACCTCCCAGCGGGCATGGACGGCCGGCGGCACAATCTGCTGCAGCCGCGCACCGTTGGCGTTTTTGCGCGCGCTGTAGGCCGAGGGCAACAGGAACAGCTTGCCGAGGAAGCCCACATCCGCCTTCAGCTTCACCGACGGACTGCGCAACACCTCCTGCGAGTCCGTGATCACCTGTTCGACGTCGACCGACCGCCACTGCATGCCGCGCGGCAGCGGTGACAGCGTGCCCAGCACCCACAAGACGTGTTCACCGGTTGCGGGGTCGCCCCGGGTAACCTTCCACAGCCCGGGCCCGGGCTGCATGCCGGTGACCACCACGACGGGCAGATCGGCCACGGCCGCCGGCGGCTCCGGTGCGGCGGATTGCGCCAGCAGCGGCGCGCATCCACTCAGGGCAAACAGCAAGGCGACGCGCCACACCTGCATCCGGTCCACTCCAGTGTTGATGGCGATGATGATGGCAGGGTGAGCCTGAGCCGCGGGCAAACCGCGACCCGGAACAGGCGTGGGGCGTGCACGACGCCCCTGCCACTACCGTCAGTCGATCACGCCGACAACAGCGCCAGCGCGGCGTTGAGCGTGGGACTGGGACGCATGGCCTGGCTGATCCTGGCCTGATCCGGATGGTAGTAACCGCCAATGTCCACCGGCTTGCCCTGGACCCGGCCGAGCTCATCCACGATGGCCGCTTCGCCTTGCGCCAGCGCCTGCGCGACCGGCGCAAAACGGGCCTTCAGCGTCGCGCTCATGTCCTGCGACGCCAGCGCCTGGGCCCAATACAAGGCCAGGTAGAAGTGACTGCCGCGGTTGTCCAGTTCACCGACCTTGCGCGACGGCGACTTGTCGGTGTCGAGGAACTTGCCATTGGCCTGATCCAGCGTCTTGGCCAGCACGTCGATCTCGGCCTTGCCGTGGCGGCTGCCAAGGTGCTCCAGCGACGCGGCCAGGGCCAGGAATTCGCCCAGCGAATCCCAGCGCAGGTGGTTCTCTTGAAGGAACTGCTGCACGTGCTTGGGCGCCGAACCGCCGGCGCCGGTTTCGAACAGGCCGCCGCCCGCCATCAGCGGCACGATCGACAGCATCTTCGCGCTGGTGCCCAGCTCCATGATCGGGAACAGGTCGGTGAGATAGTCGCGCAGCACGTTGCCGGTGACCGAGATGGTGTCCAGTCCCTGCCGGATGCGCGCCAGCGAAAACCGCGTGGCGGCCACCGGATCCATGATGCGGATATCCAGCCCGCTGGTGTCGTAATCCTTGAGGTAACGCTCGACTTTCCTGATCACCTGGGCGTCGTGGGCGCGCTGCGGATCGAGCCAGAACACCGCCGGCGTATGCCGGGCGCGGCTCACTGCCAGCTTCACCCAGTCGCGGACCGGCGCGTCCTTGGTCTGGCACATGCGCCAGATATCGCCGGCCTCGACTTCATGCTGCAGCAACACCGCGCCGGACGCGTCAATCACCTTGACCACGCCGTCGCCGGCCATCTGGAAGGTCTTGTCGTGCGAACCGTATTCCTCGGCGGCCTGCGCCATCAGGCCCACGTTGGGCACGCTGCCCATGGTGGCCGGATCGAACGCGCCGTGCGCCTTGCAGTCCTTGATCGTCGCCTGGTACACCCCGGCATAACTGCGGTCGGGGATCAATGCCTTGATGTCCTGCAGCTCGCCCTTGGCATTCCACATCTTGCCGGAGTCGCGGATCATCGCCGGCATCGACGCATCGATGATCACATCGCTGGGCACATGCAGGTTGGTGATGCCCTTGTCCGAATTGACCATCGCCACGCCCGGGCGCCTGGCGTACTCGGCATCGAGGTCGGCCTTGATCGCCGCCTGCTGTGCCGCGGGCAGCGAACCGATCCGCGCGAACAGATCGCCGATGCCGTTGTTCGGGTTGAAGCCGACCTGCTTGAGCGCCACGGCATGCTTGTCCAGCACATCCTTGTAGAACTCGCCCACCACCACGCCGAACATGATCGGGTCGGACACCTTCATCATGGTGGCCTTCAGGTGCAGCGAGAACAGCACACCCTGCCGCTTCGCGTCGGCAATCTGCGCATCGACGAACGCAGCCAGCGCCTTGCGGCTCATCACCGCGGCATCGATGATCTCGCCCTCGAGCAGCGCGGTCTTCGGCTTCAGCACGACGTGGCTGCCGTCCTTGCCAAACCATTCGATGCTGACATCGCCAGCCTGGTCGATCAGCACGGACTTCTCGCTGCCGTAGAAGTCGCCGCCGTCCATGTGCGCCACGTGGGTTTTCGAGTCGTGGCTCCACGCGCCCATCCGGTGCGGATGCCTGCGCGCATAGTTCTTCACCGACACCGGCGCACGCCGGTCGGAATTGCCCTCGCGCAGCACCGGATTCACCGCGCTGCCCTTGACCCGGTCGTAGCGCGCCTTGATGTCCTTCTCGCGATCGTCCGCCGGCACATCGGGGTAATCGGGCAACGCATAACCGTGGGCCTGCAGTTCGCTGATGGCGGCCTTCAGCTGTGGCATCGAGGCGCTGATGTTGGGCAGCTTGATGATATTGGCCTCCGGCGTGGTCGCCAGTGCACCCAACTCGGCCAGATCGTTGGGGATGCGCTGGTCTTCCTTCAGCACATCCGGGAACAGCGCGATGATGCGCCCCGCCAGCGAGATGTCACGCGTCTCCACGGCAACGCCGGCGGTGCCCGCAAACGCGGTGACGATTGGCAGCAGCGACTGCGTCGCTAGAAACGGCGCCTCGTCGGTCAACGTGTAGATGATCTTGGGTGTGCTGGACATGGTCAGGATGAACCTCGCTGCTGCAACTCGAAATGGGCTACCGCGAATCCAGTGCAGGGACTTCGCGTTCGCAAAACCCTGCCATTGTCGCGTTTTCGCCGCAGTGGGGAAAGCGCGACGGCTACGGCGGGACAATCCGGCTGTGTACTGGAGCTTGCCGGCGCCCACATGAGAAGGGCGCAGCCACGCTGCGCCCACTCGTTCCGCTAGACCGTCCGCGCGGAGGCTATTGCACCGTGAACTTCTTGCTTGCCACGGTATGGCCGTCCAGCGAAATCTCCACTTCGTAGGCGCCGGCGGCGAAGCCGCCCGGCCGCCGGATCATGAAGGCGGTGGTTTCCGGCCCGGTGGCGCCCAGTTGCTTGCTGTCCTCGTTGATTACCTGGCCGTCCGCGCGGCTCCACTTCGCCGCGAGCAGCCCGGGGCCGGTGGCCAGCGTATCGACCGAGGCATAGATGGTGTCCGCGGGCGCAAAACTGCTGCCAGCGGCCACAACCTGGCCATCGGCATCGACGGTCGAGCCCAGCACGACCGAGCGGACCGTCACGTCCGTGGCATCGGTAGCCTGTTGCATCGAGGCAGTCGCCGCGGGGGCCGGCGCCGGTGGCTGCAACGCGGTCATGCTGGGTGGCGGCGTCGACGGCAACGCCGACTCGGTGGCGTCATGCTTGCCGCAGGCCGCCAGCGTCAGGGCAGCCGCCAGCGCAGCGGCGATCAGCAAGGGTTGGCGGTTTTTCATCATGTGGTGTCTCCTGGTTTCATGGTCGCGACGGGATCTTCAACAGCTGGCCAGGCCGGCTGCGATCCGGATCGGTGAGCTGATCGTGGTTTGCGTCGAAAATCCGCTTCCACGCACTCGCATTGCCATGGAGGTGCCTGGCGATCTTCGACAAGTTGTCGCCTGCCGCCAGGGCATAGGCAGGCCGTGTCGGCAGTCGAGCTGACCTGCGACTGCACGTCACCGAAATCGACCCCGGGTGGGGCATCTGGCGCGGTGGACTTCGCCCAGTCCCGCACATCCGAACAATCCGGTTTGCTGGTCTCGTTGCCCATCGCACGCAACTCCGCCCGGGAAGAGAGCGCCAGTGATAACCACGTTGCGGTCAACGGCTTGTGAGTGCGTTTGCGGGGCGTTCAGCTGGGCAATCTCTCATGCGCAACGATACCGTTCATGGTCGGCCCGATCCCGCTCGCACCACTCCATCGTTATGATGAAAACCACCACATCTCACGAGCCTCCCATGTCCGACGATACCCTCAATGCCGACCGCCTCGACGACGTGATACTGGCCCTGTTGTGGGCCAACAGCTTCAAGGAAGAATTCGGCGGTTACCGCGCCTGGAAATCACTGCCCCGGGACGCACTGGACCGGTTGCATGCCAAGGGCCTTATCGGCAATGCACATGGCCACGCTCACAGCGTCACGCTCGGTGATGAGGCCTGGTCACGTGGCCAGGCGCTGTTCGAGCAATGGTTCGGCACCGGTGTACCTGCATCCACCAGGCCCGCCACACGAAGCCGGGCCAAGGCGACAGCCACAGCTGCCGCAAGCGTCCATCAGTTCAAGATCACCCTCGACGGCGTGAAGCCTCCAGTGTGGCGACGCATCCAGCTGCCCACCGACGCCAGCTTCTGGGACCTGCATTGCGCCATCAACGACGCCATGGGCTGGGAAGACATGCACCTGCACGCGTTTCAGATCGGCGACAAACGCAACGGCATCGACATCGGCATCCCGATGGAAGACGACATGCCCTGGAACGACACCACCATGCTCGCCGGCTGGGACGTTCCCATTGCCAACCACCTGGACAAGCCCGGCACCCGTTGCACTTATCTCTACGACTTCGGCGACGACTGGAGTCACAAGGTTGTTCTGGAAGCCATCACCCCACGCGAAGCCAAGGCCAAATACCCCCGCTGCCTCGCCGGCGCCCGCGCCTGCCCACCCGAAGACTGCGGTGGCATTTATGGTTATACGCGCCTGTGCGACATCCTGAAAAACCCGGCCAAAGCCAACGAGGAAGCCGAGGAACTGCTCGACTGGCTCGGCGACGACTTCGATCCCGAGGCGTTCGACGCGGGCAAGGTGAAGTTCGGTTCGGCGGCGAGGCGGTTGAAGGCGTTGCGCGGCAGCATGCGTTGAGCAATACACCAGCAGCAGCGAGTCGTATAGTCGGACACTGCGCCATCCCCTTCCGTCTCGATCCCTGAGACGGACGACGGATACGTTCGCGACCAGGCATCCAAAGGGGATCGCTTGTGCAACGTCGTCGTTTCCTCATTCACCTGTCCGAGGCACTGGCCGCCTTCGGCGCGCTTCCGGGTGCAGCGAACGCCAGGCCTCGCGCGGACAAGGCCACGCAAATCCACCTGCAGGACTGTCGCATCGCCGGCGGTCATTACTACGACTGCCCGAGCGTCCTGTCCGACCTTCGCCCCAGCGATGCGCGGCGGTCTCGCCGCCAACCCGGGAACCCGCACGAAGAACGCGCCATCGAGGTGCTCTGGCACGGCCGCAAACTCGGCTACCTGCCGCGTCCGGACAACGCCGCTGCTGCGTCGCTGCTTGATCGCACGCACGACCTTCGCGGCAAAATTTTTGCTGTCGACAATCAGGAAGAAGAGTTGGAGCCGATCAGGTTACGCGTGTGGATTTACGCCCACCATGGCGACGCACGGTGAACGCCACAATACCAACGCACTGCGCTTCAAGCAGGTCGCTGCATATCAAGCAGCGCCATGCCCAACTCGCCCGCGCCCGTGTTGAGCTTCGCATTGAAACAGGCGAACACGAGGTTCGCTGCACCGACCGTTACACACACGCGCTCGGCGACGGCCAGATGCACACTGTCGTAGGCTCGCAACCCGAAGCGACGCGCCAACGCCGCCGCACGCTGCAACAGCACCTCATCGACACTGATACGCGTCATCGCCAGCCAGTCCGACTGAAACTTCGTCCACACCACATGGTGATCGGCGGCGGAAATGCGCTGCATCCTTTCCGCCTTGGTCAACGCCGCGGCCATCTCGGCATAGGCAATCAGGTGGCTGCACGGCGTGACGCCCTCGCGCCCCACCAACTCGACCACCGAACCCCGGCCGACCTCCGGGAGATAGAGGCGTGCCAGCGCGGAGGTATCGAGATACGCAATCACTCCCTGTCTTCCAGCAACAAATCCGTGAAGCTCGGCCCTTCCCCGCGCCAGCCGACCGGCGTGTCCAACCCCAGGTTCGACACCACGTGGCTCGGTAACACCGCCCAGGACTGGTGTTGCAGCACGTCGGCGGCGGACAAGGACGGCGCCGCGGGAGGCGACAACCGCGCCACCACGGTTCCACGAGAGGTCACGGAAATTTCCTCGCCATTGCGCACCCGGCGCAAAACGGCGGAGAGGTTGGCTTTTAGATTGCGGGTGCTGACTTGCATCGCAAGTCTCCAGAATGTGGTCACATCATTGTTGTTGTGGTCACACAATCAATTTAGTTCAAGAACGTGCGCTGTATGCGGCGGTATCGAACGTCACGCGCTGCGCAATGCCTGGTCCAGCATCGGCATCGATCGCGTTGCTGCTGCCGTGAGGGTTTGGCGCGGGAAATGCGGTGGTCCGCTGCATGGGGTGCCCTGCTATCCAAGAGGCTTCAAAGAGGCCGCGCCAAGTGAACATTGTACTTGGAGTTACGCAGAGCAAGCTCGATACCTTGATTCGATTGATTCGTTCCTTCTAACTAATAGTAATTGTATTTATTCTTCGAGCGAAGTAGAGTTGCCGCATGGTCAACCATCAGCCCCCCTCCACTTTGTGTCGCCCCGCCGTCTCTGTGGTGGTGCACCTGCCGTACGAAATCGCCGATTGGCTGGCTTCGCAGCCAGACAGACACACATGGGTGACGCAACTCCTCGTCTCTTTTTATCGCCAGCGGCAGCCAGATCGACCTACGCAGGACGGAGCATCACATGAGCTTTGATGCATTCTTTCAGCACGCGACGCGGGTGCCGCGCCTGCCTTACCCCTATCAAACACGCCTGGCCACGGAGCCGTGGCCGGATGCGCTTCATGTGCCCACGGGCATGGGCAAGACCGCCGCCGTGGTGCTGGCGTGGTTATTCAAACGCGGTCACAGGCACAGCAACCCGCAGAGCACCCCGGACCCACAGACGCCGCGCAGGCTGGTGATTTGCCTGCCCATGCGTGTGCTGGTTGAGCAGACGGCCGCAGAAGTTCAAGGCTGGCTCGAATCGCTCGGTCTGCATGGCAAGGTGGGCGATGGCAAGGTGTCCGTGCATGTATTGATGGGCGGCAGCGAAAATGTACGCCATCCTGAATGGGCCGGTCAGCCGGAAGAAGACGCGATCATCATCGGCACCCAGGACATGCTGCTCTCGCGCGCTCTGATGCGCGGCTACGGCATGAGCCGCTATCAATGGCCGGTGCATTTCGCCCTGCTGCACAACGATTGCATGTGGGTCTTCGACGAAGTACAGCTGATGGGCGCGGGGCTTCCGACCAGCACGCAACTGGAAGCCTTCCGTCGCGATACCGGGCTGGCGCCCACCCACGCCAGCCGCAGCCTGTGGGTGTCGGCCACCTTGCACAAGGACTGGCTGGGCACCGTGGATTTCAAACCGCACCTGGCCACGCTCGCGATTTCCAGCCTGCAAGCCGACGACCGAGCGCAGGAAGTTGTACAACAGCGTTTGAGCGCATCCAAGCGGCTGCACCGGGCGCAAACCTCGCTCTCGGGTGGCGCCAAGGGCGATATCCAAGACTACGTCGCGTCGCTGGCTGGCGAGATCGTCGGCCAGCATCAAGCTGGTTGCCAGACACTGGTCATCCTCAACAACGTCGAGCGCGCGCAGCGGTTGCACACCGAGCTTGGCAAACGGCTGGCCGACGTACCACGGTTGCTTTTGCATGCCCGCTTCCGTGCGGAAGAGAGGCAGAGACTTGAGCGGCAACTTCGTGACCAACCAAATGCTCGCGGCCGCATCATCATCGCCACTCAGGCAATCGAGGCCGGCGTGGATATCTCCGGCCGCACACTGTTCACCGAACTCGCGCCGTGGGCGTCGATGGTGCAGCGTTTTGGTCGCTGCAACCGGGACGGCAAACACGACCAGGCAGATGTGTTCTGGATCGACATCGCTGCCGACGCGGAGAGGCTCGCACGTCCCTATGACAACGTCACGCTGGCTGCCTCGCGCGACACGCTAGCCGCGCTGGAAGATGTCGGTCCGACCCACCTGCCGCAGGTGGATGCCAACCGCCCGCTGACCCAGGTGCTGCGGCGGCGTGATTTCCTCGAACTGTTCAACACGGACGCCGACCTGTCCGGATTTGACGTGGATATCTCACCGTACATCCGCGACAGCGGCATACCGCCGATCCGAGTGTTCTGGCGCCATATCGAAAAGGGAAAACTGGACGCCATCGACAAACCGCAACACCAGGAACTTTGCCCCGCCTCCATCGGGCAGATCAGCGCCCACTTGGGCAGCAAGCTCAAGGGAGAGTCCCGCAGCGCATGGCGTTGGGATGTGCTGGATCGCAAGTGGGTTACGGTCCGCGCGGAGCAGGTTCACCCCGGCATGACCCTGCTGTTGAACACCGCGGAAGGCGGTTATAACGTGGATCTTGGTTTTGTTCCCGCAAGCAACATGCGCGTCGACACGGTCACCGTACAAACAGCCGATGACGAAGCAGACAGCAACGATGGCGACCCGTTGACGCAGATCGGTTGCTGGGTATCGCTGCCCCAGCACCTGGGCGATGTCGCCACTGACGCTGCGGCACTATGCCAGTCGCTACACATCGACGCCGCACTGGCAGCCGCCGTCACCGAGGCTGGGCGTTGGCATGATCTCGGCAAGGCCCACGAAGCATTCCAGAACGCGCTCGAAGACAGTGGTCACGACCCCGACGGTACGCCGCCGTGGGCCAAGTCAAACGGCCGCGGACGACTACGCTATTTCGTCGAGACGGCCGACGAAAAGCAGCCGCGCAAGCACTTCCGCCACGAGTTGGCCTCCATGCTGGCGTGGTTGGAACACGGCTCGCGTGACACTCACCACGACCTGATTGCCTATCTGATCGCCGCCCATCACGGCAAAGTACGTATGGGCCTGCGCACCCTACCCGGCGAAAGCGAACCCAAGGGAGACCGCGAGAAACTGTTCGCGCGTGGCGTGTGGGACGGCGACCATCTGCCCGCGCTCGCATTCGACGGTCGTGAGGTGCCGGAGACCACACTGCACCTGGACATCATGCAACTCGGCCGCAGCGAGCGGCAAGGCGCCTCATGGACCGCCCGGACACAGGCCTTGCTCAAGCAGCATGGTCCGTTCCGGCTGGCCTGGCTGGAAACGCTGGTGCGCATCGCCGACTGGCGCGCCTCAGCACGGGAGGCCAAGCCATGAAGCTGGCCGCGTTCGAAACCGTGGCCAAGGCGCTGGACACCGCTCAGGTGCGCTATCTGGTGGCCGGTGGCCTGGCCGTCAACGCGCACGGCTACATCCGCTTTACCGCCGACATCGACATGGTCATCGCGCTCGACGCGGACAACATCGCCCGCGCCTTCAAGGCACTGTCGGAGATCGGCTGTACACCTTCGGTTCCCATCACCGCTGACATGTTTGCCAAACCGGAACAACGACACCAGTGGATGAAAGAAAAGGGCATGCAGGTGCTGAACTTTCACAGCAATGCCCATCCGGGAACCTCGGTGGACGTGTTCGTGCATGAGCCCTTCGATTTCGCGCAAGAGTACGCCGCTGCCATGCAAGGCGAACTCCTGCCAGGCATCACCGTGCGATTCGTTTCCATCCCTACCCTGATCCGCATGAAGCAAGTCGCCGGACGCGCCCGCGACCTCGACGACATCGAGCACCTGCGTTGGTTGCAGAAGGACAGCGAACATGACTGAGCGCCGCGACGATATCGACTGGGAGAAAACCACCTTCGACGGCAGCCGCCGCGAGCAACTGCGCCGTGGACAGGCCATGAGCCTTCGCCAGCGGCTGGAAGCGCTGGATCAACTCACCGACTTGGCCGCCCGCATGCAAACCATGCCACGACATGGCGACTATGCCCGTCGCCGCGAAACTTCGGCCAGCGTGCACGAAGAACGGAGTCGTTATGCGGAGGGCGCCTCCATCCACACCCTGATTCTCGAAGGCTGCACGCCGACACCACTGGCAAGCTACCTGAAAGCACTCGGCATACTGCGTCTGGTCGCAGAGCAGGCCGATCCCGATACCTGCGGATACTGGATGGATGACGTGTTCACCTTGCAGACCACGCAGGATCGCGAAGCGCTGCAAGCTTTCTTTCTCGACCGGTATCAACCGACCCCTATCCTCGCGCCGTGGAATGGTGGCAGCGGATTTTACCCAGGAGACAATCAATCCGGCGTGGAGCCGGTAAGTCGCAGTGCCACACCTCGCCTTGCCACGTTGCGCGAAACCGTTGCCGCTATCAGGAAGGTGCTTGCACGATCCAACATCGAAGAAAAGCCTGACCTCGATACAAAGCTGGTGCTGCTTCGACACTTGCGTAACCACTTGGACGACAGTGCGCTGGTCTGGCTTGACGCCGCCACCTTGCTATCGGACGACAAGCCGCTGTATCCACCTCTTTTGGGAACCGGAGGCAACGATGGGCGACTCGACTTCACCAATAACTTCCTGCAACGGCTAGTCAGCCTGATCGACTGCGATAGCGGTGAACCAACGCTTCTGGCGAGGCAACAACTTCCAGAGAGCCTGTTCGGTGTCGCCACACCTGGGCAAGTCTCCGCTGCCATCGGCCAGTTTTCCCCCGGCGGCGCGGGTGGCCCCAACGGCACCACCGGATTCGACAGCAAATCCGGCTTCAATCCGTGGGACTTCGTCTTCATGCTGGAAGGCGCCGTACTGTTCGCGGCTGCCGCGACCCGCCGTCTGGAATCGGGCGACACATCCGCACTCAGCTATCCGTTCACGGTGCGCACCACGGGAAGCAGCGACGGAAGCACGGCGCCGGACGACGAGAGCGCCGCGCGCGCGGAAATATGGATGCCACTGTGGGATCGTCCAACATCGCTGGATGAACTGCGGACCCTGTTGTCAGAAGGCCGCGTTACCCTGCACCGGCGCCCTGCACGCGACGGCCTAGACTTCGTGCGCGCCGTATCGCAACTGGGGGTTCAGCGCGGCATCCGTTCCTTTCAGCGCTATGGCTTCCTGATGCGATCCGGCAAGGCGTATCTGGCCACGCCGTTGAACCGCATTCTGGTGGAACGCAATCCGGCCGCCGATCTGATCAATGAACTCGACACCCATTACTGGTTGCAACGCTTCCGCTCTCTGGCGCGGCGCAAGGAGGCCCCGGCCCGGTTACGCAGTCTGGTACGTCGCCTTGAGAGCGCCCTCTTCGATCTGTCGCGCTTTTCCGATCCACGCTTTGTGCAGCAGGTGCTGATCGTACTGGGGCAGGCGCAAGGCTATCTGGCTTCCAGCCCCGGCGCCCGCGAAAATTGCCCACCGGTTCCGCGCTTGAGCGTTGCCTGGAGCATCGCCGCCGACGATCGGAGCGCGACGTTCAGAATTTCCGCAGCACTGGCCGGCCTGCATCTGCAACCGGACGATGACGCCAAGCGGCCCTCCATGCCCATGGCCGTGCATTTCGCGCCCATCGACCCGGACGGCAGAAGCGGTTGGCCCAAGGATCCGAATTCAGCTGCCATGGTCTGGCATGCGGGCGACCTGAGCCGCAACCTCCATGCCGTCGCACAGCGACGGTTGCTGGATGCCCTGCGCGATGGCGATGTCGGCAAACCGTTCGCGCATTTTGCCACCGCACCACTGGTGCACATTGCCGAGTGGCTGGCCTCGCCCGCCATGGACACGCAAGTCGATGCCTTGCTGCGTGGCTTGGTACTGGCACGCATACCACGCGGCTTCGCCGGCAAGGCACCTACCGCCACGCCATTGCCGGTCACCTTCGCCGCGCTGAAGCCATTGTTCTGCACCGAGCAGCAATTGCGCGATTGCGGGCTGCTGGCCACGGACCTGCGCCTTCCGCTGGAACCATCGATGCTCAAGCGCCTGTGGCTTGGCTCCGCCGACGCCATGCGGTATGCCGCCCGGCGCCTGCTCGCTGCCGGGCTGCATGTCGATACCAGCAACATCGACATGACCGCGGTTGATTCCCGCCGTTTGCTGGCAGCCCTGTTGGTTCCCATCACTAACGACGATCTGAAACGGCTGTTGAAACCCCTGCAACCGTCCACTCGTGACAACGAACCTGAACTCGCTACCGCCTGACAAGGAGATGCCGCCATGGCTCTTGATTTCACTGCACTTGCCTCTTCACCGCGCCTGCTGATCGAAGCGCATCTCAAGCCGCTTCAAGGTTCCCGCTTCCAACCGACCGGCTTTCCCGATCTGGGCGCAGCCGAGTATTCCAGCCCGGACGGCAGCAGTCGCGTGGTGCTTGTGGAATCGGCACAAAGCATGGCCAACCGTCTGGAAGCCGTGTGCTGGGATGACGTCAACGACGACTGGGTTACGCCGTTGCGAGGGCTGCCGCTGGTCAAGGTCAAGGACAAGGCCGGTGAGGCGCTCACGAACTCGGTACTCGAAGCGCACCGTTTGAACTCACCTTACATAGTCAACGCGGGTGGGTTCACTTCGATAAGCGACGCTATAGGATTCGATGACAAGAAGCCCTTCGACGTACGGAAGCAACTTGTGCCTGCACTGCTCAAGTTCGATTCTTGTTCCATATTGCATGGCGTTTTCCTGGAGAAAGTGGGTGGCATTGTCCGACTGCAGCGGTCGTTGTCTGCCTTCATCGAAGCACAAGATGCGCAGATCGCGGCAAGTGGCGGCGTCAAGAACGACAGGGTCAGGCAATCCAAAGGCGGAGAAGGTAAAACTGCCAAGGAGGGCTTTGGCAACGTACCGTTCTCGCGCGACGAATACGTCTCGCCGCAGATCACCGCCTATTTCAACTTGGACTTGGCACAGGTTCGCGCCTTCGGCTTGGGCGACGCGGTCGAGAAACTGCTGATCGCCTTGGCGCTGTACAAGATTCAGCGCTTCCTGACCGCTGGCCTGCGGCTGCGCACTGCGTGCGACCTTGAAGCTGAAACCGTCGTCGCAACACGTCCCCAAGGCTTCGCTTTGCCCAGCCTGGAAATAGTCGAACAGGCATTGCCCGCCTTGATTGAGGCCGTGGCCAAGGAAGGACGATTCGCCGACCCACGCGTCACTGAGGTGACCTATGACGGCGGCGGCAAGAAGGTCAAGAAGAACACCGGGGACGAATCGGACGGGGATTGATCATGCTGGCTATCCGTTTTCTTTTCCCCACCGGCCGGTATCACGCGACCCCGTGGGGGCGGCACGTCAACGAGGCCGATGTGGAATGGCCACCCTCGCCGTGGCGTCTGCTGCGCGCGCTGGTTGCCACCTGGCATCGCAAACTCGACCCGATCCGCTATCCCAGGATGCAACTGGCTGCGCTGATCGAACGCTTGAGCGAAGCCCTCCCGGTATACCGGTTGCCACCCGCCGTGCGCGCCCACACGCGTCATTACATGCCGGTGCGTGAAGGCAGCAAGGACAAACCGGTCCTGATCTTCGACGCCTTCGTCCATATGCAGCCGGATGCCGAACTCATCATGGCATGGCCGGACCTTGCGCTCGGCGATAGCGACGGCGAACTTCTGCACGCCCTGCTGGATGGCCTTAGTTTTCTGGGCCGCGCCGAAAGCTGGGTCGAAGCGTCGGCGCTGGATCGCTGGCAGGGCGAACCCAACTGCGTGCCGTCCGAACTGTCCATGGACATGCGTACCGGTGAGGCATTGGAGCCGGTGCGGGTGATCGCCCCCTTGTCGGTTAGCGCCTGGCAGTCCTGGCGCCAGAGTTTCATCGCCGGAACCGACTGGGACGCCATGACCCACAAGCCGCGCGAACAACTGCAAGCCACCTTGCCCGAGGCGCTGCTCGAGGCCATCAGTCTGGACACGGCAGACTTGCAGGCAGTCGGCTGGAGCCGGCCACCGTCAGCGCAATTCGTGACCTACCAACGATCCATGAGCTGCTTCTCGCCGAGTGCAACCATGCGTCCATCACGTCCGCCTACTTCGGCTCACAGCGTACGCCTGGCCCTGCAAGGCAAACCGCTGCCGCGCATCGAAGACGCCGTACGCATCGGTGAACTGATACGCCGCGCTGCGCTCAAGTCCGCGGACAAGCTTGGAATCCCGGTTCCACCGGTGCTTTCCGGCCACGATCTGCCTGCCGGGAATTGCCATGCCCATGCGTTCTTCCTACCGGAAGACGCCGATAACGACGGGCATATCGACCACATCCTTGTGTACGCAAGGGATGGCCTCGATGCCAACGCGATTGCCGCACTTGCCGAGGTTCATTTTCTCTGGCAACGCGATGGCGGCAAATGGCGCATCCTGTTCGAAGGCGCCTTGCGCGGCAGCGACCCAGCCTCCCGTTACGCAGCTACAAGCCGTATCTGGGAATCGGCCACGCCCTATCTTCACCCATGGCATGCGAAAAGTGCCTTCGGTTATGCCGAACAGATTCGCCGTGAATGCCGCCTGCGCGGCCTGTCAGAGCCGCAGGTCGAGACTCTACCAACCATCACGATCAACGGTCGGCAGCGTCGGTCAATCCATTTTTATCGGTTTCGCAACAAACGTGGCTTGCAGCAGCCGGATCGCCAAGGCTGCCTTCTGCGCCTGACTTTCCCGCACCCCGTCGCCGGTCCTCTGGCCCTGGGCTTCGGCTGCCATTTCGGGCTTGGCCTGTTCGTACCATTGTCCACTGTGGGTGCCTCGTCGCCGAACCCGGCCAATTCAGCAACAGCATAGCTACGGATTTTCCGTTACGCATATGTCACAGGGAATTTCCATAATTTCGATGCCAATGGATCCGCCGCCACCGCCGCAACGGAGTTGCCAGTGACTACCTTCGACCCGTGCCACACTTGATGGGCAGTCCGTTGGACAACCCGCTCCCTTCAGGCGAACAGCGCAGCGACGCGATCCGCCTCGTCATGGATGACCGCGAATGTCGGGGCCCCATGCCTGCGGCCATCGCGGCGTGCGGTGCGTTTGCTGTGGAGGTGCGACGCCTTCCGGTAGGCGACTACTGCGTGGATGACGCGTTGCTGTTCGAACGCAAGACGCTGCTCGACCTGGCGGCCTCGATCAAGGACGGCCGGTTGTTCGATCAGGCGCTACGCCTGACCCATGCGGAACTACGCAGCGCACTGATTCTTGAAGGCAGCTCACGTGATCTGGTTACCAGCGGCATGCGCATGGAATCCATCCGCGGCGCGCTGGTGAATGTTGCGCTGTTCATCAGCCTGCCCGTGCTGCGCACACGCGATGCGATGGATACGGCACGAACGTTGGGTTATGCCGTACGACAGCGACGTGCGCTGGTCAACGGCGGATTGCCGCGCCACGGTTGCCGACCGAAGGGCAAGGCGGCATTGCAATCCTACGTGTTGCAGGGGCTTCCAGGCATTGGGCCGCGTCGCGCGGCGCGCCTGATCCAGCGATTCGGCAGCATCGAGGCAGCCATGGCGGCAGACATGGATGCGCTGGCCGAAGTAGACGGCATTGGCGCACACACCGCGCGCAGGCTGCGCTGGTGTGTGGAAGAAGCGCCCGCGGCATTTGCCGTTTGAAGAAGAACACTACCGGTGAACGTGCGTTGCCCACCACGTCATCTCACACCCGATACAGCACCATCACCTCAACCTTCTCCCCACCCACCTTGAAATCCCGCGTATTCCGCGTAACCAGCACCAGCCCATGCTGCACAGTCACCGCCGCCTGCAACGCATCGGGCGACTTCCAATGCTCGCTGCAATGCAGGGAGGCGGCAAGGTCAACCATCTCGCTGGTGATCGGCAGGTGCGGAAATACATCGGGCAGCTCGTGCGCCAACGGCTCGGTGCGAACGGTGAAACCGGCGAGCACTCCGGCGCGGGTGATGACGGAGATGGCGCGCCCACTGTTGTATTTGGCCAGGAAGGTGGTGGCGGCTTCGACGCTGTTGAAGTGGTCGATCAGGATGACCGAATCGAGCGGGTATCTCGCCCGCGGTCATCCCACTCATCTCGCAGGCGGCGCTGATGGTGCAAGCCATCGCTGTGTTCCCAGATAGCGGCGGTGCGACGCAGCGCGACTTGCAAGTCAGCCCCCGGCTTTCGTGCCGGACGCGATAACCGCGCACGGCCTGCCGTACCGGTTCGGTCATCGGCGGGTTGCGCGCGTGGGCCTCGCGGTCCAGCCACGCTTTGTCGCCGGGGTCCAGATCGATGGGTGTACGTGCCATGGAGAGGGCGATATCGCACGTCGCATCGTCAGGTATCACCCTTGCCCCACCAAGTGAAACCAGAGTAAAAGCTTGACCGTTAAGGATCATCGACAGACGCAGGGGAGCGACGTCCGATGGAACCGAAGCAGGGGGACTTGCAGCTGCCATTCCCGGAGCTGGGCGGCGACCAGCCGCTGATTCCGGTGCGCATGCTCAATGAGCACGTGTATTGCCCGCGGCTGGCGTATCTGGAATGGGTGCAGGGCGAGTGGGCCGATTCCGCCGACACCGTCGATGGCCGACACCGGCACCGACGCGTTGACAAGCCTTCCGGAGACCTGCCTGCAGCTGACAAGGCGCGCGAAGAGAGCGCCGAGATCCACGCCCGTTCGGTCACGCTGTCGTCCAACACCATCGGTCTGATCGCCAAGCTCGACCTGATCGAGGGCGAAGGCGATACCGTCACGCCAGTCGATTACAAGCGCGGCAAGCGGCCGCACACGCCACGCGGCGTGTACGATCCCGAACGCGTGCAACTGTGCGCACAAGGCCTGCTTCTGCGCGAACACGGCTATGTGTGCGACGAAGGCGCGATCTACTACGTGGCGAGCAAGGAGCGCGTCGCCGTGCCCTTCGACGACGAGCTGATCGCACTGACCCGCAACGCGATTGCCGAGCTGCGTGCGATGGCCGCCGGCGGGCGTATTCCCGACCCGCTGGTGGACAGCCCCAAATGCCCACGCTGCTCGCTGGTGACGATCTGCCTGCCCGACGAGGTGCAATACCTGCATCGTGCCGAGCTGGCACCGCGCCCACTGGCCGTTCCGCATCACGAGGCACTACCCCTGTACATTCAGCAGTTCAACGCCAAGCTGGCAAAGAAGGGTGAAGTGCTGGAGGTCAGCAAGGATGATCAGGTGCTGGCCAAGGCCCGCATCGGCGAGGTCTCGCAGGTGGTGTTGATGGGGAATGTCTACATCACCTCGCCGTGCCTGGGCGAGCTGATGCAGCGGAACATCCCTGTCACCTGGCACAGCTATGGCGGCTGGTTCTACGGCCACACCGTCGGCAACGGCCACAAAAACGTGGAGCTGCGCACCGCGCAGTACCGCACCAGCTTCAACGACGCCGCCTGCCTGCGCGTCGCGCGAGCGCTGGTGGCCGCAAAGATCGCCAACAGCCGCACCCAGTTGCGGCGCAACTGGAAACTCGAAAAAAAGCCGGAGCGCCTGTTGGCCGACATGAAGCGCATTCAACGGCAAAGCGAGAATGCCGAGAACCTGCAGACCCTGCTTGGCATCGAAGGCAACGCCGCCGCGCACTACTTCGAGAACTTCCGCAACACGCTCAAGCCCACGACCGTCGAAGACGAAGCGCTGCTGTCGTTCGATTTCACCCGGCGCAACCGGCGCCCACCGACCGATCCGGTCAATGCGATGCTGTCATTCGCCTATACCCTGCTGGCGCGGACGCTGACGGTGACACTGCAAGCGGTGGGTTTCGATCCGTTTCGCGGCTTCTACCACCAGCCGCGTTACGGTCGCCCCGCGCTCGCCCTGGACCTGATGGAGCCCTTCCGCCCGTTGCTTGCCGATTCGGTTGTGATCCAGGTGATCAACAACGGCGAGGTGCACCCCAGCGACTTCGTCAGCGCCGCCGGCAGCGTCAACCTCACCCCCGATGGACGCAAGCGATTCATTGCCGCGTTCGAGCGCAGGCTCAGCCATGAGGTCACCCACCCCATGTTCGGTTATCGCCTGAGCTATCGCCGCCTGCTGGAACTGCAGGCGCGGCTGCTGGGGCGATTCCTGCTGGGCGAGCTGGACGACTACCCCAACTTCACCACCCGATGAACGCCCATCCGAAACGCGATCGCACCCTGTGAGACGAACATGGACGAACATCTGTACCTGGTAACCTACGATATTCGCGACGACAAGCGCTGGCGCCGCGTCTTCAAGACCATGAAGGGTTTCGGCGAATGGCTGCAACTTTCAGTATTCCAGTGCCGCATGAGCCAACGTCGGCATGCCGAGATGCTGGAACTGCTCGACGGCATCATCCTGCATCGCACCGATGCCCTGCTGATCATCGACCTCGGCCCTGCCGACAAGGTCAAACCCCGCGTGGTCAGCCTCGGTGACAAATTCGAACCCGTCGCGCGCGAGCCGATCATCGTGTGACGGCCGCCCACCATCGCCCACCCTCTTTCGCCCCTCCCACGCGAGCGCTCCGGTGACGCCGCAAAACCCGGCCACCTCTCGCATCACCATGCTCTTTGAAAATCCGATAGTTAGCCGCCACCGTTGCCACCCGGCATCGCGCGCGCTAGCCTGCCTCGCGCTTGTGCCGACCACCCCTCGCACATTCCCGTCAAACCGCCATACCGCACAAGGACTTGCGGGAGGGGCGGTGTTCCGCAGCAGTTCGCTGCGGCCTCATTGAAGCTCCTGCGGCCGTGCGTTGCGCGCAGCCACCGCCGTCGTGTTCCGCAGCAGTTCGCTGCGGCCTCATTGAAGCCGACGTACTTGTTGCCTTTCTTGATGCACGGGACGGTGTTCCGCAGCAGTTCGCTGCGGCCTCATTGAAGCCGCCATGTTGGTCAGCCATGCGGTCATCAATGCCTCGTGTTCCGCAGCAGTTCGCTGCGGCCTCATTGAAGCAACCCACTGCATTTGATCTACCTGCCGCGCGCAGCGGCGTGTTCCGCAGCAGTTCGCTGCGGCCTCATTGAAGCTACTACTACGGCGAGACGCCGCCGTCCGAGTTGCGGGTGTTCCGCAGCAGTTCGCTGCGGCCTCATTGAAGCTATCTGTGGGCGTGCAACCTGTACGTGTCCGCTTGCGGTGTTCCGCAGCAGTTCGCTGCGGCCTCATTGAAGCAGGTACTCCTTGAGTGAGTGGTGTTGGGGGAGGTCGGTGTTCCGCAGCAGTTCGCTGCGGCCTCATTGAAGCCGGATCAGCAGCAAGGCGCCGGCACGCAACGTACTGAGTGTTCCGCAGCAGTTCGCTGCGGCCTCATTGAAGCGCGCAGGCCTGGAAGATGGCCGCCTGTTGAAGGCCCGTGTTCCGCAGCAGTTCGCTGCGGCCTCATTGAAGCAAGGTCAAGGGCGTATCGACGTACTACAACAAGGACGGGTGTTCCGCAGCAGTTCGCTGCGGCCTCATTGAAGCACTTCCCATCGCTATTCTCCTTTGTCGCCTTTGCCGTTGTGTTCCGCAGCAGTTCGCTGCGGCCTCATTGAAGCTACGTCCACGCGGTGACCGGCGTACTACCACCAAGCGTGTTCCGCAGCAGTTCGCTGCGGCCTCATTGAAGCCGCCACGGCTACGTGTCGGGCGAAGCGGCTGTGTGGGTGTTCCGCAGCAGTTCGCTGCGGCCTCATTGAAGCGCGCTGGCCTCCGGCGTCAACACCCGCTCGATGGGCGTGTTCCGCAGCAGTTCGCTGCGGCCTCATTGAAGCGCTTCGTTCTGCGCGATGCGGGGGATGCTGGGTGCAGTGTTCCGCAGCAGTTCGCTGCGGCCTCATTGAAGCGGCGGCACGGGTGGCGAAACTGACGAGAAACGGCTTGTGTTCCGCAGCAGTTCGCTGCGGCCTCATTGAAGCGGCTCGGGCCGCGTCCCAGCCGGCGTGTCGATCGTGTGTTCCGCAGCAGTTCGCTGCGGCCTCATTGAAGCGGATAGCGCGCCGGTCTACTCCGCGACGCTGATTGTCGTGTTCCGCAGCAGTTCGCTGCGGCCTCATTGAAGCTCGCTGGTGTAGGCGGTATCCCAGTTGCTGGCCGTGGTGTTCCGCAGCAGTTCGCTGCGGCCTCATTGAAGCATGATCGAAGCCGACGAATCGATCAACGTCCGCGACGTGTTCCGCAGCAGTTCGCTGCGGCCTCATTGAAGCGCCGACTCCACTCGCGCGGTTAACGATGCCTACGGTGTGTTCCGCAGCAGTTCGCTGCGGCCTCATTGAAGCCAGCCTCGCCTGCTGACCGTAACCGGTGGCCCGACCGTGTTCCGCAGCAGTTCGCTGCGGCCTCATTGAAGCAATTCAACCCCGCGATCTAACCGAGGACACAATGGAGTGTTCCGCAGCAGTTCGCTGCGGCCTCATTGAAGCACCTTCAACGTGGCGTC